>NZ_JASITA010000009.1:88957-213610 GCF_030063415.1 Streptomyces sp. H27-C3 | reverse complement strand
CCTCCACGCCCGCCCCCTCCCCCACCTACTCCACGTGGATCCACTTCGCCTCGGACGGCGTCCCCTCCGCGTCCGTGACGAAGAGCATGTACGACCCGGGCGGCACCAGCGACTTGTCCCCCGGCACCGCCAGCGTCACCTCGCCCTTCCCCTTGGTCACGCCCAGCTCGATCGAGCGCTGCTCGACATCCGTGGTGTGCGTGACCGCGCTCGGCCGCATCAGCCTGGCCCGCTCGATCCGCTCGGGATGCGCGGTCCGGTACGTCACGCGGCTCTGCGCGTCCGGCGTGCGTGGCCCGTCCTGCAGCGCCGGGCGCTCCGCCTTGTCCTTGAAGAGGTACGGCGGCGTGTAGATCTCCATCCGCTGCTCGAACTTGCCGAGCTTGGTGTTGTCCCTGTCGCCGAAGAGCGAGTCGGAGCCGAAGGTGACGACCCGCCCGTCGGGCAGCAGCAGCGCCTCGGAGTGGTAGTTGCGCCCCACCGTCGGCTCGGCCGCATCCCGGAACGCGTTCGTCCTGGGGTCGTAGAACTGCGCCTTGAGGATGTTGCTGGCGCCGCGCCCCCGGTAGTCCGCCGAGCCGCCACTCGTGAAGACCGAATCGTCGGGCATGATCACGCTGTTCAAGTACCTCGTGCCCTGCGGGAGTTCGGGTCCGGTTTTGAAGGCCGGGCTGTCCTCCTTGAGGTCCACGATCGCCGTGCGGCCGGTCGCCTTGTCCGACTCACCGACGCCACCGCCTCCCAGGATCATCACCTTCTGGTCCTGCGCGGGCGGCAGCACGAGCGAGGCCGAGGTCTCGGTCTGATCCAGGTCCGCGAGCCCGCCGACCTTCTTGAAGGTGTTGGTCTCCAGGTCCCACAGGCCGGGCTCACGCCCCTTGTCCGCGGGCCCGTATCCGGCGTTCGACCCGGAGTAGAAGAGCTTGCCGCCCTTGGTGAGGAACAGCGCGGGGTAGGTGGGGAAGTACCGGAAGGGCGCCTTGGACCACTTCTTCGTCTTCGGGTCGTAGTACTCGTTGTCGCCGGTGACGATCGCGCCGACGTCGTCGAGGCCGGAGACCGCGAGCACCCTGCCGTCCGCAAGGGTGACCAGCGTCGGATACCAGCGGGCCTCCTTCATCGGGTCGACGGGAATGTACTTCTCGGCCTTCGGGTCGAACTCGTACGCCGCCTTGATCCCCTGGAAGTCCTGCTTGTCCATGGTGATCTTTTCGGCGAGACCGTACGCGTTGTCGGCGTCCTCGCCCTTCAGCCCCTCGATCTCGTACTGCGCGGCCTTCTCGGTGACCGCGTGCTTCCCGTCCTTGACCGCCTCCACGAAGACCCGTGACTCGGCCGCGGTGACGGAGGTCTTCCAGGGCAGCATGCGCCCGCTCTTGGCGTACGAGATCTTGAAGTCGCGCTTGGCCTTGGGCACCGTCACGGCGAACTTCGAGACGTAGGTGACGCCGGAGGGCGAGCGGAAGCGGGTGCCCTTCTTGAACGTGATGGGCTTGTCCGGGTTCTCGTTCTTGACCCGCATGCCGCCGCCGGCCCGGGTGACCGTCCCGTCGAGCACCTCGTAGCGCGCGGTGCCGCCGGCCACGAGGAGCCGCCCGTCCGGGAGTTGGGAGTGCCCGGCGCAGAAGAAGTCCTCGGGGGTCGGCACCAGCTTGAAGGAGTTGTCCTTCGGGTCCCACAGCACGGTGTCGAAGGAGCCCTCGTCGAACTTCTTCTCGTTGTTCCCGGAGCCCGCGATGATGAGCACCTTGCCGCTGTTGAGCAGGGCCGCGTGGATCGCGTTCGTACGGTACTCGTCCGGGATGCCCACGGTGTCCCAGGCGCCGTACTGGGCCTTGTAGCCCGGCTGGTCGATCTTGTACGCGTGGTACTTCTCCTCGGCGAAGGTGACGGCCGCCGGTGCGTTGAGTCCCGCGAGGACCACGACCGCGCCACTGCCGAGCAGTACCTTCTTGAACTTCTTCGTCGGCCGGTAGCCCGTCACGTCAGTTCCCTCCTGTGGTCGTGGCGAAGGCGGGCTCCTGCTCCTCGCCCGTCGCACTGTCGCTGCCCGTCACCCCGGCGGCGGCTCTGGCCACCGCCTTGACGCGGCTGCGCTCCCGCCTCGTGGTCCAGGTCCACACCGCGACCGGCGACAGCGCGATGACCAGCGCCAGTACGGCCCAGGTGCGCATCGCCGCATGGGTGTGGCCGAGGTAGAAGGAGGCGACCAGCGAACTGACCAGCACCGCGGCCCAGAAGAGATGGATGCGGAAGGTCAGCAGCCGGTCCGGGCTCGCCTGCCCGCCCTTGGGCGTGACGACGAACCTGCCCCGGGTGCGCAGCACCGCCGAGCCCAGCGACTTGGCGTAGATCGGCGCGCAGAGCGCGGACATCGCCATGCCCGCGAGCCCGCCCGAGCCCTCCGGCTCGTGCGGCGAGACATTGTGGCGCCGGTTCCACAGGTAGAGCCCGATCTGAAGGGCCGCCGCGTCGCTGTAGAGCATCAGCCACATCGCGGAGGAGACCTGGGTGCCGGAAGCACCGAACCACAGGAACAGGACGCAACTCAGGATGCCGAGCAGCCAGTTGACGGCGGTCATCGGGTAGTAGACGAGCATCAGCGTGTACGTGAGGAGCCGGCCCGGCGGCACCCGGAAGGGCGCCTTCCAGTACTGCTTGAACAGCGTCTCGTAGGTACCGCGCGACCAGCGCAGCTGCTGGGTGAAGAAGTCGGTCCAGGAGGCCGGCCCCTCACCGACGGCAAGGACGTCCGGGGTGTAGACGGACCGCCAGAAACGACCGGTCCTCGGGTTCTTCCTGCGGTGCAGCTCGAAGCCGGTGGCCATGTCCTCGGTGATCGAGTCGTACAGGCCGCCGACCTGCTTGAGCGCGGAGATGCGTACGACGTTGTTGGTGCCGACGAACATCGGAGCGCCGTAGCGGTTGCCCGCGCGCTGGATCAGCGCGTGGAAGAGGAACTGCTGGCTCTCGGCCGCCTTGGTGACGCAGGACGTGTAGTTCCCGTACACCTGCGGCCCGACGACGAAGGCGATGTCCGCGTCGCGGAAGTAACCGAGCATCCGCTCCAGGAAGTTGGGGAGCGGAACATGGTCGGTGTCGACGGAGGCGAAGAAGTCGTAGTCGTCGCCGTGCATGGCGAGCCAGGCGTTGTAGTTGCCGTGCTTGGTCTTCGCCCGGTGCGGGCCCTTCTTGCGGTTCCACTCCGGGACGCCGCTGCGGGTGAAGTGGCGTACGCCCAGTTCGGCGCAGAGCGCCTTGGCCTGCTCGTCGTCGCCCTCGTCGAGCAGCCAGATGTCCAGCGGCCCGTTGTGCCGCAGGGCGACCGCGCCTTCGAGGGTGGCCCGCACCATGGCGAGCGGTTCCTTGCACGGGACGTACGTCGTGAGGAACGCGACCCGGGTGCCCTCCTCGGGCGTCACCGGTATCGGGTCCCTGGCGACCATCGTGGCGTGGGCGATCGACACCACGTTGACCAGCATGAAGAACATGATCAATCCGATGGACGCGAGCATCACGGCGTCCAGATGCACCAGCCAGCGGTCGCCGCCCTCGCGCTCGGTCCAGTGCGAGGGCCAGACCAGATAGGCCAGCAGGACCGCCGAGAGCAGCGGCGCCAGAGTCATCAGCAGGACGGCCCGTATTCGGTGCGGCTCCTGCGAGAGCAGACTCCGGTACTGCACCCGATAGGCGGCGGTGCCCGATTCCGTCAACGGCCCGGCGAGCCGGCTGTGGGTGTCGTAGTCGTAGCCCTCCGACCGCACGGTGCCTCCAAGCTGATCGATTGAGATCGATAAGCCCAGAAAAGTGGAGATCACTCGGCGTGTCGACTTGAGTACGGCCGACTGGGCGTCCCCGTGACCGGACGTCAGCGTCGAACTCTCGGCGTTCCCGGCCCCCGGGCACAAGAAAACCCCTGGCCACCGGGGCCAGGGGGTTCACTCGATGTCAGTCACTCCGCGAGGTGACGCTCCACCGTTTCGACCTTCGACGTGAGGCCGTCGGTGACACCGGGTCTGATGTCGGCCTTCAGGACCAGGGAGACGCGCGGGGAGCGGGCCTCGACCGCTGCGACGGCGCGCTTGACGACGTCCATCACCTCGTCCCACTCACCCTCGATCGAAGTGAACATCGCGTCGGTGCGGTTGGGCAGGCCGGATTCGCGGACCACGCGGACGGCGTCGGCGACGTACTCCCCGACGTCCTCGCCCACGCCCAGCGGCGAGACGGAGAAGGCGACGATCATGCGGTGGTCACCGTGCCTTCCTTGCGGGCGCGGGCGGCGATGACACCCGCCTCCTCGTCACGCTTGAGGAGCTTCTCGCCGTACAGGCCGCCGAACGGCAGCACGGCGAGGACAACGAACAGAGCGACGCGGGCGACCGGCCACTTCGCCCGGTACCAGACATCCGCGAGCAGCACGAGGTACAGCATGAACAGCGCGGCGTGCAGGATCCCGAGCGGCATCACCAGGTCGATGTCCGAGACCCGGCTGAGCAGCGACCCGAAGATCAGCAGCGCGGGGAACGAGAGCGCCTCCGGGAGGGAGACGAGGCGGAGCCGGTGGAGAGCGCCGGCGGTCTTGATGTCCACGGAGAGGCACCTTCATCGTCGTGGGAACGGTCGATCTTGTGAATGTACGCACAAGCTCGCCCCATTGTGGCAGCCCTCTTTCCCCGGCCTTTGCCAGGGGGGTCGGGGACGACTCCGGGTACACATCGTGCTGTGGGCCACTGTGCCGGGGCGCTAAGGACGGATAACGTCACCCTTGTGGCTCAGTTCCGACTGCAAGGCAGCAAGGTGCTCGCCGTCGACATGACAGGCGATGCCGTCAAGGCGAAGAACGGCTCGATGGTCGCGTACGACGGCCAGGTGGCGTTCAAAAAGATGTCCGGCGGCGGTGAGGGCATGCGTGGCATGGTCACCCGCCGACTCACCGGCGAGCAGATGACCGTCATGGAGGCCAAGGGGCACGGGACCTGTTATTTTGCCGACCGTGCCAGTGAGATCAACCTCGTGTCGCTGCGGGGCGAGAAGCTGTTCGTCGAGTCCAGCAACCTGCTCTGCACGGACGCGGGCCTGCGCACCGGCACCAGCTTCACCGGGCTGCGCGGCGGCGCGACCGGCAACGGCCTGTTCACGACGACCGTCGAGGGCACCGGCCAGGCCGCGATCATATCGGCCGGCCCGGCGGTCGTGCTGCGCGTCTCCGCCCAGTATCCGCTCCAGGTTGACCCCGGCGCGTACGTCGCGCACACCGGCAACCTCCAGCAGCACTTCCAGTCCGGGGTGAACTTCCGGACCTTCATCGGCGAGGGCTCCGGCGAGGCCTTCCAGATCCGCTTCGAGGGCGAGGGACTCGTCTACGTGCAGCCCAGCGAGCGCAACACCATCGGGGGCGACGTCTGAAATGCCCTTCCGCGAGATCAACTCCAAGGTGGTCGAGGCGCAGGTCGCGCCCGGCCAGAAGATGTTCAGCCAGCGCGGCGCGATGCTCGCCTACCAGGGCGAGGTGTCCTTCACGCCCAACATCAGCGGCGGCCAGGGCGGCGTGATGTCCATGATCGGCCGCCGGGTGGCCAACGAGGCGACCCCGCTCATGACGGTCGAGGGCTCGGGCACCGTGCTGTTCGGTCACGGCGGTCACCACATCCAGGTGATCAACCTGGCGGGCGACACCCTCTACGTCGAGGCGGACCGCCTGCTGGCCTTCGACGGCGCCCTCACCCAGGGCACGATGTTCATGGGCTCGCAGGGCGGGGTCATGGGCATGGTGCGCGGCCAGGTGTCCGGCCAGGGCCTGTTCACCACGACGCTCAAGGGACACGGCGCGGTCGCCGTGATGGCGCACGGCGGGGTGATCGAACTGCCGATCACACCCCAGCGCCCGGTCCACGTCGACCCGCAGGCGTACGTCGCGCACCACGGCGACGTACGCAACAAGCTCTCCACCGCACTCGGCTGGCGGGACATGGTCGGCCGCGGCTCGGGCGAGGCGTTCCAGCTGGAGCTGTCCGGCAACGGCGCGGTGTACGTACAGGCCTCGGAGGAGAAGCTGTGACCACCACGCCCGGGGGCCCCGTCGCCCTCGACCCGCGCACCCTCCCGTCCGACGACAACGTCACTCCGTACACCTTCTGCGTGGAGCTCAAGGGGGGCCAGTGGTTCCTGCAGAAGGGGAAGATGATCGCCTACTACGGGCGGATCGAGTTCAACGGCATCGGCCACGGCCGCTTCGACCGCCTGCTGCGGACCAGCTTCCACTCCCCGCTGCACGCGAGCGACTGGGTGGTGGCGGAGGGCCAGGGCAAGATGCTGCTCGCCGACCGCGCCTTCGACGTCAATTCCTTCGACCTCGACAACGGCAATCTCACCATCCGCTCGGGCAATCTCCTGGCCTACGAGCCGACGCTCGCCCTCAAGCAGTCGATCGTGCCCGGCTTCCTCACCCTGATCGGCACCGGCAAGTTCGTGGCGGCCTCCAACGGCCCGGTCGTCTTCATGGAGCCGCCGATCCGGGTGGACCCGCAGGCTCTCGTGGGCTGGGCGGACTGTCCGTCGCCCTGCCACCACTACGACCACGGCTATATGACGGGGGTCATGGGCGGGATCCGGACACTCACCGGCCTCGGCGGTTCGTCGGGCGAGGAGCACCAGTTCGAGTTCGTGGGCGCGGGAACCGTGCTGCTCCAGTCGACGGAACTGCTCATGGCGGAGCAGGCGGTCGGCGGGGTTCCGGACCAGGCGGGCGTGCCCGGGGGGCACGGTTCCGGCCAGGGACAACCGGGCGGTTCGCAGCGGCTTCCCGGTCAGCTGGGGGACCTCCAGCGTCGCTTCGGCCTGTGAGCGGTAGTCTGCAGAGTGTGACGTCGAACGCCTGCACGCCCATTCGGGTGCTTGGCATCACACCTTCCGACTTAGTCCAGAATTCAACTTCTTAGGTAGAATCCATACATGGAGACCGAGACGGCCGACCCCTGGCTGACCGATACCGAGCAGTGCGCCTGGCGTACCTATCTGGATGCCAGCAGGCTGCTGACCTACCAACTCGAAAAAGACCTACAGCCCTTCGGGCTGACCATGAACGACTACGAGATCCTGGTCAATCTCTCCGAGTCGGACGATCGACGGATGCGGATGAGCGACCTCGCCGCCGCCACCCTGCAGTCCAAGAGCCGGCTCTCGCACCAGATCACCCGCATGGAGAAGGCCGGACTGGTCCGCAGGGAGAACTGCGAGTCCGACCGGCGCGGCCTGTACGCCGTGCTCACCGACCAGGGCGGCGACACCATGAAGCAGGTCGCTCCGCACCACGTGGAGTCCGTGCGCAAGCACTTCATCGGTCTCCTCCCCCCCGAGGCCCTCGCCGAGCTCAGCACCTCGCTCACCCCGGTCGTGGAGCACCTGCGCGGCAGCCGCGGCAAGGTCTAGGCAGCAGGCAGTCGCAGAGCGAAGAGAGCACCGCCGCGCTCTCCTTCACTCACCGTCAGGGTGCCGCCGTGCCTGAGCGCGACATCGCGGGCGATCGCGAGACCGAGTCCCGCGCCCCCCTCGTCGCGGCTGCGCGCGTCATCGAGCCGCACGAACCGCTCGAAGACCCGCTCACGCTCCGCCGCCGGAATCCCCGCACCGTCGTCGGCGACCCTCAGCAGCACATCCCCAAGGTCACCGTGCACCCACACATCGACCGACCCTCTGGCGTGCCGCTGCGCGTTGTCCAGGAGATTCCCAAGCACCCGCGCCAACTGCCCGCGCGAACCGGCCACTTCCAGCCCGTCCGTCACCTTCACCATCACCGGCAGCCGGTCGGAGCGCTGGGAAACCTCCTCGCGCACCAGCAGGCCCACATCGACATGGGCCCGCCCCGGCCGCTCTCCCGCGTCCAGCCGGGCGAGCAGCAGCAGATCGGCGGCCACCGCCTGGAGCCGCACGGTGTCCCTCACGGCGCCCTCCACATCCAGCAACTCCGGGTGCGCGGAGCCCACTTCCAGCTGCGTCCGCAGTGAGGCGATCGGACTGCGCAGCTCGTGCGAGGCATCCGCGACGAACCTGCGCTGCCGCTCCACGGACGCTTCGAGCGCCCCGAGGGTCTCATTGGTGGTACGGGCCAGCCGCGCCACCTCGTCGTGCGCGTCCGGCTCCGGGACCCGCCGGGACAGATCCTCCGATGCCGTGATCGCGGACATCTCCTTGCGAATGCCCTCCACGGGCCGCAGCGCGCGCCGGGTCACCAGCCAGGTGACGCCGCCGACGACGACGAGCATCGCGGGCAGCCCGATCAGCATGGCGTCCGTCACCGAACCCACAGCGCCCTGCTCGGCGGACCGCGGAGCGCCCGCATACGCCGTCACGGTCTGCCCCTGGGGCGTGGTCGCCTCGACAGCGGCGAACCGGTAGTCGGCATGCTCCCCGTCCACCACCGCGCTCCCACCCGACAACTTCGGTTCGTCGTCGGAGACTTCACCGCGCCCGGGATCATCCTCACCGTCGTCCTCAACCGGCTCCGCGCCCCCGACGCGTACCTGCGAACTCCCGGCCCCTTCCACACTCTCCAGATCCTCACTCACCGCAAGAACCCGACCGCCGTCGCTCACGACCTGAACGACCCGGTCGTCGGGCAGATCCAGGTCCTTGAACGCCTTCCCCAGCGCCACCTGGGAGGCCACGTCCTGCGCCCCCACCTCGGCCTGGAGATCGGTCTGATCGGTCAGATTGGCCCGCAGCACCCACAGCAGGGCAAGCCCGGCGGCCACCAGGGCCACCGCGACGACCAGCGTCGCCCCGATCGCCGCCCGAGCCCGTACGGACCCGAAGAGCCGCCTCATCCCGCCACCAGCCGGTACCCGGCGCCGCGCACCGTCTGAATCCGTTCGGCCCCCAACTTGCGCCGCAGAGCGCTCACGTACACCTCGATGATGTTCGGATCGCCGTCGTACGCGAAGTCCCAGACGTGCTCCAGGATCTCGGCCTTGCTCACCACGTCGCCGGCCCGCACAGCGAGCTGCTCCAGCACGGAGAACTCCTTGACGGTGAGCACCACCTCCTCCTCACCCCGGTGCACGCGCCGGGCAGCGGTGTCCATCCGCAGATCCCCCACGCTCAGCACCGGCGAGCCCCCGCCCCCACGCCGCCGCAGCAACGCCTTGACCCGGGCCACAAGCACCACGTACGAGAACGGCTTGGTCAAATAGTCATCGGCACCGGTATCGAGCCCCTCCGCCTCGTCGTACTCCCCGTCCTTGGCGGTCAGCATCAGGATCGGCACGTCGTTCCCGGCGGCACGCAGGGCGCCACAGACCCGGTACCCGTTCATGCCGGGCAGCATGATGTCGAGCAGGACCAGGTCGTACGCGCCCTCCCCGGCCCGGTGCAGCCCTTCGAGGCCGTCGTGCACCACATCCACGGCGAAGCCCTCGGCGGTGAGCCCCTTGGCCAGGGACGCCGCGAGGCGCCTTTCGTCCTCCACGATCAACAAGCGCATGTGCACAGGTTCGCAAATGGAACCTGAAGAGCCCTTCAGGCGGCTTCAGGTCCTCTTCAGCATCACTCGGGCAAGTTGGTCCACATCGCAACGGACAACGACTCCGGGGAGGACGCATGAAGCGCAACATCCTGATCGCCACGGTAGCCACCACCGCCCTGATCGCAGGCGGAACGGCCACAGCATTCGCAGGAACGGACACCACCACCGCCACGGCCCGGACCACCCCCACCAAGGCAAAGGCGGAAACGACGACAGCACTCGACAAGGCAGCAACGGCAACGCTCGAAAAGACCCCCGGCACGATCACGAGCGCCGAACTCGACCAGCACAACGATGACGACGACGAGTCCAAGACCGCCACCTGGGAGATGGACGTCTACGGCAAGGACGGCAAGTGGCACGAGGTGGACGTGAACGCGAAGACGTCCAAGGTGACCGGCACGCACACGGACGCAGACGACGACCACGCCCCGAAGAGCTCAGCGATCAACGTGAACGAGGCCGCCGCGGCAGCGCTGAAGGCCCGCCCCGGCACCCTCAAGTCGATCGACCTGGACGACGACGGAAAGCTGTCCTGGGAAGCCGAGATCAAGGGCAAGGACGGCAAGTGGCACGAGCTGAACGTGGACGCGAAGACGGCCAAGGTCACCCACGACCAGCCCGACACGGACGACGACAACGACGACTCGGACGACTGACACCCACACACCACGCGCGTCCCGAACACCACCCCCGGCACGCCCCGTCGCCTCGCCACACACCACGCGAGGGGGCGGGACGTGGAGGGGGTGGTGTTCGGGACGTAAAGCGTGATTTGTGGGCCTACTCCCCGTCAGGGACTTCGATGACCCCGCAGTGCGCCTAAATCATGCAGTCCCGAACGCCGCCCCCGGAACGTCACGCACCCGCACGCACACACCGGCACTCACGCACCCGCACCGCACCGCACCCCCGCACCGCACCGCACCGCACCGCACCCACCGTCACCCCTCGGTAAGCCCAGCAACCAACTCATCCGCGGCAGCGTAAGGATCAAGCTCCCCCGCCACGATCCGCGAAGCGAGCGCCCCGAGCCGCCGATCGCCCCGCAGATCCGCGATCCGCTCCCGCAGCGCGGTGACCGCGATGGTCTCGACCTCGTAGGCGGCCCGCCGGGCCCGCCGCTCCCCCAGGACGCCCCGCTCTTCCATCCAGGCCCGGTGCTTCTCCAGCGCCTCGACAACCTCGTCGATACCTTCGCCCCGGGCGGCCACCGTCTTCACAATCGGTGGCCGCCAGTCTCCGGGCCCCCGGGCCTCCCCGAGCCCGAGCATGTGGTTGAGCTCCCGGGCCGTGGCATCCGCCCCGTCCCGGTCGGCCTTGTTGACCACGTACACATCACCGATCTCCAGAATCCCGGCCTTCGCCGCTTGAATCCCGTCTCCCATCCCCGGCGCGAGCAGCACAACAGACGTATCGGCCTGGGAGGCGATCTCCACCTCCGACTGCCCGACCCCCACCGTCTCCACGATCACCACGTCGCACCCGGCCGCATCAAGCACCCGAATGGCCTGCGGAGCCGCCCAGGAGAGCCCGCCCAGGTGCCCCCGGGTCGCCATCGACCGGATATAGACACCGGGATCCGAGGAGTGCTCCGACATCCGCACCCGGTCCCCGAGCAGCGCACCCCCGCTGAACGGCGAGGACGGGTCGACAGCGAGCACCCCGACCCGCTTCCCGGCCCGCCGGTACGCCGACACCAGCGCCGAGGTGGAAGTCGACTTGCCGACTCCGGGCGACCCGGTGAGCCCGACGACGTACGCATGACCGGAGAGCGGCGCCAACGCGGCCATCACCTCACGGAGCTGCGGAGACGCCCCCTCGACCAGCGAGATCAGCCGGGCCACCGCCCGCGGTCGGCCCTCTCGTGCCTGAGCCACCAGCTCGGGGACGTCCTGCATCACCACTCCGCTCTCTCAGGACGCGCACCGCACACACGCCCGCACACACCACAAACGGCAACCAATCCAACGGACCGAGGGCCTACTTCCCCGAAACCCGAAGGATCAGCGCATCGCCCTGCCCGCCGCCACCGCACAGCGCCGCCGCACCCACGCCGCCGCCACGCCGCTTGAGCTCAAGCGCCAGATGCAGCACCACACGCGCGCCGGACATGCCGATCGGGTGCCCCAGGGCAATCGCGCCGCCGTTGACATTCACCTTTTCCGGGGATACCCCGAGGTCCTTCATTGACTGCACGGCGACCGCAGCGAACGCCTCGTTGATCTCGATCAGATCAAGATCCTCAACGCCAAGACCCTCCTTGCCCAGCGCGTGCGCGATCGCGTTGGAGGGCTGCGACTGGAGCGAGTTGTCCGGCCCGGCCACGTTGCCGTGGGCGCCGATCTCCGCGATCCACTCCAGGCCGAGCTCCTGGGCCTTGGCCTTGCTCATGACCACGACGGCCGCAGCGCCGTCGGAGATCTGCGAGGCGGTCCCCGCGGTGATGGTCCCGTCCTTGGCGAAGGCGGGCCTGAGCTTCCCGAGCGACTCGGCCGTCGTCTCGGGCCGGATCCCCTCGTCCTTGGAGAACAGCACAGGGTCACCCTTGCGCTGCGGAATCTCGATCGGGGTGATCTCAGCCTCGAAGAGCCCGTTCTTCTGTGCGGCGGCGGCCCGCTGGTGCGAGAGCGCGGCGAACTCGTCCTGCGGCCCGCGGGCGATCCCGAGCCGGGTGTTGTGCTTCTCCGTGGACTCGCCCATGGCGACGCCGTCGAAGGAGTCGGTCAGGCCGTCGTACGCCATGGAGTCGAGCATCTCGATCGCGCCGTACTTGAAGCCCTCACGGGACTTGGGCAGCAGGTGGGGCGCGTTGGTCATGGACTCCTGACCACCCGCGACGACCACATCGAACTCACCGGCGCGGATCAGCTGGTCGGCCAGCGCGATGGCGTCGAGACCGGAAAGACAGACCTTGTTCACGGTCAGCGCCGGGACATTCATGGGAATGCCGGCCTTGGCGGCGGCCTGCCGGGCGGGGATCTGCCCGGCGCCGGCCTGCAGCACCTGGCCCATGATCACGTACTGGACCTGGTCGCCGCCGATCCCGGCCCGGTCGAGCGCCGCCTTGATGGCGAACCCGCCGAGATCCGCGCCGGAGAAGGTTTTGAGGGAACCGAGCAGGCGGCCCATGGGCGTACGGGCACCGGCAACGATGACGGAGGTGGTGCGGTTCGTTCCAGGCATGAGGCACGGCCCCTTGGATGGTGAGGAGTGAACGAGGGTTTACCTCAATGTACTGAGCGGTACGGGCCGGGTCACCGGGCAGCGAGTGTGATCGCGCGCACGTTGCGTAACCACCCTCCGAGGCGCTGCACTGGACCCATGCTGACGCGAATCGATCACATCGGGATCGCCTGTTTCGACCTCGACAAGACCGTCGAGTTCTACCGGGCCACTTACGGCTTCGAGGTGTTCCACACCGAGGTCAACGAGGAGCAGGGCGTCCGGGAGGCCATGCTCAAGATCAACGAAACCTCGGACGGCGGCGCCTCGTACCTTCAGCTCCTCGAACCCACTCGGGAGGACTCCGCGGTGGGAAAGTGGCTGGCCAAGAACGGTGAGGGCGTGCACCACATCGCCTTCGGGACCGAGGACGTCGACGGTGACGCCCAGGCGGTACGGGACAAGGGTGTACGGGTCCTCTACGACGAGCCCCGCATCGGCTCCATGGGGTCGCGCATCACGTTCCTGCACCCCAAGGACTGCCACGGTGTACTGACCGAACTGGTCACTTCTGCCCCTCCAGTCACCACGGAGCACTGACCCCGGGATTTCCAGGCCGGTAGAGTGGGCCCTTCCGGGCCGGGGCCGGGTCGGGGCCTGTGACTCATGCCTCACTGTTGATCTGACACCATTCCCCCGGGGGCCGCCCGATGTCAGGGTGGTGCTTGTTCACATGAGTTGCGACCAGGGGACGGATGGGACCGCGCAGTGCGGGGCTACGAACGCCACGAGCCTGACGACCATCTTTCGCGGTTCGAAGCCGAAATGGAACGGCTGAAGACCGATCGGGAGAAGGCCGTTCAGCACGCCGAGGACCTCGGCTACCAGGTCGAGGTGTTGCGCGCCAAGCTCCACGAGGCGCGCCGCAACCTCGCGTCCCGCCCTGCCTACGACGCGGCGGACATCGGCTACCAGGCCGAGCAGCTGCTTCGTAATGCCCAGACCCAGGCCGACCAGCTGCGCACCGACGCGGAGCGCGAGTTGCGCGACGCCCGGGCGCAGACGCAGCGGATCCTGCAGGAGCACGCGGAGCACCAGGCCAGGCTCCAGGCCGAGTTGCACACCGAGGCCGTCACCCGCCGCCAGCGCCTCGACCAGGAGCTGGCGGAGCGCCGCCAGACCGTCGAGTCGCACGTCAACGAGAACGTGGCGTGGGCCGAGCAGCTGCGCGCCCGCACCGAGTCGCAGGCCCGTCGTCTCCTGGAGGAGTCGCGGGCCGAGGCCGATCAGGCGCTGGCCGCGGCCAGGGCGGAGACCGAGCGCGTCGCCGAGGAGGCCCGCCAGCGGCTGGTCTCGGAGGCCGAGAATTCCCGCAGCGAGGCCGAAGCGATTCTGCTGCGCGCCCGCAAGGACGCCGAGCGGCTGCTGACCGCCGCGTCCAACCAGGCGCAGGAGGCGGCCTCCCACGCCGAGCAGCTGCGTACGTCCACGACCACCGAGTCCGACCAGGCCCGCAGGCAGGCCGCCGAGCTGAGCCGCACCGCCGAGCAGCGGATGCAGGCGGCCGAGACGGCGCTGCGCGAGGCCCGCGCCGAGGCCGATAAGGTCGTCACCGAGGCCAGGGACTCCGCGGCCAAGCAGCTGACGACCGTCGAGTCCGTCAACGAGCAGCGCACCCGTACGGCCAAGTCCGAGATCGCCCGGCTGGTCGGGGAGGCCACCAAGGACGCCGAGGCGCTCAAGGCGGAGGCCGAGCAGTCGCTGGCCGACTCCCGCGCGGAGGCCGAGCGGCTGGTCGCCGAGGCAGGCGACAAGGCCCGTGCACTGGTCGCCGAGGACTCCGCGGCCCAGCTCGCCAAGGCCGCCCGTACCGCCGAAGAGGTCCTGACCAAGGCGTCCGACGACGCCAAGGAGACCACCCGCAAGGCCTCCGAGGAGGCCGAGCGGATCCGCCGCGAGGCGGAGGCCGAGATCGACCGGCTACGCGGCGACGCGGCCGAGCAGGCCGACCAGCTCAAGGGCGCGGCCAAGGACGACACCAAGGAGTACCGGGCCAGGACGGTCGAACTGCAGGAGGAGGCGCGCAGGCTGCGCGGCGAGGCCGAGCAGCTGCGGGCCGAGGCGGTCGCCGAGGGCGAGCGGATCCGCGGCGAGGCCCGCCGGGAGGCCGTCCAGCAGATCGAGGAGGCGGCCAGGACCGCCGAGGAGCTGCTGACCGAGGCGAAGGCCGACTCCGACGAGCTGCGCACCGCCGCGTCGACCGAGAGCGAGCGGGTCCGCGGCGAGGCGATCGAGCGCGCCACCACGCTGCGCAAGCAGGCCGAGGAGACCCTGGAGCGCACCCGCGCCGAGGCGGAGCGGCTGCGCGCCGAGACCGAGGAGCAGGCCGAGCTCACCACGGCCGAGGCCCAGGAGGCCGCCCGCGCCCTGCGCGAGGAGGCCGAGCGTGGCATCGAGGCCCGCCGGGCCGAGGCCGCCGACGAGCTGACCCGGCTGCACACCGGGGCCGAGCAGCGCGTCGCCTCCGCCGAGGAGGCGCTGGGCGAGGCCCGCGGCGAGGCCGAACGGATCCGTCGCGAGGCGGAGGCGGAGATCGAGCGGCTGCGCTCCGATGCCGCCGAGCGCGTGCGTACGCTCCAGGCGCAGGCCGAGACGGAGGCCGAGCGGCTGCGTGACGAGGCCGCGGCCGATGCCGCGCAGTCCCGCGCCGAGGGCGAAGCCGTCGCCGTACGGCTGCGCAGCGAGGCCGCGAACGAGGCGGAGCGGCTCAAGTCCGAGGCGCAGGAGAGCGCCAACCGGATGCGCGCCGAGGCCGCGACCGCAGCGGAGCGCGTCGGGGCCGAGGCCGCCGAGGAGCTGGCCGCCGCCCAGGAGGAGGCCGCGAGACGCCGCCGGGAGGCCGAGGAGACGCTGGCCGCCGCCCGCGACGAGGCCGAGCGCGAGCGTACCCAGGCCCGCGAGCAGAGCGAAGAGCTTCTGGCGTCCGCTCGCAAGCGGGTCGAGGAGGCGCAGACCGAGGCGCAGCGCCTGGTCCAGGAGTCGGACTACCGGGCGACCGAGCTGGTCGCCGCGGCCGAGCAGACCGCGCAGCAGGTGCGGGACGCGGTGGCCGGGCTGCACGAACAGGCCGAGCAGGACGTCACCGGGCTGCGCTCGGCCGCCGAGCACGCGGCGGAGCGTACGAGGACGGAGGCGCAGGAGGAGGCGGACAGGGTCCGCTCCGACGCGTACGCCGAGCGGGAGCGGGCCGCCGAGGACGCGGGCCGGGTGCGCAGTCAGGCGCAGGAGGAGACGGACGCCGCGAAGGCGCTCGCCGAGCGGACCGTCGCGGAGGCCATCCAGGAGTCGGAGCGGCTGCGCTCGGACTCCGCCGAGCAGGCGCAGCGGATGCGTACGGAGGCGTCGGACTCGCTGGCGTCGGCCGACCAGGACGCGGCCCGTTCGCGCGCCGAGGCCCGCGAGGACGCCAACCGCATCCGTGGAGACGCCGCCACGCAGGCCGACCGGCTGGTCGGCGAGGCGAGGAACGAGGCCGAGCGCATGGCGGCCGAGGCCGTGCAGGCGCTGACGGCGGCCGGGCAGGACGCGACCCGGATCCGTTCCGAGGCCGAGCAGATCAGGGTGGACGGCGAGGCGGAGGCCGAGCGGCTGCGCGCCGAGGCGCGTGCCGAGAACGAGCGGTTGCTGGACGAGGCGCGGCAGGCCGCCGACAAGCGGCGCGGCGACGCGGCGACGCAGGCCGATCAGCTCATCTCCGAGGCGGCGGGCGAGGCCGAGCGGCTGCGCGCGGAGGCCGCCGAGACGGTGGGCTCCGCCCAGCAGGCGGCCGAGCGGATCAGGGCCGATTCGGAGCGTCTCGGGGCGGACGCGGAGGCCGGGGCCGAGCGCATGCGCGCGGAGGCGCGCACCGAGTCGGACCGGCTGCTCGACGCGGCGCGCGAGGCGGCGTCCAAGCGTCGCGCGGACGCGGCCGAGCAGGCCGACCAGCTGATCGCGAAGGCGCAGGAAGAGGCGCTGGTCGCCGCGACCCAGGCGGAGGAGCAGGCCGACATCATGGTCGGCGCGGCCCGCACTGAGGCCGACCGCCTGGTGACGGAGTCGACGATCGAGGGCAACTCCCTGGTGGAGAAGGCCCGTACGGACGCCGACGAGCTGCTGGTCGGTGCCCGAAGGGACGCGACCGCCATAAGGGAGCGCGCGGAGGAGCTGCGCACCCGGGTGGAGACCGAGATCGAGGAGCTGCACGACCGGGCCCGCCGGGAGACCTCCGAGCAGATGCGGACGGCCGGCGAGCGGGTCGACAAGCTGGTGAAGGCGGCGACCGAGCAGCAGGCCGAGGCCCAGGAGAAGGCCAAGGAGCTGATGGCCGATGCCAATTCCGAGGCGAGCACGGTCCGGATCTCCGCGGTGAAGAAGGCCGAGCATCTGCTGAAAGAAGCCGCGCAGAAGAAGGCCGAGCTGGTGCGGGAGGCCGAGCGGGTGCACGCGGAGGCCGAGGCCGAGGCGAAGCAGATGGTCGAGGACGGCCGACGCGAACTCGATGTGCTGGTACGCCGCCGCGAGGACATTCAGGCGGAAATCTCCCGTGTCCAGGACGTACTTGAGGCGTTGGAGTCATTCGAGGCCCCCACCGCGGGCGGCAAGTCCGGGGCCGGCGGCGGCACCGGGGGCGTCAAGGCGGGTGCGGCGGCCGGCGGAACACGTTCGGGTGGCAAGCCTTCCGAAAGCTAGGGGGTGTTGTGCTTCTTCCGTGCCTGACGAGGGAGTTCATCCTTCCGGGTGGCAAGCGGTCCGACAGTTAGCCACTCAAAAGGGGTGTCATTCTCCAGATCAAATGGGCATTGGCTCGGTGACACGCCGCTTGGGCCCCTAGGATTCCCCCTATCACCTCACCGGTCTCATTCGACAGGAACCCCATGAGCGACACTTCCGCCTCCCCCTACGGCTTCGAGCAGGTGCGGCGTGGTTACGACCGCGGTCAGGTGGACGACCGCATTGCCAAGCTGCTCTCCGACCGTGACAGTGCTCTGGCCCGTATCACTGCTCTGGAAAAGCGCATCGAGGAGCTCCACCTCGAAACGCAGAACGCCCAGGCCCAGGTAAGCGAGGCCGAGCCTTCGTACGCCGGTCTCGGTGCGCGCGTCGAGAAGATCCTCCGCCTCGCCGAGGAGGAGGCGAAGGACCTTCGTGAGGAGGCCCGCCGCGCCGCCGAGCAGCACCGCGAGCTTGCCGAGTCCGCCGCTCAGCAGGTGCGCAACGACGCGGAATCGTTCTCCACGGAGCGCAAGGCCAAGGCCGAGGACGAGGGCGTACGGATCGTCGAGAAGGCGAAGGGCGACGCGTCGACCCTGCGCTCCGAGGCGCAGAAGGACGCGCAGTCCAAGCGCGAGGAGGCGGACGCCCTCTTCGAGGAGACCCGCGCCAAGGCCGCCCAGGCCGCCGCGGACTTCGAGACCAACCTGGCCAAGCGCCGCGAGCAGTCCGAGCGCGACCTGGCCTCGCGTCAGGCCAAGGCCGAGAAGCGTCTGGCCGAGATCGAGCACCGCGCCGAGCAGCTGCGACTGGAGGCCGAGAAGCTGCGTACGGACGCGGAGCGCCGTGCCCGTCAGACGGTGGAGACCGCGCAGCGCCAGGCCGAGGACATCGTGGCCGACGCGAACGCCAAGGCCGACCGGATCCGCAGCGAGTCCGAGCGCGAGCTCGCGGCGCTCACCAACCGCCGCGACTCGATCAACGCACAGCTGACCAACGTCCGCGAGATGCTGGCCACGCTGACCGGTGCGGCCGTCGCCGCCGCCGGTACCCCCGCCGACGACGAGCCGATCTCGCGCGGTGTCCCGGCCCAGCAGTCCCGGTAGTACCCGTCAGACACGGTGAGTGAAGTCCCTGAGCCCTCCGCCATCCAGTGGCGGGGGGCTTTGTGGGCCCTTACGACCTCGGGGGCAATAGCGTGGCCGCATGATTGAGCTGACAGGGCTGACGAAACGGTACGGCGATAAAATCGCCGTCGATCAACTTTCCTTCACCGTACGTCCGGGCATCGTGACCGGCTTCCTGGGGCCCAACGGCGCGGGCAAGTCGACCACCATGCGGATGCTGCTCGGCCTGGACAACCCGACCGCGGGTGACGTCCGGATCGACGGCAAGCACTACGCCGACCTCAAGGACCCGCTGAAGTACATCGGCGCGCTGCTCGACGCCAAGGCGATGCACGGGGGCCGCAGCGCGTACAACCACCTGCTGTGCCTGGCCCAGAGCAACGGCATCCCGAACAGCCGGGTCTCCGAGGTGCTGGACACGGTGGGCCTCACCCAGGTCGCCAAGAAGCGCGCCAAGGGCTTCTCGCTCGGCATGGGCCAGCGCCTTGGCATCGCGGGCGCCCTGCTCGGCGATCCCGAGATCCTGATGTTCGACGAGCCGGTCAACGGGCTCGACCCCGAGGGGATCCACTGGATCCGCAACCTCATGAAGTCGCTGGCGTCCCAGGGCCGTACGGTCTTCGTCTCCTCGCACCTGATGAGCGAAATGGCCCTCACCGCCGACCACTTGGTCGTCATCGGCCAGGGCAAGCTGCTCGCCGACACCACGATGGCCGACTTCATCCGGGAGAACTCGCGCAGTTACGTACGCCTGCGCTCCCCGCAGCAGGAGCGGCTGCTCGATGTCCTGCACCAGGCCGGGATCACCGCGGTCACCGCGGGCAACGGCACGCTCGAAGTGGACGGCTCGACCTCGGAGCAGCTGGGTGAGCTCGCCGCCCGGCATCACCTCGTCCTGCACGAGCTGAGCCCCCAGCGGGCCTCCCTGGAGGAAGCCTTCATGCAGCTGACCGCGGAGTCCGTCGAGTACCACGCGCACTCGGAGAACGGCGCACCACCGCCGGGAACCGGCTGGGGCGCGGCCCCGCAGCAGCAGAAGGGGGCCTGACCATGGCGACCGCACAGGTAATCAAGTCGGAATGGACGAAGATCAAATCCGTCCAGTCCACGGTCTGGACGCTCGGTCTCTCCGCAGTGGTGACGATCGTTCTCGGCGTGCTGATCAGCATTCTGTCCAAGAACGACTTCAAGAGGCTGAGCGCGGAGGACAAACTCACTTTTGATCCGACCTTCGTGAGTTTCGCCGGCACGAGTCTCGGTCAGCTCGCGATGATCGTTTTCGGTGTGCTGGTGGTGTCCAACGAATACAACACCGGAATGATCCGGATGTCCCTGGCCGCCGTTCCGCAGCGCGGCACCTTCCTTTTCAGCAAGGTCGCGGTCGCCTCGGCGCTCGCCCTGCTGGTCGGCATGGTGACGAGCTTCATCTCGTTCTTCCTCGGCCAGGCGATGCTGGGCGATCTGAAGGCGAACATCGGCGACCCGGGCGTACTGCGCGCGGTGATCGGCGGCGGGCTCTACATGACCCTGATCGCGATGATCTCGATGGGCGTCGCGGCGATGCTGCGCGGCCCGACGCTGGCGCTCGGCATCCTGATGCCGTTCTTCTTCCTGCTCGCGCCGATCCTGGGCAATGTCTCGGCGACCAAGAAGATCGGCCAGTTCCTCCCCGACCAGGCCGGCAGCAAGATCATGCAAGTGGTCGCGCCACTCGACGACGACGTCCCCTACGGCCCTTGGGGCGGCCTGCTGATCATGGCTCTGTGGGCGGCGGCAGCCCTGCTCGGCGGGTACGTCCTGCTCAAGAAGCGCGACGCGTAGGCTCCCCGACGCCCGGGGCGGGGCCGGGCTGCGGCCCGATCCCGCTCCCCGGGCCGGGCCCGTCCCCCGGTCCCGGGCCGACCCCCGACTCCTGGGAGTCGGCCGACTCGCAGTAGCCCGTCGAAGTCCCGCCCCCGTCCCAGGACCACACGTCCCGGTCCACGTCGGCCTCCAGCGGCACGAAGCGCCCGAGCTCGAAGCCGCACGCACTGCCCTCCCGCGGCTCGAACCACCGCTCGTCGGCGACCTCCGTGCCCAGACCCACCGTCCTGGCCGTCAGCCGCACCAGCAGCCGCACATCGGTGGCGGCCGAGAGGTCCTTGCCCTGGATCTCGGTGAAGGGCAACGCGAGGCCCACGACGATCTGGCCGCCCTCGCAGGTTCACTCCCGTCCCCGGCTTGGCAGGAACCGTCAACCGCTGGTTATCCTCCTAATCCTTACGGGGGCGCGTTCGGCCACAAGGTCACAGCCCCGACACCCGACCTGTCGATGGGCTTCAGAATGATCGAGGCAGTCGGCCTGACGAAGCGCTACGGCGCCAAGACGGCCGTGTACAACCTTTCCTTCCAAGTCCGGCCGGGCACGGTGACGGGCTTCCTGGGGCCCAACGGCTCCGGCAAGTCCACGACGATGCGCATGATCCTGGGGCTCGACAACCCCACCGCGGGCCATGTCACCATCGGCGGCCACCCCTTCCGTCAGCTGCCCAACGCTCCTCGTCAGGTGGGCGCCCTGCTCGACGCCAAGGCGGTGCACGGCGGGCGCAGCGCGCGCAATCACCTGCTCTCGCTGGCGCAGCTGTCCGGCATCCCGGCGAGCCGGGTCGACGAGGTGCTCGGGGTCGTCGGCCTCCAGGACGTCGCCAAGCGGCGCTCCAACGGCTTCTCGCTCGGCATGGGGCAGCGCCTGGGCATCGCCGCGGCGCTGCTCGGCGACCCACAGGTGCTGCTCTTCGACGAGCCGATCAACGGTCTGGACCCCGAGGGCATCCTGTGGGTCCGCAACCTCATGAAGTCGCTGGCCGCCGAGGGCCGTACGGTCTTCGTCTCCAGCCACCTGATGAGCGAGATGGCGGTCACCGCCGAGCACCTCATCGTCATCGGGCGCGGCCAGCTGCTCTCCGACATGAGCGTCAAGGACTTCATCTCGCACAACTCCGCGGACTTCGCCCGGGTGCGTACGCCGCAGACCGACCCGCAGCAGCGGGAGAAGCTGTCGTCGGCGCTAGCCGAGGCCGGCGGCCAGGTCGTCCCGGAGCCGGACGGGGCGCTGCGTGTCGTCGGGCTGCCGTTGCCGCGAATCAGCGACCTCGCGTACCAGGCCGACGTACAGCTGTGGGAGCTCTCCCCGCACCAGGCCTCGCTCGAAGAGGCGTACATGCGGATGACGCAGGGCGCGGTCGACTACCGCTCGACGGCCGACCAGCTGAGCGGTTTCCAGCAGCCGCCCCTCCCCGGGCACTTCCAGCCCGAGCCGATCGCGGCGCCGCAGCAGGGCTGGTACCCCCCGCCGCCGCCCCAGGCCGGCGGCCAGCAGCCCTTCGGTGGCATCTCGGGGCCCCCGGGCACCGCGCCGGGCGCGAACCCGTACGCGACCCCCCAGGCCGCCCCGCAGGCCGCTCCTGCGGCCCCTGCCGCGCCCGCCGCTCCGCCGGTGGCGCCGGCCGCTCCCCCGGCAGCGCCCGCCGCGGACCTGACCAAGAGCGACAGCCCCGAGGACGCCCGATGACGACCCCGTACCAGCAGGTCCCGCCCCAGTACCAGCAGCAGGGCGTCGCTTCCTACGTCTCGCCGATCCCGGTGCGCCGGGCGAACCTCGCCGACGCGCTCGCCTCCGAGTGGACCAAGATCCGGTCCGTGCGGTCCACGATGTGGACCCTCGGGGTGATGATCCTGCTGGTCCTCGGCGTCGGCCTGATCATCGCGCTGGTCCTGTCCTCGACCACCGACTCCGGCCCCGTGAGCGAGCCCGCGCTCGTGCTCGGCGTCGTCGGCACGATGCTCGGCAGCATCTGCATCATCGCGCTCGGTGTGCTGACCGTCTCCTCGGAGTACGGCACCGGCATGATCCGAACCACCCTGACGGCCTGCCCCAGCCGCTCCCGCGTGCTGACCGCCAAGGCGATCGTCTTCTTCCTGCTGTCCTTCGCCATCACCACGGTATCGACCACGGTCGTGGGCCTGTTGCAGACCGCGATCGTGAACGCCCCGAACGCCTCCGCCGATGTCTGGCTGCGCTCCACGGTGGGCGTCGGTCTGTTCATGGCGCTGCTCGGCCTGGTGTCACTCGCGGTCGGGTCGATGCTGCGGCACTCCGCCGGCGGGATCACCGTGATGATCGGCCTGTTCCTGTTCCCGCTGGTGCTGGCGATGTTCATGTTCTCGGAATCGCTCGTCGACGTGCAGCAGGCCCTCTTCCAGTACGCGATCCCCAGCCAGCTGGCCGCCCTCTACGGCGCCGAGCTCTCCGAGTCCGGCCCGGCGGGCTGGGAACCCGTGTGGATCATGCTGGGAGTGGCGGTACTGGCACTGGGCGGCGCTTTCCTCGCCCTGGAGAAGCGGGACGTATAACCCCTGGCCGGTCCCCCTATATCCAGTACGTCTGCGTCCAGTACGTCGAGTGGTTCGGCCGGCGCTTCGGCCAGGGGGTGTCCGGCCGGCCGCGGATGAGCGTGCCGGACCCCGCGAAGCCACGGAGATCGGCCGGACACCCCCCTAGTGCTTCGGCGCGTTGCGGGACCGCTGCACCCGGGAGGTGCGGCGGTCCTTCGCGTTCCAGCAGGCCTTGTGCCAGTGTCTGCGGTCGTCGACGCCGCCGTACTCGGACCAGGCCACCAGATGCGCGACCCCGGACGGAATCTCCTGGTCGCAGCCGGGGCAGCGGTAGCGCTTGCCCGCCGCGCCACCACCGGCCACATGTCGCAGCGACCACTGCTCGCCCTGCCAGGACTCGGTGCTCTGCAGCCCGAATCTGTCGCCCGTCGCAGCGCTGTCGAACTCGGGGGGCTTCTCGTCGCCGCCTCTGGGGCGGTTGCGGCGCGGGGACACGTAGAACCTCACGGGGCCGATCGGACTGGTTCCCCCCAAGCCTAGGGCCATTCGGCAGGGGGAGGCGTGCCGCTCTGCACAGGACGGCATCGGACCGCGAGACTCCGCGGAGACGGCTTAGCGGAAAATCGCAACAACTTCCCTCCCGGCCGTGCCTTTGGCACGTGTCAGACGTTGTTGCCAGTAAGGGGGAGACCGCGTCGGCCGTAAGGAGGCAGAAGGCGATGCGTGTAGGAACGTTCGTATTGGCCGCCCAGTTTCCGGGCCAGGGCCAGGGGGAGGCGCTGCATCGAGCGGTGCGGTCGGTGGAGGTCGCCGAGGAGGCCGGACTCGATTCGGTCTGGCTCGCCGAGCACCACTTCGTGCCGTACGGCGTGTGTCCGTCCGCCGTGACGCTCGCCGCGCTGCTGCTCGGCCGCACCAGCCGGATCCGCGTCGGGACGGCGGTCAGCGTCCTGCCGACCGCGCACCCCGTCACCCTCGGCGAGCAGGCCGCACTGCTGCATCTCACGTCCGGCGGACGCTTCACGCTCGGCGTCGGGCGCGGTGGTCCCTGGGTGGACCTGGAGGTGTTCGGATCGGGCCTTTCCGCGTACGAGCACGGGTTCCCGGAGTCGCTGGACCTGCTGCTGCGGTGGCTGCGCGAGGCCCGTGTCTCGGCCCAGGGGGATCGTTTCGCGTTCCGCGAGGTCGCCGTGGTGCCCAGGGCCGACGAGCTGCTGCGCGAGAAGCCCTCGGGGCCCGAGGTCGTCGTCGCCTGCACCTCGCCCAACAGCGTGCGAGTGGCCGCCGAGCGCGGACTGCCGATGCTGCTCGGCATGCACTGCGGCGACGAGGACAAGGCGGAGATGGTCAACCTGTGGCGTACGCACGCGCGGGCCGCCGGTCACTCGCCCGCGGCGGTGGCGGGGGCCGCCCATGTGTCGGCCGGTGTCGCCCAGATCGGGGACAGCGCGGCGGACGCGTCGGAGCAGCTGACGAAGGCGATGCCCGGGTGGCTCAAGCAGGGGCTCGACGCCCATGTGACGGTCGACGGGCGACACCGCGCCATGCGCGATCCCGTCGCCTATACGGAGATGCTGTGCGGGCTGCACCCGGTGGGCTCGCCCAGGCTGGCCGCGGACCGACTGGCGGCCACCGCGGAGCGCACGGGCATCACGCGCTTCGCCCTGCTCGTCGAGGGCTCGGGCGATCTGGCGACGACCGAGGAGAACGTACGCAGGCTGGGGGCCGAGGTCCTGCCCCTGCTCACCTGAGGCCAGGTCCGGTCGGCACACGCACGGGCGGCGCACACACGCCCCGGAGGCGCGTGGAACAGGCCTGCCTGAAAGGGGACTTGAGGGACACTGCCGCTCCGACATCAGTTGCACCTCCCGCAATGCGGAGCGGCAGCGAAGGCTCAGCAGTCCCGCAGCAGCGGAGACTGGTTGAGCAACTGGCCCCTCATCGAGGTGAAGCGGCCGAGCCGCTCGTCCGATGAAGCGTCCAGCGGGAACACCGCTACGCGGTGGCAGTTCTGGAAGGCAAGACGTACGCCGAAGTGCCGCTGCAGTGCACCGCGAATCGCGTCACTCGCGAGTGCACGCAGCAGCTGACCACGTGCCTGCTCGTCCGGCGGGGGCGTCTGGTTGTCGGCGAACTCGCCGCCGTCGACCTTCAGCTGAGCCACCAGAGAGCTGATCATCTCCCATGCGTAAGGCAGGGAAGTCCGGACGCAGTCGACGAATGCGGCTTCGTCGACCTCGCCTCGCTCGGCCTGTTCCAACAGTGCCGGTGAGACGTCCAGCGACATGGGTTCTCCTCTCGCGACCCCACCGCACGGAGCGATGGAGTCTTACGGGCAGGGAAAGCGGTCGGCGACGCAGAGTGCACGAACGACAACCACCAGCTTCCACGGTAAGCGCGCAGGACACGCCGCACCAGGAGATTGGGAACACAACCGGCCAGTAGCGAACGGGGTCTTACAGGGCGAATCGCGTGGACGAGCCATCGTCGAGTAGCGTTGCCGACCATGCGTCTCGTCATCGCCCGCTGCTCCGTGGACTACGCGGGCCGGCTCACCGCCCATCTGCCCTCCGCCCCCCGTCTCATCCTGGTGAAGGCGGACGGCAGCGTCTCGATTCACGCGGACGACCGGGCGTACAAACCGCTCAACTGGATGTCACCGCCCTGCACACTCAGGGAGGGCACCGGGGACGACGCCGGTGTCTGGACAGTGATCAACAAAGCGGGCGAGAAATTGATCATCACCATGGAGGAGATCCTTCATGACACGTCGCACGAGCTCGGCGTGGATCCGGGGCTCATCAAGGACGGCGTGGAAGCGCACCTTCAGGAGCTGCTCGCGGACCGGATCGAGACACTGGGCGAGGGCTACTCCTTGATCCGGCGCGAATACCCCACGGCCATCGGCCCGGTGGACATCCTGTGCCGCGACGCGGACGGGGCGACCGTGGCGGTCGAGCTGAAGCGGCGCGGCGACATCGACGGCGTCGAGCAGCTCACCCGCTACCTCGAACTGCTCAACCGCGACCCGCATCTGGCGCCCGTCCGGGGCGTTTTCGCGGCGCAGGAGATCAAGCCGCAGGCACGCGTCCTGGCGACGGACCGCGGCATCGGCTGCGTGGTCCTGGACTACAACGCGATGCGAGGCATCGAGGACGACAAGCTCAGGCTCTTCTGACCCCACCCCCACGGCCCTCACCCCCGGGCGGCCTCAACAACCGAGGCCGCCCGGTAACGAAGCCCCCAGCCTGTCCGGCACTCAAGGTCGGGGGGCGGGGCCACCCCTTCAGCCTGTCCGGCGTTTGAGGACCGGGGTCTGGGGCGGAGCCCCAGTTACAGGAAGCGGCGGGTAGGGAGCAGCGCCGCAGGCAACCCGCACCCACCCACCGCACCCCGCCCCCGCAACCACCCGCTAGATGACGGACCCCGCCCCGGACGCGCCACTGCTCACCGGCGCACCACTGCTACTCATCGACGCACTCGTAACCGGCGCACTCGCCGAGTCCGACGTACCCGGCTCGGCCGGCGGCGGAGGGGTCGTCGTAGGAGGCGGGGAGGACGAGGACGGCGGCGGACTCGACGGCGTCGTCGGGGGCGTGGAGGGCGAGGACGGCGGCGGACTCGACGGCGGCCGCGTGGACCCACCCCCACCCGGCGGCGGCTTCGAAGGCCCGGAGGACGGCGGCTTGCCAGGCGTCGAGGGATCCGACGGGCTGTCCGACGGCTTCCCGCTGGTCGACGGGTCACCGGGCGCCGCTCTTTCACCACTCTCGCCCGGCTCGGGACTGCCGGAGGTCCCCGGCGCGGCAGGGAAGCCCGGATCACCGGGGCGTTCGGTCGACCCCTGGGTCGGCCCGTCGGCCGGCAGGCCGTCCTGGCCGTCACCCTCGTTGGCCGACTGCTCCGACTTGACCTTGTCCGGCGAGCCCTCGCCCCCGGATGTCGCCCCGAGCGTCACCACCGTGCCGAGCACGGCCACCAGCAGCGCGCCCGCGCCGGCCGCCACCACATTGCGCCGCGCGCCATTGAGCACGCCGCGCCGCCCACCGCTCCCGGCGGACCCCGAGTGGTTGGTGACCAGGGTGCTGTCGCCACTCGTCACCGCGGCCCGCTCGGGCCTTGCGGGCAGCAGAAGCGGCACGACAGCGGCCGGTACGCCGCCGGGCGGCGACGCCGACTCCTCGTATCGCGCCGCGGGGACCTCTTCGCCCGAGGGCGTACGCCCGCCGGGCACCAGGGCGCCGGACCGGTCGGCGACCAGGGCGAGCGCCCTGCGGCCGGCGACGGTCCCACTCCTGTCGGCCAGCGCACCGCGCAGCGCGATGGAGGCCTCCAGCTCGGCGCGGGCCCGGTCAAGGCTCCCGGCGCACAGCGCGAGCACACCCAACTCGTGGTGGAAGTAAGCCTCTTCGGCGACCTCGCCGGCGATGCGCGCGGCCTCCTGCCCGATTCGCAGGGACCGCTCCCACGCGCCCCAGCAGAGTCCTGCGGCGAACGCGGGCGCTGCCGTACGGGCCAGCAGCACGCCGGCGCTGGGATGCCCGGACCCGGCGCCGGGCACCATCGCGGTCATCGCCGCCAGGACCGCGTCGGCCTCCGTCGCCGCCCGCTCGGGCGTGACCGAGGGATGCCCTGCCCACCAGGCGTAGTGCTGGGCCGCGGCGTGCGCCCGCTCCGCCAGGTCGTCGGCGTACCCGGCGGACTCCAGCTGGAGCGCCACACCGGCCGCCAGCCGGTGGCGCGCACCGACCGGCGAGAGCAGGCCGCAGCTCATCAGCTCGCCGAGCGCGGCATCCGCGTGGGTGTCCCCCACGAGAGCCGGCAGATGTGCCTGGTGCGGGACCTCGCCGCCGAGCGCGAGAGCGAAGCGCAGGGTGGCGCGGGCGGACTCGCTGAGCCGGGAGGCGAGCAGCCGCGCGGGCGCAGCGCCCTCCGCCAGCGTCGGCAGCGGCACGTCGTGGCCGTCCGCCGCGTCGAGGGGCGCGTCGACGGGCTGCTCGGTGAAGTATCCGTACTCGTCGAACGCGTTGGGGTCGGCGCGCAGCATGTCGCGCTGCACCAGCAGGGCGCCCGCCTGCACGAAGCGCAGCGGCAGCCCCTCGGACTCGAACCACAGGTCGCCCGCCCAGTTCGCCTCGTCGTCCGTGAGGGGCCGGTCCACGGCCCGCTCCAGGAGCTCCACGGTGGAGGCGCGGCCGAGGCCGGCGAGGAGAACCTCCTCGATGTGCGCGTGGGGCGAGGGCGCGGCGGTGTCCGGCGTGGTGGCGAGCAGGAAGGCGCACTCGGGCGTGGCATCGAGGAGTTCGTCGAGGGAGGTTCCGCCGAACTCCAGGTCGTCCAGGACGACGACGGCGCCGATGTCGTGGACCAGGTCGAGCAGTTCCGCGCGGTCGGGGCGGTGCAGTGGTGCGCTGTAGACGGCGGCGAAGAGCTCGTGAAGCAGATCACCGGGCGTACGACGGTGTCCGCTGAGGCGTACGACGGCATCGGGGGCGAGGTCCGCGCAGTCGCCGGCGACCGCGTCGAGGAGGGCCGTACGACCGGATCCGGGCGGTCCGGTCAGCCGGACCGAGCGACCGCGCGCCAGCAGCCGTCGGAGCCGCTCACGCTCCTCCTGGCGCTCCAGGAGCGGGCGCTCGGGCACGTCGGGGCCCGCCGGTATCGGCGGCCTGGACGCGCGCAGCAGCTCGGCGCGGTCGTCGGCGCCGTGCCGGGACGGGCGGGGCGGGCGCTCGCCGGGCGGGCAGGCCTCTATTTCGCTGCCGTCTACCGGATTGACGGTGAGCATCAGATCGCCCGAAACGAGCTGGACGGTGCGGACGAGGGTCGGTGACGGCTCCCCGAAGTCCGCCGTGAGCGCGTCTCGCGGTGGTCGGCGCGCGTCGTCACCGGCACTGCTCTCGCCAAGGTGATCGTTCTCGTGGCCGTACTCTTCCGGTCCCCTGATTATCGGGTCCATGGTCAAAGCCCCCCAGATGCGTGGCGTGCGGATGCCCCTCCCGGCCTTTCACACGCTCGCTGTCGCTTCTGGTCCGGTGCCCGCCGCATTTGGGTTCGTCATTCAGCAGGCGACCGAACCCTAGACCTTTGCTCAGTATCTATGAATGGGTGGGGTGCCACCCCGTCCTAGACGTCACAGTCTCGTGAGGATTGTGCGCGACGCGCCGTTCGCACAATTACTCCCCACCACGCCCGTCACACGCGAGGCAGTGACTCCGCCACGATGCCGCCCTCGATGGCGAGGATGCGGTGCAGCCGGGTGGCCACCAGCAGGCGCTGCATCTGCGGTGGCACACCGCGCAGCACGAGCCGCCGACCGGCCCGTCCGGCCCGCCGGTGGGCTCCCATGATGACGCCCAGACCAGTGGCGTCCCAGGAGTCCAGCTCGGTCAGGTCGAGCACCAGATCGCCGACGCCGCCGTCGACGGCCGAGTGCAGGGCCGTCCGGGCGTCCGCCGCGCTGCGAACGTCGAGGCGGCCCCCGACGACCAGCTCGACATGGTCGCCCCTGATGTGCATATGCGCTCCCCAAGAGTGCTCGGTGCTCGTATGTACCGGACGCAACTTCTCTACTGCTCTGTACTTCTCGTCACTTCTGCTGCGCGACGCGACTTCTCGCGCTTCTCGCACTTCTCTACTTCTGCTGAGCTCACTGCAACTGACTGCCCGGAAGGCAAAGAAGTTGCCGTCTGTAAGCGAACCGATACCGAATTCACTCCTAAGGGTGATCCCGGAGGAGTGATACGGCTCAGTGTTTGTAGAACCCTTGCCCGCTCTTGCGCCCGATGTCACCCGCGTCCACCATCCGGCGCATCAGCTCCGGCGGTGCGAACTTCTCGTCCTGCGACTCCGTGTAGATGTTGCTGGTCGCGTGGAGCAGGATGTCGACCCCGGTCAGGTCGGCGGTGGCGAGCGGGCCCATGGCATGGCCGAAGCCGAGCTTGCAGGCGATGTCGATGTCCTCGGCCGAGGCGACGCCCGACTCGTAGAGCTTGGCGGCCTCGACGACGAGCGCCGAGATCAGGCGGGTGGTGACGAAGCCGGCGACATCGCGGTTGACGACGATGCAGGTCTTGCCGACGGATTCGGCGAACTCCCGCGTGGTGGCGATCGTTTCGTCGCTGGTCTTGTACCCGCGCACCAGCTCGCAAAGCTGCATCATCGGTACGGGCGAGAAGAAGTGGGCACCGACGACCCGCTCCGGGTGCTCCGTCACGGCCGCGATCTTGGTGATCGGGATCGCGCTGGTGTTGGACGCGAGAATCGTGTCCGGGCGGACGATGTTGTCGAGCGCCCGGAAGATCTCGTGCTTGACCTCGAGCTTCTCGAAGACGGCCTCGACGACGATGTCGGCGTCCCCGACCGCGTCGAAGTCGGTGGTCGTGGTGATGCGGGCGAGCGCGGCGTCCGCGTCGGCGGCCTCCAGCTTGCCCTTGGCGACGAACTTGTCGTACGAGGCCCTGATTCCGTCCCGGCCGCGGGTCAGCGCGGCGTCGGTGACGTCACGCAGCACGACGTCCCAGCCCGCCTGCGCCGAGACCTGCGCGATTCCGGACCCCATGAGTCCGGCCCCGATGACGGCGAGCTTCCTGGCCACGACGTACCCCTTGATTCCCTTGGCCCCATTGCCTGTTCAATTCAGCCTCTTCGGCGGAGGTTAGCGCTCGTGAGGGGCCGTGTGGCGGCTAAGAGATGCGCGTCACGTCTCAGATGACGGACATCACACCGGGACGCCTCATTCGGTGTTGCGTACCGCATAGTTGAGCCCCCTTTCGCTCAGGAGTTCCCCTGCGCGGCCCATGACGACAAGGGCCTCACGGGACACCTCGGTCACCTCGCGACCCCCGGCCGTACCCCGGACGAACCGGCCGGGGACCCGGTGGGCGTGACGGTCGGCACACGCGTCTTGCGCGGGGCCGGCGCGAGGCCCGCACCGCCTACGCTCGGGTGCATGGTCAATCTGACGCGCATCTACACCCGTACCGGCGACCAGGGCACCACCGCCCTCGGCGACATGAGCCGCACCGCCAAGACCGATCTGCGGATCTCGGCGTACGCCGATGCCAATGAGGCCAATGCCGTCATCGGCACGGCGGTCGCCCTGGGGCAGCTCTCCGAGGAGATCGTGAAGGTCCTCGTCCGGGTCCAGAACGACCTCTTCGACGTGGGAGCGGACCTCTCGACCCCGGTGGCGGAGAGCCCCAAGTACCCGCCGCTGCGCGTCGAGCAGTCGTACATCGACAAGCTGGAGGCGGACTGCGACCACTTCCTGGAGGAGCTGGAGAAGCTGCGCAGCTTCATCCTGCCGGGCGGCACTCCGGGAGCCGCGCTGCTGCACCAGGCGTGCACGGTGGTGCGACGGGCGGAGCGCTCCACCTGGGCCGCCATGGAGGTGCACGGTGAGGTCATGAACGCGCTGACCGCCACCTACCTCAACCGGCTCTCCGACCTCCTGTTCATTCTGGCCCGTGCGGCCAACAAGGAGGTCGGAGACGTGCTGTGGGTCCCGGGCGGCGAGCGCTGAGGCCGCTCGCTCAGAGCTTGGTGGAGGAGCCGGGGCGCTCGGCCCCGACAGAGGCCGCGCCCGCCGGGGCCTTCTTCGGGAACAGCGTGTACGCCCCCGCGATGACCACGTTGATGCCCGCGAGCACGAGCATCCTGTACTGCCAGGTGCGCAGCGAGCCGATGTCGCCGTCTCCCCCGACGTACCAGATCGCGCTCTGGAGCAGACCGAGGGCGATCGCAGCCGCCAGGACCCAGCGGCCCGCGATCTTCCACTCGTTGACGGCGCGGGCCATCCCGTACTTCGGCGGTGCGACGGGGGCCGCTCCACCGAAGTAGCGGTGCGAGACCCGGGCATCGATCCACTTGATGGTGCGGTGGCCCATGACCAGCGTGAAACCGACGTAGACGGCGGCCAGGCCGTGCTTCCAGTCCGGCTCGGCGCCGTTCTTCAGGTCGATCGCCGTGACAACCAGCAGCACGACTTCGAGCAGCGGTTCCATGAGCAGCACGGCCGCTCCGGCGCGCGGCATCCTGGCCACGTACCGCAGGGCCAGTCCTCCGGCCAGCAGGACCCAGAAGCCGACCTCACAGATGACGATCAACGTGACGATCACGGTGCTCTCCTCCCGTTAACGCTCCAAGCCTGTCGCCCGCGCGGCCGTGCGGCGTCGTCGCCAGTGAGGAACCGTCACTGCATCCTTCGATGTACCGCGGGCTCACCCCGGACGGGGAGGACGCGGCCGGACGCACCGTGTTGGATGGTGAGGTGACCTGGTTCCCCCGCCCCCATCGTGACGACGTACTCCTGTCGGTGATCGGCCTGACCGGTGGAGCCCTGCTGTGGGTCTTGGGGCTGCACAACGCGGGGCACAAGAACCTGCTGCCGGACTGGACGGCCCTGGTGCCGCTCGTGGTGATGGCCTCCATGGAGCTGCTGCGCAGGTCCATGCCCCGTACGACACTGCTGGTCGGCACGCTCGCGACGGCGAGGCGGCGGTCCTCCTGGCGCGCGAGCTGCGCCCCGACCTGGTCCTGATGGATGTGCAGATGCCACGCCTGGACGGGGTCGCGGCCACCAGGCAGGTGGTCGCCGAGCAGCTCGCCGACGTCCTGGTGCTGACCACCTTCGATCTCGACGAGTACGTCTTCGGGGCGCTGCGCGCGGGTGCCTCCGGGTTCCTGCTGAAGAACACCGACGCGAAGGATCTGATCGAGGCGGTACGTACCGTCGCGCGCGGGGAGGGCCTGATCGCGCCCGCCGTCACCCGGCGGCTGATCGCGGAGTTCGCCGCGCCGTCGCCCGTACGATCGCCCAACGCCCCGAGCCCTGCGGCCCTGGACTCCCTCACCCGGCGGGAGCGCGAGGTACTCTCCTGCCTCGGCGATGGCCTGTCGAACGCGGAGATCGCCGTGCGGCTGACCATGGCCGAGGCCACCGTGAAGACCCACGTCAGCCGCCTGCTCGGAAAGCTTGAGCTGCGCAGCCGGGTGCAAGCAGCGGTGCTCGCTCAGGAGTCGGGTGTCTGAACGCCCGGCAAACTCAGCTGGTCCAGACCTCTTGACGATTGGTACAGACCTTCTTACGCTCACCGCACCGCAGTGGTGAGCCTGTCATGACAAAGAAAGTGCTCACCGGCGGCGCAGGTCCCACCTCCGTCATTGTTGGACCTCTCTCACGGGAGCACCCTTGAGTACTGCATCCCCCCTCCCACGCATGCGTCTGAGATCCAGAGCGACAGCCGGGCTCACCGCGCTGCTCGTCCCGCTCGCCGCCATGGTCGGCCTGGCCTCCCCCGCCGAGGCCGCCGAGTCCGCGACCGCCACGTACACCAAGAGCTCCGACTGGGGCACCGGCTTCGAGGGCAAGTGGACGGTGAAGAACACCGGCACCACGACCATCAGCTCCTGGACCGTCGAATGGGACTTCCCCACCGGCACGTCCGTGACGTCCGCCTGGGACGCCGATGTCACCAACTCGGGCAACCACTGGACCGCCAAGAACAAGAGCTGGGGCGGCAACATCGCCCCCGGCGCCACCGCGAGCTTCGGCTTCAACGGCAAGGGCGCCGGCTCCCCCAGCGGCTGCAAGCTCAACGGCGCTTCGTGCGACGGTGGTTCGGTGCCCGGCGACACCCCGCCGACCGCACCCGGCACCCCGTCAGCGAGCGCCATCACCAACACCTCGGCGCAGCTCGCCTGGACCGCGGCCACCGACGACAAGGGTGTCAAGAACTACGACGTCCTGCGTGACGGCGCCAAGGTCGCGACGGTCACCACGCCCGCGTACACGGACAACGCGCTCTCCGCGGGCACCGATTACTCGTACACGGTCCAGGCGCGTGACACCGCCGACCAGACCGGCCCGGTCAGCGGCGCCCGCGCCGTGCGGACCACCGGCGGGGGCACCGACCCGGGCCCGGGCCCGGGTGACCAGGTCAAGCTGGGTTACTTCACCGAGTGGGGCATCTACGGACGCAACTACCACGTGAAGAACATGGACACCTCGGGCTCCGCCGGGAAGATCACCCACATCAACTACTCGTTCGGCAACGTCCAGGGTGGCAAGTGCACCATGGGTGACGCCTTCGCGGCGACCGACAAGGCGTACACCGCCGACCAGAGCGTCGACGGCAAGGCCGACACCTGGGACCAGCCGCTGCGCGGCAACTTCAACCAGCTGCGCAAGCTCAAGGCCAAGCACCCCAACATCAAGGTGCTGTGGTCCTTCGGCGGCTGGACCTGGTCCGGCGGCTTCGCCGAGGCGATGAAGAACCCGGCGGCCTTCGCCGACTCGTGTCACAAGCTGGTGGAGGACCCGCGCTGGGCCGATGTCTTCGACGGCATCGACCTGGACTGGGAGTACCCCAACGCGTGTGGTCTGTCCTGTGACACCAGCGGCCCCGCCGTCTTCAAGAACATGATGCAGGCGATGCGCGGCAAGTTCGGTACCAACAACCTGGTCACCGCCGCCATCACCGCCGACGGCTCGGCCGGTGGCAAGATCGACGCCGCCGACTACGCCGGAGCGGCCGCGTACTCCGACTGGTACAACGTGATGACGTACGACTTCTTCGGCGCCTGGGCCGCGAAGGGCCCGACGGCCCCGCACTCCCCGCTGACGTCGTACGCCGGCATCCCGCAGGCCGGCTTCAACTCCGCCGACGCGATAGCCAAGCTCAAGGCGAAGGGCGTCCCCGCCAAGAAGCTGCTGCTCGGCATCGGCTTCTACGGACGGGGCTGGACCGGCGTGACGCAGAAGGAGCCGGGCGGCACGGCGACCGGCGCCGCGGCGGGCACGTACGAGTCGGGCATCGAGGACTACAAGGTCCTCAAGGGCAAGTGCCCGGCCAACGGCACCATCGCGGGCACGGCGTACGCGCACTGCGGCACCGACTGGTGGAGCTACGACACCCCGGCCACCATCGGCTCCAAGATGACGTGGGCGAAGAACCAGGGCCTGGGAGGCGCGTTCTTCTGGGAGTTCAGCGGTGACACCGCCAACGGCGAGTTGGTGACCGCGATCAACGAAGGTCTGAAGTAGTCACCACACAGCAGTAGTCACCACACAGCATGAAAAGCCGGGGAGACGAGCTACTGTCTCCCCGGTTTCGCTGTGCGTGGTGGACTGCGGGACGGTGGGCCGCGGGACTACGCCACGTTGACGCGCTGGCCGGGAGGCGCGGCCTCCAGCCAGGCGAGGAAGCCGGTCAGGGCGTCCTCGCTCATTGCCAGCTCAAGGCGCGTACCGCGGTGCGAACAGCCGAGGATGAAGGCGTCGGACAGCAGTGCCAGCTCCTCCTCACCCTCCGGAGAGCGGCGCGAAAGCACCTCGATGGACGCACGCTCAAGAGCACGGCGTGGGCGCGGGGAGTACGAGAAAACGCGGAACCAGTGGATCCGGTCGCCGCTGTAGCGGGCGACGCCGTACACCCAGCCCTTGCCCGAGAGATCGGTCTCCTCGGTGGTGTCCCAGCGCAGGCTGCAGTCGAAGGTACCGCCCGAGCGCTGGATCAGCCGTCGGCGCAGACCGAAAACGAAGAGCCCCACCAACACCAGTGCGACGATCAGGCCGCTCACGGACAGAGCGAGGAACATCTCCACCGACCTCCTCGCCTCATCCGGTAACAGAATCAGAACTTCGGATACATCGCCTCAGCCGCGACCCGCTCTGGATTATCCAGTACGGGCCGCGGCTGAGGGCAAATCTCTCGGCGCGGGACTCAGTGCCCCGCCACCGCGCGCAGTCGGACATCGGCGCGCCGCTCGGCGGCGGCGTCGTCGTCCGACTTGGCACGCTCCAGCGCACGCTCGGCGCGCTGGGCATCGATCTCGTCCGCAAGCTCCGCGATCTCGGCGAGCAGCGAGAGCTTGTTGTCCGCGAACGAGATGAAACCGCCATGGACGGCGGCGACGACGGTGCCGCCCTCGCTCGTACGGATCGTCACCGGGCCCGATTCCAGCACACCGAGAAGCGGCTGGTGACCGGGCATGACGCCGATGTCGCCGGACGTGGTGCGCGCGACAACCAGGGTGGCCTCGCCGGACCAGACGTTACGGTCCGCCGCGACCAGCTCGACGTGCAGCTCAGCAGCCAAGGTGGCTCCTCGGGTCACCACCCGGCGGTTCGGCCGGGTGTTGGGTCAATTCTAGGGGGCGTGCGGAGAGGGGCGGGACGTACCCACCCCTCTCCCTCGAGTCCGGGGACTCAGGAGACGCCGAGCTCCTTGGCGTTGGCCTTGAGGTCCTCAATGCCACCGCACATGAAGAACGACTGCTCCGGGAAGTGGTCGTAATCGCCGTCGCAGATCGCGTTGAACGCGCCGATCGACTCGTCGAGCGGTACGTCCGAACCATCCAGGCCCGTGAACTGCTTGGCGGCGTGCGTGTTCTGCGAAAGGAAGCGCTCGACGCGACGGGCGCGGTGGACAACAAGCTTGTCCTCTTCGCCCAGCTCGTCGATGCCGAGAATCGCGATGATGTCCTGGAGGTCCTTGTACTTCTGCAGGATTCCCTTGACCCGCATGGCGGTGTCGTAGTGGTCCTGCGTGATGTAGCGCGGGTCCAGGATGCGGGACGTCGAGTCCAGCGGGTCGATCGCCGGGTAGATGCCCTTCTCCGAGATCGGCCGGGAGAGCACCGTCGTCGCGTCGAGGTGCGCGAAGGTGGTCGCCGGAGCCGGGTCGGTCAGGTCGTCCGCGGGGACGTAGATCGCCTGCATCGAGGTGATCGAGTGGCCACGCGTCGAGGTGATGCGCTCCTGGAGCACACCCATCTCGTCGGCCAGGGTCGGCTGGTAACCCACTGCGGACGGCATGCGGCCGAGCAGCGTGGAGACCTCGGAGCCGGCCTGGGTGAAGCGGAAGATGTTGTCGATGAAGAGCAGCACGTCCTGCTTCTGCACATCGCGGAAGTACTCCGCCATGGTCAGGGCGGAAAGCGCGACCCGAAGACGGGTGCCCGGCGGCTCGTCCATCTGGCCGAAGACCAGTGCGGTCTTGTCCAGGACGCCCGACTCGGTCATCTCGTCGATGAGGTCGTTGCCCTCACGGGTGCGCTCGCCGACACCGGCGAACACGGAGACACCGTCGTGCAGCTTCGCCACACGCATGATCATTTCCTGGATGAGGACGGTCTTGCCGACGCCCGCACCACCGAACAGACCGATCTTGCCGCCCTTGACGTACGGGGTCAGCAGGTCGACGCACTTCAGGCCGGTCTCGAACATCTCGGTCTTGGACTCGAGCTGGTCGAAGGCCGGGGCCTTGCGGTGGATCGGCCAGCGCTCAGTGATCTGAGCCTCGGCGTCCGGGTCGTTCAGGATCTGGCCAAGGGTGTTGAAGACCTTGCCCTTGGTGATGTCACCCACGGGAACGGTGATGCCCGCGCCCGTGTTGGTCACCGCGGCCTGGCGGACCAGACCGTCGGTGGGCTGCATCGAGATCGCACGGACCACGCCGTCACCCAGGTGCTGGGCGACTTCGAGGGTCAGCAGCTTGCGCGCGCCGTCCTCGGCCGGGTCGTCGACCTCGACGTGCAGTGCGTTGTAGATCTCCGGCATCGCGTCGACGGGGAACTCCACGTCGACGACCGGGCCGATGATCCGGGCGACGCGGCCCGTGGCCGTGGCCGTCTCAACAGTGGTCGTCATTACTTTTCACTCCCCGCGGTCGCGTCGGCCAGAGCGCTGGCGCCACCGACGATCTCGCTGATTTCCTGGGTGATTTCGGCCTGGCGGGCCGCGTTGGCTAGCCGGGAGAGGCTCTTGATGAGATCCCCGGCGTTGTCGGTCGCCGACTTCATCGCACGACGACGGGCGGCGTGCTCGGAAGCGGCGGCCTGCAGCAGTGCGTTGTAGATACGGCTCTCGACGTAGCGCGGCAGAAGGGCGTCAAGGACGTCCTCGGCCGACGGCTCGAAGTCGAACAGCGGAAGGATCTCGCCCTTCGTGCTGCTCTCCTCCGCACCCGCGGCGGAAGCCGCTGATGTCACTGCGTCGAGTGAAAGCGGCAGCATCCGGTTGTCGATCGGGTTCTGCGTCATCATCGACACGAATTCCGTGAAGACGATGTGCAGCTCGTCGACACCACCCTCGGCCGTCTCCGTCCGGATGGCCTCGATCAGCGGTGCGGCCACATTCTTGGCATCCCCGTAAGTGGGGCTGTCGGTGAAGCCGGTCCACGACTCCGCGACCTTGCGCTCGCGGAAGCCGTAGTAGGCGACACCCTTGCGGCCGACGATGTACGAGTCGACTTCCTTGCCCTCGACACGGAGCCGCTCCCTGAGCCGCTCCGCCGCCTTGATGGCGTTGGAGGAGTAGCCGCCGGCCAGACCGCGGTCGCTCGTGATGAGCAGCACCGCGGCGCGGGTCGGCGCCTCGACCTCGGTGGTCAGGGCGTGCTTCGTGGTCGAGCCGGTCGCCACCGCGGTCACCGCGCGGTTGAGCTCGTTCGCGTACGGCATCGACGCCGTCACCTTGCGCTGCGCCTTGACGATGCGCGAGGCGGCGATCATTTCCATCGCCTTGGTGATCTTCTTGGTCGCGGTGACGGATCGGATGCGACGCTTGTAGACCCGGAGCTGCGCTCCCATGAGTCAGGTCCCTTCCGTCGTCACTTGGAGACGTTGACGGCCGGCGCGTCCTCGCCGAGGAGCTTGCCGTCCGAGGTCTCGAACTGCTGCTTGAAGGCCTTGATCGCATCGGCCACGGACTGCAGCGTGTCGTCGGACATCTTGCCGCCATCGGCGATCGAGGTGAGGAGCTCCTTGCGCTCGCGGCGCAGGTACTCCAGCAGCTCGGCCTCGAAGCGACGGATGTCCTCGACCGGTACGTCGTCCATCTTGCCGGTGGTGCCGGCCCAGACCGAGACAACCTGCTCCTCGACCGGGAACGGCGCGTACTGCGGCTGCTTCAGCAGCTCGACCATGCGCTTGCCGCGCTCCAGCGAAGCCTTGGAGGCCGCGTCCAGGTCGGAACCGAAGGCGGCGAACGCCTCCAGCTCGCGGTACTGGGCGAGGTCCACACGAAGGCGGCCGGAGACCTGCTTCATGGCCTTGTGCTGGGCGGAGCCACCGACACGCGAGACCGAGATACCGACGTTCAGCGCCGGGCGCTGGCCCGCGTTGAACAGGTCGGACTCCAGGAAGCACTGACCGTCGGTGATGGAGATGACGTTGGTCGGAATGAACGCCGACACGTCGTTCGCCTTGGTCTCGACGATCGGCAGACCGGTCATCGAACCGGCACCCATCTCGTCGGAGAGCTTCGCGCAGCGCTCAAGGAGACGCGAGTGCAAGTAGAAGACGTCGCCCGGGTAGGCCTCGCGGCCCGGCGGACGGCGCAGCAGCAGCGACACGGCGCGGTAGGCGTCGGCCTGCTTCGACAGGTCGTCGAAAATGATCAGGACGTGCTTGCCTGCGTACATCCAGTGCTGGCCGATGGCCGAACCGGTGTACGGGGCGAGGTACTTGAAGCCGGCCGGGTCGGACGCCGGGGCGGCGACGATCGTCGTGTACTCGAGCGCGCCCGCCTCCTCCAGCGCACCGCGTACGGACGCGATGGTGGAGCCCTTCTGGCCGATGGCGACGTAGATGCAGCGAACCTGCTTGTTCACGTCGCCGGTGCGCCAGTTGTCGCGCTGGTTGATGATCGTGTCGATCGCCAGAGCGGTCTTGCCGGTCTGACGGTCACCGATGATCAGCTGACGCTGGCCGCGGCCGATCGGCACCATCGCGTCGACGGCCTTGTAGCCGGTCTGCATCGGCTCGTGCACCGACTTACGGACCATGACGCCAGGCGCCTGCAGCTCGAGTGCGCGGCGGCTTTCGGTCGCGATGTCGCCGAGGCCGTCGATCGGGTTGCCGAGCGGGTCGACAACGCGGCCGAGGTAGCCCTCGCCGACGCCGACGGAGAGCACCTCACCGGTGCGCTGCACCGGCTGGCCCTCCTCGATACCGCTGAACTCGCCGAGGACGACCGCACCGATCTCCCGCTCCTCAAGGTTGAGGGCGAGACCGAGGGTGCCGTCCTCGAACTTCAGCAGCTCGTTCGCCATGGCCGAGGGAAGACCCTCGATCTTGGCGATGCCGTCGCCGGCCGCGCTGACCGTGCCGACCTCCTCGCGCGAGGCCGCGTCCGGCTTGTACGACTGGACAAAGTTCTCCAGTGCGTCCCGGATCTCATCCGGCCGGATCGTGAGCTCCGCCATCTGGGTTCCCTGCTCTCCTTGTTGGGCCCGAAGGTTCTAAAGGGGTCTGGGGTTCAACCCCCAGGAATCTTCTGCAATCTCTGCACGGCCCAACCGGGCCGCTGGTACTACTACGGGTATTGCGTGCTGTTCAGTTGGTGGCTGGTCAGCCGGCCATGCGGCGGGTCGCCTCTTCGAGGCGGTCCGCGATGGTGCCGTTGATGACCTCGTCGCCGACCTGCACCTGGATCCCGCCGAGGACCGTGGGGTCCACTTCGAGGTTCAGGTGCATCTGGCGGCCGTAAAGCTTCGCCAGTGCACCGCCGAGGCGCTGCTTCTGCTGATCGGTGAGCGGCACCGCCGAGGTGACGACGGCGACCATGCGGTCCCGGCGCGCCGCGGCGAGCTTGGAGAGGGATTCGAGTCCCGCTTCCAGGCTACGTCCACGCGGCTGAGCCACAAGACGGACCACAAGGCGCTCGGTTACCGGGTTGGCCTTGCCGCCGAGCAGGCTGCGCAGCAGCTCGCTCTTGGCGGACATCGAAGCCGACTTGTCGGTCAGCGCGGATCGCAGGCCGGTGTTGGAGGAGACGATCCGGCCGAACCGGAACACCTCATCCTCCACGTCGTCGAGCGCGCCGGTCTGCTGCGCCGCGGTGAGGTCGGCGGTGGCCGCCAGCTCCTCGATCGCGTCGACCAGGTCACGCGACTGCGACCAGCGGGACCGGACCATGCCGGAGACCAGGTCGGCAGTCTCGCCGCCCACCTGCCCGCTCAGCAGTCGCCCGGCAAGCTGGGCCTTGGCCTCGCCTGCCTGCGCCGGGTCGGTGAGGACCCGTCGCAGCGACACCTCGCGGTGGAGCAGCGCGGTTACGGCTGCCAGCTCGTCGGCGAGCTTCGCCGCGTCGACCGACGTGTTGTCGGTCAGCGCGTCGAGGCTCGTCCGTGCGGTGGCCAGTGCCTCGCGGCTCGCTCCATGCATCGTCATCGGGCCGCCTCGGCCTTCTCCTCGAGCTCGCCGAGGAAACGGTCGATGGTGCGGCTCTGCCGGGCGTGGTCCTCAAGGGACTCGCCGACGAGCTTGCCGGCCAGGTCGGTGGCGAGCTTGCCCACGTCCTGACGCAGCGAGTGCGCGGCCTGCTTGCGATCGGCTTCGATCTGCGTGTGGCCGGCGGCGACGATCTCATCGCGCTGGCGCTGGCCCTCTGCGCGGAGTTCTTCCTTCAGCGCAGTGCCCTGCTCCAGTGCTTCCTGGCGCATGCGGGCGGCCTCGTGGCGGGCCTCGGCGAGCTGAGCCTTGTACTGCTCGAGCACGCTTTCGGCTTCGATCTTGGCCGCATCGGCCTTCTCGATGCCGCCCTCGATCGCCTCGCGACGCTCTTCCAGAACATTGTTGATGTTCGGGAGGAGCTTCTTTGCGAGGAATCCGAAGACGATGACGAAGGCGATCAGGCCGATGACAAGCTCGTCGAGATGCGGGAGGAGGGGGTTCTGAGGCTCCTCCGCAGCAAGCCTAAGAGCGTTCACATCAGTGCCTTCCGTGAAAGGGGTTGGGCTGTCGGTCCGGCTTACTGGTAGACGAAGCCCATGACGATGCCGATGAGGGCGAGCGCCTCACAGAAGGCGAAACCCATGATCTGGTTGGTACGGATCAGGCCGGCCGCTTCGGGCTGACGGGCGAGGGCCTGGGTGCCGTTACCGAAGATGATGCCGACGCCGACGCCGGGGCCGATCGCCGCAAGGCCGTAGCCGATGGAGGCGACGTTGCCCACCACGTTGGTCTTGGCGGAGCCTTCAGCGGCGAGGTTGACGATGTCGAGAGCAGCGGACATGCCGTTACTTCCTTCTCTTTCACGGACCGGTGGGGGTTGGCCACCGGACGTCTGTTGGTTCTTGGGGGCGGGGCTGGCTCAGTGACTCTTGGCGAGCGCGCCCTGGATGTAGCTGGAGGCCAGGAGCACGAAGACATACGCCTGGACGGCCTGGATGAAGAGCTCGAAGACGGTCAGCATGATGACCATCACGAACGAGGCGCCGGCGTAGACGAAGCCGAGTCCGTTCATCAGGTACCAGGTCGCCAGCGAGAACATCACGATCAGCAGGTGGCCGGCGAACATGTTCGCGAACAGCCGGACCGCGTGGGTGAAGGGGCGGATCAGCAGGTTCGAGAAGAACTCGATGACCACGACCAGCGGCAGGATCCAGCCGAGCGACTTGTCGTAGCCGGTGATGTTCTTCCAGCCGCCGACGAAACCGTGCTTCTTGAAGGTCAGGCTGACCCACAGGACGTACACGATCAGCGCCAGGGCCGCCGGGAAGGCGATCAGCGAGCTCACCGGGAACTGGGCGAGCGGAATGATCGACCAGACGTTCAGAATCCAGACGAAGAAGAAGAGCGACACCATCAGCGGGACGTACTTCTCACCGTCCTTCTTACCGATGATCTCGTAGACGATCCCGCGACGGACGAAGTCGTAACCGGCTTCGCCGATCATCTGGATCTTGCCCGGCACCAGCTTCGGCTTGTTGAAGGCCGCCCAGAAGAATCCGACGATCACGACGGTGCCCAACAGGGCGAGCAGCATCGGCTTCGTGAACTCAAAACCGGCGACCGTGGCGATGGGCTCGTACAGGAACGTATGAAGCCCCGGCGCCGGGAACCCACAGCCGGAAAAGATGTGGCAGTTCGGGTCGAAGGCGAGCATCTGGGGGTCAGCACTCACCGCGGACTCCTTCAGCGTGGCGCATAGGTACGGCAACCTCGTTGTGTCGGCGCGGCGAGGAGCCGCGGTTCGGCACTGGACTGGTGTAACGGATGTGGGGGCGGCTCTCAGACATGGAGCCTCGCGATGGAACAGGCGTCAGCTCGGATGCCCGCGCCCGCAGTGCCGCAGTTGGCACCGGACGATAGCAGGGTCTCGAACGACTACTTATCCCGGCCCTACCCCTCACGACGAGGACTCCGACTTCTTGCTCTGATGAGCGGCGGAGGAGTCCGGTTCGACGTAGAGGATCTTGGCCTTGAGATAGGCGCGAGCCTGGGCCCCGATCCACACAACCGTCGCCGCGACCAGCGAAATGGCGAAGGCCTTGGGATTGAACAATGTGGTGTCCTGCAACACCGCCATGAGGACGAAGATCAGCAGCAGTTGGGCCGTGTAGAGCAAAAGCCCCATGGCCTGGAACAGCTGCGGATACGACTTCGCCGTTCGCTGGAGTACGACCAGCCCGATTCCCATGAACAGGACGGCCACCAGGGTGCCGACAATCGCGCCGAGCGCTCCCTTGCCACCGGCGACCACGGCACTGATGGCAACGGCGACCGCGCCGGCGACAGTGGCGGGTACGGCGGCTTGGAGGAGAGTCCGGGCGTCGTTGGACGGCATGGCGGCAGCTCCGCTTACTAATGGGGGGCAGGTAGGTGTCGTCATGGACGAGCGTAGGCCCGGGCCGAGGTCTCACCTCTGGCCAATAGACCGTCGCACTACGGTCTTTCGGCTCTGTCTCCGGGTCTCGTGAACGGTATCACAAACTATTTGATGAGGTCTTTACCAAGAAAGTGTGCCGCCTGTCACACATGAGAGTGACTCTGCCCTTCTGTGCAGGACAGGCCGACCCTTTGTCTGCTATTGGCACTTGGTGCGGCAAATCATCAATGCGGGGTCTTGGTTCCCGGCCGATGAGGGAACCGAGGTCGGTGCCCGAGCGCCGTCGCCCCGTTGACGCCCGCCGGCACCGGCGGCCCCTCAGGCCCCTCAGCTTCCGTCTCCTCACCGGACTCCGCGATCTCCCCTGCTTCCTGGACGCTCTGGGGCGAGGACGCGTCGGAGGACACCGTGGCGAGTGCCTTGCGCCGCCTGCGGTAGCGCGGCGGCAGGAACGCCTCTGCCCAGCGCGGGGCGCGCGGGGTGAACCGCGGCAGGAGCAGCAGCACCAGCCCGACCGCGCTCAGCGCGACGATGGCCAGCACGATCCACATGCTCGCCGAGTGCACCGAGTAGGCGACGGCGCCGAAGGCGATCAGGGCCGACCAGAAGTACATGATCAGCACCGCCCTGCTGTGCGAGTGGCCGATCTCCAGCAGCCGGTGGTGCAGGTGCCCGCGGTCGGCGGCGAACGGCGACTGACCCTGCCAGGTGCGCCGCACCACCGCGAGGAGCAGATCGGCGATCGGGATGGCGGTGATCGTCAGCGGCAGCAGCAGCGGGATGAAGACGGGCAGCATCGCGTGCGTGGCCTCGCGCGAACTGCCGGTGAACAGCTTGAGCGCGTCCGAGTCGACCTGGCCGGTGACCGAGACCGCGCCCGCCGCGAGCACCAGGCCGATGAGCATCGACCCGGAGTCGCCCATGAAGATTCTCGCCGGATGCATGTTGTGCGGCAGGAAGCCCAGGCACATGCCCATCAGGATCGCGGCGAAGAGGGTGGCCGGCGCCGCCTCCTCGATTCCGTACCCGTACCAGATCCGGTAGGCGTACATGAAGAACGCCGCCGAGGCGATGCAGACCATGCCGGCCGCCAGGCCGTCCAGGCCGTCCACGAAGTTCACCGCGTTGATGGTGATGAGCACCAGCGCCACGGTCAGCAGATTGCCCTGCCAGGCCGTCACCGAGACCGGGCCGACGCCGGGGATCGGCAGCCACAGGATCGTCAGGCCCTGCGCGACCATCACACCCGCGGCGATGAACTGACCGCCCAGCTTGATCAACGCGTCCAGCTCGAACTTGTCGTCGAGGACGCCGATGATCCAGATCACCGCGGCGCCCGACAACAGGGCACGCGGCTCGTTCGACAGCTCGAAGACACCGTTGAGGTTCTGGAGGTTGTCCGCGACCAGCAGACCCGCGCACAGACCGCCGAACATGGCGATGCCTCCGAGCCGCGGTGTCGGTTCCCGGTGTACGTCACGGGCACGGATCTCCGGCATCGCGCCGATCGCGATGGCGAACTTCCGCACCGGCCCGGTCAGCAGATAAGTCACTGCCGCCGTGACACAAAGCGTCAGCAGATATTCACGCACGGGCTGCCCCACAGATATCGCCGGCCGTCTCAGCCCCACACACTAGCTTCGCGACCACATGCTCCAGGACATTCGAGTACCCGTTGATGGTTGCACGACGTAGGTCTACTGGGCATATGGCGGAAATCGTCCGACAAGTTCCTGTACTTCCGGCAGCGCTCTGCGCTCTTCCCGCACGGCTTGCGAAAAGAGGACGGCGATGCGCGCCATCTCGACCTCGCCCATTCCCTGCGTGGTGACGGCCGCCGTGCCCAGCCGAATACCGCGCTCTTCGCCGTACGGAAGGGCGCAGGTGTCGAGGACCAGCCCGGCCGCCGCCAGCCGGCCGCGGGCCACGCGGCCCTCGACGCCCAGCGGGGAGGTGTCCACGGTGATGAGGTGGGTGTCCGTGCCGCCTGTGGTGATCACGAAGCCCTCGGCCGCCAGTCCCTCGGCGAGCGCCCGTGCGTTGGCGACCACTTGATGGGCGTACGTCGTGAAGGCCGGCGCCGCCGCCTCACCGAAGGCGACGGCCTTCGCGGCGATCGTGTGCATCTGGGCGCCGCCCTGGGTGAAGGGGAAAACCGCCCGGTCGATGCGCTCGGCGAGCTCGGCGCCGCACAGGATCATGCCGCCGCGCGGGCCGCGCAGCACCTTGTGCGTGGTGGCGCACACGACATCGGCGTACGGCACGGGGCTCGGCGCCGCTCCCCCCGCGACCAGGCCGATCGGGTGCGCCGCGTCCGCGATCAGATACGCGCCGACCTCGTCGGCGATGTCGCGGAAGCGCCGGTAGTCCGGGTGGCGGGGGTAGGCGATGGAGCCCACCACGATCGCCCTGGGGCGGTGCGCATGGGCGAGGAGGCGTACCTGCTCGTAGTCGATCAGGCCGGATTCGGCGTCGACGCCGTAGCCGATGAACTCGAACCAGCGGCCGGAGAAATTGGCCGGGGAACCGTGCGTCAGATGTCCCCCGTACGGGAGCCCCATGGCCAGCACCGTGTCACCGGGGCGCAGCAGCGCGGCGTACGCGGCGAGGACCGCGGAGGAGCCGGAGTGCGGCTGGACATTGGCGTGCTCGGCGCCGAAGAGCCCGGTGGCGCGGTTGGTGGCGATGCGCTCGGCCACGTCGACCAGCTCGCAGCCGCCGTGGTGGCGGGCGCCGGGATAGCCCTCGGCGTACTTGTTGGTGAGGGGGGAGCCCAGCGCGGCGAGGACGGCGGGCGAGGTGAAGTTCTCCGCGGCGATCAGCTGGAGTCCGGCGGCCTCGCGGCGCAGTTCGCCGAGGATGACATCGGCGATCTCCGGGTCCTGGCGGCGCAGGTCGTCGAAGCCGGGCCCGTGGGCGATGTGCGGCGACTGGACGGGTGCGTTGGTGACCGGCATGTCGGGCTCCGGGCCTGGCTGAAGGGGGCGCTGGGCGTCGAAAAAGGGCTTCGAAACCAATGTAGGCCCACAGCGCTCGCGCCGCCCGGTACGCGCGGTGACGGCGTGGGGTGCGGCCCGTATCAGGTGTGGGCGGGAATCCCCGTGATGGCGGTGACCACCGGGTCGAGTGCGGTGTTGATCTCGTCGCCGATGGAGCGGAAGAACGTGATGGGGGCGCCGTACGGGTCGTACACCTCGTCGGCCTCCACGTTGGGCGCGAGCAGCCAGCCGCGCAGCGCGGCGGCCGCGCGCACGAGGGCGCGCGCACGCGCGACCACACCGTCCTCGATCGGGTCGGGCAGCGTCGCGGGGTCTATGGCCCGTACCAGCCGGGTGAACTCCTTGAGCGTGAAGGTGCGCAGGCCCGCGGAGTGCCCCATGGAGATGACCTGGGCGCGGTGGTCGCGGGTGGCGGTGAGGACGAGGTCGGCGCGGATCACGTGCTCGTCGAGCAGTTCGCGGCCGATGAAGCCGGTCGCGTCCGCGCCGAAGTCGGCGAGGACGGCCGCCGCGTTGGCTTCCATGGGCGCGCCCTCGTGGCCCCAGGTGCCCGCGCTCTCCACCAGCAGCCCGTCGCCCAGGCGCGCGCCCAAGCGGTCGCTGAGGGCATGGCGGGTCAGCCGCTCGGTGATCGGTGAGCGGCAGACGTTGCCGGTACTGACGTGGAGGATACGGAAGGCGTCGCTCGCGGTGCCTTCGGCTATGCCACGCCCGTCAAGGGCGGTCAATTGGCCACCTCGAGGTCGGGTACGACCTTGCGCAGCTCCTCGGCGTCGAGCGCGCCGGCCCGCAGCAGGACCGGGACCTTGCCCGAGACGTCGACGATCGACGACGGGACGATGCCGGGGGTGCGGCCGCCGTCGAGGTACACGGAGACGGCGTCGCCGAGCATTTCCTGCGCGGCGTCGCAGTCCTCGGGGACGGGGTGGCCCGTGAGGTTGGCGCTGGAGACGGCCATCGGGCCGACCTCGGTGAGCAGCTCGATGGCGACGGGGTGCAGCGGCATGCGAACGGCGACGGTGCCGCGCGTCTCGCCCAGGTCCCACTGGAGGGACGGCTGGTGGCGGGCGACCAGGGTCAGGGCGCCGGGCCAGAAGGCGTCGACGAGCTCCCAGGCCTGCTCGGAGAAGTCCGTGACGAGTCCGTGCAGGGTGTTCGGGGAGCCGATGAGGACGGGCGTGGGCATGTTCCGGCCACGGCCCTTGGCCTCCAGGAGGTCGCCGACGGCCTCGGAGCTGAAGGCGTCCGCCCCGATGCCGTAGACCGTGTCGGTCGGCAGCACGACCAGCTCGCCACGACGGACCGCGGCCGCGGCTTCGCGCAGACCGGTCTTGCGGTCGGTCGCGTCGTTGCAGTCGTATCGCCGTGCCATTTAACGGGCCTCCTCGTACGGGATCTGGTCTGGGTCGCCGTCGGTCACGGCATGGCCCTGCGCGCCGTCGCGAAGCGGGGCCGGTTGTTCAGGTCGGGGTGGTCGGCCGCGTCGGCCCAGCCCCGCTCCTCGGTGAAGATCCACGGGACCTGGCCGCCCTGGGTGTCGGCGTGCTCGATGACGACGACGCCGCCGGGCCGCAGTAGGCGGTGTGCGGTGCGCTCGATGGAGCGGATCAGGTCGAGGCCGTCCTCGCCGGAGAAAAGGGCCATCTCCGGGTCGTGGTCGCGGGCCTCGGGGGCGACGTACTCCCACTCGGTGAGCGGGATGTACGGCGGGTTGGAGACCACCAGGTCGACCTGGCCGTCGAGCTCGGGCAGGGCCGTCCTGGCGTCGCCCTGGTGGACGGTGACCCTGGACCCCTCGGCGTTCTTACGGGTCCACTTCAGGGCGTCGTCGGACAGCTCGACGCCGTGCACGCGCGAGCGCGGCACCTCCTGGGCCATGGCGAGCGCGATGGCGCCGGAGCCGGTGCACAGGTCGACGATCAGCGGCTCGACGACGTCCATCGCCCGGACGGCGTCTATGGCCCACCCGACGACCGACTCGGTCTCCGGGCGCGGCACGAAGACGCCGGGGCCCACCTGGAGCTCCAGGTAGCGGAAGAAGGCGCGTCCGGTGATGTGCTGCAACGGCTCGCGGGCCTCGCGGCGCGCGACCGTCTCCCAGTAGCGGGCGTCGAAATCGGTGTCGGGAACGTTGTGCAGCTCCCCCCGCTTGACGCCGTGCACGTACGCCGCGAGTTCCTCCGCGTCGAAGCGCGGTGAGGGCACGCCGGCGTCGGCCAGCCGCTGGGTGGCCTGGGCCACCTCGGCGAGCAGCAGATTCATCGCGGTCCTCCGGCTTGCAGGGGGTTTGGCCTTGGGGCTTACTGGGCTGCCGCGAGCTTGGCGGCGGAGTCGGCGTCGACACAGGCCTGGATCATGGCGTCCAGGTCCCCGTCGAGGACCTGGTCCAAGTTGTACGCCTTGAAGCCGACGCGGTGGTCCGAGATCCGGTTTTCCGGGAAGTTGTACGTCCGGATCTTCTCGGAGCGGTCGACCGTACGGACCTGACTGCGACGTACGTCCGAGGCCTCCTGCTCGGCGGCCTCCTGGGCCGCGGCGAGCAGCCGCGAGCGCAGGATGCGCATGGCCTGCTCCTTGTTCTGGAGCTGGCTCTTCTCGTTCTGGCACGATGCCACGACGCCGGTCGGCAGGTGCGTGATGCGCACCGCGGAGTCGGTGGTGTTGACGGACTGGCCGCCGGGGCCCGACGAGCGGTACACGTCGATGCGCAGGTCGTTGGCGACGACCTCGACCTCGACCTCCTCGGCCTCGGGCGTGACGAGCACACCGGCCGCCGAGGTGTGGATGCGGCCCTGCGACTCGGTGGAGGGCACGCGCTGCACGCGGTGCACGCCGCCCTCGTACTTCAGCCGCGCCCAGACGCCCTGGCCGGGCTCGGTCGCGCCGTTGCCGCCCTTGGTCTTCACCGCGACCTGGACGTCCTTGTAGCCGCCCAGCTCGGACTCGGTGGCGTCGATGATCTCGGTCTTCCAGCCGACCCGCTCCGCGTACCGCAGGTACATGCGCAGCAGGTCGCCGGCGAACAGGGCCGACTCGTCGCCGCCCGCGCCCGCCTTGACCTCAAGGATGACGTCCTTGTCGTCGCTGGGGTCGCGCGGCACCAGGAGCAGCCGGAGCTTCTCGGTGAGCTCGACGCGCTGCTTCTCCAGCTCCTTCGCCTCGGCGGCGAAGTCGGGGTCGCTGGCCGCGAACTCCCGGGCCGTCTCGATGTCCTCACCGGTCTGCTTCCAGGCCTGGTACGTGCGGATGATCGGGGTCAGCTCGGCGTAGCGCTTGCCCAGCTTGCGCGCGTTCGCCTGGTCGGCATGGACCGAGGGATCGGCCAGCTTCTTCTCAAGATCGGCGTGCTCGCCGATCAGATCCTCGACCGCCTCGAACATCTTCGGGCTCCTGGGTTGCGTGTAAACGGGAAGAGCAGCCTGTGCGTCTGGGTGCCGCGACGTATGTGTGTCACGACAAAACGCCGGTCCTCCGCCGCCCCGTACGGAGCGGCTGAGGACCGGCGCAGTGGCTCGCTACTTCGCGGCGGCGGTTGCCTTGCCGAAGCGGGCCTCGAAGCGGGCCACGCGGCCACCGGTGTCGAGGATCTTCTGCTTGCCCGTGTAGAACGGGTGGCACTCGGAGCAGACCTCGGCGCGGACGGTGCCGCTGGAGATCGTGCTGCGGGTGGTGAACGACGCGCCACAGGTACAGCTGACCTGGGTCTCGACGTACTCGGGGTGGATGTCGCGCTTCAAGGTGACTCCTAGTTTCGGGAGGGCTCCGGGTCGCACCCGCGGATTGCGCGCACGTGAACCGGGACCGACGTACCAGTCTGCCAGCACTGGCCGTATCTCCCAAAACGGGAGAAGGCCCGGATGTATTCCTGACCCGCCGCGGCACCCCGCGGAGTGCCGGCTACGAGCTCTTGACGACCTCGCCGGCGTCGCCCTTGTCACCCGCGGAGTCCTTGGTCGCGGAGGCCGGGATCGGCTTGTCCCGCCGCAGTGCGTCCCAGACCTCCCGGGAGTCGCGCTGGAGCGGTAGGACGCGGTTGAGGTCGGCCGGGTCGTACTGGACGGGCAGCGTGACCATCTTCATGTCGCCCGCGCCGATGCCCTTGAGGCCGTTCGCGAAGGTCACCAGCTCATTGACCGAGGACAGGTCGGAGTCGGTGGTGACGGTCTTGGTGGCGGTGTTCGCGAGATCGTAGAGCTTCTTGGGGTTGCTGAAGACCCCGACGTCCTTGACCTGGTTGATCAGCGCCTTGATGAAGGCCTGCTGGAGCTGGATACGACCCAGGTCACTGCCGTCGCCGACGCTCTTGCGGGTCCGTACGAGACCGAGGGACTGCTCGCCGCTGAGGGTATGGGTGCCGGGCTTCAGGTCCAGGTGGCTCTTGTTGTCGTTGATGGCCTGCTTGGTGGTGATCTCCACCCCGCCCAGGTCGTCGATGAGCGTCTTGAAGCCGCTGAAGTCGACCTCGATGTAGTGGTCCATGCGGATGCCGGACATCTTCTCGACGGTCTTGACCGCGCAGGCCGGGCCGCCGACCTCGTAGGCCGTGTTGAACATCTGGCGCTGCCCGCCGGGATCCTTCTGGCCGCCGTCGGAGGCGCACTCGGGGCGGCTGACCAGAGTGTCGCGCGGGATCGAGACGACGCTGGCCTTCTTGTGGCCCTCGTAGACGTGGACGATCATCGCGGTGTCCGAGCGGGCGCCGCCCTCGTCCTTGCCGTACTTGGCGTTGTCGCCGGCGCGGGAGTCGGAGCCGAGGACCAGGATGTCCTGCGAGCCGTTGTCGACGTTCTCCGGCCGGTCGGTGCCGAGCTGGGAGTTGATGTCGACGCTCTTCAGGTTTCCGTCGAGCTTGAAGTAGACATAGCCGAGCCCCATGCCGCCCAGCACCACCACGCCCGCCGCGGCCCACGCGGTGATCGTGAGTGCCTTGGCGCGCTTTTCGGGTTCCCTCCGGCGCTTGCCGGTCCCCCGTATTCGCCCGCTCCTGGCCTGCTCCGTCATACGCTTCTCAGTCCCTCGTTCGGTACCCAGTACCCCCTGCCGTGATGATCAGGCACGGTATGTCTGCTCTTGTCAGACGACGGATCACCGTGAAGGGTTGCACAGCGCCCTGTGGCCCCTGCTGGGGGCAGGGGCCACAGGGCGTGGAGACACGGGCCGGGCGAGGGACCGGAAATCGGCTCTCACCTGGGTTTTCAGCCGAAGAGGTTGAACTGCTGCCAGCCGCTCCCGATGGTGATCCGTGTGGCAAAGATCTCCGAGGTGGCCTTGCCGGTGCCCGGGTAGAGGTAGAGCGTGCCGCCGGGCGTACGGGCCAGGAAGTCGGCCTTGCCGTCGCCGGTGATGTCGCCCGCCGCGTCGAAGGCGTTGTAGCCGTCCCACGTACGGACCAGGACGCGTCCCGAGAAGGCCGCGGTGCCCGCCTTGCCGGTGCCCTTGTAGAGGTACATCTTGCCGCCGCTGCCGCGGGCGATCAGGTCGGCCTTGCCGTCGCCGGTGAAGTCGCCGTGGCCGCGCAGCTGGCTGTACTGGCCCCAGCCGGTGCCGACCTTGGTGCGGGCCGCGAAGGTGCCGTTGCCCTTGCCCGGGTAGATCCACAGGGCGCCGGCCGAGTCGACGGACAGCAGGTCGGGCAGGGCGTCGCCGGTGACGTCCCCGGGGACGACGAGGTGCTTGCGCGAGCCCCAGTCGGAGGCGATCTTGGTGCTGCCCTCTCCGTGCGACCAGAGGACGTCACCGCCGGTGGTCCGCGCGAGCAGGTCCTGCCGGCCGTCCCGGTTCAGGTCGGTCTGCAGGACCACATTGGCGCCGCTGTAGTCGCCCTCGGACACCCGCCCGGCGAACGAGGTGCCGTTGGAGGCGTACGTGAACAGCTCGCCCGAGCTGCGCCGGGCGAGGATGTCGGCCCGGTGGTCACCGGTGATGTTGGTGTCGTCGACCCGCGGGACGACGGCTCCGACGTACGAGCTGACCTTCGCGTAGACGCTGTACGCGCCCTTCTCGACGCAGTCGGTGACGCCCCACGAGACAACGCCGACGATCCTGCCGCCCACGACCAGCGGGCCGCCCGAGTCGCCGTTGCAGGCCGTGACCGTACCGGTGTCCTGCCCGCTCGCCGGCTGGCCCGCGCAGACCATCTGGCCCTTGACGAATTCGCCGCCCAGGCTCCAGTCGGCGCACGTGGCGTCGGAGTTGATCGGGACGGTCGCCTTGCGCAGCGTCGCCGAGATGTCGTCGTTGGTGGAGGTGGTGCGGCCCCAGCCGTACACGGTCGCGCTGGTGCCGGGCTTGTACGACGCTGTGTCGTCCGACTTCGTGATGGCGATCGGCTGGGCCCTGATCGGCTCCGGCAGGGTCAGCACCGCGATGTCGTTGGCGAGCGTGGCCGAGCTGTACGACGGGTGGTTCCACTGGCGCCAGACACCGGTCATGGCCCCGCCGTGGCCCGCGTTGGTCGCCAGCTTCTCGGTGCCGGTGACGATGACGCCCTTGGACTTCCAGTCCTTGCCCTTGACGCAGTGCGCGGCGGTCAGGATCTTCGTCGGCGCGATGACGGCGCCGCCGCAGAAGAAGGAGTTGTCGCCGTCCTCGTAAAAGAGCTGCGCCATCCACGGAGCCGAGGCGATGGAGGTCGTCGTACCGCTGATGATCTTCGGGTCGATCGTCGCACCGGACGAGAACCTGGCCGCCCGGGACGGCCGCTCGGCCTTCTTGACGGCCGACTGCAGGCGCGCTTCCAGCTCCGCCTGGGTGGGGGCGCTGACGCCCGGCTCGATCCCGAAGGTCGGCACGGGCGCTTCGGTGGCGCCGGCCGGGGCCATCAGCATCGCGCCCGCTACACCGGCGGCTATGAGCGCGGCGGCTGCGGGAACGGCGACGCGTATGCGGCGCCTGTGCTTCCCGCCCTGCTTGGCAGACAACAACTCGGTCTCCTGTCAGAGGTCTGTGAATGCCCGGAGACAGAGAGAGGCGAACGCGTCGCGGACGACGGCCTGATGAGCCCCCCACCCGCGGCTGGTTGATCGTAGACCGACTCATGGGCCCCACCAGCCATTTGTGGGGGAAACGTGAACACAACTTGGCAACATCACGTCAGGGATGTGTCAGGGAACGACAAAGCCGCCCCGTCACTTCCGTGACGGGGCGGCCCAGTTGACCCGATTGAGCCGAAATCAGTCGGCGAAACCAGTCGGCGACATCAGTCGCTGTTGTTGCCCGAGGGAGTCGTCTTCGCGATCTGCATCAGGAACTCGGCGTTCGACTTGGTCTGCTTCATCTTGTCGAGCAGCAGCTCGATCGCCTGTTGCGAGTCGAGTGCGTGCAGCACCCGGCGCAGCTTCCAGACGATCGCGAGCTCCTCCGAGTTGAGCAGGATCTCTTCCTTGCGGGTGCTGGACGCGTCGACGTCCACCGCCGGGAAGATGCGCTTGTCCGAGAGCTTCCGGTCGAGCCTGAGCTCCATGTTGCCGGTGCCCTTGAACTCCTCGAAGATCACCTCGTCCATGCGCGAGCCGGTCTCGACGAGCGCGGTCGCCAGGATGGTCAGCGAGCCGCCGTCCTCGATGTTGCGCGCGGCACCGAAGAAGCGCTTCGGCGGGTAGAGCGCGGTGGAGTCGACACCACCGGACAGGATGCGGCCGGAGGCCGGGGCCGCGAGGTTGTACGCGCGGCCCAGACGGGTGATCGAGTCCAGCAGGACAACGACGTCGTGACCCAGCTCCACCAGCCGCTTTGCACGCTCGATGGCGAGCTCGGCGACGGTGGTGTGGTCCTCGGCGGGACGGTCGAAGGTCGAGGAGATGACCTCGCCCTTCACCGACCGCTGCATGTCGGTGACCTCTTCCGGACGCTCGTCGACGAGGACGACCATCAGGTGGCACTCGGGGCTGTTGACGGTGATCGCGTTGGCGATCGCCTGCATGATCATGGTCTTGCCGGTCTTCGGCGGGGCCACGATCAGACCGCGCTGGCCCTTGCCGATGGGCGCGACGAGGTCGATGATGCGGGTCGTCAGCACACCCGGGTCGGTCTCCAGGCGGAGCCGGTCCTGCGGGTAGAGCGGCGTCAGCTTCTGGAACTCGGGACGGCCGCGGCCGGAGTCGGCGGCCATGCCGTTCGAGGAGTCCAGCCGGACCAGCGCGTTGAACTTCTCGCGGCGCTCGCCGTCCTTGGGCTGGCGGACCGCGCCGGTGACGTGGTCACCCTTGCGCAGGCCGTTCTTGCGGACCTGGGCAAGCGATACGTACACGTCGTTCGGGCCCGGCAGGTAGCCGGAGGTCCGGATGAACGCGTAGTTGTCGAGGATATCCAGGATGCCCGCGACGGGGATCAGCACATCGTCGTCGGTGACCGGCGGCGCGTCGCTGCCGAACTCCTCGCGGCCACGACGGCCACGGCGGTCGCGGTAACGGCCACGGCGGCCGCGACGGCCGTCACCGAACTCGTCGTCGTCCTGCGGCCCGTTGTTCTGGCCGCCCTGGCCCTGGCTGCTCTGCGCACCCTGGCCGCCACCCTGGGCGCCCTGGCCACCCTGACGCTGCTGGCGCTGGCCGCCCTGGTCGTCGCCCTTGCCGCGGTCACGGCGGTCGCCGCGGTCCTGGCGGTCGCCGCGGTCCTGGCGGTCGCCGCGGTCCTGGCGGTTGCCGCGCTGACGGTCGCCGCGCTGACCGCGCTCCTGGCGGTCACCCCGGCGGCCGTCCGCGCTTTCCTGGGCCGACGCGGAAACCGCGGTCTCGGCCTTGCCGTCCTGCTGGGCCTCGGTCTTCGCCTCGGCCTGGGGCTCGGTCTTCGTCTCGGTCTTCGTCTCGGTCTTGGTGTCGGTCACAACAGTGCTCTCGGGGCTGCCCGCCTGCGCGGTGGCGCGGCGCCTGCGGCGCTCACCGACCGGCTGGTCGTCGTTGGCCGGCTGGCCCGGAATGTCGATCTGCTGCTGGGCGACGGCTCTTTCGGCCGCGGGCGCCGCGGCCGTGGCCTCGGCATCGTCTCCGGTTCGTGCCTTGGACGTGGCGCGGCGCTTGGGCTTGGTCTCGGCGGCGGGGCCTGCCGTGTCGGCGCCCTTCTCCGCGGACGGGCTGCCGGCCTGCGTTTCCTTGATGACCTCGATCAGCTGGCTCTTGCGCATGCGCGCAGTGCCCTTGATGCCGAGGCCGGACGCGACCTGCTGCAGCTCGGCCAGGACCATGCCGTCGAGGCCGGTGCCGGAGCGGCGGCGGCGTGCGGCACTACCAGTGGCAGCACCTGCGGCGGGCGCGGCGTTGTCGACATTCTTGTCGGCAGTCACGCCCATCAGATCGGTGGTGTCGCTCACGAAGGGTCCTTCCCTGGAGCGGACGTCGGCCTGTCTGGCTCGGCGACCGGTTGTGCTGTCCGGCTGCGGCCTTGGAGACCGTGCCGGGGCGATGGTCCGCCGGGAAACGGCGGAGAGGAACGTGCGTGGGGTCCGGCTCGATGTCCCCGACTGCCCCTCCTGGGATGAGCCTGGGGTGTCGCGCCAGTTCCGGAGCGTGCTCAAAACTGCTCAGGCAGGCTGCTCAGGCAGTTGGGGAGGCTCCCGGAAGGGTGGTGGTCCCGAATGGGGACGCAAAGCACCGCGCCACAAAGACGTCGGGTGCAGACTTGACATTAACACTACCGGATCCAACAAACATTCCCCCTCTCCCTCACCGGCAATCACGCTCTTCAGCTGGGTACAGCCCGGTGCAGCCCTACGTTCCGAGCGGCATAACGACCGCACCCCTGGCGTCGAGGGTCAGCCGATTGGCCGCCCACCCCTCGCCGGCCAGCCGTGCGACCTTGTCGGCCGCACTGTCCTCGACCAGCGCGAGCACCGTGGGGCCCGCACCGGAGATGACCGCGGGGACGCCGTCCGCGCGCAGTCGGTTGACCAGGGCCAGGCTCTCCGGCATCGCCGGGGCTCGGTAGTCCTGGTGAAGACGGTCCTCGGTCGCCGCGAGCAGCAGCTCGGGACGCCTGGTCAGAGCCTCTACGAGCAGCGCCGCGCGGCCCGCGTTGGCCGCTGCGTCCACATGGGGGACTGTCCGCGGCAGCAGGCCACGCGCGGTCTCGGTCAGTACGGCCGTTGCGGGCACGAAGACCACCGGAACGACGGACTCCGCAGGCTCCATCCGGATCGCGCGGGCCGCTCCCCCGTCGGTCCACGCGAGGGTGAACCCGCCGAGCAGGCAGGCCGCGACATTGTCGGGGTGCCCCTCGATCTCGGTTGCCAGTTCGAGCAGGGCCGCGTCGTCGAGCTTCGCGTCGCCGCCTATGGTCACCGCGCGCGCCGCGACGATGCCGGCGCAGATGGCGGCGGACGAGGAGCCGAGGCCCCGGCCGTGCGGGATGCGGTTGGCACAGACGACCTCGAGGCCGCGCGGCTGCCCGCCGAGCAGGTCGAACGCGGTGCGCAGCGACCGTACGAGCAGATGACTCTCGTCGCGGGGCAGCGCCTCCGCGCCCTCGCCCGCGATGTCGACGTGCAGCCCGGAGTCGGCGACCCGGACGACCACGTCGTCGTACAGCCCCAGCGACAGGCCGAGGGCGTCGAAGCCCGGGCCGAGATTGGCGCTGGTGGCGGGGGTGCGCACCCTTACGGCGGCGGCGCGGAACGCGGGACCGGCCATCGCTCGACGACTCTCCTTGTGGGGCTGCGGTCTTTTCGAGGACTTCTCAAGACGCGGGATTTTCAAGACGTACGAACACCCGAGGGCCACGACGGCGACAACACCGCGGCGTATGCGGCGGGGCGGGTTCGGTACAGCCTATCGAAGGAAGGTTCCGTGACGACATAGGGCGCACAGGAGGCGCACGATGCGTGTCGCGGGCCTCCCATGCGCTCTGTGCCGTTCTATCCGGTCTGTCCGCCCCGGTGGGGTCAGGCCAGGCCGAGGAACTCGGCGGCGGCGACCGCGTCGACCGGGATGGTGACGGGCTGCGGGGCTCCCGCGACCGCCCAGTCCGGGTCCTTGAGGCCGTTTCCGGTGACCGTGCAGACGATTTTCTGGCCCGGGTCGACCTTGCCCTCGTCGGCGGCCTTGAGCAGACCGGCGACGCTGGCGGCCGAGGCCGGCTCCACGAAGACGCCCTCCTGGGCGGCCAACAGGCGGTAGGCGGACAGGATCTGGCGGTCCGTCACCTCGTCGATGAAGCCGCCCGACTCGTCGCGCGCGGCAATCGCGAAGTCCCAGGAGGCCGGGTTTCCGATGCGGATCGCGGTGGCGATGGTGGACGGGTCCTTGACCACTTCGCCGCGCACGATGGGCGCCGAGCCCGAGGCCTGGAAGCCCCACATGCGGGGGGTGTGCGTGGCGATCCTGTCGCCCGCGTACTCGCGATAGCCCTTCCAGTACGCCGTGATGTTACCGGCGTTGCCCACGGGCAGCACATGGACGTCCGGGGCGTCCCCGAGCGCGTCGACGATCTCGAAGGCCGCGGTCTTCTGGCCCTCGATGCGCACCGGGTTGACGGAATTGACCAGCGCCACCGGGTAGTTGTCCGAGAGGCGGCGGGCCAGCGTGAGGCAGTCGTCGAAGTTGCCGTCGACCTGGAGGATCTTGGCGCCGTGGACGAGCGCCTGCCCCATCTTGCCCAGCGCGATCTTGCCCTGCGGCACGAGGACCGCGCAGACCATGCCGGCCCGCACGGCGTACGCCGCGGCCGAGGCCGAGGTGTTGCCGGTGGAGGCGCAGATGACGGCCTGCGCGCCCTCCTCCTTGGCGCGGGTGATCGCCATGGTCATGCCGCGGTCCTTGAACGACCCGGTCGGGTTCGCGCCCTCGACCTTGAGATACACCTCGCAGCCGGTGCGCTCGGAGAGGACCTGCGCCACTACGAGCGGCGTGCCACCCTCGCCGAGGGAGACGACCGGCGTCGTCTCCGTCACCGGAAGGCGGTGCCTGTACTCCTCGATGATGCCGCGCCACTGGTGGGTGCCCTTGGTGGTCATCCCCTACTCCCCTTCAACACGCATGATGCTGGCGACACCGCGCACGGTGTCGAGCTTGCGCAGCGCCTCGACGACCCCGGAAAGGGCCGCGTCGGGCGCGCGGTGGGTGACGACGACGAGGGATGCCTCGCCGCCTCCGTCCTGTCGGCCCTGCTGGCGCACCGTGTCGATGGATACGCCGTGCTCGGCGAAGACCGTCGCGACCTGGGCGAGTACGCCAGGCTTGTCGGCCACGTCGAGACTGATGTGGTACCGCGTGACGACCTCGCCCATGGGGCTGACAGGCAGCTGTGTGTACGCGGATTCGCCGGGGCCCGTGGTCCCGGCCAGTTTGTTGCGGCAGACGGCGACGAGGTCGCCGAGGACCGCGGAGGCGGTGGGCGGGCCGCCCGCGCCCGGACCGTAGAACATCAGCTGTCCGGCCGCCTCGGCCTCGATGAACACCGCGTTGTACGCCTCACGGACCGAGGCCAGCGGGTGCGTCAGCGGGATCATCGCGGGGTGCACGCGGGCCGTCACGGACTTGCCGTCCGCGGCGCGCTCGCAGATGGCGAGCAGCTTGACGGTGCAGCCCATGCGGCGGGCCGACGCGATGTCGGAGGCCGAGACCTCGGTGAGGCCCTCACGGTGGACGTCGCCGATGCGCACGCGGGTGTGGAAGGCGATGCCGGCCAGGATCGCGGCCTTGGCGGCGGCGTCGAAGCCCTCGACATCGGCGGTGGGGTCGGCCTCGGCGTATCCGAGGGCGGTGGCCTCGTCGAGCGCCTCGGAATATCCGGCTCCGGAGGAGTCCATCTTGTCGAGGATGAAGTTGGTCGTGCCGTTGACGATGCCGAGCACCCGGTTGACCTTGTCGCCGACGAGGGACTCGCGCAGCGGCCGTACGAGCGGAATGGCGCCCGCCACCGCCGCCTCGTAGTACAGGTCCCTGCCGTGCTTCTCGGCCGCTGCGTGCAGGGCCGCGCCGTCCTCGGCGAGCAGTGCCTTGTTCGCCGAGACGACCGAAGCGCCGTGCTCGAAGGCGGTGGTGATGAGGGTGCGGGCGGGTTCGATGCCGCCGATGACCTCGATGACGACGTCGATGTCACCCCGTTCGACCAGGGCCTTCGCATCGGTGGTGACCAGCGCAGGGTCGATCCCCTCGCGGATCCTGGAGGGGCGGCGGACCGCGACCCCGGCGAGCTCGACGGGAGCCCCGATTCGGGCGGCGAGGTCCTCGGCGTGCGTCGTCATGATGCGCGCCACCTCTGAGCCGACCACGCCACAGCCCAGCAGCGCCACCTTCAGTGGACGCGTACGCATCATCCGACCTACGCCTTTCATCAAGTACAGCCATAAAACTTGAGTACGAACCAGTCTCACTCACCGGACGGGAGTTTTTGTCTCCCGTCCAGATTGCGAGACATCCATTTCATCAGCCGACATCGAGACGCAGGAGATCTTCCTCCGTCTCGCGCCGGACGATGACCCGCGCCTCGCCGTCGCGGACCACGACGACGGGCGGGCGGAGCGAGTGGTTGTAGTTGCTGGCCATCGAGCGGCAGTACGCGCCGGTGGCGGGGACCGCGATCAGGTCGCCGGGCGCCAGGTCGGCGGGGAGGAAGGCGTCGCGTACGACGATGTCGCCGCTCTCGCAGTGCTTGCCGACGACGCGGGAGAGCATCGGCTCGGCGGTCGAGGTGCGCGACACGAGGGCGACGCTGTACTCGGCGTCGTACAGCGCGGTACGGATGTTGTCGGACATGCCGCCGTCGACACTGACGTACGTGCGGAGCCCTTCCAGCGGCTTGATCGTCCCCACCTCGTAGAGCGTGAAGGCGGTCGGCCCGACGATCGCGCGGCCGGGCTCGACGGAGATGCGGGGCGTGGTGAGCCCGTGCGTCTCGCACTCGCGCGTGACGATCTCCAGGAGCGACTTGGCGATCTCGTGCGGCTCGCTGGGGTCGTCCTCCGAGGTGTACGCGATACCGAGGCCGCCGCCGAGGTCGATCTCCGGCAGCTCCACGCCGTGCTCGTCGCGCACCTCGGCGAGGAGCTGGACGACCCGGCGCGCCGAGACCTCGAAGCCCGCCATGTCGAAGATCTGCGAGCCGATGTGGGAGTGGATGCCGATGAGTTCGAGGCCGTCGAGCCGCAGGGCCCTGCGGACCGCCTCGGCGGCCTGTCCCCCGGCGAGCGCGATCCCGAACTTCTGGTCCTCGTGGGCGGTCGCGATGAACTCGTGGGTGTGCGCCTCGACGCCGACCGTCACCCGGATCTGGACGCGCTGGCGCTTGCCGCGGCTCTGCGCGACGTGCGCGACGCGGACGATCTCCTGGTAGGAGTCGAGGACGACGCGCCCCACGCCGGCGTCGACCGCCCGCTCGATCTCCTCCGTCGACTTGTTGTTGCCGTGGAAGGCGATGCGGTCGGCGGGCATGCCCGCTTCGAGGGCCGTGGTCAGCTCGCCGCCGGAGCACACGTCGAGGTTGAGCCCCTCCTCCTTCAGCCAGCGCACGACGGCGCGCGAGAGGAAGGCCTTCCCGGCGTAGAAGACGTCGGCGTTGGGGCCGAAGGCGTCGGACCAGGCGCGGCAGCGGGCGCGGAAGTCGGACTCGTCGAGGAAGTAGGCGGGGGTGCCGAACTCCTCGGCGAGGCGGGTCACTTCGATGCCGCCGACAGCCACGACCCCGTTGTCGTGACGACGTACGGTCCGCGACCAGACCTTCTCGTCGAGAAGGTTCAGGTCGTCGGCGGGGGCGGTGTAGTGGCCCTCGGGGTAGACGTCGGCGTGACGCGGCCCGGCGGGGTGTGCGGAACGGCTCATTCTTCTGTCTCTTTCACAGATGTTCTGGTGCGCTGATGCCGAGCAGTGAAAGGCCGCCTGCCAGCACCGCACCGGTGGCTTCGGCGAGAGCCAGCCGGGAGCGGTGGGCGACCGAGGGTTTCTCGTCGCCGACGGGCAGGACGGGGCAGGCGTCGTGGAAGCGGAAGAACCGGTCCGCGACGGTGTCGAGATGCCGGGCGAGCCGTTCGGGCTCACGGCGGCGGGCGGCGGCCTCGAGGACCGCCGGGTGGTCGGCGAGAGCGCCGAGCAGCCCAGGGGCGTCCACGGCCTCCTCGTACGCCGCACGGAAGCCGAGGTCGGCCGCGTTGCGGGTCAGCGCGCGGGTCCTGGCGTGGGCGTAGCGCACCCGGAAGAGCGAATTGCTCTCGCGCTGGGCGAGCAGGTCGTCGTCGGTGGCGGCGGCGGTGGGCAGGAGCAGGCTCCAGACGGCGGCGTCGTGTCCGAGCCGCGCGACGAGCACGGCGGTGCCTTCCGTGGGCCCGTCCGCGGACCCGTCCTCGTCCGTCCGCAGCACGGTCGCGTCCTGGGCCAGCAGCAGCCGCGCGACGGCGTCGGCGCGCGGCCCGGGGCCGACGCGGACGGTCTGCCCGGCAAGGACGGCGCCGTGCCCGTACGTACTGCCCTCCTGGAGGACGGTGCGTACCAGCGTGTCGTACGGGTCCGGGGCGAGCGTGAAGTTCAGAAAGCCGGGGCCGGTGATCTCGACCCCGGCGATGGCGGCGTCGGCGTCGAGCATGGAGCGAAGGATCTCGGCGACCTCCCGGGCGGGCATGCCCGCGGGCCCGGCCAGCTTGAGGGCGACGTTGGTGGCGTAGTCCCCGCGCCCACCGGGACGCGGGCGCTCGACGACGGCCCGCTCGGGCACCGGCGCGCGCAATACGCCTTCCGCCACGGCGCGGCGCACGGCGCGCACCACGGTGCGGGAGAGATCTGCGGGGGTCACGGGGCAAGCGTATGGGAGGAGGGGGGTGCTTTCGCGAACCGGTTTCGCCATCCGGTCACCGAGGGGGCGGCCGGCGATCAGCGGACCGTGCGCCCTGCCCGCCCGGCCTCGTGCCTGCCGTCGGCAGACGGCATGCCCTCCCGATGCGCCAACTGCCGTACGAGCCGGACCAGGTCGGCCGGTTCGAACGGCTTGGAGAGGAAGGCCTCCACCCCTGCGGCGAGGCCGCTCTCGACCTCGTACTGCGTACACGCACTGATGATGGCGACGGGCAGATGACTGGTGCGCGGGTCGTCCCGGAGCCGGGCGGCCGTACGCAGACCGTCCAGGCGCGGCATCACGACATCGAGGGTGATCACATCGGGGCAGACCCGATGGACGATGTCCAGGCATTCGGCACCATCGGCCGCGGTCACCACCTCGAAGCCCTCCAGCTCGAGATTGACCCTGATCAGCTGCCGGATGACCTTGTTGTCGTCCACAACGAGCACCCGGCCGGACGCGCCTGCCACAACTCGAGAGTAGGTCGCCGCCCAGGGCTGCGTCCGGGTTTTGCCCACTTCCACCCCGTGTGGGGGAACACATGGGGGACGAGGGACGCGGGGCGAGTCATGGGGCGCGGCGCGGGCTCGGCGGAGGCGCGGCGCGGGCTCGGCGGAGGCTCGGCGCGGGCTCGGCCGGGGGTGGGGATCGGCGTGGATCCGGCGCGGGAAGAAGGTGGAAATACCTGTTCATGGACACCGGGTGGGAGCTGGTAGGGTTCTAGACGTTGCAGCGCGACACGCGACATTGCCCCCGTAGCTCAGGGGATAGAGCATCGGCCTCCGGAGCCGGGTGCGCAGGTTCGAATCCTGCCGGGGGCACTTCGCTTCACAGCAAGTGCCAAGTATGAAGGCCCGGACTCAGTTCGCTGAGTCCGGGCCTTTGTCATGTACCCCGGGGCTACGCGGAGGTCCGCTTCCTGGGTGCCGTCGTCTTCTTGGCCGCCGATGACTTCTGGGTGGCCTTCTGCGAGGACTTGGCCGCGGACGCCGTCTTCGACGTGGCCTTGGACGTCGACTTGGTGGCCTTCTTGGCCGTGGTCTTCTTCGCCGTCGACGTCGACTTCTTCGCGCCGGTCTGCTTGGGCGCCGCCGCGGCGGATTTGCGGGCCTTGCGGGCCGGGAGCGAGGTGACCTCGGCGTGTTCGCCGCTCTCGACGGCCTCGCCACCGCGGGCCTCCTTCGCGGCCCGGACGCTGTTCTCCAGGGCGGCCATCAGGTCGATGACCTTTCCGCCGCCGCCCGCGGGCGCGGACTGGGGGGCGAGCGCCTCGCCGGAGACCTTCGAGGCGATCATGGCCTCGACCGCCTCCCGGTAGTCGTCGTGCAGCGAGTCCATGTCGACCTCGCCGAGGGTGTCCATCAGGGCATCGGCCAGGTCGAGTTCGGCCTCGCGGACGGTCACCTTCGTGTCCGGCGCCACGGAGTCGGGAGCGCGGATCTCGTCGGGCCAGAGCAGGCCGTGCATGGCGATGACGTCGTCGACGACCCGCAGCATGCCGAGCCGCTCACGTCCACGCAGCGCGTATTTGGCGACGGCAACCTTCTCGCTGCGCTTGAGTGCCTCGCGCAGCAGCGTGTACGGCTTGGCGGCGGGCACGCCGTTCGCGGAGAGGTAGTACGCCGCGTCCATCTGGAGGGGGTCGATCGAGGCCTCGGGCACGAAGGCGACGATTTCGATCGTCTTCGCGGTGGGCAGCGGGAGCGCCGCCAGGTCGGCGTCGGTGATCGGGATGATCGACCCGTCGGCGTCCTCGTACCCCTTGCCGATCTCGTGGGTCGGGATCTCCTCGCCCTCCAGCTCGCAGACCTTGCGGTAGCGGACCCGGCCGCCGTCGGTGGTGTGGATCTGACGGAAGGAGATCGAGTGGTTCTCGGTGGCGTTCACCAGCTTGATGGGGATGCTGACCAGGCCGAAGGATATGGCACCGTTCCAGATGGATCTCACGATTCATACCCTTCAATCCGATTTCATGGGATTCTCATCGTATGTCGCCCATCACCGAGGTGGAGGGGCGGCGCCTCGCGCTCAGCAATCTGGACAAGGTCCTGTACCCGGCCACCGGGACCACCAAGGGCGAGGTGCTGCACTACTACGCCACCACCGCCGGCGCCCTCCTGGCCCACCTCCACAATCGGCCCCTGTCCTTCCTGCGCTATCCGGACGGGCCGGACGGGCAGCGGTTCTTCACCAAGAACCCGCCGCCGGGCACACCTTCCTGGGTGCGGACGGCGGAGGTGCCGCGCTCCGACGACAGGGCGGCGCGGCAGGTGCTCGTACAAGATCTTTCGACGCTGATGTGGGCGGCGAACCTGGTGGTGGAATTTCATACCCCGCAGTGGCAGGCGGATGATCCCGGCCGCGCCGACCGGCTGGTCATCGACCTCGACCCCGGGGCTCCCGCGACCGTCGCCGAGTGTTGCGAGGTCGCGCTGTGGCTGCGCGACCGGCTCGCGGCGGACGGGCTCGGGGCGTATCCGAAGACCTCGGGATCCAAGGGGCTGCATCTGCTCGCGCCGCTGGAGCCGACGCCGTCCGACGAGGTCACGGCGTACGCGAAGGCGCTCGCCTTCGAGGCGGAGAGCGCGCTGCCGCACCTGGTCGTGCACCGGATGACCCGGTCGCTGCGGCCTGGCAAGGTCTTTGTCGACTTCAGCCAGAACTCGGCCTCGAAGACTACCGCGGCGCCATACACGCTGCGGGCGCGGGACGAGCCGACCGTGTCGACGCCGGTGACCTGGGAGGAGATCGAGGCCGGCCCGGCGGATCCTGAGCTGCTCGTCTTCCGGGCCGGGGACATCGGCGCACGGCTCGGGCGGTACGGGGATCTGCTCGGCCCGCTCATCAACCGGAACCGGGCCCGGCCCCTGCCACGAGGGTGAGTGGGTGGCGCTTCAGGCGCGGGGGTAGGTGGGTGCCGCTTCAGACGCGCAGCCAGGTGCGGCGGTCCCGGGCCGACGCGTACAGCGCCTCGATGTCCGCGGGCTTGAGTACGCCGGCGCTGCCGGCCAGCTCCGGGACCTCGTGCTCGCGCAGAATCCATACGTCGCGGAGCAACGGCGCGGGGTCCACCCGACCCGCCCCGACCAGGGCCAGCACCGGGCGCACGGCCACGGCCACTGCGAGCGAGGCGCGCTCGGCCTCGCGGCGGGCCCAGCGCAACTGCGGGAGGGGCTCGGCCCGGCCGACCTGGACCAGCGGGTCGCTGATCCTGACCCGCTGCCTGCCGTTTCCGGCGTGCAGCGTGCGGACGTTGAGTACGCCGCCGGGGCCGATCAGCAAGTGGCTCAGGCACGCGGCGCCGGGAAGCGGAACCGAGTGCAGGACGCGCCACCCGACGCCCTCAAGGCGGTCCAGCTCCTCGCCCATCAGCTGCTGGGCGGCCAGGGCGACGCGGCGCGGGTCGCCCCGGAAGCGGTGCGGAAGGCCGGGGTCCGCCGCCAGCTCAGCGTGCAGGGCCTCGCCGGGGCGATTGGGGGCCAGGTCGTCGTCGGGGGGCAGCGCCAGGCCCGCCAGGTCGGCGACGGTGGGGACGGGGGGCGGGCCGACGGTGACGGGGCCGGTGACGAACGGGGCGAGGGCGGCCAGTACGTCCCGCTCGCCCCCGGCGGTGAGCAGACTGACGCGGCCGGTCTCCCGGTCGTACCAGGCGACGCTTCTGCCGTCGGGCAGGTTCACATACAGCCGCTCCTGCCCTCGGTGCCTCGCCGGTACCACCCGCAGTCCCGTCATGCCCCATCACCCCGCCGCCCATAGGAACAGCCCAGGCACCGCGGGGGCAATATCCCGGTCGGGGCCCGTGGGGAACGCGGTGACCTCGTCAGCCGTTCCTACGAGAGACTGTCGGTCCTGCGCAGGCGAGTGGCCGCGCGGACCGAGAGGGATCGTGGAGGGGACCACAGCATGATCATCTTTGGCACCAAGGGCTATCTGTATCAGCTGGCGATGCTCACGCTCGTGTGCGGCCATTGCGGGAATCCGTCGGCGCACACGCTCAGGAAGCGCGTCAGCAAGTTCACGCTGTTCTTCATCCCGGTGTTCCCGTACTCGACGAAGCACTCGACGCAGTGCACGTTCTGCGGCGCCGAGCAGCAGGTGACGAAGGAGCAGGCGGAGCAGCTTCAGATACAGGGCGGCAGCGGCCCCGACGGCCAGCCGCGGGGACAGGCACAGGGATACGGCCAGGGGCAGGCGCAGCAGCAGCCCGGACAGAACCCCTACCAGCGCTGACCGCAACGGCATCGGGCGGACGGGCGGACAATTAAGGCCCGCTGTTACATAACAGCGCAATAGCGGATACGTAGCGTCCTTGTCATGAGTGCGCCCACCATGCCCCGCACGGCCAGGATCGCGGCCACCTTCACCTCCGCTCCCCTCTCGCGCTCGTCCGGCTCCGCCCCGACGTCACCGTGCGGAGCTCTTCCACCGCCCAGGCCCGCCAGGGCGCCCGCGTGAAGAAAAGCGACTTCCCTCCGCATAAGGTTTACGGTGCGACGAATCGCCTCGAGCTCCGCCTCATCACCCGCGGCGGACGGCACAACACAGACGCGGACGGCACAGCCCGGACAGGGCGGAGAGGGGAGCCTTGAGCACGCACCGCACGGCACGCGGCGCCCTGCTGCCCCTGGCCGCGGCCGCCGCGCTGCTTGCCCTGTCCGCCTGCGGCGACGCGGGCGAGCTCACGAGCGCGGGCGCCACGCCCACCGCGGTCGGCCCCACCCGCCTCTGGCCGAAGCTGCCGCCGGCCACCTCGGACCCGTACGGCCTCGACGAGGGGAACAGGGCATCCGTCCCCGGCGTCGAGGTGCCGGACAGCGATGTCCACCGGGTGAAGCCGGTCGCCGTCGTCCAGGCCGAGGTCAGGGCGCATCCGGGCGAGTACAGCGGCACCGACGGGCTCTACGACGAGACCGTGCGGCAGCTGGGCAGGTGCGACGAGAAGCCCACGTCCTGCCCGGTGCTCACGTCGTACTACCGGGATCTGACGGGCGAGGGCTCGGACGATCTGATCGTCGGCATCAGGATGCCGGAGAACCAGCTGGTCGTACGCGTCTACATGGCGGAAAAGGGCAGGCTGACCCGGATCATGTCCAGCTCCGACTCGGTGATCAGCGTGGAGCTGGCGGGCCGGGACGTGCTCATCCGGGCCACCTCCGGCATCCCCGGATACGAGTACCGGACGGCCTGGTCGTGGGACGACCGGCAGCGCGCGATGTTCCCCACCCATGACGAGTTCCTGCGCGTCGCCCAGGACAAGCACAACAGACCGGACGGGCCCGGCGGACCCAGGACGCCGGACAGGCCGGGCGGGGCCGGCGCGCCGCCCCCAGGTCCGTCGCCGGCATCTCCCCCGGAGTCGTCGCCGGCATCGGCCCCGGAGTCGTCGTCGGCATCGGCCCCGGAGCCGTCGGCGAGTGGTTCATGAGCGCGCGCAGGTTCCGGGTGCCCGCCTGGACCGCCCGGCTCACCTGGAAGGCCGCGGCCTTCATCGCCGTGATGTGCTGCGCCCTCGCGGCGCTGCTCGGCGCGCTGGTGCACGTTTCGGTGACGCACCAGACGGTCGGCCAGGCCCGCGAGAAGGCGCTGACCAAGCTGGAGGACGCGACGCGGGCGTACGAGGCAGGCGATCCGCTGCCGCCCGGCTCCGGCATAGACCCGGCGGCGCTGCCGGCCTCGCTGCGCGCCCTCGCGCTGACCGGCCGACACGGCACGGTGGTCACCGATCACTACGGCCGGCCCACCATGTGGGCGGCGGGCCCCGCCGACGACCGGGCCATCGCGGCCACGATCGACTACAGCCAGAGCGTCAGGACCATCACGGGCCTGGACCGGGCGATCGTCGGCTCCTCCGTCCTCGCCATCGCCGTCACCCTGCTCATCGGGGTCTTCGGGGTCACCCGGGTCACGCGCCGTCTGCACCAGACCGCCACGGTGGCCCGCAGGATCAGCGCGGGCGATCTCGACGCCCGGGTCAACGACCCACGCACAAAGGGTTCTTCACGCCCTCAGGACGAGGTGGCCACGGTTTCCGGGGCGCTGGACACCATGGCCTCCACCCTCCAGGGCAAGCTGCTGAGCGAGCAGCGCTTCACCGCCGACGTGGCGCACGAGCTGCGCACGCCGCTGACCGGTCTGCACGCGGCGGCCGAGCTGCTGCCGCCCGGCCGCCCCACTCACCTCGTCCAGGACCGGGTGCGCGCGATGCGGCTACTGACGGAGGATCTGCTGGAGATCTCCCGGCTCGACGCGGGCAGCGAGAAGATCCAACCTGACCTGCACCGGCTGGGGCCGTTGGCGGAACGCGTGGTGCGCATGGTGCGCGGTTCGGGGGCGGCGGCGGAGGCGTCGGCTTCCGGCGCGGGAGAGCCGCAGCACGCGGAGCCGCGGACGGAGCTGGCGATCATGCGGGACGCGTATGTGGAGACCGACCGGCGGCGGCTGGAGCGGGTGTTGGGCAATCTGCTCGTCAACGCCCACAAGCACGGCCGCGCGCCGGTCGTCGTGACCGTCGACGGCCCGGTGGTGACGGTGCGGGACCACGGTGCGGGCTATCCGGAATACCTGCTGGCACACGGGCCGCAGCGGTTCAGGACCGAGCCGCGCGCCGGGGCCAAGGGGCACGGCCTGGGGCTGACGATCGCCGTGGGGCAGGCGGGCGCGATCCACGCCCGGCTGACGTTCAGCAACGCGCCGGACGGCGGGGCCGTCGCGACACTGACCCTCCCCGAGGCCCCGGAGTCCGACGCACCGGTAAATATCTACGCAGAGTGATGCTTCGCTCGCTTTGCGATCAATAAGTGACGAACCTAGTGTGAAGCGGGCGAGCCGAGAGCCGGTTACGTGGACGGTGATTCTCCGCCGCCCTTCGCCCCGGCGAAGGCCCTCCCCCCTCCCCAGGAGGCAGCATGCCAGTGCAGACCCGCCCGAAGACGCTCCGCAGGCTCGGCCTGTACGCCGCCACCGGCGCCGTCGCCGTCCTCACCGCAGCGGGCCCCGCGCTCGCCGTCGCGGAAGACCCCGCCGGGCCGCAGACCGAGAACGCCGCGTCGCACAAGACGTACAAGGGGCGGGTGACCGCGAAGTCCGGGCTGCTCCTGAGGGACAGGCCCACCCGCGGCAGCAGGATCATCGGCAAGAAGCCGCACGGCGCGATAGTCCACATCTTCTGCAAGACCACCGGCCAGCACGTGAACGGCAACAGCCGCTGGTACCTGCTCACCAACGGCACCTGGGCCTGGGCGTCGGCCGAGTACATCGCGAACATCGGCCCGGCCCCGCGCTGGTGCTGAACCGCTCGTAGCGGTCGCGCACTTCCGCACACCCCACGCCCCGAGAGGTCCCGCCCGCAGTGCGGCGGGCCCCTCGGGGCTTCGGGCCATCCCCACGCGGCGCTCGGCACCAGGTGACATATACGGCCATACACCCCGGCCGCTTGCTACGTTGCCGAGCATGACCGCAACGACGGCGGATGCTCCCCCGCCCGACGTACGCCTCCCCAGGCGTCGCGGCGTCGAGCTGTCGCTCCTCGTCGCCGCCGTCCTCATCTCCGTGTACGGCTACCTCCACGTCGGCCTCGCCAAGAGCAACGCGGTACCGCCCGACGCGATCGGCTACGGCGCGGGCCTCGGCGTCCTCGCCCTCCTCGCCCATCTGGCCGTACGCTTCCGTGCTCCTTATGCGGACCCGCTGCTCCTGCCCATCGCTGTCCTCCTCAACGGCCTCGGCCTGGTGCTGATCTACCGCCTGGACCTGGAGACCCCACAGGACGACGCCGCCCCCACTCAGCTCGTCTGGTCCACCATCGGCGTCGCGCTCTTCATCGGTGTGGTGATCGCGCTGCGCGACCACCGCATCCTCCAGCGGTACGCGTATCTGTCCGTCGCCGCGGCCCTGGTCCTGATGATCGTGCCGATCTTCTTCCCCGCCGTGAACGGCGCGAAGATCTGGATCCGGTTGGGCGGATTCTCCTTCCAGCCAGGCGAGTTCGCGAAGATCCTGCTCGCGGTCTTCTTCGCCGCCTACCTCGCCGCCAACCGCAACGCCCTCGCGTACACCGGCCGCAAGTTCTGGAAGCTCCAGCTGCCCACCGGTCGCGTGCTGGGCCCGATCGTGGCGATCTGGCTGATCAGCGTCTGCGTACTCGTCCTGGAACGCGACCTCGGCACCTCGCTGCTGTTCTTCGGGCTCTTCGTGATCATGCTGTACGTCGCGACCGGCCGCACCGGCTGGATCGCGGTGGGCCTGATCCTCGCGGCCGTCGGCGCCTTCGTGGTCGGCTCGCTGGAACCTCATGTCAACAGCCGCGTCGAGGACTGGCTGCATCCCTTCGCCTCCATCGACGCGGGCGAGGGTCCCGGCCAGCTCGCCCAGTCGCTCTTCGCGTTCGCCGCAGGCGGCATGCTGGGCGCCGGTCTCGGTGTCGGCCACTCCATCCTCATCGGCTTCGCCGCCAAGTCCGATTTCATCCTGGCGACGGCGGGCGAGGAGCTGGGCCTCGTCGGGCTCACCGCGATCTTCATGCTGTACGCACTCCTGGTGGCGCGCGGCTACCGGGCGGGCCTGGCCCTGCGCGACCCCTTCGGCCGGCTCCTCGCGATCGGCCTCGCCTCGATCCTGGCGCTCCAGGTCTTCGTCATCGCAGGCGGGGTGATGGGGCTGATCCCGCTCACCGGCATGGCCCTGCCGTTCCTCGCGCAGGGAGGTTCCTCCGTGGTCACCAACTGGATCATCGTGGCGCTGCTGATTCGGGTCAGCGACTCGGCCCGCAGCCCGCACCCCTCGACCGTGGAGACCGGAGAGATCGCGCCGATCGTGGAGGACGAACAGTGATCCGCTACATCCGGCGGGCGGCCGGCTTCTGTCTGGTGCTGCTCGTGGCGCTGCTGCTGAACGCCGCCCGTATCCAGGTGTTCGAGGCCGACTCGCTCGACCACAATCCCGCCAACCGCCGCCAGACCATTGCCCGTTACGACGAGAAGCGCGGCAACATCCTGGTCGACGGCAAGCCGGTCACCGGCTCCCGGGACACCGGTGAGCAGCTGCGGTTCGAGCGGACCTATCCGCACGGCCCGCTGTACGCGCCGGTCACCGGGTACGCCTCCCAGACGTACGGCACGACCTTCATCGAAAACGCCGAGGACGACATCCTCTCCGGCACCGACCCGATGCTCGCCCCGCTGCCCTTCTGGAACGAGATCACCCGCTCCCAGCAGCCCGGCGGCAACGCTGTCACCACCATCAAGGGCGCCGTCCAACGGGCCGCGTACGAGGGTCTCGGCGGCAAGAAGGGCGCGGTCGCCGCGATCGAGCCGTCGACCGGCAAAATCCTCGGCCTGGTCAGCAGCCCTTCGTATGATCCCCAGCAGCTCGCCGGGACCGGGCCGCCGGTCACGGACGCCTGGGCGCGGCTGACCGGTGCGTCGAGTCAACCGATGCTCAACCGGGCGATCCGGCAGACCTACCCGCCGGGCTCCACCTTCAAGATCGTGACGGCGGCGGCCGCGCTGGACTCGGGTGTCGTGGAGGATCCCGACGCCGCCACGAAGACACCCGATCCGTATGTCCTGCCCGGCACGAGCACCACGCTCCCCAACGAGGCGAGCGGCTGCGCCAACGCGTCGCTCGCCGACGCCATCCGGGTCTCCTGCAACACGGTGATGGCGAATCTGGGGGTGCGAGTGGGGCTGGCGGGAATGCTCGACACGGTGCGGGAGTTCGGCTTCAACAGCACCAGCCTCAAGATCCCCTCGGGGGTGGCCGCCAGTAACTTCGACACCCGCATGAGCGACGACCAGCTCGCGCTGTCCTCCATCGGTCAGTACGACACCACGGCCACGCCGCTCCAGATGGCGATGGTGGCGGCGGCGGTCGCCAACGACGGCGACCTCAACTCCCCCTACCTGGTCGACAAGACGACAGCGTCGGACGGTGATGTTGTCTCGCAGTCCGGTACGGACTCCCTGCACCAGGCCATGGAGCCGGGCACCGCCATGGCACTCCAGCGCATGATGGTCGACGTCGTGGAGAGCGGCACGGGCACCAACGCCGCTATCCCGGGGGTCACCGTCGGCGGCAAGACCGGCACTTCGCAGCACGGCATCGACAACTCCGGTACGCCGTATGCCTGGTTCATCTCCTGGGCGCAGAAGGACGGCGACGGCCGGCCGACGGTCGCGGTCGCGGTTGTCGTCGAGGACGCGTCGGCCGATCGCGCCGACATCAGCGGCGGCGGCAGCGCGGCGCCGATCGCGCGGGCGGTGATGGAGGCGGCGCTGGAGGACTGACCGCCTCCCGCGGCGTGATCAGCCGATCGGCTTCCGTACCTCGTCGCGCACCTTGACGGTGGTCTCGGCGACCTTGGCGAGGTCGACGGAAGCGGGGTCCTGCTTGGAGGTCTCGGGGGTGACCTCGGCGACGGACGCGCCCGTGTTCCCGTCGGCCCAGGCGCACATCGGCAGGGTGACGGTGACGCCGTTCTGCGTCGTGGTCAGCACCTGGCAGCTCAGCGTCACGTCGGAGCCGGCCGGGGTGATCTCCTTGGCCGGTACGACCACGGTGGCGCCGTTGCCCTTCGCGGCGCCGTCCAGCATCTTGCCGCGTGCCTCGTCGGGAGCCTTGAACTGCCCGTACATGCCGGAGACGACCACCACACTCGGCGCGAGCGGCGAACCGGCGCTGTACTGGGCGACCGCGGCCTTCGGGTCACGGATGTCCGGGTCGTAGCTGCCCTCGACGACCTTCTTGCCCTCGGTCTGCGACATGTCCTGGGCGAGCTTGTACCGGCCGTCGAGCAGGGTCGGCGGCACGGTGAGCTTGTACTCGGCGGCGGGGAAACTACCCCCGCTGCCACTGCCACTGCCGACCAGCTTGTACACGGCGAATACGAGCCCGCCCACGACCACCACCAGCACGACCGCGATGATGCCGAGCACCTTGCCGGTCCGGCTCCTGGCCGGGGGCGGGCCCATCGGCGGCTGCTGCCAGGCGCCCTGGCCCGGGTAGGGCCGGCCCTGCTGTCCCGGGTGCCCCGGGTACGGCTGCTGCTGGGGGAACTGCTGGGGCGGGTAGGGCTGCTGCGCGTACGGGTTCGGAGTCGGGTTCGGGTTCGGATTCGGCGGCTGCGAGGGTCCGTACGGGCCTGAGGGCTGCTGAGGCGGCGGCATGGTCATGAGCGAAACTTACTTCACCCTTACGACCTCGGGGGCAATAGCGCGCGGCTCCCGACGCCCTGCGACTCCGCCTCCGGCGTTGTCGTCGGTCGACGCCGCTCGCTGATCCACGCTCCATTGCCCCCGAGGTCGTTACCCCGCGGCCGTCACACGAGCGACTCCCGCCGCTCCAGCCACACCTCGGGCATGGCCCCGACTCCCGTACGGGCAGCGACGATCCCGCCGGTGATCGCACAGGTCGTATCCACGTCCCCCAGCCCCTCCGCCGTGGACCACAGCGCAGCCTCCAGGTTGTCCGGGTGCCGCGTCGCCGTCCAGAGCGCGAACGGCACCGTGTCGTCGGCCCGGATGCGACTCCCGCTGCCGAGCACCTCGGCCGCCTGCCGGGGCTCGGCGTCCAGCGGGACGGTCGCGGCGCGCAGCAGGCCGTCACGGACCGGGCCTTCGGGGGTGCGTTCCGCCACGGCAGGCAGCGAGAGCTCGCCGCGCACCGAGAAGGCCGCGGCCACGGCGACGGCCACCGCGCCCGCGATGCCCTGCGGGTGGGCATGGGTGACTTGGGCGGACAACACGGCCTGCTCCACGACGCGTTCGAGATCGGCGGAGAACCATGCCCCCAGCGGCGCCACCCGCATCGCCGCGCCGTTGCCGAGGCTGCCCTCCCCGCCGAAGAGCCGCCGGGTGAGCTCGGGCCAGGCCGACGCGTCCTCCATGAGCTGCGGCAGCAGTTCGTGCATGCCGCTGCCGTAGCCGCGCGCCTGGTCGGCCATGAAGATCAGGGAGAGCGACCTGGCGAGCGGGGTCTGCCGGATCTCGCCGTGTTCGTCGAGCACCCGCATGATGCCGCGCGCCATCGCCGTGTCGTCGGTCCAGGGCCAGTGCGGCTCCTCGGGGACCCGGCGCGCCACGATCTCGTCGTACACCGTCCCCCTGTCACGGAAGGGGGGGGAACCAGCGCTCGCCGAAGGCGTCTCCGAGGGCGAGGCCTTCGAGGCTGCGGCGGGCGGCCCGGGTGTTCGCGGTCGTCGTCATGAGTGCCATCGTGCCGCGCCGGCGTCCGGACGTACATCGAATACCCGCGCATCCGACACCCGAGCATCCGACGGGCCCGGTCAGCTGGAGACCTGCGCCTCCTCCTCCGCCGCGCCGTCTCAGGGGAAGATCTGGACCCCGGCCTCCTCCGTCGCGCCGTCGGCGATCGCCTGGTCGATCTCGGCGAGCCGGTCGTGCTCCTCCGCCTCGAAACGCTCCTGATCGAGCTTTTCCGCGATCTCCTCGTCCTCGCTCATCAGGCGATCGAGGTTGGAGTCGCCCATGTCGAAGACGCCCATGTCGAGGTAGGCCTTCTGGAGCCGCTCGCCCCACAGGCCTATGTCCTTGACGCACGGCACGATGCGGCTGAACAGCAACTTGCGGAAGAGGTGCAGGAATTCGGACTGCTCGGAGAGCTCCTCGGCCTCCTTCTTGGGAATGCCGAAGTTCTCCAGGACCTCGATGCCGCGCAGCCGGTCGCGCATCAGGTAGCAGCCCTCGATGACGAACTCCTCGCGCTCCTTCAGCTCGGCGTCCGACAGCTGCTTGTAGTAGTCGCGCAGCGCCATCCGCCCGAAGGCCACATGCCGGGCCTCGTCCTGCATGATGTACGCGAGGATCTGCTTGGGCAGCGGCTTGTCCGTGGTGTCCCGGATCATGCCGAAGGCGGCGAGCGCCAGGCCCTCGATGAGAACCTGCATACCGAGGTACGGCATGTCCCAGCGGGAGTCGCGCAGGGTGTCGCCGAGCAGCGACTGAAGGTTGTCGTTGATCGGGTAGAGCATCCCGACCTTCTCGTGCAGGAAGCGGCTGTAGATCTCCGCATGCCTGGCCTCGTCCATGGTCTGGGTCGCGGAGTAGAGCTTCGCGTCCAGATCGGGGACGGACTCCACGATCCGCGCCGCGCACACCATCGCGCCCTGCTCACCGTGCAGGAACTGGCTGAACTGCCAGGAGGCGTAGTGCCGCCGCAGGTCTCCCTTGTCGCGCTCCGTCATCTTCGCCCAGTGCCGGCTGCCGTAGAGGCTGAGGGCCTCGTCGGGGGTGCCGAGCGGGTCGTACGGGTCGACCTCCAGGCTCCAGTCGATGCGGGTGGCGCCGTCCCACTGCTTGTCCTTGCCCTTCTGGTAGAGGGCGAGCAGACGGGCGCGACCCTCGTCGTACTCCCAGCTGAAGCGGGCTGCGCCGGAGGCCGGCACCTGCCAATGCGGGTCCGACGGGGGCTTGGTGTAGAGCTCGTGCGTCGACACTGACGACTCCTTCGCCTCTTGTCCCAATATCCCTTACCAGGACGGAATCCCTTATCAGGACGGACAGTTGGCAGACTCACACGTTGGTAGACGGGCGGTCAACAAGTCGTGCGCGAGGGATTGACGAGCTTGCTGACAAGCGGTCTCATAAGAAAGGAACACAAGTGTGACCGCCGGTAACACCCACCCGTGAGGTGCCCAGCCATGACGACAGTGACCGATCACGACACACTCAGGGACGCGCTCGGCCTCCTCAAGGACCGTGAGCAGGTCGCCGAGCGCCTGCTGGAGTCGTCCGCCAAGCACTCCTTCGACCCCGACACCGAACTCGACTGGGAGGCACCGGTCGAGGAAGGCAAATGGTTCTGGCCGCCGGAGCTCGTTTCGCTGTACGACACCCCGCTCTGGCACAAGATGTCCGAGGACCAGCGCATGGACCTGGCCAGGCACGAGGCCGCCTCGCTCGCCTCGCTCGGAATCTGGTTCGAGATCATCCTGATGCAGCTGCTGGTCAGGCACATCTACGACAAGCCCGTGACCAGCAACCACGTGCGCTACGCGCTCACCGAGATCGCGGACGAGTGCCGCCACTCGATCATGTTCGGGAAGATGATCGAGAAGGGTGGAGCGCCCAACTACCCGGTCCCCAGGCTCTATCACAACCTCGCGCGCGTCCTGAAGACCGTCTCGACGACGCCGGGTTCGTTCGCGGCGACGCTGCTCGGCGAGGAAATTCTCGACTGGATGCAGCGGCTGACCTTCCCGGACGAGCGCGTCCAGACGCTGGTGCGCGGTGTCACACGCATCCATGTGGTGGAGGAGGCCCGCCATGTGCGGTACGCCCGTGAGGAGTTGCGCCGCCAGATGGTGTCCGCGCCGCTCTGGGAGCGCGAGCTCACCCGGGTGAGCTGCGGAGAGGCGGCCCGCGTCTTCTCCACGTGTTTCGTGAACCCGAAGGTGTACGAGAACGTCGGGCTCGACCGCCGCCAGGCGATCGCACAGGTCAAGGCGAGCGGCCACCGCGCGGAGGTCATGCAGAACGGCGCCAGGCGGCTGACCGACTTCCTCGACGACATCGGCGTACTCCAGGGGGTCGGACGCAAGCTGTGGAAGAGCTCGGGGCTACTCGTCTAGGCGCAGCGGCAGTTGCTCACACACACGCCCGTGCGACCGCCCGGGGAGCCGGCGGCACGCGGGGATACGCTGCGGACATGACCACGGCAGCGACCCCCACCCCCGCGTACCGCAGGCTCGGCGTTGCGGAGCGCCGCTCCCAACTCCTCGTCGCCGCCCTGTCCCTGTTCGCCCACCGGGCGCCCGAAGAGGTCTCGCTCGACGAGGTGGCCGAGGTGGCCGGGGTCTCACGGCCGCTCATATACAGGTACTTCCCGGGCGGCAAGCAGCAGTTGTACGAAGCCGCGCTCGGCTCCGCCGCCGACGAGCTGAAGCTCTGTTTCGCCGAGCCGCAGACCGGGCCGCTGACCCGGCGGCTCGCCCGCGCCCTGGACCGCTATCTGACGTTCGTCGACGAACACGACACGGGCTTCAGCGCGTTGCTCCAGGGCGGCAGCGTCGCAGAGACGTCCCGCACGACCGCGACGGTCGACGGGGTCCGCCGGTCCGCCGCCGAGCAGGTCCTGACCCACCTCGGGCTGGCCGGGACGGCGGGCCCGAGGCTGCGGATGATGGTCCGAACCTGGATATCGGCCGTCGAGGCCGCCTCCCTGATCTGGCTCGACGAGGAGAAGCAGCCGCCGGTCGCCGAGCTGCGCGACTGGCTGGTCGACCATTTCGTCGCGCTGCTCACCGTGACGGCCGCCACCGACGAGCAGACGGCCGTGGCGACCCGGGCGGCCCTGGCCCTGGAGACCCCGGACGGTTCGGCCGGGGTATTGGCCCGCCGGGTGCTGCCGGTCGTCGCCGAGGCCGCCCACCTGCTCTGAACGGGGAGGGCTGCGGGCTCCCGGCCCGTCGGCCTGGGAGACTGGCCGGGTGAGAAGCGAGAACACGCCCTTCGTGGGCGGCCCCCTGGACGGGCGGGTGCTGCCGGTCCTTGTGGGGCCGACCGGGCAGCCGCCGAAGTGGTACGAGGTGCCCGTGCCGGACGACGCGGGTGGAGCGCCGACCGTGTACGCGTATCTGCGGGTCCCCGCCGGGTACTCCAAGCGGCTGGGGCTCCAGCGGGGCTGGAAGTACGAGTACGCGCCGGACGGACGTGGGCGGCGTGAGCTGAAGTGGCCCTGGTCGAAGCCCGACAGCAGCACATAAGATCGGCCGCTGTGCCGGTTGTGGCCGATGTGGCCGACTGAGCGACCCCGGCACGGACCACGGGGGGTGCGCCTTGGAAGCGCTGCGTCAGGACGATCCACGCCAAATCGGTCCGTACGCCGCACTGTTGCGCCTGCGTGAGACCGCGAGCGCCGTGCAGTACCTGGCCCACGGCCCGGACGGCTCCACCGTCGTGGTGGCCGTCGCGCGGCCGGAACTGGCCGGGGTGGCCGCGTTCCGGCGGCGTTTCGCCGCGGAGGCACGGACCGCGGAGCGGCTGGCCGGGGGCTGGGTGCAGGCGCCGCTGGAGTGCCGTAACGACGGGCCCGAGCTGTGGACGGCGAGCGGGTACGTGCCCGCGCTGACCCTGGGCGAGGCCATCACGCTGGCCGGGCCGCTGCCCGAGCGGTCGGTGCGCATACTGGGCGCCGCTCTCGCCGAGACCCTGTCGCGGGTGCATGCCACGGGCGCCGTACTGCACGGCCTCGCCGCCGACACCGTGCTGCTGGCCTCCGACGGGCCGCGCCTGACCGCCTTCGGGGCGCTGGGTGCGGCGGCGCAGGCCGCGGCCGGGCCCGGCGGGCAACTGTCCGTACGGCTCGGTTACCTCACCCCGGAGCAGCTGGCCGGCCAAGAGCCCGGCCCCGCATCCGACCTCTTCGTGCTGGGGCTGCTGCTGGCGTACGCGGCAACCGGCGCGACCCCGTTCTCGGCGGGCCCTGACGCGACGGCCGCCGAACGCATCGCGCATGCCGATCCCGAACTCGGCCGCGTACCCGAGGAGTTGCGGGAACTGATCGGCCGCTGCCTGGTGAAGGACCCGGCCGCCCGGCCCACCCCGGGCTCGGTGGCGGCCGAGCTGGCCCTGGAAGGCGCCGCGGCGCTCGCACGCGACGGCTGGCTCCCCGAACCGCTGGTGACGGCACTCGCGGAGCAGGCCTCCCGGGCGTCCGCGCCGGAGGCGGGTGAAGCGCCGGAGGCGGGGGAAGCGCCGGAGGACCGGCGGGCGGTGGCCGCGGTGGCAGTTCAGGCGCCGGCCCGGATCGAGGTACCGGCCCGGATCGAGGTACCGGCCCGGATCGAGGCGCCGACTCAAGACCAGGTGCCCGCCCAGGACCAAGTGCCCGCCCAGGACCAGGTGTCGGCGCAGACCCCGGCGCAGGCGCAGGACGCCGGGCGGGTTCCGGCGCAAGCGCCGGTGTCGCATCAGACGCTGCCGTTGGTACGCGCTGCCGAGGAGCCCGCGCCCGCCCCCGCGCAGGTGGCCGCGCCCGCCTACATCCGGCCCGAGCGGCCCGTCCTGCCTCCCGCGCTTCCCCCGGCCCCGCGCCCGGCCCCGCGCCCGGCCCCAGCCGCGGGCGCAGGCGCGGGCGGACCGGGCCGATCCGGTGGCGTGGACCGCCGGTCCCTGCTCACCGGGGTCGTGGCGGGCGCAGCGGGGCTGGTCCTCGGTGGGGGCGGCGTGATGGCCTTCGCCTCGGACGACCCCGCGCCCACTCCCAGGCCCGCCCCCAGGCCGCCGACGCCCAGCAAGCGGCCGTTGCCCGGCCTCTATCAGGCGCCGCGCTGGGCCTACCAGCACCCCGTGTCGGAGCCGCCCGGCACACCGGGCGCCATGATCTGGCGGGACCGCGTGCTGTTCGTACCCGGCGGCAAGCAGACGGTCGGCGTGGATCTGCGCACCGGCCGGCAGCTGTGGGAGCAGCCGGACGCCTCCGCGATCCACCTGCCGGTGGCCGTCGACGACGAGCTGTGCCTGGTCGTGACCGACAGCGAGTTCCTGTGGCTCTCGGCGAAGGACGGCAAGGTCGGGCACCGGGTCCGCTACGCCGAGGCCCTGGTGAAGGGTGACCGCCTGCGGATCTCGAACGTGGCCGCCTCCGACGGGCCCGTCGTCTGGTTCACCGGGCTCACCAGGAAGACGACCGGCAAGAAGCCCCGCGAACGGGCCTACCTGTTCGCGTACGACATGGCGGCGCGCGAGGAGCTGTGGCGCACGCCCGTACCGCACGAGCACAAAGCCAACGGCCCGCGCTACGACGCGGTCGCCGTCCGCCCCGAGGGCATCCTCGTGCGCCAGGACACCGAGTCCCTCACCCCCAAGCAGAAGAAGAAGGCCAAGAACAAGGCCGCCTTCATGCTCTTCGACCGCAAGAGCGGCAAGCGGTTGTGGAGCAGGCCCGTCGGGCCGCTCAAGCCGGACAGTACGGTCATGGGCGCCGGTTCCTCGGACCTGCTGTACGCGTCCGTGGGCGACGATCTGCACGCCTACGACACCCGCACCGGGAAGCGGAAGTGGCAGCTGGGCGGTACGGCCCCGCACGCGTTCGCCAAGGGAACACTGCGGGACAGCACGCTGTACGCGGCGAACTCCTTCCACGACGTGTACGCCGTGAACGCGGCGACCGGCGCCACCCTGTGGAAGCGGTCGACGGAGGGCGTCGGGCCGCGCGAAAGACCGCGTGTTGTGCTGTCCACGACCGGCAGCACCGCGCTCGCGGTCGAATCCACCCAGGTCACGGCGTTCTCCGCGGAGGACGGCGGGCGGCTGTGGAAGTTCCAGGACGCGGGGGTCCGCAAGCCGGACGACGGCAAGGACAAGGTCGCGCCCGCCTACCGGGCGCTGGCCGCGGGGAGCGGGCTCGCCGTGGTCTGGCGCGACCGCACGTACTACGCGCTCGAAGTCGACTGAGGCGGTCGGGGCGGCGGGGTGACTGCACGCCCCGCGTTCTGAGCGGGGAGGCGCGCCGGAGGTGCGGCGCCTTCCCCCTCGACGGGTGACCTGGTTGCCCCAACCCGCCCACTCACCAGGTCACCCCGTCATCGTCGGCGCATCATCGCCGTGAGCCGGACTGTCCGGCCCGCAACCGGAGGTGATGACGTGCCAGGAAGGCTCTCCCAGTCCGTACGGACGGTGGCGCTGGCGGCGGCCACGGTGTTCGCGGTGGTGCCCGCCGCGACCGTCGCGGTCGCGGCCCCCCTGGAGCCGGTGCCCGGTGTGCCGGGGGAAGTGGTGCCGGGTGAGGACGTACCGGGTGGGTCCGATGCGCCGGGTGAGTCTGATGTGCCTGGCGTATCCGATGGACCGGGTGTCGGCGATGCGCCCGGCCCTTCCGCCGCTTCCGACGCCTTCGGTGTGCCCGCCGCTCCCGCCGCGTCCGACACCGCGGACCGGTCCGACCCGCTCGACGGGTCCAGGAGCGTCGCCGAGTTGCTGACGGAACTCCGGCGGCTGTACCAGCAGGCCGAGGAGGCCGGCGAGACGTACAAGGCGACCGACCAGGCGGTCAAGGAGCAGCGGCGCGAGGTCAAGAAGGTGACCTCGGGACTGTCCAAGCTCCGGTTCACCCTGGCCGGGAGCCGGGGCACGGCGGGCCGGCTGGCGCGCGAGCAGTACCAGGGGCGCACCGAACTCTCGCCCTATCTACGGCTGTTGCTGGCCAAGGACCCGCAGTACGCCCTGCACCAGGGGCATGTGCTCCAGCGGGCGGCCGACGACCGGGCCGCGACGATCTCCCGGTTGGAGAGCGGCGAGAAGCGGGCCGTCGAGCTGGCGCGGACCGAGCGCCGCGCGCTCGGCGTGCAGCAGGCACTCGCCAAGAAGCAGAAGGAACAGCGCGACGCGGTGGGCGTGCGGCTCAAGAAGGTCGAGGCGCTGCTCGCCTCGCTGACCGAGGACCAACTCGCGGACCTGGCGGTGCTGGAGACGCGGAGCACGGGTGCGGCGCAGCGGGAGCTGGTCACCTCGGGCGCGCTGGGCAGCGCGGCGGCGACGGCCAGGCCACCGTCCAAGCAGGGCGGCGAGGCGGTGGAGTACGCCGTACGGCAGCTCGGCAAGCCGTATGTGTGGGGCGCGGAGGGGCCTGCGTCCTTCGACTGCTCGGGGCTCACCTCGCAGGCGTGGGCGCATGCGGGGCGCACCATTCCGCGGACCAGTCAGGAGCAGTGGCGGCAGCTGCCGAAGGTGTCGTTGCGGGCGCTGCGGCCGGGGGACCTGGTGATCTACTTCCCCAAGGCCACTCATGTGGCGATCTACCTCGGCAAGGGGATGGTGGTGCAGGCCCCGCGGCCGGATACGCGCGTCAAGGTCTCGCCGATCGCGTCGAATCCACTGCTCGGCGCGGTGCGGCCGGATCCGCTGATGAAGTCGCTCGACGCGGGCGCCTATGCGCCGCCGGCGCTGCCTCGGGAAGCCGTCGGTGGCGGGTCTGACGCGGGGTACGGGGAGGTGGGGGCGCCGGGGGCGTGACATTCCCCTACCCGCCCCTTCCCGCTGCTGACATGGTGCGGCTGCCGCCACGTGACGGGGCTCCGCCCCGGACCCCGACCCTCGAACGCCGGACGGGCTGAGAGGGACGGGGTGGGCCAGGCACGCGGGGATTCCCGAAGCGGCCCGGGCGCGCGTGGCCTGCCGGACCGGCTGAAATGAGCCGGGCGGGCCCAAGTGACCTGGGCCCGCCCGATAGCCATCAGTCAGGAACGGGGGGTCAAGGCCTCCGTCGCCTCCTTCAGGTACGCGTTCGTCCTGTCCGGCTCGTAGAAGAAGTTCTCGAAGTCCGAGGGGTCGTTGAAGCCGTTCGCGAAGCGGTCCGCGACCGGCGGCAACTGGCCCGCCGCGCCGATCAGGTTCAGCACGTGCTCCGGCGGAACGCCCAGCATGGCGTTCGTCCACTTGGTGACGTGCTGGGCCTTGTCCCAGTAGCGGTCGAACGTGGTCTGCATCCAGGACTCGTCGAACGCGCCGTCCCCGTGCGAGACGATCGAGTCGAGGTACGACGCGGCGCACTTGGCAGCCGAGTTGGAGCCCTGCCCGGTGACCGGGTCGTTCGCGACCACCACATCGGCGACGCCGAGCACCAGGCCGCCGCCCGGCAGCCGGCCGACGGGGTTGCGGACCGTCGGGGCGTACCGGCCGGCCAGTGTCCCGTTGGCATCGGTCAGTTCGACCTTCGTGGCGCGCGCGTACTCCCACGGGAGGAACTGTTCCATGAGCTCCAGCGTGAGCGCGAGGTGCTCCGAGGGGTTCTTGACGCCCTTGAACGCGTCGACGGGGCCGCCGGGGACGCCCTCCCAGAAGAGAATGTCAGCCCGGCCCGACGTGGTGAGGGTGGGCATCACGAACAGCTCGCCGACCCCCGGCACCAGGTTGCAGCGCACCGCGTCGAACTCCGGGTGCTCCGGGCGCGGGCCGAGCCCGTGCACGTACGCCACGGCGAGTGCGCGCTGCGGAGCGTCGTACGGGGAACGCGACGCGTCCCGACCGAACATGGAGACCAGCTCGCCCTTGCCCGCCGACACCATGACCAGGTCGTACGTACGGGAGAAGAAGTCCAGGTCGGAAACGGCCGCGCCGTGGATGACCAACTGTCCGCCGCGCTGCGCGAACGTGTCCATCCAGCCCGCCATCTTCACGCGCTGGTCCACGGACTGGGCGTAACCGTCCAGCTTGCCGACCCAGTCGACGGCACGCGAGGAGTCCGGCGCGGCCACCGAGACGCCGACGCCCTCTATGAGGGGGGCCTGCGACTCCCAGAAGTTGATCTGGAGGTCGCGCTCGTGCTGGAGCGCGGTGTCGAACATGCACTGCGTCGACATGACCCGGCCGGTCCTGATCTCGTCCGCCGTGCGGTTGGACATCAGGGTGACCTCGTACCCGCGGGACTGGAGCCCGAGGGCGAGCTGAAGCCCGGACTGGCCGGCTCCGACTATGAGTATCTTCCGCATGGCGGGTTCTCCGTTACGTGTGACCTGCTGCGTGTGACGTACTGCGTTTTGCGTACTGCGTTTCGCGAATGGCGGGTGGTTACTCGGGGCTGGCGGCAAGCGCGTGGCCGACCAGGGCCAGCAGTGACTCGACGACCTTGATCCGGTTGCGCGCGTCCATGATCACCACCGGTATGTGCGACGGCACCGTCAGGGCCTCCCGCACGTCGTCGACCTCGTACCCCGGTGTGCCTTCGAAATGGTTCACAGCGACGATGTACGGCAGCCCGCAGCTCTCGAAGTAGTCGAGGGCGGGGAAGCAGTCCGAGAGCCGCCGTGTGTCCGCCATGACGACGGCGCCTATCGCACCCCGTACCAGGTCGTCCCACATGAACCAGAAGCGCTGCTGACCCGGCGTCCCGAAGACGTACAGCACGAGATCGTCGGCCAGGGTGACGCGGCCGAAGTCCATCGCGACGGTGGTGGTGAGCTTGTCCGGCGTCGCGGAGAGGTCGTCGATCTCCTCGCCGGCGGTGGTCATCACCGCCTCGGTCTCCAGCGGGGTGATCTCGGAGACCGCCTTGACGAAGGTGGTCTTGCCGACGCCGAAGCCGCCCGCGACCACGATCTTCGTGGCGATGGGGGCCCGGGTGCGGTCGGTCTGCCAGTCCCGGGCGCCGTCCTCCGCCTGGGGCGGCAGCGGCTGCACCGGTATGGACGGTGTCTCGGAGACGGCAGGGACGTCAGAGACGACGGAGTCCACTCATCACCCTTTCTAGCAGCGCGCGGTCGGGCTGGCCGGTGCCGTGCCCGGTCCCGTACACACGGATCTTTCCTTGGTCGGCCAAGTCGCTGAGCAGCACGCGCACCACGCCGAGCGGCATCTTCAGCAGCGCGGAGATCTCCGCGACGGTGCGCATCCGGCGGCACAGCTCGACGATGGCCCGCATCTCCGGCATGACGCGCTGCAGGCCGCCGCCGGTGAGCTCGCGCCGGTCCTCGGGCCCTTCGAGTGCGGCCACGAAGGTCTCGACGAGCAGCACGTGCGTGAAGCGGGTACGGCCGCCGGTGAGCGAGTACGGGCGTACGCGGGCGGGCCGACGGCCCTCGCCCCGTACCGGGAGTTTGACGGTGTGTGACGTCGTCACAGGGCGCTCTCCATCGATTTGCGCAGCTCGCTGCGGAGTTCGGGGGTGAGGACGTGACCGGCGCGGCCGACGAAGAGCGCCATGTGGTACGCCACGACGCTCATGTCGCAGTCGGGCGTGGCATGGACGCCGAGCAGCGAGCCGTCACTGATCGACATGACGAATACGCTGCCGTCGGCCATCGAGATCATCGTCTGCTTGACGCCCCCGCCGTCCATCAGCTTCGCGGCGCCCTGGGTGAGGCTGGCGAGGCCGGAGACGATGGTGGCCAGGTCCGCGCTCGACCCCTTGGGGCCGTCCTGCCGGGCGAACGCGGCGGCAGGGCCGACGGCCCGCTCCGGGTCCGAGGACAGGAGCAGCAGCCCGTCGGAGGACACGACGGCGACCGAGAGGAGACCCGGCACCTCCTCCACGAGATTGCTCAACAGCCAGTGGAGATTACGGGCTTCGCTGCTCAGTCCGAATGTGCTCGATGCAGTCAACTACGGGCCTCCTCAACGGTGTCCCCCTCGGTCTCAGTACGGTCCCCGTTGGTTGAACTGCTTGAGATCTCTGCTTCTACGTCGCGCCGGCCCTCGTTGGCACCCTGCTGGAAGCCACCGAGACGCCGCCGCAGGGCGTCCGCGTCGACGCTGCCGGTGCGGGCCGCGGGCTCCGCGGCGCCGGACTGGAGCACCTTGGGGGTCCGCTTGGGAAGCCCCTTGTCGGTGACCCGCTCCCACGGGGTGGGGGCGGACGCGTCAGCGCCTGCATCCGTATCCGTGGCCGATTCCTGTACGGACGCAGACGCAGAGGCAGATGCGGACGAGGGTACTTCGGCCTCGAAGCCCGCGGAGTGAGGCTCCGCGGGCGTGCTCTCGATCACCGTCGGCACGGCGGGCTCAGCGGCCTCAGCGGCCTCGGTGGGCACCTTCGGGAGCCGCATGGTCCAGGTCGGTTCGTCGATCAGCGGCTCATCGGCCAGCGGGTCATCAGCCGGGCCTTCGTCGGCCAATGGCTCGTCCTGCGGGACGTTTCCGTCACGGACACGCTCGTGCGTGTCGGGCCCGATGGCGTACGGATCGAAGGCCGCCGCCGCGGCACGCTCGCCCCGGGTGCGGGCATCCAGCTCAAGGTCCGTGTTCTCGTGCACCGGCTCGGGACCCGGGTCGATCTCGGACGACTTCGGCGCGTCCGTCGTATCCGAGCCCTGGCGCACCGGAGCGGAGTCGGTCACGCTCCCCTCCTCGGCCAGTCGCACCGCCGCCACCTCGCGGAGCGTCCGCTCCGCCGCTGTGACCAGCGGGTCCTCGTCCACGGCCTCGGGCGCCGCCGGAGTGCCCGGCGTCGCCGAACGCCCCGGCAGTGCGTTGGAGTTCGCCTCCGCGACCGAGCCCGGCAGGTTCAGCGCCGGCGCGTCCCCCGCGACCGTCACGCTCGGCGGCGCGGCCACCGACGGTGCGGTGGGGAGCAGCGCACCGGGCAGTACGACCACAGCGGCGACCCCGCCCTGCTTCTGCTCCCGCAGCCGTACCTGTACGCCGTGCCGCGCGGCCAGCAGCGCGGCCACGTGCAGGCCGATCCCGCCGTCGGTGCCTTCCCCGGGCTCGTACGAAGTCGGTTCGGTGAGGCGCGCGTTCAGCTCGGCGATCCGGGCCTCCGGCATGCCGATGCCCTCGTCCTGGACGGAGAGCATGACCTCGCCGTTCTCCAGCAGCCAGCCGGAGAACTGGACCTTGGAGTCCGGCGGCGAGAAGGACGTGGCGTTCTCCAGGAGCTCCGCGAGGAGGTGGCTCAGGTCGTTCGCCGCGAAGCCCGCGACGTGGGAGTGCGGCGGCAGCGACTGGATCGCCACCCGCTCGTACCGCTCGATCTCGCTGACGGCGGCGCGCAGTACATCGACGAGCGGCACCGGGCCCGCATGGCCGGGTCCCTGTTCCGTACCGGCCAGGACCAGCAGGTTCTCGCCGTGGCGGCGCATCACGGTCGCCATGTGGTCGAGCTTGAAGAGGGTCGAGAGCCGCTCGGGGTCCTGCTCGCGCTCCTCCAGGCCCTCGATGACGCCCAGTTGGCGCTCGACGACGCCCAGCGTGCGCAGCGAGAGGTTGACGAAGGTGGAGTGGACGGTGTGCCGCAGCCGCTCCAGCTGTGCGGCGGCCTCGGCCGCCTGCCCCTGGAGTGCGGTGCGGTCGGCGGCGAGGCTCTCGCGCTGGCCGATCAGGTGCGTGCGGTCGGCGGCGAGCTTCTCGGCGCGGGCGCCGGTCTCGGCCAGCCTGGCGTGCAGCGTGTTGAGGGACCGTACGACCTGGGCGAACTCGTCGTTGCGCCCGGTGAAGCGGATCGGCTCGACGGCCTCGGGGCCGGCGGCCTCCCCGGCTTCGGCGCTCGCCGGCTCGGGCTCAGCGGCCAGCCGGGCCGCACCGAGCCGCAGTACGGCCAGCGGCTGGGTGAGCGTACGGGCGACGGCCGTGCTGACGCCGACCGCGATGATCATGAGGAGCCCGGCCAGCGCGATCCGGATCTCCAGCGCGGTGACGTCGTCGTCGCGCAGCAGTTCCAGCCGCTGGACCTGCGCCGAGCCGAGCGAGGACTCGACGCCGCGCATCAGGTCGATACGGGCCGACAGCGCGGCCTCCGCCTTGCGACGGTCGGTGCCGAGCTCCGAGTTGGAGAGCTGGGGCTGGTCGGTGAGGCGGGCCAGGTACTGCTCGGCCGTCCTGACCTCGCTGCCGGTGACCGTGGTCTTGAGCGACTGCCGGGACTTGGGCCCCGCGGCCTGGTCGAAGTCGGCGAGGGCGGCGAGTTCACGTACCCGCGACTGCTGAGCCGCGGCGCTCAGCGCGTTGCGGGTACGGGCGCTCTCGGAGGTCTTGCTCTCCTGTATCGGCACCAGGAGCCCGGTGATGGGGTCGACGCGGCTGCCGGTGTTCTCGCGTGGCACGGACAGCGCGGCGATCAGCAGCCCCCGGGTGGCTGCGGCCTGCTCGACGGCCTGGCCGAGCGCGGAGGGCGCGCGGGTCGCCTCGGCGGCGCGCGGCGGCGTCCTGTCGGCGAGTTCCTCGGCGAGGTCCTGCAGCTTCTGGATCGCCTCGGTGTACGCCTTGTGGGCCTCCAGCGCGGTGCCTTCACCGGTGAGGGCGTCCCTGCGAATGCCGGGGATGCGGGCGAGGTCGCGGCGCAGCGAGGCGGGGGCCGCGGCCTCTATCTCGTCCAGCTGCCGGTCGACGCGCGCGCTGCGGCTGGACGAGAGGGCCTTGGCGGACTTGTTCGCGCCGGATTCCGCCCCTGCGCCCGCGCCTGAGCCCTCGTCCCCCTGGTCCGGGTCGCCTTGGTCCGCGTCAGCCTCTTCGCGCCCGGCCGCGATGTACGCGGTGACGTCGTCGCGCTCGTCGGAGAGGGAGTGGGCGAGGGTGACGGCCTGCCGGTTCAGCTCGGCGAGGGTGACCAGGCTCTGGGACTCCGAGAGTTCGGAGGAGGCATGGAAAATGGCGGGCGCACCGGCCGCGAGGACGGTGACGCCGACGACGGCCACGCCGGCAACAAGCCGACTGCGTACCCGTACGGTGCGTTCGGTCCGCTCGCCATTACCGCTAACGCCCCGAGGCCGCTTCTTCTGCACCGGTGCTCGCAATCTTGCTCGACTCGTCTTGCCCATGTGGCCGAGGTGACGCCTGGTCACACAAGAGAGCGCCCCCACCCAGGAACGGCTTCAGACCATTCCAGTGCTTTTGGGAGGGAGGCGCGCATCAACCACTCCGCCACCCGAACGAGTGAACAGCACTCCGGAGTTGGCGAACAAGTCTCGAACAGTCCCGCTCAACGGCCGCGCGGGGCGCCGGTTGGAACTTCCGCGCAGGCTTTGGCAAGATGCGCCCCCGCAGCTTCCCGGAGCCCCTCATTCCGGGCGATATTCACCCCTCGGGCTGCCGGTACGAGCCGACCGGGGCCGCGCGGGTGACGTCGGGCCCGCCGCCCGGCCCCTCGCCCGGCCTCCCGCAAACTGGATCCATGCGCATCGAACTTGCCACGGCCCCCGGCGATCCCGAACGCCCCAATGAGGACTGGGTCGCTGTCGCCCTGCCCGCCGCCGGTCAGGGCGGGGCCCTCGTACTGCTGGACGGGGTGACACCCCCGGCGGGCGACGACGGTTGCGTGCATTCGGTCCCGTGGTTCACCGCACGGCTCGGTGGCGCACTGCACCACTTGTCCGCTTCTCGACGGGATTTGACCCTCCGTGAGATCCTCGCGGAGGCGATCCGGCGCACCTCGGACGCCCATCGTCACACCTGTGATCTTTCTCACTCACGCACGCCTCAGGCGACGGTGGTCATGGCGCGCTGGGGTGCGGACCAGGTCGAACATCTGGTGCTGTCCGATTCGGCGCTGCTTCTGGAGTCCCCGGACGGCACGGTCCGCGCGGTGCTCGACGACCGGCTCGACCTGGTCCCGCCCGAGGTGCTCGCCTCGCACGCCGCGACCGACGCCCTGCGCAACGCGCCGGGCGGCTTCTTCACCGCGGCGGCCGATCCCGAGGTCGCGGCGCGCGCCGTGGCGGGGGCGGGACCGCGTGAGCAGGTGCGTACGGTGGCGGCGCTCAGCGACGGCGCGGGCCGCTGGGTCGAGACCTTCGGCGAGGGCGACTGGGCCGACTGCCTGGGCCTGCTGCGCAAGGAGGGCCCGCAGGGCCTGATCGACCGCGTACGGGCCCTGGAGGACGCGGCGGCCGAGCCGGGCGTCGTGCGTCGCGGAAAGAAGCACGACGACGCGGCAGTGGTCTACGCGGAGCTCTGAGTGACCGCCGCCTGCCGGTCCGGCCGCGCCCGGCGGCCGTGCGGGGCTCAGCTCCGGGTCCGGCGGCCGTGCGGGGGTTGCCCCTCTCCCCGGTGGCCGCAGTCACCCTCGCCCCGGCCGTCCGAAGGGCCCGGCCCCGCCGTCAGCTCTCGGCCCGGCTGTTCAACTGATGCAACAGCCGGGCGAGTTCGGCGACCTCCAGGCGGTCCCAGTCGGCGAGCTTGCGTACGTACCGCGCTCGGCGTGCGTCCCGTACCCGGCGGAAGCGCTCGCGCCCCCCGTCGGTCAGCGCCACGAGCGAGGCCCGCCCATCGGCCGGGTCGGGCTCGCGGGTCACCAGGCCGAGGTCCTCCATCGCGCGCAGCTGCCGGCTCATGGTCGCCTTGCCGACGCCGAACCAGGCGGCCAGCTCGGTGGCCCGCTGCCGGTCGGCCTCGTCGAGGCGTACGAGCAGCCCGTACGCGGCGGGCTCCAGCTCGGGATGGACCTCGCGGGCCATGTCGCCGGACGCGGCGCGGGCCCGGCGCAGGAACACCGCCAGCTCCCGCTCCAGGGACAGGAATTCGTGGTCCACACCACCGCTGCCGGCCTCCCCCTCCGGAGCCCGGCGGCCGCCCACTCCCCCACTTCCGTGCACGTCAGCACTCATCGCGAGCTTTCCCCATCGTGAAAGTTTCCTTCAGCGACGGCCGTTGCCGCAGCGCGGCCAGTATTTCGCAGGCGTGGACCAGCGGCGGTACCCAGACCCCCTTCCGTGGCCCGGGGCGCGAAGGACCCCCGGCGCACGGGCGCCGGGGGTCCGGTCGGTACGATGCGCAGCACGCCGAGGTCACGCGCCGCAGAAACGGTGTACGGCCCCACCGCGCCGTGACGCGGCGCACAGCCCGCGCGGAAGAGCGCTCGCCAAGCTCACCGCCAAAAACGTCCGCAAAGTACTGCTCCAAGCAGCTTTCGCCGCTGCCCCTGGGCCTACGTGCGCTCCGCACTCGAGTCCGCCTTGCAGCATGCGGTACGCGAGGAGGAGATTCCGCGAAACGTCGCCCGCAACGTCCGCACCAGCACACCCCGCCGCCGCTTCGAACCACTAACGACCCCCGGGGCAATGGCGCGCGGGCTCCCGACGCCCTGCGACTCCGCCTCCGGCGTTGTCGTCGGTCGACGACGCTCCGCGTCGCCTCCCTCCTCCGCCTTGGACGCGAAGCCGCGTGACGCCACTCGCTGATCCACGCCCTATTACCCCCGAGGTCGTAACCGCCGCGGCTGAGTGTCGCCGCGGAGGTCGCGGCCGGGGTTGGGCTTGAGGTCTGGTTCGCGCCCTTCCCGGTGGACCTATCAGCCGAGGAGATGCTGCCGTTCTTCGCGGACTGCGCGCAGCGGGCCGAAGCGGTACGGGTGGGCGGGGCCGAGGTCGTATTCGTTGCCGGGTGCGAGATCAGCAGCTTCGGGAACGGGTTCATTCCCGGTGCGACGTACGGGGATCGCCTGGGCGCCATGGCCGGCGCCGACATGGACTGGTGGAGGTCGCTCGGGCCCGTGCTGGAGCGGCTCAACGGGTTCCTTCGTGAGGCTGCCGCCGTCGTACGGGAACATTTCGGCGGCCGGATCACTTACGTCGCCGGGCCCTGGGAGTTCATCGACTGGGGGCCGTTCGACCTCGTCGGCGTCGACGCGTACCGGGCCGCGTACAACACCGAGACGTTCCGCGCCGAGATCCGCGAGCACTTCAAGCACGGCAAGCCCGTCGCTGTGATCGAGTACGGGACGTGCGCGTACCGGGGCGCGGCCGAGCGCGGTGGCATGGCCTGGCAGGTGCCGGAGGGTGTGGTTGCGGACGAGGGTGAGCAAGTCCGTTACTTCAACGACCTCTTGGATGTCTTCGAGGAGGAAGGCGTGGACACCGCGCTCTGGTTCACCTTTGCCGGGTTCGGCAAGGTGGGCGAGCTGGACGCGTCGTCGTACGGCGTGGTGCGCATGCTCGACGAGATGCCGGAGGCAACGCCGAGCGGGGCCCGAGGAGAGACGCGCTGGGAGCCCAAGGAGGCGTTCCATGCCGTGGCCGCGAGGTACGGGCAGGGCTGAGGTGGGGACGGAAGACGAGGAGCCGGACATGTGTGTGCCGAGGAAACCCCGTCCGGGTCCCTCGGCACACACATGTCACGCCCTACGCCCCTACGCCGCGACCCGGACCTTGATCTCCGTCCCCGCCGGGGCCAGCGCGATCTCCAGGACCTGGCGGACATCCGTCACCGGGTGGACCTCCAGCTTGTCCAGGATCTCCGCCGGTACGTCGTCCAGGTCCGCCTCGTTCCGCTTGGGGATCACCACCGTGGTGATGCCCGCCCGGTGCGCGGCCAGCAGCTTCTGCTTCAGGCCGCCGATCGGTAGGACGCGGCCGGTCAGGGAGACCTCGCCCGTCATCGCCACGTCCGTACGGACCGGGCGGCCAGAAAGGAGCGAAGCCAGCGCCGACGTCATGGTGATGCCCGCGCTCGGGCCGTCCTTGGGGATGCCACCCGCCGGGAAGTGGATGTGCACGCCCCGGTCCTTCAAGTCCGCGACCGGCAGCTCCAGTTCGGCGCCGTGCGAGCGCAGGAAGGAGAGCGCGATCTGCGCGGACTCCTTCATGACGTCGCCCAGTTGGCCGGTCAGGGTCAACCCCGCGGCGCCCGTCTCCTCGTCCGCGAGGGACGCCTCGACGAACAGCACGTCGCCGCCCGCGCCCGTCACCGCGAGGCCCGTGGCCACGCCGGGGACCGCCGTGCGGCGCTCCGCCGGGTCCTGGGCGGACTCCGGGACGTGGTGCGGCCTGCCGATGAGCCCCCGCAGGTGCTCGTCGGCGATCGTGAACGGGAGTTCCCGCTCGCCGAGTTCGTGCTGCGCCGCGACCTTGCGCAGCAGCCGTGCCACCGAGCGCTCCAGGTTGCGTACACCCGCCTCCCGGGTGTACTCCCCCGCCAGCTTGCGCAGCGCGGAGTCGTCGAGGGTGACCTCGCCGGGCTCCAGGCCCGCGCGCTCCAGCTGGCGCGGGAGCAGGTGGTCGCGGGCGATGACGACCTTCTCGTCCTCCGTGTAGCCGTCGAGCCTGACCAGCTCCATGCGGTCGAGCAGGGCCTCCGGGATGGCTTCGACGACGTTGGCCGTGGCGAGGAAGACGACGTCGGACAGGTCGAGTTCGACTTCGAGGTAGTGGTCGCGGAAGGTGTGGTTCTGCGCCGGGTCCAGGACTTCGAGCAGGGCCGCGGCCGGGTCGCCGCGGTAGTCGGAGCCGACCTTGTCGATCTCGTCGAGGAGGATGACCGGGTTCATCGAACCGGCCTCCTTGATGGCGCGGACGATACGTCCCGGGAGAGCGCCGACGTACGTACGCCGGTGTCCGCGGATCTCCGCCTCGTCGCGTACGCCGCCGAGCGCGACCCGGACGAACTTACGCCCCATCGCGTGCGCGACGGACTCGCCCAGTGAGGTCTTGCCGACGCCGGGCGGGCCGACCAGGGCCAGCACCGCGCCGCCGCGACGGCCCCCGACAACGCCGAGGCCGCGGTCGGCCCGGCGCTTGCGCACCGCGAGGTACTCGGTGATGCGCTCCTTCACGTCGTCCAGGCCCGCGTGCTCCGCGTCGAGGATCGCCTTGGCGCCCTGGACGTCGTACTGATCCTCGGTCCGCTCGGTCCACGGCAGTTCGAGGACGGTGTCGAGCCAGGTGCGGATCCAGGAGCCCTCGGGCGACTGGTCCGAGGAACGCTCCAGCTTGTCGACCTCCTTGAGGGCGGCCTCACGGACGTTCTCGGGGAGGTCGGCGGCCTCGACACGCGTCCGGTAGTCGTCGGACTCGTCCTCGCCATCCTGACCGTTGATCTCGCGCAGTTCCTTGCGTACGGCGTCGAGCTGGCGGCGCAGCAGGAACTCGCGCTGCTGCTTGTCCACGCCCTCCTGCACGTCCTTGGCGATGGACTCGGCGACGTCCTGCTCGGCGAGGTGCTCGCTCAGCCACTTCACGGCGAGCTTGAGGCGGACCACCGGGTCGGCGGTCTCCAGCAGCTCCACCTTCTGGGTGGTGGTGAGGAAGGGCGAGTAGCCGGAGTTGTCGGCGAGCGCGGAGACGCCCTCGATCTGCTGGACGCGGTCCACGACCTGCCAGGCGCCGCGCTTCTTCAGCCAGCTGGTGGCGAGCGCCTTGTACTCGGTGATCAGCTCGGTGACGGAACCGGGCAGGGGGTCCGGGACGCTCTCCTCGACGCGGTTGCCCTCGACCCACAGGGCCACGCCGGGTCCGGTCGTTCCCGCGCCGACCCGCACACGGTCGACGCCCCGGATGAGGGCGCCGGGATCGCCGTCGGAGAGACGGCCGACCTGCTCGACTCTGCCGAGGACACCGGTCCCCGCGTACGTGCCGTCGATTCGAGGAACGAGGAGCACCTGCGGCTTGTTGCCACTGGAACGGGCGGCGGCCTGTGCGGCCTCCACCGCGGCGCGTACGTCAGGTTCGGACAGGTCCAGGGGCACCACCATTCCGGGCAGCACGACCTCGTCGTCGAGCGGCAGCACGGGCAGGGTGAGTGGATTGGACGTCGATGCCATGATCTCCCCTTGGGCAGTGAAGTTGAGCTATGCCGACTCAATGCTGGGGAGCGGCCGAATGTTCCCGAGCGTGCGTTCGCTCTGAGCGATCAGGACACGGTGGTCGCAGAGGCGACTCCCCAAGCAGCGCACGTAAGGGCTGATATCTATAACTAGCCATTACCAAACAATCGGGAGTGCGGCATGTCCGGGGCCACACCACCGCCGATATCGTCCGCACCTGGTTCGACGGCTGGGTCGTGTCCCGGGGCACGGCGGATCCCCTGCCCCGGCCCTGGGGCCTCACGGTCGACGTCGGCCCCCGCACCACGCCACCCGGCATGTCATGACCGACGCCGACGGGGCGACGGTCCGCAAGCTCGCCGAGGCGTACGCCGCCCCGGCCGCCTGCCTCAAGATCTTCCTGGAGCCGGAGATCGTCGCGCCGTGGCTCGGCCCGGGGTGGGTATCCGACGGTCCCGGCTGGCTGACGACGAACACCCTGAGCCCGTCGAGCGCCGAGACTCCCGCCGACTACACACTCAGGTCCTGGACGCGCGGCGGCGTCATCCGCGTCCTCGTCGTCGCCCCCGACGGCGGCTTCGCCGCGCGCGGTCAGCGTGTCAGTCGGGAACGCGGGCCCGGCGTCGTACCAGCGGCCAGAACGCCACACCGAGCAGCAGGGCCAGTGGATGGCCCCAGTTCGTCAGCGGGTCCGTGAACGCCAGGAGGTCCTGGAGCAGCATCGCTCCGACACCGGCCAGGACGGCCCACCGCACCCACGGCGTCAGCAGCCCCGCCAGGGCGCCGACACTCGCCATCAGGCCGAAGCTGATGCCGTAGTCGAACCGGTGCAGCGAACTGTCCGGCAGATGCCCCACCAGCACCGAAAGCCCGACCGGGACCTCGGTGGCGAGCGTCGCCACCACATGCCCGAGCAGGAACACCCCCGCCGATCGCAGACCGCCGACGCGGCGCTCCAGCGCGGTGAGGACGAAGACGAACCCGACGGCATACGGCGACGCGAGGCCACCGGCGACCCACAGGGCGCTGGCCACCAGGACGAGCAACGGGCTCTCGGTGAGGTGCGCGACATCGGTGCTGGACCCCCGCAGCGCGTCCGAGACGGTCGCCGGGTCGGCGTACTCGGCGAACAGCGAGGTGGCGATCAGGACCAGCGCGTAGGAGAACGTGAAGGGGGTGCCGACGGGGGTGGGAAGGAGCCGCCAGCGGCGCCAGGACCGCCGCCGCCCGGCGGCGGGCGCGGATACGGAGGCGGGCGCGGGCGCCGTCCGCTGTCCGGGGATGCCTACCAGCAGGACGTCGGAACGCACCGTCCTGTTCCCGGTCGGCGCTGCGCTCCGCACTGGGTGGGGCCCCTTCCGCCATCGTGTCTCTTCCGCGGCCCTAACGGGTCTCACGACCTCGGGGGCGATGGCGCGCGGGCTCCCGACGCCCTGCGACTCCGCCTCCGGCGTTGTCGTCGGTCGACGACGCTCGCTGATCCACGCTCCATTGCCCCCGAGGTCGTTACCTACGGACAACGCTCACCCTCGACGATCAGCTCCTGCCCCGCCTGTGCCGTACATCACATGAGGCAACCTTCACGCCTCGCCGTGCGTAGGCGTACGAGCCGGGCGCCCGAGCAGCGGGTCCGGGGGCGGATTCAAGTCAATGTCGCGATCTTCTCCATCGCCGTACAGGCTTGAAATCGAGCCGCGAGGATGGCGGCCGTGCCCGAAAGCGCGCCACCCGTCACCCTCGACCGGAGCGAGGGGCCGTACGGCGAGGTTGTTCCGCGGGAGCGCGGGGAGCGCCACGAGATCATCGCCAACGGGTGCTTCCTGACGGGCACTTCCGACGGGCGCTCCGAGCGGCGCCTGCTCGATGCCGCCCTCGACGCGCTTCCCGCCGACCGGCCGGCCCCCGCGCCGCTCATCGGCGGCTGGGTGTCGGCTTCTCGTTGGCGCGGGCCGCCGTGCAGTCCCGGTGGGGGCGGATCGTGGTGGTCGAGCGGGAGCAGGCCGTCCTCGACCGGCATCGCGCAGGGCCGCTGAGCAGGATCTCGGGGGTGGCGCTCGGCGATTCCCGGTGCGACATCATTCACACCGCCCTTGTGGATTACGTACGCAAAAGCCGGATTGTCCGCCCCGCTTCGCCCTTCGATACAAACCGCGGCACACACGACGCGCTCCGCCTGGACATCGACAACGGGCCGGACTGGACCGTGACCGACGACAACGACGCTCTCCACTCTCCGCTGGGACTCGCGGGACGCATGGGGCTGTTGAGGCCAGGGGACATCCTCGCGGTCTGGTCGGCGCGGCCGTCCGCCCTCTTCGAGGACTCGATGCGGAATGCCGGATTCAACTTGGTTAGGGCCGAAGAGATCCCAGTTGCCCGGGGCGTGCCTGACGTGGTCCGTCTTGCCGTTCGCCCTGCGTAGCCGGGATGCCTTCACTGCCTCTACGCTGCTGCCCTACACACGGGATCTAGCCGGAGAACTCCCAGGGGCGGGCGATGGAGCAGACACACACCAGCCACAACGGCCTCGCGGCCACTCCCGGCGCTCAGCGCCGGGTGCTGGTCGTCGAGGACGATGCCACGATCGTCGACGCCATTGCCGCGCGGCTGCGTGCCGAGGGCTTTCAGGTCCAGACGGCAGTCGACGGCCCTGCGGCCGTGGACGCGGCCGAGGCATGGCAACCCGATCTGATGGTTCTCGACATCATGCTGCCGGGCTTCGACGGCCTTGAGGTCTGCCGTCGCGTCCAGGCGCAGCGCCCAGTGCCGGTCCTGATGCTGACGGCCCGCGACGACGAGACCGACATGCTGGTCGGCCTCGGGGTCGGCGCGGACGACTACATGACCAAGCCGTTCTCCATGCGCGAGCTGGCGGCCCGGGTGCACGTACTGCTGCGCCGGGTGGAGCGGGCGACCCTCGCCGCATCGACTCCGCGCACCGGAATCCTGCGCCTCGGCGAACTCGAGATCGACCACGCGCAGCGCAGGGTCCGGGTCCGCGGTGAGGATGTACACCTGACGCCCACCGAGTTCGATCTGCTCGTGTGCCTGGCGAACACGCCGCGGGCCGTGCTCTCGCGCGAACAGCTGCTCGCCGAGGTGTGGGACTGGGCGGACGCGTCGGGCACCAGGACCGTCGACAGCCACATCAAGGCACTGCGCCGGAAGATCGGCGCGGAGCGGATCCGTACCGTGCACGGTGTGGGGTACGCACTGGAGACTCCGCCCGCATGACACGGCAGGGGAACGGGCTGCGGCCCTTCTCGATCAAGACCAAGCTCGGCACACTGGTGGTCGTCTCGGTCTTCATCACCACCGGCCTGATCCTGGTGGCGCTGCGCACCAAGACGGAGCTGCGCTTCATCACGGTCTTCTCGGTGATCGCCTCGATGCTGATCACCCAGTTCGTGGCGCACAGCCTGACGTCGCCGCTCGACGACATGACGACGGTGGCCCGGTCCATCGCGCACGGCGACTACACGCGGCGGGTGCGCGGCGCCGGGCGCCGCGACGAGCTGGGCGACCTCGCCGCCACGATCAACCGCATGGCGGACGATCTGGAGGCCGTGGACCGGCACCGCAAGGAGCTGGTCGCCAATGTCTCGCACGAGCTGAGAACCCCCATCGCGGGGCTGAGAGCCGTGCTGGAGAACGTCGTGGACGGGGTGTCCGCGGCGGATCCGGAGACGATGCGTACGGCACTGAAGCAGACGGAGCGCCTCGGTCGGCTCGTGGAGACCCTGCTGGACCTGTCGCGCCTCGACAACGGCGTCGTACCGCTGAAGGCGCGGCGCTTCGAGGTCTGGCCGTACCTCTCGGGCGTGCTCAAGGAGGCGAACGTACTTGCCTCCCAGCGCGGTCTGGCGTCGGGCTCGGGCAGCCACACGCGCAGCGACGTCCATCTGCACCTGGACGTCTCGCCGCCCGAGCTGACCGCGCACGCGGACGCGGAGCGGTTGCACCAGGTCGTCGCCAACCTCCTGGACAACGCCGTCAAGCACTCCCCGCCGCACGGCCGGGTCACGATCCGGGCCAGGCGCGGACCGCAGCCGGAGAGTCTGGACCTGGAGGTGCTGGACGAGGGCCCTGGAATCCCGGAGTCCGAATGGCACCGGGTCTTCGAGCGCTTCAACCGCGGCAGCTCGCCGTCCCCGCACGGTCCGGGCAGTGACGGCGGTACGGGTCTGGGCCTCGCCATCGCCCGCTGGGCGGTGGATCTGCACGGCGGGCGCATCGGAGTGGCCGAATCCGCTCGGGGCTGCCGGATCCAGGTCACCCTTCCGGGAAGCCCGCGGCCGACCAGTTGACGTAGGGTTCGAACCGGAAGGCCACGTTCTGCGTGTCATCCACAGGGGGGTACGGCCCAGTGGGCCGTAGCCACGGTCCGGCCTATCCGGACCACAGCGGAACCATGCTCGTTTCCCGCCAATCCACGCGCCGAAACCAGCACTGCAATGTGACTTACGCGACGGATGCCCGCCCGGCCTGCACCTGTCGGCCGGGGAGGCGTAGCCTTTATTTCCGCTGTCCATCACCTTGCGAAGCGGAAGAGGGCGGTTCACGCCGTGTCGTCTCAGTCCCCCAGTAGCTCGAGCATCTCGACCGACCAAAACGGGCAGGGAAAGAACCCTGCCGCTGCCTTCGGTCCCAATGAGTGGCTCGTCGACGAGATCTATCAGCAGTACCTCCAGGACCCGAATTCGGTCGACCGCGCCTGGTGGGACTTCTTCGCCGACTACAAGCCAGGCTCCCCCAGCGCGGCGGAGAAGCCTGCCACCGACGGGGCCGAGGCCACCACCCCGGCCGCCGCCTCGGCCCCCGCGGCCCAGGCCGCACCCGCGCCGGCCGCACCCGCGCCGGCCGCACCCGCGCCGGCCGCACCTGCTGCGGCCGCGCCCGCCGCGGCCGCGCCCGCCCCTGCGGCGAAGCCCGCGGCAGCAACACCGGCGCCCGCCAAGCCCGCCGCCGCTGCTCCGGCAGCCGCCAAGCCCGCCGCGACCGCTCCAGCGGCGAAGGTCCCCGCGGACAAGCCCGTCGCGGACAAGGCCGCCGCCGAGGCGCCCACCGGCCCCGAGCTGGTCACGCTGCGCGGTCCCGCCGCCGCGGTCGCCAAGAACATGAACGCCTCGCTGGAGGTGCCCACGGCCACGTCCGTGCGCGCCGTCCCGGTGAAGCTGCTGTTCGACAACCGCATCGTCATCAACAACCACCTCAAGCGCGCCCGGGGCGGGAAGGTCTCCTTCACGCACCTCATCGGGTACGCGATGGTGCAGGCCATCAAGGCCATGCCGGCCATGAACCAGTCGTTCATGGAGAAGGACGGCAAGCCGACGCTGGTCAAGCCCGAGCATGTGAACCTGGGCCTGGCCATCGACCTGGTGAAGCCGAACGGCGACCGCCAGCTCGTCGTCGCGGCCATCAAGAAGGCCGAGACGCTCAGCTTCTTCGAGTTCTGGCAGGCGTACGAGGACATCGTCCGCCGCGCCCGCGCGAACAAGCTGACGATGGAGGACTTCACCGGCGTCACCGCGTCGCTGACCAACCCCGGCGGCATCGGCACCGTCCACTCCGTGCCCCGCCTGATGCCCAATCAGGGCCTCATCCTGGGCGTCGGCGCGATGGACTACCCGGCCGAGTTCCAGGGCACGTCGCAGGACACCCTGAACAAGCTGGGCATCGCCAAGGTCATGACGCTGACCTCGACGTACGACCACCGGGTCATCCAGGGCGCCGCCTCCGGCGAGTTCCTGCGGATCCTCGCCAACATGCTCCTCGGCGAGAGCGGCTTCTACGACGACGTCTTCGAGTCGCTGCGCATCCCCTACGAGCCGGTCCGCTGGCTCAAGGACATCGACGTCTCGCACGACGACGACGTCACCAAGGCCGCGCGGGTCTTCGAACTGATCCACTCCTACCGGGTCCGCGGCCACGTCATGGCCGACACCGACCCGCTGGAGTACCGCCAGCGCAAGCACCCCGACCTCGACATCAATGTGCACGGGCTCACGCTGTGGGACCTGGAGCGCGAGTTCGCCGTCGGCGGTTTCGGCGGCAAGTCGATGATGAAGCTGCGCGACATCCTCGGCGTCCTGCGCGACTCGTACTGCCGCACGACGGGCATCGAGTTCATGCACATCCAGGACCCGAAGCAGCGCCAGTGGATCCAGGACCGCGTCGAGCGCCAGGGCACCAAGCCCGAGCGCGAGGAGCAGCTGCGCATCCTGCGCAGGCTGAACGCCGCGGAGGCGTTCGAGACCTTCCTGCAGACGAAGTACGTCGGCCAGAAGCGGTTCTCCCTGGAGGGCGGCGAGTCCGTCGTCCCGCTGCTTGACGCCGTGATCGACTCGGCCGCCGAGTCGCGTCTGGACGAGGTCGTCATCGGCATGGCCCACCGCGGCCGGCTGAACATCCTCGCCAACATCGTCGGCAAGTCGTACGCGCAGATTTTCCGGGAGTTCGAGGGCAACCTCGACCCGAAGTCGATGCACGGCTCCGGTGACGTGAAGTACCACCTGGGCGCCGAGGGCACCTTCACGGGTCTCGACGGTGAGCAGATCAAGGTCTCGCTGGTCGCCAACCCCTCGCACCTGGAGGCCGTCGACCCGGTCCTGGAGGGTGTCGCCCGCGCCAAGCAGGACGTCATCAACAAGGGCGGTACGGACTTCACGGTCCTGCCCATCGCCCTGCACGGCGACGCGGCCTTCGCGGGCCAGGGCGTCGTGGCCGAGACGCTCAACATGTCGCAGCTGCGCGGCTACCGGACCGGCGGCACGGTGCACGTCGTCATCAACAACCAGGTCGGCTTCACCGCCGCCCCCGAGGCATCACGTTCCTCGATGTACGCGACCGACGTGGCCCGCATGATCGAGGCGCCGATCTTCCACGTGAACGGCGACGACCCGGAGGCCGTGGTGCGCGTCGCGCGGCTGGCCTTCGAGTTCCGCCAGGTGTTCAACAAGGACGTCGTGATCGACCTCATCTGCTACCGCCGCCGCGGTCACAACGAGGGCGACAACCCGCAGTTCACCAACCCGCAGATGTACACCCTGATCGACAAGAAGCGCTCGGTGCGCAAGCTCTACACCGAGTCCCTCATCGGTCGCGGCGACATCACGCTGGAAGAGGCGGAGCAGGCGCTCCAGGACTTCCAGGGTCAGCTGGAGAAGGTCTTCGCGGAGGTCCGCGAGGCCACTTCGCAGCCCGCCGCCGCGCCGGTCCCGGACGCCCAGGCCGAGTTCCCGGTGCACGTCACCACCGCGATCTCGCAGGAGGTCGTCAAGCGGATCGCCGAGTCCCAGGTCAACATCCCCGACCGGGTCAAGGTGCACCCGCGCCTGATGCCGCAGATGCAGCGCCGCGCCGCCTCGGTGGAGGACGGCACGATCGACTGGGGCATGGGCGAGACCCTCGCCATCGGCTCACTGCTGATGGAGGGGGTGCCGGTCCGCCTGTCGGGCCAGGACACCCGCCGCGGCACCTTCGGTCAGCGCCACGCGGTGCTCGTCGACCAGGAGACCGGCGAGGACTACACCCCGCTGCTCTACCTCTCGGAGGAGCAGGCCCGCTACAACGTCTACGACTCGCTGCTCTCCGAATACGCGTGCATGGGCTTCGAGTACGGCTACTCGCTCGCCCGGCCCGAGTCACTGGTCATGTGGGAGGCCCAGTTCGGTGACTTCGTCAACGGCGCGCAGACCGTCGTCGACGAGTTCATCTCCTCGGCCGAGCAGAAGTGGGGCCAGACCTCCGGCGTCACGCTGCTCCTGCCGCACGGCCACGAGGGCCAGGGCCCGGACCACTCGTCCGCGCGCCCCGAGCGCTTCCTCCAGATGTGCGCGCAGAACAACATGACGGTCGCCATGCCGACTCTGCCGTCGAACTACTTCCACCTGCTGCGCTGGCAGGTCCACAACCCGCACCACAAGCCGCTCATCGTCTTCACCCCGAAGTCGATGCTGCGGCTGAAGGCGGCGGCGTCAAAGGCGGAAGAGTTCATCAACGGCGGGTTCCGCCCGGTGATCGGCGACGAGTCGGTCGACCCGGCCGCCGTCCGCAAGGTCGTCTTCTGCGCCGGCAAGGTCTACTACGACCTGGAGGCCGAGCGCCAGAAGCGCGGCAGCACGGACACGGCGATCATCCGTCTGGAGCGCCTGTACCCGCTGCCGGGCAAGGAGCTCCAGCAGGAGATCGCCAAGTACCCGAACGCCGAGAAATACCTGTGGACGCAGGAGGAGCCGGCGAACCAGGGTGCGTGGCCGTTCATCGCGCTCAACCTGATCGACCACCTCGACCTGGCGGTCGGCGCGGACGTCCCGCACGGCGAGCGCCTGCGCCGCATCTCGCGCCCGCACGGCTCGTCCCCGGCGGTCGGTTCGGCGAAGCGTCACCAGGCGGAGCAGCAGCAGCTGATGAACGAGGTCTTCGAGGCCTGATCACGGCTGTTCGTCCCCAGGACGCTTCCGTAGGACGCGAAGGAGGGCCCGGCCGTATCCGGGTATCACCCGCTGCCTGGCGGGACCCGGGGGAGGTCGTAACCTGGCCGGGTACACCCACGTCACCCCACCGGAGCATCCCTTGTACTTCACCGACCGCGGTATCGAGGAGCTGGCCAAGCGACGCGGCGAGGAGGAGGTCACCTTCGAGTGGCTCACCGAGCAGCTGCGTACGTTCGTCGATCTCAACCCCGACTTCGAGGTCCCGGTCGAGCGTCTCGCGACCTGGCTGGCCCGGCTGGACGACGACGAGGACGCGGACGAGTAGTCCGGGGAGCCCCGGCCGGTTCGGGGAGCCGCGGCGGGGGCTACTGCCGCCGCCCGCGCACCCGGTCGTAGAGCAGCCCCAGGGCCCCGTGGACCACCAGTACCGTCCCCGCGACCACCCAGCCCCCGCCGCGTCGCCGCAGGCCCCACAGCGTCAGCGGTACGCCTGCCGCCAGTTGGGCCGCGCCGAGCAGGCGGGCCTTCGGGCCTCGGAGCCAGGGGCCCAGTGGGCCGGCGTCGACCACGTCGAGTTCCGCGCGGACCGCGTCGCGCCAGCCCGACCACTCCACCGTCTCCGTGCCGGCCCGCACCCGGACCGCCTCGCGCAGCCGGTCGGCGGGCTCGCCGGGGGTGAGGCCGGGCGGCAGGTGCAGGCCCGAGCCGACCAGCACCGCGAGCAGACCCAGCAGGCGGGCCCGGCCGTCGGCGTCGGGATCGGGAAGCGTGAGCGGCTCCAGCGCCTGTACGTCGAGTACGGGGTCGAGCCCGAGCCGGGCCGCGAAGGTCCGCATCGCCTCGTCCTCGCCGAGCGGGGTGCCGTCCGCGAGCCATACGTAGCCGACCGGCCGCCGGAAGCCCGAGGCGAGCGTGAAGCCGGCCCGGTCGGCGTCCCACCACAGGCCGAGGACCGGCCAGGTGACGCCGACGGCCAGCGCGGCGGCCCAGCCCGCGACGACCGCGTCGACCGGTTCGCCGCCGTCCAGCCAGGGCTTGCCCTCCGGCACCAGCACGCTCCACCGGCCGTGCTCCGCGCCCGCCGGGGCCAGCAGCAGCCGTTCGCGCAGCAGGTGCGCGGCGGGGCGCACCGCATCGGGGTCGGCCCCGCACAGCAGCAGCGCTCCCACGGTTCCGGTTCCGGGTGTCGCGTTCATACCCTTACGCTAGGGCACTTTGTCGTTCTTGGGAGGGTATGAGTGGGCCACTCGCCCCCGAGCCGCCTTTACCGCCTTGACTTCGGCGGTCCGCGATATATCGTGTCTCCCAAGAGACGCGATATGTTGCGTCGAGCCGACCGAGGAGGTCAGCACCATGACAGATCAGACGCGGGCAGTCGCCGAGCCTGAGAAGTTCACCTTCGAGGGCACGGTGACGGCGCTCAATGTCCGCATCGTCAACGGCACGGTGAACGTCGTCGGGTCCGACGAGGGCCCGGCCCGCCTGGAGGTCTCCGAGATCGACGGCCCGCCCCTGATCGTGACCCGACAGGACGGCACCCTCACCGTCGCGTACGAGGACCTGCCCTGGCAGAACCTCCTGAAGTGGCTGGACCGCAAGAGCTGGAGCCGCAACGCGGTCGTCTCCCTCACCGTCCCCGTCGGCGCCTCGGTCGAGGTGGGTGTGGTCGGCGCGGGCGCGGTCGTCTCCGGGATCAGCGGGCGCACGGACGTGCGCGGCGTCACCGGTGACACGACCCTGGTCGGCCTGTCCGGCGCCGTCCATGCCCACACGGTCTCGGGCAACGTGGAGACCCAGGGCGTCACCGGCGACCTCCACTTCAAGTCGGTCTCCGGCGACCTGACCGTGATCGAGGGCGCCGGTGCGTCCGTACAGGCCGACTCGGTCAGCGGCGACATGGTCATCGACCTCGACTCCTCGGGCCGGCCCACCGACATCAGCCTCACCACCGTCTCCGGCGAGGTCGCCATCCGGCTGCCGCGCCCGGCGGACACCCGGGTGGAGGCGAACACCACGAGCGGCAGCGTCTCCAACGCCTTCGACGACCTGCGGGTCAGCGGTCAATGGGGCACCAAGAAGATCACCGGCACACTCGGTGACGGCAACGGCAAGATCAGGGCGGCGACCGTATCGGGATCCATCGCGCTGCTGCGCCGCCCGCCGACGGAGAAAGAGCCCTTCGACGCGCACGCCGCACCCCCCGCCGACAAGAAGGTGCTCTGACATGCCTCCCGTCTTCGCCCACGGCCGTCTGCGCCTGTACCTCCTCAAGTTGCTCGACGAGGCACCGCGCCACGGCTACGAAGTGATCCGGCTGCTTGAGGAGCGCTTCGAGGGGCTGTACGCGCCCAGCGCCGGCACCGTCTATCCGCGCCTCGCCAAGCTGGAGGCGGAGGGCCTGGTCACCCACGCCACAGAGGGAGGCCGCAAGGTCTACTCGATCACGGACGCGGGCCGTGCCGAGCTGGCAGGGCGCGGCGGCGAACTGGCCGACCTGGAGCTGGAGATCCGCGATTCGGTCTCCGAGCTGGCCTCCGAGATCCGGGACGACGTACGGGGCGCGGCGGGCAACCTGCGCCGCGAGATGCGGGCCGCGGCGACCGAGACCCGGCACACATCGAACGGCCAGAAGGACACCGAGCCCCCGACGGGCGGCTGGGAGAACGCCTTCGGCGACAAGGAGGCCTGGCAGCTGGCGAAGGAGGAGCTGCGCAAGGCCAAGCAGGAGTGGAAGGAGCAGGCGCGCCGCGCCAAGGACGAGAGCCGCCGCGCCCGCGAGGACGCACAGCAGGCCCGCCGCCAGGCCAAGGAGGCGCAGGACAAGGCGCGTGAGCAGATGCAGCGCATCGCGCAGCAGGTGCAGGACCAGGTCCAGGACCACTTCGCGCGGGGCGACTGGCCCACGGGGGTACGGGAGGGACTGGCCGAGATCACCAAGGAGTTCGGCTTCTTCGGCCGCCCCCGGCCCGAGAGCGAGCCCCCAGCCGGGGCCGAGGCGAAGACGGAGCGCACGTACACGGCGGACACGGCGGAGGCTGCGGGCGCGGCGGACATCAAGGACGCCGTTCCCGAGCCGCCCGAGCCGGACTGGGCGCACGAGGACGCGTCCGGCGACCCGGCCCGTGACTTGGACCGGCTGCTCGACCGCTTCCGCGACGACATCCGCGACGCGGCGCGCGACCGGGGCGTCGACGAGGACCAGCTGCGCGAGACCCGCCGCCACCTCTCGACGGCGGCGGCCCGCATCGGCGCGATCCTGCGGAGGCCGAAGGGCTGACGGTGGGCGAGAAGGCCGGCTCGGAGCACTGAGTGCGCCGGGCCGGCGTCCATGCCTCCACCGGACAGACCAGCTCCGCACCCCCGGAGCACCGGGGCGACTTCCCCCGGTGCCGGGTGGGGCCGTGTCGGGGCGCTCCCCGCAGGGTGTCGAACGCAACCGCCGCGAACCTCACGCGGCGCTGCCCGAAGGTTCGACACCCGAGGAGACGCCCCGACGCGGCACCGCCCCCGAATCCCGCCCTCGCCCACACCGGAGCCCCGGCGCGACTTCACCCGGCCTTCGCCACGCCCTCCCCGCCCGTTCCGAACAGCGCCTGTTCCGCGCTCGCGTACGTCACTCCGTACTCCGCCAGTACGTCCGCTACCACCCCCGGCTGCGTGGTCAGCGCCAGCAGCAGACGCTCGTCGCCGATGAACCGGTCGCCGCGCCCCAGCGCGACCCTGAGCGACTTCTCCAGGGCGCCCTTCGCGGCGCGCCCGAACGGCCGGTGTCCCGTCCACCGGCGCCTCGACCTTCCCCCGCCCAGCATCGCTCCGGCGCCGTGCGTCTCCTCGGTCATAACTGTCAATTTACGTTGACAGATCGAACCCGTCACCCCTGGTTGACATCAACGGTTCACCGACACCCGCACCCCGACCAGAGCCCCCGGCCTGGCCCTCACCCGGACGACCGCGCTCTCCCCGGCCGTCACCCTGCGCACCGACGCCCACGCCCGGCCGTCGACCGTGATCCGCCAGCCGTGCGCGCTCGGCGGCAGGGACACCTCGGTCGTGCGCGACCCCCGGCGCCCCGCGTCGTACACCAGGCGGTACTCCCCCGAAGCCGGGTCGTACGTGTCCGTGCGCACCGCGCCCGCGACCGCCGCCGCGTACGGGGAGGCCGTCTGCTCCTTGTTCGTACGGAAGTCGCCGGCGCCGTCGACCGCGCAGTAGCCGCCTCCGTAGCACCACACATAGCCCGCCCAGCCCGAGCTGTAGCGGTTCAGCGAGGCGAGCGCGTCGCGGTAGAAGCGGCCCATGGCGGGCAGGGCGTTGTTGAGCGGGCCCCACTCCCCCACCACGACCGGGACGCGATGCTCCTTCGGATACGCGGTGACAGCGGCCTCGTAGGACTCGATCCAGCCCGCCGAAGGGTCGTAGTCGGCGCCCGCCTCCATCGCGGTGTTGTAGAAGTGCGGGGCGTAGACGACCTTCGGGTCCTTGATCTTCCCGAGCCCGGTCGGCACGCCCTCACCGACGATCGGCGTCGGCTCGACGAAGACCCAGTTGTCACGGTCGACGGCGCGGACCGCGTCCGCGAGGCGGTTGTGCATCGGGGTGATCTGATCGCGCTCGATGCGCCGGGCGGCCGTCGGCAGATCCTCGCCCTCCCTCAGCTCGCCCATGGGTTCATTGATCAAGTCGTAGCCGAGAACGGCCGGATGGCCGGAGAAGCGGTCGGCCAATGTCCGCCACATCTTCGCCTGGGCGCGCCGCAGGTCCTGGTCCTCGTAGAGGTGGGTGAAGGCGCGCTGCACAGCGGGCTGGAAGTACTCGGAGAACCAGTCGTCGGGGTTCGGCGTGAAGGGCAACCCGTCGGTGCGGGTCGCCCATTCGGGGATGCCGCGGTGGCCGAACGCGGGGCCGAAGACATCCTGGTGCGCGTCGAGCAGCACCTGGATGTCGTACGTGCGCGCCCAGTCCAGGATCCGCTCGATCTTGCGCAGATAGCGCGTGTCGTAGTGCCCGCGGCGCGGCTCCAGGTCGTCCCAGAAGACCAGCAGGCGGGCGAAGTTGAAGCCCTTGCCCCGCATGTCACGGAAGTGCTTCTCGGTGATGGCCGACAGCGCCGCGTCGCCCCGGTTGGTCTTGTCCTCCACGTTCCAGCCGCGCAGGGTGAGGACGCGCCCGCGGTCGTCGGTGAGCCGCGGGATCTCACCGCCGTCACCCCGACCGCCTTGTGCGTGCGCCGCGGGGCCCGGCCCTCCGGCCGCCAGCATCGCACCACAGCACACCCCGACCGCGACCGCTCGTATCCCAGGCATGCCCGGATACAACCAGCCTGACGGCATGTCAGCAACACCCCGTCATCAGGGTGCGGTCAGCACGATCTTCCCGAAGAGGTCGCCGCCCGCCATCTTCTCGAAGCCCTCGCGCGCCCGGTCCAGCGGCAGTTCCTCATCGATCACCGGGCGCACCCCGGTCGCCGCACAGAAGGACAGCAGGTCCTCCAGCTCGTCCTTGGAGCCCATGGTCGAGCCGACGACCCTCAGCTCAAGGAAGAAGATCCGGGTCAGCTCGGCCGACGCCGGGTTCGATCCGCTCGTGGCGCCCGAAATCACCAGCGTGCCACCGGGCTTGAGCGACTTAACCGAGTGCGACCAGGTGGCCGCGCCGACCGTCTCGATGACGGCGTCCACCCGCTGCGGCAGCCGCGCGCCCGGCTCGAACGCGTCGACCGCGCCCAGTTCCACGGCCCGCCCGCGCTTCGCCTCGTCGCGGCTCGTCGCGTACATCCGCAGGCCGGCCGCCTTGCCGAGGACGATCGCGGCGGTCGCGACGCCGCCGCCCGCGCCCTGCACGAGGACCGAATCGCCGGGCCGAACACCGGCGTTGGTGAACAGCATCCGGTACGCGGTGAGCCAGGCGGTCGGCAGGCACGCGGCCTCGGCGAACGACAGCTCGGCCGGTTTCGGCAGCACGTTCCAGATCGGGACGGTGACCTGCTCGGCGAAGGTCCCCTGGTACTTCTCGGTGAGGATGGACCGCTTCTCGCGCGGCCCGACGCCGTGTCCGCTCTCGCCGATGACGGAGTGCACGACGACCTCGTTGCCGTCGGCGTCGATCCCGGCGGCGTCGCAGCCGAGGATCATCGGCAGCGCCTCCTCGCCGAGGCCCACGCCGCGCAGCGACCACAGGTCGTGATGGTTGAGGGAGGCGGCCCTGACGGTGACGGTGGTCCAGCCGGGTCGTACCTCGGGGGCCGGGCGTTCGCCCAGCTCGAGGCCGTTCAGGGGCTGGTCGCGATCGATGCGTGCGGCGTAGGCGGCGAACATGATCCCGAGAATAGGGCGCGTACGGGACGCGGCGGAACCACACAACGGTGTGACACGCGCCGCGCCCGTACCCGGGCGAAGGGCCCGGCGGTCAGTCCCTGCGGTACTGCGCGGCGGACTTCTTCGTCGCCGGGTCCTCGTACGAGCCGACCGTCCCCCGGTCCACATGGAAGCTGGTCAGGGTCGAGACGGGCGAGCGCGGGTCCCTGCGGTCCTCGATGACCCGCATATGGGTGGTGAACCGCTCCGGCGTGACCTCGTACACGTCGTAGCCGTAGCGGTTGCCCTCGAAGTACTTCAGGTGCGGGTTGGCCTTGCCCATGAGCGGGCCGTTGGTGGCGTTCCACTCCGCGGAGTACGCCCCCGAGGTGACCGAGTGCGCGGTGAACTCCGTGCCGACCACCGGCGACGCGGTGTCGTCGAAGTCGGTCCTGATGTCGTCGACGAAGGCGGAGTGCCAGTCGCCGGTGATCACCACCAGGTCCTCAAGGCCGCTCTGGTGCACATGGTTGAGCACTTCCTTGCGCTCGGCGAGGAAGCCGTCCCACTGGTCGGTGAACATGTACCCGCCACCGGGCCGCCCGCGCAGCTGGCTGAGCATGATCGAGTTGGCCCAGACGTGCCAGGCGTCCGGCGCCCGGTCGACGTGCTGCTTGAGCCACGCCTTCTGGCCGGCGCCGAGGATCGTCCCGTCGGGCAGGTTCTGCGCCGAGCGGTACGAGCGCAGGTCCAGGACGCTGAGTTCGAGCAGGTCGCCCCAGCGGCGGTTGCGGTGGATCACCGGGTCGGGCAGCGAGGACTCGCCGCCGTCCCGGTGCGGCATGTGCTCGTACCAGGCCTGGTAGGCGGCGGCCCGGCGCTGCATCAGGGGCGCGCCGCCGCCGGTGCCCGAGTAGTCGTTGACGACCTCGTGGTCGTCCCAGGTCAGGAACCACGGGTGGGCCGCGTGCGCCTCGCGCAGTGAGGCGTCGCCCTTGTAGAGCGCGTGCCGGCGCCGGTAGTCGGTGAGGGTGAGGATCTCCGGGGCGTCGTGGTCGCGGACGTGGTCGCCGCCGACCGGGCCGTGCTCGTAGATGTAGTCGCCGAGGTGGACGACGAAGTCGACGTCCTCCCGGGCGATGGCGCGGTGCGCGCCGTAGAAGCCGTCGTGGAAGGCCTGGCAGTTGGCCGCGGCGAACCTGACCTTGCCGACCCGCCCCGCCGGGGCCGTCCTGGTCCGCCCGACCCGGCTGGTCCTCCCCAGCGCCCGGAAGGCGTAGAAGTAGTGTGTGCCCGCCCGCAGCCCGCCGACCGGTACATGGACGCTGTGGCCGAGCGTCGCGGAGGCCGGTGCCGCGCCGCGTGCCACGACTCGGCGCAGTGCCCGGTCGGTGGCGACGACCCACTCCACCTCGACGACCTCGGGCAGTGGCTGCTCGGGGGCCAGGGGTTCGGGCGCGAGTCTGGTCCACAGCACGACGCTGCTGGTCAGCGGGTCACCGGAGGCGACTCCGAGAGTGAAGGGCGCCGGGTCGTACTGTGCGCCGAGCACCTCGGCGGCCTCGCGCGCCTGCGCGGGCGACAGCCCGGCGCTCAGCGGCCATACGACGTTGAGCGCACCCACCGCGCCCGCGGCCTTGAGCAGATCTCGGCGGTTGAGATTCATGACCGGTCTCCAGCGGTGCTCAGGGTGAGGGAAATCGCGTCGGCGTAACCGTCGTTGGAGGCGCCGCTCCCGGTCCGGGTGAAGACCAGCAGCAGCCGTGCCGACCGGGCGCCGGGCGGCACGGCGGCCTCCCCGTCCCGCTCGACCATGCCGGTACGTCCACCCCGCTCGCCCGCCGTCACGGGCCCGAGCACGGTCAGCGCGACCGGAGTGCCCTGGCGGTCCCGGAACTCCACGGAGAGCCGTACGCCGTCCTCCTGGGCGGCGTAGCCGCCGAGCCAGGCGCCGAGGGCGAATCTGACCCGGCCCGCGTCGACGGCGGCCTGCCCGGTGGGGCCCTTGCGGGGCAGCTGGACGTCCTGCATCAGCGCCGTCCGCCGGCTGACGCCCCCGGAGAAGAACCGGCTTCCCCGCCGGGCGGGCCCGGGGTCGGACGGGGTCGGATAGCCGCCTCCGACGTCGTAGCCGACCAGCGCGGGGGCGCCCTGGGTGACTTTCCAACCGGTGACCGATCGCACCGGCTCGGCGGTGCCGCCCGGCCCGCTCTCGGCATCTCCGTTGACGACCAGATTCACAAGCGCCTCCTGATGGGGGAACGTTCAGCGCTGGGAATCACAACAGCCTCGTATGAACCGCCGGTGCCTGTTGGCCGAATTTCGTACGGCGCGTCCAAGTCCCCCGCACAACAGTCCAAGTCCGGCGAGGCGTAAAAACGAAACGGGCCGCGTCCCGCCCCCGTGGGGGTGGGACGCGGCCCGTACGGCCCGGTATGACCGACGTGCGACCGATGTGCGACCGGCTCAGCGGCGGGCGACACCCTCGGCGCGCGCGGCGGCGGCGACCGCGGCGGTGACCGCGGGGGCGACCCGCTCGTCGAACGGCGAGGGGATCACGTAGTCGGCGGCGAGCGCGTCACCGACAACGTCCGCCAGCGCGTTCGCCGCGGCGATCTTCATGCCCTCGGTGATGCGGGAGGCCCGCACCTGGAGGGCGCCCGCGAAGATTCCGGGGAACGCCAGCACATTGTTGATCTGGTTCGGGTAGTCGCTGCGCCCGGTGGCGACGACCACCGCGTAGCGGTGCGCGACGTCCGGGTGGACCTCGGGGTTCGGGTTGGCCATGGCGAACACGAAGGCGCCCGGCGCCATCGAAGCCACCGCGGGCTCGGGCACCGTACCGCCGGACACACCGATGAAGACGTCGGCGCCATTGAGCGCGGACTCCAGCGAGCCGCTCAGTCCGGCCCGGTTGGTGAGCTCGGCCAGCTCGCGCTTGACGTCCGTCAGGTCATCGCGGTCCCGGCTGACGACACCCTTGCGGTCCGCCACGGCCACATCGCCGATGCCGGCCGCCAGTAGGAACTTCGCGATGGCGATCCCGGCAGCGCCCGCGCCGGAGATCACGGCGCGCAGCTCGGCGAGCGTGCGTCCGGTGAGCTTCGCGGCGTTGCGCAGCGCGGCCAGCGTGACCACGGCCGTACCGTGCTGGTCGTCGTGGAAGACCGGAATGTCCAGCTCCTCCTGGAGCCGGCGCTCGATCTCGAAGCAGCGCGGCGCCGAGATGTCCTCCAGGTTCACCCCGCCGAAGGACGGGGCGAGCCGCACGACCGTCTCGACGATCTCGTCGACATTGGTGGTCGCGAGCGCGATGGGCACCGCGTCGACGCCGCCGAACTGCTTGAAGAGGATCGCCTTGCCCTCCATCACAGGGAGCGAGGCCTCGGGTCCGATGTCACCGAGTCCCAGAACCGCCGTACCGTCCGTCACGACGGCGACCACGTTGGACTTCCAGGTGTAGTCGTTCACCAGGTCGGGCTGCTCCGCGATAGCGGTGCAGACCTTGGCGACGCCCGGCGTGTAGGCGAGGGACAGGTCGTCCTTGTCGCGCACCGGCACGGTCGCCTGGATGGCCATCTTGCCGCCGCGGTGCAGGGCGAAGACCGGATCGAAGGGCTCCTCGGGAGCACCCTCCGTACTGCTGTCGCTGCGAGGATTGACGATCTCCGCTGCCATGTGTTGACCCCTTAATTCTTCATCATCAGTTGAGGGTGGCCACTCCTGGTTGAGGAGGGGTGGGTGGGCACCGCGTACGTTCCCCGCGCTGGGCGGTTGGCCCGCCCCGGCAGGGAGGAGGTACATACGCGCGGGCGCGCCGCACACGCGCCCTGGGCCCCGGATGAGGGGTGTAAACGTCCTTCTTACCGGACCGGAGCGACGGCGACGAGTGCATATCACCTGGGTGATACGACTCATACGCGAATGTCGGGACTCTTCCGGTACGCCCCATGTTCGGCTTCCGCATCGCGAGACGCACCGGAGATTTTCCGGTCACAACAGTGCAACCCCGCAGAAGGTCCGGCCTTGATGTACCGGCCCCTCGGGGTTCGGGGATCACCCGTTATCTGATTTTGACATGGCGAGCACCCTGAATGGGCCGGTCCGAATGGCAAGATGCCTGAATCACACAGGGTCGTGACACTCGAAGCCGCGTGCCAGACCTCTCGAACATTCCCCCATCCCGCCGGAGGAACCACCATGACCGCAAGCGCCCCGTGTCGTAAGACCGCCGCGAAGTCCCGGACAGTCGCGGTCGGCGCGATCGCGGTCGCCGGCGCCCTGCTGCTCACCGCGTGCGGTGACCAGACCGAGGGCGGCAAGGACGCCGACACCGGATCCGTCAAGGGCAGCAGCGCGCCGCTCTTCGACAAGCTCCCGGCGAAGTACCAGAAGTCCGGTGTCATCAAGGTCGGCACGGACGCCGCGTACGCCCCGATGGAGTCGATGGACGGCGACAAGATCGTCGGCATCGACCCTGAGATCGGCGAGGCGGTCGGCAAGCAGCTCGGCGTGAAGGTGACCTTCGAGAACGGCAAGTTCGACGGCCTGATCGGCTCGCTGTACTCGGGCCGTGTGGACCTCGCGATGTCCGGCATGACGGACACCAAGGACCGCCAGGAGGGTCTGGACGAGGGCAAGAAGAGCGGCAAGGGCGTCGACTTCGTCGACTACTTCCAGTCCGGCACCGCCATTCTGGTCAAGAAGGGCAACCCCAAGGGCATCAAGACCCTCGACGACCTGTGCGGCAAGAAGGTCGCCGTGCAGCTCGGCACGACGTACGCGGACGCGGCCAAGGCCCAGTCCACCAAGTGCGTGAAGGACAAGAAGCCGAAGATCGCGATCGAGACGCCCGACACCGACGCCGAGGCCCAGGTGCGGGTCAAGGCCGGCGGCGCCGACGCCGACCTGAACGACTTCCCGGTCGCGGCGCACGTCGCGAAGACGGCCGACAACGGCGCGTCCTTCGAGGTCGTCGGCGAGCCCGTCGACGCGGCGCCGTTCGGCATCGCGGTCGACAAGGGCAACAGCGAGCTGCGCGACGCGATCAAGGAAGCCCTCGACGCGATCATCGCGGACGGCACGTACAAGAAGATCCTGGAGAAGTGGGGCGCCTCGGACAGCGCGATCGAGAAGTCCGCCATCAACGGCGGCAAGTGATCCGCACACGTCCCGAAGGCTCGAAGGGCACTACCCATGAGTGAAAAGTTCAAAAAGGGGCCGTCCGACACCCCACCGGGCGAATCCCCCGCCCCGGTCCCAACCGGGCCCACCGTGACCAAGGAGCGGCCGGAGAACATCCGCGCCATTCCGGTCCGCCACTACGGCCGCTATGTCAGCGGCGCAGTGGTGCTGGCGGTCCTGGTGTGGCTGGTGCTCGCTTTCGCGGGCGGCAACGTCCGCTGGGCCACCGTCGGTGACTACATCACCAACGGCAACATCATCGCGGGCATGGGCCGGACCCTGCTGATCAGCGTCCTGTCGATGCTCATCGGCCTGGTGCTCGGCGTGGTCCTCGCCGTGATGCGGATGTCCAAGAACCCGGTGACCGGCGGTGTCTCCTGGCTCTACATCTGGTTCTTCCGCGGCACCCCGGTCTATGTGCAGCTGCTGCTCTGGTACAGCCTCGCGCTGATCTTCCCGGTGTTCGAGATCCCGTTCATCTACAAGGACGAGATGTCGGACGTCATGACGCCGTTCGTCGTGGCGCTGCTCGGCCTGGGCCTCAACGAGGGCGCCTACATGGCGGAGATCGTGCGGGCCGGCATCCAGTCGGTCGACCACGGCCAGACCGAGGCGTCGCACGCGCTGGGCATGACTCAGACGAAGACCATGCGCCGTGTGGTGCTCCCGCAGGCGATGCGAGTGATCATCCCGCCGACGGGCAACGAGTTCATCAACCTGCTCAAGACCTCGTCGCTCGTCGCCGTGGTGTCCTACCCGGACCTGCTGCGCAGCGCGCAGATCATCTCCGGCCGCAACTACGCGGTGATCGAGATGCTGTTCGTGGCCTCGTTCTGGTACCTGGCGCTGACCAGTGTCTTCAGCATCGGCCAGTTCTACCTGGAGCGCCGCTACGCCCGTGGTGCGCTGCGTGAACTGCCCCTCACTCCCTGGCAGAAGGTCAAGACGAACGTGCTGTCCCTGCGCCGTCCGGAGGTCCCGCGATGACCGCCATGGTCAAGTCCGAGGGCGTCCACAAGTCCTTCGGCCCCGTCCACGTCCTCAAGGGCATCGACCTCGAAGTCGCCCCCCGTGAGGTGTTCTGCCTGGTCGGCCCGTCCGGCTCCGGCAAGTCGACCTTCCTCAGGTGCATCAACCACCTGGAGCAGATCAACGCCGGCCGGCTGTACGTCGACGGGGATCTGGTCGGCTACCGCCAGAAGGGCGACAAGCTGTACGAGCTCAAGGACAGCGAGGTCGCGCTGAAGCGCCGGGACATCGGCATGGTCTTCCAACGCTTCAACCTGTTCCCGCACATGACGGCCACCGAGAACGTCATGGAGGCGCCGATCCAGGTCAGGGGCGAGTCCAAGGCCGTGGCCCGCGCACGGGCCGAGCGGCTGCTCGACCGGGTCGGCCTGTCCGACAAGGCCGGCAACTACCCGGCGCAGCTCTCCGGCGGCCAGCAGCAGCGCGTGGCGATCGCCCGCGCGCTGGCCATGGAGCCGAAGCTGATGCTTTTCGACGAGCCGACGTCGGCGCTCGACCCTGAGCTGGTGGGCGAGGTGCTCGACGTGATGCGCGGTCTCGCCGAGGACGGCATGACGATGATCGTCGTCACGCACGAGATGGGCTTCGCGCGTGAGGTCGGCGACGCGCTGGTCTTCATGGACGACGGCGTGGTGGTCGAGTCGGGCCACCCGCGCGATGTGCTGAACAACCCTCAGCACGACCGTACGAAGGCGTTCCTGTCGAAGGTGCTGTAGCCGAGGCGGCGGGATGACGACGGGGGAGGCGGTACGGGCCGATGGGCCGTACCGCCTCCCCCGTTCTATGTCCCGCCCGTTCCGTGTCTCGCTACTTCACGGCGAGAACGAGCGCGTCGGAGGGCGAGCCCCACACCGTCCGCGCCTCCGCGAACCCGGCCTCGCGCAGGGCGCGCGCGTGCCATTCCGCGCTCGGTGTCGCGCCGTCGGCGTGCTCGCCGTAGATCGCGTAACGCTTGGCGGTGGGCCCGGCGAGTACGGGGTCCTTCGCGGCCAGCGCCCACCAGTCGGCCCAGTCCAGCGCACCCGCGGACCGGCCCCGCTCCATCTGCGCGTGCCGGTGCGCACTCTCGGCCTCATTGATGCGCGGGGTTCCCTCGTCCTTCATGCGGTCGGCGTTCATGAAGACGCCGCCGTCGCGGACGAGTCCGGCGAGCTGCCCGTACAGAGTGGTGAGCGGCTCGTTGTGCAGCCAGTGCAGAGCGGTGGCGGTGAGGACGGCATCGTACGAGTCGTACGGCAGCGCGCTCACCCAGTGCGGGTCCTTCAGGTCGGCGGTGACGAACCCGACCCGCTCGTCCCCATCGAAGTACCCCTCGGCGATGGCGAGCAGCGCGGGGTCAAGATCCACACCCGTACTGGTGGCTCGCGGGAACCGGGTGAGCAGCCGGTCCGTAATACTTCCCGTACCGCACGCGAGGTCCAGCACCCTCGGCTCGTGGCCGACGAAGGCCTCGACCATGTCCAGCATCACCCGCAGCCGCTCCTCGCGGTCGGGCATGTACCACTCCTGCTGCCGGTCCCAGCTCTCCTGCCAGGCCCGCCAGTCGGTTCCCGTCACTGTCTCCGCCATCAGAACGCCTCCACTGCATCCACTACGCAAACACCCACTACTCAAGCACCCACTACGGATGCACTCGCTACGCGAACACTCGCTACGTAATACCCTCGAAGCAAGACCAGCTATTACTCAGACCTTAGACCGCCGCCGTAAGGACTACAAGTGGAACTGGCCTATTACTCGGACTATGCCGTGCGCCTGGTCAACACCGAGGAGCCGGCCCGCAACAAGGACTCCCTCACCTCGGTGGACGCGGTCCGCGCGCTCTTCGTGGGCAACGCCCAGGCGGCCCGCCGCACCACGGACGCGGACGTCACCCGCTTCCGTTCGGTGCGGGCCCGCCTGCGCGCGATCTTCGAGGCGGCGGACGGCCGCGACGAGACGCTGGCCGTGGACCTGCTGAACTCACTCCTCATGGAGTTCCCCGTCAGCCCACAGATCTCGGGACACGAAGTACACAAGGACGACGGCCGCCCCGACTGGCACATGCACCTCGCCGACCACCCCTCCAACGCGACCGCGGGCTACGCGGCCATCGCCTCGATGGGCCTCGCCTTCCACCTCACGGAACACGGCGCGGACCGGCTGGGCCTGTGCGAGGCAGCGCCGTGCCGCAACGCCTATCTCGACACCTCGACCAACCGCTCCCGCCGCTACTGCTCGGACCGCTGCGCGACCCGCGCCAACGTCGCGGCCTACCGCGCCCGCAAGCGCCTGGAGACGGAGCGTTCGGCGAGCACCGGCCGCACGGCCGACACCAGCCAGGACAGCACCACACCGGCGGACCGCTGACGCCCTGCCCTGATCGGCCGGTACCGCGCCCGCACCCGCCCGAGCACCAGCTCGCCGGGCACCACGCCGAACGCCCGGCTGTCCACGACCTCGGCGTCAGGGTTGTCCCCGAGCACCCACCAGCCGGCGTCGCGTCGCTCGACCAGCCGCTTCACGATGATCAGATCCTGCTGCAACGGATGGCGCAGCAGGGCCACGGCACCCGGACGGAGCTGCGCTCCGTAGTGCACCAGCAGCTGATCCCGGTGCCGCAGCGTGGGCACCATGGAAAGACCTGTCACCTCGGCGACTCCGAACAGCGCTCCCGGCTCCCGCCCTTGATCCGTCATCCGGTACCTCCCGGTCCGATCCTCCACCAGTCCCATACTCACCCTGGACTTTTGGCCTAAGCCCATGGGGGCACCCGCCAAAACACGCCTCTCACGGAGTAATGTCCCCCATGAGAAGACGATCACGAGGAAGGAAGCTCATGCTCTCCCGACTGTTTGCCCCCAAGGTCAAGGTCAGCGCACACTGCGATCTGCCCTGTGGCGTGTACGACCCGGCCCAGGCCCGCATCGAGGCCGAGTCGGTCAAGGGCGTCCAGGACAAGATGCAGGCGAACGACGACGCGCACTTCCAGGCGCGCGCGACGGTCATCAAGGAGCAGCGCGCGGAGCTCGCCAAGCACCACGTCTCGGTGCTCTGGAGCGACTACTTCAAGCCCCCGCACTTCGAGAAGTACCCCGAGCTGCACCATCTGGTCAACGACACCCTGAAGGCGCTCAGCGCCGCGAAGGGCTCGAAGGACCCGGCGACGGGCCAGAAGGCGCTGGACTACATCGCCCAGATCGACAAGATCTTCTGGGAGACCAAGAAGGCTTGATCTCTGGTTAGGCCGTCTGACCTGCGGTTTCGCTAGTCAGATCGCTTACCTGTCCGCACCCGGTCCGCAGGCCGCCGAGCACGGCGTCCATGACGGAGCGGGTGCGGTCTTCTTCGCCCGGCCACAGGTGCGCGTAGATCCGCAGCGTGATGACGGCGGACGCGTGGCCGAGGACCAACTGCACCTGCTTGACGCTCGCCCCGCCCGCGATGAGCGCGGAGGCGAAGAAGTGCCGCAGGTCGTGGGTCACCATGCGCGGCAGCTCCACGGGCTTGCGGCCCTCGCGCTCGGCGGCTTCCTTCTCCGCCGCCTGGAGCGCCCTGCGTGCGCAGTTCCACTCCGTCTTCCAGCGTCGGTAGTTGAGCGGTTCCCCCTCCTCCATCGTGAACAGCCACTCCCGCGACGGCCGTGCGGCGAGATGCGTGAGCAGCGCGTCGGTGACGACCTCGCCGACCGGGACCGTACGCCGCGACTTGCTGGTCTTCGGCGGCCCGATCAGGCCGGACTGAAGCCGCTGCCGCTCGATACGGATCGTGCCGAGCTTGAAGTCCACGTCCGAGACCTTCAGCCCCAGCAACTCCCCTATGCGCAAGCCCGATCCGGCGAGTACGACGACGGCTGCGCGGAGGTACGGCGGCATCACGGCGGCCATCGCCGCCACCTGCGCGACGGTGGGCGGGGTGATCTCCTCGTCCGCCAGCGGGGGAAGGGTGATCTTGCAACAGGGCGTCTCGGCGATCACCTTGTCGTAGACGGCTGCCGTCATCAGCCGTACGAGTACGTCGTAGACGTTGCGCACGCTGCCTGGCGAGAGCTGCCCGGACAGCGCCTTGAACAGGACCTGTACGTCGTTGCGGCGTATCGCCGCCATGGTCCGCGCACCGAGGGCCGGTATGAGGTGGAGCCGGAGCGCGTTGTCGGTGATGCGCTCGCGGGCCTCACCTGCGATGAGTGAATCCTCCCAGCGCTTCGCGTACGTCTCGAACGAGACCCGCCCCGCGCGGGGATCGACGTACTGCCCGGTGACGAGCGAGGCAGTGACCTCGTCGATCCAACGCTGGGCGTCGACCTTGCGGTCGAAGTGCCGGGCGTGCTCCTTGCCGTCGAGGTCGCGGTAGCGGGCACGCCATTTGCCGTTGGGCCGCTTCTGGACGTTCGCCAAGTGACTTCTCCTTCATGCTGGTTGTCAGTAGTGACCCCCGTCCTCGATGTCGCCGCTGAGGAGACGGGCGTCTCGCTCGTCGCCCATGAGACGGAGGCACTGCTCGTGGATCGCCCGCGAGCTGTCCGGGTGGGCCTTGATGTGGTCGGCGACGGCGACCACGGCACGGTGCAGACGATCGCGGGCGTCACGGGTTTCGTAGAACGCTTCGACGGCTTCCTGGACGAGCCGCCGGCTGTCGACGTCGAGCCCTTCGAGGGGCGGCGACATCAGCTCTTCGAGGGGGAGCTCGAAGACGCGGGAGAAGGCGAGCGCCTCGTCGAGGTTGATCCGGCGACGGGGTGAGCCGTTCTCGATGCGCCACACGGCCGTCTGGTTCATCTTCACTCCGGCTCTGGTCACGCGTTCGGCCAGCTCGGTTGTGCTCCACCCTCTGACCTCGCGCTCCAGGGCCACGCGGCCCGCCACGTTGCCTTCGCTGTAGAGCAGCGGCACTTCGCCGCCCTCGGCCTTCTCGCTTGCCATCGAACCTCCATCGCGACCGTCGCTATCCAAATTGAAACATGGGCTTCCCGGTTTGGCTAACCGCCGATTCATGAGGTACTGATTATGCAGATCGAATCGCCACCTAGCCGAATGGGAACGCATGCGATACCTGACCACCGCCGAGGTCGCCGAGCGCTACCGCACCGCCGAGAGCACCGTCCGCTACTGGCGCCAGCTCAAGAAGGGGCCGCGCGGCATCAAGGTCGGCAAGCGGGTGCTCTACCCCGAGGCCGAACTGCTGCGCTACGAGCGCGCGCTGATCGACGGCGAGCACGAGTGGGGCCTGGCCTCATGAGCCGCCGCCCCGCCCAGACGCAGGAACGGCCCCCGGCGCGTCAACGCCGAGGGCCGGGAATTCCCCTGCACGTCGCCCATCCCTGAACGAACGAACCGGTGAGAGGCGGGACCTTGTCCGTCTCGCCCTCCACCCGAGAGGAACGTCTATGAAGGACCCTACGTCCCCCGCCGCCTCGAACACATCCGGTGTTGTCTGGCCGCCCATCGCAGTCCCGGGCCAGGGCCTGCCTCGTGACCGGGAAGCACGCCCCGCCGTCGGAGGTCCGGCCACCGATGCTCCGCACCGGAGCACGCGCGATTCGCGACCTGCCAAGGTCAGTGCCCCGACGACCGCGTCGGGCAGCGCAGGCGAGCCTGATCCAGGCGGACCAGAAATCCAAGACGGCGGCGGGGCGGCAGGCGAAGGCCCCGCGCTGCTGGATGACCTCCGTACGGCGATCGGGCGGTACGTCGTACTGCCGAGTGACGAGGCCCTGACCGCCGTCACACTCTGGGTCGCGGCCTCCCACATCCAGCCTGGCCTCCAGCACGCGCCGCGACTGGCGGTGGTCGGGCCGACCAAGGGGTGCGGCAAGTCCCGTCTCCTGGACGTTCTCTACGAGACCGTCCACCAGCCGATGATGACGGTGAACACCTCCCCGGCGGTCGTCTTCCGCGTCATCGGCAAGAATCCGCCGACGCTGCTGGTGGATGAGGCCGACACCATCTTCGGCCCCAAGGCGGGCGACAAGGAGGACCTGCGTGGCCTGCTGAACGCCGGGCACCAGCGCAACCGGCCCGCCTGGCGGATCTCCGGGCCGGAGCACAAGCCGACCGCGTTCCCCACCTTCGCGATGGCGGCGCTGGCCGGCATCGGCGACCTGCCGGACACGATCATGGACCGCGCGATCGTCATCCGGATGCAGAAGCGGAAGCCGGGCGAGCGGATCACCCCGTTCCGCTCGCGGTACTCCGTGCCAGAACTGCACGCGCTGCGCGACCGGCTGGCCGACTGGCTGGTCCCCTTGCGCGGCACCGTCGCGGGCTCGGTGCCGAAGATGCCCGTCGAGGACCGCGCCGCCGACACATGGGAGCCGCTGGTCATCGTCGCCGATCTCGCCGGTGGGCACTGGCCCGCGCTGGCACGTGCGGCCTGTCTGGCGATGACGCGCAGCGAGGTGGTCCAGGACGAGCAGACGACGCTGAAGACGCGGCTGCTGCGCGACATCCGCCGTGCCTTCGATCAGGAGGGCGGTAGGGAGGCTTTGCGCAGTCAGGACCTGCTCGCCGTGCTCATCCAGGACGCCGAGGCCCCGTGGGCGGAGTACGGCACGAAGGGGCTCAACGCCTATCACCTGGCGAACTTGTTGCGCGACTTCGGTATCAGCCCGGCCAACCACCGGTTCGAAAACGGCAGGCAGGCCAAGGCGTACGCCCGTAACCAGTTCGTGGACTCCTGGGCCCGCTACTGCCCTGACCCCGCCCCATCGGTACCCAGCGCCGGGGTCCCGGCACGACCGGCCCAGGGCAGGCCGCCCGCCCCTCCGTCCGGGACGCTGCCCACCGGCACGCCGGGAGGGCCCGCAGGCCATAGGCCCACTCGCTGACTCCAGGTCCGCATCAATCCGTCGCATCCGTCCCCGCGCAGGTCAGCGCGGGGACGGATCTCCGCGGCGTTACGGATCACTCCGTACCTGCGGTCGTCTCCGTACCTGTGCTGACCAGCCACGCGACGGATGCGACGGATGCGACGACGCACCACCCCACACGACTGACGGAGCACCACCATGCCCGAATCGAACGCCGACGACACCACCTCCCGCCGCCGCAGGAAACTGTTCAGGCTCACCCGACGACCAGCAGCAAGCTGGAGCGAACGAGCCTCTAACGAGGCTTCGTCCGCGCTTGCCCCCGCCCCAGGGGTGGCGGAGGACAAGGCCGAGCGCCAAGGGGCGCCCGAGCCGGAGGAGGGAGTGGTTGAGGACTCTTGCCGGCCCACAGCCGACCCCGTAGCTTCTCGCAATCCGCCAGCCGATGTCCCACCGCTCGTCGAGCAGCCGTCCTGGCGTGATCTCGACGCCCCCGTCCTGCCCGCGCAGATGAACCGCAAGCGCACCGTGGAGAAGCGCGACCAGGAGAAGACCATCCGCTTCACGCGCACTGCGGTCCAGGTGATCAGCGCCGCCGCTCACCAGCGCGGTCAGAGGTTCGCCGGATTCGTCGGGGACGCGGCCCTGGCTGTTGCGCAGGGCAAGGCGGGGATGGTCGGCAGTCCGGAGGACGATCCTCTGCGCCCACTGATCGAGGCCGTCGAGGCGCACACGGTCGCGCTGAACCGCATCGGCGGCAACCTCAACCAGATCACCGCAGCCATCAACCGAGGAACCTTGCCCGAACGCGCCGAGACCGTTCTCGACCGCGTCGAGCAAGCAGCGCAGAACAGCTTCCACCTCATCGACCAACTCCTGGCGGGAGGAAAGGTTCATGGTTCCTGACGTCTCCACCGGCTCCGACAGCCGCGGACTGATCGCCTACCTCTTCGGCCCCGGCCGCCGCGACGAACACACCAACCCCCACATCGTCGCCGCCTGGGACATGGCCGGCGCCCCCGACCCCGGCCGCGACCCGGCAGCAACCTACTCCCAGCTCGCCAAACGACTCGACCACCACGTCGACCTCCGCACCCGCGAGCTCGGCGGCAAGAAGCCACCGCAGCACGTCTGGCACTGCCCGGTCCGCACCGCGCCCGGCGACCGCTACCTCACCGACGCCGAGTGGGCCGAGGTAGCCCGCCGCGTCGTGCATGCCACGGGCATCGCCCCTGAAGGCGACGAGAGGGCATGCCGATGGATCGCAGTGCGCCACGCCGACGACCACATCCACATCATGGCTACCACCGTCCGCGCCGACGGACGCCGCCCACGCACCCACCAGGACGGCCGACGGGCCCAGGCGGAGTGCCGCAGGATCGAGGCCGAGTTCGGCCTGCGCCGCCTGAAGTCCGGTGACCTCACCGCGCCTCGCACCCCCACCGGTGCCGAACGCGCCAAGGCCGAGCGCCAAGGCCAGACCGTGACAGCACGACAGTGGCTGCGCGAGCGGGCATACGCCGTCGCCGCCGCCGTGCAGACCGAGGCCGACTACTTCACCGTGCTGCAGTCCCTCGGCATCAAGGTCAAGACACGCCTCGGCCCCGAGAGCGGCGACGTGATCGGCTACAGCCTCGCCGCACCCGGCGACAACAACAGCGCCGGCGAACCCGTCTGGTACGGCGGATCGAAGCTCTCCCCCGACCTCTCCATCAATCGCCTCCGCGAAAACCTCACCGACCAGGAGATAGCCGACCGCCCGCGGTTCGTAGGAGATCCCGCCGAGCCGTGGCAGCACACCATCGCCGCGATACAGACGGCACACACCGCCCTCGACTCCGACGACGATGCCGCCGCCCAGGCCCACCTCGCCGCCTTCGGCGGCGCCCTCTACAACATCGCCAGCGCCACACCCGGCCCGCACCGCGCAGAGCTACGCGCAGCAGCCACGGCGTTCAACCGCGCCCGCCGATCCGCCACCCGCGCGGACCACCAGGCCGCTACCGCCCTGCGCCAAGCCGCCAAGGAACTCACCTATGCCTCCAACGAGCCCGGCGGACTCGCCATCGCCCTGCTCTTCGCCACCGTGCACCTGGCGCGCGCAGCCGCCAAGTGGCACGAGCAGCGAGGCCACCAACAGCAAGCCGCAGCAGCCGACGAAGCCTTCCGCCACCTCCAGGCCGGCTACCAGCAGGCCGCCACCCCCGTCCTGGCAGACCTGAGCCGCCGCACCCCACGAGCCGAGACGGCCCGCCGCTTCGAGAAGGACCTCCGCGCAGCCATCCCCGACGACGCCGACCGCCTCATGGCCGACCCTTCCTGGCCTGCGCTGACCACCACCCTCGCTCGCGCTGAAGCCAACGGCAACAACGTCCGCCGCCTTCTCTCCGAGTTGGGCTCCCAGCGCCAGCAATCCAGCGCCGAATACCCTGCCGAGACTCTCAACTGGCGCGTCATCGCCCAACCGAACCGACGAACCCAAGCGGCTCGAAGCCGAAGCAGCATCAGCAAAACAACGTCCGTATCTACCACACCACGCGCCTCGGCCTCTCCAGTTACAAGGAAGTCATCTCGTTTGTCGTGATCGTGCGGGAGCATTAGCCGCCGACGATCGTTGACCGTCTCTTGCCGGAAGACCTGTAGGAGTTGCTCCAAGGGGGTGGTGGGCGGCGGGGGGGGGGGGGCGGGGGGG
>NZ_JASITA010000009.1:0-88947 GCF_030063415.1 Streptomyces sp. H27-C3 | reverse complement strand
GGTGCCCTCCGCGAGCGGAGGGCACCACCGGGCGAGGGCTGACACCGGCCTCGATCGCGAGGTACTGGCGCGATCAAGTTTATAACGACGTCGGGTTGCGCACGGAACCAACGGTGGCCCGGCTTTGGGTCGCCAACGCTGACATAAGGAGCATTTTCATGCGGCTCACCGTAGCGGTGGTCCAGCAACTGTTGGAGCAGAATGAGGGCTTCACGGCTCGTACGGAAACCAGCCAGAAGAACTACAGTGAATTCCGCACATACCGGATCGCCGGCGGCCAACTGATCTACGACTCGTCGGGAAAGACGTCGTGGGCGGACAGCCGCTTCAGTCATAAGGACCAGATCGCCAACATCGACACGACTCGGTACTTCTTGCGGAAGTATCTGCATCGCCTCAACACTGACGGGCTGCAATAGCTCGGCTATGTAGGTTACGAAACCCGCTCTGTTCGTGAGCTAACCGTCAAGAATGCCACCATCAAGTTCGGCGTCCTTGCGGATCAGCGCCAAGGGACTCCACGCACCCTCACCTCACGCCGGTGAGTCCTCGATCTTCGGACCACTGCCAGCGCCGCGTGGCTCGGTGGACTGCTCCGGCCGTCCCCGGAAGGCAGCTCCCTTCGCAGTCCGTGATTCGACACGCTCCACAATGCGGTCGATGACGCGCTGTGGATCTTTCCATTTCATCGCCAGGCGGTCATGGTCCATCCCATGTTCCGCGATGATGTCCCGGAGTTGTTCGAGGGTTAGTTCGCCCAGACGTGAGCGAAGTCCCACTTCGCTGACTTCGGCGAAAACTGCGAACGGATCGATCACACCAGGGGCCCGTCGGCTGCTACGCCGCGGGCGTTCAGCCGAGCGGGATGCGACGAGCGGCTCGGAAGGGGCTAGGGCCCTGCTCAGCGCCCGAGCGAAACGAGTCGTACGCGCGGCTTCGGCGGCCACCACGCTAAGGACACACGCGAGGGTTCCTGCCAGGTCCGGGTCTGACGCTCCCAGCTTCAGGAGAGCTTCTGCGGCCTCCGTGGCCTGAGCCTGCAAGAGCGAGCCGTCGTCCTGCCGACCAGGGCCCCCTTCGTCCGAGATGTCACCATCCACGATCGCGGTTTCGTTGTCGTTCTGCTCGCTCACGCCTTCTCCTCGACCAGCTCGATGAACTCCTCCGTCATGGAACGGAAGGCCTTGTACTCCCCCTGATAGCCATACTTCTGCCGCAGAGTACTGCGGTCGACGAACTCCGCCGAGCCAGCGATGGAGTCTCGCTCGGGAATGTATGTCTGCAGCACCTCCGGGAGTTCCTCGTCGGCTTCGAGCCTGAGCACCGTGTTCCTGTGCACAGTTGAAGCCGCCCTAAACTTAGTCACGACAATTCCGATCTCCGCGATCGGTTGCGCATTGTCGTCGGCGAACGCCTTGACATGCCGCTGAATCTGAGGAATTCCATACGTCGAGAGGACGTCCGGAATCGTGGGGATGATATACCCGTCGGAGATGCGCAAGCCATTCAGAGTGACGATTCCGAGGTTCGGTGGGCAGTCGACGAGGACGTAGTCGTAGTCATCGATGATCTTCCAAACTGCCTTACGCAGAAGATCAGTCGGATTATTGCTGTAGAAGCGTCCGGACGACATGGAGGCCAAGCGGTCCTGGACGTCGATGAGGTCCAGCGAAGAGGGCAGAAGATCCACCTTGGTGACCGCGTCTACCGGAGACACGTTGCGCTGGAGCGTCTTCTCCAGATCGAACTCCGGAGGTTCCCCCTCAGGCCGGAGGGCGTCCTTGAAAAGGGTTGCCAAAGTATAACCGTCGTCGTTTAGTTCCTCCCACTTTTTCTCCCCGATCAGGACCGTCGTCAAGTTCGTCTGCGGGTCGAGGTCAATCACCAGGACTCTCTTATTGAACTCCGCCGAGAGGAACTCCGCGAGACCGGCCGTGGTGGTGGTCTTCCCCACGCCCCCCTTCAGATTGATGGTCGCGATGACATGAGCCTTAGCCATGTGCTTCTTCCTCTGCTTGAGGTAGCGCCGAATCTGACTTGCCCGGAAGACCGGACCGCTACGAAGGTCTGCGATGGGAACGGGGAAGCGCTTGTCGCGGGTCCGCCAGTTCGCGACAGCCGTCCGGCCGACCCCCGCCATCTCCGCCACTTCGAACAGTCCGACGAGCTGGTCCTCCGCCTCGGGTGTGCCTCCCATGACATCTCCCCGTGAACGGCATTCACATTTACCGGTCAAGAGTGAAGGCCGTTCACAGCAACTGTCAATCCTCAACTCTGTCCCGTAGGTGCAAAGTTGAGGACGCGCGCCCCCTGCGCGCCAGTTCGCTCTGGCATATTTCACCCATAACAACTTCCGGCTCCGGATGCAGTGCTGTTCGTGGCCGTGTCGACGGGCTACTACCAGCTCCCTCGGCGAGGTCACCCCCGTCCTCACCGATGCACTGGAGCCGGACAACCGGTGCAGCAGCAAGTGCGGCCGTGGAGAGAGTAGGGATCAGTTCGGGCTTGGCAGCGCAGGCTGGGAACAACGGAAGGTGCCCATCTCGTGACCTCTACCAGGTGCTCCGGTTGCAGCCCGAGGTAAGGGTCGGGTTGCAGAAGGAGGGTCTCCTTTCCTTGTGCGGTGCGCCCCGCTGCCCAGGCGTGGTCGAGGTTTGTGAAGTCGTCGTCGATCCAGACAGCGGGGGCGCCGTCCAGCCACGTATCGACGTGATCGCGCTTCCACAGGTAGCCGTTGGGGTGGCTGGTGGTGATCTGTGGGCGTGGGAGGTCGACATACGGCAGGTCTGGCAGACCCAGGAGAGGACCGATGAGAGTGACGGCGTCCTGCCGCCAACTGGTGCACCAGACCGGGGTGAACAGCCCGGTGCGGATGACGTCCATGAGAAGGCGGCCGTGCTCGGGGTTGAGCCAGACCGTGACCGGGTTGTCGGCGTTCCGGCCTTCGGGGATTACGTCGTGGCGAGTGTGGGTGGCCGGGGTCGCGCCGTTCGCGTCGGGGAAGGGTATGAGGACGCCGTCGACATCGAGGAGCAGGTAGGGCGGGCGCATCGGTTCCTCCAGCGGTCAGAGCCTGTGGGCGCGGATCAGCAGAGTGGCGGGCGAGCGGCTCATGCGCAGGTCGTGGAACTCCTGTGCGGAGGTGAGGCGGAAGCCGGTCCGGCTGAGGTGCCGCTCCCAGCGGTAGGCGTCGAACTCCCAGCGGGCGATGGGAAGACGGGTGCGGTCTGGCAGGGTGACGAAGTCGCGGCGAGGGCGGTCATCGCTGGAAGCGATGCGACCGCCGCGCTGCGGGTGGGGAACGGAGAAGGCGAGCACCCGACCGGGCTTGAGGCGCTGGGCGATAGCCGACAGAAGGAGCTCGGGGGCGACGAGCCCCACGGCACCGAAGACGGAGAAGATCGCGTCGAACTGCTCGTCGGAGGCGTGCAGGTAGTGCAGGGCGTGCCCAGCGACGAAGGTGAGGTTGTTCAGTCGTCCGTAGTGGGAGCGGGCGCGGCGGACCTGGAGGCCGACGAAGTCGACGCCGGTGACGTGAGCACCGTGGCGCGTGGCGAGGTGGGCGGCGTTGTGGCCGGGGCCGCAGCCGAGTTCCAGGAGTCGCTTGCCGCGCAGGTCCGGGCCGAGGATCTCGGCGGCGGGGCCCAGGCAGGGTCTCGTGGTCCATTCCATCCGGGCGGGTACCGCCAGAGGTTCGGCGAGCTCGGCGGCGGTGCGCTGGATGGCATGGGCGTACCACGGCGAGGTCTGGGCGAGCACGTCAGATCTCCAGGAGGTGGAGCACGTCGGTGAGGTGTCGGCGGACGACCTTGATGTAGCCGGGGTCGGTGGCCGGGTCGTTGATCCAGCGAACCGACTGCTCCATGAACCACTCCACGGCCCACATGCGGTGCCAGCCCAGGGCCCAGTTCTCGGCGGTCAGCCCGCCGCGTGGGGTGAGCGCGTCCGGGGTGCCTCCGGCAACGACGTACTGCTCCAGGAAGACGCGCAGCCGCAGGGGATGCGGGGGCTCGATGGTCCCGTGCCAGCTAGCGAGGTCCAGCAGGCCGGGGCCGGTGAAGGCGCGGGCGAAGTCGAGCAGCCTCCACCCGCGCTCGCCGACGTGCAGGCTGGTGGGGTGAAACTCCGAGTGCACCCATCCGAAGGGCGCCAGCGTCGCTCCGGCCGAGCGGACCTCGGCGGCCTGGGCAATCCGGTCGAGAGCATCCTCGACGTCGTCGGCGTCCTGCCATCGGTCGGCCTTGCGTAGCCGGTCGAGGTGCTCCAGCGCTCGGACGGGCAGCGTACGCAGCCGCTCCTGGTCGAGAACCGGCAGGGCGGAAGCCGTACGGGTGCTGTGCAGGACCACAGCCGCAGCGACGCCGTCGAGGTCGTCAGCATCGCGGGCGGACGGCCCGAGGTCTTCCATGAGCATGCCGAGCCAGGCGTCGAGAACGGCGGAGGTGTGGAGCTGGGGCACGGGGACGCCAAGGGTGCGGGCCAGGCGAAGGGCCTGGTCCTCGCTGTCGAAGGGCTTCTTGGCGTACTTGAAGATGGCCGTGGAGCCGTCGGGGAAGGTGACGCGCTCGACGCCGGACATGGACCACACCCGCACCTCCTCCCGTCGGGCAGCGGGCTGGCCGGTCGCGGTGAGCAGGTTGTCGAGGAGTTCGGCGCTGGGGTTCGTGGTCATGTGAGGGCTCCGAGGGATAGTGGCGTCCGGGGCGGGCGAGGGAGGCCGGCCCGCCCCGGAGCCTGATCGGGTGGGTTACGCGGCGGGGTTCACGCGGTGGGCGTAGACCTGCTCGATCCAGCCCGCCTTGAACGCGGCGAGGTCGTCACGGAACCTGGCCATCGCGGCACCGTAGGGCGCGACCACTCCCCCGGACTGGTCCGGCACGGACTGGCAGCCGTGCACGAGCCGTCCCCCGAGCGCGGCGTGGGCCTTGATCGACTCGATGCGCCGGTGCTCGTTGAACCAGGCACCGTGGTACACCTCGTCGAGCATCCCGCCCATCTCGTCGTCCAGGTCGAAGACGACGGAGGTGGCGGCGGGGAAGAACCAGCACGGACCGACGTTGGAGATGCGCCCGTCCAGCTCGACCTTGTTGAGCGCCATCAGCGTGGCCGCCTCACGGAGCATCCGCAGGTGGTCGGCGGTGATCCGCGGGAGACCGAGGCCGGCGAGGTGCTCCTCGCGGAACAGGTACGCGTACACCTCGTACGCGGTGGCCAGCACGCGGGCCGCGTCGGACGTGGACTCGCCGTGGTGCTTATTGAAGTCGAGCGCGAGCTGCTCGACCGCACTCTCGGTCGTCTCGTTCACGTCCAGGAGCTGGGTCTTGACCAGCTCCCAGTCGGCGACGAGCCATGTGTTCGACTCGAAGCGGAAGAAGTACTCGGCCGGGTCGATGGTGATGCGCCGGCCGTCGACCTGGATGCCGGGCAGGCGGCTCCAGCGCGGGTCGAACGCCTCGGGCAGTTCGACCGTGATGGCCGTGGTGTCGATGGTGGTCACCGTGTCTCCGTCTCTGATCGGCCGGGTCCGGACACAGGAGTGCCAGAACCCGGCATGGGCGTACGGAACTTCGGGGTGCCGCCCGGACCAAGGGGGAGCCTGGATCACGGTCACGCCGTTCCGGGCGGCTGCTGATAAGTGAACCGTTGGTCACGCTCAGTGGGTACGGTGGTGGGCAGTTGAAGCGGTATACGCGGTTTACAGCTCCGGTGGGGAGGTGGTCGTGGCGGGGCAGAGAGATCCCAACTCCCGTCTGCGGGATGCCATCAGCGCGGCAGGATGCACCTACGAGGCGCTCGCGAGGGACGTGCGTCGCGTGGCCGCCGAGAACGGCGAGATGCTCCAGACCAACAAGTCGGCCGTCTCGCACTGGGTGAACGGCAGCCGAGCCCCGTCAGGGCAGGTGGGTCAGTACCTGGCCGAGGCGCTGTCCCGGCGAGCAGGACGCCCGATCACCCGGACCGAGATCGGTCTGTATGCCGGTGATGCCGAAGAGCCGGCGGAGGCCGATCCGGTCCTCGCCGTCACCGACCTGGGCCGCGCCGACGTCGAACGCCGCCGCTTCCTCGCCATCGCAGCCTTCACCACCGCCGGCGTCGCCATGCCCCTCAGCCACGACCACGAAGCCACCGCCCGCATGCTCCGCGCCCGCACCGGCACGTCCCTCGTCGGCGCGGAGGACGTGGACGTCGTACGCCAGATCACCACCGCCTTCAGCGCCGCCGACGAACGCCTCGGCGGCGGGCACGGTCTGACCACCGTCTGCGCCTACCTCGCCGACACCGCCGCCCCTATGCTGCGCGGACGCTTCCCCAGCGAAGTCTTACGCCGGGCCGCCTTCGGAGCCGTCGCCGAACTCGCCTACCTGGCCGGATGGAAGCACCACGACCTCGGTCAGGAAGGCGCCGCCCAGCGCTACTACCAGGTCGGCTACCAGCTCGCCTGCGAAGCCGACCCCCAAGGCCACGCCGCCTGGATGATGCGCGCCCTCGCCCACCAGGCGCTGAGCCTCAAACAGCCCCATCACTGCGTCGATCTCGTCGAAGGCGCCCTACGCCTGGGCCTCGGCCACGTCGACGGCCAGACGGAAGCTCTCCTCCACATCACACATGCCCGCGCCTACGCGGCCACGGAGGAGAGCGCATCAGCCGCACGCGCCCTGCTTGCCGCCGAGGATGCCCTCCTACGCGACGACGCCCCGCAGCCCAGCTACTCCCGCGTGAGCGGCCCCGCCGCCGGCACCGTGGCCAGCCACACCGCCCGTACCCTGACCGATCTCGCCGACCACATCGGCACCGAGCAGCAGCACCGCGACGCCCTCACCCGCTGGGACCCCGTGAAGTACAAGCGCGTCCACGCTCTCACCCACGCCGACCTCGGCGACAGCCTCGCCGTCCAGGCCCGCGCCGACGAAGCCGTCGCCGCCTGGACCCAGGCCCTGATCCTCATGGAGGGCATGACCTCCGACCGGACGCGCAAGGCCATCTCCTCGATCCGCTCCACCCTCGCGGTCTACCAGCACCGGCGAGTCCCTGGCGCGGCCGATCTCGCCCGCCGAGCCCGCGAAGCCCTCGCCTAACATGCCCAACAACCCGCCCAACGAAGGGAACCCCGTGGCCCAGCAGACCGACGCCCAACCGAAGGCGCTCAAGCCGGCCCTCGAATCCATGACCCTGCTGGTCGCCGCCGTCATCGTCCACGACAAGGCCACGAACCGCGTCGTCCTCCTCCAACGCAGCGAGAACGCCAAGTTCGCCCAGGGCATGTGGGACCTCCCGGTCGGCAAGAGCGAACCGGGCGAACCCATCACGGAGACCGCGGTCCGCGAGCTCTACGAGGAGACGGGCCTCACCGTGAAGCCCGAGTCCCTCAAGGTCGCCCACATCATCCACGGAGCCTGGGGTGTCGAAGCCCCCAACGGCTTCCTCACCGTCGTCTTCGCGGCTCACGAGTGGGTCGGCGAGCCCGAGAATCGCGAGCCAAGCAAGCACGCCCAAGTTTGCTGGATCGACACCGATGCCATCCCTGCTGATTTCGTGAGCACAACCGCGAGTGCCATCCACCGCTACCTCATGGATGGTCCGGAAGTCTCCCTCGACGGCTGGGGATAAGGGCTTGCATATGATGAGCTGAAACGGTCACCGAGGCCCAATCGGAAAAGCGCACGAATATCGGACGTCAGGCCACGGCCACACATATGCTGAGGAGACAAAGGCCGTACAGGGCTATGGCGAGGTGAAGAATCACCCACAAGCGATGAAGACGAATGCGATGCAGGCGCGGGAAACGACGGTAGTGATCAACTCTAGCACTTATCAGCCTTTCGTCGGAACCCAGGACACCCAGCTCCACCAAGTCATTGGTCAAGGCTCGCGCCTGAGAGAGGTGATAGGACGCCCGTTCGAAGTATTTAGAGACCGCCACCGCCCCGTATCCTCCAGTCATAGCCACGAAAAGACACAGAGGCATGACGTACGTGGAGAACTTCTGCTGGACAATGAGAGCACTCAAGGCAGCCGTGATAACGAGGAGAAGGCTGCTCAGTGACGAGCGTTGAGTCTCGCACTGCCGTAGCTGCTCCCGGTGCTCTTTCCAGTAAGCACGTATCGCCTCATCCGAGACTTCAGCCATAAAGCAACTCCTTACTGCAGGCAACTCATTGGCCACCTGGTTCGCTTCAAAGAACCCTTCAGCAATGGAGATACCGTAGCGTGAGAATCTTCATCAGCAGCGTCCGTAGGGGACTGGAGGAGGAGCGCGACGCGCTGCCTGGCCTCATTCGCGCAGTTGGACACACTCCCGTCCTGTTCGAGGACTTCTCAGCGCAGGCCACGCCCAGCAGGCAGGCATGCCTGGCCGCCCTCGACTCCGCGGATGTTTGCGTCTTCCTGCTCGGGCCGTCCTACGGGCACGTCTTCCCCGAGACAGGGCAATCAGCAACACACGATGAATGGGTCGCGGCTAAGACGGCGGGCAAGCCTCGCTGGGTTTACCGGAAATTGGATGTCACCTTCGAGGACGCCCAGCAGGATTTCGCCAGAACCGTGGAGGCGTACGCCACTGGCGGGTTCCGTGATTCATTCCGAAACACCGCCGAGCTAATGACCAAAGTCGTAGCCAAGGTCAAAGAAGTGGAGTCAGATCGGTCCCCTTTGTCCTTTGCCCCCCTAGCGCAGCCCGTTTCTCTGCGCTGGAGCCTCGACCAGGTCAGCGTCGACGGGGCCACCAACCTTCCTCTATTGGAACTACATGTTCTTCCGGTGGAATTTCCGGGCTACTCGGCAAGAGAACTGGAAGGAGTTGGCACCTCGCTGGCGGACCGGACCCGCCGGGCCGGGGCAGTCGGGAACAGCGTCGCCCTGGCGTCGTCGAGTTCCCGAGAGCATGCAGTCGTCGGCATCTCCATTACTCCACACCGTTTTTTTGATGCTCCTCGGCCCGGAGAACTGGTGGAGGTTCGCTTGCACAAATCCGGCCAAGTCTCCCTACGGGCGACACTCCCCCAAGACAACATGGGATCCATCCTGGATCACGACGCGCTGCCCCAGCAAGTAACCTCCCTGCTGAGATTCATCGGCGCACTGGACCTGATCCGAGATGAGCGCATTGCTCTGGCAATCGGCGTATCTGATCCCAACATGACCCAAGTCGATAGATTCAACCCACATCAGTCACGTACTCGTGCCGAGCTCAGCGCCTACAGCCGCTCGTTCACGCTGCAAACCGAGCCAGATGAATCCACTAGCTTGGCCGCGCTGGACGCGGGAGCTGAGGAGGTGGCTGGCATCCTTTCGCGAGCCCTGATCAAGCAACATCCATCAGGCTCCTAGAAGCGTGTCTGAGCTGGCCCGGACACGCGGCTTCTGCGGGGCAGCGCTACTTACCTCCGACCGCAGGCCAGTCCGCACAGAGTCCGCAGGACAGCCAATCAGGACCGTCGATGCCCATCGCTGGCCAACAGCAAAAGGCCAGTTCAGCGGCCCGCATGGGTGATCCCCGCAGGTCGCCAACCTGGCCCGTTACTTGGAGACCAAGAAGGCGTGACCTTCACCGGTCGCGCCACGTAACACCGCATCACGTCACACCGCACCACCTCGACAGCACCCGGCATTCGCGCGAAGCCGGGTGCTGTCGGCGTTTGCGCTCGCCCTCGACCGCCTCGGGCGCGATCGCGCCGTGCCGTCACCCTTCCGCAGCGCTTCACCGAATCGGGCGAAGTCAGGGCGCGGATCTACTCATTGGGTAGTCGGACCACCACCTTCTGCAATGTTCATGAATGGCCCTCAGCTGGGGGACAAGTGCGGAAGTTGGCGACGGCGGCGATGGCCGTCAGTCTGTTCATCGGTGGGGTGGGGCTTCTTTCGCCCAGTCTTGGCATCACCTCCCGGAGATGAAGACCGGCAGTGTGTCGTTCACGAACGGGAAATACGCGTGGTGACCCAAGGGGCAGAGCCACGGCGGCTTCCAGTTCAAGGGGACGATGGAAGACAAGGAGCCCAGCGACGGGCACAACGTCTACATGCAGACCAGAGTCGCGGGCTACAGCTGGCGGCGTCTCAACGGGGTGCAGAAGGAGAACGTCCGCCTGGACAAGGTGCTCTACGACGGTGCGGCGCAGTACACCCGCAAGGCATGGGTCCGTGCGTGCCGTGACCGGGCTCCCTGCGCCCGCCCTCTGGCCGGCTTCGGCTCCCCGTATCCCCCGTCACCCGCAGCGAGAAGCGCAACTTCTTCTTGACGCGGGCTCCGAGGCGTTCGTAGAAGCGGATCGCGCCCTCGTTCCAGACCGGATTCTGCCACCGACCTCGGCGAGGCCGAGAGCCCGCGCCTCCTCGACCACTGCGTCCATCAGGAGCCGGCCGAGGCCCAGGCCGCGGTGGGCGGAGCGCAGGAAGGGGCAGTCCAGGTGCAGGTATCGGTGCCCTCCCAGGTGGAGACTTCGGGCGCGCAGGTCGCGTAGCCGACCAGTTCGCCGTCGGGCAGTTCGGCCACCAGACGGTGCAGGCGCGGGGTTCCGTCGCCGAAGAGGAGCCCGTTGAGGCGTGCCGCCAGGTCGGACGCCGGCGGCCCGGCCTTCTCGTACGTCGCGTGCTCAGCGGCGAGTTCGGCCACCCGTGCCAGGTCGGCCGCCCGCGCGTGCCGTACGCGTGGGGCGCCCGTCACCGGGACTCTCCGACCGGCGCCGGAAGGTCGTCGCGATCAGTCATGCGGACATGATGGAGGGCAACGACATACAGCCGCGCAGCGGATCGTACGCCTCTACGGGACCACTGGTCAGCGATCCCGTGGGCCGTTCTGCCAGCTCTCGTCCCACGGCGGCGGACCGGCCCCGTCGGTCCAGGCGGTGAGTGCCTCGTGGTCGAAGCAGAGGATTCCGCAGTGGTCCGCGTACTCGATGGCGGGGTCCGTGAACGCACTGGTCGTCACCACGGCCGCCACATGCGCGTCGTGCACGGCGTAACACGTGCCGCCGAAGCGCTGCATGTCCTGCGAGCCGACCTTGTTCGTCTCGCCGTAGCACTTGCACTGGATGACGACGCGCCGACCGTCCGGGGTCGTGGCGATGACATCGGCTCCCAGGTCCCCCGCGCCCCCGACGACGTACACATCGCCGCAGCCGTCCCGTTCGCAGAGCTCGGCGATCGCGTCCTCGAACGCGTCGGCGTCCATGGCCGCGTATTCCGTCGGGGCGTCCTCCACGGGGGCCGCGAGGTCAGCAGGCAGCGGATCCGCCCGGACTGCCTCCGACGACACCCGTGCCTCGGCCCGCGCCGCCTCGGCGGCGGCGGCAGCAGAGGCCGAGGCCTCTGCTGCCGCGTCGACGACATCCTGGGCAACCTCCATCACCGCCCCCGCAGCCCCCCGGACGACCCGGCGGCGCCGCCGGACCAGGAGCAGCGACGCCACGGCGGCGAAGAAGGCCACCGCGATCACCCCCGCACCCGGGTGTTCCGCGCCCTCGCGCACCGCCAGCTTCGCCGTCAGCCCAACACCGCAGATCAGGACGGCAATCAGGCCGAGTCCCACAGCCGTCTGCCGGACGCTGAAGGCGGGTCTGCGGTCACCGACGCGTGAGCGGCGGACGGGTATCGTCATTGGAGGCAGTTCCTTCCGTGGACCACGGCGATTCCATGATCACCTGTCTGGACCATCTGCCCCCGCCTGCACGTTTCAACAGGGTGGTGGGGAGGGCTTCTCCTGCAGGGCTTTCCTGGACAGGGTGACGAGCTCGCGCCCCGTGTCCAGGTCGATGACGACGGCAGTGATCTCCTGCCCCACATCAACAACCTCACCGGGATGGTCGATCCGGTCCCAGAACATCCGGCGCTCGGCGACACCCATGGAAATCCGCTGCTGCATCCGCCGTGCTCCTGCCGAAGCAGAGGGAGAGACCGAGGGGTACGGACCTTAACCGACCAGGTGCCGGTAGCTCGCCGGGTGCTCCTTGAGGAATTCGGCGAATGTCTTCGCCGGGTGGCCGGTCAGCCGCGGCACGGCGTCGGAGACGGCCGCCATCTCGCCGGCCGCGATGGCTTCGTACGACGTCACCCAGCCCGTGACCTCCCAGTCCTGGGCGCCGTACTGCGCCCGCGAGGCGTACGCCTCCTCACGTGTCTCCGGTACGTACGTGATGCCGCGCCCGGTGACACGGCTCAGCTCGGCCGCGGCTTCCGCGAGGGAGAGGGCGCGGGAGCCGGTGACGTCGTACGTGACGCCGTCGTGGTCGTCGCCCTCGTCGAGCAGTACGGACGCGGCCGCGTCCGCGATGTCCTCGTGCGCCACCGCCGAGACCAGGCCGTCGGCCCCCGGACCGCGGATCACACCGTCCGTGCCGGTCATGGCGGGGAGCGCCGCCAGGTAGAAACTGTCGCGCAGGAAGGTGTGGCGCAGGCCGGTGGCACGAATGTGGTTCTCGGTGTGCCAGTGGTCGCGGCCGAAGGTGAACGTCGCGTCCGGGGCCGCGCCCAGGAACGACACGTACACGATCCGCTCGACACCGGCGGCGACCGCCGCGTCCACGGCGGTCTTGTGCTCGCTGACCCGATCGGCGCTCTCGTGCGCGGAGACGAGGAAGAGTGTGTGAGCGCCGTCGAGGGCGCGGCGCATGGCCGTGGCGTCGCCGTAGGCGGCGGCGGGGGCTTTGGCGGCGCCGGGCAGGTTCGGCAGGCGGGAGGTGTCGCGGCCGAGGAGGCGCAGGGGGCTGTGCTCGGCGGTGAGGCGGTGGGAAACACGCCTGCCGATCTGGCCGGTGGCTCCGGTGACGGCGACGAGGGGGGACCGGGACGGTGGCATGGAGGTCCTTCACGGGGCGCGGGCTCGGGCGGGTCGGTGCATGGCTGCTTGTTACAGGCAGCGTAAGTGGGGGGCCGAGGTTCGGGCGGGAGCGCCTGCGGCGGGCTGGTTCCCCCCGGCCCCGGCCCCGCCCTTCGCCGACCCTTCAAACGCCGGACGGGCTGAAATCCAGCCCGTCCGGCGTTTGAGGACACGCCCGAAAGAGCGTCCGGGGCCAGGGGCTTGCCCCGCCCACGCGGCGGCAGCCGCAAAATGTCACAGCGAGAAGGGGCGGGGAGGTGAGAGCGCCGCAGGCACCCTCACCCGCAGCCACACCGGCCCGCACCCAAACCCGAACCGACCCGCTCACCCCCTACACCCCTCCCCCTACACCGCCCCGAAGAACGCCCGCATATCCGCCGCGAACAACACCGGCTGCTCCAGCGCGAGGAAATTGCCGCCTCGCTCCAGCTCCGTCCAGTGCGTGATGTTGTTCTCCCGCTCCGCGAAACGACGGACGGCGATGTCCGTGGAGAGCGCGACCGCGACACCCGTGGGGACCGTGCCGCGCTCCTTGGGGGCCCACGCCGCCGGGTCGTGCGCGGACTCGCAGTAGAGGTTCGCGGAGAAGCCCGCCGTACCGGTGAACCAGTAGAGCCCGTATCCGCCGAGCGTGGCGAGTGCCACGAGCCAGCCGATCGCCACCCAGAACGACGCCTCGGCGGGTGGCACCGCGGCCCCGGCGGCCAGGGCCGGGGCGGTGAAGACGACGGCGCCGGTGGCGCAGTGGACGGTCATGGCGACCGAGGGCGCGACCGTCGTGCGGGAGCGGTCCTCCAGAAAGGTGGCTGCCACCAGCGAGAGCATGCCGAGGGAGGGAACGGCGTACGCCCACGGCGGCACACCGGCCGTGGCCGCCTGCCCTCTCACCCACCCACGGTGAAAGCCCGCCCGCTCATCACCCACCCACGGTGAAAGCCCGCCCGCTCACGCCACCGCACTGCGCAACAGCAGCGGGCTCTCGTTGCGCAGCAGCCACTGCCGGTAGCCGGACGCCCGCATCGCCGCGTCGCGGTACGCCGTCTCCAGGTCGGCGTACACGGCGTCGAAGTCGGGGAACCCCGGTCGCGAGACCAGCAGCAGGCGCACGCCGAGCGGGTCGCCGCGCAGCGGACGGATGGCCATGTCGTCGCGCGGTCCCGAGGTCGGCTGGCAGGGGGCGACCGCCTCGCCGATCGAGACCAGGGACGCGGCAGTGAGGTAATCCCCGTGCAGCAGCGGCGGGTTGAGCCCGGCCGCGACCAGGACGCGGCGCAGGCCGTCCCATTCCCCGTCCACCGCAGGGTCGACCATCCAGCGGTCGCCCGCCAGGTCGGACAGTTCCACCACGGACCGCGCCGCCGCCGGGTGATCCGGGGCCATGCAGATGAACTGCGGCTCCCGGTCGACCAGTACGCGCTCCACGAGCCCGGCCGGGAGGCGCAGCGGGAAGCCCTCCACCTCGTGCACGAAAGCCACGTCAAGCTGGCCGGCCGCGAGCATCCGCAGCAGCGCGTTGGCCGACACATCGACCTGGAGCGAGGTGTCCGTGTCCGGCAGCCGGATCCGGAGCCTGCGTAGCCAGCCCCCTATGACGCGGCTGGCGGTGGCGCCGATCCGCAGCCGCGGGCCCTGGGTCGTACGGGCCACCGCCGCCCGCGTCTCGGTCACCAGCACGTTCATCCCGTCCACCAGGGGCCGCGCCCTGCTCAGCACCGCGAGCCCCAGCGGGGTCGGTCGGCAGCCGGTGCGCTCGCGGGAGAACAGCTCCGCGCCCAGCGCGTTCTCGATGCGGCGGAGCTGGGTGGTCAGCGACGGCTGCGTCGTACCGAGCATGCGGGCCGCCTTGTGCAGGCTGCCCGTGTCGGCGATGGCGCACAACGCACGAAGGTGCCTGACCTCAAGCTCCATACCCCGAGCCTACGGCGACCCCTTGCGCCACACCAGACACCCGAAGCACAGCAATTGGCGTCATTTTCAAGAGGGTTGAGCCCCAGAAGCGCTGGCAAAGAACGTGAACTCCAAAGGGAATGAGCTACAGGTGGGTTGAGCGTCGTACCGCCGGTGATGCGCTCGCGCTATCACCGGTTGGCATCATCCCCAGCGGCCTCAGGGACCCCGACACTCTGTCGTACCCAACCGTTCACCTTCACCGGACGAGTAGGAAACCCCCCATGAGACACCGCAAGAGCACCCTCGGCGCAGCCCTCGGCCTCGGCCTGGCCTTCGCCTCCCTCGGCAGCGCACCGGCGATGGCGGCCCCCCAGTCCGCCGCGCCCGTGGAGACCGCCCAGGTCTCGGCGTTCCACTCCACGACGACGTACGAGAAGTCCAAGGAGAACGCCGCCGCCAACAAGGCCTTCTTCTCGGCGGTCATGGAGTCGGTCGCCGAGAAGCGCGCCGCGAACCCCGGCGCGCAGGCCGTCACCGTGATCTACTCCGCTGCGAGCGCACCCACGTTCCGCAGCCAGATAGCCCGCTCCACCCAGATCTGGAACAGCTCCGTCACCAACGTGAAGCTGCAGGAGGGATCCAACCCGGACTTCACGTACCGCGAGGGCAACGACTCCCGCGGCTCCTACGCCAGCACCAACGGCCACGGCCGCGGCTACATCTTCCTGGACTACCGCCAGAACCAGCAGTACAACTCGACCCGCGTCACCTCGCACGAGACCGGCCACGTCCTGGGTCTCCCGGACCACTACTCCGGCCCGTGCAGCGAGCTGATGTCCGGCGGCGGCCCCGGCACCTCCTGCCAGAACCCGAACCCGGACGCCCGTGAGCGCGCCCGCGTCAACCAGCTGTGGCAGAACGGCCTCGCCCAGGCTTCCTGACCCGGCGCAGCCGGCAGTCCCCACCGCTTCCCCGGACCCCGCACAGACCGTTGCCCCGTACGCGCGCTCGCGTGTACGGGGCAACGGCGTGTCCGGGCCTTCACCACCGGACCCTGTGCGAAGTCAGGACTCCGCGTGTACGACGTCCCCTTCGGCATGCACCGCATCGTCAGCATGCACCGCGTCTTCGGCGTCCGCCGCTTCGTCGGCCGGCACGGCGACGTTCACCTGAGGGAACGCGCCCCGGTAGCCCGTCCCCGGCCCGCCGTCGGGCCTACGCTCGAACTCCGGGCAGCAGAAGGTCTCCTGGACGAGTTCGGTGCGCCGGTCCCACAGCTCGATCAGGTCGCTCTTGCCCTCGGTGGCCCGGTAGTCGTCCTTCACTCCGCGGAAGCAGCCCAGAGCGCCGAACAGCCCGCCGGACGCCGGGTTGTAGTCGGAGAAGGCGCAGGAGATGCACGCCCGCAGATAGGCCCCGGCCGGCAGGCGGTACTGGATCACGTTCAGGGCCTGCTCGAAGTTCTCCTCGGCGCGCCGAGACGCGTACGCCGCCCCGTCGAAGTGCAGCGTCAGGCTGAGGTGTTCGCGGTCGATGCCGCCACTGGGGCGAGGAGCGCCGAGGGCGAGCAGGCAGTGCAGCGTGGCGCGGTGGACCAGGCCGTCCGCGTACACCGGCATCGGTATGTCCCACTCGAGAACACAGTCGCACAGTGCGCCGTCCGCGAGTACGAACATGTCGCTCTCCGGGGGCAGCTCGCCCACCGGGACGAGCGCGTCGAAGACCGCACCCTCGAAGTCGACTCCTCGAATTCGGGCACTCAGCCGCTGCCCGTCCGTCGTAAGGGTGACGGCGTCGGAACCCTTACGGTCCCGGTACCACCCGGCCCATGCCTCTGCTGCCATGGCCGGGACTTTAGCCCGTTCAGGGGCGGGTCTCCGACTCGCCCTCCGGCTCCTCGGCCCGCTGCCCGCAGGCGGGGTTGCGGCACGGCCCCGGACCCCACACGGGAACGAACACTCCAAGGCTCTTGCGTCGCTTGACGACGGTACGGACCGGCTCTTGGCAGGCCGGGCAGACGTGCCCCACCCGGCCCCCGGTCCCTCGCTCGCTGCTGCTGCCCATACCTCGAAGGTATGGGCGTACGTCGCACTCTGCCAGTCCGGCGACTACGGGTTCATCGCTCCTGTTGATCGATCCTCTTGTACGAGAGGACGAGGGTGCCGTTGTCGAAGGTCCGCGTCGGTTCGAGGGTGAAGTCGTGGACCTCGAGGCCGGTCGAGAACACCGGGACGCCCGACCCGATGACGATCGGGTAGACCTTGAGGACCAGGGCATCGATCTCCGCCGGCAGTTGCCCCGCGAGATTCGCGCCGCCCGCCAGGTAGATCCCGAGCCCGCGGACAGCCGCACTCCCCCAACCACTTTGCCCACAGTGTTCCACCCGCAGTGGTTGCGGTGCCCACAGTGCTCCACCCGTAGTGGTTGCGGTGCCCACAGTGCTCCACCCGTAGTGGTTGCGGTGCCCACAGTGTTCCACCCGCAGTGGTTGCGGTGCCCACAGTGTTCCACCCGTAGTGGTTGCGGTGCCCACAGTGCTCCACCCGTAGTGGTTGCGGTGCCCACAGTGTTCCACCCGCAGTGGTTGCGGTGCCCACAGTGTTCCACCCGCAGTGGTTGCGGTGCCCACAGTGTTCCACCCGCAGTGGTTGCGCAAGGGTGAATACGCCGAGGCCGCCCGGGCGCCGGGTTCCCGCTAACGACCTCGGGGGAAATGGAGTGTGGATCAGCGAGCGGCGTCACGCGGCTTCGAATCCAAGGCGGAGAAGGGAGGCGACGCGGAGCGTCGTCGACCGACGACAACGCCGGAGGCGGAGTCACAGGGCGTCGGGAGCCCGCGCGCCATTGCCCTCGAGGTCGTAAGCGCCGGGTTCCCGCCACATCGGCCACATGGGAGGCCCCTCCGGCAGATCGACGGTGCGGCCGGTGAAGGCGAAGCCGAGCCGCTCGTACAGACCTCGGCTGCGGGCGCTGCTGGCCTCCAGATACGCGGGCAGACCGTCGCGGTCGCAGCGGTCCAGCGCCGGGCCGATCAGCGCGGTGCCGAGCCCCTCGCCCTGCCGCTCCGGGGAGACCGCGATGAGCAGCAGATACGCGTGCGCCCGGTCATGCGGATGCACCTCACCGGTCAACCGGCCGATCAGCTCTGCCCGTTCGTTGTCCGGGTCCGCGATCTCACGCATGCGCGCCGGTGTGTCGTCCTCCTTATCGGGTGCCCCGGCCTCGACGTGCAGCCAGAGGGCGGCTGCCGAGCCGTCCTCAGTGACGTCGACCCGCCCCTCGGTCAGCGCCGCATCGAGGAAGACGCCCATGAACGGCCCGTGGACGCGGCCGCGGTGGGCGGAATCGGGGAAGACCCAGCTGCTCACCGGGTCGTTCCTGAAGGCCGCGTCCAGCAGCCGTACGAGCGCCTCGCGGTCGCTCTCCCCCGCCTGTCGTATTTCCACGCCCACGGTCCGGCCTCTCTCCAAGGGATCTCAACCGACGCAGATCATCCTAGAGTTGACGCCGGTCCCACGGGCGGCCCGCCCGCCAGGGCTGGCGTCCTGGCGGGCGGGCGAGCCGACGGGCGACCGGGCCGGCCGGCAGTCAGTGCATCCGCATGCTCAGCCCGGCCGCCCGCCCGATCACCACTACCTCCCGATCAGCGCGTCCACCCGATCACCATGACCACCCGATCACCATGACCACCTGGTCACCACGTCCACCCGATCAGCGCGTCCTCCGCGTGACGAACTCCGCGAGCGACAGCAGATCGCCCGCCGCCGCCAGATCCGGCACCGCCCGCGACAGATGGTGCACGGCCCGCGCCATCCGCTCGGCTGCCTGGCCCTGCGCCCACTCCCTGCCGCCGGCCCGCTCCACGGCATCGGCGGCCCGCTGGACCGCCGGCCCGTCCAGCGGGCCGCGGTAGAGGTCCGCCAGTTCGGCGGCGGCCTGCGTGCCCGAGGCCAGTGCCGCCACCACCGGGAGCGACTTCTTGTGGGCGACCAGATCGGCTCCCACGGGCTTGCCCGTGTGGGCGGGGTCGCCCCAGATCCCGATCAGGTCGTCAATGAGCTGGAAGGCCAGGCCCGCCTCCCGGCCGAAGTCGTCCATGGCGGCGACCTCTTCGGCGTCCGCCCCCGCGTACAGCGCACCGAGCGCGCACGCGCAGCCCAGCAGGGCTCCCGTCTTGGCCTCGGCCATGGTGAGGCACTCGTCGAGGGAGACGTCCTGGGGGCCGAGCCGCTCGAAGGCGCAGTCCGCCTGCTGGCCCGCGCACAGTTCGATGATGCAGGCCGCCAGCCGCGCCGACGCCTCGGCCGACGCCGGGTGCGAGTCCTCGGCGAGCAGCCGCAGCGCGAGGGCGCACATCGCGTCCCCGGCGACGATCGCGTCCGGGACACCGAAGACCGTCCAGGCGGTGGGCCTGTTCCTACGGGTCGGGTCCTCGTCGATGACGTCGTCGTGCAGGAGGGTGAAGTTGTGCGCGAGCTCCACGGCGGCAGCCGCCCGCACGGCGACCAGGGGCTCTCCGCCGAGCGCCCTGGTAGCCGCGAGGACCAGCGCGGGCCTGATCGCCTTGCCCGCCTGCCCGGCGGCCGGGCTGCCGTCGGCCTTCTCCCAGCCGAAGTGGTACATCGCGATGCGGCGTATGGACTGGGGCAGACTCTCGACCGTGCGGCGCAGTTGGGGGTTGACGGTGCTGCGGGTCCGTTCGAGGAGGGCCGCCGCCTCATGCCCCTCGGGAGCCGCCTGAATGCTGGTCATGGTCACTGTCACTTCACTTCCTCTGCTGCAGCGTGCGCACGGCCGAGGTCCCCTCTCTCCGCCGTGCGTAAGCCGTACGCGAGCCGGCCTGCGGGGCCCCGCACACAGTCGTCGGCGGGGCCGGGCGGAGGCAGCCCTTAGCCGGCCCGCGCCGGTGTCCGCGCGGAGCCGAGGGTGCCGGAACGTACTTCTCCGGCAGTGTGTACATCGTGCCCCGGCCCCGCGTCCGAACCGCCGGTAATCTCCGAACAGCCCGCACTCTCCGAACCGTCCGGAATCTTCAGACGGCCCGCGTCCTCTCCGAACGGCCCGGACCCTCCGAACAGCCCGTAATCTCCGAACAGCCCGTACTTTTGCGACCGCCCAGTCCGATCAGGCCTCTCGGTCCCTCTCGACCCGCGTGTGACCTACCGCCAGCGGCCGATCTCCACGTTCTCCAGTACCCCAAGCGCGTCCGGCACCAGCACGGCGGCCGAGTAGTACGCGGTGACGAGGTACGAGATGATCGCCTGCTCGTCGATGCCCATGAACCGCACCGACAGGCTCGGCTCGATCTCGTCCGGGATACCGCTCTGCTGAAGTCCGACGACCCCCTGGTCTGCCTCGCCCGTACGCATGCAGATGATCGATGATGTCCGGTCGCTGCTGATCGGGATCTTGTTGGACGGGAAGATCGGCACACCACGCCAGGCGGGCACCTGATTGCCGCCGATCTCCACGCGGTCCGGGTAGAGGCCGCGCTTGCTGCACTCGCGCCCGAACGCGGCGATCGCCCTCGGGTGGGCCAGGAAGAACTTGGAACCGCGCCGCCTGCTCAGCAGCTCGTCCATGTCATCCGGGCCCGGCACGCCGTCGTGCGGCTGGATCCGCTGCTCATAGGCGCAGTTGTTCAGCAGACCGAACTCGCGGTGGTTGATCAGCTCGTGCTCCTGGCGCTCGCGCAGCGCCTCGACCGTGAGCCGCAACTGCTGCTCGGTCTGGTTCATCGGCTGGTTGTAGAGGTCCGCGACCCTGCTGTGCACCTTCAGAACGGTCTGCGCAACGCTCAGTTCGTACTCGCGTGGTGTCGCGTCGTAGTCGACATAGGTGTGCGGCACGACAGCCTCGCCGACATGGCCGGCGGACAGGTCGATCGACGCCTCGCCGTACTTGTTGGTCCGCTGGTGGGGCATCGCCGCCAGCCCCTCCAGATGTGTGCGCAGTGGCTCCGCACGCTCTGCCAGGTTGAGCACGGCGTCTCTTGTCAGCGTCAGCACCGTGCACGTGGTTGCCGCGCGGGCCGTGTAGTCCCAGGTGGCGTCCGCTTCGACCAGCGCCTGGTCCCCGAAGTGCGCCCCGTCCGCGAGGACTTCGAGTGTCGACTCGTCGCCGTAGGGCCCTGTGCCGATTTTCTCCACCCGGCCGTGCGCCAGCAGGAAGACCCGGTCCGCGGAACTCCCTGAGGCGGCCAGCACCTCGCCGGGCGCGAACTCCTGCTGCTCGCACCGCTGCGCCAGCTCACGGAGCACCGCCTCGTCATGAAGGGTCCGCAGCACGGGCAGTTCGTTGAGCTCTGCGGCAATGACCTGCACCTGGCCACCGGTCTGCACGAACGTCACACGTCCGTCGCCGACCGAATAGCTCAGCCTTCGGTTCACCCGGTATGTGCCGCCCTGGACCTGCACCCAAGGGAGCATGCGCAGCAGCCACCGGGAGGTGATCTCCTGCATCTGGGGGGCGGACTTGGTGGTAGTGGCCAAATTCCTCGCGGCGGCCGTACCAAGACTCTGCTGCGGCGGTGCCTGCTCGTCGCGGACTTCGGAACCTGCCTCGACCGACATCTGTCTCCTTCTCGATCATGTGCTGACCTGCAGAAGGAGCCTTTCAGCACCAGTGGTCGGGCGCTATTACACAAAAGAGTGTGACTAAAGCACCGGACTGCGGGGCATGTCGAATGCCGGTCCGAGCGACGGCCGGTGAGGTGCCCGGGCAGAACTGACCGGATCCGCTCGCACAGTGTCCGAAAGACTGCTCCCCGTCGCGGTGTTGGGGTAAAAGCAAGCCGTACGAGCACCTGACCAGGCCTCCCCCACCCTTCGCACCCAAGGAGATGGCCATGGCCTCACCCATGTCCGCAGGCAGGTTTCTGGACATTCTGCGAGACGAAGGCGTCACCGTTGCCGAAGTGGACAACTGGCGTACGCACAACCGCAATCACAAGGGCCCGTGGGGCCCGGTCCACGGCGTGATGGTCCACCACACCGTCACCAAGGGCACCGCCAACACCGTCCGTATCGTCCGCGACGGCTACGCGGGCCTCCCCGGCCCGCTCTGCCACGGCATGATCGCCAAGAACGGCACGGTCCACCTCGTGGGCTACGGCCGCGCGAACCACGCGGGCAACGGCGACGACGACGTCCTACGGGCCGTCATCGCCGAGAAGGCCCTGCCACAGGACAACGAGGCCAACACCGACGGGAACCGGCACTTCTACGGTTTCGAGTGCGAGAACCTCGGGAACGGCACGGACCCCTGGCCCGCGGCCCAGCTCGAAGCCATCGAACGCGTGTCGGCCGCGATCTGCCGGCAGCACGGCTGGGGAGCGCCGTCGGTGATCGGCCATCTCGAATGGCAGCCGGGCAAGATCGACCCGCGCGGCTTCAGCATGAAGTCCATGCGGGCGCGCATCCACGACCGGCTGAAGTGACAGCCGCGGTGGCCGCCTGAGCGGCAGCCACCGACGCACCGGGGCCGACGGCCCGAACGAGACCGAAGCGGCGGCCGAGGCAACAATGGAGGCATGACCCCGGAAGCGCTCGCCCTGTCCCACCTGCGGCCCCGGCTCCCGTCGCCGTTGCAGGAGGTGCGGGACGAGCGCTTCGCCGGCCACGGCGTACGGCTACTGCTCAAGCGTGACGACCTGATCCACCCGGCCCTCCCGGGCAACAAGTGGCGCAAGCTGGCGCCGAACCTGCGGGCGGCGGCCGGCCGTACGGTGCTGACCTTCGGCGGCGCGTACTCCAACCACCTCCGGGCGACGGCCGCCGCGGGCCGACTGCTTGGCTTCCCCACGATCGGTGTCGTACGCGGCGAGGAACTGGCCGCCCGGCCGCTGAACCCGTCGCTGGCCCGCTGCGCGGCGGACGGCATGCGGCTGCACTTCGTGGACCGTGCGACGTACCGCGCGAAGGGCGACGCGCAGGTGCTGGAGGCGATCCTGCGGGCGGCGGGGGTCACCGGGCCCGGCGATGAGGTGTACGTCGTCCCCGAGGGCGGCAGCAACGCGCTCGCCGCGCAGGGCTGCACCGGCCTCGGGGAGGAGCTGCGCGGGGCCGCCGACGTCGTCGCGGTGGCCTGCGGGACCGGTGGGACCCTGGCCGGGCTCACCGCCGGTCTTGCCCCTGAGCAGCGGGCGATCGGCTTCCCGGTGCTCAGGGGCGGCTTCCTGGACGACGGGATCCGCACGCTCCAGCGCGCGGCCTTCGGCGCCCCCGTCGGCGACTGGAGCCTCGACGAGCGTTTCCACGGCGGTGGCTACGCCCGCACCACACCGGAGCTCGACTCGTTCGCCGAGGATTTCGGGGCCAGACACCGGCTGCCCGTCGAACGTCTCTATGTCGCCAAAATGCTTTTCGGCCTGGCCACGCTCACCGCCGAGGGCGCCTTCGCCCCCGGGACCACGCTGGCAGCGGTGATCACCGGCCAGCCACTCGAACCGGACCAGTCACTCGAATCGGACCAACCCGACGGACCGACCACACCGAACCCGTCGGACCAGCCCCACGGACCGGCCGCACCGGACCCCACGGATCAGTCCGCGTCCGCCTCCCGGTAGGCCGTCGCCTCCTCCAGGTCCAGCCGGTGCAGCAGCGTCCGCAGCATCTCGTCGTCGATCCGTCGGCTGTCCCGCAGCTCCACGAAGACCGCCCGCTCGGCGACGATCATCTCCCGCGCGAGCCTGCGGTAGGTGTCGTCCGCCGATTCGCCGGTCTCCGCGTTGACCGCGCCGAGCCGCTCCCAGACAGCGTTGCGCCGCCGTTCGAGCACCGCGCGAAGCCGGTCGGCGAGCGGCTCGGGCAGTGCGTTGCGGTCGTCGGCGAGCAGGGCCGTGAGCCGCTCCTCGGCCGCCTGCGAGGCCTCGCTCTGCGCCTGCGCCTCGGCGAGCGTCTCGGCGTACACATCGCGCTTGGGCAGCTTGAGCAGGCGGATGAGCGGCGGCAGGGTGAGGCCCTGGACGACCAGAGTGGCGATCACAGTCGTAAAGGTCAGGAAGAGCACCAGGTTCCGCCCGGGGAACGGTTCGTCGTGCTCGACGGTCAGCGGGATCGAGAAGGCGATGGCCAGCGAGACCACTCCGCGCATCCCCGCCCAGCCCACGATCACCGGCGAGGTCCAGCTGACGTCGGGTTCGCGTTCCCGGACGCGTCGCGACATGCGGCGTGGCAGATACGTCGCGGGGAACACCCACACGAAGCGCGTCACGACGACCACGACGAACAGCACGATCGCGTACCAGAGGGCCTCGCCGCCCGCGTACGGGCCGAGTCCGCGCAGCACGAACGGCAGCTGGAGTCCGATCAGCGCGAACACCGTCGATTCGAGGACGAAGGAGACCATCTTCCAGACGGCGGCCTCCTGGAGCCTGGTCGCGAAATCGACCTGCCAGGAGCGATGTCCCAGGTAGAGGGCCACGGTCACGACCGCGAGCACCCCCGAGGCGTGGACGTGCTCGGCCGCCGCGTACGCAACGAACGGGATCAGCAGCGACAGTGTGTTCTGCAGCAGCGCCTCCTTGACGCGGGTGCGCAGCCAGTGCAGCGGCACCATCAGGAGCAGGCCCACACCGACGCCGCCGATCGACGCGACGGCGAATTCCCCGACCCCGCCGAGCCAGCTGGCACCCTCCCCCACGGCGGCCGCCAGGGCCACCTTGAAAGCGGTGATCGCCGTGGCGTCGTTCACCAGGGACTCGCCCTGGAGGATCGACGTGATGCGCGGGGGCAGCCCGAGGCGCCGCGCGATGGCGGTCGCGGCCACCGCGTCGGGCGGCGCGACGACCGCCCCGAGAACCAGCGCGGACGTCAGCGGGAGGCCCGGAATCACGAGATACGCGAGGTAGCCGACGATCACGGTCGCGAAGAGCACATAGCCCACCGACAGGAGGGCCACGGGTCTGATGTTCGCCCGCAGGTCCAGGTAGGAGCTGTCGAGCGCGGCCGTGTGCAGCAGGGGCGGCAGCAGCAGCGGGAGCACGATCGCCGGATCCAGCGTGTAGTCGGGCACCCCCGGGATGTAGGCGGCGCCGAGTCCCACGGCGACCAGGAGCAGTGGGGCCGCCACGGGGGTCCGGCGGGCGGCGCCCGCGACGGCGGCGCTCCCCGCGACCAGAAGCAACAGCGGCAGTACGTCCATCGGTTCGGCCCCACCCTTGTCGTACGAAGGTCGTAACCTGGCCATCATGAACGAGTGCTCGCACGTCGCGGGGTTGCCGCACCCCGAGCCCACCCCGCTGGGCGACACCTGCAAAGAGTGTCTGGCCATCGGCAGTCATCCCGTGCAGCTGCGGCTGTGCCTGGTGTGCGGGCACGTGGGGTGCTGCGACTCCTCGCCGTACCGGCACGCGACCGAGCACTTCAAGGAGACCGGCCATCCGGTCATGCGGAGCTTCGAGCCAGAGGACAACTGGCGCTGGTGCTTTGTCGGCGGTTCGATCGTCTGACGCCTGGGTACGTCAACCCGGCGCCGGTTCTTTCCAATTGGGCGCCGCAGACCCCTAGCCACTGTCCGTACCCATATGCTTACCATGAGTGACAGCCGCCGGGCGGGGGTCCTGGCGACACGGAAGTGTGGATCGCGATAGCGTCACCGGCGAACGACGTACCGCGTGGTCCCGGGGGGGCGCCCCCTCCCGGACCCCCGAAAAAGCTTGTGCACCTTGGAGGTGAGGGTGTCCCAGATCGCAGGCGAGCCCGGGACCCAGGACTTCGTGGAAGTCCGGCTGCCCGCTGCGGGTGCCTACCTGTCCGTGCTGCGTACGGCCACGGCCGGCCTCGCCGCACGCTTGGACTTCACCCTCGACGAGATCGAGGATCTGCGCATCGCGGTCGACGAGGCCTGCGCGATCCTGCTTCAGCAGGCCGTGCCCGGCTCCGTCCTCAGCTGCGTCTTCCGGCTCGTGGACGACTCTCTGGAGGTGACGGTCTCGGCCCCCACCACGGACGGTCGCGCGCCCGAGCGCGACACCTTCGCGTGGACGGTGCTCTCGGCACTGGCGGGCAAGGTGGACGCCACGGTCGCTGACGACCGGACGGTCACCATCAGCCTGTACAAACAGCGCGGCGCGGGACCCGGGCCGGCGTGAGGAACGGGGACGGGCCGGTGCGTAACGAGGAGCTCAGCCCACAGGCACCGGCAGGAGGGCAGGCGGCTCAGGGAGGACCGGCGCACAGGCCGACGGGCATTCCTGAGCAGCAGGCCCGGCCCCACCCGGTGGACGGCGTGGACGGCTTTGTGGGCACGGCGGCGGCAGAGCAGGCAGAGCGGGCGGGCCATATGAGCGAGCACGAACAGCACTCAAGGGATCGCGGACGCCACGATCCTCGCGACCGCAGTGGTGCGCGAGCGATGTTCATCGAGTTGCGTGAACTGCCGGACGGATCGGCGGAAAAGGCGGAGCTGCGCAACCGGCTGGTGCGCATGCACCTCCCGCTGGTCGAGCATCTCGCACGCCGGTTCCGCAATCGCGGCGAGCCGCTCGACGACCTCACCCAGGTCGCCACGATCGGCCTGATCAAGTCCGTGGACCGGTTCGACCCGGAGCGCGGTGTCGAGTTCTCGACGTACGCGACGCCGACGGTGGTCGGCGAGATCAAGCGGCATTTCCGGGACAAGGGCTGGGCGGTACGGGTACCGCGCCGCCTCCAGGAGCTGCGCCTCTCGCTGACGACGGCCACCGCCGAGCTCTCCCAGCAGCACGGGCGCTCCCCCACGGTCCATGAGCTGGCCGAGCGTCTCGGTATCTCGGACGAGGAGGTCCTGGAGGGCCTGGAGTCGGCGAACGCGTACAGCACGCTGTCGCTGGACGTCCCGGACACCGACGACGAGTCGCCGCCGGTCTCGGACACCCTGGGCTCCGAGGACGTGGCCCTGGAGGGCGTGGAGTACCGGGAGTCGCTCAAGCCGCTCCTGGAGGATCTCCCGCCGCGCGAGAAGCGGATCCTGCTGCTGCGTTTCTTCGGGAACATGACCCAGTCGCAGATCGCGCAGGAGGTCGGCATCTCGCAGATGCACGTCTCACGGCTGCTGGCCCGCACCCTGGCCCAGCTCCGCGAGAAGCTCCTCGTCGAGGAGTAGAGCGACCGATAGAGATTGGCCGTAACTGAGCGTTACGCGCCCCCGCGACGTCAGAAATCAGATGCGGAATGGTTCGGATGGTTCGGATGGTTCGGATGTCAGGCGTCGCGGGGCCCGCGGATGCCGAGGGCCCTGGTCGTCTGCGGGTTGATCAGCAGCACCAGGGCCGTCACGGCCACCGCGGCGAGGGCGATGCCCGCCGGGATCAGCAGAGAGCCCTCCGAGCGCAGCAGGGTCCACGCCACCGGCAGCGCCATCAGCTGCGTGATGAGGGCGGGGCCCCGGCTCCACGCGCGGCACTTGAGCAGACCCCGGGCGGCCACCAGCGGAAGCACCGCCAGGGCGATGAGCGTCACACCGCCCATTTCGGCCTGCTCCGGCTTGTCGGGGCTGCCGAGCAGCCCCATCACGAGCATGTACGCACCCCCCACGAGCAGCGCCAGGCCCTCCAGCGCGGCGAGCGCCGCCGCGGCGGTCAGCCGGGCGGGGCGGGGTTCGGCGGCGGTCTCGGGGGTCTGCTCATTGCTCACCCTCGCAGCGTAACGGGCTGCCCGGGCAGGGCAGGTCTGGGCCGGGTACCCCCGAGTAGGTAGTCTGCTGCGCATGCGCGCACTCCTCGTGGTCAACCCGGCAGCAACCACCACCAGTGCTCGCACCCGGGATGTGCTGATTCATGCGCTCGCCAGCGAGATGAAGCTGGAGGCCGTCACCACCGAGTACCGCGGGCACGCCCGTGATCTCGCCCGGCGGGCCGCCGAGAGCGGGGAAATCGACCTGGTCGTGGCGCTCGGCGGCGACGGCACGGTCAACGAGGTCGTCAACGGTCTGCTGCACAACGGCCCGGACCCGGACCGGCTGCCGGGTCTCGCGGTGGTCCCCGGCGGCTCGACAAATGTCTTCGCCCGCGCCCTGGGACTGCCCAACGACCCCGTCGAGGCGACCGGCGCCATCCTGGACGCCCTGAGCACGCGCAGTGAGCGCACGGTCGGTCTGGGGCTCGCGGCGGGCACTCCCGGCACGGAGGACGAGTCCGTTCCCGCCCGCTGGTTCACTTTCTGCGCGGGCTACGGATTCGACGCGGGAGTGATCGGCCGGGTCGAACAGCAGCGGGAGCGCGGCAAGCGATCCACACACGCTCTTTATGTGCGCCAGGTGGTGCGCCAGTTCCTCGCGGAGCCCAATCGCCGGCACGGGGTGATCACCCTGGAACGGCCGGGGCAGGACCCGGTGAAGGATCTCGCTCTTTCCATAGTCTGCAACACCGCCCCCTGGACCTACCTGGGGAATCGTCCGATGTACGCGTCCCCCGAGGCCTCGTTCGACACGGCTCTGGACGTGCTCGGGCTGACCAAAATGTCGACTCCCGCGGTGGCTCGATATGCCACTCAGTTGCTCACATCGACCCCCGAACGCGGGCCGCACGGCAAGCACGCGGTGACCCTGCACGACCTGACGGACTTCACCTTGCATTCCAAGGCGCGGCTGCCCTTCCAGATGGACGGCGACCACCTGGGACTGCGTACGAGCGTGACGTTCACAGGCGTACGCCGTGCACTGCGTGTGATTGTGTGAGTGGAAGGGCCGAAAGTCCTTTAACTCGAACGTTTGGGCAGAGGTCCACCCCATGGAAGTACGGCTGTGACCTAGCCGACACCAAGGAATCAAAAAAAACTTTCCGGAAGGGGTTGTGCCCGGCGCCGAGGTTTGCGAATCTCTACATGGCGATCGGGACGGCCCGCAACACCAGCCTCCACTGAGAGCCAGAACCCCTCCTCACATCCAGGACCACACCAGTTCATCTGGCAGTCGGCCCTTCACTTGCGGGGGGATTCGTGAAAGCGTTCACATTCACAAGCAACCTGCACGTAATACCAAGGAGAGGTAGCAGCCATGGACTGGCGTCACAACGCCGTTTGTCGCGAGGAAGATCCCGAGCTGTTCTTCCCCATCGGCAACACCGGTCCTGCGCTGCTGCAGATCGAGGAAGCCAAGGCCGTCTGCCGCCGCTGCCCCGTCATGGAGCAGTGCCTGCAGTGGGCGCTCGAGTCCGGCCAGGACTCGGGTGTCTGGGGTGGCCTCAGCGAGGACGAGCGCCGCGCGATGAAGCGCCGTGCCGCTCGCAACCGGGCGCGTAACGCTACCGCCTGACCCACCCCTGCCAACAGCCTGAGCTTGGCGGCGCGTACAGCGAGTACGCACCTCCCGCCCCCGAGTCGCAGCGCGCAGTACCCCCCAATGCGCACAGCAACGTGAGCACTAGACAGTGAGCCCCGAACCGTTCCACGGTCCGGGGCTCACTGCTGTTCTCCGGGACTTCCGCTGATTCGGGCGCTACTCGGGCGCTACTTGTCGGTCCGCACGGGGACATCGAGTACGACGCGGGTGCCGCGCTCCGGACCCGGCACCATGTCGAAGCTGCCGCCCAACTCGCCCTCCACCAGGGTGCGTACGATCTGGAGCCCCAGATTGCCGGTCCGCTTGGCGTCGAATCCCTCGGGCAGCCCGCGGCCGTCGTCCAGCACCGTGATCAGCAGCCGCCCGTCGGCGCGGGTGCCGCCGCGTACCGCCGACACCTCGACCGAGCCCTGCTCGGCCGGTGCGAACGCGTGCTCCAGCGCGTTCTGCAGAACTTCGGTGAGGACCATCGCGAGCGGGGTGGCGACCTCGGCGTCGAGGATGCCGAAGCGGCCGGTCCGCCGGCAACTGACCTTGGCCGGCGAGATCTCGGCGACCATCGCGATCACCCGGTCGGCGATCTCGTCGAACTCCACGCGCTCGTCGAGGTTCTGCGAGAGCGTCTCATGGACGATCGCGATCGACCCGACCCGGCGCACCGCCTCGTTCAGTGCCTCGCGGCCCTGCTCCGAGTCCATCCGGCGGGCCTGCAGCCGCAGCAGCGCCGCCACCGTCTGGAGGTTGTTCTTCACCCGGTGGTGGATTTCCCGGATGGTGGCGTCCTTAGTGATCAATTCGCGCTCGCGCCGCCGTAGTTCGGTGACGTCGCGGCACAGCACGAGCGAACCGATGCGGATGCCCTTGGGCTTGAGCGGGATCGCGCGCAGCTGGATCACCCCGTCGCCGCCCTCGACCTCGGTCTCCCTGGGGGCCCAGCCACTGGCAAGCTTGACCAGGGCCTCGTCCACGGGGCCGCGGGAGGGGGCGAGTTCAGCGGTGGCCTGGCCCAAGTGCTGGCCGACCAGGTCGGACGCGAGGCCCAGACGGTGGTACGCGGAGAGCGCGTTGGGGCTGGCGTACTGGACGATGCTGTCCGCGTCGAGCCTGATCAGGCCGTCGCCGACGCGCGGCGACGCGTCCATGTCGACCTGGTCGCCCGGGAACGGGAAGGACCCGGCCGCGATCATCTGGGCCAGGTCGGAGGCGCTCTGCAGGTAAGTGAGTTCGAGGCGGCTGGGCGTGCGTACCGTCAGCAGGTTCGTATTGCGGGCGATGACGCCGAGGACGCGGCCCTCGCGGCGCACCGGGATCGACTCGACCCGGACCGGGACCTCCTCCCGCCACTCGGGGTCGCCCTCGCGCACGATCCGGCCCTCGTCGAGGGCGGCGTCGAGCATGGGGCGGCGGCCTCGCGGGACGAGGTGGCCGACCATGTCGTCCTGGTAGGAGGTGGGCCCGGTGTTGGGGCGCATCTGGGCGACCGACACATAGCGGGTGCCGTCGAGCGTGGGGACCCACAGGACGAGGTCGGCGAAGGACAGGTCGGAGAGCAGCTGCCACTCCGAGACCAGCAGGTGGAGCCACTCGAGGTCGGTGTCGCTGAGGGCGGTGTGCTGACGTACGAGGTCGTTCATGGAGGGCACATGTGCGAGAGTACCCGCGTTGTGTACCGAGCGGACGTTCGGTCGGGTACGCCCGGTATGGAGGAAGCACCGAAAAGTGGGTGCCTCGCATCCATGGACACAGGAGAATGGTCTAGTCCACAATGGGCCGATAAAGCCTCCGCCCTCCCCGCACAGGAGGGTGGATCGAGGTGGTCGGCGCTCTCTGCCCTGACTGCGCCACCGCCTCTCCATCGGCCGGCCGGGCCCGCACGCCCGTCGGCCGAAGCAACTCCGGGCTGCGGTGCCGGACGGGCCGAGGGTCCCGTCGCGGTGCCGCGGCCCGCGGGTGCCGGCCCCGCCTTCGAGCCGCGGACGCACCACTCGCCCCAGGGGCCTCACGGATTCCCGGCCGACCACGCCGCCCCCGGCCCACCGGCCCTCGCGCATCGCGCGCCATCCAGTCCCGCCCGTGGGCGCACCCTGGCCTCCAGGTGGCTGACCGTCACGATCCGCGCCATGCTGATCGGGGCCCCCGCCGAGCCTCCCGGCCGACCGGCCGCGCACGCCTGCGCGCCCGCCGACCCGAGGAGTTCACCCGTTGGCAACGGACACGCCCCGCCCCCTCTGCTAGATTGGTCTATACCACACTTCTCATTTCTTCAGATCGGCAGGCCCAGCGTGGAAGTTGTCATCGTCCCGGACGCCAAGGCAGGTGGCGAGCTCATCGCGGAGGGCATAGTCGGCCTGCTGAGCCGCAAGGCCGACGCCCTGCTCGGCGTGGCCACCGGTTCGACGCCGCTGCCCATCTACCAGGCGCTGATTGCCAAGGTGCGCGCAGGCGCCGTCGACGCCTCGCGCGCCCGCATCTGCCAGCTCGACGAGTACGTCGGCCTGCCCACCGGTCACCCCGAGTCGTACCGCTCGGTGGTGCTGCGCGAGGTCGTCGAGCCGCTCGGCCTGACCGAGGCGTCGTTCATGGGCCCCGACGGGGCGGCCGAGGACGTCCAGGCCGCCTGCGAGGCGTACGAGCGCACGCTCGCCGGGGCGGGTGGCGTGGACCTCCAGATCCTCGGCATCGGCACCGACGGGCACATCGGCTTCAACGAGCCCTGCTCCTCGCTCGCCTCGCGCACCCGCATCAAGACGCTGACGCGGCAGACCCGGCAGGACAACGCGCGGTTCTTCGACAGCCCCGACGAGGTGCCGCACCACGTCATCACCCAGGGCATCGGCACCATCCTGGAGGCCCGTCACCTGGTGCTGCTCGCCACCGGCGCCGGCAAGGCCGAGGCGGTGGCCCAGACCGTGGAGGGGCCGGTGTCCGCGCTGGTGCCCGCGTCGGCACTGCAGCTGCACCCGCACGCGACGGTCGTGATCGACGAGGCGGCGGCGGCCCAGCTGAAGCTGGCGGACTACTTCCGCGACACGTACGCGGCCAAGCCCGCGTGGCAGGGCCTGTAACCGGACCGGCCGCATCTCGCCGCCCCCAAAGTGGGCCGCCGCCCCAGGAAGCGGCCCACGAGGGTCCGGACAGCGCGAAGGCGCCGCAGGCGGCCCCCCGACCGTCCCGGCGCCCACGCACCCTCAGACCCCGGCGACAACCTCCGCCGCGGCCCGCCCGCAGACCCGCGCCGCGCCGTGCGTGGCGATGTACAGCGCACCGCGCGGCGGCGCCTCGGGAACCCCCATCTCGACCACGACCGTGTCGGGCCGCACGGCCAGCAGTGCGTCGAGCGCCCCGGCCATCCAGGCATGCCGGTGCACGTCGCGCACCACGGCCACGACCCTGCGGTCCCCCGCCGCCCGCAGCACGCTCCCGGCCTCGCTCTCGCTGCCGTACGTACCCGTCTCGGTACCCGGCAGCAGCCGCGCCAGCTCGGCGGCCAGGCCCCACGGCGTCTCGTCACCGACGGCGATGTTCGCCTCGGGCGTGAAGGCGGCGACGTACGGCGCCTCCCCGACCGGGGTGAACCGCTCGTCGCTCCGGGTGACCCGCAGCGCGCGGCGGGCCGCGACCAGGCCGATGCCCGCGGCGGAACCCGGCGCGAAGGCGTCCCCCGCGAGCGAACCCGCGTCCGGACCCCGCTCCGCGATTCCCCGGCTGTGCTGTGTCCAGCGGGCCAGCGAACGCACCCGCTCGGCCGCGTCGGCCAGCCGCTCCTCGGGCAGTTCGCCGCTGTGCACGGCGGCGACCAGCGCGTCGCGCAGCCGCACCACGATCTCGTCGTCGGCCAGGCCGCCGCCCACGCAGATCGCGTCGGCGCCCGCGGCGATCGCCAGGACACTGCCGTGCTCGATGCCGTACGTACCGGAGATGGCCCGCATCTCCATGCCGTCGGTGATGATCAGGCCCTGGTAGCCCAGCTCGTCGCGCAGCAGGCCCGTGAGGACCTGGGGGCTCAGCGTCGCCGGGCGGTCCCGGTCGAGCGCGGAGAGCAGGATGTGGGCGCTCATCACGGACTTGGAGCCCGCCGCGATGGCGGCCCGGAACGGCACCAGTTCACGGGCGTGCAGGATGTCCAGGTCCACGTCGATGCGGGGCAGCGCGTGGTGCGAGTCGACGGCGGTGTCGCCGTGCCCGGGGAAGTGCTTGGTGCACGCGGCGACACCCGAGGACTGCAGGCCCTCGATGTATGCCGCCGTGTGGCGCGCCACCAGTTGTGTGTCGGCGCCGAAGGAGCGTACGCCGATGACCGGGTTGCCCGGGTTGGAGTTGACGTCGGCGGACGGCGACCAGTTGAGGTTGACCCCGCACTCGGCCAGCCTGCGGCCCAGCTCGCGGGCGACGGCCCGGGTCAGGTCGGTGTCGTCGACGGCGCCGAGCGCCAGGTTGCCGGGGAAGGACGAGCCGCTCTGCACCTCCAAGCGGGTGACGTCACCGCCCTCCTCGTCGATCGCGACCAGGATATCGTCGCGCTCGGCCCGCAACTGCGCGGTGAGTGCGGCCAGTTGTCGTGGCGAGGTGATGTTGCGGCCGAACAGGCCGACCGAGGACAGGCCTTCGCCGACCCGGCGCAGCAGCCAGTCGGGGGCGGTGGCGCCCACGAAGCCGGGCTGGAGGACCGCCAGGGCATCGCGGGTCAGCGTGCTCGTAGGGCTTACCAGTGTCGTCATGGCAGCGTCATCCCTTCACTGCGCCGGCCGTCAGACCCGCGGCCATCTTGCGCTGGACGAGGAGGAAAAGAATCACGATGGGGACGGCCATCATCGTGGCACCGGCCATCATCGGGGCGTACTCGGTGCCGTGCTTGGTGGTGAAGTTGCCGAGCCAGACGGTGGCGGTCTGGTTCTGCTGGCTCATCAGCATCAGCGCGTACAGGTACTCGTTCCACGCCTGGATGAACCCGTAGACGGAAGTGGCCACCATGCCCGGCGCGAGCAGCGGGAAGACCACGCGGACGAAGGCACCGGTGCGGGTGCAGCCGTCGACCATGGCCGCCTCCTCCAGCTCCTTGGGAATGTTCACGATGAAACCGCGCAGCGTCCAGACCGTGAACGGCAGGATGAAGGTCAGGTACGTGATGATCAGGCCGGTGATCTTGTCGTACTGACCGAGCTCGTTCAGCAGCAGGAAGACCGGGATGATCATGGCGACCAGCGGCACCATCTGGACCGCGAGGATGCCGACGATCACAATCTTGCGGCCGCGGAAGGCGAACCGGGAGATGGCCAGCGCGGCGAGCATGCCGACGATGATGCCGATGACGACCACGACGGAGGAGACGAGGAGGCTGCGCCCGACCGGCCCCCAGAAGTCCGAGACGTCGAACGCCCGTCGGAAGTTCTCCAGCGTGAACGGGCTGGGGAAGAACTGCGGATCGGGATCGATCGCGTCCTTGGCCGGCTTGAACGCCGTATTGAGCATCCAGTAGACCGGGAAGCCCACGACGACGAAGACCAGCAGGCCCAGCGCGTTCCAGCCGGCCTTGCCCTTCCTGCCCTTGCGGGGCTTGCCCCTGAGACGGCCCTTGGGACGGGGAACGACGGCGGGAGCCGCGGTGGTCGAGGTCACTCCACCTCTCCGATCTTGAGCATCTGGCGCATGTAGACGGCGACGACGCCGAGCAGCAGCACCACGGTGACCAGGGCGATCGCGGAGCCGCCGGAGTAGTCGTTGACGACGAACGCCTTCTGGTACGAGTACGTGGTGAGCAGTTGGAACTCGGCTTCGGGGTTGCCGCCGCGCATCACGAAGACCTGCGGGAAGACGCCCATGTCCCAGATCACCGAGAGCGTCGTCAGCATGACGATGATGGGCTTGAGGATCGGCAGGGTGACCCAGCGGAAGACGCCCCAGGCACCTGCTCCGTCGAGGCGCGCGGCCTCTTCCATCTCCTTGGGGACCTGGGTGAGTCCGGCGCTCAGCGTGATCACGACGAACGGCACCGCGCCCCACACCACAAGCAGCATGATCACGGTGAGGCCCTGCGGCCCGCCGGCGAACCAGTTGTGGCCGACCATGTCCACGCCGGGCAGCTTGCTCAGCAGCCAGTTGAGTACGCCGTAGTCGGTGTCGAAGATCCACTTGAAGATCGCGGTGGCCACGATGATGGGCATGCCCCAGCTCGCCACCAGGGCGATGCTGATGAGCGCCTTCACCCAGCCGGACACCCGCTGCAGAAGCAGGGCGATGGCCATGCCGATCACCATGGTGAAGATGACGGCGCCGGCCGTGAAGACGATGGTCCGTACGACGACCGACCAGAACTCGCTGTCGCCGAGGATGGCGGCGAAGTTCTTGAAGCCGACCCACTCGGCCTCCTTGAAGCCCCAGAGCTCCGACTTGCCGAAGCTCTGGAAGGAGAGCGTGACCAGCCGCACCAGCGGATAGCCCATGACGAGCACGATGATCAGCAGACAGGGAGCGAGCAACGCCCAGGGCACCGCGGCTCTGTCGGAGGTCTTCTTCCTGACCGGCCCCCCGGCCCCGGGGGGCCGTGCCCCGGACTCCGTCGGTGGCGGTGGCGATTGCCGCGTCGGCGGCACCTTGGCGGTGGTTGTCTCTGCGGCACTCATCGCGCGCTCCTCAGGGTCCCTCTCCAGCTACGGTCGGCAGGGCCCCCCCGGTTCGGCGGGGCCCTGCCGACTCGAGGTCACTTGGTGTTGATGACCTTGTCGATCTTGGCGTCGGCGGCCTTCGCGGCGGCCTCGACCGACTTCTTGCCGGTACCGATCTCCTGGAGCATGGTCTGGAGGAGCTTGGCCTTCTCGACCTGACCCCAGCCCGGAGCGGTGGGCACGAACCAGCTGGACGCCGCGGCGGTGGCCGGGACGGCCGTCGCCGGGTCCGACTTCAGCGGCTCCAGGTCCGTCTTGTTGTTGGGCAGGTTGCCCTTGGCGACGAGGCCCTTCTGGCCCTTGGCGCCGGTGAACGCGTTGATCCACTCACCCGCGACGGCCTGGGCGTCGGACTTGACCGGGACGGCAAGGTCGGAACCGCCGAGGAAGACCGGGAGGTTCTTGCCGGACGGGCCGGGCATCACGAAGGACTCGATCTTGTCGGCCAGCTTGCCGACCTTGTCGTTCTCCGGGGCTGCGGCGGTACCGCCCTCCCAGGCAGCGGCGAACATCGTGGCCGCTTTGCCCTGGCCGAAGACGACCGGACGGTCGGACTCGTCCTTGGTCTTGTCGGCGTGCATGTACGAGTCGAGGACCTTCTTGTACTCGTTGAGTCCCTTGACGGACTCGGGCGAGGACAGGCTGGACTTCCACTGGTCGCCGTCCTGCTTGGCGATGGAGCCGCCGGCGTCGTAGACGAACGACATGGCCGCGTACCAGTCGGGCGAAGGCTGGTACCAGGCGCTGTACTTGTCACCCTGCTTCTTCTGGATCTTGTCCAGGGCGGAGGTGAGCTCCTTGTACGTCTTCGGCACGGCCTTGACGCCCGCTTCGGCGGCGACGTCCTTGCGCCAGGTGCCCACACGGCCACCGGCGTAGTACGGCACGCCGTAGGTCTTGCCCTCGTAGGTGACGGACAGCTTGAGGCCGTCCAGCCAGTCGCCCGACTTGTCGAACTTCGCCGGGTCGATCTCGGCGAACGCGCCGGTGGCCATGTAGCCGACCATCTCGGAATTGCCCATCTCGACCACGTCCGGAGCCTTGTCCGTGGCGAGTACGGCGTCGAGCTTGGCGTTCTTGTCCGGCCAGCCGTAGTACTCGTGCTTGATCTTGATGCCCGGATACTTCTTGACGATCGTGTCGTCGGCCGCCTTGACCAACTCGGGCCAGTTGTTCTGTGCGTCGACCGTGAGCCAGACCGTCAGCTCCTTGGGCTTCGCCTTGTCGCCACCGCCCGTGCTGTCCGAATCGCCACACGCCGCAACACTGACCAACATGCCCGCGACGCCTATCGCCGCGATGAGCTTGCGCTTCACGCCAACCCTCCTCAGGGATGCCTGCAACCCCCCCGCCCACCGCGAACAAATACGACGAGAACTACCTGGGGCTGGGACCTGGTCCTGAATGGTTTAGACCAGTACCGGGAGCTTGGCCTAGACCTTTAGGGGTGTCAAGGGTGTATAAGAAGGGCTGTCGCGTCCGTTACCGGACCGACACATGAGGGAGGGCGACGTCTCGTGACCGGACCGTGCCACCATGTGAGCCGCGACAGACGGAGGAGCCGGTGACGGCAACAGCGCAGCAGTCGGAAAGGCGGGCCATGGGTACCGACGGGGGCAGCACGAAGACGGAGGGCACGACGGCCGGCCGTACCGCACGCGTGCCCAAGTACTACCGGCTCAAGCGTCACTTGCTGGACATGACCGAGACTCTGCCTCCCGGTACCCCCGTACCGCCCGAGCGCACGCTCGCGGCCGAGTTCGACACCTCGCGCACGACCGTGCGCCAGGCCCTCCAGGAGCTGGTCGTCGAGGGCCGTCTGGAGCGCATCCAGGGCAAGGGCACCTTCGTCGCCAAGCCGAAGGTCTCCCAGGCCCTCCAGCTCACCTCGTACACCGAGGACATGCGGGCCCAAGGCCTGGAGCCCACCTCCCAATTGCTCGACATCGGATACGTCACCGCCGACGACACCCTCGCCGGGCTGCTCGACATCACCACCGGCGGACGCGTCCTGCGCATCGAGCGGCTGCGGCTGGCCAGCGGTGAGCCGATGGCCATCGAGACGACGCATCTGTCGGCCAAGCGCTTCCCCGCGCTGCGTCGTTCGCTCGTCAAGTACACCTCTCTCTACACGGCGTTGGCCGAGGTCTACGACGTACGGCTCGCCGAGGCCGAGGAGACCATCGAGACGTCACTGGCCACCCCGCGCGAGGCCGGACTGCTCGGCACGGACGTCGGTCTGCCGATGCTGATGCTCTCCCGGCACTCGATCGACGGGGCCGGCGAGCCGGTGGAGTGGGTCCGCTCGGTGTACCGCGGCGACCGCTACAAGTTCGTCGCCAGGCTGAAGCGCCCCACCGGCTGAGCGGCCCGACAGGGTCGACGCCCGGCCGACGAACAGGGCGTCACCCCCTGCGGCCGTAGGGCCGCCCGCACCGGATCGCGCCCCGAGGACGCGCAGTACGCTCCGCACCCCGGGCCCGCGTCACTTGCCGAGCGTCGCCCCGAAGTGCGCGCTGTGCGGTAGGCATCCGTGCCCCGCCGCTGGATGAACCGACAGCGCACTCCTGCTCGAAGTTGTACGAACCGGGCTCCCGGAACGCTCCTGTGGCACGGCTGTTACAGCTGTGTCCATACGGGCACCCCCCTCGGCCCTTCGAGTTGTTGTCGTACCGATATGCGGACAGGGGGTGACGCCTGGTGAAACAGTCCCCTAGATTTCCAGCGCGTCGTCCACGAGACGCAGGTGATCAGCGAGGGGACGAGACACTCATGACAGAGTCGGCACCACCCACCACCGCACAGCGTTCAATGACTCCCAGAGCAATCGCCGTCTGGGCGCTCGTCGCCCTGGTGGGCGCGGTCGCCTGGGGCGTGCTCGCCCTCTCGCGCGGCGAGGAGGTGTCCGCGGCCTGGATGCTGGCGGCGGCCCTGGGCTCGTACGCCATCGGGTACCGCTTCTACTCGCGCTTCATCGCCAACCGGGTCCTGAAGGTCGACAAGAACCGGGCCACCCCCGCCGAGCGGCTCAACAACGGCGTCGACTTCCACCCCACCGACCGCCGGGTCCTCTTCGGTCACCACTTCGCGGCCATCGCGGGCGCTGGGCCGCTGGTCGGGCCGGTGCTCGCCGCCCAGATGGGCTATCTCCCCGGAACCATCTGGATCATCGTCGGCGTCATCGTGGCCGGCGCCGTCCAGGACATGGTGACGCTGTTCTTCTCCACGCGTCGCGACGGCCGTTCGCTCGGCCAGATCGCCCGGGACGAGATCGGCGTGGTCGGCGGCGCCGCCGCCCTGGTCGCGGTCTTCGCCATCATGATCATCCTGCTCGCGGTGCTCGCCCTGGTCATCGTGAACGCGCTCGCGCACTCGCCGTGGGGCGTCTTCTCCATCGCCATGACGATCCCGATCGCCCTCTTCATGGGCGTCTACCTGCGCGTGCTGCGTCCCGGCCGGGTCAGTGAGGTCTCCGTCATCGGAGTCTCCCTGCTGCTGCTCGCGATCGTCGCGGGCGGCTGGGTCGCGGAGTCCTCGTGGGCCGACACCTTCACCCTTGAGCCCGGCACGCTGGTCATGTGGATGATCGCGTACGGCTTCCTGGCCTCGATCCTGCCGGTGTGGCTGCTGCTCGCCCCGCGCGACTATCTGTCGACCTTCATGAAGGTCGGCACGATCGGCCTGCTCGCCATCGGCGTCTTCATCGCCCTGCCGACGCTGAAGATGCCCGCGGTCACCGACTTCGCGAGCCGCGGCGACGGTCCCGTCTTCGCCGGTTCGATGTTCCCCTTCGTCTTCATCACCATCGCCTGCGGCGCGCTCTCCGGCTTCCACTCCCTGGTCTCCTCGGGCACCACCCCGAAGATGATCCAGAAGGAGACGCAGATCCGGGTGATCGGTTACGGCGCCATGCTGACCGAGTCGTTCGTCGCGGTCATGGCGATGATCTGCGCCTCCATCATCGACCCCGGCCTGTTCTTCGCGATCAACTCGCCCGCCGGTGTGATCGGTGACAACGTCCAGGCCGCCTCCGAAGCGGTGACCAACCTCGGCTTCGCCATCGACCCGCAGTCACTGGCCCAGGCCGCCAAGGACGTCGAGGAACAGAGCCTGCTCTCGCGCACCGGCGGCGCGCCGACCTTCGCGCTCGGCATGTCGGAGATCTTCTCCGCGGTGGTGGGCGGCGCCGGAATGAAGGCGTTCTGGTATCACTTCGCCATCATGTTCGAGGCGCTGTTCATCCTCACCACGGTGGACGCGGGCACCCGCGTCGGGCGCTTCATGCTCCAGGACATGCTCGGCAACGTCTACAAGCCGTTCCACCAGGTCAGTTGGAAGCCGGGCGTCTGGTTCGCCAGCGCGGTCGTCGTGGGCGGCTGGGGCTACTTCCTGTGGGTCGGCGTGCACGACCCGCTGGGCGGCATCAACCAGCTCTTCCCGCTGTTCGGCATCGCCAACCAGCTGCTCGCCGCCGTCGCCCTCGCCGTCTGCACCACGCTGCTCGTCAAGTCCGGGCGGCTCAAGTGGGCCTGGGTCACCGCCGTGCCGCTCGTGTGGGACGTCGCGGTCACCCTGACCGCCAGCTGGCAGAAGATCTTCTCCGCCGATCCCAAGGTGGGCTTCTTCGCCCAGCGCGACAAGTACCGGGCGGGCATCGAGGCGGGCGAGGCGATCGCTCCCGCCAAGACCGTCGACGACATGCACACGGTCGTCACCAACTCCACGGTCGACGGCGTACTGTCCGCGTTCTTCGCCATCCTCATCATCGTGGTGCTCGTCGAGGCGGTGCGGGTGTGCGTCAAGGCGATCCGCGACCCCGCGAGCGTCAAGCTCAGCGAGACCCCGTACGTCGAGTCCCGCCTCGTCGCGCCCGCCTCGCTCCTCGCGACCAAGGAGGAGAAGGCCGAGCTCGTGGCGGCCGGCCTCGGCCCCGAGGGCGGCATGCGCAAGGACGACGCCGCCAGCGTCGGAACGGGGAGCCGGGAATGACCCTGTCGGACGTACGTCGCGTGGCGGGCCGGATCCGCTGGTACGTCCGCGAATTGACCGGTGAATCCGCCTACGGCCGGTATGCGGAGCACACCCGATCCTGCGATCCGCAGGCCCCCGTCATGAGCCGACGGGAGTTCGAACACAGCCGTACGGACGCACGCGAGGCGGATCCCCGGGAGGGCTTCCGCTGTTGCTGAGGCCCGCCGCCCAGTGATCGCACGGGCCGTCGCATCCTCCCGGATGCGGCGGCCCGTTGTCGTACACAGAACCGAAGCCGCGACACCCGCGACACAACATCTGGGGGGTGCAGCATCCCCCGGCCCCCACATGTATGCTCGTGCTCGCTGTCGCCGCAGGGAAATCCGGTGCGAATCCGGAACTGTCCCGCAACGGTGTGATAGGTGCGCCTTTGCGCACCCAGGAGTCCGAGACCTGCCGACGGTGCATCCGGTTCGACCGATCCGGATGCCGATACGTCCGGGCCTCGCGGTTGGGCCGGTGGACGCAATGCGGTGTGCCGCCCTTTCCAGGGGTGACGTGTGCCCATGCGCCCCCTGTCCCCCCGCCGGCCCCGAGCCGAGCGAGGGAGAGCACCCCGTGACCATCGCGCCAGTCGATCCGGCTTCTGCCACGGTGACGACCGAGGGACCCGGCACAGAGTTGCTGCGAACCCTGACGGATCTCACCGCCGATCTGCCCGACACCGACCCCGGCAGAGTCGCCGCGGCCGCGCTGCGCGGCCGGAACGCCGGTTCTGACGCGGCTGAGTTGCGTGCTCTCGCCACCGACGCCGCCGCCGGCCTGATCTCCGAGGACCCGGCCTACTCCCGCCTCGCGGCCCGGCTGCTGACCCGCACGATCCGGGACGAGGCGGCGACGCAGGGCGTCCACACCTTCTCCGACTCGGTCGGCGTGGGGCACCGCGAGGGCCTGATCGCGGACCGCGCGGCCAATTTCGTGGCCCTGCACGCTCCGCGGCTCGACGCGCTGATCGACAAGACGGCCGACGACCGCTTCGGCTACTTCGGCCTGCGGACCGTCTACAGCCGCTACCTGCTGCGTCACCCGATCACCCGTCAGGTGATCGAGACCCCCCAGCACTTCATGCTCCGGGTGGCGTCCGGCCTCGCCGAGAACGACTCGGTCCGCGCCCTGGACGAGGTCGCCGCGCTGTACCGGCTGATGAGCCGCCTGGACTACCTGCCGTCCTCGCCGACGCTCTTCAACTCCGGCACGCGCCACCCGCAGATGTCCTCCTGCTACCTGCTCGACTCCCCGCTGGACGAGCTCGACTCGATCTACGGCCGCTACCACGAGGTCGCCCGCCTCTCGAAGCACGCGGGTGGCATCGGCCTCTCGTACTCGCGCATCCGCGCCCGAGGCTCGCTGATCCGCGGCACCAATGGGCACTCCAACGGCATCGTCCCGTTCCTGCGCACCCTCGACTCCTCGGTCGCCGCCGTGAACCAGGGCGGCCGGCGCAAGGGCGCGGCCTGCGTCTACCTGGAGACGTGGCACGCGGACATCGAGGAGTTCCTGGAACTGCGCGACAACACGGGCGAGGAAGCGCGGCGTACCCACAACCTGAACCTCGCGCACTGGATCCCCGACGAGTTCATGCGCCGGGTGGACGCGGACACCGACTGGTCGCTGTTCTCACCGGTCGACGTGCCCGAGCTGGTCGACCTGTGGGGTGACGCGTTCGACGCGGCGTACCGCAAGGCCGAGGCGGACGGCCTGGCCCGCACCACGATCCCCGCGCGGCAGTTGTACGGCCGGATGATGCGCACCCTCGCGCAGACCGGCAACGGCTGGATGACCTTCAAGGACGCGTCGAACCGTACGGCCAACCAGACCGCAGAGCCGGGTTCCGTCGTGCACTCGTCGAACCTGTGCACCGAGATCCTGGAGGTGACGGACGACGGCGAGACCGCCGTGTGCAACCTCGGCTCGGTGAACCTCGGTTCGTTCGTGCTGGCCACGGGCGAGATGGACTGGGAGCGGCTGGACGAGACCGTCCGTACCGCGGTGACCTTCCTCGACCGGGTCGTCGACATCAACTTCTACCCGACCGAGCAGGCCGGCCGCTCCAACGCCAAGTGGCGCCCGGTGGGCCTGGGCGCGATGGGTCTGCAGGACGTCTTCTTCAAGCTGAAGCTGCCGTTCGGCTCCCCCGAGGCGCAGGCGCTCTCCACTCGCATCGCCGAGCGGATCATGCTCGCGGCGTATGAGGCGTCCTGCGAGCTGGCCGAGCGCAACGGCCCGCTGCCCGCCTGGGAAAAGACCCGCACCGCGCGCGGTGTCCTGCACCCCGACCACTACGGCGTCGAGGTCACCTGGCCGGAGCGCTGGGACGCGCTGCGCGCCCGTATCGCCAAGAGCGGCATGCGCAACTCGCTGCTCCTGGCGATCGCGCCGACCGCGACCATCGCTTCGATCGCGGGTGTGTACGAGTGCATCGAGCCGCAGGTCTCCAACCTCTTCAAGCGCGAGACGCTCAGCGGTGAATTCCTTCAGGTCAACGCCTACTTGGTGGAGGAGCTCAAGAAGCTCGGTGTCTGGGACGCGCAGTCCCGCGAGGCGCTGCGCGAGTCCAGCGGATCGGTGCAGGGCTTCAGCTGGATCCCGGCGGACGTGCGCGAGCTGTACCGCACGGCGTGGGAGATCCCGCAGCGCGGTCTGATCGACATGGCAGCGGCCCGTACGCCGTACCTCGACCAGAGCCAGTCGCTGAATCTCTTCCTGGAGACGCCGACCATCGGGAAGCTCAGCTCGATGTACGCGTACGCCTGGAAGAAGGGGCTGAAGACGACGTACTACCTGCGCTCGCGCCCGGCGACGCGCATCGCGCGGGCAGCCGGCGCCGGCGCGACCGTCGCCGCCCCCATCCCCGTTCAGCAAGTGACCACCGCGACGGCTCCCGACGAGGACGCCATCGCCTGCTCCCTGGAAAACCCCGAGTCCTGCGAGGCCTGCCAGTAATGTCCACCGAGACCGAGACCGAGACCAAGACCAAGAACCTTCTCGACCCGGGCTTCGAACTGACCCTGCGCCCCATGCGCTACCCGGACTTCTACGAGCGCTACCGCGACGCGATCAAGAACACCTGGTCGGTCGAGGAGGTCGACCTCCACTCGGACGTCAGCGACCTCGCGAAGCTCTCCCCGGGTGAGCAGCACATGATCGGCCGGCTGGTCGCGTTCTTCGCGACGGGCGACTCGATCGTCTCCAACAACCTGGTGCTGACGCTCTACAAGCACATCAACTCCCCCGAGGCGCGGCTGTACTTGAGCCGTCAGCTCTTCGAGGAGGCCGTGCACGTTCAGTTCTATCTGACGCTCCTGGACACCTATCTGCCCGACCCGGACGACCGGGCCGCCGCTTTCGACGCGGTCGAGGAGATCCCCTCCATCCGCGAGAAGGCGCAGTTCTGCTTCAAGTGGATGGACTCGGTCGAGAAGATCGACCGGCTGGAGTCGAAGTCGGACCGCCGTCGCTTCCTGCTCAACCTGATCTGCTTCGCGGCCTGCATCGAGGGGCTGTTCTTCTACGGCGCCTTCGCGTACGTGTACTGGTTCCGGTCACGGGGTCTGCTGCATGGTCTGGCGACCGGCACCAACTGGGTGTTCCGGGACGAGACCTGCCACATGGATGCCGCGTTCGCGTTCGTCGACACCGTGCGCAAGGAGGAGCCGGACCTCTTCGACGACGAGCTGGGCCGGCAGATCACCGACATGATCAAGGAGGCCGTCGAGGCGGAGCTCCAGTTCGGCCAGGATTTGTGCGGCGAGGGTCTGCCGGGCATGAACACCGAGTCGATGCGCGAGTACCTCCAGTGCGTCGCCGACCAGCGCCTCCAGCGCCTGGGCCTGGCCCCGGTGTACGGCTCGGAGAACCCGTTCTCCTTCATGGAGCTGCAAGGTGTGCAGGAGCTGACGAACTTCTTCGAGCGCCGCCCGTCGGCGTACCAGACCGCGGTCGAGGGCTCGGTCGGCTTCGACGACGACTTCTAGACCCTCTGGGTCCACTGGGCCTTCATACGCTCCACATGCTTCAGGGCTGCCCCCGGTGTGAACCGAAGGCAGCCCTGGGTGCGTTTCACGCCCGTCACTCGGCGTCACGAGCGGCGGAGCCTCCCGCCAGTTCCCAGTCGGCCGGCGACCGGGAAGCGGACCCGGGGACGGTCCGCAGGGCCGTCGGCGCCCGGTCGCGGGTGGGGCCTTCCGCCCGGCGGAGCTGACGGTCGATGCGACGGTCCCGCGCATGACCAACGAAGGGCGGAAAGGTCAGGAGCACGAAGATTGCGAGGACCACGAGGTAGCTCAGGACTGTTTCCATGCCTCCACTGTGGTCCTCCCCGCAGAAAAAAGTCAGTGGCAGGACTGCCATAGAACCTCGCATTACTGCCACGACGGGGGCACACTGGAGGCATGCTGAAAAACGTGGCCGTGGCGCTGATCGACGGAGCCAACCCGTTCGAACTGGGCGTGGTGTGCGAGGTGTTCGGAATCGACCGGAGCGATCAAGGGCTTCCGGTCTACGATTTCGCGGTGTGCGCCGCGGAACCGGGACCGCTGTCCACCCGTTCCGGCGCCTTCACCATTTCCGTGCCGCACGGCCTCGACCGGCTGGACAGCGCCGATCTCATCGCCATCCCGGCCGACCAGCACTGCGAGGCCGGTGTCTACCCCGAGCCGATGCTCGACGCGCTGCGCCGGGCCGTCGACCGGGGGGCGCGGGTGCTCAGTGTGTGCTCGGGCGCGTTCGTGCTCGGGGCTGCCGGGCTGCTGGACGGGCGCCGCTGCACCACCCACTGGCGGCACACCGCCGAGCTGGCCCGGCGCCATCCGCTGGCCCGGGTCGAGCCCGATGTGCTGTACATCGACGACGGGGCCGTCATCACCTCGGCGGGCACGGCGGCGGGCATTGACGCCTGCCTCCATCTCCTGCGCCGGGAGCACGGCCCGGAGGTCGCCAACACCGTCGCCCGCCGCATGGTGGTGCCGCCGCACCGCGACGGCGGGCAGGCGCAGTACATCGAGCGTCCGCTGACGCACGCGCGGTGCGACACGGTGGGTGAGGTGCTGGCCTGGATGGAGCGGCACCTCGACGTGGAGATGACCGTCGAGCGGTTGGCCGAGCGCGCCCACATGTCCCCCAGGACCTTCGCGCGGCGCTTCCTCCAGGAGACCGGGACCACGCCGTACCGCTGGCTGCTGCGCCAGCGGGTGCTGCGGGCCCAGGAGCTGCTGGAGGCCACTGACGACACGGTGGACGCCATCGCGGGCCGCACGGGCTTCGGCAACGCCGCCGCGCTGCGCCACCAGTTCATGCGTTCGCTGGGGACGACCCCGAACGCGTACCGGCGTACCTTCCGGGGGCCCGTACGGGCCGCCTGAGCTCCCGTACGTACACGAAGGGCCCCGCCACCACCGGTGCGACCGGTGACACGGGGCCCTCATCGGTCACGTCACGCGTCAGGCGTTCTCGACGATCGGGTAGCGCGCCGTGCCCTCTTCCATCTGCCGCAGCGCGTCCTTGCGGTCCCGCTTCGACAGCCGGTCGATGTACAGGTAGCCGTAGAGGTGGTCCGTCTCATGCTGGAGGCAGCGGGCGAAGTAACCGGTGCCGCGCACCTTGATCGCGTTGCCCTGGGCGTCCTGGCCGTGCACCACCGCATAGTCGGGGCGGGCCAGCTCGGCGTAGGCGGTGGGGACGGACAGGCAGCCCTCGTTGGCCTCTTCGAGCCGGCGCTGGTCCTGCGGGAGCTCTTCGAGGACCGGGTTGACGACCACGCCGACGTGCCGGTCGCCGTCGTCGTCCGGGCAGTCGTACACGAAGACCTTGAGGTCGACGCCGATCTGGTTGGCGGCCAGGCCGACGCCCTCGGCCGCCCGCTGGCTGGCGAACATGTCGTCGATCAGCGCGGCGAGCTTGTCGTCGAACTCGGTGACGTCCTTGCACTCCTTGTGGAGGACCGGGTTCCCGACGACGGTGATGGGGCGGGCGGTACCGCGCTCGCGGTACGCCTCCTCGCGCTCTGCCGTCTCTTCGGTGTCCACGACGAACCCGTCGTCGACCTGCTGGTCCGTCTCCTGCTGCGACATGTCCGCCGTACGCCTTCCTCAAACCCAGAAATACCCGAATCCGCATACCCGAATCCGCTGCGCGTACAGCCTACGGCCAGACTTCAGCAGACCTCTTCGAGGTCCCGCCACTCACGGCTGTCGGGTCTGTCCGCGACCCACCCGTCGAGCAGCCCGCGGACCAGCCCGTCCGGCGCCGCCAGACCGCACTCGCGCTCCGGCACCCACAGCTCGCCCGCCGTGCGGTGGCCGAGCGGCCCGGGGTGGCCGGGCTCGCTGTGATCGTGCGGGTCAAGGTGCTCGCCGTCGCCCTCGTCGCTGGGCATCTGCGATTCGGAACAGGCCCGGCACAGCAGCCGTACGGACGAGGACCAGTCCTCGGCGGCGAACCCCGCGTCGGCCGCCAGCCGCTCCAGGGCGTCCCGGTCCGCCTCGGTTGCGGCCTCCAGGAGAACCACCCAGGTGGGGACCGGCGAGGGCGCCCACAGCTCGATCTCGTCGAATACGGGGAAGGAGGGCCCCGCGGAGGTGACCCGCGCGCCGTGCGGTACGCCGTCGTGCAGGACGACCTCGCCCCAGCGCCGCCCGGACGACGGCAGCGGGATCGACAGCACCTCGATGCGCGCCGGGTCGAGCCTGCGGCCCCATACCACCTCGGCCTCGCCCTCGGGCGAGAGCCGGACCGCTGCGCTGCCGAGCTCCATGCCCACGGGCTCGCCGCTCTCGGTGGGCCCCCCGGGCACCTTCAGCCCGTACGCCTGCCAGGCGCGGCGCGCCAGCGGCCAGTCCTGCAGGGCGGTGGCCGCGATCCCGACGTTCCACCAGTCGGGGGCGCCGGTCTCCCGGTCGAGGAGGGCGACGGCGCGCAGTCCGGCCGACCGCGCCTGCTCCCAGTCGTGCCGGAACTTGTGCAGCAGTGCCAGGTTGAACCATGACTCGGACAGCCAGGGTTCGAGGTCGGCCGCGCGCGTCAGCAGCGCCCCCGCGTCCTCGTACCGACCGTCGCCGATCAGCGTGAACGCGCGGTCGGTGGCCTGCCGCCACGAAGCGGAGGGTCGATGCCGTACCTTCCCGAAGATCCTCACGATTCCCGCCTGCCGGTCGCTGAAGGCCCGTGCCCCCGGACACCCATTTCTTGCTCTTCTTCGCATCCAACCATGCCCCGTCGGAGGGCCGCTCATTACCCATGGGTTACCCAGGTGAGGACGGGGTCAGACCGCCGCGGGACAGGACACGTGCGAGGGATTCCACGACCTCGCTCTGGTAGTCGTGGCCGGTACCGAGGCGAAGGTGCTCCAGGGCGTTCAGCCTGCCGCCGAGACGGCTGCCGTTCTCCCCCGGCCCGCTTTCCCCCGAGAGATCGTCGTATGCGTTGACGGCGCGCACGATCCGGGCGGAAAGCGGCTGCTCACGGTAGGGGTCGGCCTGCCGCTCCACGACCACGGCGACCTCGGCCCGCACCCCGGTCTGCCGTACGACCGCTCCGCCGAGGAGGGCGATCCTGCGCTGCTCGGCGGGCGAAAGGCGGGCGGTGGCGCCGGCGGGGACCGGGTCGAGGAGCGAGAGCTGGCCGATGTCGTGCATCAGGGCCGCGTACTCCAGGACGGTCAGCTCGGGCTCGGACAGGCCCAGCTCGCGGCCGACGGCGCGGCTGAGCTGGGCGACCCGGTGGGCGTGGCCGGGTGGGGTGTATCCGGCGATCTCGGTGGCGCGGGCCAGCGAGGTGATGGTCTGGCGGTACGTCGTACGGACCTCGGCGTAGCGCCGGAAGGACAGCTGGGTGAGCAGCAGCGGTACGCAGAAGACGGGCAGCGCCCACAGTCCGGCCACGGCGACCGCGAGCGCCATCACGGCGCCGGTGGCGCAGACGGCGGAACCGATGCCGATCAGGGCGCGCAGCTCGTCGCGGAGCAGGGAGCCGTACGGATAGCCGGTGCGCGCGCGGGCCATGGTGGCGGCGATCACGGCGTCGCACAGGGCGGTGAGGACGAGCACGAGCAGCAGGAAGAGGGCGAAGTACGGTCCGTGGCCGACCCAGCGCCCCAGCGTGCCGGAGTTGTAGAGCGGCTGGAAGCAGACCGCCGCGAAGGCGACGGTGAGGACGCGGCGGGCGACGTGGTCGATGGCGGGCCCGTGGCCGTTGGCGACGTGCGGCACGGCGCCTGCGAGGGCGGCCGCGACGACGACGGCGACGACCTGGAGGACGCCGTGGCTGGTGGCGTGCCCGGCGTTCTGCCCGAGCAGGGCGTAGGCGAGGGCTCCGGCGGTGCCGAGCGGCGCGGGGTCGCGTTCGCCGGGCAGCGGCGAGGGGCCTCGGCCGGCGCCCCAGCGGGCGAGTTCGCCGACAGCGATGAGGACCCCGAAGGCGAGGGCGACGCCTGGCTGGGTGATGCCGTGCCAGAGGGTGTCACCGAAGGCGCACACGGTGAGCGCGGTGGCGGCGGCGTACACGAGTGCCACGGCGAACGGCGGCTTCTGCTGCTCCCGCTTCGCGTCACGCGCGCGTGGCGCGCCCCTGCTCACGCGCCGTGCTCCGGGGACGCGGGAGGACCGGGGGCGGCGACGGGGGCCGTGGCGGGGGCCGTGGCGGGGGCGTCGCCGGGCCCGCCCGCATGTGTCGCCGGGGCTCCGGGGCGCGGAGGCGGGACGTTTCCTCCGAGGTCGGGCGGGCGGGCCGCACCCGGTGTGCCGGGCGTCCCCGGTGCGTCGGTGGCGGCCGACGGGGCGTGTGCCGGGCCGCGTTCGTCCGCCGGGTCGCGCTCGTCCGCCGGGTCGCGCTCGTCCGCCGTGACCGAGTGGTGCCAGCCGTGCCGGTCGAGCGCCCGGATCAGCGCGGCCACCATCTCCGGGTCGAAGTGCGTCCCGGCGCATCTGTCGAGTTCCTCCACCGCCCTGCCGAGCGGCCGGGCCCTTCGGTAGGAGCGGGTCGACGTCATCGCGTCGAAAGCGTCGGCGACGGCTACGACCCGGGCGAACTCGGGGATCTGACGACCGCTGAGCCCGTACGGGTAGCCGCTCCCGTCGAGCCGCTCGTGGTGGTGCAGGATCGCGGACCGCGCCTCCCCGAGGAAGCCGATGCCGCGGACCATTTCGTGCCCGTACTCGGGGTGCAGTTCGATGATGCGGCGCTCCTGGGGGGTCAGCGGCCCGTCCTTGCGCAGGAGGCGGGTCGGGACGCCGAGCTTGCCGACGTCGTGCAGGATCCCGGCGAAGCGCAGGACCTCGATGCGTTCCTCGTCCATGGCCAGCTCGCGGGCGATCATCACGGACGCCTGGCCGACCCGCTCGCTGTGCCCGCGCGTGTACTCGTCCTTGATGTCGACGGCCTGCACGAGGGCGCGGATGGTGGCCTGGTGGGCGGCGCGCTCGCGGTGGTACTGCGCGAAGACCCAGCAGGAGATGTACATGGGCAGCAGGACGAGGAGCGCGGCGAGCGGCCCGTACGGGCTGCGCCACAGGACGGCCATCATCAGCCCGGCGAGGCCCTGCACACAGTGCGGGGCCAGCGAACGCAGCAGCAGGCCGCGCCAGGCGGTGCGTACGGGCAGCGGTTCGGCGGTGGCGAGGATGCCGCCGTCGAGGGCCGTCAGGGCCAGGCAGAAGACGAGGACGGCCGCGCCGGCGGGCAGCAGGGCGTACGGGAAATCAGGGGCGAGGGCCCCGCCCGGCCCGCTGCCGGCTCCGCCGAGCGAGGCCCGGCCGTCGAGGAGGGTGTAGACCTCGGCCGCGGCCCGGGCCGCGAGCGCGAGCTGGGCCGCCCGCCAGGCGCGGCGCACGGCACGCGGTCTCCGCTCGACATGACCGACGAGGGCGCCGGGCACGGCGACGAGCGCGGCGGCCGGGGGCGGCAGCAGCAGGACGGCGGCCAGCAGGACGGGGAAGAAGGAGCCCGCGCCGATGCGTACCGCGCCGCCGATGAAGGGCCGGCGGCCCAGCAGCTCACCCGCGGCGTACAGGGCGGAGAGCAGGGCGACGGCGGTCCACGGCGTACCGGCGTCCGGGCGCAGCGCGGGGAGCGCGCAGCAGGCCGCCGCGAGCAGCGCCCCCAGAATGTACGCGCGCGCCACCCGTGAAAGGGCTATCACCAGCCTCGCTCCTGTGTCCCGCAGCTCGACCCGCCGCGCCCGCCAATCCGTGCGTCAGGCTAGCGAGTTGAGGGGGGCCGGAGAGAAGGAAGCGGCCGATTAGCACCATTGAGTGACAACCGGCCGACTTCTCGCCCCGAGGGGCCAGGAGGAGCTAACGACCTCGGGGGCAAGGGAGCGTGGATCAGCGAGCGGCGTCATGCGGCTTCGCAGGCGAGGCGGAGGAGGGAGGCGACGCGGAGCGTCGTCGACCGACGACAACGCCGGAGGCGGAGTCACAGGACGCCGGGAGCCCGCGCGCTATTGCCCCCGAGGTCGTAAAGGGATGTACGGGAGGCATGCGCGGCACCCGTCGGGCACCCCGGGGAGCGAGCCCTACGCCTCCTTGGCGACCGGCTGGTCCGCGGCGTTCGTGAGCGTCACGTCCTGCTCGGGCACCGCCTGGCCGGAGCGGATCAGATCGATCCGCCCCAGGACCTTCGACCGCAGGTCGGAGGGTACGTCGTCACTGCCGCAGCAGCGCTTCACCAGCTTCTTCACGGCCTGCTCCAGGCCGTACTTCTCCAAGCACGGGGAGCACTCCTCGAAGTGCACCTCGAACTTGGTGCAGTCACTGTCGGGCATCTCGTGGTCGAGGAACTCATAGAGATGGTCCAGGACCTCGGAGCAATCAGTCTCGTGCGGCTCTCCGCAGCTCATGAGCCCGAGCCTTTCCGATCGTGCGAGTCCCCGGCGCCCGCCGGGACCAGCCCGCGGTCACGCGCGTAGTCCTCAAGCATGCCGCGCAGTTGACGGCGGCCCCGGTGCAGCCGGGACATCACCGTACCGATGGGTGTTCCCATGATGTCCGCGATCTCCTTGTACGCAAAGCCCTCTACGTCCGCGAGATAGACCGCGATGCGGAACTCCTCGGGGATCGCCTGCAGCGCGGACTTGACGTCCGAGTCGGGCAGGTGGTCGAGCGCCTGGGACTCCGCGGAACGCAGGCCCGTCGACATGTGCGACTCGGCGCGCGCGAGCTGCCAGTCCTCGATCTCCTCGGCGCCACTGCGCTGCGGCTCCCGCTGCTTCTTGCGGTACGCGTTGATGAAGGTGTTCGTCAGAATGCGGTACAGCCACGCCTTCAGATTCGTGCCCTCACGGAACTGGTGGAAGGACCCGTACGCCTTCGCGTACGTCTCCTGCACCAGGTCCTCCGCGTCGGCCGGATTACGTGTCATACGCAGGGCGGCCGAGTACATCTGGTCGAGGAAACCCAGAGCGTCCCGCTCGAAGCGCGCGTTGCGCTCGGTGGTGCTCTCCTGCGCGCTGTCCTCAGCCGCCTGGCCGTCGTCGGTCCCTGTGTCGGTCCCAGTGACCGGACCCACCTCCTCCAACGCCGTGGCGAGCCCGAATGCGGACCCACTCGAATCGGAGGATAGACGACGATCCGTCCCGTCCGCCGCCCGAAGAGGGACGGTCTTGGCCGCGGTCAGCACCGTCCACTCCAGGTCAGCGGCGTGCGAGCGGCTAGGGCAGATGGTCGAACCCATGCGACGGACTTCCTCTCCACGTAAGTGCTGCGTATGTCGACGAACCGAACAACAGCGGGCCCCGGGTCAACATTCCCGAAGCCCGTCGATCCAGCTCACCACACCTTCGGTCAGCACCTCCAGGGCCCGCTCCTGACCCCCCTCGGCCTTCTTCGGTACGGCGAATCCGTGATCCCCGTACGGCACCTCCAGGAGCCGGTGGTCGCCCTCCGGGAACTCGGCCGGCTTCCCGAAAGGATCGTTCCCGCCCTGTACGACCAACGTGGGTACCCCGGCGCCCAGGAGCTCGGCCGCCCGGGACTTCTCCGGCCTGCCCGGAGGGTGCAGCGGAAAGCTGAGCGCCAGCACGGCGCACGCCCCCAGCTCGCGCGCCGTCCGACAGGCGACGCGCGCCCCCGCGCTGCGCCCGCCCGCGACGACCGGCAGCCCGGCCTTCTCCAGCGCCGGCCACACCCCTCGCCACCCGGCGTCCAGGGTCTTGGGCGCGGGAGCCACCCGCTTGCCGGCCACCCGCCAGGGCTGCTCCACCAGAGCCACCGTCACGCCGTGGTCGGGCAGCGCACCCGCCAGGGCGACAAGGTCCCGGGCCTCGATCCCTCCGCCGGCGCCATGGCTGACGGCCAGCACGAGCCGTGCCTGCTCGGCGGCCACCCAGGTGATGCGGGCGTCGCCCGCTGAGGTCTGAACCATCTCACTCGCTGTCACACGGACATCCTGCCGCGCGCGGCCCGCACCTCTGTGCCGCGCCTCTCAGAACAACGTGCCCACTTCCGGCCCGGCCAGCTCGTCGAGCAGCTCCGGCCCGTTGTTGCGTACGTTGCTCACGGCCGTCCCCACCGGGTACGCCCGCATCAGCCCGCCCGGCGGCGGCGCCAGCAGCGCCCGTACGTCCTCCGCGTCCGTCCTCGCGGGGTCCAGCCACGCGTCCCACCGGTCCGGCAGCAGCATCAGCGGCATCCGGGGATGGATGTCGGCCAGCGACCCCGGGCCCTCGGCCGGCGCCACCCCCAGCGGGGACGTCTCCGCCTCCGTGGTGATCACCGAGCAGGTCGCCCACCAGGCCTGCGGATGGTCGTCGGGCAGGGTCCGGTCCCGCCAGAACTCGTACAGCCCCGCCATGGCCATCACCGACCCGTCCGCGGGCGTCACAAAGTACGGCTGCTTCCGGGCCCGCTTCTTCTTCCCCTCCACCTCCAGCTCGCGCTCCTGCGTGCCGGTGACCCACTCGTAGTACCCGTCGGCGGGAACGATGCAGCGCCGCGCGGCGAACGGCCGTCGGAACGACGGCTTCTCGTGCACTGTCTCGGCTCGCGCGTTGATCATCCGCGCGCCGCCTTCGGGCGACTTCGCCCAGGACGGCACGAGCCCCCACTTCAGCTTCCGCAGCTGCCGCACCGGACGCTGCTCGTCCGACGCCTTGACCGGCCGCTCCAGCACCACCTGGACCTCTTTGGTGGGAGCCACGTTCCAGTCGGACGCGAGCGCCTCGGTGGGCTCCCACATCTCCACCCCGAAGAGCCCGACAAGATCCTCGGGCCCCCGACTCGCCGCAAACCGTCCACACATGCTTCCGCCCCCTCCCGACCGCCACTCCACTTCCACGCACCACCCATGCTGCCAAACCCCACCCACCGGGAGCGAGCTCCGGGCAGAGGACGGCCCCGCGTGGAGCCGCCCCGCGCCGGGTGACCGGTCGGCCGGAAACGATCGCGGACGTATGACATGCGCCCCACCCATGCTCCGTCAGGAACGATGCGCGAGAATCCGGCGTCTTACCGACCATCCGCACCGAGGTGCCAGACTGCCCCGACCGCGGGGCCGGCCGAGCCGACAGCCCCGGACCGGCCGAGCCGCCCGGACAGGCAAGACCGCCAAGCCCCAAGGAGCCGCCCGCATCATGGACAGCACCAATCTCGGCGACCTGTGGAACCGCGTCTTCGGCACCCAGCCCGACCCTGACCAGTGGCTCGTGATCGTGACCGCGCTGGTCGCGCTCGTCGCCGTCACCCCGCGCCCCCTCTGGCGGCTGACCCGCAACGCCGTCACCATCGCCCATGAGGGCGGTCACGGTCTTGTCGCTCTGCTGACCGGGCGCAGCCTCGACGGGATCCGGTTGCACTCGGACACCTCCGGGCTCACCGTCAGCCGCGGCAAGCCGACCGGCATCGGGATGATCCTCACCGCCGCCGCCGGCTACACCGCGCCGTCGCTGCTCGGCCTGGGCGGAGCCTGGCTGCTCGCCGCGAACCACATCACGCTCTTCCTGTGGGTCGCGACCGCCCTGCTCATCGCCATGCTGGTGATGGTCCGCAACGCGTACGGCGCGCTCACCGTGATCGTCACGGGCGCCGCGTTCCTGCTGATCTCCTGGCTGACGACCCCGGAGGTGCAGGCCGCCTTCGCGTACGCCTCGGTCTGGTTCCTGCTCCTCGGGGGCGTACGACCCGCCTTCGAGCTCCAGTCCAAGCGGCGCCACGGCGGAGCCCCCGATTCGGACGCCGATCAGCTGTCGCGGCTGACGCATGTCCCGCCCCTGATGTGGCTGCTTCTCTTCCACGTCGTGTCGATCTGCGCGCTCCTCGGCGGCGGCCGTTGGCTTCTCGGCCTCTAGCACGCCCCGGTTACGCCCCGGTTTCAGCATATTTGATCAAGATCTGGGTCCGCCGGGAGCCATTAAAGTAGGGGCCATGACCGAAAGCCCCGTGCACCCCGCCCTCTGGCCCGCGCCGCGCGCGGGCGAAGCCGTCGACGCGACCGTCACCGTGCCCGGCTCGAAATCGGTCACCAACCGTGGTCTGGTCCTGGCCGCCCTCGCCGCCGAGCCGGGCTGGCTGCGCCGCCCGCTGCGCTCCCGCGACACTCTGCTGATGGCCGAGGCGCTGCGCGCCACCGGCGTCGGCATCGAGGAGGGCATCGGCCCCGACGGCTCCGGCGAGGCCTGGCGGGTCATCCCGGCGGGCCTGCACGGCCCGGCCACGGTCGATGTCGGCAACGCCGGCACGGTGATGCGCTTCCTGCCCCCCGTCGCGGCGCTCGCCGACGGCCCCATCCGCTTCGACGGCGACCCCAGGTCGTACGAGCGCCCGCTCGGCGCCGTCATCGAAGCGCTGCGCACCCTCGGTGCCCGCATCGACGACGACGGCCGCGGCGCGCTCCCGCTGACCGTGCACGGCGCCGGCGCGCTCGACGGTGGCCCGGTGTCCATCGACGCGTCCTCCTCCTCGCAGTTCGTCAGCGCGCTGCTGCTCTCCGCCCCGCGCTTCAACCAGGGCGTGGAGGTGCGTCACACCGGCGCCAGCCTTCCCTCCCTGCCGCACATCCTGATGACCGTCGACATGCTGCGCGCGGTCGGCGCCCAGGTGGACAGCCCGGAGTCCGGCGGCGAGCCGAACGTCTGGCGGGTCGCCCCCAGCGCCATGCTCGGCCGCGACCTCACCGTCGAGCCCGACCTGTCCAACGCCCAGCCGTTCCTCGCCGCCGCCCTGATCACCGGCGGTCGCGTGACCATCCCGGACTGGCCCGAGCACACCACCCAGCCGGGCGACGCGCTGCGCGAGATCTTCACCGCGATGGGTGGCTCGTACGAGCTGACCGAGCTGGGGCTGACCTTCACCGGCACCGGGACCGTCCGGGGCATCGACGTCGATCTGGGTGACGTCGGCGAGCTCACCCCCGGCATCGCGGCGGTCGCGGCCCTGGCCGACTCCGAGTCCGTACTGCGCGGCGTCGCGCATCTTCGGCTGCACGAGACCGACCGGCTCGCCGCTCTCACCAAGGAGATCAACGGGCTCGGCGGCGATGTCACCGAGACCGAGGACGGCCTGCGCATCAGGCCGCGCCGGCTGCACGGCGGGATCTTCCACACCTACGACGACCACCGGATGGCGACCGCGGGCGCGATCATCGGCCTCGCCGTGAAGGACGTACAGATCGAGAACGTCGGCACGACCGCCAAGACGCTGCCGGACTTTCCGCAGATGTGGACCGGAATGCTCGGGGCCTGAGGACATGCGTCGCTACGGGAAGAACCCCGACGAGGACGACATCCGGATCCGCCCCAACCGCAAGGGCAACCGGCCGCGCACGCACACCCGTCCCGCGCACGAGGACGCCGTCGAGGGCTTCGTCCTGACGGTCGACCGGGGCCGCGTCACCTGCCTCGTCGAGCATCGCACCGTGATCGCGATGAAGGCCCGCGAGCTGGGCCGCAAGTCCGTGGTGGTGGGTGACCGCGTCGGTATCGTCGGCGACCTATCGGGCGACAAGGACACCCTGGCCCGCATCATCCGGGTCAAGCCGCGCGTCTCGGTGCTGCGCCGTACCGCCGACGACGACGATCCGTACGAGCGTGTGGTCGTCGCCAACGCCGATCAGCTGGCGATCGTCACCGCGCTCGCGGACCCCGAACCGCGCCCGCGCATGATCGACCGCTGTCTGGTCGCGGCGTACGACGCCGGGCTCTCCCCGCTCCTGGTGCTGACCAAGTCGGACCTGGCCTCCGCGGAGCAGCTGCTCGACACCTACCGCCCGCTCGGCATCCCGTATCTGGTGACCAGCCGCGAGGAGTTGCAGAGCGGCGCGGCGACCGAGCTGGTCCGCAAGCATCTGGACGACCACGTCACGGCCTTCGTCGGGCACTCGGGTGTCGGAAAGACGACCCTGGTCAACGCGCTGGTGCCGGAGGATCAGTGGCGTACGACCGGTCATGTCAACGCGGTCACCGGCCGCGGCCGGCACACCACCACTTCGGTGCTCGCGTTGCCCCTGTCGGGCGGCCACGGCTGGGTGATCGACACTCCGGGCGTGCGTTCCTTCGGGCTGCATCATGTGGACCCGTCGCGCGTCATCCTGGCCTTCCCCGACCTGGAGCCGGGCACGGCCGACTGTCCGCGCGGGTGCACCCACGACGAGCCGGAGTGCGCGCTGGACCGGTGGGTGGCCGACGGGCACGCCGACCCGATCCGTCTCGACTCGCTGCGGCGGCTGCTCGCCACGCGGGAACGGCGGGAAGGCGACTGATCCGGAGGGTGTCCGGCACGTTTGCCGCCCACCGCCGCTGGTAAGTGCATACTCGCACCACGAGCGACGAAGCAGTCACCGATGCGGGAGGCACAGACCATGGCGTGGCTGCTGGTAGTGGTGGCGGGACTCCTCGAAACGGGTTTCGCGGTGTGCCTGAAGCTCTCGCACGGCTTCACGAGGCTCTGGCCGACAGTTGCCTTCTGCGCGTTCGCGCTGGGCAGTTTCGGCCTCCTCACGCTCGCGCTGAGGAAGCTCGACGTGGGTCCCGCGTACGCCGTGTGGACGGGCATCGGCGCGGCGGGCACCGCGATCTACGGCATGGTCTTCCTCGGCGACGTGGTCTCCACGCTCAAGCTCGTCTCGATCTCCCTGGTGGTCATCGGGGTCATCGGCCTGCAGCTCTCGGGCTCGGCCCACTGACCCCGGCGCCGCCCGCGAGGGCGGCCCCGATCAGCCGCCCGAACTCCTCCCGGGAGCTCGCGGGAGCGACGACGTACGAGAGTGCGAGCCGCACGGTCAGCTCGCAGCGGTACGCGAGTTCCCCGGCCTCATCCTTCGCGGCCCTCGAATCCCCCGAAGGCCTCGGATCCTTCCGGTCCGAACGCCCCCGCTCCTCCGCCGCCACCGTCTTGTCCCGCACCGCCGCGATCAGCTCTGCGGGCGCGGGCGTGCCTATGTCGGCACGCCGCTGGGCGGGCCCGGGCGACGGCGGTCCGCGGGTGCCCGCCCCGAGGCCGGCCGGGTGGGGTGCGGGCAGCCGCTCGCCCCAGCAGCCGGTGAGGAGGGCGCGTACGAGCGGATTGGCGCGGGCCGCCCCCGCGGTCCACTCGGCGACGGACAGCAGCCGGTCCCGGAGATCGCCCGACCGCTCGGCCAGCGCCCGCTCCACGCCCGCCAGATACGCGTCGGCCTCCCGCAGCACCAGCGCGCGGGCCAGGCCGTCCTTGCTGCCGAACTCGTTGTAGAGGGTCTGCCGGGACACCCCGGCAGAGGAGGCCACATCGACCATGCGCACCCCGGACCAGGGCCGGTCGGCGAGCGCGATGAAGGCCGCGTCAAGTAAGGCATCTCGCGCTGTGGGCATCGCATCGCCTCCCGGGTCGGGGGTCCCGGGCCGTACGGATCGCACGGCTTGCTCCAGTGTCAGAGTTGACTCGCTGCCGGGCACTGTCAAGAGCCCGGCAACGGGACGACGAGGCTCGGCCACGGGACGCTGTGGTTCGCGCGGAGGGCGGTCGATACTGTTCGGTCATGCCCGACTATCACGATGATCTGCGCTTTGCCCATGTCCTCGCGGACGCCGCCGACGCCACGACGATGGAGCGCTTCAAGGCTCTGGATCTGAAGGTCGAGACCAAACCGGACATGACGCCGGTGACCGAGGCCGACAAGGCCGCCGAGGAGCTCATCCGCAGCCACCTCCACCGCGGCAGGCCGCGGGACGCGGTGCTGGGCGAGGAGTACGGGCTGCAGGGCACCGGCCCGCGGCGCTGGGTCATCGACCCGATCGACGGCACCAAGAACTATGTGCGCGGCGTGCCGGTCTGGGCGACGCTGATCGCGCTCATGGAGGCGGGCGAGAACGGCTTCCAGCCCGTGATGGGCGTGGTGTCCGCGCCCGCGCTGGGCCGGCGCTGGTGGGCGGCGAAGGGCGGCGGCGCGTACACCGGCCGCAGTCTCACCTCCGCGACCCGGCTGCGTGTCTCCAAGGTCGACGAGATCGCGAGCGCGTCGTTCGCGTACTCCTCGCTCAGCGGCTGGGAGGAGCAGGGGCGGCTCGACGGCTTCCTGGATCTGACCCGTGACTGCTGGCGTACCCGCGGGTACGGCGACTTCTGGCCGTACATGATGGTCGCCGAGGGTGCGGTGGACATCTGCGCTGAGCCCGAACTGTCGCTCTGGGACATGGCGGCGACGACGATCATCGTTCAGGAGGCCGGCGGGGTCTTCACCAGCCTCGACGGGGTGACGGGACCGCACGGCGGCAATGCGGCGGCGTCCAACGGGCTGCTGCATTCGGAGATGCTGGGCTATCTGCGCGGCTGATTCGAAGGCGGTACGGCAGCGGGACGGCGCGGCACGACGGCGAAATGACCGTGCCGCGTGGGCGAGGGCCCGGCGAAACCGGCGCACGGGAGCATCTTCTCGGCCGCCCGTCCCCCCGCGCCCCCTTGTTGACCCAGCTTGCGGCTGTCACTCTGGGAGTCCCCCCACTTGTGAACTTGTGAATTGCTTCTCGTAGGCCGTTCACCAAGGAGGTGGCTCCGCCCATGCTCGTCCGTGACGCCATGAGCACGATGGTCCTCACCATCGGCCCCACCCACACACTCCGCCAGGCCGCCCGGCTGATGGCGGAGCGCCATGTCGGGGCGGCCGTCGTCTTCGACACCGACGCCGGTGGACTCGGCATCCTGACCGAACGTGACATCCTCATCGCGATCGGGACCGGCCAGAACCCCGACTTCGAGACCGCCGGCACGCACACCACCACCGATGTCGTCTTCGCCGCGCCGTCCTGGACCCTCGAAAAGGCCGCGGAGGCCATGACGCACGGCGGCTTCCGCCATCTCGTCGTCCTCGACGGCAACGGCCCGGTCGGCGTCGTATCCGTCCGCGACATCATCCGCTGCTGGTCACCGGCCCGCAGCCACCCGACGACCGTGCTCGCGGGCTGAGGCGACCGGGCAACCCCGAAGCGCCACGGCCTCACACGGCACAGAAGGGCCGGGCTCCCCTGGGGGAACCCGGCCCTCTTCCCACGACAAGCGATCCGACCAGCCAGAAGGCCGATAAAGATCTTGCTCCGGCCGCCCGGATCACCCCGGATTGCCAGTAAATGCCAATCCCGTCGAAATGGTGTAATACGGGCGTGATTTCAAGATCTTCAGGACACCCCCCTAGCCGCGCAGGGCCTGGACCGCGGTGTCCAGGCGCTTACCGAAGTCGCCGTCGGCCTGACGGAAGTTGTTGACCGCGCGCTCCGCGATGTCGTCGCGCGACACCTTGGAGATGAAGCCCGCGAGGTTGTCGATCAGACGGCCCTTCTCGTCCTCCGACAGCATCCGGTAGAGGTTGCCCGCCTGGACGAAGTCGTTGTCCTCGGCGTGGCTGGGGGCCTCGTGGTTGCCGGTGGCGCCGGCGACCGGGGTGGGCTGCCACATCGGCTTGTCCGTCTGGAACGGACCACCGAAGCTGTTGGGCTCGTAGTTCTTGGCGCCCGCGTGGCGGCCGTCGTAAAGGAAGCCGTCGCGGCTGTTGGTGCGCGCCTCGGTGGCGTGCGGACGGTTCACCGGGAGGTGGTCGGCGTTGATGCCGACGCGGTAGCGGTGGGCGTCGCCGTACGCGAAGAGACGGCCCTGGAGCATCTTGTCCGGGGACGGGCCGATGCCCGGCACGAAGTGCGCGGGGCTGAAGATCGACTGCTCGACCTCGGCGAAGATGTTCTCCGGGTTGCGGTTGAGCTCCAGCTTGCCGATCTCGACCGGCGGGTAGTCCGCGTGCGGCCAGACCTTGGTCAGGTCGAACGGGTTGAAGCGGTAGCTCGCCGCGTCGGCCGCCGGCATGATCTGCACCTGCACCGTCCAGGACGGGAAATCGCCGCGCTCGATGGACTCGCGCAGGTCGCGCTGGTGGCTGTCCGGATCCATGCCGGAGAGCTGGTTGGCGTCCTCGGTGGTGAGGTTCTTGATGCCCTGGTCGGTCTTGAAGTGGTACTTGACCCAGAAGGCCTCGCCGGCCTCGTTGTTCCACTGGTACGTGTGCGAGCCGTACCCGTTCATGTGGCGCAGCGTCGCGGGGATGCCGCGGTCACCGAAGAGCCAGGTCACCTGGTGCGTCGACTCGGGCGACAGACCCCAGAAGTCCCAGACGTTGTCCGCCTCCTGCGAGCCGGTGTACGGGTCGCGCTTCTGGGTGTGGATGAAGTCGGGGAACTTGATGGCGTCCTTGATGAAGAACACGGGGGTGTTGTTGCCGACGAGGTCGTAGTTGCCCTCTTCGGTGTAGAACTTCAGCGCGAAGCCGCGCGGGTCACGCACCGCGTCCGCAGAGCCGAGGTTGCCCGCGACGGTCGAGAAGCGCAGGAACGTCTCGGTCTGCTTGCCGACCTCGGAGAGGAACTTCGCACGCGTCCACTGCGAGACGTCGCGGGTCAGCGTGAAGGTGCCGTACGCACCGGCGCCGCGCGCGTGCACGATGCGCTCCGGGATGCGCTCACGGTTGAAGTGGGCGAGCTTCTCGAGCAGCGCCTGGTCCTGAACCAGAACCGGACCGCCGACGCCCGCGGTCTCACTGTTCTGGTTGTCGGCGACCGGCGCACCGGCCTCCGTCGTAAGCGGTCCCTGCGTCACGTGCGCCTCCTGCGTCATACCTGCAAGTCCTGTCCCTTGGCGTTTGCCTAACCCGATCCTACGATGGACTCTGTCTAAGTCAAGCAACTATCCAAAGTCACACCCGTTCGGGACCTGGTCCCTCCACTGTTAGGCTGGTCCCCATGAGTGACCTGTTGGAACGCCTGCGCGGACGCGGCTGGCGCATGACCGCGCAGCGGCGTGTCGTGGCCGAAGTCCTGGACGGGGACCACGTCCACCTGACGGCCGACGAGGTGCACGCACGCGCCGTGGCCAAGCTGCCCGAGATCTCCCGGGCAACGGTGTACAACACGCTGGGCGAGATGGTTTCCCTGGGCGAGGTGCTCGAAGTCTCGACGGACCGCCGGGCCAAGCGCTACGACCCGAACGCCCACCACCCGCACCAGCACCTGGTGTGCGCGCGGTGCGGCGCCATCCGCGACGTACACCCGTCGGGCAATCCGCTCGCGGACCTGCCGGACGCCGAGCGGTTCGGCTTCACGATCTCGGACGTCGAGATGACGTACCGCGGCGTCTGCCCGAACTGCGCCTCGGCCTGATCCCTGAGACACCGGATACCTGACACACCGGACAGCAAGTCGGCCCGACGACGGTTCGTCGGGCCGGTCGGCGATGCCGCCGGTGCGACCACGGCGTACGACGAAGGCCCGGGACTCTTGCGAGTCCCGGGCCTTCGTTTTCTTCTTCAGTAGCGGGGACAGGATTTGAACCTGCGACCTCTGGGTTATGAGCCCAGCGAGCTACCGAGCTGCTCCACCCCGCGTCGGTAAACCTGACTGTACGTCGCGGTGTCGGCCAGTGCAAATCCCTTTCGCACCGGCCCCGACAGGGCCCCGGCAGGGCTGCGACCTGGCGGTTCCCGGCTGTTCCCGGCCGCCTCCTGATCGTCCGAGGCGCTCCTACGCCGTGAGCTCCTGGTGCAGCGCCTCGCGCAGTCGCGCGGCCCGCTCGGTCACCTCGGCGGGGCCGAGCTCCACCGCCCGCGCGCACCACCGCTGGCCCTCGTCGAGCTCGCCGCGGCGGGCTGCGAGCAGCGCGAGCCGCAGCGCGGCGCGGCCGTGCCCGGCCTTGGCTGCGCGGGACCACCACAGGGCGGCCTCCGGCTCGCTTCCCTCGCGGGCGAGCAGCAGTCCCAGGTTGAACGCGCCGTTGCGGCTGCCCGCCTCGGCGGCCTCGCGGTACCAGCGCGCGGCGGCCTCCAGGTCGCCGCGCCGGGCCGCGAGCATGCCGACCCGCACCTGGGCGCGGCGGTGGCCCTGCTCGGCGGCGCGCTCGTACCACTCCTCGCACTCCGTCTTCTCGTCCAGCACCTCACCGAGCTCGGGCGGCCCCGCGGGGGGCTGGCGGGAGTCGAGCAGCGTGGCGAGGCGGAAGGCGGCCTCCGCGCTGCCGCTGCCCGCGGCGCACCGCAGATGCCGCTCGGCGTCCTGCTCCTCGCCGTCCCTGAGCAGGGCGATGCCGACCTGGAGCGCGGCCTCCGTGTGCCCGGCGGCGGCGGCGCGCTCATACCAGACGAAGGCCGCGCTGTCGTCGTCGCGGCCCGCGTGGAGGATGCCGAGGTTGAACGCGGCGTCGACGCTGCCCGCCTCGGCCGCCTTGGAGAACCAAGGCTCGGCTCCGGCCGCGTCGCCGCCCTGGAGCAGCAGGATGGCGAGCGCGTTGGCGGCCTCACGGTGGCCCGCGTAGGCGGCGCGGCGGTACCACTGGTCGGCCTGCGCGGTGCGGTTCTGGGCGGCGCACAGCAGACCCAGGTTGTACGCGCCGTTGACGTCCCCGGCGTCCAGCGCGGCGCGGTACCAGCGCTCGGCGGTCTGCTGCTCGCCGCGGGCGGCGTGCAGGGCGCCCAGCGCGTTGGCAGCGTTGCCGTCGCCGTCCTGGGCGGCGCGCAGCCACCAGACGGCGGCGCTCCCGTCGTCGCCGGCGTCGCGCAGCAGGAAGCCCAGGGCGCAGGCGGCGCGGGCCTCGCCGTCCTTGGCGGAGGTCAGGTACCAGCGGCCGGCCTCCCTGAGCTCGCCGCGCTCCTCCAGGATCGCGCCGAGGTGCAGGGCGGCGCGGCGGTGCCCGCGGGCGGCGGCCTGGCGATACCACTGCTCGGCCTCGACGGCGGCGCCGACCTCGGCGGTGTCACGCCCAGTGCGGGTGATGCGGCCGATGCCGGTGGCGGTGGTGCGGCCGACGCCTGTACCGGGGCGTGTGTGGGTGGTGCCCGTGTTGGTCGTGGTACGGCCGGTGCTGGTGCCGTTTCCCGTACCGGTGTTGACTCCGTTGCCCGCCCCCGCGCCCGCGCCGCCGGTCTGGCGGCCCCCGCGGCGCCCTCCGCGCACGCCGGAGTCCCGCGGGGCGCCGGAGGCCGATGTCACGGCGTGCGCCTCCGCGACGGCCCGGCGGTCGAGGGTGCGGGCGAGGCGGTACGCCGCCTCGCGGTGGCCCTGCTCGGCGGCTGCGCGCAGCCAGCGCTCGGCGCCGACGTCGCTGCGGTGCTCAAGGAGGTCGGCAAGGGCGTACGCCCCCAGCGCGTGGCCCTGCTCGGCGGACTGGCGCAGCCAGTACTCGGCTGCAGGCTCGTCGCCACGCTCGCGGTAGTGACGGCCGAGGGCGTGCGCGGCGGCCGCGGAGCCCGCCACGGCGGCGATGCGCCACCAGCCGGCCGCCTCGTCGGCGTACCCGCGCTGGTGGAGGAGAACGCCCAGATTGTTGGCGGCGGCGCGATCGCCGTCGGCGGTCGCGGCCCGCAGGTGGGGCTCGGCCGCGTCGAGGTCGCCGCGGCGCAGCAGCAGGGATCCGAGCACGCTCAGGGAATCGGTGTCGCCGCGCTCGGCGGCTTGCCGGTACCGCGCCTCGGACTCGGCGGTGTCCGCGGCGTCCACAGCGTTCTCATGATGTCGCTGCACAAACCGCCCTGTCTCCAACAGAGTTGCCCTGTCCCCCATAAAAACCATCGTCGCACCACCCGCAACCCGCGTACACCTGGTATACCGCAGCCAGTGAGGTCACTTCAGCGTTTTGTCGACATGCCCACAGAGAGACTCTCCAAACGCTTTGGCGCCAACTCCACCCACCAGAACGGTGGTTCGTATAGACACCTGGTTACAGGACGGACACGGATGACACACAACGAGGGCCCGGATCTCTTTCGAGATCCGGGCCCTCGTCTTCTACTTCAGTAGCGGGGACAGGATTTGAACCTGCGACCTCTGGGTTATGAGCCCAGCGAGCTACCGAGCTGCTCCACCCCGCGTCGTTGTGTCCAAAGACTAGCACGACGCGGGATGCTCCCAGCTCAGTCGCCCTTCGGGTCGCCCTTCCCGTCCGGCTTGGCGCCTCCGGCCGGCTTGGCCTTCGCCTCAGCGTCGGCTGCGCGCTGAAGCGCGTCCTGAAGGTTCTCCTGCGCCTTGCCGTAGGCGACCCAGTCCTGCTTCTTCAGGGCCTCCTCACCATCGGTGTACGCCTTCTGAGCGTCCTCGATGGCCTGCTGCAGCGTCCCGTCACCGGCCGGTGGCTTCGGCTTGCTGGGATCGCCGTCGTCCGCCGCCGGCGGCGGTGGCGCGCCCTCCTCGCCGAAGACCGCCGTGAGCGCTTCCGCCAGGTTGTTCTTGAAGACGGTCTCCTTGCCGTACGAGACGGCGACCTTCTTCAGGAGCGGATAGGCGTTGTTGCCCTGGGCGTAGACCGGTTCGACATACAGGAAGCCGTCGTTGAGCGGGATCGTCAGCAGGTTGCCGTACTCGATGTCCGAGTTGGCGCCCTTCATGTTCCTGACGAACTCGGCGACCTCGCTATTGCTGTTGAGCCGGTTCTGCACCTGTTGCGGACCCGGCACGTCGCCCGTGACTCTCAGCAGTCTTATGGTCCCGTAGTCCTTGCTGGAGGCGTCGGCGTCGACCGCCATGAACGCCCCCAGATTGGGACGTCCGTTGGGCGTGAAGGTCGTCGTCAGCGAGAACTTCTGTTTCGCGTCCGGATCGACCTCCGCGCCCTTGACCGTGGGCATCTTCAGACTCAGGTAGTAGGGCGGGACCGAGCTCTTGTCGCCGGTCGTCGGGTCGTCCGGCACCTGCCACGCGTCACTGCCGCTGTAGAACTGCGACGGGCTGGTGACGTGGTAGCGGGTGAGCAGCTCCCGCTGGACCTTGAACAGGTCCTGCGGGTAACGCAGATGGGACATCAGACCCGCTTCGATGTCGCCCTTGGGCTGCACCGTCCCGGGGAATGCCTTCATCCAGGTCTTGAGCACCGGGTCCTCGGTGTCCCACTGGTACAGCTTGACCGTGCCGTCGTACGCGTCGACGGTGGCCTTCACCGAGTTGCGGATGTAGTTGACCTGGTTCTGCTGGGCGACCACCGCACGCTGGTCGTCCGTCTGCGAGAGCGAGTCCGCCGTGGTGTCCCCCAGCGTCGTACGCGACGCGTAGGGGTAGCCGTTGGTGGTGGTGTACGCGTCGACGATCCACTGGATGCGATTGCCGACCACCGCCGGATAGGCGTCGCCGTCGATGGACAGCCAGGGTGCGACCGCCTCGACGCGCTCCTTGGGCGTGCGGTTGTACAGAATCCGCGAGCCCTCACCGATGGCGCCCGAGTAGAGCATCTGCGGCTCACTGAAGGCCACCGCGTACGCGGCGCGGTTCAGCGGGTTCGACAGGCTGACCCCGCTCTTGCCCTTGTAGCTGGTGGTCGTGGTGGGCTCGCCGTTCTTCTCGTAGTCGAGCTCCTTCTGCGGGCCACCGACGATCGAGTACTGATCGGTCTTCTCGCCGTAGTAGATCCGCTGCTCGTACTTGGGGAGCGAACCCTTGGAGGGCAGGCCGGACTCGGTGAAGTCCGGTGCGCCCTCGGTGTCCGGCTTCACGGCCGTGCCCTTGGCCGCGACCATGCCGTAGCCGTGGGTGTAGGTAAAGTGGTCGTTGATCCAGTTGCGCTTGTCGATGCCCCTGAGGTCGAGCTCGCGCAGACCGACGACGGTGTCCTGACCGTTGTAGCGGTCCACGTCCAGCGTCGAGGGGAACTGGTAGTACTTGCGCTCCTGCTGGAGCTGGTCGAAGGTCGGCGGCACGACGTTCGGGTCGATCAGCCGGTAGCTGGCCGCCGAATCGGCGTCGTCACGCAGCTTGGCGTTGTCCTGGCCCTCGCCCACGCCGCGATAGTCGTCGACCTGGGCGTCATCGATGTCGTACGCCTTGCGCGTCGCGTCGATGTTCTTCTTGATGTACGGCGCTTCCTTGGCCTGCTCGTTCGGCTGGACCTGGAACTTCTGCACGATCGCCGGGTAGAGCCCGCCGATGAGGATCGCCGAGAGCACCATCAGGCCGAAGCCGATGACCGGCAGCTGCCAGGTGCGGCGCCACAGCGTCGCGAAGAACAGCAGGGCACAGATCGCGGCGATGCAGAAGAGGATCGTCTTCGCCGGGAGGTAGGCGTTCGCGTCGACATAACGCAGCCCCGCCCAGTTGCCGGTGGCCTTGAAGTCACTGGACTTCACCGCCAGGCCGTACCGGTCGAGCCAGTACGCCACGGCCTTGAGCGAGACGAAGATGCCGAGCAGCACCGACAGATGGCCGGTGGCCGCGGCCGTCGCACGCGCGCCGGGACTGGTGATCCGCAGGCCGCCGTACAGGTAGTGCACCAGGGCGGCGGCGATCAGCGAGAGGACCGCGGCCGCGAAGCCGAAGCCCAGCAGGAAGCGGTACCAGGGAAGGTCGAACGCGTAGAACGCCACGTCCATCTTGAACTGCGGGTCCTTCTGACCGAAGGGAACCCCGTTCACCCACATGAGCCAGGTGCGCCACTGCCCCGAGGCGGAGGCTCCGGCGATCAGCCCGACCAGTGCGGTGATCCCCAGGAGCACCCACTTCTTGTACGGGGCGATGCCCATCCGGTAGCGGTCGAGGTTCTGCTGCTCCAGCGACATCGCGCTCAGCGGCGGCCGGAGCCGGTGCGCGAGCCAGACGTTCACACCCACGGCCGCGGCCATCAGCAGGCCGAAGACGGCGAACAGCCCGACCTTCGTCCACAGGGTGGTGGTGAAGACGGACGAATATTTGACGGAGCGGTACCAGAGCCAGTCCGTCCAGAACCCGGCGAACATGACAAAGGCCATGGCCAGGACGGCCAGTACGCCCAGTGTCATGAGCAGGGTCCGGACACGCCTGGACGGCCGGCCGACTCTCATCCGTGGCCCTGTCGGGCCTCCGCCGCGGTCCGGCATCTGGAAAGCCAAGGTGCGCACCTCGAAGTTCGCTGTTGTGGTATTAGGGCTCCGCGATCGTAGAGCCCCCTTATGCAACTTACTGAAGCTTTACTCAGTTCCCGCTTTGGGGGCCGAAGGAGGCAGGATGTTGGGCATGTCCAATGTTTCCCCCTCCGCCTCCGGTACTCCGATGGCCGCGAGCCCCCTCACCCGCGCCGTACTCGAAATCGACGACTACTCCGCCGGACTCGGCTGGGACCAGCCGGCCAGGCTCTTCGCTCTGGTCGACACGGCCCGGCTGCGCGCCCAGGAGCCGGGCCTCGCGGCCCAGCTCGGCCTCGACGACAGCGAGTCGACGGCCACCCTCACCCCTGTCGAGCAGGACGAGATTCCCGCGACGACCCCCCTCGACGAGTTCCTCGGCACGGTCGCCTGGCCCGACGCGGTGGTCGGCTGCGCGCTGACGGTGGAGCGGCTGATGCTGCCGCCGTCCGCGGAGACCGCCGTGCCGAAGGGGCTGAACGAGTCCCAACTGGCCAAGTGGGTCGCCGAGCACCCCGACCGCCAGGAGGTCCGGATGACCGTCGCCGTGCTGCGTGACGGGGCACGCGAGTCGGCGCTGCGGCTGCGCGAGAAGGACTCCGCGACCGAGGTCCTCACCGGCTCCACCCTGGTCCCGGGTCTCGCCGAGGCCCTGGCCGCCACCTTCGAGGCGTAACTCCGCCGGCTCTCCTGCGCTCCCTGCTCCATCGGGGGACACGGCCGATCAGCCCGTCGTGCACTGCGGCAGGCCGGCCGTGTTCCCCCTGCCGATCTTCTCCAGCGACTTCTTCGCGTCGTCGATCGTCTTGACCCTCACCAGCGTGAGGCCCTCGGGGATGTCCGCGGCGGCCGAGGCGCAGTTCTCGTCGGGCGTCAGGAAGAATTCGGCGCCGGCCTGTCGTGCGCCGACGGTCTTCATCTCGATGCCGCCGATCGGGCCGACCTTGCCCGTCTCGTCGATCGTGCCGGTGCCCGCCACGAACTTTCCGCCGGTCAGATCCTTGGGCGTGAGCTTGTCGACAATGCCGAGGGAAAACATCAGGCCCGCGCTCGGGCCGCCCACGTCCGCCAACTTGATGTCGATGGTGAACGGGAACGCGTGGTCGGGACCGGCCTTGATGCCGACGATCGCGCGGTCTTCGCCGGGTGCCTTCTCCGTGGTGATGGTGATGTCCTCGCTGCCCTCGGGCTGCTTGCCGGCCTTCTCGGCGGCGGCGGCCTCCTTGGCCGGGACGATCGTGAAGACGACCTTCTCGCCGGGCTTGTGCTGGGTGACGAGCCCGGCCACGTCCTTGGGATCCTTGACGGCCGTGCCGTCCACCGACTTGATGACATCGCCCGCGTGCAGCTTGCCCTCGGCCGGGGTGTCCTTCAGGACGGTGGCGACGACCACGCGGGTCTGCACCGGGATGCTCAGTTCCCGCAGGGCCGCCGTTTTGGCGCTCTCCTGGGACTGGCTGAATTCCTCGGCGTTCTCCTGAGTGGACTGCTCTTCGGTCTTGCCGTCCGGATAGAGCGTGTTGTGCGGCACCACGACACTGTCGTGCGCCAGCCAGCCGTAGACCGCCTCGACGAGATTCATTTTGTAGTCGGCGCCGGTGACCCTGACCGTCGTCATATTGAGATGGCCGGTCGTCTCATATGTCTTGCGCCCGGAGATCTGCAGGACGGGCTCGCCTCCGACGTCTCCGAGCGTGTTCACCGTGGGGCCGGGCGACATCTCCGAGTAGGGGACTTTGATGAATACCCCCACGCACAGGAGCGCGATCAGGATGAGCGTGGAGGCGAGCATCGTCGCAGTGCGGCGTGGCATGGAACGACAGTACGGGACGGGTCTGTCAGTACACCGCTGGGGCCGGTCCGTACGGGGCACCGGGCTCGGGCAGACGGCGGGAGCCGCGTCAGAGTGCGTCGGAACCGGAGTGGGATCTCTCCATCGCCTCACGGAACCGGGTGTAACCGGCGAGCTCGGAGATATCGCCGGTCGTACGATTACGCGCTGCCCAACTGCCCCATATCGCAGCACCGACGGCAGCGAAAAGCGGAATCAGCAACCACGCGAGTGCTGCCATCCCGACCTCCCGACCCCAAGAGCGACCGCAACCGACCGATCAGCGAAAACCGACCGATCAGCAGATTAACCATCCGCTGCTCCAACGCTCACGGCAGGGGTCGAGTTACGCAAATCGGGGCGGATGGGTGGTCACAGGGTTTCAGCGGGCCTTCACCCGCCCCGGCGTCGCCCGACCGCCGCCTCGGACGACGGCGTTACGCGCCGACCCACTCGTCCGTACCGTCCGAGAAAGTCTGGTGTTTCCAGATCGGCACCTCGTGCTTGAGGTCGTCGATCAGCTGCCGGCAGGCGTCGAAGGCCTCACCACGGTGCGGGCAGGACACCGCGACGACCACCGCGAGATCCCCCACCGCCAGATCGCCCACACGGTGGACGGCGGCCAGCGCCCTCACCGGGAAGTCCGCGACGACCTTCTCGGCCACCCGGCGCATTTCCGCCTCGGCCGTGGGATGACAGGAATAGCCGAGCTTGTCGACGTCGGCGCCGGAGTCGTGGTTGCGCACGGTGCCGACGAAGAGCGCCGTGCCGCCTGCGGCCTCGTCCCCCACCGCCCTGAAGATCTCGTCGACGGACAGCGGGGTGTCGCGAACCGCCAGCAGCCGGATGGGGTCCTGGGCCGCCTGCTCGCCCGGGTGGGACTGAGTACCTGTGGTGCCTGCCATGGCGCCCATCGTGCCGTACCGCGCCGACAATGCGGAATAGCGCTTTCGACCTGCGGTACGGGTCCCCCGTATGGAGGGTCCTACAGGCCGCAGGAGGAACCCGGACACGGCTGCGGGGCCCTGGATACCGCTGGATACCGCTTGCCGTGTCCAGGGCGCGGCCGGCGGGCCCTAGATGCGGCGCCGTGCCTTGCGGGCGCGGCGCACCAGGGCCGCCGTGCCCAGCAGCGCGACCGTGGCACCGGCCGCGCCGGCCGCGGTGGCGTCCTTGCGGCCGAGTCGGCGGCCCGCGACGGTGTGCCGTCCCGCGACCTCCGCCAGCAGCTCGGTGAGGACCTCCTCATTGGTCCACCGGGGCCGCCAGCCCGCTTCGTGGAGCCTGCTGACGCTCACCACCCAGGGGTACATCGTGTACGCCAGATCGCCCGCGGGAGAGGGCGTGAGGCCGATCCGGTGCAGCCGGGCCGCGGCGCCCAGGGCGACCGCGGACGGCAGCTCCATGCGGCGGATGCCGCTCAGCTCCTCGACCTCCTCCTGCTCCAGCCAGCCGTCGCAGCCGACAGCCAGCTCGCCCTCGACCTTCTCCAGAGCGGCGTACTCCAGGGCGCTGACCAGGTCGTCGACGTGGCAGAACTGCCAGGTGGGGCGGGATTTCGCGACGACGAGCAGGCGGGGCGACTCGAAGTAGCGGGTGAGCGCGGTGTCGGTGCCGCCCACCAGGACGGCGGGCCGCACCACCGTGACGTTCAGACCGGGGTGCGCACGGGGCGCGCGGCGGCCGAGGCGTTCGATCTCCAGGAGATCGCCCACACCGGTGGCCTCCGCGGTGGCGCGCAGTTCGGCGTCCTCGGAAAGCGGGACGTCATTGTCGGGCAGGGCGCCGTAGACCATCGCGGACGTGCACAGCACGACCCGGTGGACACCGGCGGCCGCCGCTGCGGTGAGGACGGTCTGGGTCCCCCGCACGTTGTACGCCGTACGGGCGGCCGGGTCGGATTCCAGGTCGAGATCGAGCGCGAGGTGCACGACGACATCGGCGCCGCGCAGTTTCTCCGCGATGGCCGGGTCGCGCACATCCAGGATGTGCCACTGCGCCTCGGTCACCTCGCCCCGGCGCTCGTCGATGGCGATGACCTGCTTGATCTCTTCCGACGCGGCCAGCCGCCGGGTGAGCAGCGCACCGATGCCCGAAGCGGCACCCGTGACCGCGACCACGGGACCGCGGGCAGCCGGGGTTGAGCGGTTTCGCGCTGCGCGAACCTGACGATCTGGGGAACTCACGGGGCGTCTCCAGCGGTTGTCTTCAGTACGTACACGCGGTAGCGCGTACGTACCAGGTGGCGTCCATCCTGCCGCAGGCCATGCGTCGGCGGAGCATCGAGCCCACATCACTGGCTCTGGTGTCTACGCTGGGTGGTGATGTCGGGCAGTCGCCGTCGGCCGGAGCCGGCGGCCCAATGAGCCGAGGAAACCCGTGAGTGACTCCCCATTCGGATTCGGCCTTCCGCCGGAGGACGGCGACGATGGCAAGAAGAAGGGCAGCGAGGGCAGTGGCGAGGGTGGCCGGAATCCAGCGGATCCATTCGGCTCGCTGACAGGCGGCGCGGGCGGCGAAAATCCGTTCGCGGCGATGTTCGGCTCGCTCAACCCGAATGATCTCGGTGCGGCGTTCCAGCAGCTGGGCCAGATGCTCAGCTACGAGGGCGGTCCCGTGAACTGGGACATGGCCAAGGACATCGCACGCCAGACCGTCGCGCAGGGCACCGCCGACGGCACCAAGGACGCCAGCGTGAGCCCCGGCGAGCGGTCCGCGGTCGAGGAGGCCGTGCGGCTGGCCGACCTGTGGCTGGACGGTGTGACGTCCCTGCCGTCCGGCGCGAGCACGTCGGTGGCGTGGAGCCGCGCCGAGTGGGTCGAGGCGACCCTGCCCGCGTGGAAGCAGCTGGTGGACCCGGTCGCCGAGCGCGTCGGCGCCGCGATGGGCGACGTACTGCCCGAGGAGATGCAGGCCATGGCCGGCCCGCTGCTCGGGATGATGCGCTCCATGGGCGGGGCGATGTTCGGCCAGCAGATCGGGCAGGCCGTGGGTGTGCTGGCGGGCGAGGTGGTCGGGTCGACCGACATCGGGCTGCCGCTCGGCCCGGCGGGCAAGGCCGCGCTGCTCCCGGTGAACATCGAGGCCTTCGGCAAGGACCTTGGCGTCGGCAAGGACGAGGTGCGGCTGTATCTCGCCCTGCGCGAGGCCGCCCACCAGCGTCTCTTCGCGCATGTGCCGTGGCTGCGCTCTCATCTGTTCGGCGCGGTCGAGGGGTACGCACGCGGGATCACGGTCGACACCTCGAAGCTGGAGGACGTCGTCGGCCGGCTGGACCCGGAGCACCCCGAGCAGCTGCAGGAGGCGCTCCAGCAGGGCATGTTCCAGCCGGAGGACACCCCGGCGCAGAAGGCGGCGCTGGCCCGTCTGGAGACGGCCCTGGCGCTGGTGGAGGGTTGGGTGGACGCGGTGGTGCACGAGGCCGCCAAGCCCCGGCTCACCTCGGCGGACGCGCTGCGCGAGACGCTGCGCAGGCGCCGGGCCTCCGGTGGTCCCGCCGAGCAGACCTTCGCGACGCTCATCGGCCTTCAGCTGCGGCCGCGCCGGCTGCGGGACGCCTCGCGGCTGTGGGCCTCGCTCACCGACGCGCGCGGCCTCGACGGTCGCGACGCACTGTGGGAGCACCCGGACATGCTGCCGACGGGAGACGACCTGGACGACCCGGACGGGTTCGTGCACCGCGAGCAGCTGGACTTCTCCGAGCTCGACAAGATGCTCGGCGATGCGGCAGGCGGAAAGCCGACCTTGAAGAAGGACGGCGAAGCCGCCACGGGCGACGCCGAGCCTGGCGATGCCAAGCCGGGCGGCGCAGCCGGAGCGGCCGAAGAAGAGGGCGACACCGACAAGTGAGCCTGTACGACGACGCGGTCCTCGTGCTGACGGGCTACGAGGACCGGCAGCAGGGTCAGGAGCAGCTGCGCCAGGCCTATCTGGAGCACTTGGCGGCGCATCCGGACGGGATGTGGAAGACCTGCGGGGCCGGGCACGTCACGGCGAGCGCGCTGGTCGTCGACCCGTCGCGCGGGCGGGTCCTGCTGACGCTGCACAGGAAGCTGCGGATGTGGCTCCAGATGGGCGGGCACTGCGAGCCGGGCGACCCGGCCCTCGCCGAAGCCGCGCTGCGGGAGGCCACCGAGGAGTCGGGGATCGCCGGACTGACGCTGCTGCCGGTGGGCCCGGTGCGGCTGGACCGGCACCCGATTCCGGCGCCCTGCAACTGGCATCTGGATGTGCAGTACGCCGCACTGGCGCCCGATGGCGCGGTGGAGGCGGTCAGCGAGGAGTCGCTGGACCTGCGCTGGTTCACCTACGACGAGGTGGCCGGCGTGGCCGATGACTCGGTCGTACGCCTGGTGAAGAGCACGCTCGCGGCGCTCCGGCCGACGTCGTGAACGGATCTTGAGCAGACCGTGCGTACGTGAGCCGACGTGAGTAACGACCTCGGGAGCAATGGAGCGTGGATCAGCGAGCGGCGTCCTGCGGCTTCGCGTCCAAGGCGGAGGAGGGAGGCGACGCGGAGCGTCGTCGACCGACGACAACGCCGAAGTCGGAGGCGGAGTCGGAGGCGCAGGGCGTCGGGAGCCCGCGCGCCATCGCCCCCGAGGTCGTAAGGGGCGACCTCCCTGGAGGTCGCCCCTTACTCACGTCGGCTCACGATGATCTGCCGTGCTGTCAGTTCCAGGCGTTGTTCTGGTTCTGACTGTGCGCGCCCTGCTGGCCCACGCCGAACTGCGCCGCGACGCCCTCGCCGATCTGCGCGTTCTGCGGCGGCATCACCTCGCTGGGCTGCACGAGCGCGAAGCCCTGCCCGAGGAAGCTGAGCTCCCAGCCCTCGCCGGTGTTGCCGCGCCTGCGCCGGATACCCGAGGAGTGCGTCTGGGCCTGCATCTGCACCCGCAGCGAGCTGGACCAGGCGACGATCGCGTCGGCGTCGGCGTTGACGTACTTGTCGGGCGTGACCTGCAGCATCAGGGGCTGGCCTGAGGTCATCAGCGCGACCTTGCCCTGCCCGGAGATGTTGAGCTGGTACTTGCCCGAGCCCGAGATGCCGTACTGACTGTCCACGGCGATGACTTCGGTGTGCAGCGCCGAGTCCAGGGCGAGGACATAGCTGCTGTCCACCGTCATGCCGTCGCGGTCGACGTCCACCACGTGGACGTACTGCGCGAGGTTGGCGAAGTAGACGGTGCCCTGACCCGAGCAGCGCATCAGGTCGAGGCCCTCACCCGTGCGGACGCGGGCCTGGCGCTGGTTGTTCGACTGGTACTCGCCGTCGAAATCCATCAGCCCCTGGTACGCGACCATGGAGCCCTTGCGAGCGAGGACATCGTCCTGACCGGTGAGCGAGACCCGCAGAAGCTGCGGATTCTGCACGGTGTACCGGTCCTGGGACTGCTGTTCCGTGTGGCTGAAAAGTGGACTCTGCATGGTGTGTTCCCGCTCCCCCTCAGCCCCGGACCCGTAGGCGGTCGGTGCTGTCCTCACTCGGCTGTACGACGACCATGCCCTGGCCGGAGAAGGCCATCTGGTACGCCTCACCGCTCCCTCGGCCGATCAGGGAGGAGGCCTTGAAGCTGCGCTTCCCCTTCACCTTGAGGTTCGGCGACCAGGCGACGAGGGCGTCCGGGTCGACATAGGTCTCGTCCTCACCACTGCCGCAGTCCACGACGATCGGGGTACCGCGCGAGGTCACCGCGACCCAGCCGGTGCCCGCGATCTGAACGTTCCACAGGCCCTGTCCGGCGAACTTGGCCAGGCCCTTGACCCGCTCCACGCCCCACTGGAGGTGGGCGTCGAAGGCCAGCAGGTTGGTGCCGTTGACCGACAGCGAGTCGTTGTTGAGGTTGATCACAACGACGTCCGCGCCGTAGTCGGCGAGGTAGAGCAGGCCGTCACCGGCGCACTTCATGATCGGCGCGCCTTCGCCGGAGACCCACTGGGAGGCGGCCTGGCGTACGCCGGGCGGGTTCGGCTCGTACTGGATGAAGCCCTCGTACGCCACCATGGAGCCGGTGCGCGCGTAAAGGTCCTGGCCGCCGGCCATGGCGACCTTGAGCATCGCACGACCGTGATTTTCCATCCGGGCCGCGATCGGTGTCGGGGCGAAGCCCGCGAGTTGCTGGTTCATGACGGGCTCCCTCAGACCTCGTAGGGCTGGACGACGATGAAGTTTCCGGGGGCGCCCCGGAACTGGAGATTGATGGTCTCTCCGCTGTGGCCGGGATAGGCGTTGCGGCGCAGGCGCACCTGGCTGGAGAGGATCACCTGGGACGCGGAGGACCACGCGACGACGGCGTTGGCGTCGGCGAAGGTGGTCGGTGTGACGGGCAGGACCACCGGAACGCCGTGCGTCTTGACGACGACCGTGCCCGAGCCCTGGAACTGCATGGTGAACAGGGCTCCGCCGGGAAGGCCGTGACCCTCGATGCGTCGGATCTCGTACTGCAGCGACTCGTCGAAGGCGAGGACGTTCTCCGCGGAGACGCAGATACCGTCGCCCTGGAGCTCGATGGGGTGCAGATTCGCGCCCTCTTCGGCGAGGAAGACCTGGCCGCGGCCGGAGCAGCGCATCAGCTGCATTTCCTGGCCGGTCGCGTTACCGGCGAGCCGGCCCGCGAAGCCCGCGCCCTTGTGGCTGAAGTCGACCTTGCCCTGGTACATCACCATGCTGCCCTGGCGGGCCAGGATCGGTGTACCGCCCATGCCGAGCTCGACCCGGATGAGCTGCTGGTTCTGCGGGGTCCAGCGCTGGCCCGTGGGTGCCTCGCGGTACGGCTGGAGGGCGGCCGCGAGACCGGCTCCGCCCTGCGGGACACCTTGGGGCACGCCCTGGGGCGCGCCTTGCGGCTGTCCGAGGGGCGCGCTCTGGCCGTAGGGGGCTGGCGCGCCCGGCGGCTGGGCCTGGCCCGGGATCTGGCCGAACTGCGGCTGCTGGGGCGGCTGTCCGTCCGGAGCGGCCGGCGGCACGGCGCCACCTTGCGGGTGCATCGGCGCGGAATGCATCTGCGGGGCGGCGGGTGCCGGAGCCTGCGGCGGGGCGAAGCTCTGCGCCTGGGCAGGAGCGGGGGCCCGTGCCGGGGGCGCGCCGAAGGACGGTGCGGGCTGCTGTGCCTGGGGCGGCGGGGCGAAGGACGGAGCCCCGGCCGGTGGCTGCGCGGCCGGCTCTTCCTCGGCCACCTCGCCGCCGAAGTTCTTCAGGAGGGCGTCGAGCCCGCCGTCGAATCCCTGGCCGACAGCGGCGAACCGCCAGACGTCCTTGAGGTAGAAGTCGCCCAGCATCACCGCACGCTCGGTGCTGAACTGCGAGCCGGTGAAGGCGTACCTGACGACCTCTTCGCCGCCCGCGACGATCCGGATATACCCCGGCCCGACCTGCGACATCTGACCCGCGCCGTCGATCGTGGCGGTGAAGGAGAGCTTGTGGATGTTCGCCGGAATGCGGTCGAGAGTGACGCGGAAGGACTCGGTGTCACCGGACTGCGGGCCGAGCTGCTGGATGGATTCCTCGGGCGACTTCGGCTGGTTGAAGAAGATGAAGTACCGGTCGTCCGAGAGCTGCTCGTTGACGTCGAGGCCGAAGCAGCTGATGTCGAAGGTCAGTCCGGGCCCAGCGATCTGCACACCTACGTACAGATCCGTTCCCGCTGTGAGGTCACTGATCTTGGCCTTGTGGCCGCTTTGGAATTCCCTGGCCATGCGTAACGACCGTCCCCCAGTCCCGAATGTAAATGCGTCGCGTCAGGCTAACCGCAAACGCCGACATCCGGCCAAGCCGGTACACACTCGGTACAGAATCACCGGGTGTCACTCACCGCGTGCGCCCGGCAAGTGCGGCAACCGGTCGGCGGCCACCACCCCTTCAAGATATCCACGGGCCCGCTCGGTACGCGGATACGCCTCCAGGAGCCGCCAGAAGCGCGGGCCGTGGCCCGGTACGAGCAGGTGGGCCAGCTCATGGACGAGCACATAGTCGACGACGTACTCCGGCATGCCCTGCAGGCGGTGCGAGAGCCGGATGCTGCCCTCTGCCGGGGTGCACGATCCCCATCGGGTGTTCTGATTGGTCACCCAGCGTACGGAGCTGGGAAGCGCCCTGCCGTCGAAGTACAGGCCCGACAAGCGCTGCGCGCGCTCGGCGAGTTCGGCGTCCCCGAACACGCGTTTGTTCTCCTGGGCAGCGAGTTTGTCGAGCATGACCGTCACCCAACGTTGCTCTTCCGCCTCCGACATCCGGGCGGGAATGAGCACGATCGTGCGATCGCCCTCCCGGTACGCGGAGACCGTTCTGCTACGTCTCGCGCTCCTGCGCACCTCGACCGCGCTCGGCCGCAAGCCGGTGGGTGGCTGATTCGGCGCGCCGCGCTGCGGACTACCGGCGCTCTGCAGTGGGGTCTCCCCCGCGAAGCGAGGGGACGGGTCGGCGGACACGCCCCGACGTTACCCGCTGTCAGCGGCGGAAGTCCCGCCTCAGGATGAGTCGAACGCGATCCGCTCCCTGAAGTGCACCATTTGAACGACAAACATCCCGGGCCTGTGGACAACTTTCCGCACGGTTCGACCGCCCCGTGCATTCTGGATCCGAGAACGGATCTCGCGACGGATCCAGTGACGGACTGGGGACGGGCTCGGGACCGATCTCGTAGGGGATCTCTGGTGGATCTCCTGGTGGATCTGCTGACGGCTCTCGTGGCTCGGGCGACAGCTCGTGGGGGGATTCGCGTAATCGATCTTGGAAGACCGACGGGGGGCGGCAGATATGCATCCGGTGGTGAAGCCCGCGCTGCGGCGCGCATGGCGGGACCGGCAGACCGTGCAATTCGGGATGACATCCGCGCACGCGGTGACAGTGGGGCCGGTGGACACGGCGACGGGGAGTTTCCTCGCGCTGCTGGACGGGACACGGGGCCTCCCGCTGCTGCGCGAGGAGGCCCGGGCGATGGGCCTGCCGGACGGGCGGGTGGACGAGCTGGTGGCGCGGCTGTCGGCGGCGGGGCTGATCGACGACGCCACGGGCGGTGGCCCCGGGGCGGACGCGCTGCGGTCGCGCACCGAGGTGCGCGACCGGCTCCGTCCCGATCTGGCATCGCTCTCGGTGATCCATCCGGCGCCGGGCGGTGGAGCGCAGCGGCTGGCGGCGCGGCGGGCCATACGGGTTCAGGTGAGGGGCGCCGGGCGGGTCGGCGCGACGATCGCCTCGGTACTGGCCGCCGGGGGTGTCGGGCGTGTCGAGGTGCTGGACGGCGGGTGTGTTGAGCCGTGGGACGTGGCGCCGGGCGGGCTGCCTGCCCAGTCCGTCGGCGACCGGCGGGACGTGGCTGCCCGGCAACTGGTGCGCCGGTCGGCGCCCGACCGGCCGCCGCGGGCGACGGAGTCCGGCGGGTCCAGCGCCGGGGGCGAGCCGGGGCTCTCGCTCGTGATCGTCGCTCCGAGGGACGGCTCCGCGGCATACGCCCCCGATCCGGTCGCCGCCGAGCCCTGGCTGCGTTCGGGGACTCCCCACCTGTATGCGGGGGTGGTCGAGGGGACAGGCGTGGTGGGGCCGCTCGTGCTGCCGGGCGGGAGTGCGTGCGCGGGCTGCATGGCGCTGGGGCGGGCGGAGCGCGATCCCGGATGGCTCCGGATGCTGGCGCAGTGGGGCTCCGGACGCCCCGGGCCCGTACCGGCGTGCGACATCGCCCTGGCGACCTCGGTGGCGGGGCTGGCCGCGGCCCACGCCCTGTCCTTCCTGGACGGTGAACTGCCGGCGACCACGGGGGTGCGGTGGGAGGCCGCGCTGCCGTTGCTGGACTGGAGACGGGAGCGGATGTTGCCGCACTCCGACTGTTCCTGCGGTGCGAGTGGGCACACTGAGGGGGAGTACACCTCGGGGGCCGCCGAGCGACAGGACACAATGGCCGGATAACCGCGACCGTGCAGGCAACGCCGCAAGGCACACACGGCGCGGGTGTCTGGGTTTTGGAGGGGCGCATGTCTGATCTTCCCCGGAAGGCGGTCACCCGTACCGCCAAGCTGGCAGCACTGCCGCTGGGCTTCGCGGGCCGGGCCACCTGGGGGCTCGGCAAGCGGATCGGCGGCAGATCCGCCGAGATCGTGGGGCGTGAGCTCCAGCAGCGTACGGCCGACCAGCTGTTCAAGGTGCTCGGTGAGCTCAAGGGCGGTGCCATGAAGTTCGGGCAGGCGCTGTCCGTCTTCGAGTCCGCACTGCCCGAGGAGGTCGCCGGCCCCTACCGGGCAGCGCTGACCAAGCTCCAGGAAGCCGCCCCGCCGATGCCGACCCGCACCGTCCACGCGGTGCTGGCCGAGCGGCTCGGAGAGGACTGGCTCGATCTGTTCCAGGAATTCGAGAACAAGCCGTCGGCCGCCGCCTCGATCGGCCAGGTGCACCGGGCGGTGTGGCACGACGGGCGTGAGGTCGCGGTCAAGGTGCAGTATCCGGGAGCCGGCGAGGCCTTGCTCTCCGACCTGAATCAACTGAGCCGTTTCGCCTGGCTGCTGGGTCCGATGATCCCGGGCATGGACATCAAGCCGCTGATCTCCGAGCTGCGTGACCGGGTGTCGGAAGAGCTGGACTACGAGCTGGAGGCGCAGGCCCAGCGGGAACACGCCCTGGAGTTCGCGACCGACCCGGACGTGGTGGTGCCCGATGTGGTGCACCAGAGCGACCAGGTGCTGGTGACCGAGTGGATCGACGGCATTCCGCTGGCCGACGTGATCACAGACGGTACGACCGAGCAGCGCGACAGGGCCGGGCAGTTGCTGGCCCGCTTCCTCTTCTCCGGTCCGGCCCGCACCGGACTGCTGCACGCGGACCCGCATCCGGGCAACTTCCGTCTGCTGCCCGTGGAGGACGACGACGGCGAGGAGGGCGAGGCCGAGAAATGGCGGCTCGGGGTGCTGGACTTCGGGACCGTGGACCGGCTGCCCGGCGGACTGCCCGACACGGTCGGCAAGTCACTGCGCATGACGATCGACGGCGAGGCCGAGGCGGTGTATGAGCTGCTGCGCGAGGAGGGGTTCGTCAAGGAGTCGATCGATCTCGACCCGGATGCGGTGCTGGACTATCTGCTGCCGATCATCGAGCCGGCGCAGGCCTCGGAGTTCACATTCAGCCGGGGATGGATGCGCAGTCAGGCGGCGCGGGTGGCCGATATCCGCTCCCCCGCACACCAGTTGGGCAAGCAGCTCAATCTGCCGCCCGCCTACCTGCTGATACACCGGGTGACTTTGAGCACGATCGGGGTGCTCTGCCAGCTGGGTGCGACGGTGCGGCTGCGGGACGAGCTGGAGGAGTGGCTGCCCGGGTTCCTCCCCCGACCGGAGGACAGCGGAGGCACTGAAGTGGGTGCCGAGAGCGCGGAGGGTGAGGAAGACGGGGTGGCGGCGGCCGGGACCTAGGGGCCTGTCCGGCGGATCGGGGCCGGACAGGTGCTAGGGGCGATGGTCACCACCAGGGCGAATCGAGCCGCCCCTCGATGGCTCTGAGGTTGGCGCGCGAGCAGTCGTCGCAGAAGTAGTGACGGCTGCCGTTCTCCACGGAGCAGGTCCAGGTCGGTGGGATGCCCTGGGAGACCGCGCCGCAGCGGGAGCACACCAGGTGCTCGGCACCAGGCTGTGCTGCGGGGCGAGAGGTCTGCTGGTCCACCCCGTGACGATATCCCCGTCCCGGGGCGGTTGCGGGGACAACGCACCGTGGGGGCCGGTCCGTTCGGACCGGCCCCCACAAAGAGCTGATTGCTGCTGGTGCCTGCTGGCTGCTTTCGGTGCCGGGCTTCTACTGCATGACCGCCATGGCCAGAGCGCGGCGGGCGCGCAGTGCGGTGCGCTCGGCACGGCGCTGCATCCGCTGGGCGGCGACCAGGCGCACGGCCCGGCGTTCCGCCTCGGCTTCACGCAGCAGTTCGTGCATATGAGCACGAGCCAGGGCTTCTGGGATGAGTTGCATTTCGCGGGTCCTGTTCTGGCTTGAGTCGTTCGCGCCAATGGTGGTGACGGCGGGGGTCGCGGACCCGAAGGGCTCGCTGGTGAGAGAGGTCATCGGGGCCTGCTTCTTGGGATCGTGCGTATGGGGTCGGTCGATGGTGCCGGTGCGGTTCAGGGGCTTCAGCGCAGTCCCCCAAGAAATGTTGGTCATGCTGCGACCGGGTTCTTGCGCGGACGGCCACGCGGACGCTTGCGGGCGACCACGACGCCCTGGACGAAGAGCTCGCCACCCCAGACACCCCAGGGCTCGCGGCGCTCCTTGGCACCGGCGAGGCAGGCCTCGACCAGCGGGCAGGTGCGGCAGAGCGACTTGGCGTACTCGACGTCGGCCGGGGACTCGGCGAAGAAGACCTCCGGGTCGAAGGAACGGCAGGGGACTGGTACGCCGAGGTTCTCGATGGCGTCGTCGAGCGCGGTGAGCGCAGTGAGGGGAGTCAAGGCGGGGTCCTCCGTGAGACCGGGCGGGGAGATCGTTTGGGAAGGCGGTACGGACGGGGCGTGCGCTTCGAGTTGCACGGTGGTTTTTTCCTCGTCTGGTTGTTCCGGCCTGTTGGCCGGATGGCGTCTGCTGTCCCGGGGCCCCTTCGCTTCGTCTCGCCCGTTCGGGCAAAACAAAAGGGCCGCGGATCCCGGGTGGGGTTCCGCGGCCCTGAAGGCGCCTGCCTGATGGTGAATCAGGCTGGATCACTCCAGGGTTCAGGCCCACGGAAGGCCCACATCGTGTGGTGCTGCGTCGTCTGCTTCTTGAATCCGGCACCGGCCGCCGCAGAGGCATAGGCATGCGCCTGCGCGACTGCTACTGCTGCTTCCGGTGCCTCGGTCGGTCGCTCATTGCGCTCCCGGACGGGGAGATCAGCCAGGACCAGAACGGCCGGGCTGAGGACCGCGGGGCTGAAGGCAGCAATGCCGGACAGACCCGTACCACGGAGCGAGGAGCCGAGCGGGCAGGTGGCGACGACCGAGTGATCGGTCACTTTGGTGGAAGTCATGAAGCTGGTCACTGGGCTCGCCTCCCTCGGCGTCTCGGGGACCTCGGCCGGAGCCGGATCCCATGTGTGTGGATAAGTACAGCACGGGCACAGGGCTTCGGAGAAGCCCTTGTTTCCGTGGTTAAGAACCTATGGGGATTCCTGGGGCATGCGCAAACTATTTTCTCGACGAATTTTGATCAATCCTCCTCGTGTGCTCCTCCAAGCTCCTGACCTGCGCAGAGAGCCAGCACATCGGCTCCGAACCGCTCCAGTTTCCGGGCGCCGACTCCGGAGATCATGGCCAGTGCTCCGTCGTCGCCCGGCACCGCCTCGGCGATCGCCATCAGCGTCTTGTCGGTGAAGACACAGAAGGCGGGCTGCCCCAGCTCCTCGGCCTGGCCCGCGCGCCAGTCGCGGAGCCGCTCATGCAGCGCCTCGTCGATGTCCGACGGGCAGTCCTCGCAGCGCATCAGCTTCACCTCGCCGGCCTCGGTGAGTGTCTTCGCACACACCCGGCACCTGACCTGCCCCCGCCGCCTCCGCTTGGCACCGGCGCCGGTGCCCGTGCTGCCTGCTGCGGCACCGTGCTCGACGCCTCCGGCGCCCCCCGCGCCGCGGCCGGCCGGAGCCCCGGAGCCGGGGCGCAGGCCGCTCAGGAACCTGCTCGGGCGGCGGGAGGCCCGGCCGCCGGGCGAGCGGGACAGCGCCCAGGACAAGCTCAGGTGCACCCTGGCACGCGTGACACCGACGTACAGCAGCCGTCGTTCCTCCTCGACCTGCTCGTCGGTCTTCGCGTAGGTGATCGGCATCATGCCCTCGGTGAGGCCGACCAGGAACACGGCGTCCCACTCCAGGCCCTTCGCCGAGTGCAGCGAGGCCAGGGTGACGCCCTGGATGGTGGGTGCGTGCTGGGCTGCCGCGCGCTCGTCGAGCTCCGTGACGAGGTCGGAGAGGGTCGCGGTCTGCTTGGCCTTGGTGTAGTCCTCCGCGAGCCGCACCAGGGCGGCCAGCGACTCCCAGCGGTCCCGGACGGCGCCGGAGCCCGCCGGGGGTTCGGTCGTCCAGCCCTTGGTGCTCAGCACCGCCCGGACCTGGGAGGGCAGGTCGTCGGCGTCGTCGAGCAGCGAGTCGTTGCCACCGGCGCGCGCCGCGCCGCGCAGCGCGATGCCCGCCTCCCTAACCTCCTGGCGCTCGAAGAACCGCTCCGCGCCCCGCAGCTGGTACGGCACACCCGCGTCGGCCAGAGCCTGCTCGTACACCTCCGACTGGGCGTTGATGCGGTAGAGCACGGCGATCTCGCCGGCCGGGACGCCCGCGTTGACGAGGTCACGGATGCGGCGGGCGGTGCCCTCGGCCTCGGCGGGCTCGTCCGCGTACTCCGGGTAGACCGGGTTGGGGCCCGCCTCGCGCTGGGAGATGAGCTCCAGACGGTGCTCGGCGGCCCGGCCGCGGGCCTGGTTCAGCAGGCCGTTGGCCAGGTGGACGACCTGCGGGGTCGAGCGGTAGTCGCGGACCAGCTTCACCACGGTGGCGTTCGGGTGGTGGGTGCGGAAGTTCAGCAGGTGGTCGGGGGTGGCGCCGGTGAAAGAGTAGATCGTCTGGCTGGCGTCGCCGACGACGCACAGGCTGTCGCGGTCGCCGAGCCACAGCTCCAGCAGCCGCTGCTGGAGCGGACTCACGTCCTGGTACTCGTCCACCACGAAGTGCTGGTACTGACTGCGCACATGGTCGGCGATGTCCTGCCGGTCCTGGAGGATGCCGACGGTCAGCAGCAGCACATCCTCGAAGTCGATCATGCTCCGGTCGCGCTTGAGCTGCTCGTACAGTCCGTAGATCTGGGAGATCTCGGCCGGGTTCCTGGGGGCGTCGCGGCTGGACTTGGCTACCGCGGCGGGATAGTCGCTGGGGACGGTCTGGGTGACCTTGGCCCACTCGATCTCGCCCGTCACGTCCCGCAGCTCGTTGCGGTCGAGCCGGATGCGGCAGCGCGCGGCGGCCTCGGCGACCAGTTGGACCTTGCGCTCGACCAGCCGCGGCATGTCGCCGCCGACTGCTTTCGGCCAGAAGTACTGGAGCTGGCGCAGCGCGGCGGAGTGGAATGTCCGGGCCTGGACACCGCCCGCGCCGAGCTGGCGCAGCCGCCCGCGCATCTCGCCGGCGGCGCGGTTGGTAAAGGTGACGGCCAGCACACTGTTGGGCTGGATGATTCCGGCGCGCACGCCGTACGCGATGCGGTGGGTGATCGCGCGGGTCTTGCCCGTACCGGCTCCGGCCAGCACGCACACCGGGCCGTGCAGGGCCGTCGCGACCGCGCGCTGCTCGGGGTCGAGTCCTTCGAGCACCGCGTCCGCCGACTCGGGGGCCTGCGGGAAAAGGGAGGAGTGCGTTGCTGCTGTCACCCCGCCATGCTGCCAGGTCGCGAGAGGTGGACGCGGCAGTTGTCCACAGGGGACGAGCAGTGGTCGTACTAATCACGCGGTAGTCGTAGCCATACGGGAATGGTGACCGGGTCGCGTACGTTCGAGTCACTGGGAGCACGGATCCCCCAGCGAACCAGAGGAGCGCCAAAGACATGCCGGGCACTGTGACGATGTACAGCACCACGTGGTGCGGCTACTGCCGTCGGCTGAAGAGCCAGATGGACCGCGAGGGCATCGCGTACAACGAGATCAACATCGAGCACGACCCGGAGTCCGCGGCCTTCGTCGAGAAGGCGAACGGTGGAAACCAGACCGTCCCGACGGTCCTCGTGGTTCCCACCTCCGGAGCGGAGTCGGTCATGAGCAACCCGAGCCTCGCGCAGGTCAAGCAGGCGCTGGGCGTCTGACGACCCCTGATACCCATACCCATAGCCGTACGCACGAAGGGCGCCCCCCGCGACGCACATCGCGGGGGGCGTTTCGCATGCGCCGACGCCCTGTGCACGAGCCCTTCGTGCGAGTCCCGCGTACGGGCCTGCGTGCGGCTACCCGTTGAGCGGCTTCGGCAGGGGCTTGCCGTACCAGATCTCGACCAGGCGGGCGGCAATCGAGATACCGAGCAGGGGCAGGAGTTCCCCGGACTCGATCGCGGTCCGCAGGTCGTCCCGGGAGAACCAGCGCGCCTCCTGGATCTCCTCGCCGTCCACGGTGATCTCCGAGGACGTCGCGCGGGCCATGAAGCCCAGCATCAGGCTGGACGGGAACGGCCACGGCTGGCTGGCGATGTACTCGACCCGGCCGACCGTGACGCCCGCCTCCTCGAAGACCTCACGGGCCACGGACTGCTCGATCGACTCGCCGGGCTCGACGAAGCCCGCGAGGGTCGAGAACCGGCCTTCCGGCCAGTGCACCTGACGACCGAGGAGCGCGCGGTCGTGCTCATCGGTGACGAGCATGATCACAGCGGGGTCGGTGCGCGGGTAGTGCTCCGCGCCGCAGGCCTGGCAGCGGCGGATGTGGCCCGCCGCCGCGATGACCGTGCGCTCGCCACAGCGTGAACAGAAGCGGTGCAGGCGCTGCCAGTTCTCCAGGGCGACGGCGTGGACCATCAGGGCCGCGTCGCGGGGGGACAGCAGCAGCCCGGCCTCGCGCAGGCCCGCGGGGCGCGCGGACTGGTCCATGCGCCCCGGCAGAGTGTCCTTCTGCAGGGCGAAGTAGCTGACACCCCCCTCGTCCGTACCCAGGAAATAGCGGTGCGTCTCGGTGACCGGCGCTTCGAAGGCCGGGGTCATGACCAGCTCGGTGTGCCCGTCCGGTGTGTCGTCGATCAGGACCTGACCGCCGGAGACGACGAAGACGCGGGTCGTGGGATGGCTCCAGGCCGCGGCCAGCCAGGCCTCGTCGAGGCGGTGGTGTGCGGCGCGGTCGAGACCGCTCGGGGCGGCGAGGCCGATCGACCGCTCCCCGGTCGGGCCCGTCTGGTCGTTCGAAGTGCTCACAGGTGTTTCCAACTCCCCCGGATGGATTGGGTGGTTCGGCAGGCAGGCTGGTCGATGCGCGGCTTCACCACTCCATCGGCACGAGACCGCACGGGTAGAGGGCTTCCCGGCTTCAGGAGGGGCGCCAGTTCGCCGCGAGGTCGGCCCACAGGTGCGCGGTGGTCTCGACGCCCTTGAGAAGAAGGTCGAGCTCGACCTTCTCGTTGGGCGCGTGCCAGCCGTCGGACGGTACGGAGATACCCAGGAAGAGCACGGGTGCACCGAGTACGTCCTGGAGGTCGGCGGCGGGGCCCGAGCCGCCCTCCCGGGTGAACAGGATCTCCTGGCCGAAGGCGCGGCCCATGGCCCGTACGACGGACTGCAGGGCGGGGTGGTCCAGCGGCGTCAGGCACGGCCGGGTGGCGGCGCCGAAGGTGATCTCGTGGCGGATGCCGGCCGGGACGCGGGAGGCGATCCAGTCCCGTACGGACTGCTCGATCTTGTTCGGGTCCTGGCCCGCGACCAGCCGGAAAGACAGCTTCAGCTGGGCGGACGACGGGACGATCGTCTTCCCGCCGGGGCCCTGATAGCCACCGCCGATGCCGTTCAGCTCGGCGGTCGGGCGGGCCCAGACGCGCTCCAGGGTGGAGTAGCCGGCCTCGCCGAGCGAGGCCCGGGACTTGGCCGTACGGAGCCACTGGGCCTCGTCGAAGGGGAGCGCGGCGAACAGCTCGCGCTCCCGGTCGGTGAGCTCCGTCACGCCGTCGTAAAAGCCGGGGATGGTGACGCGCTCGTCGGCGTCGTGGAGAGCCGCGACGAGGCGGGCGGCGACGGTGGCCGGGTTGGGGACGGCGCCGCCGAAGGAACCGGAGTGGATGTCCTGCTCGGGGCCGTACAGCTCGATCTCGCAGTCGGCGACGCCGCGCATGCCGGTGCAGACGGTGGGGGTCTCCGCCGACCACATGCCGGTGTCGGAGACGATCACCGCGTCGGCGGTGAGGCGCTCGGCGCGCTGCTCGACGAGGGCGCGGAAGTGCGGGGAGCCGGACTCCTCCTCGCCCTCGATCAGGAGCTTGAGGTTCACGGCGGGGGCGGTGCGGCCGGTGGCGGCGAGGTGGGCCCGTACGCCCAGGGTGTGGAAGAACACCTGCCCCTTGTCGTCGGCGGCGCCGCGTCCGTACATCCGGCCTTCGATGATCTCCGGCTCGAAGGGGTCGGTGTGCCAGCCGTCCTCGCGGGCGGCGGGCTGCACGTCGTGGTGTCCGTAGACGAGCACGGTGGGGGCGGCCGGGTCGCCGCTCGGCCACTCGGCGAAGACCGCGGGGGCGCCGTCCGTGGGCCAGATCTCGGTAACCGGGAAGCCGGTCTCCTTGAGCTTCACGGACAGCCAGTCGGCGCTGCGCCGTACGTCCGCGTCGTGGTCGGGCTGCGCCGACACGGACGGGATGCGCAGCCAGTCGGCGAGGTCGCCGAGGAAGGCCGCGCGGTGCTTTTCGATGTACGTACGGACGACGCTGTCCGGGGTCTCGCTCATGATGCCGAGCCTAACCGGCCGCCGGACCCGGCTCGTCCAGCAGGATCCGTTCGAGCTCGACCCGGCCCGGCAGCCGGGCTGGTCGGACGACTTCGCCGCTGCGCACGTAGAGGAAGGCGGCGCTCACGGAGTCGAGCGGGAGGTCGTACTGCTCGGCCCAGGCGAGCCGGTAGAGGGCGAGCTGAAGGGGGTCGGCGCTGCGGGTGCGGCTGGTCTTCCAGTCGACGATCTCGTACGCGCCGGTGTCGTCGTCGCGGTACACGGCGTCTATGCGGCCCCTGATGACCCGGCCCGCGAGGGTGAGGTGGAAGGGGGCCTCGATGCGGTGCGGGGTGCGGTGGGCGTACGCCGTGTGCTCGAACGCCTCCTTGAGGGCGGCCAGGTCGCGCTCGTCCGCGACCTCCGCCTCGCTCCCGTCGCCGCCGGGCAGCTCGTCGGGGCCGAGCATGGGCAGGGGCAGCTCTTCGAAGCGGGCCTCCACCCAGGCGTGGAAGCGGGTACCCCGGCGGGCCGCGGGCTGCGGGGGGCGTGGCATGGGGCGGGCCAGTTCCTGGGCGAAGCCGTCGGGGTCGGCGGCGAGCCGCACGAGCTGGGAGGCGGACAGGGCGGGCGGCACGTGAACGTCACGGGTGGTGGCGCGGGCGCGGCGGAGCTCGCCGGCGAGGGCGTCGAGGTCGCGGTCCCAGGAGGCGACGGCGCGGCCCTCTTCGGGGGTGAGCCGGGCGGCTCCTTCCGCCCGGCGGGCCGACTGGGCCGGCAGGTGTGCGGCTTCGTCCGGGTCGGCGGGGTGGGGCCC
>NZ_JASITA010000099.1 GCF_030063415.1 Streptomyces sp. H27-C3 | reverse complement strand
GCGGGTACCACATCGCTGCGCGATGTGCAAGAGAAACGCTTCGCTGCGCTCAGCGTGAAAAGCGCTTCGCGCCTTTCGATTCCCGCGTTGCCGGAATTGAGTATCTCCGCTTCGCTCCAATACTAAAAGCAAGGAATCTCCGCTTCGCTCCAATTCCCGATTCGCGCGCTGCGCGAATGGCTGGCTACGGGGAAGGGTGGGTGTATCACTGCGGGCCTGTGTAGCATCCCGAACAACAAGCCACCCCCAGGTACTGACACGCCATCACCCCGAACGAGTGCCGGCCCCTCGAAGAATCAGGGCTCGAACTCCGCTTCGCTCCATCCGAACCCTGACGTCCACTCACCCCCTACAGGGGCAGCAGCACACGAACGAGTCTACACGAAAACCGCCACAATCGCAGCCCGTTGCGCTAAAGTGAGACCCGCGCATCATCATGGCAAGGCTGCATCAGGTGCCATCCGATGCGCTGTGTAGAATCCCGATCGAATCACTACCACCTCCGCCAGGGCTGATCGCCCCTTCTCGCGACTTCTGGAGTACGGAATGCCGAATGCCGATGAGGTCCGTCTGTTTCCGCATCAGATCGAGGCGGTTGACGCGGTGGTGCGTGGTCTCGACATCCCTCCGGGGAAGCGGATTCCGCGTAATGGACTGCGGGCCACGGTGGTGGCTGCGTGCGGTACGGGAAAGACGTTCATTGCCGCCCATTCCGCGCTTCGGCTGGCGCGCAATGGGCGGATCTTGGTGTTGCTTCCGACCTTGGATCTGCTGACGCAGACGGTGCGGGAATGGCGCTTGGCCGGGCATACGGGTCCGGCGGTGGCGGTGTGTTCGCTGGATGACGACCCGCATCTGTGGGATCTCGATGTGCGCTCCACGACGAGCCCGCCGCAACTGGCGCTGTGGCACGGCCGCGGGCCGGTGACCGTCTACGCCACCTATGCGTCTCTGCCCGTGCTGGCGGAGGCCCACGAGGGTGTGTACGGGCTTCCCATGGACGTCTTCGACTTGGTGGTCGTGGACGAAGCCCACAGGACAAGCGGGTCAATGGGGAAGGCGTGGGCGGCCATTCACGACCAGGACGTCATCCCCGCGATGCGCCGGCTCTACATGACCGCCACACCCCGGATCTGGAAAGAGCGCCCACCCCGCCCCCCGTGGGCGGAACGGCAGTCGGGCTTCGAGAACCTGCGGGATCCGCTCCCGCACGAGCTGGCCTGCTCCATGGATGATCCGAAGATCTACGGGCCTGTGGTCTACGAGCTGTCGCTGGCGTCGGCGGTGTCGCGCGGGCTTTTGGCGCGCTATCAGATCGTGGTGGTCGAGCTGACCGACCCGGTGGTGACTCCTGCCCGCCTGGCCGGCGAGCAGAAGCGGGAGGAAGAGGTGCGCGGCCAGCGAATGGGCGCCTTGCAGGCCGCTTTGCTGGAGACGATGGCAGAGCACCGGTTGCAGACCACCATCACCTTCCATCACCGGACCATAGAGGCCAGCGCGTTCGCGAAGGGCTTGCCGAGGGTCGCGAAGCGGTTGCACGCCTCGGATCCGGAGCGGTACCCGGAGCGGGTGTGGGCCGACTGGCTGTGCGGTGAGCATGAGGCCGACCACCGGCGGCGCGTGCTCGGGGACTTCGGCCGCCGGGCCGGGCGTGCGGTGCTTTCGAATTGCCGTGTACTGGGTGAGGGCGTCGATATTAGGGCGGTGGATTCCGTAGCCCTGCTGGACCCGAAGGGTTCGGCGGTGGATATCGTGCAGGCAATCGGTCGGGCGCTCAGGCAGAAGCCCAATCAGGGAAAAGTGGCGACGCTGATCGTGCCCGTGTTCTTGGCCCCAGGTGAGCAGCCGGAAGACATGTTCACCTCTGCGTCGTACCGGCCTTTGGTGAAGGTCCTTGAAGGGCTTCGGGCGCATGACGAGCATGCCATTGAGATGCTTGCGATTCCGCAGGAGAACCAGAAGCGTGTGGTTGATCCGTCGCAAAACATCGGTGAGGAGCCGGAGGAAGGTGAGGAGGAGTCGCGGCTGCTGCTCCGTTTCGCCGCCCCCAGAGATCCGGTGATGGTCGCCAAGTGGGTCAAGTTCCAGATCCTGGATACCGAGCGCCAGGACTGGACGCGCGGGTACGACGCCGCCCGCCGCTACCGCGACCGGGAAGACACTCTCGATGTGCCCTACGAGCACCAGGAGGGCGCGTACCCGCTGGGCAGGTGGCTGTCCGACCAGCGGCGGGCGTACCGGGCCGGGACCATGCCCGGCAGCCGGGCGGACGAGCTGGAGGAGCTCGGCATCATCTGGGACACCGCTGATGTCCAGTTCGAGGAGAACCTCGCCGCGGCCCGCGCGTACTACGCGGAGGCCGGCACCCTGGCGGCGCCCCGCCACGCGACCGCGATGGACAAGCCCGTGGGGCAGTGGCTCACCAACCTCCGGCGGCCCGGGGGCCTTGGCAAGGACCCTGAGCGCGCAGCGCGGCGCGGCGAACAGCTCGCGGCCATCGATTTGGACTGGAACCCCGGGCAGCTGGGGTGGACCGTCGACTGGCAGCGTCACCACACCGGCCTGCGTGCCCTCCTGGAGGCCGGCGGGACGCTGGAGGAGATCCTGCCCGGCGTCACCTACCGCGGCGACGACATCGGCCGCTGGCTCGCCCGGCAGGCGCGGGACTTCGGCCGGCTGAACGCTGAGCAGCAGCGCCGCCTGGGCGTGCTGGGCGTGAAACCGGCTATGCGGCCCCGGAACGCGCCGGTACCCGCCGGCGGAAAGAGTGGGGCCGTCAAGGGCTCCGAAGCGTTCACGCGGGGCGTGACGGCCCTCGCGCAGTACATCCAACGCGAGGGCAAAACCGTCGTCGGGAGAGCCCACGTCGAAGAGCTCCCGGACGGAAGCACAATCAAGCTGGGCATCTTTCTGAGCAACCAGAGAAACCGACGCGAGCGCTTGAGTGAGCAACAGCTGGCGGCACTCGCCGAACTCGGACTCGACTGGGCCTGAGCCTCGATCCACCGTGTGAATTCTGATCGGGTTTCCGGCTGGGCTTCTCGTGATCTTTCCGGGTGCGGGCAGCACGTTGTGCCGGGTGGCCGTCCGGGGCGGGGTCTCCGAGGTCTTCCAGGT
>NZ_JASITA010000098.1 GCF_030063415.1 Streptomyces sp. H27-C3 | reverse complement strand
GTGCCCTCAAGCGCCGGACGGGCTGAAAACCCGCCCGCTTCAGCCCGTCCGGCGTTTGAGGACCGGGGTCTGGGGCGGAGCCCCAGTTACGGGAAGGGGCGGGTAGGGGACCAGCGCCGCAGGCAACCCGCACCGGCCCACATACCCGCACCGGCCCACGTACCGGCACCGGCCCACGTACCGGCACCGGCACCCGTACCGGCACCCGTACCGGCACCCGTACCGGCACCCGTACCGGCCCACGTACCGGCACCCCGTACCCGTACTGGCCCGAGCACCCGCACCGCCCAGCTGCCCACTCACTCACACTGACTCACCCACCCACCGCGCCCCAAGCCCGTGTCCGCCCTACGCTCGGACCATGCCCCGCCGCCATATCCACGTGACCGGTGCCGCCGAAGCCGCACTACGGGCCGCCCTGCGCGCGCTGCGCACCAGGCTCGACGTGCCGGGCGAGTTCCCGCCCGATGTCCTCGCGGCAGCGGAGGCCGCCGCCAAGGCGCCGCGGCTGCCCGAACAGGACGCGACCGACCTCGCCCTGTTCACGATCGACCCGCCCACCTCGGTCGACCTCGACCAGGCCATGCACCTGGCCCGACGTGAGGGCGGCGGCTTCCGGGTGCATTATGCGATCGCCGACGTCGCCGCCTTCGTCACCCCCGGCGGCGCCCTCGACGCGGAGGCGCACCGCCGGGTGACGACCCTCTACTTTCCCGACGGGAAGGTCCCGCTGCACCCGCCGCTGCTCTCCGAGGGCGCCGCGAGCCTGCTGCCCGACCAGGTCACCCCCGCCCTGCTCTGGCGCATCGACCTCGACGCGGACGGCCGCACCGAGGCGACGGACGTGCGCCGCGCGCTCGTACGCAGCCGGGCCAAGCTCGACTACGCCGGCGTCCAGCGGCGGATCGACGCGGGGACGGCCGAGGAGCCGCTGGCGCTGCTCAAGGACATCGGGCTACTGCGCGAGGCGCTGGAACGCGAACGCGGCGGGATCTCCCTCAACGTGCCCGAGCAGGAGGTTGTCGAGCGCGAGGGCGCGTACTCCATCGAATACCGCGCCCCGCTCCCCGCCGACGGCTGGAACGCCCAGATCTCCCTGCTCACCGGCATGGCCGCCGCCGACCTGATGACGGCCGCGGGCACCGGCATCCTGCGCACCTTGCCGACCGCCCCCGACGGCGCCGTGGCCCGACTGCGCCGCACCGCCAAGGCCTTGGGTATCGACTGGCCGCATCACGTCCCGTACTCCGAGGTCATCCGCTCCCTCGACCCGAGCAGGCCCGCGCACGCCGCGTTCCTCCAGGAGTGCACGACGCTGTTGCGCGGTGCCGGCTACACCGTCTTCGAGCACGGCGAGGTCCCCGAACCCGCCGTGCACGCCGCGGTCGCCGCCGCCTACACCCACTGCACGGCCCCGCTGCGCCGCCTCGTCGACCGCTACGCCGGGGAGCTGTGCCTCGCCGCCGCCGCGGGTGAGGAGCCGCCCGCGTGGACCCGCGAGGCCCTGGCCGCGCTCCCGCAGGAGATGGCTGACGGCACCCGGCGCGCGAACACCGCCGAGCGCGAGTGCGTGGACCTCGTCGAGGCGGCGGTGCTCGAGGACCGGGTGGGCGAACTGTTCGACGCCCGTGTCGTGGACATCAAGGACAACGAACCCACCGTAGGCACAGTCCAGTTGGAGGACCCGGCGATCGTCGCCCGCATCGAGGGCGACGGCAGCCTCCCGCTGGGCGAGCGCATCAGGGTCCGGCTCACCCAGGCGGACCCGGGGTCGGCGAAGGTGCTGTTCGCCCCCGTGTGACGGCGGCGACGAGGGCGCGCGGGTCGTCGGCGTGAAACCGTACGGCCCGCGCCTCACCGAGCGCCCCGAGCGGCCGTACGTATCCGACAGGCTCCGTCAGCTCCACGGTCACGGAGGTCTGCTCGCCCACGGCCAGGGTCAGCACGCCGTCCTCGTCCACCTTGGTGAAACGCAGGTCGACCCGTTCGGACTCGATCGCCGCGGCAGGCACCCGCACGTCCCACAGCACGCCGTACCGGATGCGCAGCGACCCGTCCGCCTCCACCCCATGGGGCCGCGTCACGCAGGCGGCCTGGAACGCGAGCACCCGCACCACCCCGTACACATCGATGACCAGCACAATCCGGTGCACCAGCGGCCACGGGACGAGCAGCGCCAGCATCACGGTCTCGACGAGAGAGACGAAGAGCAGGGCGTAGAGCATCGCGGTCTGCGGCCCGGTGTACGGCGCGGGGTGCGCGCCGTCGCCCAGGCCGTGCCGCCGCCGGGCCACCCACAGCCCGAGGCTGTACAGCGCCCGCTCGACGGGCAGCCATATATCTGTCATCGGGCAACCCTGACCGCGAGCGTCCCCGTCGTCGCGTCGGGGCGGCCCGACCCGGGCGGGTAGCATGGTCGGCACGGCAGACGAGCCGGCTGGACGGTCGCGTCAGTACCTCTCGGGGTGCTGCCGAGGAACGTCCGGGCTCCACAGGGCAGGGTGGTGGGTAACGCCCACCCGGGGTGACCCGCGGGACAGTGCCACAGAAAGTAGACCGCCCGGGACTTCGGTCCCGGGTAAGGGTGAAACGGTGGTGTAAGAGACCACCAGCGCCTGAGGTGACTCAGGCGGCTAGGTAAACCCCACCCGGAGCAAGGTCAAGAGAGGTCGTCGCAAGACGGCCTTGCGCGGACGTTCGAGGGCTGCTCGCCCGAGTCCGCGGGTAGACCGCACGAGGCCGGTGGCAACGCCGGCCCTAGATGGATGGCCGTCTCCCGACGGGCCGCGAGGCCCGCCGGCGACAGAACCCGGCGTATAGGCTGACTCGTCTGTCGGTTAGTTTGTGAAAGCCCCCTGAGCTGCGAATAAGCAGGTCAGGGGGCCTTCTCGTGTGAGGCACACGGATGCGGCAACCCTGGGTGGTCGGTTCCATTTCCGTCCGTTCCTGGGTGCCCTGTGGCGATTGTGTGGCGCTGCGGGCGGGTCTCAGACCTGCCAGGATTCAGCCGGGTCATCTACCCATGCGCTCTGCCCTTCCGCTGTAACGGTGAGCCCGAAGCGCTCGTATCCGGGCTTGCCCTTCCCCGCCCACCAGCGGTACGCGGACTCGGCTTCGTCCCACAGCTTGCGGGGGCCCGATTGCCACACCTGCGCGTCGTCCCCGTCGCGGAACATCACGCACGCCCATGAGTGGTCCGTGAGTCCGTAGAACCACACAGGGCGCTTGTTGTCGCGCTTGTCGGCCACGACGTGTACGCAGCCTCGGACCTTGATCCCCACGGCGAACCGTTGAGGGCTGAATCGATCCCCCAGGAAGTCGTCTTCCGTGATCGTGGTGGACGACTTGTCACGGTCGGCCACGTCGCCGCTGACGTACTCGGAGTGCACCACGGGTGAGAGGCGTTGGGTGCGCGCCTTCATGAACTCCACCGGTCCTGTGAACGGACCTGTGGCGCTCTCTCCGTCGTCTGTGAGGTTCCCCCGTTACTCGGGAGATGCTGATCAGCTGGTCAGGGAGGGTTGACGGGGTTTCAGGTTCGCTCTTCTGGTCGTTGCCTGATCGGAGTAGTACCTCTCCTCGAACTCGATCGGGCT
>NZ_JASITA010000097.1 GCF_030063415.1 Streptomyces sp. H27-C3 | reverse complement strand
ACATCCGCACCGCACGCTCACGCAACTCCAGCGAGTACTTTCTGGGGGCAGCCATGGCCGATGTTCCTCTCATGAGAACCATCTGACCCTCTGTCACCATCTTCCGCATCTCGGGGGAACCTCAGGACCGCGTGTCGACGGGAATGGCCGTTGCCCTGGACCGGCTTCGTCAACTGAGTGGCCCCTCCAGGGCCGCCACGCATCTCAAGGGCGTATGGCGCAGGTCACTAGAAAAGACGTCTCGGTATGCGGGAATCACTGCCACCTCGTGGCAGTGGGCGGCGCTTGAAGCCTCAATCTGACGTGTCGTCATGACCCTTATGGCACGCGAATGGCACGTGGGCCGTGAGAGGTCTAGACAACAAAGAAGCCCCGGCCGCTGGCCTGGGGCTTTTCTTTGGAGCGGGTGACGGGAATCGAACCCGCACTCTGAGCTTGGGAAGCTCATGTTCTACCACTAAACTACACCCGCGCGGCAGGCCGTTGAACGGCGCTGCATCGTCGCACACTCTACCCCATCCCGGGCTTCCGGTGCATTCACCTGCGAGGCAGCCGCGAGTCACCTATGAGGGCACCTGCGAGGTCTCCCTCGGCGTGCACCGGGTGTGCGGGGGAGTGGAGTGTGGGCGTAGCGTGCGGGTCGGAGTGCCGCCTGGAGTGGCGTCCTATTCATCCCCTAATGTGGCTTTCTCGTCCACGTTTTCTTGGGGAAGGGATTTGAGGACTTGATGGAGCCCACCGTCGTCCGCTGTGCCGAAGGGCACGTGTTCAGCACCACATCGTTTCCGCTGCAGCAGCTCGGCGCGGGCCGGATCGGCCCAGGGCGGCTCATCCGATGCCCGCGCTGTGCCCGGCTGAGGCATGCCGTTCCCGTGGGGTCCGAGCAGCGATAGTGCTGCGCGTGTGAGGCGCGCGGGGCTGTCCGATGGGGGCGGGGCCCGTGAGCCCCGCGTATCCTCGGTGCGTGCTTCTCTCAGACAAGGACATCCGGGCCGAGATCGACGCCGGACGCGTACGGATTGATCCTTACGACGCATCAATGGTGCAGCCCTCCAGCATCGACGTGCGCCTCGACCGCTACTTCCGGGTGTTCGAGAACCACCGCTACCCCCACATCGACCCTGCCGTGGAGCAGACCGACCTGACCCGGCAGGTCGAGCCCGAGAGGGACGAGGCGTTCATCCTGCACCCGGGTGAGTTCGTCCTCGCGTCGACGTACGAAACGATCACGCTCCCCGACGACCTCGCCTCGCGCCTGGAGGGCAAGAGCTCGCTCGGGCGGCTGGGGCTTGTGACGCACTCGACCGCGGGGTTCATCGACCCCGGGTTCTCCGGTCACGTCACGCTGGAGCTCTCGAATGTGGCGACTCTGCCGATCAAGCTGTGGCCCGGGATGAAGATCGGGCAGCTCTGCATGTTCCAGCTGAGTTCGTCCGCCGAGTTCCCGTACGGCTCCGAGCGGTATGGGTCGCGCTACCAGGGGCAGCGCGGGCCGACGGCCTCGCGGTCCTTCCTCAATTTTCATCGGACACAGGTGTGATACCGGGTATGAGTGACGCAGACGTACGAGAGAACCTGACGTACGACCGGTTCGGGATCGCGATTCGCGAGCTCGCGCAGACCATCGCCGACGACGGGTACGAGCCCGACATCGTGCTCAGCATCGCCCGCGGCGGGGTTTTCGTGGCCGGCGGGCTCGCGTACGCGCTGGATGTGAAGAACATCCACCTCGTGAACGTGGAGTTCTACACCGGCGTCGGGACCACGCTGGAGATGCCCGTCATGCTGGCCCCCATGCCGAACGTGATCGACTTCAGCAACAAGAAGGTGCTGATCGCGGACGATGTCGCCGACACCGGCAAGACGCTGAAGCTCGTGCACGACTTCTGCCTCGACCATGTCGCGGAGGTCCGCAGCGCGGTCGTCTACGAGAAGGCGCACTCGCTGGTGAAGTGCGAGTACGTGTGGAAGCGCACCGACGAGTGGATCAACTTCCCCTGGAGCGTGCAGAAGCCCGTCGTGCGCCGCACCGGGCAGGTTCTGGACGCCTGAGACGCGAGAATTACAGACGACGAGGATTACGGACGAATGGCAGAGGGCCCCGCTGCGGAGAGCCTGACAGCTCTGTTCAGGGCTCCACCGCATGGTCAGGCGGTCCTGGACGAAGCCCCGTAGTTCGGGGTTCTGGCCGATCTTCCCCGGCTTGGGGCGGGGCCGGCGGGCATCGGCACGGGGCCTGGGCGGCGTGCGGCCGGTAGTGGCCGTTGCCCGGGTGCCGGTTGCGGCGGATCTCCCGGCTGACCGTGGAGGGACTGCGACCCAGCTCGGCGGCGATCGCCCGGACCGTCGCCTTCTCCCGTAGCCGGTCGGCGATGTGGGTCCGCTCTTCCTCGCGAAGGTACCGGGACGGTGCAGAGGACGGCTCCACCGTGTTGGCCGGTGGAGCCGCCTTCTGCTTGCCCGACGGGTTGCGCCCGTATCGCCGGCGCTTCCCGGTCCGCCGGTTGATCCCGACGATCCGACACGCCTGCGTGTTACTCATGCCCTGCCGCATGGGCCGGAAGTATGCCGCTTGCTCCCTGGCGAGCTTCCTGGGCCCCTGTGGCTTGCGGTCCTCACGGATCTCGAAGTCCATCGCATCCCCTGAGCCGGGGTGTTGCCACGACCACTAGAACTCAGGACTACGCGCCGGGGCCCTCCTGTTTCGTCAGCTGTTTCGTCAGATCGTGCCCAGCTTGATCAGCGACAGCAGCGCGATCAGCTGGATCGCCGACGCGCCCAGCGCCTTCGGCCACGGCAGGTCGTGCGACTTGCTCACCATCGAGGTGAACAGGGCGCCCGCCGCGACCCAGGTGACCCAACCGAGCACCTGCACCAGGGCGTTCTCGCCGCCGAGGAACATCGCGAAGAGCAGCCTCGGCGCGTCCGTGATCGACATGATCAGCATCGACAGGCCGATGGTCGGCTGCCAGGAGCCGGTGCCGCCGAGCTGGCGGGCCAGGGTGTGGGTGACCGCGCCCAGGACCAGCCCGCAGATGATGAAGGCGACGCCGGTCGACAGCACGATCGGGATGGCGTTGGACAGCGTCGCGTTGATGACGTCTTCGCGCGCCTTGTCGAAGCCGAAGACCGCGAGCAGTCCGTAGACGAATGTCACGACCAGCGCGGGTCCCCACACCGGGTAGTCGCGCATCTGCATGAACGTCGGCCCCGGGCGCATCACGATGCCGCTCAGCAGCTGCTTCCAGTGCAGACGCGGGCCCGAGGGCGGCGCGTTGGTGTGCGAGTCGCCGCCCCGGTAGGTGTTGCCGTCGCCGTAGGGGTCCTCGTTGACGCTGAACGCCTGGGTATGGCCCGGGTTGTTGTTGGCGTACGGGTCACCCCCCTGGCCGCCGTGCGGGGGCGGCGCCTGCCGGCTCGGCCGGCCGCCCTGGTACGGGTCGCCGAAGTATTCGGGCTCGTCCTGCTGCCCGCCGTACTGCGGTGCCTGCGGCCACTGCTGCTGGCCGTACGGCTGCTGCTGCGGCGGTGCCGCCTGCTGCTGCCCGTACGGCTGTCCCTGCTGCCGCTGCGGTTGTTGTCGCGGGGTGCGGTTGTCCCGGCCGCGTCCGATCCTGAATCCAGCCACGTAATCGAACGTACCTGGTCCTGACGGTCCCGGTGACTGGCCTGCCCGATCAGGGCCCCCTTTGCTGCCGAGCTGTGACATCCCCTAGTACTGCAACCGTGTTTGGCGTGACGGTGTGTCGTTGTGGTCGTTGTTCCTGTCATGGGTGGGGATCTCGAAGTCGGTGACGTGTGGCGGTGGGCGGCGGGGCTGAAGGAGGTGCATGGGCG
>NZ_JASITA010000096.1 GCF_030063415.1 Streptomyces sp. H27-C3 | reverse complement strand
CTACCCCGGCACCGTCCACGGCTTCACCATGTCCGACACCGACGCCTTCGACCCCAACGCACTGCAGCGCCACTGGGACCGCCTGCTCCCCCTCCTCGACCGCACCCTGGCCAACAACGGACGCTCCGGCTGAAGAAGTCTTCCTGGGAGACGGGGGCCGGGCGGCCTGGCCGTAGCCGTCCCCTGGGCGGACCAGTCCGAACGCGTAGGTGAGAAAGACCAACTGGGCCTGTCCATAGGTGCCGAGCTCCGCCATGGGCACCCGCCTGCCTGCTTCATCGTTCTGAACCGCGGGGCAGAGGTCCTGGAGCGAGGTCTGTCACCCGAGTTGGTCGTGGATCCTCCTCCGCCGCACGGCGGAGGAGGGGTCCGCCGACGGACGCGTGACGGCGTTCTCGCGGCAGGCATGGATCACATGCTGAAAGTGAACGCGCAGCCTGATGTACCGCGTTGGGCGGCCCTCGCAGCCCGTGCCGTGCCGCTTGTCACCCTGCCGTCGGGGTTGTGGCGGGTCGCCCTGGTGGCCGGGCTCCCGGTGGCCGGCGAATCCGGCCGGACCGGTTGGGGGGCGCTGTACGTCGTGTCGCTGACCGTGGCTTCCGAGGCCCTTGCTCTGTTGACGCTCGGCCTGGTGCTGCCGTGGGGCGAGATCGTGCCGCGTTTGGGTACCGCTGATCGGTGGTCGCCGGGTGCGGCCTCTCGCGGCGGTGATCCCGGCGCTGATGGGCGCGGCCGCGCTGTTCGGTCTGTGCGGTTGGGTCGCGTACGCCCAGATCTCGAACCTGGCGGAGGGCGGTATCACGGAAACGCCGGCCCAGCAGTCGCTGCTGGTGCTCTGCTATGCCCCGCTGCTGGCCTGGGCTCCGCTGCTGATGGTGTCGGCGATCGCGTACTACCGGCGCCGGACTGCCGTATGCCCCGCACGGGCATGAGAGCTTCGACGTCAGAGAGCGCGATCATGGGGGGGGGGGGAGTGGTGACGAGTGATCACTGAGGCACTGACCGCGCCGTGACAGACGTTCAGTTTCGAGTGACTAAGAGCAGCCGAGGTGGGTACTCGTGTAAATTTTCCTGATTCTGAATAGCGGGGCCGAGTGGGGGCAGGTGCCCAACCATGAACGGGGATATGGATCTTGGCAGTGCTCAGGTTCGGCGAGTCGGCGGCGGCGCGGTGGTGGAGAGGCCGGCGGGCGCTGTGCCGCTCGCCGGTGCTGTGCCGGATGATCGGGACGCCCGGGACGGCGCGAGTGAGGGTGCTGGGGATGCGGCGCAGGCAGACAGACGTGCATGGGCGGGTGCGGCGTATGACGGGACCCCGGGAGCGATTGGGGACGCCCGGCGGTTCGTCGTCGGCTTCTTGGCTCAACTGACGGAGCAGCGCAGAGGGGAGATCTCGGCACGGGTGGCCGGTGCTGCCCAGTTGGTCGTCAGCGAACTGGTGACCAATGCGTGCAAATACGCACCCGGGCCGTGCGTGGTCAATGTGGAGCTCGACGGGCGGGCTCTGGAGATCACGGTGTGGGACAGCGATCCGGCTCTGCCGGTGACCCGGGCAGCGAACCCAGGCCGGGTCGGCGGGCATGGCCTGGAGATTGTCAGGGCGTTGTGCGAGAGCTTCGAAGTGCTGTGCGAGCCTATCGGGAAGCAGGTCAAGGCCCGGATCCTCGTGCGGCCCGCCGACGGGCTGGTGGCCTGATCCGGGCTGCTTGCGGTCGCCGACAGGCACCGCACGGTACAGATCTCCGCAATCTCTGCGGGGTCTGCGCCCTCATCGGTACATCACCGGCCTCCACCCGGCCCTGCCGGCCTCGATGCGTGTTGCCGCCACCGGTGTGCGCGCTACGGAGAGGCCGGGTGGAGGCCGGTGATGTCCACGAGTGGCGCGTCCTGGCCCGGCCGTACGTACCCGCGCGGGTGGGCACGGCGGAGGGGCCTTACGGGGTCCTGATCGACCGGGTGCTCAGCGAGCCGTACCCGAGAAGCGTCGCTGTCAACTAGGAGCTCCAGTTCGAGTAGGTCGGCGCAGATGCCCTCGCCGGGCGTGCGCCAGAGGCCCCGGTCTCTTCGCCTCGGGCGCTTGTCGAGGCGCCGTTCAGGCTCTCAGGAGCCTGGCTGCAGCGCGCCGACTTCGTCCCAGGGCCGGTCGCTCGTCGCTTGGTTCTTGGTCCGGTCCATGTAGTCGCGCAGCGCCTCGCGGGAGTGTGCGAGCGTCTCGATCTGGGCGTCCAAGCGCTGCCGGCGTGTCCGCATCAGCGTCAGCATCTCTGGGCAGTCGACGAAGTCGGGGGCTTCGCCGAGCACGCAGGGCAGCAGGGAGGCGATGTCCTGGGTCGACAGGCCCGCGCCCAGAAGGTTTCTGATCTGCCGCACCTTCACCACGGCGTCGGAGGCGTACTCGCGATATCCGTTCGTGCCTCGCGCCGGTTCCAACAGGCCCTGCGCTTCGTAGTAACGCAACTGGTGGGTATTGACGCCGGTACGGCGACTCAGCTCGCCAATGTGCATGCAGACTCCTGACCCAACGCGCTTGACCCTCACACCGGTATGAACGTTCACCATCGTGCCATGGACAACGGCACCACCTCTCAAGCGGCTCCCATCACGGTCCTCGGACTCGGTCTGATGGGGCGGGCGTTGGCCGGCGCATTCCTGCGAGCCGGGCATCCGACCACGGTGTGGAACCGTACGCAGGCAAAGGCTGACCGACTGGTGGCCGAGAGTACGCAACTCGCGCCGACAGTCGCAGAAGCGCTCCGGGCCCGACCGCTCACCAGCGTCTGCGTCACGGACTATCAGGCCAATGCACGACCTGCTTGATCCCATCGGCACAAAACTGCGCGGCCAGACACTGGTCAATCTGACCTCGGGCACATCGGCCCAGGCAAGGGAAGCCGGCGAATGGGCACAGCAGCGAGATGCCCACTACCTCGCTGGCACCATCATGGCCATCCCGTCGGCGATAGGCGCCGACGCGGCGGTCCTCCTGCACAGCGGTCCGCGGTCGGACTCCGAATCTCACCGGACAACGCTCGACGCCCTCGGCACCGTCACCCATCTAGGTGCTGATCATGGTCTGGCGTCGCTGTACGACGCCGTCGGCCTCGGCATCATGTGGAGCGTCCTGAACGGGTTCAGCCATGCCAACGGTGCTGATCATGGCGGACCAGTTGGTGGCCCAAGGAGTGCCACCCGGTCCAGGCCTCTACGGTCTCTACAATTCGCCGAGCTATCACCACCGCCTCACGGCGAGCCGAGCGGTGGACGAACTCAGCAAGGAGCACACATTCCTATGAGCAACGACAATGCCGACACCAGCGCAGTCAGCCAACTATTGGCCGCGTACATCTCGGTCTGGAACGAGCGGGACCAGCAAGCCCGCCGCGCGATCCTTGCCGACGTATGCACTGCGGACGCCGTGTATGTGGATCCCACCATCACGGCTGAAGGCCGAACGGCCATCGACGCCTACGTCGAAGGGTGGCAGAAGCAGTCGCCAGGCATGGTGTTCAGATTTGGCGAGGTGCGTAGCCATCACGACCTCGCACACTTCCGCTGGAGCTTTGGTCGGTCGATTGGATCGCCAGAGGCTAGCGGCTGGGACGCCGTGGTCCTGGCGCACGGCCACATCAGCAGGGTCTACGGATTCTTCGACTAGGCTCGTCCCGTAACGGCTGACCGCAGGTGGAATGGTCTTGACCTTGGTCAGGCCATCGGACTGCTCGTGCTTCCATGCACTCGCCCAAGAGTTGATAGCGGGTCGCGGCTTCAGCGTCAGCGGGCCGGAAGATTTCAAGTCCAGTGAGACGGTCGTGACGCTATGAGGTTTGTGGTGCGGGTTCGCGGCGCTTGGCCGGGTCGTTGATCCAGGCAGTCTGGGGTATCTCGGGTGGTCGGGGGCGGCGGCCGA
>NZ_JASITA010000095.1 GCF_030063415.1 Streptomyces sp. H27-C3 | reverse complement strand
GACCTTCTCTGCACTAACGCTGCTGCTGGCGGTGCCCGATGACGAGCATTGAGCAGGTCGCAACTCTCGCGACGTTCGGAGCTGTGTGGGCGGTGCTCGCCGTCGGTCACAATCTCGCGGACCATGTGTTCGGTCAGAGTGACCACCAGGCCGCGAACAAGGGGGCGCCGGCGGCGACGGATGTCGCCGCCGGCGCGAGCCCTCGGCGGGGCTGGGCTGCCTGCCTCAGCCATGTCGCCCAGTACCACCTGGTCATGGCCGTGATGCTGGCCCTGGTCTGGGCCGTCCTCCCGCTCCAGCTCTCCTGGACCGGCCTGGCGGCTGGGCTCGCGGTCTCGGCGGTGACACACGCGTTCTTCGACCGCCGGTGGCCGGTGCGCTGGCTGTTGCAGCACACCGGCTCCCCGGATTTTGCGGAGCTGAAGGCAGCCGGGATGAACGGCATGTATCTGACCGATCAAGCCCTCCATCAGACGGCTTTGCTGGTGTCCGCGCTGCTGATCACCCGTCTGTGAGTGGGGGCCTCGGATGCGGAAGGCCAAGGTCAATCGGCTCGCTTCGCCGGTAGCGCTGGGTCTGCTCGCGCTTGCCCCGCAGGAAGGTCAGGGTGAGGTCGAGTCCTTCGATCTCACCCTGCCAGCCCTCCTCGACGGCGCGTTCGCGGCGGGCGACCAGGTCATCCTCCAGCTCATCGAGGCGGGGCAGCATCTTCGGATTGATGCTGAGCATCGGGCAGCGGATGCAGGCGTGCTCATGGGCGCAAGGGGTGCCGTAGGGGCGGCCGCAGGAACCGAGCTCGACCCGCCGCTTGTCGAAGTGCTCTTGGAAGTCGTCCCACTCCTCGGTTGTGGGTTTGCGGTATTCCTCCTGCGGCCGGTCTGCCCGGCGGCGAGCGAGGAACTGCTGGTAGTGGCTGATGACGTCCTCGTCGAAGACGGCGACGTAGCCGCGAGTCGTCCGGATATCGAGGTGGCCGAGCAAGGCCGCTCCGATGTGGATGGGCAGGCCGTTGTTGACGAGTTCGGTGGCGAACAGCCTTCGGAAGTCGTGGGGTGCGAACCTCACCCCGTCGAACTGCGGGTTCGTGACTGCGAGGGCCTTGCAGGCTCGTCGGATCACACGCCAGACCGTCGTGCCGGACATCCCTCGCTGGGTGCCGCTGTGAACGGTCTGGAACAGGTAGGGAAGTTCTTCGCTCCAGACCTTTTCGTGCAGGTCATAGCGAGCGCAGACCGGAACGGTGCCGTGCTCGTTGCGATGCCGGCGGATGATCTGGGCAATGACGTGGAAGAGCTCCGCCGACATTGGGACGACCCGTTCCCGGTCGCTCTTCGAAGGGCTGATCACCAGCAGGGCGACGACTTCGCCACTGGGCCGCTGGTATTGCCGGACGCTCAGGTGAGAAAGCTCAGCGAGTTCCTCTGCTCGCAGGCCGGCCATCCGGAGCGTTTCCACGACTGCCCACTGCCAGAACGCCAGGTTCTCCTCATGCGTGATGCGCACGAGTTTCCCGGTGAGGCGGTTGACGGCCCGGACCGGCGGGCGGCCGTGCTTCTCGTCTTCCTTGGTTGCCACTCGCAACCACGCGGTTCCATCCAGGGTGAAGTCCTCGCCCGGGGTGACGCTTTCGGCGGCTTCGAGCAGGGCTCGCGCCTGGTGCCAGGTGTCGTTGACGTGCTGGGAAAGGATTGGCAGCAGGGGCTGGCGGTCACGGGTGCGGTTGGCCATGCGTTCCTGGAGGCGTCGGCGTCTCAGGTGGAACCAGCGCAGGTCAGCGTCGCGGACCGGGCAGGGGGCAACCCAGGTGGCCCAGCGTTCCGGCTCGGCAACCGCCCATGTGTGCAGATCGAGGTAGAGAGCGCGGACCGACATGAGCGCGCCGTCAACGTCCAACCGCGGTTGGCCGTTGGGCAAGACCAGCAGCTTTTCCTTCCACTGAGTGAAAGTCTCTTCCGAAAGCCGCAGGTCAGCCTGCTCGGGATTGATCTCCTCGATGCTCTTCCAGAACAGCTTCGCCAAGTGGTGCGCGAGACTGCGGAGGGTCGAGTAGTCCAGATCCGCGGAGCGTCGGCGGATGTAGTCGACCAGCAGGTCCCGGACCGCCTGATTTCTCAGCTTGTGGCGGTCGACGACCTCCTCGACGGAGAGCTGCCCGCGGGTGACCGCGGCCCGCAGGGTCCTCGGCGCGGAGGCGGGAAACTGTCCCATCTCGTGCAGGACCGGCCAGGCCAGCGTGGCAGCGAAGGTTCCCGAAGCTCTGCTCTCGCCGGCCAGACCGTGGGTGCGGGACTCGACGGCGTAGTGCAGAAGGGCCTCGGGGGTCAGGTCACTGAGGTCGATGCCGAAGACCGTCAGCGCGCAACACACGTCGAACCGAGCCTTGCCGCGTCGCGCTCCGCTGACCGGCATCTTTTCGAGCCGTGCGCAGAACTCCTCCAGCCACGGGTCCTTCGCGACGTCCCGGAACCACCGCGGATAGTTCCAGAGCGGGTTGGAGCGGAAGGACAGCAGGTCCGGGCGGATGAGCCGCATGGCGAATGCGTGGCCGGCGGCCGCGTTGAGCCGGTTGCGCAGGAGCTTGTCGCCTTCCTCGGCGAGACCACCGACCGGACGGCCTCGCTCATTGAACCCGGAGGCTTCCCAGCGCTCCTGCCAGGTGTTTCCAGGGAACTTCGCGAGGTGCTGGAGGAGGTCGGACATCCCCTTGCGGGTCTTCCACTTGTAGCTGACGTGTGCCGAGAAGTGCTGGGCTGCGGCTTCGGCGACTTCCTCGACGCTGGCCGTACTGAAGTCGCCCAGCGCCCGAGGAGGTCTGGCGGGAAGCGGCGGCGGTGCCGGGGTGAGCGCGGTCGGCGCGAAGTTGCCGACCGGCGCCCCGAGATTGGCGTCGTGCCGCCGGATGTAGTTGGTGGTGGGGCCCTTCATGCGCAGGCTGTCGCCGACCTTACTTCCCGGCACCGAACACCGCCTGAATGTCGTCCGCGGCGTACTGCGTCGGCCAGGCCACGGGTTGAACGGGCCTGGAGTAGTGCTCGGCGAGCTTGTCGACCAGGTCCTCCAGCCCGACGACGGTGTAGAGGCTGGTGGTGGTGATATGCGCGTGCCGAAGGATCGTCTGCACTTCCACCAGCGTCAGTTCCGGGTCCCGGGCGAGTCGGGTGGCGGCCGTGTGCCGAAGATCGTGCAGGGTCCAGTTCATGCCCAGCTTCTCGTCTGCCCGCTGGATGATCCGGCGGGCCGCCCAGTAGGTCAGCGGGCGGCTCTCACCCCGTCGAGTGCGCCAGATCGGGACCGCCATCTCCGGCAAGCCGCTCTCGTCCAGATAGGCGGCGAGGTAGGCGAGCGCTTCCGGGGAGACCGGAACTGGCTGTCTGGCCCGGGTGCCCTTGGAGATCACCCAGAGCTGTCCCTTCTGCCAGTCGATGTCGCCGAGCTGAACGCCCAGCAATTCGGACGCGCGGGCGCCGGAGGTCACGTAGCAGGACAGCAGAGCCCGGTCCCGGGCGCACTTCATCTGCTCGAACAGCACGTCCCACTGCTCGTCGGGCAGGGCCCGTGGCTGGCGCACCGGGACCTTGGGCCGCAGTCTGCCGCGGCGGTGCTGAGCGCGGCTCTCGATCGGAGACCGGTGGGAAAGTGCAGCCCGGCGGGCGCGGTTCTCGGGCACCGGGTTGAGTACAGGTCCGCGGCCGAAGTGCATGTGGAAGGCGTAGAAGCCGTGCACCACCGAGAGGTTGTGCGCGATCGTCGCCGGCGAGTACCCAGATCGCAGCGTCGGCTTCCCGGTTTGCGGATTCACCGTCCCAGCCTGATGAACGGCTCGGGTTCGTTGCCGTTGCGGATTACGGGCGGCGCGGAGCCAGCCCACAAGCGCAACGACTTCCGCCTCGGTGACTTGCTCCCATCCGACGTCCAGGGCCCAGAGCACCCGGTACCACCGGAGCAGATCGAAGCCATAACTCCGGCAGGTCAGGGGACTGGCATCGCCCAGTGTCCGGTCTCGCAAGTAGGCGTTGACCGGCTCAATCTCACGGTCGGCGGCGTCGATCACACGCCACGGCAGAGACGGCGTCGTACCTGGCACCACAGCCCCAACCCGGGGCAGCCGAGCACGTCCGTCAATCAGATCTCGATGAAGCGAAGGAGTCTCATGCACGTCCAAATGCTCACGAGTCACGGTCCCCGAGTCGAGTGGATCACCGAGTTGGTGCAGTTAACAGACCA
>NZ_JASITA010000094.1:0-2500 GCF_030063415.1 Streptomyces sp. H27-C3 | reverse complement strand
CATATGGTCGTGACTGCGTGCCTTTTGAAGAATGAGCCTGCGAGTTTGCGGTGTGTTGCGAGGTTAACCCGTGTGGGGAAGCCGTAGCGAAAGCGAGTCCGAATAGGGCGGTTTAGTAGCGCGCTCAAGACCCGAAGCGGAGTGATCTAGCCATGGGCAGGTTGAAGCGGCTGTAAGAGGTCGTGGAGGACCGAACCCACCAGGGTTGAAAACCTGGGGGATGACCTGTGGTTAGGGGTGAAAGGCCAATCAAACTCCGTGATAGCTGGTTCTCCCCGAAATGCATTTAGGTGCAGCGTCGTGTGTTTCTTGCCGGAGGTAGAGCACTGGATAGGCGATGGGCCCTACCGGGTTACTGACCTTAGCCAAACTCCGAATGCCGGTAAGTGAGAGCACGGCAGTGAGACTGTGGGGGATAAGCTCCATGGTCGAGAGGGAAACAGCCCAGAGCATCGACTAAGGCCCCTAAGCGTACGCTAAGTGGGAAAGGATGTGGAGTCGCACAGACAACCAGGAGGTTGGCTTAGAAGCAGCCATCCTTGAAAGAGTGCGTAATAGCTCACTGGTCTAGTGATTCCGCGCCGACAATGTAGCGGGGCTCAAGCGTACCGCCGAAGTCGTGTCATTCGTACACATATCCCCAACGGGAGTGCGGATGGGTAGGGGAGCGTCGTGTGCCGGGTGAAGCCGCCGCGTAAGCGAGTGGTGGACGGTTCACGAGTGAGAATGCAGGCATGAGTAGCGATACACACGTGAGAAACGTGTGCGCCGATTGACTAAGGGTTCCTGGGTCAAGCTGATCTGCCCAGGGTAAGTCGGGACCTAAGGCGAGGCCGACAGGCGTAGTCGATGGACAACCGGTTGATATTCCGGTACCCGCTTTGAAACGCCCAGTACTGAACCCATTAATGCTAAGGCCGTGAAGCCGTCCTGGAGCCTTCGGGCAAAGGGAAGTGGTGGAGCCGCCGGCCCAAGGTGGCAGTAGGTAAGCGATGGGGTGACGCAGGAAGGTAGTCCAGCCCGGGCGGTGGTAGTCCCGGGGTAAGGGTGTAGGCCGTTGTCCAGGTAAATCCGGATGACATGTGGCTGAGACCTGATGCCGAGCCGATTGTGGTGAAGTGGATGATCCTATGCTGTCGAGAAAAGCCTCTAGCGAGTTTCATGGCGGCCCGTACCCTAAACCGACTCAGGTAGTCAGGTAGAGAATACCGAGGCGTTCGGGTGAACTATGGTTAAGGAACTCGGCAAAATGCCCCCGTAACTTCGGGAGAAGGGGGGCCATCACTAGTGATCGGACTTGCTCCGTGAGCTGGGGGTGGCCGCAGAGACCAGCGAGAAGCGACTGTTTACTAAAAACACAGGTCCGTGCGAAGCCGTAAGGCGATGTATACGGACTGACGCCTGCCCGGTGCTGGAACGTTAAGGGGACCGGTTAGTGCACTTTCGGGTGTGCGAGGCTGAGAACTTAAGCGCCAGTAAACGGCGGTGGTAACTATAACCATCCTAAGGTAGCGAAATTCCTTGTCGGGTAAGTTCCGACCTGCACGAATGGCGTAACGACTTCTCGACTGTCTCAACCATAGGCCCGGTGAAATTGCACTACGAGTAAAGATGCTCGTTTCGCGCAGAAGGACGGAAAGACCCCGGGACCTTTACTATAGTTTGATATTGGTGTTCGGTTCGGCTTGTGTAGGATAGGTGGGAGACGTTGAAGCATGCACGCCAGTGTGTGTGGAGTCAATCTTGAAATACCACTCTGGTCGTGCTGGATGTCTAACCTCGGTCCGTGATCCGGATCAGGGACAGTGTCTGATGGGTAGTTTAACTGGGGCGGTTGCCTCCTAAAGAGTAACGGAGGCGCCCAAAGGTTCCCTCAGCCTGGTTGGCAATCAGGTGTTGAGTGTAAGTGCACAAGGGAGCTTGACTGTGAGACCGACGGGTCGAGCAGGGACGAAAGTCGGGACTAGTGATCCGGCAGTGGCTTGTGGAAGCGCTGTCGCTCAACGGATAAAAGGTACCCCGGGGATAACAGGCTGATCTTCCCCAAGAGTCCATATCGACGGGATGGTTTGGCACCTCGATGTCGGCTCGTCGCATCCTGGGGCTGGAGTCGGTCCCAAGGGTTGGGCTGTTCGCCCATTAAAGCGGTACGCGAGCTGGGTTTAGAACGTCGTGAGACAGTTCGGTCCCTATCCTCTGCGCGCGTAGGAATATTGAGAAGGGCTGTCCCTAGTACGAGAGGACCGGGACGGACGAACCTCTGGTGTGCCAGTTGTCCTGCCAAGGGCACGGCTGGTTGGCTACGTTCGGAAAGGATAACCGCTGAAAGCATCTAAGCGGGAAGCCTGCTTCGAGATGAGTATTCCCACCACCTTGAGTGGTTAAGGCTCCCAGTAGACGACTGGGTTGATAGGCCAGATGTGGAAGCCCGGTAACGGGTGGAGCTGACTGGTACTAATAGGCCGAGGGCTTGTCCTCAGTTGCTCGCGTCCACTGTGTT
>NZ_JASITA010000093.1 GCF_030063415.1 Streptomyces sp. H27-C3 | reverse complement strand
GCCCGGCCAAGGCCGGGCAACCCCCCGCAGCGGATCAGGAACTGACGACGAGGTCGAGAGTGGATTCGATCGAGTTGAGTTGGGCGACGATGTGTTTGATCCATTTGTCGTTCGGGTGGGCGGTCGCGTGCGGGGCGACCGTGCCGGTGATGAACCGGCGGAATTCGGTGAGTTTCTCGGAGAGCACGGTCCGTTCGTATGCCTCCAACGCGGCTCGCTCCGCGCCGAGTTGATAGCCATCGGCTCTGGTCCAGATAAGCGGCGGCCAGCCCTTCTGGGCGATGAGATCACGCAGGCAGGCGAGCCCTGCTCTGACCTGGCTCGGGGACAGTTCACTGGCGCCTGCCAGCTGGCGGAACAGCAGGCCCGCGGGTCTGGCCTCGAACAGCACGAACCGCAGGGTGTCGGCGTGCCGCTGGGCGGCGTCCCCCTGGCGCCGTGAGGCGCGGGGCATGCCTACTCGCTCCGCAGCATGCGGGCGAGTTCGTCGTCCATGTCGACCTTGCCGGTGTCGACCGCGGTCTCGATCCAGTCCAGCGTGGCCCGCACCCGGGCGACGTTCTCGTGCACGATGGTGCGTTCGTCCTCGCCCAGCGTGCGGTCACGCAGACCCGGGACCGGCCGCGCATCCGCGGGTCGGCCCTGCGACTGCTCGCCGCGACGGGCCTCACCGCCAGACGTCCCGACCTACTCACCGAGGCGCTCGATCTGCTGGAGGACTGCGGCGACCGCTACGAGCAGGCGAGAGTCCTCGTGGACCTCAGCCGCAGCTACCACCAGCTCGAGGAGTACCGGCGGGCCCGCATGATCTTCCGCCGGGCCTGGCACGTGGCCAATCTGTGCGACGCCGGTCCGCTGACGAAGGAACTCCTGTCGGCCACGGGTGACCTCAGCAGCCTCGAGACGGCCTCCGGCAGCACCGACGGGATCACCTCACTCACCGGCTCGGAACGGCGCGTCGCGTCGCTGGCAGTCATGGGCTGCACCAACCGCGAGATCGCGAGCAAGCTGCACATCACCGCGAGCACCGTCGAGCAGCACCTCACACGCGTCTACCGGAAGCTCAACGTGAAGCGGCGCAAGGACCTGCCTGTGGATCTCCGAAGTGATGTAGTCAAGAGTGATGTAGTCAAGGCTGAACGAGCCCAACTCGGCTGCGGCTGAACTTCATTCCCTTGGATTCCCCCGAATTCCCCCACAAAGGAAACAACGTGTCACAGACAGCAGCGAACTCCCTGACCGTGCCGGCCCCCGGCACCTACACCATCGACTCCGGCCGGAGCACCGTCACCTTCCGTACCCGACACGCCTTCGGCCTCGGGGGCGTCGATGGCGCCTTCTCCGTCCTCACCGGCCAGATCCGGGTCGCGGCCGAGGCCACGGAATCCGGTGCGACGGCCGTCATCGACGCCGACAGTTTCACCACGGGCAATGACTCGCGCGACAAGGTCGTACGCTCGGACAAGTACCTGGCCACCGCCGCGCATCCCTGTATCTCCTTCACCTTCGACGCCGTACGCGAGTCCCAGGGCACGTACACCCTGCACGGCGAACTGACGGTCCGTGCCACGACCCAGCCGGTGGAACTCTCCATCGAACAGTCTGAAAGCGGCCCGGAAGGGATCCGTTTCCGCGCCACCACGAAGATCGACCGGTACGCGTTCGGCATCACGGCCGACAAGGGCATGACCGCCCGCTACCTGACCCTCAACCTCGACATCGTCGCCTCGCCGGCGTGACGTATCTGGGAATCGACGTCGGGGGCACCAAGGTTGCCCTGCAGACCGACAGTGGCGACGGCGGCACACAGCCACGCACCGCGGTCTTCTCGTGGCCGCGGACGAGCAGTGTCGCGGATGATCTGGAGGCCCTCGCCAGGAACGTCCGCGCGCTGCTAGACGACATCCCGCAGCCTGTCGAGGCGGTCGGCGTCGCCATGCCGGCGACCGTCGACCCGGCGGGCCGGGTGACCACGTGGCCCGGCCGCCCCAGCTGGACCGGACTGGACCTGCGCGCCGCACTCCACTCCCTCTTCCCTCGGAGCTCGGTGCTTTGGGCGGACGACGGAGACCTGGCCGCCCTCGCCGAGGCGGACGAGGCGAACTGCCAGGACGTCGTCTACCTCGGCGTCGGCACCGGCATCGGCGGCGGCATCGTCCTCGACGGACGCCCCTGCCCCGGAACCGCCCGCGGCTCCTGCGAGGTCGGCCATGTGATCGTCGACCTCGCGGGGCCGCTGTGTGACTGCGGACGACGCGGCTGCGTGCAGGCCGTCGCCTCCGGCCCGGCCACCCTGCGCCGGGCCGGCCGGCTGCGAGGTGAGCCCGTGAGCTTCGCCGTATTGACGGAAGGCCTTCGTCAGGAGCGGGACTGGGCCGTGACCGTGGTCGGGGGGAGCTGCGATGCCCTGGCAGTCGCCCTCGTCAACCTCAACGAACTCGTCCACCCCGCACTGGCCTTGATCGGTGGCGGATTCGCCGACGGACTCCCCGGCTTCGCCGACATGGTGGCGTCCAGAGCCCACGCGCTCGCCAGATCGGGCCACCCCGTCGCCCCAGTACGCGCCGCCGCGCTCGGCGGCCTGTCGTCCTTGCGTGGCGCGGTTCTCCTCGCCCGGGGCGCGCACCCTGGGTAAGGAGCTTCGGGGTAGGGGGCTGAGCGAACCCCCTAAGGGCTGTCCCGTAATCCCTGGTGGATCAGCGCACGGCGTCAGATGCGGTGCATCGCAAGGCGGAGGGACGTTCGCATACTGGACGTATTCGGGCGTTCCGACAACGCGGCGAGGTGCCGTAGCTGTCGTCGTGCGCCTGCCAGGGATTGCGGGACAGCCCTTAGGGGTTGTCCGGTTCGACTAACCCCCCCGTAGATTCCCCGAGTAAGGGGATCAATTCGAGTGCTTCGGAGTGCTTCGGAGTAGCGGCACCGCGACATCACCGGAAGGAATTCGCGCTGATTGCTGAGCCGATTTCCCATGTTGACGGAACCTTTGACGGTGGGTCGATATTCACCTGCTGACCGCCGCGACGGGTTGGGTTGAGTGGACAACGAAGAGAAGCTCCGTGAGTACCTGAAGCGGACGACCGCAGATTTGCGCCGTACGCGACAGCGCCTCCGTGACATCGAGGCCCAGGATCAGCAGCCTATTGCGATCGTGGGAATGAGCTGCCGATATCCGGGCGGAGTGGCCGACCCCGAGGATTTGTGGCAGCTCGTCTCCACCGGAACCGACGGCATCTCCGCATTCCCGACCGACCGTGGCTGGAATCTCGGCAATCTCTACGAGGCCGACTCCGGCCAGGACGGCAAATCCGCCACGGAAGAAGGCGGATTCCTGCACGACGCGGGAAACTTCGACCCGGCCTTCTTCGGGATCTCGCCGCGCGAAGCGCTGGCGATGGATCCGCAGCAGCGGCTGCTCCTCGAGACCTCGTGGGAGGCGCTCGAGCGGGCGGGCATCGACCCCGCCACGCTGCGCGGCAGCCGCACGGGCGTGTTCGCGGGTCTGATGTACCACGACTACGCGGCTCGCCTCGCCGCGGTGCCCGAGGGCGTGGAAGCGTTTCTGGGTATCGGAAACTCGGGCAGCGTTGTCTCCGGCCGGGTGTCGTACACCTTCGGTCTCGAAGGCCCCGCCGTCACGGTGGATACGGCGTGTTCGTCGTCGCTGGTCGCCCTGCACCTGGCGGTGCAGTCGCTGCGCAAGGGCGAGTGCACGATGGCGCTGGCCGGTGGCGTGACGGTGATGGCGACGCGGGGCACGTTCGTGGACTTCAGCCGCCAACGCGCCCTCGCCGGCAACGGGTGCTGCAAATCGTTCGCGTCAACCGCCGACGGCACGGGCTGGTCGGAGTGGGCGGGGTCCGAGAGGCGGGCAAGAGCTACATCGACTCTCTGCCGGAAGCCCCGAAGGGCGGCAGTCCGAAGGACAACGCGTCGTGGTGGAAGGGGCTCAGCCCGGAAGAGCAGTCCGCCTACCTTTCCACGGAGACCGCCTCGGTCGGAAAGCTGGACGGCCTGCCCGCGGAGGTCCGTGACCAGGCCAACCGCATGGTGCTGGCGGAGGCCAAGGCGCAGGTACAGCTTGAACTCGACAAGATTCCTGCCGAGCCCGCGAAGTACTCCGCCAATCCCAATGGCTCCTATCCGGCCGTCATCCAGAACGCCGGCTGGACCAAGTGGAACGAGAAGTACGGCGCCCAGAAGGCGCGCGCCGACAGTTCCATGAAGGGGATGCAGGCGATCGAGGACCGCTTCGACAGCACGGGGATCAAAGGGCTGCCCGAGGCGTACCTGCTCGGATTCAGTGCGGAAGGCACTGGCCGTGCCGTCGTGGCGAACGGCAATCCGGACACGGCCGATCACCAGGCGGTGTATGTGCCGGGTACGACGTCGAACCTGGGCAGCATCGGTGGAGACATCGACCGGATGGTGAATGTGTGGCGCGCGGCCGACGGCTCGCCCGGCGATGACTCGGTTTCCACGATCACATGGCTCGGATACGACGCGCCGCAGAGCATCGCCCAGGACGCACCATTCAGCCACTACGCGAATGACGGCGCCCCGGCCTACAACCAGTTCCTCGACGGCCTCGACGCGTCCCGTACCGTCGATTCGGACCCTCATCGCACAGCGATCGGCCACTCGTACGGCACGACCCTCATCGGGTCCGCGGCCCGGCAAGGCGACCTGAACGTGGACGACGTGGTCCTCGCGGGCAGCCCCGGAGTGCAGGTGAGCAAGGCCGATCAGATGGATGTCCCGAAAGGGCACGTCTGGAACCAGGAGGCCGACGGGGATGTCGTCCCGGACCTCGGTCGTTTCGGGCACGGCGGGACCGACTGGGACGGCCCATGGACGATTCCCAGCGACGAGCGCTTCGGCGCCAACCAGATGGGCACGGACACCGAGGGTCACAGCGACTACTGGAATGAGAAGCCGTTGTCTTTCCGGACCTGACCGTTGAGTTTCCGCTGTTCAGGCATGGTTTCGGTGTCGTTGCGGGAGAGTTCGGGCGATCAGTTCGTTCTCGGCGATGCGGAGATGACCGATGACATC
>NZ_JASITA010000092.1 GCF_030063415.1 Streptomyces sp. H27-C3 | reverse complement strand
ACCTGGAAGACCTCGGAGACCCCGCCCCGGACGGCCACCCGGCACAACGTGCTGCCCGCACCCGGAAAGATCACGAGAAGCCCAGCCGGAAACCCGATCAGAATTCACACGGTGGATCGAGGCTCAGAGCTTGTTTCAGACCCCAAACGCCGCAAATCGCCTGGATACGACGTCCCGATGTTGAGACCAGTCTCTGGTGGCAACGGGTATGCGAGGATCCGGTAGTGGACAACTTCGCTAACCCTCTCGCTGGCATGAACACCTTGGTGATCGGGGGAGGAGGCCAAGGTATCGGGCACGCGATCTCGCGGGCATTCGCTGTGGCTGGTGCTGCTGTAGCCATCGCGGACATCGATCCGGAGCGAGCGCGTGATGCGGTTCATGAGTTGACAAAGGCCGGTGCACGCGCCATTCCGCTGGTCGGTGATGTCCGTTCCCGGCAGGATGTCGATGGGTTCGTTGCCCACGCCGCCGCCGAGTTCGGCACGCTCGACACCCTCGTGACCGTTGTCGGAGGGCAGGTTGCATTTGTGCCTGCCGTGCGGCTGCACGAGATGAGTGACGATGACTGGGACCTGGTCTACGAGATGAACCTGCGGTATGTGGCGCGCGCAGCCCGTGCTGCCATCCGTACGTTCCTGGCCCAGGGGAACGGGGGATCCATCGTCAGCGTCGGCTCGATCACCGGAGCGATGGGCGCACCCATGCAGGCAGGCTACGGTGCCGCCAAAGCCGGACTCGGGAGCCTCGCTAAGACCGTCGCCGCAGAATATGCCGGCGACGCCATTCGTATGAACGTCGTTGCGTGCGGAGCGATCGCGACCGCGGTGGCGAACTCCGCGGAGGACGCCGAGGGAGCGGCTGAGATTCCGATGGGCCGGTTCGGCGTCCCCGGCGACGCAGCTGCCGCGGTCGTCTACCTGGCCTCGCCACTCTCGTCTTATGTGACGGGCCAAAGTCTCGTAGTCGATGGAGGCGTCACGATACGGGGCCCGTTCCCGAATTAGGTGTGCGCCGAGTTGAGATCACCGGTTTGGCTGTCCCGGTCGGGCCGAGACGAACGCCTTGATGGTGTCCAGGTTCGCCGATGAGGACCACTGTCCGTTCAGTGCCTGCTTGTGAGCCATGCATGGCAAGTGGGGGCGTCGGGGTGTGCGGTGCGGGTCTTCGTCGTGATCGCGGGGTTGCCGGTTCAGGCGGCTTGCGCGAGTTGGGGCGGGGTGATCGACGGGCGGGGGAGGCTCTTCTTGGCTCGTGTGATGCGGCGGGTCATCAGTGTGATGGCCGCCCAAGTGATCAAGGTTTCGGAGTGCTGGACGAGGCGTTCGTAGTCGCGTGCGTGTCTGCGGGCGCTCATGATCCAGGCGTGCGTGCGTTCGACGACCCATCGGCGGGGAAGCACGATGAATCCGGAGGTGTCCTTGGGGCGGCTGACGGTCTTGATCGTGCGGTTGAGGTATTTCTTTGCCCAGGTCACGAGCTTCCCGGCGTAGGCGGAATCGGCCCAGACGATGGTGATTTCGGGGTGCATCAGGCGGAGGCGGAAGAGTACTTCCTTGGCCGCGTCACGGTCGGTGAGTGAGGCGGGGGTGACGATGACCAGCAGCTGAAGGCCGCGGGTGTCGACCACCAGGTGGCGCTTGCGGCCGTTATCTTGAGCTGGCCGATCTTGCGGGTGTCTGACCTGGCGTGTTGTGTGGAGGACGGTGTCCTCGACGGTCTCCTCAGCAGGGTCCGATGACGGTGGAGGATTTCTTTCTCGGCGTGTCGCCGCGGCGGTCTGGCAGGTCGGCGGTGCGTCGTTCGCCGAGCGCGAGCGCGAGGGCTTCGCGCAACTCCCGGCTGTCTGTCTCCAGTTGTCGGTTGCGCTCGGTGGCAGCTTCCAGGCGTCGATGAAGGGAAGCGCCGGAGGCCCGTTGCCGGTCGGGAACCTGCCGTGCGGCGGGGATCGACCGGTGGCGCGCGCGAAGCCGCGTGATCTCGGCTCTGATGTCGGGTTGGTTGTAGAACCAGGACCGGGAGACGCCCGCTTCGCGGGCGACGGTCTCGAAGGTGATCGCGGCGCCGGTGGCGTCCATCCGCCTCAGGGCGGCGATCGCGCGTCGGCGGGTTGCCGTGGACCGGCGACGGGCCGCGGCAACGATGAGGTGGGAGTTGTCAGCCGGCATCCGCAGCCGCCTCGTCCTGGCCGTCGTCCAGCTCGCTGATCATGCGGTCGAGGTTGTCGACGACCTGCTGGTTCATCTCGGCGACGCGGGCATGACCGCAACTCTTCGCGTTGTCGATCAACGTCAAGGTGCGGGTGTGCTGTTCGCGGAGCTCGGGCAGAAACTCGGGTCCTGTGAGGAAGACGGGGCAGGTCAGGCAGGCATTCGCATGCGGACAGGTCTTCTGGACGGGCAGCCCGCAGTATCCGTTGGGCAAGGTCTGGGTGGCGATGCCGTAGCGCGTCTTGGCCCATTGGGCCTGGCCGAGCGGTCCGCTGGCGTCGAGCTCGACGTGCTCGCCCTTGATGTTGACCTTCATTGCCGCCTCCCAGCGGCGTCGGACGGTTTGGTCGGTGATCCGCGCGTAGTGGGCGGTCATCCGGGATGATTCGTGGTCGAGGAGAACGCGTACGACCTCCTGAGGGACGTCACGGTTGATCAGTCGGCAGGCGAAAGTGTGCCGCCACTTATGGGGCGTCAAATGAACGGGATGGCCATGCTCATCGCGGATGTCGCAGGTCGTCAGCCACCGGCGGAGCATCTGCCGGTAGCTGCCGTCGGAGATCCGCAGCCTTCCCGAGGCGTTTGCGTGCGGCCGGGGAAACAGGACGCCGGTGCCCTGGGGCCAGCGTTCGAGAACACGCTGCTGGTGGTCGCGGATCGCCTGCTCAAGGTCCTCGTCGATCGGGACGGCCGCCTCGCGCTTCATCTTGGTGTTGAAATACCGCAGGTAGGGGGCGTCTTGGCCATCGTGGAGGAGGCAGTCGAAGTCCAGGCAGATCACGCTGGAGATCCGTAGCCCCCCACGGACGAGGATGAGCGTGATCAGGCGACCGGACGGGTTGTCACAGCGGTCCAGGCACTCCTCGGACTCGACCTGGGCCATGACGTGCTCGGCCAGCCGGCGCGAGACCGTGACGGCCGGGGCCGGGGCCGGCGGGATGTCACCGGGATAGAACGTGGCGGTGCCCGGCAGGGAATCGTCCCAGCTGTTCTGCCAGAACAGCATCTGCGGGCCCTCCGCCCACAGGGTGCAGAAAGACAGGCGGCACTCGGCCGGGGCGTCAGCGGGCTCCACTAGATTCGGTGCATCCCACAGATCCAGGTCGGGCCGTCCGGCTCGGCGCCACCGCTCGTAGTGCTTGGCGCAGTAGCCCTTGCCTAAGTTCCCGTAGCGGCAACCGGCGATCTTGCAGACCGCCAGGGCCTGCCGCCCACGAACGGGCCGACCGGGATTGGCGAGGAACTCCTCCATCGCCGGGCGGCCGCGGTGTCGCCAGCGGATCACGTGCCCGTTGCAGAGCCCGCGCATGCTGACGACGCGGTCACAATCGGCAACGGCGCAGGCCAGGGCGACGAAGACTGGGTCGCCCGGGGCCGGGCGGTAGATCTCGGTGCGGAACTCGGCCCGGACCACGGCCAGGAGCTTTCCCAGCAGCCCGGAATGACCAGGGCCAATGCCTGCGGCGGTGAAGGTCACAGCTGGACCTCCCGTCCGGTGAACCAGCCCGCGTTCTCCAGGGTGCGGCGGGCGTCCTCGACGGTGAGGTGCCCATACGTATCGATCGTGGTGCTGATCGAGGCATGCCCGAGGAGTTCCTTGACGTTCTCCATGCCCGCCCCGCGACGCAGCAGCCAGGTCGCGTAGGTGCGACGGTATTGGTGGGGCTCGAAGACGATGCCCGTGGTCTTCCGCAGCCGTCTGACCAGGTCATAGACGGCTGGATAGGCCCAGGGATGGCCGTGCGGCTCGGCGAAGAGGTTCACGAAGACGTAGTCGGAATCGAGCGCGCCATACTCGCGGTGCAGATAGTCCGAGTACAACCGCATCAACTCCGCGCTGGCCGGGATGGTCCGCGTGCGGCCGGCTTTCGCGCGGGCCCGGTTGTCGTTCTGCCTCGGCACTACGGTCACCTGCTTCTCGGCGATCGCGATGTCGTCGTGCCGCAGGCCGAGGGCCTCGCCGATACGCACCCCGGTGTCCAGTAGCAGGGCGAACAGAAGCCGGTCCCGCAGGTGTTCGCAGCTGTCCAGGATCTTCTGGGCCTGGGCGGCGGTCAGGACGCGGGGACGCTTGCGGCCGGTCTTAAGCTTGATGGTCTTCGTCCGCTCGAGCCTGCCGGAGGCGATGTGCTGCAGGAACGGCTTGTAGGAGGTGGCGGCAGACCGGTGCCGTCCGGCCGGGCGCATAGTCACCAGCAGGTCCGCGACCTCGATCCCGCCGCGGGCGTGAAACTCGTAGAACGTGCTGACGGCGGCGAGCTTGCGGTTCACGCTGGAGGCGGTGCAATGGTGCTCGACCGTCGGCAGCACCGCCACCGCCCCGTCCCGGGCCAGCGGCGGTAAGCGCAGCCAGGCCACAAAGGCGGCGACCGCCTCCAGGTCCGCCAACTTCCAGCCCAGGCCACGGCCCTGAAGGTAGATCCACCAGTCTTTCAGGTCGTGGGCGTACGCCTTGACGGTGTTCGGCGACCGCTCGATCGCCGTCAGATAGGCCAGGAACGACTCCACCGGATCGACCGGCCGCAGGTCGTCTCCCAGCAGTGTCCACGACTCCGTCGTGGACCCGGGTGACAGCACCCTGTGTACGCGCATCGCGCCTCACCTCCTTCGTGATGGACAGCGGCAGATAACCGCATCCATCAAGGGAGTTGGGGGACCTTCAGCGAACCTCGCACACGTCAACGACAGGCTGATACGGGCTTGAGATAACTGCCATTGATCCTTTTCCCCGCGTCGTAGCCGCGGGAGTCCTTGCCGACGGTCTCGGCGGCCTTCACACTCTGGGAGTCGATCACGGTGGCCACCGCTCTGGGTCCTTTGCCCATATCGCGGCGGATCCGGCGGCTGAGCTGGTCGCGGATCTGCCCGATCGCTCCGGCCGCTGCCCAGCGGGCCATGAAGCCCCAAACGGTCCGCCAGGGTGGGAAGTCCGCGGGCAGAGCACGCCACTTGCAGCCCGCGTCGACGACGTAGCGGATGCCGTCCACGATCTCGCGGCGGGGATGCTTCTCCGGCCGGCCGCCGCGGGGAGTGTCGCAGGCCGGGGGCGGCAGCAGCGGTTCGATCAGAGCCCACTCGGCGTCGGAGGTGTCCGAGGGATAGGTGCGGCGGCGCATGACGGTGCCCTTCGGGCAGAGCTGCGGGGGGGGGGGGGGGGGGGGGGGGGGGGG
>NZ_JASITA010000091.1 GCF_030063415.1 Streptomyces sp. H27-C3 | reverse complement strand
GGCCCAACAAGCGCCCCCGAGGAGCCGCGGGGAAGACAGACACCCCCTCGATCAAGTAGACATGGACGAGGTCAGGACCTGGGGAATTACGTGACGCCAGGCCCGGGGAATTACGTGATCGTTCACACACACCCCGACCTGGTGGGCGGGATCATCGTGGGCGGTCTTGACGGCCTGGACTCCGCCCGGACCATCGTGGAGCGCCTTCGGCCCCTGCCTTCCGCGGCCGTGACGGTGGGCACCGGAGAGCGGATGCTGAGCACCCACACAGCCTCCGATGCGGGGCGGTTCGTGGTCGTACCCTCCCCCGCCCTCCACGACGAAGAAGCCGCCGCACACGAACGCGCCGCGGTCCACACTCGCATCACCGAGCTCACCCGCGAGGTGAACTCGCTCGGCCAGCGCATTACCGCCGCAGGCGACCTGCTTCGCCAGATCGCGAACTGGCGTGACGCCTGCGGTCTCCGGCCCGTGTACGAGCTGCTCGGCCAACTGGAGGTTCTGGACGCTGCTGCTGGGGAAGCCGAGAGCAAGCTGGCCGAGGCCCACATCGCAGCAGGTGAGCAAGAGGCTGCGCTGCAGGGTGCCGAGGACGAATGCGCACTCCGTGCCGAAAGGCTCAAGGCCGCGCAGAAGATCGCCGAGGATCTGGCTCGCTTGGCTGAAGGGGAGTTTGATGCTGACCAGGCATTGGCCCGGATCAAGGTCCTGACCGGTGAAAAGATCGCCCGTGAAAACGAACTCGAGTCGCTGGCGAACCAGATCGATGAGGCGGACAAGGAAGTCGTGCGTCTCGCGCGCGCCATCGAAGCAGCCGAGCAGGCTGCAGAGGGATACGTCCGGTCGCGCGAAAAGATCACCAGCACGTCTCAGGCAGAACAGGCGCACGGTGTCTCCGGGGCACCGCTGTTGCCCCTGCCCTCTCTCCAGCACCGCTACCTCCAAGCGCAGGACGAGCTGAGAGGCGTTGAGGTCGGCGAGGACCAGCAGGTGCGAGCGGCGACAGCGCAGAAGGCTCTGCTCGCCAGCCAGGAAGAGTGGGACGAAGTCCCCGAGCCAGTCCGGGGACTGGCCATGGCCCACAGTCGAGATGGGCGGGCTGGTGACGCTGTTCAGCGCGACGCGATTCTGCGCGCCCTCACCGTCGAGATCGACTCCTACGAGACGTCCCTCCAGGGACTCCGGGATCAGACGAGCCGGCTTGAAGAGCGTGCCAAGCGCTTGGAACCGGCAGTCTTGCCCAACAACGAAGACGCCGCCGTGTGGACCCCAACCACCGTCGCCGAGGCTCGCGAGCTGGAAGCCAAGGCCGCGGTCGAACTGGGTACGGCTCACAACGAAGAACGTCTAGCCCAGGACGCCTTCAACACCGCGCGCCGTAATCAGACCAGTTCCACCAAGGACCTGGCGGCATTCGACCGGGTCCTGCCGATGCTGGAAACCGCAGTCCACGGCCTGACCGTCCCGCCGGACCAGCTGCCCTACGACGGCACTGCGGAGGCTGCCACATCGGCCGCCCGCCAGGCGGTCGCCGCCCACACCACCCGCCGGGACACAGCACTCCAGACAGAGCGCAAACTGGAAGGAAGCGTCAGCCGGCTCAAGGAAGTACCCGGCGATGTCCGATTCGAACGACTCGATATCCCCCTGCGTACGCAGATCTCCGCCCTGGAAAGCCACCACATCCCCGCGATGGCCGCCATTTGGGCCAACGCACTGGCTTCGCGCATCGCTGCCCTGACCTCAGACCTCGAAGGCATGGCCAAGGCCCGCGAAACCCTCGCCTCACACCTCAGCGGCCACGTCACCGACCTCCTGCAGCGCCTCGACCAGGCCAGCCGCTTCTCCGCCTTCCCCGAGGGCGACGCCCCCTGGTCCGGGCAGAAGTTCCTCACCATCCGCTACAAGAAACCGGACCTTCCCGCCCTCACCGCCCAGATGCACGAATCCATCGACGCACTGGCGGGCAATCAGCGCACCCGCAACCTCAAGGGCATCGACGTCGTCATGCGCTGCCTCCTCGCAGCCGTCCCTCGCGGGTTCACCGCAGAGGTCATGAAACCCAACGCCTCCCAGCGCCTGGACCGCGTCCCCGTCGAAGAGATGAGCCGCGTCTTCTCCGGCGGCCAGGAACTGACCGGAGCCATCCTCTTGTACTGCGCGCTCGCCGCCCTGCGCACCTCCCCCGGCCCCCGCAGCCGCACCCGCAACGGCGGCCTGCTGCTGCTCGACAACCCCATCGGTCGGGCCAACGCCGGATACCTCGTCGACATCCAGATGGAGATGGCCGCAGCTCTGGGCATCCAGCTGATCTACACCACCGGACTGAGCGACGAGGACGTCACCTCGCGCTTCCCCATGCGCATCCAGCTCCGCAACGACGCCGAAGCCCGAAGCGGCCTCTCCCTCATCCGGCTTGAAGACCAGGTACGCAACGCGCTCATCCCCACGCCCCGCATTGCCCCCGACCAAGACACAGTTGAACCCGTCGGCCTGCTGACCTCGGCACGTCTGTACAGGAAGCAGGGCGACACTCAGTGACCTCACCCACGGATCCAGACCAGGTACCGCTCTCCCCCGCCGCGGCACAACTCAGCGCCGCACTCCAAGCCCGCGCCGAACGCGCCACAGTCAGCCGGGCCACCCTCATGGAGGCATTCCGCGAAGCTCTGCCGGGGGCCGCCAGCGGCGACAATGCGCGCAGCACCCTCGCCACACTGCTGTACGAAGTCGCCGAACACGGCATCTTCGGCCTGCCCACCTCCCGCGCCAAATGGGACGCCGGCCACCCAGCTCTTCCGGAACAGGTCCGGATCCCCACCGTGCCGCCTGCGAATCACGCCACCCCACGCCAACATGTGTCGTGGCGGCCCGAGCTCAACTGGGCCTATGACGCCCGCCTGACCGCCTCCCAGGCCGAGGACCTCCTCGCCTGCAACCGCTGGTTCCGAGACACCCACAACCACCCATCCCGACGCACTCCCCTTTCCCTCCGCGAACGCTCATACGAGATCTTCCGCTACGAAAAGCGCCTCGACACTCTGGTCACCGGAGCCCTCTTCGCCCCTGGCAGGCTGACCCTCGAACAGCTCGCCACCTACCGCGAACCACCCCCTCTGGCCCACCACAGGCTCGGCGACGGCGACACCCTGCTCGTAGTGGAAAACAGCGACACCTACGCCACCCTGCGTAACCTGCTCAAACCCTCCTCTGGCCGCATCGGATACATCGCCTTCGGCTCCGGAAGAGCCTTCGAAGCATCCGTAGAAAACATCACTGAGCTGCCTGGCATCCGCCGCATCGTCTACTACGGCGACTTGGACGCCGAGGGCATCGCTATCCCGGCCAGAGCCTCCATCAACGGCGCGCAACACGGACTACCGCCCGTCGAACCGGCGGCGGGCCTCTATCGCCTGTTGCTCGCGCACGAACCCACCGGCGGCGACATCATCGACAGCACGAAGGCGCACGGTTTGGCGGCCTGGCTCCCCGAGGGACTCCGGCAAGCCGCTCACGCCGCGCTGACCAACGGGCAACGCCACGCGCAGGAGGCAACCAACCGTAGGGAACTCAGCGCCGAACCAGATTGGAGATGGTGAGCCAACACGGAAGTCGCGCCAGCTATCCCGGGCGCAGTCTTACGTGGCGTGTACGTCGGCTTCGCCATCATTCTGCCCAGGCAGAAGTTCAGAAATGGACCATGAGATGTCGGTGAGGTCGGTAACGGACTGAGGTTGTCGCGGACCGCGGTTCAGCTGACGCATTTTCTTCATCAGGACGAAGCCGTCCTCCGCGGCGACGAATCCCGCCTTAACGGCCAGCTTCATCATGTCGAGCGTTTCCGCTGTCATGATGCCTTGCGCGATCGCGTACTCAAGCGCAGATTTGTCGTCGGAGATCCACCAGGCACCGGAAAACTGCGGCCAGTGCTGAATGATGTGACAGGTCTCGGCCTCTCCGAGGTGCTTCGTCCGCCAGTCCGCTGGGCCGCCGAACACGTCCGTGCGGAGGTGTTCGATGTTCGCACGGTCGCCCGGGGACCTTACCTGAATTGCTTCTCCGAGCCAGCCTTGCCGTCTCAAGTCGTGGAGGGCAGGTAGATGTTCGGCCGATTTTTGGGCCTCCCGTGCCACCACAGCGGTCCACCTGCCCCGGTTGGCCAGAACTGCGCGGAGCAGATCGAGGCGTTCAACGGCGGCGAAGTTACATAGGACAGTGTTATCCGGAAACAGGAATTCGCTCATGCTGCACCGCCGTTGCCCTGTTCGGACGCGATCTGGTCTCTGAGCTCGTCGACATCCGCGCCGAGTAGCGATGCCAACGGACGCAATGTCGCCCTGCCGGCCTCATAGGCCGCGCGCGTGTCGCGTACCAGGAGTCCAGGGAGCCTCGTCTCCCCCGAGACCACGACTCGCCGGTCGAATTCTTCCTCACGACCGGCGACGGCCGCGGCCTCGCGGACGGTCATCCGCTTGAAGTGGTCGCACCCGCCCGCGTCGATCACACGCAACTTGAGCAGTCGGTAAGCAAGCGTCTCAGGGCTGACCATAAAGTCGCAGCACAGCGTGGCAAAGCTCTTTCGCGTCAGCCCCACCGCGTGAAGAGCTTCGCGCAGGGCTTGCTCGGGCAAAAGGAAGACGGAGGCGAATGCATTGGCGCGCTGCTCGCTTGGGTCGTTTTTCTGGGCTCGGTCGAAAATATCGCGATCGAGGTGGACGTCCTGATCATCGTCGGCGAGGAGGTGTCCGAGCTCATGAGCGAGAGTAAAGCGCTGGCGTGCCGGGTTCGATGCCGTACTGAGGAGGATGAGCTTGGCGCCTTGGCCCGCGGCAGCAAGGCCGTCGAAACCCTCGCCCAGCGGCTCGATGGCCACGTCCACGCCGAAGACCGCCTCGATCAGTCCTGGCAGACCGCCCTCCGTCACCAATCGCCCCTGATGCTCCACCGCCCGCTGAGCTGATTTCGCCAGTGCCTCTCCCTGAACGGCGTACCCATTGCCCGAGGGCTTTGTCGGGGAGACAGGCCGCCAGGGCTGGGGATAACCGAGCTTGTCCAGGCCGACGCGTCGGCCAACGAGGTCCCGAGCGGCTACCAGCGCTTCGGCTGCCTTCCCGGTGGTTGTTCTCGCCGCCACGGCCAGCGCGGGCTCGGCGCCAGTAAGAAGCCAGTCCATGGAGACATGGAATTCGTCGGCAATGACGGCGAGCTCAACGGTCGAGAAGGAGCTCGCCCCGCCGATGCACTGACTGAGTAGCTCGGCGTCGAGGTAGGTCTTGTCGGCGAAGTCGTTGAGGCTCAAGCCCGATTGGTCGATCAGGCGTCTCACGCGATCAGAGATGCTGGACACCCGTGGACAGTAGTCCGCCCTCACCAGAGTTCACAAGGCGAACCGTCGGTGCTCTCCCCAAGCTAGTGCGTTGTCCACGAACGTTGACGGGGTCTGGTGACATGTCGGTGGATGTTCGTGGTGTCGGGGTCTGACGGTCTTGCTCTGCCTGGCAATGTGGTTGCCGATGAGAGTGGGGTCTTGAATGG
>NZ_JASITA010000090.1 GCF_030063415.1 Streptomyces sp. H27-C3 | reverse complement strand
TCGATTCCCCGGCCTTCCACCGCCGCCACAAGTCGGCCTTCATCTCGTCCGGCATCCCCGGCCGACCCAGTCTCGCCACGTATACCCTCCTCGACCAGCACTGTTGCTCTGACCGGTTGAATCTAAGGCTGAACGAGCTGCGGACCGCCGCCACACGGGCCTTCGAGATCATGCTACGCCTCGATCATGCTGGAAGCCGGAGAGTCGGTTGTGACCTTGGCGCGGTGGCTCGGGCACTCCTCGCCCGCGATCACCCTCGGTTACTATGCTCACTTCATGCCGGAGGCTGGCAGCAAGGGGCGGGGCACCATCGACGGACTGCTCGGGGAGCGGGGAGAGCGGCACGCCAGTCGAAACTCCCCAGATTCTCCCCAGCATCGTTGACCGCCGATTCTCGCCCCTGCGCCTCGGAGGAGCCGTCCGTGGATTGCAAGGCTGTAGAGATGGGTGGCCTGGGAAAATGTTGGAAGAGGTCGTAGCAACCCGCTATGTCACGCCTTTGCGTGAGGGTGGCTCGCTGCCCGGGATCGTCGAGGCCGACGACCTGGGCACGTACGTCATGAAGTTCACCGGCGCGGGGCAGGGCCGCAAGACCCTGGTCGCCGAAGTCATCTGCGGTGAACTGGGCCGCCGGCTCGGCCTTCGCGTGCCGCGACTGGTGACGATGCAGCTCGACCCGGTCATCGGCCTTGGCGAGCCCGACCAGGAGGTCCAGGAACTGCTCAAGGCGAGCGGCGGGCTGAACCTCGGGATGGACTACCTGCCGGGCTCCATCGGGTTCGACCCGCTCGCGTACGAGGTGGACCCCGCCGAGGCCGGCCGGGTGGTCTGGTTCGACGCGCTGATCAACAACGTCGACCGCTCCTGGCGCAACCCGAACATGCTCGTCTGGCACGGCGACCTGTGGCTCATCGACCACGGCGCCACCATGATCTGGCACCACAACTGGCCGGGCTCGCAGGCTTCGGCCGCCAAGCCGTACAACGCCTCGGACCACGTACTCGCGCCGTTCCGCCCGGACATCGCCGCGGCAGCCGCCGAACTGGCTCCGCTGGTCACCGAGGCGCTGCTGACCGAGGTCGCCGCCGATGTGCCCGCCGAGTGGCTGGTGGACGAGCCGGGCTTCGAAACCACGGACGCGCTGCGCCGCGCGTATGTCGATGCGCTGCTGGCGCGTGCGGCGACGATCCATGAGCGGATCTCGCTCGACGCGCCCGCCGAGGACCGGCTCTCGCAGGCTCCGGGCTGGCTGACCGACCACCTCGTGCCGTGGCCGCACCCGACGAAGAAGCACAAGGACGGCGACAAGTGAGCCAGCGGCGCGATGTTTTCGAGTACGCGCTGCTGCGCGTGGTGCCGCGCGTGGAGCGCGGCGAGATGTTCAACGCGGGCGTGCTGGTCTACTGCCGGGCCAAGTCGTTCGTCGCGGCCAGGACCCACCTGGACGAGGCGAAGCTGAAGGTCCTGGACCCGCGGGCGGACGTCACGGGCGTACGGGCCGCCCTGCGCGCCGTCGAAGGCGTCTGCGGGGGCGGTGACGCGGCCGGGCAGGCGGCTGGTGACGACGCGGGGCGGCGCTTCCGCTGGCTGGTCGCCCCGCGCAGCACCGTCGTGCAGCCGGGGCCCGTACACACCGGGCTCACGGCCGATCCGCAGGCCGAGATCGAGCGCCTGCTCGATCTGCTGGTGCGCTGATCGGGTGCCGTGCGGCGGCGCCGACCAGTTGTGACGTGCGCTGCTGATTCCTCGGGCCGTTGACACCGGGTGCCATGGCTTCTAGCGTCACGTCTGCTGAAGACTAAGCGGTTGCTCAGCGATCGGGTGTCCCGGTCGACTCGGCTGAGCCGCATCCAAGGACGAGGAGAACCAGCATGTCCACCACCGAGCAGCGCGTCGCAATCGTGACCGGGGCGGCGCGCGGCATTGGCGCCGCCACCGCGGTACGTCTCGCGGCAGAGGGCCGCGCCGTCGCCGTACTCGACCTCGACGAGGCGGCCTGCAAGGGCACCGTCGAGAAGATCACCTCGGCGGGCGGCACCGCCATCGCCGTCGGCTGCGACGTCTCCGACAGCGCCCAGGTGGAGGCCGCCGTGGCGCGCGTCGCCACGGAGCTCGGCGCACCGACGATCCTCGTGAACAACGCGGGTGTGCTCCGCGACAACCTGCTCTTCAAAATGAGCGAGCTGGACTGGGACACCGTGATGAACGTGCACCTCAAGGGCGCGTTCCTGATGGCCAAGGCCTGTCAGAAGCACATGGTGGACGCCAAGTTCGGCCGTATCGTCAGCCTGTCCTCGAGCTCGGCGCTCGGCAACCGCGGCCAGGCGAACTACTCCGCGGTCAAGGCCGGTCTGCAGGGCTTCACCAAGACCCTCGCCAAGGAGCTCGGCAAGTTCGGCGTCACCGCCAACGCCGTGGCCCCCGGTTTCATCGTCACCGAGATGACCGCCCAGACCGCGGAGCGCGTGGGCATGGGCTTCGAGGACTTCCAGGCGGCCGCCGCCACCCAGATCCCGGTACAGCGCGTCGGCACCCCGGACGACATCGCGAACGCCATCGCCTTCTTCGCCGCCGACGCCGCGGGCTTCGTATCCGGCCAGGTCATGTATGTGGCCGGCGGCCCGCTCAACTGACGCGAGAGACCGATGACGCGAGAGACCGAAGACGCGAGGGACTGAATCATGACCACTGAGGCAACTGGGGCTCCCGAGGTCCGGGACAGCGGGAAGGTCGCGCTGATCACGGGCGCGAGCCGCGGTATCGGGTACGGCATCGCGGCGGCGCTCGTCGCCCGCGGCGACCGGGTGGTCATCACCGGGCGCAACGAGGACACGCTCAAAGAGGCCGTGGACAAGCTCGGCGCAGACCGGGTGATGGGCGTTCCGGGCAAGGCCCACGACGAGGCACATCAGGCGTACGCCGTCGAGCGCGCCATGGAGACATTCGGCCGCGTCGACTTCCTGATCAACAACGCCGGCACGAATCCGGTCTTCGGACCCATGGCGGAGCTCGACCTGAATGTCGCCCGCAAGGTCTACGAGACCAACGTCATTTCGGCGCTCGGATTCGCGCAGCAGACGTGGCGGGCCTGGCAGAAGGACAATGGCGGGGCGATCGTCAATATCGCCTCCGTCGCCGCGGTCTCCGCCTCGCCCTTCATCGGTGCGTACGGCATGAGCAAGGCGGCCATGGTCAATCTGACTCTTCAGCTGGCGCACGAGTTCGCGCCGGTCGTCCGGGTCAACGCGATCGCGCCCGCAGTGGTCAAGACCAAATTCGCCGAGGCGCTGTATGCGGGCCGTGAGGCGGAGGCAGCCGCCGCTTATCCACTGGGACGGCTCGGTGTTCCCGAGGACATCGGCGGGGCCGCCGCCTTCCTCACCTCGGACCAGTCGGACTGGATCACCGGGCAGACGCTCGTCGTCGACGGCGGCATTTTCCTCAATGCGGGTGTGGGCTGAGTAAATTTAATCCAGAGTTACGCCGGATTTAAGCCGGAATTGCTCTGGATGAGCCTAAGTGCCCTGTCGGATCTGTCCGTTGACCCGACAGGGCACTGCGGTATGGTCTGCCGACCCATGGCTGATCGAGGAGCGTGCGCGTGTTCAACCGGACCAGATGTCTGCAGTCACTTGCAGCCCTTGCGTCCATGTCCCTGCTGAGCGGATGCGGGGTACTTTCGAGTGACAAGTCTGATTCGGAGCAAAAGCTCGCTGTCGGTACGACGAGCACACCGAGCACCCTCGATCCGGCCGGTGCGTGGGACGGCTCCTGGGAGCTCTACCGGAACGTCTTCCAGACGCTGGTGAGCTACCCGAACGGGAGCGCCACGCCGGAGCCCGACGCGGCCGAGAAGTGCGTCTTCGCGGACAGTTCGAACCAGGTCTACACGTGCACACTCCGTAGCGGCCTGACGTTCTCCGACGGCACCAAGCTCGATGCCGCGGCCGTCAAGTACTCCATCGACCGCATCCTCGCGATCGATGCGACGGGAGGCCCGGCCGGGCTTCTGACCAGCCTGGACAAGGTGGAGACAAACGGCGATCGCAAGATCACCTTCCGGCTCAACAAGCCCGACGCGACCTTCCCGTTCGTCCTCGCCACGCCCGCGATGTCCCTGGTGAGCCCCGCGGGCTATCCGAAGGGCAAGCTCCGCCAGGGCAACACGCTGACCGGCTCGGGACCGTACAACCTGCAGGCGTACTCGCCGGACTCGGCCGCCGAGCTGGTGAAGAACGTGAAGTACAAGGGCTTCGCCGAGCGCAAGAACGACGCCGTCACCATCCGGTACTTCAAGGACTCAGACGCGATGGTGACCGCCCTGAAGACGGGGGCGATCGACGCGACGTTCCGCGGTCTCACCGCGGAACAGATCGTCGATCTGGAGGGGCAGCCGAAGGAGGAGGAACTCCAGGTCGTCGAGGCGGTCGGCGCCGAGATCCGCTACCTGGTGTTCAATCCCAAGGACCGGGCCGCCCGGAATCCCGCCGTCCGGCAGGCCATCGCGCAGGTCGTCGACCGCGGCGCACTGGTCGACAAGGTTTACAAGGGCACCGCCGAGCCCCTCTACTCGATGGTCCCCAGCGGCGTCGCCGGGCACACGACCAGCTTCTTCGACGCCTATGGCGAGCCGAGTGTGCCCAAGGCGCAGGACATTCTCGAAGAGGCCGGTATCACCGAGCCCGTCCCGCTGACCATCTGGTTCACGTCCGACCGGTACGGGTCGTCCACGGCCAAGGAATTCGCCGAGCTGAAGCGGCAGTTGGACGCGTCCGGGCTGTTCCGGATCACCCTCAAGAACCGCCCCTGGAATTCGTTCCAGACGGGTTACCAGAAGGGCGAGTTCCCGGTCTTCGGCCGCGGCTGGGCGCCCGACTTCCCGGACCCGGACAACTTCGTGGCCCCCTTCGTCGGTGAGAAGAACGCCGTCGGGACGCCGTACGACACCCCCGAGATCACGGCCAGCCTGCTGCCGCAGTCGCGTCGGGAGAGCGACCGTGCCGCGGTGTCCAAGCAGTTCGAACGGGCCCAGGAGATCCTGCTCAAGGATGTCCGGCTGCTGCCGCTGTGGCAGGGCAAGCTGTACGTCGCCGCCTCCGACGACATCGCGGGCACCGAGCGTGCCCTGGACCCGCAGACGATCATGCAGGTGTGGCAGCTGCACCGGAAGACCAGCTGGTAGGGCTGAGACCGGCTGGTAGGGCGTAGGCCGACTTGCGCGGCGCAGCGGTCGGTAGGGGGGCGCTGTCAGTGGCCGCAGGTAGGTTCGTGGTCGAGAACTGATCACTTACCGGAGGTTGTTGAAGTGACCGACACCGACATGCTGCCCGAGTCCTGGCGCGGCGTCCTCGGCGAAGAGCTGCGGAAGCCCTACTTCGAGCAGCTGACCGACTTCGTCGAGCGGGAGCGGGGACACGGGCCGGTGTACCCGCCGCGCGAGGAGGTCTTCGCCGCGCTCGACGCCACGCCCTACGACCGGGTGAAGGTGCTGATCCTCGGGCAGGACCCGTACCACGGCGAGGGGCAGGGGCACGGCCTGTGTTTCTCGGTGCGGCCGGGGGTCAAGGTGCCGCCGTCCTTGCGGAACATCTACAAGGAGATGCACGCGGAGCTGGACATCCCGATCCCGGACAACGGCTGTCTGATGCCGTGGGCCGAGCAGGGAGTCCTGCTGCTCAACGCCGTGCTGACGGTGCGGTCGGGCGAAGCCAACTCGCACAAGGGCAAGGGGTGGGAGAAGGTCACGGACGCGGTGATCCGTGCCGTGGCCTCGCGCCCCGACCCGGCGGTGTTCGTGCTGTGGGGGAACTACGCGCAGAAGAAGCTCCCGCTGATCGACGAGGAGCGGCACATCGTGGTGAAGGGCGCGCATCCCTCGCCGCTGTCCGCGAAGAAGTTCTTCGGGTCCCGCCCGTTCACGCAGATCAACGAGGCGATCGCGGCGCAGGGCCACCAGCCGATCGACTGGACCGTCCCGGACTTGGGCCGGTCCTGAGCCGGATTGTCAGTGGTGGGGTCTAGCGTCGTGATCATCGGAGTTGGCCTTGCAGGACGTGCGGTGACAGGAGAACGCGGCGATGGAGCAGCAGGAGACGTCGGAAGATGCCACGATGACGCGGATCGGCCAGGCGGTCATGCTTCTCCACGCGGGCGACCGCGAGGAGGCCCGCAATCGCTTCGGGGTGCTGTGGGCGGAGATGGGCGAGGGCGGCGATGCCTTCCACCGGTGCACGCTCGCGCACTACATGGCGGACACCCAGGACGATCCCGGCGATGAACTGGCCTGGGACCTCAGGGCGCTGGCCGCCGCCGACGGTCTGAGTGACGAGCGGGTCGCCCGGCACGACCCCTCGGTCGCGGTGCGTGGTTTTTATCCCTCGCTCCATCTCAATCTGGCGGCCGACTATCTGAAGCTGCAGCGCCCCGAAGCCGCGCGGACCCATCTCGACCGGGCGCGGGCGGCGTCCGACGCCCTGGGGGACGACGGATACGGGGACGGGGTCCGTGCCGCGATCGAGCGCGTGGGCCGGAGGCTCACGGACGGGGAGTGAGGCGGGCGGGGGCGGGCTGGGAC
>NZ_JASITA010000008.1 GCF_030063415.1 Streptomyces sp. H27-C3 | reverse complement strand
CCACCCCACCCCACCCCCATTGAGAAGTTAAGGAGGCCGCCGTGGCCGGCGCCTTGAAGAACGTGACCGACGCCTCCTTCGAAGAGGACGTCCTGAAGAGCGACAAGCCCGTACTGGTGGACTTCTGGGCTGCCTGGTGCGGTCCGTGCCGCCAGATCGCCCCGTCGCTCGTGGCGATCGCGGAGGAGCACGGCGACCAGATCGAGGTCGTCAAGCTGAACATCGACGAGAACCCGGCCACCGCCGCCAAGTACGGCGTGATGTCCATCCCCACGCTGAACGTCTACCAGAACGGCGAGGTCGCCAAGACCATCGTCGGTGCCAAGCCGAAGGCCGCGATCGTCCGTGACCTCGCGGACTTCATTGGCGAAGAAGCCACCAAGGCCTGACCGCCGACTTCTGTTTCACGTGAAACATGTGTGGCCCATCCACGTCGGGGATGGGCCACACATGTTTCTACCCTTACAGCGGCCTCAGCGCCGGCTCTTTCTGGACCGCTCCCAGGAGCCTGTCGAGCGCGAGTTCGACGTCTTCCTTCCAGGAAAGCGTCGTCCGCAGCTCCAGCCTCAACCGGGGATGCACAGGATGCGGGCGCACGGTCTTGAAGCCGACCGCCAGCAGATGGTCCGCAGGAAGCACACAGGCAGGCTCGGTCCAGCGGGCATTGCCGAATGCCTCAATGGCTTTGAATCCCCGTCGCAGCAAGTCCTTGGCCATCGTCTGGACCATCACGCGCCCCAAGCCCTGCCCCTGATAACCGGGCATGATCCAGGCCGTGATCAGCTGCACCGCGTCCGGGGAGACGGGGCTGGTGGGGAATGCCGTGGAACGCGGCACATACGCAGGCGGCGCGTACAGCACATAGCCCACTGCGACGTCGTCGACATAGACGACCCGGCCACAGGAACCCCACTCCAGCAGGACAGCCGAGATCCAGGCTTCCTTCTCCAGTTCGGGCGTGCCAGCCTCTACCGCTGCTTCTCCACTGACCGGATCAAGTTCCCAGAAGACGCAGGAACGACAGCGCTGGGGGAGATCCGGAAGATTGTCCAGCGTGAGCGGTACGAGCCGACGCCCCATGAAGGGTATTCCTCACTTCCCTCGCCCGCCGCGTCACGGGCGGCCGTCAGCAGACCTCGTTCCCTCAGCAAGCTGCCAACGAACCCGCCGACCGCCCCGAGACTCAGCCCTGCTCCAACCAGTTGGCTGCGGCTCACCGATCGCATGGCCCCGCCCTCCCTCTGACGTCAATCAAGGTGGATGCGCCATACCAGAACGCATCGTATCCACCCAGCGATCGCACGGATACCGTGAGAGAGCAAAGGGCGGGCCGTGTCCTGGAATGCCGGACACGGGCCGCCCTGAGAGAGTTGGCCGGGGGTCAGCTCTCGCCGTCCTCCGAGTCATCCTCAGCAAGCCGCTTCTCCAGGACCCGTCCCTCGCCAGGAGCGAGCGTCCCCAAAATCCGCTCCAGATCGTCCATCGACGCGAACTCGACGACGATTTTGCCCTTCTTCTGGCCCAAGTCGACCTTCACCCGCGTCTCGAAGCGGTCCGAGAGCCGGGATGCGAGACCGGAGAGAGCCGGCGACAGCCGGGCACCCGCACGCGGGCCCTTCGCCTTGGGGGTGCTCTCGGGACGAGAGCTCATGAGGTTCACGATCTCCTCGATGGACCGCACGGAAAGACCCTCCGCGACAATGCGGTGCGCCAGCCGGTCCTGCTCCTCGGAGTCCTCCACCGCGAGGAGCGCCCGCGCATGTCCGGCGGACAGCACCCCGGCGGCAACCCTGCGCTGCACCGACGGCGAAAGCCTGAGCAGCCGCAGTGTGTTCGAGACCTGCGGGCGCGAGCGCCCGATCCGGTCCGCCAGCTGGTCGTGCGTGCAGTTGAAGTCCTTGAGCAACTGGTCGTAGGCCGCGGCCTCTTCCAACGGATTCAGCTGCGCCCGGTGCAGGTTCTCCAAGAGCGCGTCGAGAAGGAGCTTCTCGTCGTCCGTGGCCCGGACGATCGCCGGGATCCTCTCCAGACCCGCTTCACGGCACGCCCGCCACCGACGCTCGCCCATGATGAGCTCATAGCGTTCGGGGCCGACATGGCGCACGACCACCGGCTGAAGCAGGCCCACCTCCTTGATGGAGGTCACCAGCTCCGCAAGCGCGTCGCCGTCGAACACCTCACGCGGCTGGCGGGAGTTGGGCTTGATGGAATCCAGCAGCAGCTCGGCGAAATAGACACCCTCGACCTGCTCGGGCTCCACTTTCTCCGGCTCGGATGCCCTCGCATGCTCCGTTTCACGTGAAACGGAGCTCGCAGGAAGCGAGGTGACCTTCGCGGCCGCCACCCCTCGTTCCGCGGTCAGCACCGGCACTGCCCCCGGCGATGTCGAGGCCGACCCGACGGGCGAACCCGGCTTCTCCTGCGAAGCGGCAGGGATCAGCGCACCAAGCCCACGCCCCAACCCTCTACGTCGCTCACTCACTGGATCCCCTCCGACATGCTCTGCTGACTGTTCTGGCTGCCCGAGTGGGCGTGCTGCGGGTCGTAGTGCACTCCGACACCGCGAAATGCGATCTCACGGGCCGCTTCGAGATACGACAGCGATCCGCTGGAGCCCGGGTCATAGGTGAGCACGGTCTGCCCATAGCTCGGGGCCTCCGAGATCCGCACGGAGCGCGGGATGCTCGTCCTGAGTACCTCTTTGGCGAAGTGGGTACGCACTTCGTCGGCCACCTGAGAGGCGAGCCGGGTCCTACCGTCGTACATGGTCAACAGGATCGTCGACACATGCAGGTCGGGGTTGAGATGACCCCGAACCAGGTCGACGTTGCGCAGAAGCTGACCCAGGCCTTCGAGCGCGTAGTACTCACACTGAATCGGGATGAGCACCTCTGCGCCGGCGACCATGGCATTGACCGTCAGCAGGCCCAGCGACGGCGGGCAGTCGATGAGGATGTAGTCCAACGGCTGCTCGTACGCCTGGATCGCCCGCTGCAGTCGGCTCTCCCGCGCCACCAGCGACACCAGCTCGATCTCCGCACCGGCGAGATCGATGGTGGCTGGGGCACAGAAGAGGCCCTCGACGTCCGCTACCGGCAGGACCACTTCGGAGAGTGGCCTGCCCTCCACCAGGACGTCATAGATCGAGGGGACCTCGGCGTGGTGATCGATCCCCAGCGCCGTGGAAGCGTTGCCCTGCGGATCAAGGTCGATGACCAGGACCCGCGCGCCATGCAGCGCAAGCGAAGCAGCGAGGTTGACCGTGGTCGTGGTCTTTCCGACGCCGCCCTTCTGGTTGGCGACCACCATGATGCGGGTCTGCTCGGGGCGAGGCAGACCCGCACCGGCACGGCCGAGAGCTTCCACCGCCAATTGGGCAGCGTGACCAATGGGGGTGTTGTCCATCAGGGGCGGCGTTTCACGTGAAACATCCTCCTCTGTCGACTCGGTACGGGGACCGGGGACCGGATCGGTCATCGGTCCCGCGATGTTGGCGTCGGACCGCAACGATTCACTCTCCTCGACTTCAGGCTCGCAATGCACAGAGCCTGCCATGCTTTCGGGGTCGTGAACCAGCGAGGCCCGTTCTTCTGTGGAGGGATCCACGTTTGTGGACAACCCCACAACCCTCCCGGGCTTGCGGTCGCGCGGCGCGGCAGCCGCGCGACCGCGGCTGATGATTCCATGCAGCAGAGAGCGACGTTTCACGTGAAACACGATGCACCGGCGAAGCCTCTACGCCCTCACGACACTCCGAAATGCATACGTATGGCAGCTTGTATGGCGCATTGTTGAAAGATAGGACAGATCAACGGCGCCGACGGGTACGACTGGTCCGCGCGGCCTTGGCGCGCTTCGTCGCGAACCGAACGCCGCCGGGACTCTCACCAACCTCCACCCGCACCACCGTGGCCAACGGATCCACCACACCCTCACCGACGTGCAGCACCTCGGTCTTCACCACACCGAGCTTGCTCAGGGCGGCGCGGGTGCTCTTGAGCTCCTCTTCGGCGGTGTCGCCCTTGAGCGCCAGCATCTCGCCGTAGGGCCGCAGCAGCGGAACCCCCCAGCCCGCCAGCCGGTCAAGCGGCGCTACCGCGCGCGCCGTCACCACATGGACGGGTGGCAGCGTTCCGAGAACTTCCTCAGCCCGCCCCCGCACCACCGTCACATGGTCCAGCCCCAGCAGCTCGACCACTTCCTGGAGGAAGTTCGTACGTCGCAGCAGGGGCTCCAGCAGGGTGATCTTCAAGTCCGGGCGCACCAGCGCCAGCGGGATGCCGGGCAGCCCGGCTCCCGAGCCCACATCGCAGACCGTCACGCCCTCGGGGACAACCTCGGAGAGCACCGCACAGTTCAGCAGGTGCCGCTCCCAGAGGCGTGGCACCTCACGCGGACCGATGAGGCCACGTGTGACCCCCGCGTCCGCGAGAAGCTCCGCGTACCGGACGGCAGCCGGATAGAACTCGCCGAATACCGCCCGTGCCTCTTCAGGCGCCTGGGGAAGCTCTGCTTCCTCCGTCACGGGGACCGTCCTTCCGTACCGCGCTACCGAACTGATGGGCCGGCCGACTGATGGGCCGGCTACCAGGCTGACAAAGATCGGCCCCGCCTGCGAACAGACGGGGCCGAAGGGCGATGGACCGGTCAGGCCGGGAGAACGACGACGAAGCGCTCCGGCTCCTCGCCCTCGGACTCGCTGCGCAGACCCGCGGCCGCGATCGCGTCGTGCACGACCTTGCGCTCGAAGGGCGTCATCGGGTCCAGCTTCACCGGCTCACCGGCGGCCTTGACCTCGTCCGCGGTCTTGGCACCCAGCGCCGCGAGCTCCTCGCGCTTCTTGGCCCGGAACCCGCTGATGTCCAGCATCAGCCGGCTGCGGTCCCCGGTCTCCCGATGCACGGCGAGGCGAGTCAGCTCCTGAAGCGCCTCCAGCACCTCACCGTCGCGACCCACGAGCTTCTGGAGATCACGGCTGTGCGCGTCGCTGATGATCGAGACCGCGGCCCGATCGGCCTCGACGTCCATGTCGATGTCGCCGTCGAGGTCGGCGATGTCGAGCAGACCCTCGAGATAGTCGGCGGCGATCTCGCCTTCCTGCTCGAGGCGGGTCAGGGTGGCGTCACCCTTGGTGGCCGCGGAGATGGTGCCTTCCGTCACGGGATGGACTCCTTATTACTTCTTGGACGGGTGCTTGGGGCGCTGCTGGCCCTTGCGCTGCCCGGACTTGGCTTGGCGTGCGGAGGCGGGAGGGGTCTTGCCGGCCTGCTTGGGCTTTTCGTCCTCCGGCTCGTCCTTCTTGAGCGAGGGCTTCGCCAGCGAGGGCTTCGCCGCGGCTTCAGCGGTGGCTGCCTGGCGCTGTGCCTTGGTCAGACGCTTGGGCTGCTGCCGCTTCGGAGTGTCTTCCGCTTCCTCCGCCTCAAGAACCGGGTCGCCCTTGACTACATTGCCGTCGGGCTGAAGCGTGAGCCGCGACTGGCCCAGTTCCTTGACGAACTTGCGCTCGGCCTCGTTGCGCTCGCGGCCCTTGGCCTCGATCACCTTGATGACGTTGCGCTGACGGCGGGTGGTCACCTTGCCGTGCTTCGCGATCGACTTCTGCATGCGGTCCAGCAGGAGGCCCTGCGCCTTGCTGCCCGGGGTCGGGTTCCCGTGGATCACGTACATCTGCTGGCCCATGGTCCACACGTTGGTGGTCAGCCAGTAGACGAGGACACCGACGGGGAAGTTGATACCCATGACGGCGAACATCAGCGGGAAGACGTACATCAGCATCTTCTGCTGCTGCATGAACGGCGTCTTCACCGTGAGGTCGACGTTCTTCGTCATCAGCTGGCGCTGCGTGTAGAACTGCGACGCCGACATCATGACGATCATGATCGCGGTGACGATGCGGACGTCGGTGAGTTCGGCGTTGAACTCCGCCACCTTCGCCGTGCTGTCCATGAACTTGGACGCCAGCGGGGCACCGAAGATGTGCGCCTCACGCGCACTCGCCAGCAGTGAGTCGTTGATGACGCCGATGTTCTTGCCCGAGGCGATGCTCGAGAGCACGTGGTAAAGGGCGAAGAAGAACGGCGACTGCGCCAGGATGGGAAGGCACGAGGAGAGCGGGTTGGTGCCCGTCTCCTTGTACAGCTTCATCATCTCTTCGGACTGACGCTGCTTGTCGTTCTTGTAGCGCTCCTGGATCTTCTTCATCTCGGGCTGCAGCGCCTGCATGCCGCGCGTCGACTTGATCTGCTTGACGAACAGCGGGATCAGACAGATCCGGATGAGGACCACGAGGGACACGATGGACAGACCCCAGGCCCAGCCCGTGTCAGGTCCGAACACCGCCCCGTACATCGTGTGGAACTGAACGATGACCCACGAAACAGGTGTGGTGATAAAGCTGAACAGACTGGCGATCGTGTCCACTAATCAGGCTCCTTGAGCATTGGGCGAGGTCTCTGCGGCCGGGCTCGGGGTTTCGGTGGCCGGCCCCCGAGAAGGCACTCCAGCGGCGGAGTACTGCCCGCCCTTGCTGTCGCGGTTGCCGCTCCACGCCTTGCGCAGCGCTTCATGCCAACGCGGACGTTTACGCGGGGGGACATGGTCCACACCGCCGGGCGACCACGGATTGCACCGCAGAATGCGCCAGGCGGTCAGGGCCGTGCCCTTCACCGCGCCATGTCGGTCGATGGCCGCGAATCCGTAGTGGGAACACGACGGGTAGTAACGGCACACGGGCCCGAGCAACGGACTGATCGTCCACTGGTACAGCTTGATCAAAGCCAGCAGTGCGTACTTCATCGCGCGCCCCCTCCCAGCAACCGCTGAAAGGCGGCATCCAGGTCTCGGGCCAGCTGTGCATGGTCGGCATCACCTGCTCCGGGCAATGCCCGTACAACAACCAGGCTACCGGGGGGCAGCTCGGACAAGCGGTCGCGGACGAGGTGGCGAAGCCTCCGCTTCACCACGTTGCGCACGACAGCGTTGCCCACAGCTTTGCTCACGACGAAACCCGCACGCGTCTGGGGAACGCTCTCCCCAGACGCGTGCGGGTCCGTTGAACCGCTATTGCGAAGATGGACGACGAGGAGCGGGCGACCGGCCCGGCGACCTCGGCGTACCGCGGTTGCGAAGTCCTCGCGCCGCCTCAGCCGATTCTCGGTAGGCAGCACGTCATGACCTGTTTACGAGAATCAGGCGGACAGGCGGGTGCGGCCCTTGCCACGGCGCGTCGCCAGAATGGCGCGGCCGGCGCGGGTACGCATGCGCAGACGGAAGCCGTGGGTCTTGGCACGACGACGGTTGTTCGGCTGGAAGGTGCGCTTGCTCACTCGGGGGCTCCAGAAATGATCGTGGTAACGGCGGGACATCGCCTGGCTGTCACCGTGCGCCCACGAGGAACTCGCAACGCCCGTATGCACCGCTTCACGACCACAGATCGTGATCATTGCCCATCGGAGGCAGGCGGCAGCAGCCATCGACAACTCGACCTGGTCACGGTACGCGCGGCTACGCCATCCGGTCAAACCGGCTCCTCGCCAGGGTCCACTATGCACAGCCTGTGGACAACAACTTGAACCGCGCGACACGCCCCGACTACCGTGGCTGAACTTGGATTCCTTTACTGGCAGTCCTTCCCATCCCGTCCCAAGAACCACACCTTCGTGGGACCTGTGAGAGAGCGTGCCCTGTGGCTGATGTACCTGCCGATCTTGCCGCAGTGTGGCCACGAGTGCTGGAGCATCTCCTCGGAGAGGGGCAGCAGGGCATCGAACCCAAGGACAAGCAGTGGATCGAGCGTTGCCAGCCGCTCGCCCTGGTGGCCGATACCGCCCTGCTCGCCGTCCCCAATGAATGGGGCAAGCGTGTCCTTGAGGGACGGCTCGCCCCACTGATCAGCGAGACGCTGAGCCGCGAGTGCGGCCGTCCGATCCGGATCGCGATCACCGTCGACGACTCGGCGGGGGATCCCTCCCCGTCGCTGGCCCCGCCCATGCAGCAGCAGTCCCGCTACCAGGGCCCGCCGCACGACGAGCAGCAGTCCCAGCACGAGCAGTACGACAGCTACGGGCACCGGCAGTCCGACGACGACCTCCCGACCGCCAGGCCCGCTTACCCCGACTACCGCCAGCCCCGGCACGAGCAGCCGGGCGCCTGGCCCCGCCCCCAGGAGGACCACGGCTGGCAGCAGCCCCGGCTCGGCGGCTTCCAGGAGCGCGACCCGTACGCCTCGCGCCCCCCGCAGCACGATTACCGTCCGCAGGCACCCGAGCGCCAGCAGTACGACCAGCCGCACTACGACCAGCCGCCGCGTCACGAGCGCCGGGACCACCAGGACCAGTCGATCCAGCACCGCGGGGTCGGCGGTATCCCCGGGCCGCTGGCCGCGCAGCCGTCGTCGGCGCCGGGCCCCGGCGAGCCGCAGGCCCGCCTCAACCCGAAGTACCTCTTCGACACCTTCGTCATCGGCTCGTCCAACCGCTTCGCGCACGCCGCAGCGGTCGCCGTCGCCGAGGCGCCGGCGAAGGCGTACAACCCTCTCTTCATCTACGGAGAGTCGGGACTGGGCAAGACGCACCTACTGCACGCCATCGGGCACTACGCGCGCAGCCTCTATCCCGGCACCCGGGTGCGCTATGTGAGCTCCGAGGAGTTCACCAACGAGTTCATCAACTCGATCCGTGACGGCAAGGGCGACGCGTTCCGCAAGCGCTACCGCGACGTGGACATCCTGCTCGTCGACGACATCCAGTTCCTCGCGAGCAAGGAGTCGACGCAGGAGGAGTTCTTCCACACCTTCAATACGCTGCACAACGCGAACAAGCAGATCGTGCTGTCCTCGGACCGTCCGCCCAAGCAGCTGGTCACTCTGGAGGACCGGCTGCGCAACCGCTTCGAGTGGGGCCTGACCACCGACGTACAGCCGCCCGAGCTGGAGACGCGTATCGCGATCCTCCGCAAGAAGGCGGTGCAGGAGCAGCTCAACGCTCCTCCGGAGGTCCTGGAGTTCATCGCGTCCCGCATCTCGCGCAATATCCGCGAGCTGGAGGGCGCGCTGATCCGGGTCACGGCGTTCGCGTCGCTCAACCGGCAGCCGGTGGACCTCGGGCTGACCGAGATCGTGCTGAAGGATCTGATCCCGGGCGGCGAGGACGCCTCGCCCGAGATCACCGCGAGCGCCATCATGGCGGCGACCGCGGACTACTTCGGGCTGACGGTGGAGGATCTCTGCGGCTCCTCGCGCAGTCGTGTGCTGGTGACGGCCCGGCAGATCGCGATGTATCTGTGCCGTGAGCTGACGGACCTCTCACTGCCCAAGATCGGCGCGCAGTTCGGCGGTCGCGACCATACGACCGTGATGCACGCCGACCGCAAGATCCGCGCGCTGATGGCCGAGCGGCGCTCCATCTACAACCAGGTCACCGAGCTCACGAACCGCATCAAGAACGCCTGACACGCCGAAGCGGATACCTGAGAAAGCAGCTGAAGGGCGCCCCTGGACGAACTCCCGGGGCGCCCTTCAGCGTTGTGAGGGCCTTCCGAGACCTCCTGCGGACCTCCTGAGGGCCCGCTGGGCGGGCCTTCCGAGACCTCCTGCGGACCTCCTGAGGGCCCGCTGGGCGCGTTCCGGGGAGGTTCTGGGGACGCTTCGGAGTGCTGAGAAGCCTTCCCGGGGCCTCCCGGAGTCGTCCCGTCAACGCCTCCGACGTCCTCGGTGTTCGAATAAGGCCCCCGGAGGCCCGGTTCTCCACAGATCAGGGCAGGATGTTCCGTCCACACCCTGGGGACTACGAAGTTGTCCAGATTGAGTCCACAGGCCCGATAGCTGAGACTTCATCACCCCAGGTCAACTGCCTGTGGATTTGTGGTCAACCTTCCTCCACAGCCTGTGGATAGTTTTTCTGTCCACAGGCGAAGATCACCGTTGTCCACCGGCGGCCCACAGGCGGAGCCACGTTTTGCACAGCTTCTCCACACCCCTGTCCACTGTTCGGCAACGAAACGCCCGGCGTCACCAGGTCGAGTGAAAGCGGTCACACCAAGGGGGTCGGTTGGGCTGTGGGGAACCTGGGTAAAGCTGGGGACGGCGCTGGGGAGAACTGCCCCCAGCCTGTGCATCGACTGTGCAGAACTTTCGGGCGTCCACAGGAAGCCCAAGTTGTCCACCGTCGCCGCCCACAGGGTCGGTGGACAAAAAAGTGGGTCTGACCTGCGAAAACGGGGTTATCCACGGTTTCCACAGGCCCTACTACTACTCCCACCTAGAGTTAGCTGAGAAATAGCTTGGAAGAAGGGCCTGTGCACAACTCGGGCCCGGAGCCTCCAGCGGCTCTCATCGCGACTTGACCCCATGCAGCACCGACTGTCGGTGCCGTAGGTCAGACTGGTCCCCGGCAACACAGCCAGACAAAGACGGCCAGCAGGGCGACGAGCCAGCAACAGCAGGAGGCGGTTCCGGTGAAGATCCGGGTGGAGCGCGATGTACTTGCGGAGGCAGTGGCCTGGACGGCTCGCAGCCTTCCGGCCCGTCCGCCGGTGCCCGTCCTCGCGGGCCTTCTGCTGAAGGCCGAGGAGGGCGCTCTGAGCCTCTCTGGTTTCGACTACGAGGTCTCGGCACGGGTCTCGGTGGACGCCGACGTCGAGGAGGACGGGATCGTTCTCGTCTCCGGCCGGCTGCTCGCCGACATCTGCCGCGCCCTTCCCAACCGGCCGGTGGAGATTTCCACCGACGGTGTACGGGCGACGGTGGTCTGTGGATCCTCGCGATTCACGCTGCACACCCTCCCCGTCGAGGAGTACCCGGCGCTGCCGCAGATGCCGACCGCCACCGGCACCGTGCCCGGTGAGGTCTTCGCGTCCGCCGCGGCCCAGGTGGCCATCGCCGCCGGTCGTGACGACACGCTGCCGGTGCTCACCGGTGTGCGCATCGAGATTGAGGGCGACAGGGTCACCCTGGCCTCCACCGACCGCTACCGCTTCGCGGTCCGCGAGTTCATGTGGAAGCCGGAGGACCCGGAGGCGTCCGCCGTCGCGCTGGTGCCCGCGAAGACGCTGCTGGACACCGCCAAGTCGCTGACCAGCGGTGACACGGTCACCATCGCGCTCTCCGGCTCGGGTGCCGGTGAGGGCCTGATCGGCTTCGAGGGCGCGGGACGGCGTACGACCACGCGACTGCTCGAAGGCGACCTGCCGAAGTACCGGACGCTCTTCCCGACCGAGTTCAACTCGATCGCGATCATCGAGACGCCCGCGTTCGTCGAGGCAGTCAAGCGTGTGGCCCTGGTCGCCGAGCGGAACACGCCGGTGCGGCTCAGCTTCGAGCAGGGCGTGCTGATCCTGGAAGCGGGATCGAGCGACGACGCACAGGCTGTGGAGCGGGTCGACGCCAACCTCGACGGCGACGACATCTCGATCGCGTTCAACCCGACGTTCCTGCTGGACGGCCTGAGCGCGATCGACTCGCCGGTCGCCCAGCTCTCCTTCACGACGTCCACCAAACCCGCGCTGCTCAGCGGCAAGCCGGCCATGGATGCCGAGGCGGACGAGGCGTACAAGTACCTGATCATGCCGGTGCGGCTCTCAGGCTGATCGCACGGTTCCGGGCCCGGCGCCGTGGTGGCTCCGGGCCCTGCTCACGCCCGTCGGCCCCTTGCAGGGGCCGGGCGTAGGCTCGGACCCGGGTACGAAATCGTCACAACGCTTAAGGAATCTCTGATGGAGCTCGGTCTCGTCGGTCTCGGCAAGATGGGCGGCAACATGCGTGAGCGCATCCGCCGCGCAGGCCACACCGTCATCGGTTACGACCGGAACCCGGACGTCGCCGATGTCCACAGCCTCGAAGAGCTTGTGGGCAAGCTCAAGGGCCCGCGCGTGGTGTGGGTGATGGTTCCGGCCGGTGCCGCGACCCAGTCCACGATCGACGAGCTGTCCGAGCTGCTCTCCCCGGGCGACGTCGTCGTCGACGGCGGCAACTCGCGCTGGACGGACGACGAGAAGCACGGCGTGGAACTCGGCCTCAAGGACATCGGCTTCGTCGACTGCGGCGTGTCCGGCGGTGTCTGGGGCCTGGAGAACGGCTACGCGCTGATGTACGGCGGCGCCGCCGAGAGCGTCGCCAAGGTGCAGCCCGTCTTCGACGCGCTCAAGCCCGAGGGCGATTTCGGCTCCGTGCACGCAGGCAAGGTCGGCGCCGGGCACTTCGCGAAGATGGTTCACAACGGCATCGAGTACGCCATGATGCAGGCCTACGCCGAGGGCTGGGAGCTGCTGGAGGCGGTCGACTCGGTCACCGACGTGCGCGAGGTCTTCCGCTCCTGGCAGGAGGGCACGGTCATCCGTTCCTGGCTGCTCGACCTGGCGGTCAACGCGCTGGACGGCGACGAGCACCTGGACAAGCTCCGTGGTTTCGCCGCCGACTCCGGTGAGGGCCGCTGGACGGTCGAGGCCGCGATCGACAACGCGGTGCCGCTGCCCGCGATCACCGCTTCGCTCTTCGCGCGCTTCGCGTCGCGCCAGGACGACTCCCCGCAGATGAAGATGATCGCCGCCCTGCGCAACCAGTTCGGCGGGCACGCGGTCGAGTCCAAGAAGTAGTTCAGAGCTGGGGAAGGTCGGCGTACACCCATGCATGTCACGCATCTGTCGCTGGCCGACTTTCGCTCGTACGCCCGGGTCGAGGTGCCTCTCGATCCGGGCGTCACCGCTTTTGTGGGTGCGAACGGCCAGGGCAAGACGAATCTCGTCGAGGCGGTCGGCTATCTGGCGACGCTCGGCAGCCATCGGGTCGCATCCGATGCCCCGCTGGTGCGGATGGGCGCGGAACGCGCTGTCATCCGGGCCGCCGTCACACAGGGCGAGCGGCAGCAGCTGGTGGAGCTGGAGCTGAACCCGGGCCGGGCGAACCGGGCCAGGATCAATAGGTCCTCGCAGGTCAAGCCCCGTGACGTGTTGGGGATCGTACGCACGGTGCTGTTCGCGCCGGAGGACCTGGCGCTGGTCAAGGGGGATCCCGGCGAGCGTCGGCGCTTCCTCGACGAGCTGATCACGGCGCGCTCGCCGCGGATGGCGGGGGTGCGGTCGGACTACGAGCGGGTGCTGAAGCAGCGCAACACGCTCCTGAAGTCGGCCGCCATGGCGCGCAGGCACGGCGGCCGTTCGATGGATCTGTCGACGCTGGACGTGTGGGACCAGCATCTGGGTCAGGTCGGCGCGGAGCTGCTGGCGCAGCGGCTTGACCTGATCGCGACGCTGCAGCCGATGGCGGACAAGGCGTACGAGCAGGTGGCGCCCGGGGGCGGTCCGGTGGGTCTGGAGTACCGGAGTTCGCTGGGCGAGGGCGTCGTGGCGGGGCAGTCGCGCGAGGAGCTGTACGAGCAGGTGCTCGCGGCGCTCGTGGGCGCCAGGAAGCAGGAGATCGAGCGGGGTGTGACGCTGGTCGGCCCGCACCGGGACGATCTGGTGCTCAAGCTGGGGCAGCTGCCGGCCAAGGGCTACGCGAGTCACGGCGAGTCCTGGTCGATCGCGCTGGCGCTGCGGCTGGCTTCGTACGATCTGCTGCGGGCCGAGGGGAATGAGCCGGTGCTGGTGCTCGACGATGTCTTCGCGGAGCTGGACGTACGGCGGCGGGAGCGGCTGGCCGAGCTGGTGGCGCCGGGTGAGCAGGTGCTGGTGACGGCGGCGGTGGACGACGATGTGCCGGGTGTGCTGGCGGGAAAGCGGTATGTGGTGTCCGGCGGCGAGGTGGCGCCCGCATGAGCCCCTTGAGCGGGTCAGGCGGGCCGGACGAGCCGCCCCAGGGGCCCCCGAGGGGGAAATCGCCCAAGAAGTCCAAATCGTACGATTTGCCCCTCTCTTTCTCGTCGCCTCCGCCTTCTTCGTCTCCTTCGTCCTCCCGGGTGCCCGAGGGGTCCCGGTCGCCCGCGTCGCTCCAGCCGCCGAAGGATGCTGAGCCCTCGGGTGTCGACCTGGCGCGGGTCGCGTTGCGTGCGGCCAAGGAGCAGGCGCGGGCGCGGGGTGCGGCGGCGCAGCAGAAGAAGCAGGCGAAGCGCGGCGGTCTGCGCTCGGGCGCGCGGGCCGACGGGCGTGATCCGCTGGCGCTGGGCGCGGCGATCAACCGGCTCATCACGGAGCGCGGCTGGGAGGCGCCCGCCGCCGTCGGCGGGGTGATGGGTCGCTGGCCGCAGATCGTCGGGGACGACGTGGCGAAGCACTGTGTGCCGACGCGGTACGACGATGGGGATGCCGAGCGGGTGCTGACGGTGCAGTGCGATTCGACGGCCTGGGCGACCCAGTTGCGTTTGCTGGCGCCGCAGTTGGTGGCCCGGCTCAACGCGGACCTCGGGCAGGGCGCGGTGAAGTTGATCAAGGTGATGGGGCCGGCGGGTCCGCCGCGCCGTTTCGGTCCGCTGCGCGCGCCCGGCAGCAAGGGGCCCGGGGACACGTACGGCTGAGCAGTGGGTGTACGTGTGAGGCGTCCCTCACGGTAGCGGGCGGTTGACAGCCCGAAGCGCTGGACGCCCGCGTGAGCCGCTTGGAGCCCCTTCCCGAATATGGGGAGTCGGATGGAGGCGGTTCAGGACGGCACATGGGGACTCAGGTACCGGCAAACCCCCATGAGTGTCTGCGGTACCGGTAGACTGGTGGACAATCCCGCCCGCTTGCGGGACACGTCGACTACACAGAACGATGCAGCCGGTCCCGCACGTGGCGGAGTCGGCTTGTGCTGTGCCAGAAAGGGCGCTTCGTGGCCGATTCCGGCAACCCCAACGAGACCATTCCGTCCACTGCCGGCGGGGGCGGCGAGGCAGCCGTCTCGGCCGCCTATGACGCCAGCGCGATCACCGTCCTCGAGGGCTTGGACGCGGTCCGCAAGCGGCCCGGCATGTACATCGGCTCGACCGGTGAGCGCGGGCTCCACCACCTCGTCCAGGAAGTCGTCGACAACTCGGTCGACGAGGCCCTGGCCGGGCACGCGGACATGATCGACGTCACGATCCTGCCGGACGGCGGCGTGCGTGTCATCGACAATGGCCGCGGTATCCCCGTGGACATCGTGCCCTCCGAGGGCAAGCCCGCCATTGAGGTCGTGCTGACCGTCCTGCACGCGGGCGGCAAGTTCGGCGGTGGCGGCTACGCCGTATCCGGCGGCCTGCACGGCGTCGGTGTGTCCGTCGTCAACGCGCTGTCGTCCAAGGTCGCGGTCGAGGTCAGTCGCGACGGCTACCGCTGGACGCAGGACTACAAGCTGGGTGTGCCGACGGCGCCCCTGGTGCGCAACGAGGCCACGGACCGGTCGGGTACGACCGTCACCTTCTGGGCCGACGCGGACATCTTTGAGACGACCGAGTACTCCTTCGAGACGCTGTCGCGGCGCTTCCAGGAGATGGCCTTCCTCAACAAGGGCCTGACGATCAAGCTCACGGACGAGCGTGAGTCGGCCAAGGCCGTCGTCGGCGCGGACACGGCCGAGGAGGTGCCGGCGGAGGAGCAGGCCCTCACCGTCTCGTACCACTACCCCGGTGGCATCGTCGACTTCGTGAAGTACCTCAACTCCCGCAAGGGCGAGGTCATTCACCCGACGGTGATCGACATCGAGGCCGAGGACAAGGGGCGCATGCTCTCGGCCGAGATCGCGATGCAGTGGAACTCGCAGTACAGCGAGGGGGTGTACTCCTTCGCGAACACCATCCACACGCATGAGGGTGGTGCGCACGAGGAGGGCTTCAGGGCCGCGCTGACGGGTCTGGTGAACCGCTACGCGCGCGAGAAGAAGCACCTTCGGGAGAAGGACGACAACCTCGCGGGCGAGGACATCCGCGAGGGTCTGACGGCCATTATCTCGCTGAAGCTGGGCGAGCCGCAGTTCGAGGGCCAGACGAAGACCAAGCTGGGCAACACGGAGGCGAAGACCTTCGTGCAGAAGGTCGTGCACGAGCAGCTGACGGACTGGTTCGACCGCCACCCGAACGAGGCCGCGGACATCATCCGCAAGTCGATCCAGGCCGCCACGGCGCGCGTCGCCGCGCGCAAGGCGCGGGACCTGACGCGTCGTAAGGGCCTGCTGGAGTCGGCTTCACTGCCGGGCAAGCTGAGCGACTGCCAGTCGAACGACCCGACGATGTGCGAGATCTTCATCGTCGAGGGTGACTCGGCCGGTGGCAGCGCGAAGTCCGGTCGTAACCCGATGTACCAGGCGATCCTGCCCATCCGAGGCAAGATCCTGAACGTCGAGAAGGCGCGGCTCGACAAGATCCTCCAGAACACCGAGGTGCAGGCGCTGATCTCGGCGTTCGGCACGGGTGTGCACGAGGACTTCGACATCGAGAAGCTCCGCTACCACAAGATCATCCTGATGGCGGACGCCGACGTCGACGGGCAGCACATCAACACGCTGCTGCTGACGTTCCTCTTCCGCTTCATGCGGCCGCTGGTCGAGGCGGGGCACGTGTACCTCTCGCGCCCGCCGCTGTTCAAGATCAAGTGGGGTCGGGACGACTTCGAGTACGCGTACTCGGACCGCGAGCGCGACGCACTGGTCGAGCTGGGCAAGCAGAACGGCAAGCGGATCAAGGACGACTCCATCCAGCGCTTCAAGGGTCTGGGTGAGATGAACGCCGAGGAACTGCGCATCACCACGATGGACGTCGATCACCGAGTGCTCGGCCAGGTCACCCTGGACGACGCGGCGCAGGCCGACGATCTGTTCTCGGTGCTGATGGGTGAGGACGTCGAGGCACGGCGCTCGTTCATCCAGCGCAACGCCAAGGACGTCCGCTTTCTCGACATCTGAGTCGGCCGTGCAAGCCACCAGCCGCAGCTCGAAAGGACTTTGACCAGCAATGGCCGACGAGAACACCCCTGTGACGCCTGTGACACCCGAAGAGCCGCCCGTTGCCGTTGGCATGCGGGTGGAGCCCGTGGGGCTCGAGACGGAGATGCAGCGCTCGTATCTCGACTACGCGATGTCCGTCATCGTGTCGCGTGCGCTGCCGGATGTACGGGACGGGCTCAAGCCCGTACATCGCCGTGTGCTGTACGCGATGTACGACGGCGGGTACCGGCCCGAGAAGGGCTTCTACAAGTGCGCCCGTGTCGTCGGTGACGTCATGGGTACGTACCACCCGCACGGCGACTCCTCGATCTACGACGCACTGGTGCGCCTCGCGCAGCACTGGTCGATGCGCATGCCGCTGGTGGACTCCAACGGCAACTTCGGTTCCCCGGGCAATGACCCGGCCGCCGCCATGCGGTACACCGAGTGCAAGATGATGCCGCTGTCCATGGAGATGGTCCGCGACATCGACGAGGACACCGTCGACCTCCAGGACAACTACGACGGCCGTAACCAGGAGCCAACGGTCCTGCCGGCGCGCTTCCCGAACCTGCTGGTCAACGGCTCGGCGGGCATCGCGGTCGGCATGGCAACCAACATCCCGCCGCACAATCTGCGGGAGGTGGCGGCCGGCGCGCAGTGGTACCTGGAGCACCCGGAGGCCTCGCACGAGGAGCTGCTGGACGCGCTTCTGGAGCGCATCAAGGGCCCCGACTTCCCGACCGGCGCGCTGGTCGTGGGACGCAAGGGCATCGAGGAGGCGTACCGGACGGGCCGCGGCTCGATCACGATGCGCGCCGTCGTCGCGGTCGAGGAGATCCAGAACCGTCAGTGCCTGGTGGTCACGGAGCTTCCGTACCAGACGAATCCGGACAATCTCGCGCAGAAGATCGCCGACCTGGTGAAGGACGGCAAGGTCGGCGGCATCGCGGATGTCCGGGACGAGACGTCCTCGCGTACCGGCCAGCGCCTGGTCGTCGTGCTCAAGCGCGACGCCGTAGCCAAGGTCGTACTGAACAACCTCTACAAGCACACCGACCTGCAGACGAACTTCGGCGCGAACATGCTGGCGCTCGTCGACGGGGTGCCGCGCACGCTGTCGATCGACGCGTTCATCCGGCACTGGGTGACGCACCAGATCGAGGTCATCGTCCGGCGGACGAAGTTCCGGCTGCGCAAGGCGGAGGAGCGGGCGCACATTCTGCGCGGCCTGCTCAAGGCGCTGGACGCGATCGACGACGTCATCGCGCTGATCCGGCGCAGCCAGACGGTCGATGTGGCGCGCGAGGGCCTGATGGGCCTGCTGTCGATCGACGAGATCCAGGCGAACGCGATCCTGGAGATGCAGTTGCGCCGACTGGCCGCCCTGGAGCGCCAGAAGATCGTCGCGGAGCACGACGAGCTGCAGTCGAAGATCAATGAGTACAACGCGATCCTCGCGTCGCCGGAGCGGCAGCGGCAGATCATCAGCGAGGAGCTCGCGGCGATCGTCGACAAGTTCGGCGACGACCGGCGCTCGAAGCTGGTGCCCTTCGACGGTGACATGTCCATCGAGGACCTGATCGCCGAGGAGGACATCGTCGTCACCATTTCGCGTGGCGGCTATGTGAAGCGGACGAAGACGGACGACTACCGCTCGCAGAAGCGCGGCGGCAAGGGCGTGCGCGGCACGAAGCTGAAGGAAGACGACATCGTCGACCACTTCTTCGTGTCGACGACGCACCACTGGCTGCTGTTCTTCACGAACAAGGGCCGGGTCTACCGGGCGAAGGCGTACGAGCTGCCCGACGCGGGCCGCGACGCGCGCGGTCAGCACGTCGCGAACCTGCTGGCCTTCCAGCCGGACGAGCAGATCGCGCAGATCCTGGCGATCAGGGACTACTCCGCTTCGCCGTATCTGATTCTGGCCACCAAGGGTGGTCTGGTGAAGAAGACGCCGCTGAAGGACTACGACTCGCCGCGTGCGGGCGGTGTCATCGCGATCAATCTGCGGGAGACCGCGGACGGCAGCGACGACGAGCTGATCGGTGCCGAACTGGTCTCGTCCGATGACGATCTGCTGCTGGTCAGCAGGAAGGCGCAGTCGATCCGCTTCACCGCGACCGACGACGCGCTGCGGCCGATGGGGCGCGCCACTTCGGGCGTCAAGGGCATGAGTTTCCGTGAGGGCGACGAACTGCTCTCGATGAATGTCGTGCGAGCAGGTACTTTCGTCTTCACTGCCACCGACGGTGGGTACGCGAAGCGGACTCCTGTCGATGAGTACCGGGTCCAGGGTCGCGGTGGTCTGGGTATCAAGGCCGCCAAGATCGTGGAGGACCGTGGCTCGCTGGTCGGCGCGCTGGTGGTCGAGGAGACGGACGAAATCCTCGCCATCACTCTCGGCGGTGGCGTGATTCGTACGCGAGTCAACGAAGTCAGGGAGACGGGCCGTGACACCATGGGCGTCCAACTGATCAACCTGGGCAAGCGTGATGCCGTCGTCGGCATCGCGCGCAACGCTGAAGCCGGTCGCGAGGCCGAGGAGGTCGACGGTCCCGATGGGGCGGTCGTCGATGCGGTCGAGGGCGATGCGGTCGAGTCTGCCGATGCCGTCGAGGGCGCACAGCCCTCGGTCGGGGAGCACGAGGAGTAAGACGTGAGTGGACCCACGGGCGCCGGAGCGGCCGCTTCCGGAGCTGGAGCACCTGGTGCCCGTGGCTCTGCCGCGGACTCCCAAGGGGGGACTGTGACGGATACCAGAGGGCCTCAGCCGAAGCAGTACGACGCGTACGCGAACGGGCCGTTGCCCAGTGAGCGTGAGCAGTCGGGGCAGGGGCAGTCGCAGCCCTATCACCCGCCCCAGGCGTACGCCACGCCACAGGGCGGCGAGAAGCCCGGCGCTACGCAGGCCGGGCAGCAGCGCGCCGGGCAGGCCGGTCCGGCCGCTCAGCAGGGCACGGCGGCGGTACGTCTGCCGCGCACGGGTGCGCGTACGACGCCGCGCACCCGCAAGGCACGGCTGCGGGTGGCCAAGGCCGACCCGTGGTCGGTGATGAAGGTCAGCTTCCTGCTGTCCATCGCGCTGGGCATCTGCACGGTGGTCGCGGCGGCGGTGCTGTGGATGGTGATGGACGCGATGGGCGTCTTTTCCACGGTGGGCGGGACGATCAGCGAGGCAACGGGCTCGAACGAGAGCAACGGCTTCGACCTGCAGTCCTTCCTGTCGCTGCCGCGTGTCCTGATCTTCACGTCGGTCATCGCGATGATCGACGTGGTGCTGGCGACCGCGCTCGCGACGCTCGGTGCCTTCATCTACAACCTGTCGGCCGGCTTCGTCGGCGGCGTCGAGCTGACGCTCGCGGAAGACGAGTAGCACCGCTCGGAATCCGATTTTGGACCTGCCACTGAGGTGCGCTAATCTTCAGGGGCAGCGCGGGGCTATAGCTCAGTTGGTTAGAGCGCATCCCTGATAAGGATGAGGCCACAGGTTCAAATCCTGTTAGCCCCACCGCGAGGACCGCAAGGTCCAAAGGCCGGTAGATCTCAGGATCTGCCGGCCTTCTGCGTTCCCTTGCGGGGCGCTTTCCGACCGGTCCGTGTGTGGCTCGGGTTCTACGGCTTCGTCCGTGCGGCTCGGGTGTACGTCTTCGGGTGTGCGGCACTTTTGTGCGCCTCATTGATGCGCTCGTTGGTACGGCACGTATGTGCCGCCCGCCGGTGTGGTCCGTCTCACGTTGTGGGAGTTGCTGCCGCTGCGATCTGTCCGAGGTCCGGCCGCTGTACGTCGCCCAGCTCGCGCGGCAGGTGCCGGGAGCTCGGGGAGGCGCCGTGGGCCTCGGCTCGGATGCGCTGCTTCATGGTGGGCGGGACCGACTGTTCGTGCGCCGGGGACCAGGTGACGGCCGCTGAGGCGGCCTCGGCTGCGGGGTGGCTGCTGGTCGGGGCGCTCGCTGTGGCGGGCTGCTGGGCGGCGGTGGCCGCCGTACTCAGCCCCAGGGCGGCGAGGAGTGCGAAGAGGGCTGTGATGAGCGCGGTCCACATCGGCCTGGCCTTCATTGCGGCGCTCCTTGCGTTGCTGCGTGGGCCGTCTGTCGGTCCGTCGGTCTGTCGGGCTGTTGTCTGTGGTGCGACTGCTGGCTGCTGACTGCCGGCGTACGCGGTGCTGCTCCCGCTATCCGGCGAGGAGTGCGTCCGTCTCGGTGAGGTCCGGCTGCGGGGTCCCGGCGAGGTTCAGCGAGCGGTTGCGGGAGGACGGGGAGGCGCCGTGGGCCTCGGCGCGGATGCGCTGCTTCATGGTGGGCGGCATTGAGCGCTCCAGGGCGCCGGCCCGGCGGGCCGCCGGTACCGTCGCCGGTGCGGTGCGCCCGGTGGTGTGCGCGGTCGGCTCCTGCGCCGTCTGAGTGGGGGCCGCGGCGGCGGTGGCCGCGGTGCTCAGCCCCAGGGTGGCGAGGAGGGCGAAGAGTCCGGCGATGAAGGCGGTCCACATCCTGCTGACCTTGATGACGGCCATGGCTTTCTCACTTTCAGGTGGTGCGGTTTGCTTACCTTTCAGATGATGTGCGCGCAACGTGGGGATCAGGGCGAGCGACGCACGCGTTGCGCAGTTCTTCTGATGAACACCACTCGGTTGGGGGAATGGGCTCTGCGGCCAGGTCCTTTCGCATAGGAGGGGGCAGAGGGGTGGAGTTGATTGCTTTGTGCCGGGCGCGAGTTGGGTCGGAACTAGGTCACTGATCGATATCGGTCGGTGTGTATAGTCGGGCGCCAGAAGTCCCCTACGCCAAGGAAAGACGAGGTCGCGCGGTGAAGAAGCTTCTCCTGGTCGCACTGGCCGCCATCGGCGGGCTCCTCGTGTACCGCCAGATCCAGGCGGATCGCGCCGAGCAGGATCTGTGGACGGAGGCGACTGACTCCGTGCCCGCAGGTTCGGGTGTGTGAGAGCCAGCAGCCAGCATTCTGAACACTTGCCCCGGTCGCAGAGCGGCCGGGGTTTTGTGCTGTCCGGGGGTTTCTGGTGGGTTTCTGGTGGGTCGGGTGAGCTGTTGCGGGACCGTGACGCCCCGCCCTTGAATTAGCCTACGCAAATCACTAGCTTGCGAGAGCAAAGCGCGGTCTTGGTTGAGGGGGAACGGGTGAAGGCACGATGGGGCCGCCGTACGGCGGTCGCGCTGATGGGCGCAATACTGCTCGGTCCGGTGGCGGCGACGGCGGGCCCGCTGCCCGCCGTCGCCGCACCCGCGCAGGAGGCGGCCGGCGGGAGCAGCCTGGTGATGGTGCTCGATTCGTCGGGCTCCATGGCGGACGACGACGGCACGGGACGTACGCGGATGGAGTCCGCCCGCGGAGCCGTGTCCACGGTGGTCGACACGTTGCCGGACGGCTATCCGACCGGCCTTCGGGTGTACGGCGCGGACCGGCCCAAGGGCTGCACGGACACCCGGCTGGTGCGGCCCGTACAGCCGTTGGACCGGGACGCCATGAAACGGGCCGTGGACGGCGTACAGCCCAAGGGGGACACTCCCATCGGGCTGTCGCTGCGCAAGGCCGCACAGGACCTGCCCGAGCCCGCCGAGAGGTCGCTGGGTCGGCGCACGATCCTGCTGATCTCCGACGGTGAGGACAACTGCGGTACTCCACAGCCCTGTGAGGTCGCCAGGCAGCTCGGTGAGGACGGGGTGGATCTGCGGATCGACGCCATCGGTTTCCAGGTGCGCGGCAAGGCCAGGGAGCAGCTGGAATGCGTCGCGGAGGCCGGGCACGGCTCGTACTACGACGCTCCTGACGCCGAGGCGCTGGCCCGTCAGTTGCAGCGCGCCTCCCAACTGTCCGCGCACGGCTACCGGTTCATGGGTGAGCGCGTCGAGGGCGGGGCGAGCGTGAGTGGCGCGGCCGGGATCGGGCCCGGCCAGTACACCGACACCATCGGCCCCGGTGAGACCCGTTGGTACGCCGCCGGGCTCGACGCCGGGTCCGCCGCGGACCTCGCGGTGACTGCCGTGCCGCAGCCGGGCGTCAAGGCCGCGTACGGGGACGGGATCGAGCTGGAGCTGACCGCCACCGGGAAGTTCGGCTCGACCTGCGACAGCGCGCGGGAGAACTTCGCGCAGGACGAGGGCGCGATGGTGCTCAGCACCGCGGTCAGCCGCGTCCCGTCCGCCGACGGTGGCCGGTCCTGCGATCCGGCCGGGAAGTATCTGCTGTCCGTGCACCGCACCAGCGCCGCGGGCTCCGACCGGGCGCGCTGGCCCTTCGAGTTGCGCTACGGGACCGAGAAGCCGCTCGCCAAGGGCACGGTGCCCGCACAGTCCGCGACCGAGTACGGCGCGGCGGGCAGGGACGCCATGCCTCCGGCGGGCGATCCGAAGGACATCGAGGGCGGCACGGGCTTCAACGACGCGCGGACCCTGGACAAGGGTGTGTGGCGCGACAAGCTGCTGCCCGCCCAGACCCGCTGGTACAAGGTGAAGGTCGGCTGGGGCCAACAGCTGCGCTACGCCGTGGACTTCGGGAACGAACCGACGCTGGAGGAGGGCGGATCGGACTTCAGCTTCGTCGACACCGCCGCGTTCAGCGCGGGCCGCAAGCCGATCGGTGGCGGCAGTGAGTTCAACGAGCACCGGATGTACAGCGGTAAGCCGGCCGCGGTCGATCTCGGCACCGTCCCGGTGACGTGGACGAACCGCTGGGAGTCGGCGACCCAGGTGGTTCCGGTGCGCGCGGCGGGCGAGTACTACGTCGCCGTGTCGCTCGGCCCGAACGCCGCCAAGTTCGCCGAGAACGCGGCGATCGGCGTGGTCCTGCGGGTGGATGTGGCCGGCCGGGAGCTGGCCGGCCCGCAGCACGACGCGCCGGCGCTCGCGAAGGCGGACGGCGACGCGGGGGGTGACGCGGGGGGCGAAGCGGACAAGAAGGGTGATGCGGCGGCCCCCGGAGACAGCGGTGGGGCCGCCGGGGCAGGATGGACCGGCATCGCGACCGCCGCGGCAGTGGGCGGCGCGGTCGTCCTGCTCGCGGGGCTCGTGTTCGTCACGGTGCGGCGCAGGGCAGCCAAGGCGACGACGAGGGGTGGCGCGTGAAGAGGCAGCGCAGCAGGGGTGGAACGGCGCCGGCCGTGGTGGCGGCGCTATGTGCGGTGGCGGCGCTGTCGGCGCAGGCGTGGGCGGCGGGCACGCCCAGCCCGTACGCCTTCGAGCCGTCCGCGAAGCCGGTCAAGGGCCGCGAGGTCAATACCGACGCCGAGCAGCTGAAGGCCGGGGAGACGTACAAGGACTCCATCAAGCCCGGTGGCAAGCTCTTCTACCGGGTGGTCCTCGACGCGAAGTCCCACGCGTATGTGTCGGCGACGGCGGTGCCCGAACTGGGTACGAAGGTCGCGTACGCCGACGAGCTGAAGGTGACACTCCAGGACCGCGACAGCAGCTCGTGCGGTTACGACAACGCTCAGTTCAACGCGGAGTTCGCGCGGCCCATCGGCACCTACGCGTCGCGGACCATCGAGAAGGACAGCACGTCCTGCCAGAGAGCGGACACGTACTACGTCCTCATCGAGCGGACCAGCGAGGCCACTTCCTCCAGCGAGCCGTGGGACCTGGAGATCCGGCATGTGACTGAACCGGCGCTGAAGGGCGCCGGGCCGACGGCGGCGCCCGAGAACTGGCCCAGGGCGTCCCCCGCGCCGCCGGCCGGCGCCCCGCGCGACCGCAAGGGCGGCACGAGCTTCTTCAACGCCCCCGGGCTTGAGCAGGGCGAGTGGCGCGACAAGCTGAAGCCGGGTGAGACCCGCTTCTACAAGGTGCCGGTCGACTGGGGGCAGCAGCTGTTCGTCAGCGCAGACCTGAGCAGCTCCACGGGCGAGGGTTACGTGCCCAGCGCGCTCGCGGTGTCGCTCTACAACCCGGCGCGGGGGCTCGTCGACAGCGACAACAACCTCGCGTACGACGGAAAGCCGAAGTCGGCGGAGCTGGATCCGCTGCCGCCCGTGGCGTACGAGAACCGGTACGACTCGAAGGAAACCGTGAACGCGATGCGGTTCGCGGGCTGGTACTACCTGCGGGTCAGCCTCAACCCCGCCGTGGAGAAACCGTTCGGGGCGAAGGCGCTGGGGCTGACGCTGCGGCTGAACGTCAAGGGTGACGCCAAGCAGGCGCCCGCTTACGCCGGTCCCGCCGGGGAGTTCCAGGTCAGCGACGACGACCGGGACCAGGCGGCGAGCGGGCAGTCCACGCCGGGGGCGGAGAAGAGCGACACGATGCGGCTCGTCGGGGCCGCGGGGATCGGCGCGGGCACCGTGCTGGTGCTCGGCCTCGGCGGGTGGATGCTGGTCGCCAGGCGCCGCGCGGCGGCCGGTCCCGCGGACCCCGGCCCCGGCAACGGAACACCACCGCAGTACGGGCCGCCGGCCGGTTGGTAGAAGGCTGTTGGGCAGCCCGTGGCCGACTGCCCGCGGGCTGCCCGCCGGGTCAGCTCTGGGTCAGCGCCCAGATGCCCACCGCGAAGCAGACCAGAGCGAGAAGCAGCACCGGGACCGTCACCTTCGGGGGCGGTCCCGGCCGCTTTCGCGGGGCCCGGGCGGGTGCCTGCGCGGGGGCGTGCGCTGCGTTGTTGTACGCGGGGGCGTACGCGCCTGCCTGCGGGGCGAGCGCCTCCGGAGCGGTGTAGGGGCGAGTGAGGGGCTGTCCGTACTGCACCCCGGACGTGGGGGCCTGGTGCTGCGCGGCGTCGAAGCGGGGAGCGGACGCGTGCGCCGGCACGGAGGTGGACGTGGGCGTCGGGGTGGGGGGAGTGGACGGCTGCCGCGGCGGCGGGGCGAGGTGGAAGCTGCCCGTCTCCGACATCGGCGGCGCCTGCGGAGCGGGGGCCTGCGGGCCGTTCTGTACGTGGGCCTGCGGGCTCTGGGTCTGTACGTGGTTCGGGATGCCCGGGGTCGGGGTCGCCTGCGGTGTCTCGGGGCCCGCGGTGCCGAAACCTTCCGGCAGTGGCCCGATCTGGTCGAAGACCTCCACCGGGTCGTCGCCCGGACCCGGCTCGGCCAGCATCTCGACGGCCGCGGTCAACGCCTTGCGCGCGCCCGTCGCCGTACGGAACCTGGCCTGCGGGTCGGGCTGCAGCATCCCGGCGATGACCTGCCACAGCGGCTCCTCGATGCCCTGCGGGGCGCCCGGGGTGCCGTAGGTGGCGAAGTGCTCCACCAGGGCCTGGGAGTCGGGCTTCTGCCCCTGGAGCAGATAGAGCGCGACCAGACCGACCGCGAAGAGGTCGGCAGGGAAGTCCGGCTCGGCGCCCGTCATCTGCTCGGGCGCGAAGTAACCGGGCGTCCCCACCACGTAGTTGGTCTCGGTGAGGCGGGGCTCGCCCTTGCGCATGGAGATGCCGAAGTCGGACAGCCGCAGATGCGGCCTGCCGGTGCCGGTGGCCTCGAGCAGGATGTTGGCCGGCTTGATGTCGCGGTGCACGACACCTTCCGCGTGCACCGCGGCGAGACCGGAGAGGAGCTGGTCCAGCAGGGTGCAGACGAAGCGGGCCGGGAGCGGGCCGTAGTCGCCGATCACATGGGCCAGTGAGCCCCCGCTCACCAGTTCCATGGTGAACAGCACCTTGTCGTCGTCCGCGGCCCAGCTGGCCGGGGCGAGGACATGCGGATGGTCGATCCTCAGCGCCTGCTCGCGCACGAAACGCAGCAACGTGTGTGCGTCGCTCTGCTGCAGGACCTTGGCCGCCACATAGCGGCGTCGCCTGTGGTCCCAGGACCGCCAGACGGCGCCCACTCCACCGCGTCCGATCGGGTCGATCAACTCGTACCGACCAGCGAAGATCTCACCCATTGTGCTGTGCCCGCTCCCCGGTCCGCTGCCTACGCCTTCGGCCGGATTCCGGCAGGCCCTCGCGGACCCTGCCGGACCGACCCCGTCAGCTCTGATGCGCCTCGTAGTGAGCCACCGCGTCAGCGGTGCGCCCGGCGCCGTACACCCGGAGGAACTCTGCCAGTTCCGGGTGGGTCGGTGCGAGGGTGTCCGCCGCATCGATGATGTCGCCGGCGGCGGCCACCGAGCGCAGCAGCGACTGAATCTCGCGCACCACACGGCGTACGGTCGGCGCTCCGGAACTGGCCGTGGTCGAGCCGGTGTTGCTGAGCACCGAACCACCCTGGGACTTCTTGATCTCTTCCATCCGGTCGGTGGCCTCCCCCGCGCTCACACTGCCGTCGGCGACCTGCCCCGCCAGATCCTGCAGGGCCTGGACGCGCTGCACGACGGCCGGATTGCCGATCTTGGCGCGCTGGCCGCTCATCAGCTGGGACAACATGGGTGCGGACAGGCCAAGCACCGCGGCGAGCCTGGCCTGGTTCAGCCCCAGATCATCGATCAGCCGACGGAAGAGCGCCCCCAGCGGCTCCCCGTACCAATTGCGCTGAAGCTCTCTGGCTCTTGCCGTCGCCTCTTGTTGCGCTGCGTCCATTGCGTCTCCCCTTCGCTGCTGCGAACCTCGCCGAGCATCCTACGGAGAGTGGTCACCAACCGGGAGTCCCCATCCTTTTTGCAGGATCGGGGGGTACAACCGGTACTCTGTTCTGCGGCGGTGGTCACGGTGTGTCTTTGACCGGTCATGTCCACCTTTCGAGGGGCCTTAGCTCAGTTGGTAGAGCGCTGCCTTTGCAAGGCAGATGTCAGGAGTTCGAATCTCCTAGGCTCCACAAGATCAGACCCCTTTGACCTGCGGAAACGCGGTTGGAGGGGTCTTTTTGTGTTGTTTGCCGTGAGGACATGCCAGCACGCTGGTGCTGACGAGAGCGGCGGTAGGCCCTATTTTCTGGGGCTCCGGGGGAGCTGCCACTCTCCTGCGGATCTCCTAGGCCTCTCGCAAGGGGGCGGGCGGCTGCTTTCTGGTCGGGATGTGTGTCTGATGCCATGATCCGAGTCCCTGCTGTAGCCGGCTGGCGCCGTCCCGAACGAGCGGCGCCGCACCGCGACCCGCGCGACTGGCACGGATCGGGAAGCCGCACGCCCTGAGCGGCACGCCCCGAGCCGGGCTTCCGGCCCGTGGCTCCCGGGGGCGACCGCTCCCGTCCCTTGAGCCCTCGCCCCGCAGTCCTTGTCCCACCGTCCGCTCGCGCGAAAGGAGTTCCGATCCGATGCCTCAGCTGTCGCCCGTCGCCGCAGCACCGCAGATCCGCGCAACCGCACTGCACGCCGATGGCTTCACCCTGTCCGCCCTGCTCGCCGAGCCGGTGGACGAGGCGCCGCGTGCGGTCGTCGTCGCCCTGCACGGGGGAGGCATGCGCGCCGGCTACTTAGACAACCGTGCCCGCCCCGGCCTCTCCCTCCTCGCCCTGGGAGCCCAGCTCGGCTACACCGTGCTGGCCGTCGACCGGCCCGGATACGGAGTCTCCGCCGCGCGGCTTCCCCGCGGCCTTGCCCTGGAGGATTCGGCTCCGGTCCTGCGTGCCGCGCTGGCCGACTTCTCGGCGCGGCACGACACCGGAGCCGGCCTGTTCTTCGTCGCCCACAGTGACGGGGGCAAGCTCGCCCTGTCGGCCGCCGACGCGTTCGGCGACGTACTGATCGGCATGGACATCTCCGGGCTCGGCAACCGCCTCGCCGTCGCGCCGCACCAACTGCCCGGCCCCGACGGTCAGGGCGACTGGCGCAAGCACTGGGGCGCCCTGCGCCTCTACCCGCCGGACGCCTTCCGGCTGGGGCAGGCGCTGGTCTCCCCGGTCCCGGAGATCGAGGCGGCGCAGGGGCCGCTGTGGCCGGCGCTGTATCCGGAGGTGGCCGCACGGGTACGGGTCCCCGTCCGCTTCACGTTCGCCAAGCAGGAGCAGTGGTGGCGGTACGACGAGGAAGCCGTGGCGGCCCTGACCCGGCCGCTCACATCGGCACCGGTGAGAGTCGACCACCAGCCCGACGCCGGCCACAACATCAGCCTCGGCTGGGCGGCCCGTACGTACCACCTGCGGGTCTGCGGATTCCTGGAGGAGTGCCTCCTCGCGCGCGCTGCGGCGGTGCCGCAGCGGCAGAAGCCCGGCCGGCCCCGCAGGCACACCCCGTGGGGGCGGCGACATGAACACGGGAGGCCCCATGCCGAACCTCATGCTCGATCACGACGACTCCCCGCTCCCGCTCCCGCTCCCACGCCCGCTCACGCTCGCGCCATGGACAGCCGGTCCCCAGCGCCCGGTGCGGCCGGTGCTCCTGGCCGGTGAGGACCTGGACGACCCCGACCAGCACATATTCCGGGGGACCGACTGAGTTACGCCGATGCGGTAACGACGAGGTCGAGATCCGCGCTTTGGCAGGACAGCCCCTCGGGGACCCGCAGCGTGGCGAACGAGACATTGCCCAGGTCGGCACAGTTACTCCTGGCCTGCTCGATTGCCGCACCGGAGCAGTCGGTGGCGAGCACGCTGTCGCAGTGCGGTTCCAGGAGCCGGGTGAGGGCGCCGACGCCGCACCCGATCTCCAGCGCGGAGCCGAAGCGCCCGGCGGGGAGGAGGGACACAGTGTCGGTGAACTTCTCGCGCGCACAGGTCTTGTGCAGGGTGCCCCAGGGATCAGTCCTGACCCGGTACGCCTGGTCGAAGTGTGCGGTGGACATGGAAGTGCGGGGGGCGGCGGACACGGTTCCTCCTGTGTACGTGTCGGGGCGTGGCGGTCGGACGTGTGGGGCGGTCACAGGGCCGCAGGGGTGTTCGTCGTGGGACCGGACAGCGCCTCGTCGGCGCCGCGGGGCTCCAGCTCCCGGACAAGTTCGGCCTGGAGGGGTCCTGGCCGGCGCATGAACGGCCCGTGGCCGACGGCCGGGCGAGTTGCGTCCGGGACGACGGGGCGCCCGGAGATCATCTCGGTTTCTTCTTCCACGTCGCCCGGTGGGACGGCGGACCGGAGAATCTCGAACCGTCCAATGCTCGGCCCTGCAGTGGTTCCGCATCGATGCGGTCCCCGCCGATCTGCTCCCCTATTCGGCGGCAGGCCTCGCCGGATCCATCGCCGACCCGGGCGGGATGTCCCTGTACGGGTGGAAGCAAACCGGCGCTCCCGACTCGCGTGCGTAGACGACCAGCGCCTCGAAGGCCGGGAATGCCCATCGGCCACGCCGGACCGGTACCCGGTCGCCGACTCGCAGGAGGCCTGGCGTGGGCGACACCGCACCGGGCCTCCGGCTACTCCAGCAGCCGTTGCCTGACCAGCTCCATCACTTCCGCGCGGCTGCGCTTGCCGTTGTCGGCGGCGTTGAAGTGGTTGCCGATGCGCACCGAGACGGCGAGCAGGCAGCGGATCTCGACCTCGTCCTCGTCGGGGCAGAAGGAGGAGAACAGGGAGCGCAGGTAGTCCATGCGACGGTTGTCGACTCGGCGCAGGCGCTCGGCGACGGCCGGGTCCCGGCGGGCCCAGTCGCGGACCGCGATGTCGGCGGTGGTGCCGCGCACCGGCCCGTCGGTGGCGGCGGCGGCGAACAGTCGCTCCAGTCTGGCCCTGGCGTGCCCCCCGTCGCTCTCGACCTGCTCGATCACGCCATCGGCGACCTCGTACTCCCAGGTGTCGAGCATTTCGGTGAGCAGCGCGCCACGGTTGCGGAAGTGCCCGTAGAAGCCGCCCTTGCTGACGCCGAGCGCCTGCGCCAGAGCCTCGATCCTGACGGCTTCCGGACCGCCCGAGACCAGTGCCCGCAAGCCTTCCTCGATCCACTTGCCGCGTGGCGTGCGGGTCGCGCCCATGGTGTGTGCCTCCTCACGTCCCGGCCGAGTATACGGCGGCGTATATACGGGTCTACGCTCCATCTGTACGCCACCGTATAGATATGGGGTCTGCTCATGCGACTTCCCCGAACCGCCCACACCGACCGCCCCTGGCGGATCCACGAGATCGCCGACGACTTCACGACCGAGGACGTGTGGGCGATGCCCACCCCCGGCGGGCCCGACGACCTCGATCGGCTGGTGCGCCAGCTCGCCGAGGGAATGAGGGGCGGGGTGAACGGAGAAGGAGCCGTCTCCCGCGCGCTCTTCGCCATCCGCTGGAAGCTCGGAGCGCTGCTCGGCTGGGACGAGTCCGCCGCAGGCGTCGGCGCCCGGCTGCCTTCCCTGCGCGACCGGCTGCCGGCGGACCTTCGTGAGGGCCCTCAGGGCCCCGACCTCGGCTCGTCCCCGTTCACTTCCCTCTACCAGAGGGACGACGAGTGGGCCGCCGAGATGGGCAACAAGACCGTGCACGCGGTGATGCACATCGGCTGGGTCCCGGACGGCGTCGGCGGCCACCGCGGTCAGATGGCCGTCCTGGTCAAGCCGAACGGGCTGTTCGGCGCCCTCTACATGGCCGCCGTCAAGCCCTTCCGGTACGTCGGGGTCTACCCGGCGCTGCTGCGCTCCATCGGCCGCGAGTGGCAGACGAACGCCGCTGGGCGGAGCGTCAGCTGACTGCCGTCCCACCCGGCGGTGGGACGGCGGTCCCCGGAGATCTCCTGGGCCTGGGGCACGTGAGGTGGGCCCATGGGGCGGATTCTCGGAGGTGCTGTGCGGCGCTGTGTGACTGGTGCCTTGATCCGAGTCCCTGTCGAGGTCCGTGACCGGCTCGCGGAACGTCCATCGGTTCCCTGGGTTCAGGAGTTTCGCCAGGAACCTGCTCACCGATGAGAAGCGGGGGCGCGGTTGGAGCGGACCCGCGCCCATCTGGGCGAGCGCTCCTGTGCGGGGGTAGCCGACGGGGAGAGCACTGCGCGGGCGCAGGCTTCACGTTGAATGCCGCCGCGTGATCCAGCACCATGTTGCTCTGGACACGAGTGACAGTCCTCAAACACGCCTCAACATGACGTTGGAGAAGGCTTCGTGCTGAGGCTGATGAGCGCTGCGAGCCCGGAGACGAGGGCGAGCACGGCGAACATCTGCGGGTAGCCGCCCACAGGTCCGGTGAGGGCGGCGCTCGCGAATGGGGCCAGTGCGGCGGCGGCTGTGGTGGGCGCGGTGAGGAGCCCGGACAGGCGTCCGTAGTGGCTGGTTCCCCATCGATCGGTGATCGCGGTGGCCTGGAGGAGCGTGAGGTTTCCGCGGATGGTCCCGGCCGCCATCGACAGGGCGACCAGCAGGGCGTACGGCCCCGGGACGAGCCCGACGGCGGCTGTGGCCAGCCCACCGAGCGCGATCAGCAGGGCGGTACGCGCCCTCGCTGTCGTACGGCGGGCGAGCGTGGCATGGAGGGTGCGGCCGAGGGTCTGCCCCGCGCCGCCCAGGCCGAGGGCCCAGGCTGCCTCAGTGGTCGAGTAGCCGCGCTCCAGAAAGAGCGGGACCAGGGCGACGACCACGGCATAGACGGTAAACGCGGACAGCGTCAGGGCGGTGGCCAGCATCCAGAACCGTTGGCTGCGCTCCACCGTGCCCGCGCTGCCGTTGGCACGGGCGGGGGTGTCCGGGGTCTTCGGCCACGGCGCGTTGAGGGCGAGCGCGTGCGCCGGGAACAGTGACGGCGGCGAGACCAGGGCGAGTACGGCGTAGGTCATGCGCCAGGACAGATGACCGGAGAGCATGGCCGTCAACGGCGCGAAGACTGTGGAGGCCAGCCCGCCGGCCAGTGTGACGATCGTGAGGGCGCGGACGTGGTCGGGGGCCCACCATTGGGTGAGGGCGGCGAAGGCCGGCTGGTAGAACGTGGCTGCCATGGCGAGCCCGGACAGCATCCAACCGGCGAGGAACACCGGAAGATACGGGGCCGCGGCCACGATCAGGATGCTGATCACACCGCGGATCGAGCCGGCGGTCATGACGGTGCGGGGGCCCCGCTGGTCGATGATCCGGCCGACGCGGATCCCGGCGATGGCGGAGACGAGCAGGGCGGCGGAGAACGCGGCCGTGGTCGAACCGCTCGACCAACCAGTGCTGGCGGTGATCTGCGGGTTCAGTACCCGAAAGGCGTAGTAGACGATCCCCCAGCTGGTGATCTGCGTGGCGCACAGTGCCGGGAGCACGGCGCGGGGTCGCGACCGGTCCCCAGTTCCGGTCGCGGCGCCACGTTCGCGGGCGCTGAGGGCGGTCACGACTCGCAGCAGCCGCCCGCCGGAGCCTCTTGCGTCGTCGGGGCCGGGGCGGCGGGGCCGATCCGCACGAGGGCGGCTGCGGGGGCGCAGCAGCCTCCGCCGGCGGTCTGTTCGGAGGTGGGGGCGTCGAAGAGTCCTGGTGGGCAGTCCGGCCTCGCCACCGCGCACGCCCTTCTCGGGCACGGGCTGAAGCCCGTCATCCTGGAGGCATCCGACCGGCCCGCCGGGTCCTGGCCGCACTATGACGACAGCCTCACCCTGTTCTCCCCGGCCCGGTACAGCTCGCTGCCCGGCCTGCCCTTCGGTGGAGACTCCGAGAGGTACCCACACCGCGACGAGGTCGTCGACTACCTGCTCCGCTACGCCGGCCGCCTGGGGGCGGACATTCGGACCAGCCACCACCGCGACGGCATGTCCCTCACGCAGCCCGGCCTCGCCTTTGTGGGTCTGGAGTGGCAGCGCAGTTTGTCCTCGGCGTCGCTGCGAGGTGTCGGCCGGGACGCGCAGCGCGTAGCCCAACGGCTCATGCGGCAGCTCGGCCGGGCCTAGCGGGCGGTGCGGCAACCCCTGGGGTATTACTTCGATGTGTGTCAACATAGACGTATGTCGAATGCAAAGGTGCTGCCATTGCTGGAGCCGCAGGTGGTGCCGTGCTGCCCGCCGCTGAATGAGCGCCCTCTCACACAAGAGGAAGCGGTGCGCACCGCGGCGATGTTCAAGGCGCTCGGTGACCCGGTGCGTCTGCGACTGTTCTCGGCGGTCGCCTCGCACCAGGGCGGAGAGGCGTGCGTCTGCGACATCTCCGACGTCGGTGTCTCCCAGCCCACCGTCTCCCACCACCTGAAGAAGCTCAGGGAAGCGGGGCTGCTCAGCTCCGAGCGCCGCGGCACCTGGGTGTATTACCGCGTCGAACCGTCCGTGGTCGCCGCGATGGGACAGATGCTCCACCACTCCGCGGCCTGACTCTCCCCCCACCATGTCGGTTCACCCCGTGCCGTCAGTGCAGCAGGTCGGCGATCTGGCGGGCCGCTTCGCGCGCGGGGCGGCCGACTCCGATGAGGGTGGCGGAGGCGGGGCCGGTCCAGTCGCCGTATCCGAGCAGGTGCAGACGGGGTTCGCCCGCAGCCTGTGTGCCGTGGGTGGGGATGTACCCGCGCTGCCCTCGGAGCCCGAGCGGTGCGAGGTGGGACAGGGCGGGACGGAAGCCGGTGCACCAGATGACGGCGTCGGCGTCGGCTCGGGTGCCGTCGTCCCACTGCACGCCGTCCGGGGTGAGGCGGCTGAACATCGGCTGGGCCTTGAGGAGTCCGGCGTCGCGTGCCGCGCGTACGGGCGGCACGGCGACGATGTCACCCAGCGACGCCACGCCACCGGTGTCCGTCACTCCTTGGTCAAGCGCGCGGCGCCGGGTGGTGGCCGCGTCGAACAGGGCGCGGCCGTCGATGTCGTCGGCGAGGAAGCGGGCCGGGCGCTGGGTGACCCAGGTCAGCTCGGTGTCGTACGCGAGATCGGCGGCGATCTGTGCGCCGGAGTTGCCGCCGCCCACGACGACGACGCGCTGCCCTGTGAAGTCGCGCGGGCTGTGGTACTCGACGGTGTGCAGTTGGCGTCCGTGGAAGTCGGCCCTGCCGGGCACCGCGGGGAGGAAGGGTCGCCACCGGGTGCCGGTCGCACTGACCGCGGCGCGGGCGGTCCACTCGCCTGAATCGGTCACCGCGCGCAGATTCCGTCCGTCCCGGTGCACTTCCCGCGCCTGTACCGGCCGCTGGACGGGGAGTTCGTAGCGTGCCTCGTACTCGGAGAGATAGCTGACGACGTGCCCGGCGTCCGGGTAGGTCTCACCCGGCTGGCCGGGCATCGGGCGTCCGGGCAGTGAGGAGTAGGCGGCCGGGGAGAACAGGTGCAGGGATTCCCAGGCGTGCCGCCAGGCGCCGCCCGCCCCGGCCTGGGCATCGAGGATGACGAAGTCCAGGCCGAGGCGGCGCAGGTGGTAACCGGCGGCGAGCCCAGCTTGGCCGCCGCCGATCACCACGACCTGTGTGCGGTGGTTCACGAACTCAGCGGGGAGGCCGTGAACTTCTTGCGCCAGGCCAGCGACACGTAGACGAGCGCGACCAGGACGGGGACCTCGATCAGCGGGCCGACGACACCGGAGAGAGCCTGGCCGGAGGTGACGCCGAAGGTGGCGATGGCGACCGCGATGGCCAGCTCGAAGTTGTTGCCCGCGGCGGTGAAGGCCAGGGTGGCGGTGCGGTCGTAGTTCAGGCCGATGGCCTTGCCGAGAAAGAAGGTGCCGAACCACATGACCGCGAAGTAGACCAGCAGCGGCAGCGCGATCCGGACCACGTCCAGCGGCTGCGAGGTGATCGTCTTCCCCTGGAGGGCGAAGAGGATGACGATCGTGAAGAGCAGGCCGTAGAGGGCCCAGGGGCCGATCTTGGGCAGGAAGGTGTTCTCGTACTTCTCCTGGCCCACCTTCTTCTCGCCGATGCGGCGGGTGAGGAAGCCGGCCAGCAGGGGGACGCCGAGGAAGATAGCGACGTTCAGGGCGATTCTCCACATCGAGATGTCGAGTGCCTCTCCGTCGCCCAGGCCCAGCCAGCCGGGCAGCAGGTCGAGGTAGAACCAGCCCAGCACGCCGAACGCGATGACCTGGAAGACCGAGTTGAGGGCCACCAGGACGGCGGCGGCTTCGCGGTCGCCGCAGGCGAGGTCGTTCCAGATGATGACCATGGCGATGCAGCGGGCGAGACCGACGATGATCAGGCCGGTGCGGTACTCGGGCAGGTCCGGCAGGAAGATCCAGGCCAGCGCGAACATGATGGCCGGGCCGATGATCCAGTTGATGACCAGCGACGAGGCCATGAGCTTGCGGTCGCCGGTGACCGCGTCGAGCTTGTTGTAGCGGACCTTCGCCAGCACCGGGTACATCATGATCAGCAGGCCGACTGCGATGGGCAGGGAGATGCCGCCGATCTCGACCTTGGCGAGCGCGTCGTTCAGGCCGGGGATCAGGCGGCCCAGGCCGAGGCCGAGGGCCATGGCGAGCAGGATCCATACGGCGAGGAAGCGGTCGAGTGTGGAGAGTTTCGCGACGACGGAGGCTTCCTCGGTGGTCGCGGGTGTTTCGGTGCGGGTCACGGACAGGCCCTCTTGTTTTCGGCGGCGGTACGAGCGGACTCGGCCAGGTCGGTGAACTGGCCGGCGAGCTGGGCGATGACATCGGGGCGCAGCTTGTAGTAGGTGAACCGGCCGCAGGGCTCGGTCTCCACCACTCCGGCCTCCCGCAGCACCTTCAGGTGGTTGGAGAGGTTGGTCTGCCGGGCCCCGGTCTCCTCCACGAGGTGCGTGGTGCAGAGCGTCTCGCGGGCGAGCAGGGTCACGATCTTGAGCCTGATCGGGTCCGCGAGCACCCGGATCAGTTCAGTGTCGACTGACGTCATCATGGACTGATACTCTCACATCAGTGGCGGCTGACGCCACCGGGTGCTGATGTCACTTGTGCCTGATTTCGTCGCGAGAACAAGAGAGACCCCGATGTCCGAGAAGCCTTCTGTGCTGTTCGTCTGTGTCCACAACGCCGGCCGTTCCCAGATGGCCGCCGCCTGGCTGACCCTCCTGGCCGGGGGCCGTGTCGAGGTCCGCTCGGCCGGTTCCAACCCGGGTGACGCCGTCAACCCGGCAGCGGTCGAAGCGATGGCCGAGGTCGGCATCGACATCTCCGCCGAGACCCCGAAGATCCTGACCGTGGACGCGGTCAAGGAGTCGGACGTGTGCATCACCATGGGGTGCGGCGACACCTGCCCCGTCTTCCCCGGCAAGCGGTACCTGGACTGGGCGCTGGAGGACCCGGCCGGTCAGGGCGTCGCGGCCGTACGGCCCATCCGCGACGAGATCAAGAAGCTCGTCGCGGGCCTCATCGAGGAGATCGCGCCGGAGAAGACGGCGTGAGCGACGAGATCCGCAAGGTCATCGTCATCGGCTCGGCCCGGCCGGTTACACCGCCGCTCTCTACTCGGCCCGTGCCGATCTCAAGCCCCTCGTCTTCGGTGGTGCGATCTTCGTGGGCGGTTCCCTGACCACGACGACCGAGGTGGAGAACTTCCCCGGCTTCCCCGAAGGCGTCCAGGGCCCCGAGCTCATGGAGAACATGCGGGCCCAAGCCGAGCGGTTCGGCGCCGAGATGATCGACAACGACATCGTCTCCGTCGACCTCACCGGCGAGATCAAGGAAGTCACCGACAGCGCCGGTACCGTCCACCGGGCGCGCGCCGTGATCGTCGCGACCGGATCGGGATACCGCAAGCTCGGCCTGGAGCGCGAGGACGAACTGTCCGGGCGCGGTGTGTCCTGGTGCGCGACGTGCGACGGGTTCTTCAACCCGCTTGGTGCGGGCGGGAAATGAGGCGTCCACGGGGTCGGTCGGGGACTCATACGTCAACGCCCTCGCGGAGAACCTGCGGATGCTGATCAAGACTGAGTGCGTTCGCGGCCGCGTCTTCGGCACGAGGGCCGAGGCGAACCTCGCGCTGTTCGAGTACATCGACGGCTTCCATAACGGCCGGCTCATCCAGAAGCGGCTCGGCTACCTCAGCCCGGTCGAGTTCGAGGAGAAGCACTACGCCGACCAGGCAGAGGCCGAACGAGCGAACCTGAACACCCGTCAACCCGACCTGACCAGCTGATCAGCACCTCCCGAACAACGGGGGAACCTCAGGCCCAGTACGGCGGGGCGCGCGGCCTCCACGCCCAGGCGTTGCCCCGGCATATGCGTCAGCCCAGCTTCTTGAGCGAGTTCCCGGACCGACTCGCGATCCGAGCGAGTGTCTCGCTCACGCACAAGGGTGATCGGGCCAGAGTTCACTCGAATGAATACCCGTTGAAATGGGATATTTAAGGCTACTGTTCGGCATGGTGGGCGGTGGTCTGACGTTCCGTGAACCACGCGAGGAATCCCATGGGCGAGATGCACGGCAAGGACGAGGAACCTCTCCAGCCGGATGAGCCGGCCGCCACCGCGGACGTGCCGGGTGGGCACGGCGCGGATGAGGCGTCCGGACAGCAGGAGGACGCAGCCAAAGCGCCTCCGAGCGGGTTGCGCGACATCGGGTTGGATGCGGGACACGAGGAGGCCGGCAGGCGGGAACACGGCTCCGTTGCGGGAGAACCACACCATGGGCGGGAAGGCGCCGGCCGCCTTGCGGCAACTCAGGCGGTGAGTCCGAGCCCGAAGGCGTCGAGGGCGCGCCTTGCTGCTCTGCTGCGGGATGGTCCGCCCGCCGGTCCGTCCCGGCCGGGGTTCTGGCGCAGCCCGTTGCGGGGGCCGTGGCTGACATCGGTGCTCGGCGCGGTTCTGCTCGGAGGCCTCACGGTGCTGCTCGTGACCGGGCTGCTCTCCTACGCCGCGTACAACCCGGATCTCGCGGGCAATGACACGACTCCGCAGAGGGGATGGCTGGGCTTCTATCTTTTCGCCTGGCCCACGGATCCGCACTGGCTCTACCGCCTCAACCAGGGTGTCCACGTCACGCTCGGCATCGTGCTGATCCCGGTGTTGCTGGCGAAACTCTGGTCGGTGATTCCCCGTCTGTTCGCGTGGCCGCCGGTGAGGTCGGTCAGTCAGGCGCTCGAACGGCTCTCGCTGCTGCTTCTGGTCGGCGGCGTGCTGTTCGTGTTCGCGACCGGTGTGCTCAATGTTCAGTTGGACTACATCTTCCCCGGCTCCTTCTATGTCCTGCACTTCTACGGGTCATGGGTGTTCATCGGTGCCTTCGTCGTTCATGTCGTCTTCCGCATCCCTCTGGTGATCCGGACCCTGCGCGGCGGCCGCCTCCGTGCTGAGCTGCGCACGCCGCTCAGCCGCACCAAAGCGGAACCGGCGGACGAGACCGGCCTGGTGACGCCGAACCCGGCTGTGCCGACGATGTCACGGCGGGGCGCGCTGGGCATGGTGGGTGCGGGCTCCCTGGTCCTGCTCGCGATGACGGCCGGGCAGAGCATCGGCGGCCCCCTCAGATCCACCGCTCTGCTCGCACCGCACGGTCAGGACCCGGGACCGGGTCCGAACGGTTTCCAGATCAACAAGACCGCTGCCGGAGTGGGAATCCGTGCCCGCGACACGGGACCCGACTGGCGGCTGGTCGTACGGGGCGGGGGCCGCGAGCGGACACTCACTCGTGAGCAGGTCCTGGAGCTGCCGCAGCACAGCGCGGCACTGCCCATCGCCTGCGTGGAGGGGTGGTCCACCGACGACCAGGAGTGGAGCGGGGTGCGGCTGTCGGACCTGGCCGCGCTCGTCGGCTTCACGGACCGTGCACCGGGTGTGTTCGTCGAATCCGCCCAGCGTCGCGGCGCCTTCCGCTCTGCCATGCTGCGCGACAATCAGGTGCGCGACTCACGCTCACTACTGGCGCTGCGGGTCAACGGGGCGGAGCTGTCGCCGGATCACGGATATCCGGCACGGGTCATCGTCCCGGCCAACCCAGGTGTCCACAACACGAAATGGGTCACCCGTCTGACCTTCGGGGAGAACGCATGAGCGGCTTCCGAACGCGCTACGGGGCCTCGCCCCTGCACCTGCTGCTGGTGCTGTGCTCCTTCGCCCTGACCGGGTACGCGGGAATCCGGCTGCTGGACGGAGACACCTTGATGGTCGTGGTGTGGTTCGTCGGCGCGGCGCTCCTGCACGACCTGGTCCTGCTGCCCCTCTACACGGTCACCGACCGCACCGCCCAGGCCCTGCTGGGCGGCCGCCGCGGCGAATCCGCCGCTCATGCCCGGGGCGAAGGCCGTCCGCTGATCCGGGAGTGGATCAACTACGTCCGGGTGCCGGTCTTCCTGTCCGGTGTGCTGCTCCTGACGTACTTTCCGCTGATCCTGGGGCAGGTGCACCGCTTCACCGCGTACACGGGGCTGTCCGCTGACGTGTTCCTCGGCCGCTGGCTGCTGATCACCGCCGTCCTGTTCGGTCTCTCGGCTCTCGTACTGCTGGCGCGCATGGGGTTCTCCCGCCGAGCGCAGCAGCCACTGAAGACGAAGCCGCGATCAGAGCCGGACGTGGAGTCCACTCCGTGACCGCCCTCCTCGGACCTGCGCCGAGGCTGCCCGCTGTCCCCACCGGCCGGGTGCGGCAGTGAGCACACGCCCCATCGGTGACTACGCACTGCTGTCGGACTGCCGTTCGGCTGCCCTCGTCGGCACCGACGGCTCGGTGGACTGGCTGTGCCTGCCGCGTTTCGACAGCCCGTCGGTCTTCGGCCTGCTGCTCGACGAGGGCGCCGGCCACTGGTCGATCCGCCCTCGCGGTCCCAGCGAGGTCAGCCGACGGTACGTAGAAGAGACGCTGGTGCTCAAGACCACCTTCCGCACACCGACCGGAACAGTGGTTCTGCTCGACGCCCTCGCGATGGGAAACGGAGAACGCGGACATGCGCTGGGCGCGTCCTCGCCCGGAGTCCTGCTGCGGCAGGTCACCTGCACCGCCGGCTCGGTGACGCTGGATACCAGCTACGCGCCGCGCCCGGAATTCGGTCTCATCCACCCCGTGATGACTGCCGTGCGTGGCGGCCTCACCGCTTACGGAGGCGCTCACCGGCTGGTGCTGTCGGCCCCTCGCGCACTCGAGGTCAGCGGGTCAACCGCGCGCGGTGAGATCACGCTGCGCGCGGGGGAGCGGGCCGGCTTCGCCCTGCAGTCCGTGTCCGCCTGGGGGGATACGGAGCCGGTCCCTTGGCGTGCCGGTCAGATCCGCCGCCGTATGAACGACACCATCAAGGGCTGGCGCTCGTGGACGCGCTCCCATCGCGGCTACCGCGGACCGTGGCAGGAACAGGTCGACCACAGCGGACGCGTACTCCAGGCCCTGACCTTCGCGCCGACCGGCGCCATCATCGCGGCGGCCACCACCTCACTGCCGGAAAGCATCGGCGCCGACCGCAACTGGGACTACCGCTACACCTGGGTACGCGACGCAAGCTTCACTCTCCAGGCCCTGGCCACCACCGCCTGTGAGAAGGAGAAGGCGGCCTACTTCGGCTTCCTCGCCCGGGCCGCGGCGACCCAGCTGGAACGGGGTGTGGACCTGCAGGTCATGTACGGGATCGGCGGGGAGAGGGACCTGAGTGAACGCACCCTCCCCCATCTGAGCGGCTGGCGCGGCAGCACACCGGTGCGTGTGGGCAACGACGCCTGGCGCCAGCGCCAGCTGGACGTCTACGGCGAACTGCTCGATGCGGCCCACCAAACGCTCCCCCGCCATGAGTGGTTCGATCAGCCCATCCGTGGCTTCCTCCTCCAGGCGGCCGAGACGGCTGCCCGCCGCTGGAGCGAAACCGACCAGGGCATTTGGGAAGTGCGCGGGCCGGGCCGGCACTTTCTGTACTCGAAACTAATGTGCTGGGTCGCGCTCGACCGCGCCATCGACCTCGCCCCTGCCCTCGGGGCGACCGCCGACCGGGTCGCCTCCTGGAAGGACACCCGGGGGCAGATCCGCGCGGCCATCGAAACCAGCGGGTGGAACCAGCACCTGGGGGCGTTCACCCAGTCATTCGGCAGCAGCGAGCTCGACGCCTCGGCGCTGATGCTCCCCCTGATGGGATTCCTGCCCGGTGACGACCCCCGTGTCCGCTCCACCGTGACGGCGATCGCGACCCAGCTCACCGACGGCCGCGGACAGGTACACCGCTATCTCAGCGATGACTTCGCCGCCGAGGAGGGATCGTTCCTGCTGTGCACCTTCTGGCTCGCCCACGCACTGGCGCTGACCGGCGACGTAAACCGTGCCCGCAAGGTCTTCGAGACCGCCCTCGCCTGTGCCAACGACGTCGGGCTCCTCGCAGAAGAGGTCTCTTCGACCACGGGAGAGGCGCTGGGAAACTACCCTCAGGCATTCAGCCACATCGGCCTGATCAATGCCGCGGATGCCATCCACCGAGCTGAGCAGGAAGCGGGATCGCGCAGTCCGAACGGTGGCCGATAGTCGTCACCGGGCACCTTTTCACGCAGGTGGCGAGTGGCAGCCACTCCGGCGCTCTCCGGGCCCTACGCCGTCCTGAAGTCGCCCGCGAATGGACCTCACCTGCGCGGAAGCCGCGCGGGCCTCCGCAGCCCATCTCCTGCGCCATCTGTCCTAAGGGCTGTCCCGCAATCCCTGGCAGGCGCACGACGACAGCTACGGCACCTCGCCGCGTTGTCGGAACACCCGAATACGTCCAGTATGCGAACGTCCCTCCGCCTTGCGATGCACCGCATCTGACGCCGTGCGCTGATCCACCAGGGATTACGGGACAGCCCTTAGACGCGGAATCATCCCTTATGGGAAACACAGCATCGGCGCTTTGCGTGCCGAGAGGCCGCAGACGACGTGGAAATCGGCACACTCAGGTGCGGGCGGAGGCATGACAACGGTCAGCTTTGGCTCTCAGCCTGGCTGATTTCTCCGACTTCCCGCTGGCCCTCGCCTCGTTTGCAAGGACTTCGAGGCGGTGAGCTTGCACCGTGAGGGCATTGCGGACGGTATCTCTGCTCAAGCCGCGCTCGGTACACATCTCCATCCACCCTTCTGATCTAGCCCGCCGGGCCGACAACCGCCCGGTTCGGGCGATGGGGACCGCCGCTCGCCATGAATGAAGTCACCCGGAACTGGCGCCGGCCTCCTCCTCGGACTCGTCGGTGACGCGCTCCTCAAGTGCGGGCTCGCCCTTTCCTGGCACCACCGGAGGCGGTCCCGTGGACGGCGCCGGGGGCTGGGCGGGTTGCGGCGGGGTGGCCCTTTCCAAGAACCGCAGCAACTCGACCGGGAAAGGCAGGACGAGGGTGGAGTTCTTCTCAGCGGCGACCGCCACCACGGTCTGCAGCAGCCGCAATTGGAGAGCCGCGGGCTGGTCGGACATCACGGCGGCCGCCTGAGCGAGCTTCTTGGAAGCCTGCAATTCGGCGTCCGCGTTGATGACCCGGGCACGGCGCTCCCGGTCGGCCTCGGCCTGCCGGGCCATCGACCGCTTCATCGTTTCAGGAAGCGAGACGTCCTTGATCTCCACCCGGTCGATGGTCACACCCCACTCAACGGCCGGGCTGTCCATCATCAGCTCCAGCCCCTCGTTCAGCTTCTCCCGATTGGAAAGCAGATCATCGAGATCGCTCTTCCCGACAATGGAACGCAGCGAGGTCTGCGCCATCTGGGACACCGCGAAGCGATAGTCCTCGACCCGGATCATCGCCTCGGCCGCGTCAACGACCTTGAAGTAGATCACCGCGTCGACCCGGACCGTGACGTTGTCACGAGTGATTCCGTCCTGCGCGGGAACAGGCATCGTCACGATCTGCATATTGACCTTGTGCAGCCGATCCACGAGAGGGATCACCATGGCGAACCCGGGCCCCCGGACATTGCCACGCAGCCGGCCAAAGCGAAGGACCACCCCTCGCTCGTACTGCTTGACAATCCGGGCTGCCGACGCCACGTACAGCACAGCTGCCCCGCCAATCATGGCTCCCGCTGTCAGTAGCTCCTCGACCATCACAGCCCCCTGTATCCGAACCGGACACGACATGTGAGTTATACCCGAATGGGGGAGTTTGACCCTCGCTCCGTGGAACACGGTAACGGTGGGCGAGACGCTCGATGATCATCAGCTTTTTCCACCCGAGATGGGCCCGCAGCCAGGCAGCGGCCATCGCCTTGGCCGTCTCGGCCGCCTGCCCAGGCCCTGCGCGCAGCCGCCTCGATCAGTCAAGATTTGCTCCGGTCCCCAGCCATCGGAAGGCTTCCTCAAAGACGTTGGCAGGGCTTCGGCTTGGGCAAGCCGAAGCCATACGGGCCGCCACGGGATCACCCTTGCGCCGTCAACAGGCCCAGCAGCCGGCCCAGCATGCGGACGGTCTCCGGTGCGCCTTCCGGGCGTGGAAGGCTGCGGAGCCGCGGAGGTGTCTGGCGGAGGAGTCTCTGCGGCTCTGTAGTCGGGCGAGGATGAGTGTCTTGATCGCGGCGAGTTCCTCGGGCTCGGCGTGGCCCTTTTCGATGCGCAGTCCGATTTCGTCCGGGTTCACCCCGCAGGCGCGGCAGCCGGCTGAGCCGCCGATCCATCGTCCAGGTCACCGTGCGCCTTCGCCTGGGGTTCGCGGCGAAGGACGGCTCTGTCCCGCTCACCGACGAAAGGCGCTGACGCCGTCCAGCGGCCCAGCGTGACCTCCGCGGTGATTCCGGGCCCAAAGCCCGCGATCAGCCCGGTGCCCAGGGCCGCGGTGCTGTCCTCCTCGAAGAGACGGTCCAGCGCGTCAAAGACGACCGCACTGGCGATATTGCCCCGCTCGGTGAGCGTCGCCCTGCTGAACCTGAAGGTCTCGGAGGGCAGACGCAGGATGCTGGAGAGGTCGTCCAGAATGCGCGGACCGCCCGCATGCACGATGTAAAAATCCAGTTCGGACACGTTCCACCGCTGCTGCTCGGTGAGAGTGCGCAGAGCCGGGGCCAGCATGCCCATAGTGGTCGGCACCCGCTTGTCCAGCAGAAAGTGGAAGCCGGTGGCCCGCACACTGTACGAGATCCAGTCCTCCGTATCCGGTACCAGATACGAACCGTTGCGCTCCAGCCGTACGCCCCGGCCTCCCTCGCCGCGCACGACGGCGGCGGCGATGGCGTCGCCGAACAGCCCGTTGGACAGCAGCGAGCCAACACCCAGGTCCATCGGCTGGTAGCACAGCGAGCAGAATTCGCAGGCCACGATGAGCACGTTGGCCTGCGGGTAAGCGCGGCAGAAATCGTGTGCCCTGTTGATCGCCGCGCTGCCGCCCGCGCAGCCGAGCTGTGCGATGGGCAGCTGCCGGGTGTCCGAGCGGAACCCCAGCTTGTTGATCATCCAGGCCGTCATCGACGGCATCATGAAACCGGTGCACGAGACGTAGATGATCAGGTCGATGTCGTGGGCCTCGACCTCAGCATGGCTCAGGGCCCGGCCGACCACCTCGGGGACGCGCGCTTTGGCCTCCGCCGTGTACAGGAGGTTGCGCCGCTCGAATCCCGGATGCTTCAGAGTGTCGGTGAGCGGCTGGACGAGGTGGCGTGTCTGTACACCCGTATTCTCGATCAGCCGCAACACCAGACCGAGCTGCTCATGGCCGGCGTGCAGGGTGCGCGCGAGATCAAGTGTGTCCTCAAGAGTGATGACGTGTTCGGGAACCGCGATCGCCGGTCTGCACAGTGTGGTCACCGAGGGTTGCCTCCGCTGCTTCTTCCGGATCGTTCCGTGGATACCACGCGCGTCACCAGGCGACCGGCAGTGTCTGCGGATAGCGCCAGATCGAGCCGGTGTTCCAGTCGATCTCGTCCTCACGCACGGCCAGCCGCAGCCGCGGGAAGCGCTCAAGGAGCGTGCCGATGGCGACCTGGAGTTCCATCCGGGCCAGGTGTGAGCCCAGGCAGTGGTGCGTACCGTAGCCAAACCCCATGTGGTGGGGGGTGCCGCGCTCCAAGTCCAGTGCGTCGGGACGGTCATACATCTCTGGGTCGCGGTTCGCCGCCAGGTACGACACATGCACCGCCTCACCGGCCCGTACCATCACTCCGTCGATCTCCACGTTCTCGGTGGCCACCCGCGCGATACCGACGCCCTGCCGGAAGGGGATGAAGCGCAGCAGCTCTTCGAGAGCGCGCGGCAGCATCTCCGGCTCGGCCCGTAGTTTCGCCAGCTGCTCGGGATGGGTCAGCAGCGTGTACGTGATGTTGCTGATCTGGTACGTCGTGGTGTCATGGCCCGTGACGAGCAGCACCATGCCCAGGACGGCCAGCTCTCGCTCGTCAAGCAGTTCATCGCCGTCCCGCGCCGTGGCCAGGCTGCTCAGCAGGTCCTCGCCCGGATCGCGCCTGCGCCGGGCCGTGAGGTCGGTGAAGTAGGCACGCAGCTCGCTCTTGGCCTCGTCCGCCGCTTCCCGGTCCGTGACGCCGACGGCCATCATCGCCATCGCCCAACCGCGCAGCCGGGGCCGGTCCAACTCGGGGATGTCCAGCAGCTCGCAAATAGTGGTGAGCGGCAGGCGGGCCGAGAGGTGCTGGACCAGGTCCGCGGGCGCGCCATGTTCGACCATCTCATCGAGCATTCCATCCACGACGCGCTGCGTGGTGGCGCGGAGCCGCTCGACCTGACGGTTGGTGAACCCCTTGGCCACCAGCCGCCGCAGCCTGTTGTGTTCCGGCGGGTCCATCAAGTTGATCGCCTCCGCCTGGGCGATCGGGGTCGGAGTCATACGAGGCAGATCGCGCCCGATGCCGGCCGCGCGGCTGAAACGGCGGTCGGTGGTGACGAACCGTACGTCGTCATACCTGGTCACCAGCCACGCCTCCCCCTCCCCGTAAGGCATACGGATCCGGGCGACAGGAGCCTCGGTCAGCAGCTGCTTGAGCAGCGGGTCGAACTCCAAACCGTTCACATAGTCGAACGGACAGCTATAGACCTCGGCGGAGGCAGTCACAGGTACTCCTAGCTCTCGGGGCGAAGAGATGTAGACCCGCTGAACACGCCGGACCGCCCCGCCATGCCGCTCTGCAACCCACCCGGCCCATAGAACAAACCCGATCAGCCCCGCCCCGGTTCGTCTCCGGAGCCGAGGCAGACCCCAAAAGAGGCCCCCGACCCGCGCTTCCGCGGGTCGGGGGCCTCTTTTTCGGCTGTGGGGGCAGGTCAGTCCTCGGTGAGCATGCCGGCCCTGAGGGTGGCCAGGGTGCCGGTCAGGAGGCGGGAGACCTGCATTTGTGAGACTCCGAGCTTCTCGCCGATCTGCGCCTGGGTCATTTCCTGACCGAAGCGCATCTCCACGATGCTGCGGCGGCGCTCGTCGAGTGCGCCGAGGAGCGGGGCGAGGGTCTGGAAGTCCTCGACCAGTTCCATCGCCGGGTCGTAGTCGCCCATGGAGTCGGCGTATGTGCGGCCGCTCTTGTTCACCGGGCCGTCGTCACCGCCGTCCGCGGACACGTCGAGCGAGCCGGCCGTGTAGCCGTTGGACGCCACCAGTCCCTCGATGACCTCGTCCTCGCTCAGCTCCAGGTGCGCGCCGAGCTCGGCGACGGTGGGGTTGCGGTCCAGCGTGACCGCCAGCTGCTCCTTGGCCTTGGCCAGCTCGACGCGCAGCTCCTGAAGGCGGCGCGGAACGTGGACGGCCCAGGTGGTGTCACGGAAGAACCGCTTGATCTCGCCGATGATGTACGGGATGGCGAAGGTGGGGAACTCGACCTCGCGGGACAGGTCGAACCGGTCGATGGCCTTGATCAGACCGATCGTGCCGACCTGGACGATGTCCTCCATGCCCTCGTTGCCGCGGCTGCGGAAGCGGTTCGCCGCGAAGCGGACGAGGGACAGGTTCATCTCGATGAGGGTGTTGCGGGCGTACTGGTGCTCGTGGGTGCCCTCTTCGAGGACCTGCAACTGGTCGAAGAAGAGCTTCGACAGCTCCCTGGCGTCCTTCGGTGCGATCTTCCCGGCGTCCTCGATCCACGGCAGTCCACCGACCAGTCGCTCGTCGGCGGCCGAGGACGCGGCAGAGGTGAGGGACAGCCCTGCGGACTGCGTGGGTATGGACACGTCATCACCTTTGAGATCGTCGGGGAGGTTGCCGAACCGCGTGTGCCCCCGAATCCCGGCCCCATTCTCTTTCCGCTGTCATTTCCCGATCTTTTTTTGATCACGTGCCTTCGCGGCTGAGGCTGCTGCCGTGGCGGCGAGCGGGACGTGCCCCGCGCCTGGCCATTCGGGTGCGGGCGTGGGCGATAATGAGCCGATGTGACAACGTGACGGCATCCGGGGGGTCTGGTGAAGCGTTCACGCACGACAGCCGGGGAGGCGCACTCGTCGCCCCCGGCCGAGCTTGAGGTCCGCCCGCTGGCGAACCGGTCCGGACTGAGCGCTGCGGGGGAGGTCAGCTTGACCACACACCAGACATGGGCGAGCGCGCTGGATGTCCTGGCCGACCGTCAGGAGGACGTCTATCTGGACCTGGCCGGTCTGACCTTCGTCGATGTGGCCGGGGCCAGCACGCTGGCCGCGACGGCCCTGAGCCGTGGGGTCGGCCGGCGGATGGTCATCGAGCGCCCGCCGCCCTCGCTGCGGCGGACGTTGGACATGTTCTGGCCGGACCTGGCGACGATTGAGGTGACGGGATGACGACCGGCGCAGCGCCGGCGACGGCGACGGACGAGTCGTTCGTACACCCGGCCCTCTTCTACCGGGACGACGACACCTACCTCGCGGGCACCCTGCCGTTCATCGACGCCGGACTGGCCGCGGGTGAACCGGTGGCCGTCGCCGTCCCCCGGCCGCGCCTCGACCTGCTGTCGGTCGAGCTCGGCGACCGGGCCGGGAAGGTCCGCATGATCGACATGGCGCAGGCCGGTCGCAACCCGGGGCGGATCATCCCCCGCGTGCTGCGCACCTTCGCCGACGCCCACCCCGGCAGCCGGGTGCGGATCATCGGCGAGCCGATCTGGCCCGGCCGCAATCAGGCCGAGTACCCCGCCTGCGTCCAGCACGAGGCGCTGATCAATGACGCCTTCCGCGACCGGGCGGCGACCATCCTGTGTCCGTACGACGTCACACGGCTCGACGAGCAGGTCCTCGCCGACGCTCACGCCACCCACCCGGTGCTCATAGAGGACGCGGTCGAGCGGCCCAGTACGGCCTATGCTCCCGACCGCACCGTGGCGGCGTACAACCAGCCGCTTCCGCGGCCGCCGGGGGTGCCCGCCTTCGCCTTCGACGGCCGGCTGCTGCCCGACGTCCGCACGTTCGCGACCCGGCTGGCCGCCGACCTGGGGCTGGTCGACGAGCGTCTCGACGATCTGGCCCTGGCGGTGGCCGAGTTGACCACCAACAGCGTGATCCACGGCGGCGGTACCGGCACCCTGCGTATCTGGGCCGAGGACGGCCAGGTCGTGTGCGAGGTGTACGACCGGGGCCATCTCACCGACCCGCTCGCGGGCCGGCGGCTTCCCCCGCCGACCCGTCCCGGCGGTCGTGGCCTGCTGCTGGTCAACCATGTGAGTGACCTGGTGCGCACCCACACGACGGAGAACGGGACCACCACCCGGTTCTACCTCGACCGCACGCCCCCGCGCTCCGGCAACCGCTAGCCCGGTTTCCGCGGGTTCGCCTGTGGACCGTTCGGGGTTCAGTACCGTTTCCAGGGGGTGCCGGGGTAATCTGCCTCGTACATTTGTCGTAGGGCAACGATCCATGACTGGATGACGGTCCGCGATCGTGGTTCTACGGTGCAGGGGGCGGCCCCGCTCGCGGGCCGTGGTGGTGTCCTGTCTTCGGCAGGGCGCCCGGGGAGCGCAACGAGGATGGGCATGGCTGAGACGACAGTCGAGAACTCGCGTCCAGTACAGCGGGCACGGTCGCGGGGAACCGCCAAGGTGGGGGAGCCGGAACTTCGGCAGTTGCTCGACGGACTCACCGCGGTGCGTGACGGGGACTTCGGCACGCGGCTGCCCGATGAGACGGACGGGCTGCTCGGCGAGATCGCCACCGTGTTCAACGGCATGGTCGATCAGCTGTCACTGTTCACGTCCGAGGTGACCCGGGTCGCGCGCGAGGTCGGCACCGAAGGAACGCTGGGCGGCCAGGCCGAGGTTCCGGGGGTCTCCGGCACCTGGGCGGACCTCACCGACTCGGTGAACGCGATGGCGGGCAATCTCACCACCCAGGTCCGCGACATCGCCCATGTGGCGACGGCCGTCGCCCGCGGCGATCTGTCGCAGAAGATCGACGTGGACGCCCGGGGCGAGATCCTGGAGCTGAAGGAGACCATCAACACGATGGTCGACCAGCTGTCCGCGTTCGCCGATGAGGTCACCCGCGTCGCCCGCGAAGTGGGCACCGACGGACGGCTCGGCGGCCAGGCCGACGTCAAGGGCGTCTCCGGCACCTGGCGCGACCTGACCGACTCCGTGAACTTCATGGCGGGCAACCTGACCGCGCAGGTGCGCTCCATCGCGCAGGTCGCCACGGCGGTCGCCCAGGGCGATCTGTCGCAGAAGATCGACGTGGACGCGCGCGGGGAGATCCTGGAGCTGAAGGAGACCATCAACACGATGGTCGACCAGCTGTCCGCGTTCGCCGACGAGGTCACCCGGGTGGCCCGTGAGGTCGGTACGGAGGGACGGCTCGGCGGTCAGGCCGACGTCAAGGGCGTCTCCGGTACCTGGAAGGACCTCACCGAGTCGGTCAATGTCATGGGCGACAACCTGACGGCGCAGGTGCGTTCCATCGCCGAGGTCACCACGGCCGTCGCGCAGGGAGACCTCACCCAGAAGATCCGGGTGGACGCGCGCGGGGAGATCCTGGAGCTGAAGGAGACCATCAACACGATGGTCGACCAGCTGTCCGCGTTCGCCGATGAGGTCACCCGCGTCGCCCGCGAAGTGGGCACCGAGGGCAACCTCGGCGGTCAGGCGACGGTCCGGGGCGCCTCCGGCACCTGGAAGGACCTCACCGACAACGTCAATGTGATGGCCTCCAACCTGACGGGCCAGGTGCGTTCCATCGCCGACGTCGCCAACGCCGTGGCGCGCGGCGACCTTTCACGCAAGATCACCGTCGAGGCGAAGGGCGAGGTCGCCGCGCTGGCCGAGGTCATCAACACGATGGTCGACACCCTGTCCGCGTTCGCCGACGAGGTGACCCGCGTCGCGCGCGAGGTCGGCACCGAGGGGCGGCTCGGCGGTCAGGCGCGGGTGCCGAACGTCGCCGGCACCTGGAAGGACCTCACCGACAACGTCAACTCCATGGCGAACAACCTGACCGGGCAGGTCCGCAACATCGCCCTGGTCACCACCGCCGTCGCCAACGGGGACCTGTCGAAGAAGATCGACGTCGACGCCCGCGGCGAGATCCTGGAGCTGAAGACCACCATCAACACGATGGTCGACCAGCTGTCCGCGTTCGCCGCCGAAGTCACCCGCGTGGCCCGCGAGGTGGGCAGCGAGGGCCGCCTCGGCGGTCAGGCCGAGGTCGAGGGCGTGTCCGGCACCTGGAAGCGCCTCACCGAGAACGTGAACGAGCTGGCGGGCAACCTCACCCGCCAGGTGCGGGCCATCGCCGAAGTCGCCAGCGCCGTCGCCGAGGGCGACCTGACGCGGTCCATCACCGTCGACGCCTCCGGCGAGGTCGCGGAGCTGAAGGACAACATCAACTCGATGGTCGGCTCGCTGCGCGAGACAACCCGGGCCAACCAGGAACAGGACTGGCTGAAGTCCAACCTGGCCCGGATCTCAGGCCTGATGCAGGGCCACCGCGATCTGGCCGTGGTCGGTGAGCTGGTCATGGACGAGCTCACCCCGCTCGTCTCCGCCCAGTACGGCGCCTTCTACCTCGCGGAAGAGACCCTGGACGGCACCGAGCTCAGGCTCGTCGGCTCGTACGGGCGCCCTGCGGGAAGCACCGGACCCCAGCGCTTCAAGCTGGGGGAATCCCTGGTGGGCCAGGCGGCACGCAGCCGCCGGACCATCGCCGCCGACGGCGTGCCCGGCGACTATGTGTCCATCTCGTCGGGGCTCGGCCGGACGACACCCGGCAGCCTGATCGTGCTGCCGATCGTCGTCGACGACCAGGTGCTCGGCGTCATCGAGCTGGCCTCGTTCACGGCGTTCACCGCCGTCCACCGGGACTTCCTGGAACAGCTCATGGAGATGGTGGGCGTCAACGTCAACACCATCGTGGCCAACGCCCGCACCGATGAACTGCTCGACGAATCACAGCGGCTCGCTGAAGAACTCCAGTCCCGCTCTGGAGAGTTGCAGGACCAGCAGGAAGAACTCCAGCGTTCCAACGCGGAGTTGGAGGAGAAGGCCGCGCTGCTGGCCGCCCAGAACAGCGACATCGAGGGCAAGAACCTGGAGATCGAGCAGGCGCGGCAGGAGCTGGAGGACCGCGCCCAGCAGCTGTCGCTGGCGTCCAAGTACAAGTCGGAGTTCCTGGCCAACATGAGCCACGAACTGCGGACCCCGCTCAACAGCTTGCTGATCCTTGCCCAGTTGCTCGCCCAGAACCCGAACCGCAACCTCACCTCCAAGCAGGTCGAGTACGCGGGCATCATCCACTCGGCGGGGTCCGATCTGCTTCAGCTGATCAATGACATCCTCGACCTGTCCAAGGTCGAGGCGGGCAAGATGGACATCCATCCGGAGCGCGTCGCCGTGCGCCAGCTCCTGGACTACGTCGAGGCCACGTTCAGGCCGATGACCACGCAGAAGAGCCTCGACTTCACGATCACCACCGCACCCGGCGTGCCGGTGGATCTGCTCACCGACGACTCCCGGCTGCGACAGGTCCTGCGGAACCTGCTCTCCAACGCGGTGAAGTTCACCGAGCGCGGCCGGGTGGAACTGCGTATCGAACCGGCGGCCGACAACGAGCTTCCCGGCGTGGTCCACCGCGGCGGCGCCGTCGTGGCCTTCCGCGTCAAGGACAGCGGGATCGGCATCGCGCAGCAGCAGCTGAAGACCATCTTCGGGGCGTTCCAGCAGGCGGACGGCACGACCAGCCGCAAGTACGGGGGCACCGGTCTGGGGCTGTCCATCAGCCGTGAGATCGCCCATCTGCTCGGCGGCGCGCTCACGGCCGAGAGCGCACCAGGCCAGGGCAGCTCCTTCACGCTCTATCTGCCCGTCGCCCGCGCCGACTTCAGGGAGCACACCCCGGACGGCACCGCCCATCCGGCGGGGACCGGCGAGGACGGCGATGAGCCGGGGAGCGAGCAGCGGGCCCCGGCCGCCGCGCCCGCGCAGCCACGGCAACCGCGCCGCCTCCTCGTCATCGAGCAGCGCCCACGCGGACTGCTCTCCCTCGTCGCCGAGAGCGCCGTCGCCGAACTCACCGGCGGTCACGACCTCACCGCCCGCGAGGACATCGAGGTCATCGCGGCGGTGGGCCCGCAGGAGGCCGCCGGCGCCCTGGCCACCGAGCCGTTCCACTGCGTGGTGCTGGAGCTGGACATGGCCGACGGCGAAGCGCTGCGGTTCCTGGACACGATGGACGGCGACCCCGCGCTGCGGTCCGTCCCCGTGCTCGCGCACAACAACCGGCGCCTGGACGCGGCGCACGAGCAGGCACTCCAGTCACGGGCCCGCAGGCGGCCGTTGGAGCTGCTGTCCAGCCTCGACGAGCTGCGCGAACGCATCGCGCTGCATCTGTCCGCCGAGCAGCCGGGCGCGGTGGTGCCCCTGGTCAGGACCGAGGAGACGCACCGGCAGACGCCGCTCAACATCGATGCCGGGCTGCGCGGCCGTACCGTGCTCGTCGTCGACGACGACGCCCGCAACCTCTTCGCCCTCAGCGGCATCCTGGAACTGCACGACATCCAGGTCCTGCACGCCGTGAACGGCCGGAAGGGGATCGAGGCACTCGCCCGGCATCCGCACATCGACCTGATCCTGATGGATGTGATGATGCCGGAGATGGACGGGTACGAGGCCACCGCCGAGATCCGGCAGATGCCCGAGCACGCCGGTATCCCCATCATCGCGGTCACCGCGAAGGCGATGCCGGGCGACCGGGAGAAGAGTCTCGCCTCCGGGGCGAGCGACTACGTCACCAAGCCGGTGGACGCCAACGACCTGATCGCCTGTGTCAGCCGATGGCTGAACGACCGCTAGGGGTGAGCAGCACTATGAGCACTCCTGAACACCATGGAGATGTTGTCGCGGACAGCGCGCTGCCGGCACCCCGCCCCCGCCGGGACCGCGGTCCTGCGGGGTCCCCGGAGACCCGGGATGCCGTGCCGGGCCAGGACTCCGCAGTCGGACGCCTCGCCGCCACGGTCGCGCGGCTGCGCGAGGAAGTACGCGCCGCGCACGCCGCGGCCGACGGCCGCGCCCTGATCGAACTCGCCAAGGGCATTCTGATCGAGCGGCTGGGGTGCGGTCCGGCCCAGGCGTCGCGTCAGCTCGCGGAACTCGCCGAACAGACGGGCCTGTCCCAGGTGGAGTGGGCCGCGGACATCATCAACCAGGCGGCCCGCGACCAGGTCGCCCAGGTCGCCGACGACTTCTTCCGGCGGACGAACGGCGACGCGGCGAGCGACGGGTCGGGCGACCGGCCTGAAGACGGGGCGGGCGCCGGATCCGGAGACGGTTCGGGAACCGGGTCGAGTGACCCGGTGGGCGACGGTACGCACGACGGGTACGCCGGCTCGTCCGTCGCCGTACGCCTGCGCACCGCCGAGAGCGCCGCGCTGGCCGCCGGGGACACCCAGGCCGTCGCCGAGTCCCTGCTCGAACACGCCCTCGCCCCGCTGGGAGCCACCGCGGTCGCCGTCTGGACCGCCAGTTCGGACGCCTCGCTCACGCTCCGCGGGCACGCCGGATTCAGCGCCGACGAAGCGGGACGCTGGCGGTACGTACCGCCCGGTGTGGCGACGGTCGCCCGGCAGGCACTCAGTGAGAGACGTACCGTCCACTTCTCCTCGCTCGCGGAGCAGGGCATTCCCTCCATCGGCCACAAGCAGACACCGGACGGTGGCCGTATCGCCCTGCCTGCCGGAACAGGCGGACGCATCCACGGCGTACTGGAGATCTGCTGGCCCCGGCCGCTCACGCCTCAGCCGCCGGCCGTCGCGCGCCAGATCGAAGCCCTGGCCGAGCTGTGCGCCCACACCCTCGAAGGCCTCTCCGACCCCGGTGTCCACTCCCCAGTGGCGCGCGTTCCCGCCGATGTCTTCGAGCTGGTCGACCTCGCCGACGGGCTGTACGACCCCGCGCTGGTCCTCACGCCGCAGCTCGACGCGGAAGGGCACCTCAGCGACTTCCGGATCCGCCATGTGAACAGTGACTTCGTGGATCCGGCGGGGCGCCCCCGCAGCAGCATCAACGGCGCCCTGTTGCTGGAGGCCTATCCCACGGCCGCCGGTGACAGCGAGCTCTTCGAGAAGGTCGAACGCGTCTACGCCACCGGTGAGCCCTTCCGCGCCCGGCGGATGACGCTGACCGCCCTCGTCGACCAGGTGTCTCTCGCGTCCGTCGCCGATCTCAGCATCAGCCGGCACGGCGACAGCATCCTGCTCATCTGGCGCATCGAGGACGAGACGGCCAGGCTCGCCAGCCTGCTGCAGCACGCCCAACGCCTGGGCCGCATCGGCGGTTTCGAGGAGAACCTCGTCACGGGCGAGATCACCTGGAACAGTCAACTCTTCGCCCTGTACGGACGGTTGGCCACCGCGGAGCCGGTGTCCCTGCAGGATCTCAGTGAGCACGCGCACCCGGACGACGCCGTGGTCATCGGCCGTTTCCTGCAGGCGGTTCTCCACCACCGCCGCGCGACCTCAACGGCTTTCCGGCTGACGCGTCCCGACGGAGTGACCCGGCACATGCGGGTCATCGCCGAGCCCGTTCTCGACGCCGACGACCGGCTCCTGGCCGTACGCGGCGCCTATCAGGACATCTCGTCCCAGCAGTGGACCGAGGTGGCGCTCGCCGCCACCCGTGACCAACTCGCGCAGACCGAGCAGGAGTCGGCCGAACGCAACCGGCTGACCCTACAGCTCCAGCACGCCATCATGCCGCCGACCCGGGGCCCGCTCGACGCCCCCGGCCTGCGGATCGCCGTACGCTACCGGCCGGCCGAGACGGAGTCGCTGGTGGGCGGCGACTGGTACGACGCCGTCGTCCTGCCGTCCAAGCGGATGCTGCTCTGTGTCGGGGACATCGCCGGCCACGGAATCGAGGCGGCCACCAGCATGGTGGTCCTGCGCAACGCCATGCGCGGTCTCGCCGTCACCGGCGCGGGGCCCGGCCAGCTGCTGTCCTGGCTGAACATCGTGGCCCATCACCTCACCGAACAGGTCACCGCCACCGCGGTGTGCGGCCTCTTCGACCCGGAGACCCGGGTGCTGCGCTGGGCCAGGGCGGGCCATCTGCCTCCGGTGCTGGTGCGGGGGCAGGACGCCAGCACTCTCCCGCTGCTCGGCGGGCTCCTGCTGGGCGCTCTTCCCGAGGCGGAGTACGAGGAGTCGGAAGTTCAGCTGGAGCCGGGCGACACGCTGCTGATGTACACCGACGGCCTTGTGGAACGCAAGGACACGGAGGTCCACGACTCCCTGGAGCAACTGCTCGCCGCGGCGAAGGCCCCGGCCCCCGACCTGGAACGCCGGCTCGACCGGCTGCTCTCCCTCAGCAAGTCGGACACCGACGACGACACCTGCCTCATCGGCGTTCAGGTGTCGTGATGCCCTGATGTTGGTGGCACGTATTCCAGTGGCACGTTTGGGGGGGCGCTTTTGCGGTCACATGAAAAGTGTCCCCACCATCCACCGGCAGGACAGGGCGTGATTGTTGTGACTGACAAGAAGAACGAAAAGTCCAAGGCGAAGACCGAACAGGTCAAGGGCAAGGTCAAGGAAACCGCAGGCCGGGCCGTGGGCAATGAGTCCCTTGAGGCCGAAGGCCGGGTCGAGCAGTCCAAGGGTGACGCGCGTCAGGCGAAGGAAAAGATCAAGGACACGTTCAAGCACTGACGTACCGATCTGCTTCTGCGGCCCGGACGGAGGAACTCTCCCGTCCGGGCCGCAGCCAGTCCGTACCGCGCCAGTCCGTACCGCCGTGCGTACCGGCTCAGGGATGGTCGCCGGGGCCGTCGTGGTGCCTGGCCAGCGGGGTCGGTGAGAGCGTGCTGTTCCCCTCGCCGGCCTCCAGCAGGGTGTCCGCCGGGCCGACGATCAGCGGGTCGGGCTTGCCGATCGCCTTGTCGTCCCTGTCGGTGTAGTCGAAGCGCCACAGCAGGCTGCGCATCGCCTCCAGCCTGCCGCGCCTCTTGTCGTTGTTCTTCACGACGGTCCAGGGCGCGTGCTCGGTGTCGGTGGCCCGGAACATGTCGACCTTCGCCGCGGTGTACGCGTCCCACAGATCCAGCGAGGCGAGATCCGTCGGCGACAGCTTCCACTGCCTGACCGGGTCGACCTGACGGATGGCGAACCGCGTGCGCTGCTCGTTGCGGGAGACCGAGAACCAGAACTTCACCAGCAGGACGCCGTCGTCGGTCAGCATCTGCTCGAACAACGGGGTCTGTTCGAGGAAGTTCCGGCACTCGGGCGGTGTGCAGAAGCCCATCACGCGCTCGACTCCCGCCCGGTTGTACCAGGAGCGGTCGAAGAAGGCGATCTCCCCCGCGGCCGGGAGGTGGGCGACGTAACGCTGGAAGTACCACTGGCCGCTCTCGCGTTCGGTGGGCTTGTCCAGAGCCACCACGCGGGCGCCGCGGGGGTTGAGCCGCTCGGTGAAGCGCTGGATGGTGCCGCCCTTGCCGGCCGCGTCCCGCCCCTCACAGAGCACCACGAGCCGCTGACCGGTCTCGCGAACCCATCGCTGCAGCTTGAGCATCTCGATCTGCAGCATCCGCTTGCTCTGCTCGTACTCCTGGCGCCGGATCTTGAGGTCGTACGGATGGTTCTCCCGCCAGGTCTGAAGCGGCCCCCCGTCGTCGTCCAGCAGTATGGGCCGCTCGGGGTTACGGTCGTCGACCGTCAGCCCTTCGAGGAGCGTCCTGTCGTCGGAGCCGTTGCCTGAACTGTCCTCGGCCTCAGTCATGAGTCTGTCGCCGCTCAGTCGCCACCGTGATCACGGTCCCCAATTTTATGAATGGCCGGTGCCTTCCGGAGACTCAGTGCCCGTGCTTCGCCCGCCCAATCACGCTACTCGCGGAGGAACTCCTCGGCGTCCCGGGCCAGCAAGGCGCCCCGCACCCTGTTCTCGCACTCCAGCTTCGCCAGGATACGGCTGACATACGTCTTCACGGTGGCCTCGCCTTAGGACTTCTTCTCGATCAGCTTGCCGTCCTTGAAGCAGAACCGGAAAACCGGCCGATTCTGCGCCCCGCGTACCAGCCCGCTCCGGGACGCGGCGGAGGGGGGGGGGGGGGGGGGGTGCCTGCGGCCACGAATCGTGGCCGCAGGCACCCGCCTCTTCATGCTGAGTACGTGACTACTTAAGTGCGTGACTACTTGGGTATGTCAGGTGCTCTTGTCGCGCTTCGCCGACTCGGCCTCGGCTTCGGCCTGTTTGGCCTGAACCTCGGGATCGAGTGCCTGACCACTGCCGTCGACCGAGGTCAGCGGCGCACGGTCGGGAACCTCGGTGGCGGCGGGGGGCTCGACCAGCCAATCGGGGTTGGCCTGCTTGTCCCACCACTTCCAGGCGGCGAAAGCGCCGCCCGCCAGCACGCCGACCACGGCGAGGCCCTTGGCAAGACGGCCGGCCCTCGCCCGCCGCTCGTGCTTCTTGACGAGCTTCCTGATCTCCTTCTGCGAGACCTGTCCGCGCAGGGCGGCCAGGGCCGCCGCGCTGCGTGCGGTGGCCTCCTCGCGAAGGGGCTGGGCGCTGGCCACCGCGTGTTCCACACGCGGCACCGTGTAGTCCGCGGCCTGTCGGGCGGCGTGCCGGGTGCGAACGGCGGCCCGGTGCGCGGCCTTGTCGACCTTCGGGGGCACATGGGTGCGGGCCTGCTCCACCCGCGGTGCCACATGTGCTCCGTATTGGACCTTGGCCTGCTGTGCTGCTTGCGACACTTTGGGCGCGAGCCGTACGCGGGTCTCGTGCGCAAAATGCGTGGCCTGGTCCTTGGCCGTACCGGCGTAGGGCGCCACCACTTCCGCGGCGTGCAGCACGCTCTCCTTGGCCGATTCGGATGCGGCGCGCACGCTGTCGATGCGGGTCACTGGATCCTCCTCCTTGGTGGCGGTTCGGTTACTCGCCTTTCCGCCCATTTCGAGATCATGCCTGTCAGCGGCCTCCGAGGCACGTATGAACGGGCATCCGGGTCATGAAAAGGGTCATGCGGGGTGACTTCGGGCATTGCGGTGCAAGGGGAGCTTGTCAGCGACAATGCCACGGTTTGCCGCTGAGCGCCCCGGTTCCGCCGCTACTCGTCGCAATCCGGTCCGTGCGAGGATCGGACATATCAATGCAGACGTTTGAGGAAGGCAGCACCGTGGCCGAGCAGCTTTACGCCACCCTGAAGACCAACCAGGGCGACATCCAGGTACGGCTCCTGCCGAACCACGCACCCAAGACGGTCAAGAACTTCGTGGAGCTCGCCAACGGTGAGCGGGAGTGGACGAACCCGACCTCCGGCAAGAAGGTCACGGACCGGCTGTACGACGGGACCGTCTTCCACCGTGTGATCAGCGGCTTCATGATCCAGGGCGGTGACCCGCTGGGCAACGGTACGGGTGGCCCCGGTTACGAGTTCGCGGACGAGTTCCACCCCGACCTCGCCTTCGACAAGCCGTACCTGCTGGCGATGGCCAACGCGGGTCCGGGCACCAACGGCTCGCAGTTCTTCATCACGGTGTCGCCGACGGCCTGGCTGACCCGCAAGCACACCATTTTCGGTGAGATCACGGACCCGGCCAGCCAGAAGGTCGTGGACGGCATCATCGCCGCGCCGACCAACCCGCGCACCGACCGTCCGGTCTCCGACATCGTCATCGAGACGGTCGTCGTCGAGACCCGCTGACGGCCGCTCGTCCGACGACCGCACGCCTTTACGGGAACCATCCCGCCCCGCCCGTCCGTAGTGGATAGGCGGGGCGTGGTGCATTGAGCCGTGCGGCGGGCCGTACCGCCACTGGGCACCGAGCCGACAGGCACCAGTTTCAAGGGGACCGATGGACCAGCCGCCAGGAAACCCGGACCAGAGCGCCGCCACCGGCGGCCCGCCGACCTGCTACCGGCACCCGGGTCGCGAGACGGGCATCCGGTGCACCCGCTGTGAGCGCCCCATCTGCCCGGAGTGCATGGTCGACGCCTCGGTCGGCTTCCAGTGTCCCGACTGTGTCCGCGAGGGGTCGGGTACGGGCCACTCCCCGACCGCGAACCAGCCGCGCACGCTGGCGGGCGGGACGATCGCGGCGGACCCGCGCCTGGTCACCAAGGTGTTGCTGGCCATCAATGTGGCCCTCTTCATCGCGGTGATGGCGACCGGGAGCCGGCTCGTCGGCGATCTCGACCTCATCGGCCTCGCCTACAACCCTCAGGTCAACGAGGTGGTGGGGGTCGCGGACGGCCAGTGGTACCGGCTGGTCACCGCGATGTTCCTGCACCAGGAGATCTGGCACATCGGGTTCAACATGCTGGGCCTGTGGTGGCTCGGCGCCCCGCTGGAGGCAGCGCTTGGCCGCACCCGCTTCCTGGCGCTCTATCTGCTCTCGGGCCTGGCCGGCAGCGCGCTCACCTATCTCGTCGCCGCACCGAATCAGCCGTCCCTCGGCGCGTCCGGCGCGATTTTCGGGCTGCTGGGCGCCACGACCGTGCTGATGCGACGGATGAATTACGACATGAAGCCGGTCCTGGTGCTCCTCGCGCTGAACCTGCTCTTCACCTTCACGTGGAGCGGGATCGCCTGGGAGGCGCACATCGGCGGCCTGGTCGCCGGGGTCGCCCTGGCGATCGGTCTGGTGCACGCGCCGCGCAAGTATCGGGCCCTGGTGCAGTGGGGCACCTGCGCCCTGGTGCTGGTCGTCGTTCTCGGCGTGGTGCTGGTCCGCACCGCCGCGCTCTCCTGAACGATTTCCACACCGGTTGTCGCCCAGTTGTCCACAGCGAGTGGCGGATCTTGTGCATCTTGTGGGGAACAGCTGTGCCCCTTGTCGCTGAACTGAGTTTTCCCAGTAAGGGCAAGGGGCGGGCCGTGTCACCCAGGGGGCCTGGCCGGTCATACCGGTGTCAACACCCTGGAAGTTATCCACAGATCTTCCGACCTTTTCCACCTGTGTGGACAACGCTGTGGATAACCTCTGGTCAAGGCTTGCGGAACCGGGCCGCGAGGGGCCTGGAACGCGCTACTTCCACTGCGTGGAGACACCGAAGCCGGCGGCGATGAAGCCGAAGCCGACCACGATGTTCCAGTTGCCGAAGCTCTTGATCGGGAGATCGCCCTCGGTCACGTAGAAGACCACGATCCAGGCGAGCCCGATCAGGAAGAACGCCAACATGATCGGGGCGACCCAGCTGCGGTTCGTCAGCTTGATGCTCGTTGCCTGCTTCGAGGCGGAAGGCGTCGCGAATTCTGCCTTCTTGCGGATACGTGACTTCGGCACGAGGGACTCTCCTGTCGATGCGCTGCGTTACCGCGCAGGGAACTGTGGCTGGTGCCTGGGGCGGGAGCTGCGGGAACACTGCCTCCCCCGGGCGTCCGTTAGCGTAGTGCTTCCGCGGCGTAGAAGGAGATAAGGGTACGTTGAGCAATTCTGCCGACTCCCCCACCGAGCCGGCTAGGCGTCCGGTCCGACGCCCTGCCCTGCGGCCGGTCAGGCTTCTGACCGCTGCCGTTTTCGCTCTCGCGGGTCTCATCTTCGTCACCAGCTTCAACACGGCCAAGGGCACCAACATCCGCACGGACGACTCCCTGCTGAAGTTGTCCGACCTCATCCAGCAGCGCAGCCGCAACAACGCGACGCTTGAGGAGTCCACCGCGGCCGTCCGCGGGGACGTCGACGCCCTCGCGCAGCGCGACGACGGCAGCACCAAGGCCGAGGACGCCAAGCTCAAGGCGCTGGAGCAGTCGGCCGGCACCAAGAAGCTCTCCGGCGAGGCCCTCACCGTCACGCTCGACGACGCCCCGCCGAACGCCACCGCCAACCCGGGCTACCCCGAGCCGCAACCCAATGACCTGGTCATTCACCAGCAAGACCTGCAGGCCGTCGTCAACGCGCTCTGGCAGGGCGGCGCCGAGGGGATCAGGGTCATGGACCAGCGGCTGATCTCGACCAGCGCCGTGCGCTGCGTCGGGAACACCCTGATCCTCCAGGGCCGCGTCTACTCGCCGCCGTACAAGGTCACGGCCGTCGGCGACCCGGACCGGCTCCAGCGCGCGCTCACGGCCTCCACGGCGATTCAGAATTACCAGCTGTACGTGAAGGCGTACGGGCTCGGGTGGAAAGTTGACGAACACGAGGCGATGACTCTGCCCGGCTACTCGGGCACAGTGGATCTCCACTACGCGAGTCCCGTCGGGTGACCGGCGGGTAGTGCTTGGGGGAGCCGGTGTCGGTGCGACTGGTCGTCAGGACCTTCAGCGAACTGTCCATCACCATCGGCACGGTGATCGTCCTTTTCGTGGTGTACGTGATGTTCTGGACCGGCGTGAAGGCCGCCGACGCGAGCGACGGGCAGATCGACCAGCTCCAGGACCAGTGGGCGCAGGGCGCCGTCCCGGACCGCTCGGCGCCCGTGCAGGGCTCGCCGCCCGACCCCGCGGCGTACCGGCCGGGCAAACCCTTCGCGGTGATGTACGTGCCGCGGCTCGGCAAGGGCTGGGACTGGCCGGTCCTGGAGGGCACGAAGGTGAAGACCCTGAAGAAGGGGCTCGGCCACTACGCGGGGACCGCGCGGCTCGGGCAGAAGGGGAACTTCTCCGTCGCCGGTCACCGCCGCACCTACGGCGACCCCTTCAAGGACTTCCCGAAGCTGCGGCCGGGCGACGCCGTAGTGCTGACCGACGGGGCGACCTGGTTCACGTACCGCATCGACAACAAGCCCTACCTGACCGTGCCGGGCGACACCGGTGTGATCGACCCGGTGCCGCGCCCGCTGGTGCGGAACGCGATCGATTTCGTCGGTCCTGGGCGCTATCTGACCCTGACGACGTGCGACCCGGAATGGGGCAGCAGCCACCGGCTGATCGTGTGGGCGCACCTGGACGCCACCCAGCCCGTCGAGAAGGGCGAGCCGCCCGCTTTGCGCCGCTGACCCACAAGCCACGGCCGCCGCCCTTTACGACCTCGGGGGCGATAGCGCGGGCTCCCGATGTCCCGCGACTCCGCCTCCGGCGTTGTCGTCGGCCGACGACGCTCCGCGTCGCCTCCCTCCTCCGCCTTGGACGCGAAGCCGCAGGACGCCACTCGCTGATCCACGCCCCATTGCCCCCGAGGTCGTTACTCTGGGTCCCGGACCGAACGGAAGGGACAGCATGTACGGCTGGATCTGGCGGCATCTGCCGGGCAACGTATGGGTGCGGGCGTTCGTCGCCTTTGTACTGATCCTCGCGGTCGTCTATGCGCTGTTCCAGTACGTCTTTCCGTGGGCGGAGCCGCTGCTCCCGTTCAACGATGTGACGGTCGACGGAGGGTCGGGCCCGTGAGCGCGCGCATCCTCGTCGTCGACAACTACGACAGCTTCGTCTTCAACCTGGTCCAGTACCTGTACCAGCTGGGCGCCGAGTGCGAGGTGCTGCGCAACGACGAGGTCGAGCTGAGCCACGCCCAGGACGGCTTCGACGGCGTGCTGCTCTCGCCGGGACCCGGGGCGCCCGAGCAGGCCGGTGTGTGCGTCGACATGGTGCGCCACTGCGCGGCGACGGGAGTGCCGGTCTTCGGCGTCTGTCTGGGCATGCAGTCGATGGCGGTGGCGTACGGCGGTGTGGTGGGCCGGGCACCCGAGCTGCTGCACGGCAAGACGTCCGCGGTGACGCACGAGGGCGTGGGCGTCTTCGCCGGGCTGCCCTCGCCGTTCACCGCGACGCGCTACCACTCGCTGGCGGCGGAGCCCGGGTCGCTGCCCGCCGAGTTCGAGGTCACCGCGCGGACGGCCGACGGCATCATCATGGGCGTGCGGCACCGGGACCTGCCGGTGGAGGGTGTGCAGTTCCACCCCGAGTCGGTGCTGACCGAACACGGGCATCTGATGCTGGCCAACTGGCTTGCGCAGTGCGGCGATCCGGGCGCGGTGGAGCGATCGGCCGGGCTCGCGCCGGGATGGGGTCTCCACTGCTCGAACAAAGCTGAGAGCTCGGGGAAGGGCAAGGCCGTCGCGTGACGGAGCTCCGCCCCGAACACGACGCAGGCCAGGAGGGTCCGTACGAGCAAGTCGCGTACGAGGCCGGGGCGGCGGCCGAGTTCGAGGCGGCGGTGGACCGGCTCGCGGATCCGCTGAACGACCCGCTGCCGGGCGGGGAGGGCTCGCCGTGGTTCCAGTCCTCGACCGCGCCAATGGCGCCGCAGCAGGGCCCTCAGGCCCCCTCCTGTCCCCTTCAGCCCGAACCGCAGCAGTCACGGCAACACCAGCAGCCTCAGCAGCAGCCGTATCACGAGCCTCAGGAGTGGTACGACCCCGAGGGCTACCGGCGCGACTGGTACGGCCGGCAACAGCCGGCGCCGATGCCGGCGCCGATGCCCGTACCGGCTCCCGGGCCGATGCCTCCCGAGCGGATATCCGCCTCCGCACCGATGCCCCCTCCCACCCATGCGGTCCGCGAGGGCCGCGGGGCTCACGAGGGCCGAGACGACGAGACGGTCGGGCTGCTGATCGCCGACACCCGGCGGACGCCCGAACCAGGCCCGCCGCCGCCCCCCGGTGGCCGCGCGGAGCGCCGCAGGGCGGCCAAGGGGCGGGGACGCAGACCCGCCGAGCCGGGCGCGCACGGACGCGCGGCGGGCGACGGCCCGGCGCCGCTCTCCCGCCTGGAGGCCAGGCGCGCGGTCCGGGCGGGCAAGGACGGTCCGGCCGTCGTCGCCAGCCGCTTCCTCGGTGAGCTGTTCATCACCGTCGGCGTCCTGATGCTGCTGTTCGTCACCTACCAGCTGTGGTGGACGAACGTCCTGGCCCAGCAGCAGGCCAACGGCACGGCCAGCAGTCTGGAGAGCGACTGGGCGAACGGCCGCAGGCCCGGCGCCTTCGAGCCCGGCAAGGGCTTCGCCATCATGCACATCCCCAAGCTGGACGTGAAGGTCCCGGTCGCCGAGGGCATCAGCAAGCCCGACGTGCTCGACCGCGGCATGGTCGGCCACTACGCGGAGGGCAAGCTCAAGACGGCGATGCCGTCCGACAAGCAGGGCAATTTCGCGGTGGCGGGCCACCGCAACACCCACGGCGAGCCGTTCCGGTACATCAACAGGCTGAAGCCGGGCGACGCGATCGTCGTCGAGACGCAGGACACGTACTACACGTACGAGATGGCGAGCATCCTTCCGCAGACCACACCGCGGAACGTGGCGGTGCTCCGTCCTGTGCCGCTGGGTTCGGGGTTCACCGGGCCCGGCCGGTACGTGACTCTGACGACCTGTACGCCGGAATTCACAAGTACGTACCGAATGATCGTGTGGGGCAAGATGGTCGACGAACGACCGCGCAGCAAGGGCCGGCCCGACGCACTCGTCGGCTGAGACCGCGCCGGTCGAAGGGGAAGCATTCAGGACGGGGTCGAGCGCGGTGGCAGCCAAGACGGAGCAGGACGAGCAGACCGGCGCACCCGCGCCCGCGTCGGCGCCCGCGGCGGGGCGGAGGGCGCGCGGACGTATCGCGGGCGCCGTCAGCCTCTTCGGTGAGCTGATGATCACCGCGGGCGTCGTGCTCGGTCTGTTCGTCGTGTACTCGCTGTGGTGGACGAACGTGCTCGCGGACCGCGAGGCGAACCAGCGGGGCAACGAGGTGCGCGACCGCTGGGCCGGTGGCCCCGGCGCCCTCGACACCAAGGACGGCATCGGCTTCCTGCACGTGCCCGCGATGAAGAGCGGCGAGATCCTGGTCAGGAAGGGCACCGACTCCAAGGGCCTCAACCGGGGTGTCGCCGGGTACTACACGGCCCCGGTCAAGTCCGCGCTGCCGTCCGACAAGCAGGGCAACTTCTCGCTGGCGGCGCACCGCGACGGGCACGGCGCGAAGTTCCACAACATCGACAAGCTCGAGGACGGCGACGCGGTCGTCTTCGAGACGAAGGACACCTGGTACGTCTACAAGGTCTACAAGAAGCTGTCGCAGACCTCGAAGTACAACGTGGACGTGCTCGACGCGGTCCCCGAGGAGTCGGGGAAGAGGAAGCCGGGGCGCTACATCACCCTGACGACGTGTACGCCGGTCTACACCTCGCAGTACCGGTACATCGTGTGGGGCGAGCTGGAGCGTACGGAGAAGGTCGACGCCGACCGCACTCCGCCCCCGGAACTGGGCTGATCCCCGGACCCGGCCGATCCGCCCCTTGCGGGACGCGGGCCCTCCGTGTGTGGCGCGTGCTGTGCGTGTCGTGCGTGCGGCTACGGGCTAGTCGTCGTCCCCGTTACGGCCGAAGGCGCCGCCGATGAAGCCGCCGTTGTCCTGCCCGCCGTTGTCCTGGCCACCGTTGTCCTGGCCGCCGCCCAGGGCGGTGGTGAGGGCGATGGCGGTGCCCTTGGGCACCTGGGTGCCGATCGCGGGCTGCGCGAGGGCGACGAGCGCCTTGTCCTCCTGCGGGCCGCTGATGGCGCCGACGGTCAGGCCCGCGTCCTCGATCGCCTTGCGGGCGTCCTTGAGCTGCTGGCCGACCACGGCGGGCACCGCGACCTGCTCCGGCGCCGGGGGAGCCTTGGCGACGGTCAGGGTGATAGTGCCGCCCTTGTCCGTCTGGCTGTTGCCCACCGGGTCCTGCTTGATGACCGAGTCGGCCGTGGAATCGGACTCCTCGTCCACCCGGGCCACCACGAAGCCGAGGTCCGTGAGCTGCTTCTTGGCCGCGTCGAAGCCCTGGCCGGTGACGTCCGGGACGTCGGCCTTCGAGGTCTTCGCGATGGAGAGGGTGACCGTGGAGCCGTTCTCGGCCTTGGAGCCGCCCTTCGGGTCCTGGTTGATGACCGTGCCGGCCTCTTCCTCGGACTCGACCGACTTGGTCTCCACCTTGAAGCCCTTGTTGTCCAGGATCTCCGTCGCGCTGTCCTTCGACTTCTCCTCGACGTCCGGGACCTCGATCTTCGGAGCGCCGGTGGACACGACGACCGAGACGGCCGTGTTGGGCGCGACCTCCTGGCCGGCGTCCGGGCTCTGGCTGCAGATCTTGCCCTTGGGCTGGTCCTCGCACTCCTCGCTCTTGGACACCTGGACCGTGAGGTCGGCGTTGGCCGCGATCCCCTTGGCGTCGTTGAGCCTCTCGCCGATCAGCTGCGGCACGGTCGAGTCCTTGGTGCTGCCCGCGTTGTCGCCGAAGAACGCCTTGCCGATCAGGATCGCGCCGACGAGCACCAGGACGCCCGCCACGATCAGCAGGATCGTCGAGGTATTGCTCTTCTTCGGCTGCTGCCGGCGGCGGTCCGGACGGTCGTCGTAGCCGTAGCCGCCGTCGTCCGGGTTGATCGGCGGCAGCATCGATGTGGCGCCCGCACCGGAGTCGCTGGGGTGCATCGCCGTGGTCGGCCGGTCGTTCGGGTAGCCGCCGTAGCCGACCGCGCCGACCGAGGCCGTGGCCGCGACCGGCTGGCCGTCGAGACACGCCTCGATGTCGGCGCGCATCTCGTCGGCCGACTGATAGCGGTAGTCGGGGTCCTTGACGAGCGCCTTCAGCACGATCGCGTCCATTTCGGGCGTGATCTCGGGGTCGAAGTTGCTCGGGGTCTGCGGCTCCTCCCGAACGTGCTGGTAGGCGACCGCGACGGGTGAGTCCCCGATGAAGGGCGGGCGGACCGTCAGCAGCTCGTAGAGCAGGCAGCCGGTCGAGTACAGGTCGGAGCGCGCGTCGACCTGCTCGCCCTTGGCCTGCTCGGGCGAGAGGTACTGGGCGGTGCCGATGACGGCGGACGTCTGGGTCATCGTCATGCCGGAGTCGCCCATGGCGCGGGCGATGCCGAAGTCCATGACCTTGACCTGGCCGGTGCGCGTCAGCATGACGTTGGCCGGCTTGATGTCGCGGTGCACGATCTGGGCGCGGTGCGAGTACTCGAGCGCCTGGAGGATGCCCACGGTCATTTCCAGGGTGCGCTCGGGCAGCAGTTTGCGCCCGGAGTGCAGAAGCTCACGCAGCGTCGATCCGTCGACGTACTCCATCACGATGTACGGGATGGAGACGTTGTCGACGTAATCCTCGCCGGTGTCGTAGACCGCGACGATTGCCGGGTGGTTGAGCGAGGCGGCCGACTGGGCCTCACGGCGGAACCGGGCCTGGAAGGACGGGTCGCGGGCGAGATCCACCCGCAGCGTCTTCACTGCAACGGTGCGGCCGAGCCGGGTGTCGTGTGCGAGGTGAACCTCGGCCATGCCACCACGGCCGAGCACCGAGCCCAGCTCGTACCGGCCGCCGAGGCGACGCGGCTCATCCATAGGTAATCCAGCCCTCTCCGTCTGTCCCGACCGCACCGGTGTGCGGTCCGGCGGTGTGCTGCTCGCGGATACGGTACCGGGCACTCCGCACCTGATCGGCCCGCGACGGTCAGCTGATACCCGACCGGTACCCCCACATGGGCATACGGGCCGTCAGCGTGACCGGCGTCACTTCTTGTCGTCCAGAACCGCCTGCATCACGCTCTTGGCGATCGGGGCGGCGAGACCGCCACCCGAGATGTCCTCACGGTTGGCGTTGTCGTCCTCGACGACGACGGCCACGGCCACGGGCGATTCGCCGTTCCCGGTCTTCGCGTACGAGATGAACCAGGCGTACGGCTTCTCGCTGTTGTCGACGCCGTGCTGGGCGGTACCGGTCTTGCCGCCGACGGTGGCTCCGTCGATCTGCGCCCTGGAGCCGGTGCCGTCCTTGACGACGGTCTCCATCATTTCCTGGAGCTTCTGCGCGTTGTCCCCGGAGAGCGGCTGGCTCATCTCCGTGGGGTTGGTCTTCTCCAGGACGTCCAGGTTGGGGTCGGTGAGCTGATCGATCATGTACGGCTTCATCAGCTTGCCGTCATTGGCGATCGCGGAGGTCACCATGGCCATCTGGAGCGGGGTGGTCGCCGTGTTGAACTGGCCGATGGAGGAGAGCGCGGTCTGCGCGCCGTCCATCTTCTGGGAGAAGACGCTGGCGCTGGAGCGTACGGGGACGAACTGCTCCTTGTTGAAGCCGAACTTCTCGACTGTCTCCAGCATCTTCTCGTTGCCGAGGTCGGCGCCGACCTTGCCGAAGACGGTGTTGCAGGACACCCGCAGCGCGTTGCGCAGGGACGCGTCCTTGCAGGGGATGTTGCCCTCGTTGGGGAGGTTCTTGGTGGACAGCGGCAGCCGCCAGGGCAGCGGCGAGTCGGTCTTCTCGTCGATGTCGTCGATGAGGCCGTGCTCCAGGGCCGCGGCGGCGGTGACCACCTTGAAGGTGGAGCCGGGCGGGTAGGTCTCGCGCAGCGCCCGGTTCGCGGTGGGCTTGTCCGGGTCCTTCTCGTACTTCTGCCAGTTCGCGGTGTCCTGGTCGGTGCTTCCGGCGACGAGCGACGGGTCGTACGAGGGGGCGCTGGCCAGAGCGAGGATCGCGCCGCTGCGCGGGTCGATGGCCGCGACGGCGCCCTTGCGGTTGCCGAGCCCCTTGAAGGCGGCCTTCTGCGCGGCGCCCTTGAGGGTGGTGACGACGTTGCCGCCCTGCTTCTTGTCCCCGGTGAACATCGACAGCGTGCGGTCGATGAAGAGGCGGTCGTCGGTGCCGGTGAGGATGCTGTCCTCGATCGACTCGATCTGGTTGGAGCCCATCGCCTGCGAGGTGAAGCCGGTGACGGGCGCCCACATCGGGCCGTCCTTGTAGGTCCGCTGGAACTTGAAGTCGCCGCGCGGGGACTCCTTGGACCCGGTGATCGCCTTGCCGTCGACGATGATGTCGCCGCGCTTGTGGGCGTAACGGTCGATCAGGACCCGGCGGTTGTCGGAGGCCTTGGAGAGCTCGTCGGCCTTGACGTACTGGATCCAGTTGACTCGGACGAGCAGGGCGAGGACGAGCAGGCCGCAGAAGATCGCGACCCGGCGCAGGGGCTTGTTCACGGGCGGACCACCTGGGTCATCTCGGCGTCGGAGGACGGGGCGGGGGCGGGGGCGGGCCTGCGCGCGGTGTCGCTGATGCGCAGCAGGATGGCGACGAGTGCCCAGTTGGCGATGACGGAGGAGCCGCCCTGTGCGAGGAACGGCATGGTCATACCGGTCAGCGGGATGACGCCGGTGACGCCGCCGGCGACGACGAAGACCTGGAGGGCGAAGGCGCCGGAGAGCCCGATGGCGAGGAGCTTGCCGAAGGGGTCGCGGGCGGCGAGCGCCGTGCGGACACCGCGCTCGATGAGCAGCCCGTACACCAGGATGATCGCCATCAGCCCGGCCAGACCCAGTTCCTCGCCGACGGTGGCGAGGATGTAGTCGCTCTTGGGGGCGATGCCGCCGATGAGGCGGGAGTAGCCCTGGCCGAGTCCGGAGCCGAAGAGGCCGCCGGAGCCGAAGGAGTACATGGCCTGGGCGGTCTCGGTGACCAGTCCGCACTCGTTGCCGTTGCAGACGGTCTTCAGGGGGTTGAGCCAGTTTTCGACGCGGGACTGCACGTGGCTGGCGAAGGAGGCGACGCCGACGGCGCCCGCGGCGCTGAGGGTGAGGCCGAAGACGACCCAACTGGTGCGCTCGGTGGCCACGTACAGCATGATCACGAAGAGGCCGAAGAAGAGCAGCGAGGTGCCCAGGTCGGTCTCGAAGATCAGGATCATCAGGCTGATGGCCCAGATGGCGAGGATCGGCCCGAGGTCACGGCCGCGGGGCAGGTACATGCCCATGAAGCGGCGGCTGGCCAGGGCGAGCGCGTCGCGTTTGACCATCAGATAGCCCGCGAAGAAGATCGCAATGATGATCTTCGCGAACTCGGCGGGCTGGAGCGAACCCACGCCGGGGATGGTGATCCAGATGCGTGCGCCGAACTTCGCCGGGAAGAACATCGGCAGGATCAGCAGAACGAGGGCCACGACCATCGAGATGTACGTGTACCGCTGCAGGACACGGTGGTCCTTCAGGAACAGCAGCACGCCCAGGAACAGGGCGACACCGACCGTCGACCAGATCATCTGCTTGGGTGCCATCGCGCCGCCGAGCGCCGCGGTGGTGATCCCCGGCTCCTGGTCGAGACGCCAGATCAGCACCAGGCCGAGGCCGTTGAGCAGAGTGGCCAGGGGCAGCATCAACGGGTCGGCGTACGGGGCGAATTTACGCACCGTCAGGTGCGCGACGCCCGCGAGCAGGCCGAGGCCCAGCCCGTAGCCGAGCATGCCGGTCGGCAGCGTGCCGTCCTTGGCGAGGCCGACATTGGCGTACGCGAAGACCGGGATGATGACGGCGAACACGAGCATGGCGAGCTCGGTATTGCGCCGGCTCGGCGCTTCGATCGCGCCGATGGTGGTCGTGTTGGTGACAACGCTCATGGTGGTAAGGCCCCCTACGGCTTTACGGCTTACCGCACTGCGAGACCAGCTTCAGATCGTCCTCGGAGAGGCTGGGGCCCGGAGTGGGCGTTGCTGTCGCCGTCGGAATCTTCTTGGACTTGTTGGCCTGTGTGGTGGGAGTGGAGCCGGTGGCGCCACCCGCTTCGCCCTCACCGACGGGCGGCTTGCTCTCCCGCTCGGCCTGGCGGCGCTCCTCGTCCTTCTTGCACGCGGACGCCTGGGCACCCAGTTCCGTCACCTTTTCGCGGGCGTCGGGGAGGCTGCCCTCGGTGATGGTCGCCTCGACCTGCTTGCGCTGGTAGGGCGGGAGGTATTTGAGTTCGATCTCGGGGTGGTCCTTCTCGATCTTCGAGAGCGAGACCCACGCCAAGTCCTGGCTGATGCCCCGGTAGAGCGCGACGTGCTCCTCGTTGGCGCCGACGTAGTACTGCGTCTGCGTCCAGCGGTAGCCGCCGTACAGACCGCCGCCGACGACGGCGAGCGCGAGCACGATGTAGAGAGATCTCTTGAACCACCTGCGGCCGGTGCGCGGCTTGACGAAGTCCTCGTCGCCGTACGCGCCGAAGCTCCCGTCGGGGGCCGCGCCGTAGCTGTCGCCTTCGCCGCTGCCTGGCGGGCCGAAGCTGCCCGGCGCGGGCGGGTGCGGCACGGGCCGGCCGAGACCCGCCGCACGGCCCGCGGGGGTCTGCATGGCGGCCGCGTCGTCGGCGGCGTTCAGCGCGAGCTGGTTCTCGGCGACCGCGCCGACGATGACCGGGGTGTCATTGAGCTGACCGGCCAGGGTGTCGTTGCCGTCGACGTCGAGGACGTCCGCGACGATGCAGGTGATGTTGTCGGGGCCGCCGCCGCGCAGGGCGAACTGGATGAGCGCCTGGATGGTCTCCTGCGGGCCTTGGTAGTCGGAGAGCGTCTCCTCCATCGTCTGGTGGGAGACCACCCCCGACAGCCCGTCGGAGCAGATCAGATAGCGGTCGCCGGCCCGGACCTCACGGATGGAGAGATCGGGCTCGACATGGTCACCGCTGCCCAGCGCGCGCATCAGCAAGGAGCGCTGCGGGTGGGTGGTGGCCTCTTCCTCGGTGATGCGGCCCTCGTCGACGAGACGCTGCACCCACGTGTGGTCCTGGGTGATCTGCGTCAGTACGCCGTCCCGCAACAGGTAGGCGCGCGAGTCGCCGACGTGTACGAGGCCGAGGCGCTGACCCGTCCACAGCAGGGCGGTGAGCGTGGTGCCCATGCCCTCCAGCTGGGGGTCCTCCTCGACCATGACGCGCAACTGGTCGTTGGCGCGCTGCACGGCGGTGCCGAGCGAGGTCAGGATGTCCGACCCGGGTACGTCGTCGTCGAGCTGGACCAGGGTGGAAATCACCTCGGAGCTCGCGACCTCGCCGGCGGCCTGGCCGCCCATCCCGTCGGCAATGGCGAGAAGGCGCGGACCGGCGTAGCCGGAGTCCTCGTTGCCCTCCCGGATCATGCCCTTGTGCGATCCGGCGGCGAAGCGCAGTGACAGACTCATGCGCACCTCGCCCGTCGGCTCCGGGTACATCCGCACGGTGCCCACCCTCCGGTCGGAAGCCTGCGGGGGTCCGTTGGTGGGACCGCCGCGACTCGCTCGCTCCGCTCGCTCATTGTCGTACTACTTCCGCAGCTCGATGACGGTCTTGCCGATGCGGATCGGCGCGCCCAGCGAAATCGGTGTCGGGGTGGTGAGTCGGGTCCGGTCCAAGTACGTGCCGTTGGTGGACCCGAGATCCTCGACGATCCACTGGCCGTCACGGTCCGGGTAGATCCTGGCATGCCGACTCGACGCGTAGTCGTCGTCCAGCACGATCGTCGAATCGTGTGCCCGTCCCAGGGTGATGGTCTGCCCCTGGAGTGCCACCGTCGTTCCGGTGAGGGTTCCTTCGGAGACCACCAGTTTGGTGGGTGCGCCACGGCGTTGGCGCTGCTGCGGCGGTGTGGCCGCAGCCTGCTGGCGTCCGGTCTGCGGCGGCCGTTGGTCGGCGTTCGCGGAGCGGCGTGAGCCGCGCTGCGTAACGCGCGTACCGAACAGGTCGCTTCGGATGACCTGGACGGCCACAATCACAAACAGCCACAGAACAGCCAGGAAACCTAGCCGCATGACCGTCAGGGTCAGCTCTGACATTGCCCCCGCTTCACCCTTCGGCTTGCCGATAAACGATGGTCGTACTGCCCACGACGATCCGCGAGCCGTCGCGGAGCGTAGCGCGGGTGGTGTGCTGTCCGTCTACCACGATGCCGTTGGTGGAACCGAGATCCTGGATCGTCGAGGGCGTTCCGGTCCGGATCTCACAGTGCTGGCGCGATACGCCGGGGTCGTCGATCCGCACGTCGGCGTCGGTGCTGCGGCCCATCACCAGGGTCGGACGGGAGATCTGGTGGCGTGTGCCATTGATCTCGATCCAGCGGCGCGTCTGGGCGCCCGGCATCGGGCCGGGACCCGGTGCGCCGGGGCTCTGTCCTGCCGGGCGTGCGGCCGCCGGGCCGGGCCTGGCGCCCTGGGACGACGGTGGGGCCGCGGGCATCGGGGGCGCTCCCGGCGACGCCGAAGGCGGGTAGCCGTAGCCGCCGCCCCTGGGCGCGGCGGGTGCCGCGCCGGCCGGCGGGCCGGCGGCCGGGCTCTGCTGGCCGGGGGACTGCGACGTACTCGCTGCGAGAGTGCGGCTGCGTACGCGGTAGAGACCGGTGTCGAGGTCTTCTGCCTTCTCCAGATGGACCTTGATGGGGCCCATGAAGGTGTAGCGCTGCTGCTTCGCGTAGTCGCGGACCAGGCCGGACAGCTCGTCACCGAGCTGCCCCGAGTACGGGCTGAGGCGCTCGTAGTCCGGGGTGGACAGCTCGACGATGAAGTCGTTGGGGACGACGGTCCGCTCGCGGTTCCAGATCGTGGCGTTGTTGTCGCACTCGCGCTGGAGGGCGCCGGCGATCTCCACGGGCTGGACCTCGGACTTGAACACCTTGGCGAAGGTGCCGTTGACCAGGCCTTCGAGCCGCTGCTCAAAACGCTTCAGGACTCCCATGGGGCACCTCCTCCGTCGTTGTCGCCCTGGTACTGCTTACTGATCGTATCCACGCGTGGGGAAATCGGCTGGTTCCCCTTGTCTGGGCAGTGGATGAGTGTCACCTCTCACAGGGATCGTAGAGGTGGCCTCCTGACAGTGTCCCGCACCCGGCACCGTGAAGGAGGTGCGGACCGTTAGCGGCGTTCCCTGCTCGGGTCCCCCAAAACAACGGGCGTGAATCACCCCGCGCCAGCGTGGTAATCTTCTGCATGTCGTCAGGGGCTCGCACAAACCAGTGAGAGATTCGAACGGCGTCACTTTGCGCGAGTGGCGGAACGGCAGACGCGCTGGCTTCAGGTGCCAGTGTCCTTCGGGACGTGGGGGTTCAAATCCCCCCTCGCGCACAATGAGAAACCGACGAAACGGGTTTCGGCAGGTGACGAAAGTCGCCCACCGGGGCCCGTTTCGCGTTGCCCGGATCGGCTGAGGTCTCGTCAGAGCGGATCGCGCCCCGGGTTCCGGCCTGCTTGCCGAGCCGGTCGGTGCGGTGTCGAGTGCGACGCCGATCGCGAGGCTGGGGAGGGCGATCGGTTCCGGTTCCGGGGTGCCGTCGGCGAGCAGAACGCCGTCGTGGCCGGAGGCCTCATCAGGGTCGCCGGGGGCGGTGCCGGGGTCGCGGTGGTCGCCTTCGCGAACGTACCGGCCGACGTGCGGCTCGGTCGCGAGTTCGGGCTGTTGCTCCGGTTGCTCCGCGGCCCGCGGGAGCGTGCGGATCGGGGTGACGTCGATACCGATGGCTCCGTCGGACTTCTCGGCGGGCAGGCTTTGAGGGGGCTTACGACCTCGGGGGCGATAGCGCGGGCTCCCGACGCCCTGCGACTCCGCCTCCGGCGTTGTCGTCGGTCGACGACGCTCCGCGTCGCCTCCCTCCTCCGCCTAGGACGCGAAGCCGCAGGACGCCGCTCGCCGATCCACGCTCCATTGCCCCCGAGGTCGTTACCGACTCGTCGGGAACGGCCTCGGGGAACTAGGGCCGACGGTGCTCCCGCTCGGCCCGCGGTCTCGGCTGCCGCGATGAGCTTCTGGGCGTCCGCGGGCAGCCGGGGAGGATTTCCGACTTCTGAGCCCCCGGCCCGCTGTGCGCTACGTCACCGGCATGTGTGACGTACATCACATCCGCCTGGGCGCTAACGACCTCACCCACGATTGGCAGCGGCGTCGCGGCGCCTGGGACCTCCGCCTCCGGCGTTGTCGTCAGTCGCGATGGCTCCGCCATCACTCCCTCCTCCGCCTTGGATTCGAAGGCCCCAGACGTCGCTCCTTCTCCCACTGTCAATCGCGGGTGAGGTCGTAATCGCTGAGCTGGATTTATGACTCGACCTGACCGGGTCGGGGCGGGCTTGGCGAACTGGCGTGGTGTCAGGGCCCTGCGGGTGCGGCGAGCGAGTCGAGCCTGGCCTGTGTGCGGCGCGCAACCAGTGCCTGCGGACCATGGATGTCGGAGACCGTGGCCAGGAGTTCGGCGCCGAGTCGGCGGGCCTCCGCGTCGGGGACCGCGATCCACAGGCCGTAGACCCGCCGGGTGGCCTGGTCGGTGTCGGGGTGATCGGGTCCCTGTACGGCGGCGCGCAGCTTTGCTGTGTGCAAGTACCAGCCCAGGGCGGTGCTTTCGTCGCCCGCGAGATGGGCCAGGTGGGCGCGGACCTCGCGGATGTGGACGGTGTGCAGGTGGACCTCGCCGCACTTGGCGGTGATCTCCTCGTCGAGCCGGTGGGCCAGCGTGCCGGCCTTGCCCGGGTCTCCGGCGGCGGACGCGTCGGCGATGGCGGCCAGGCGCTCGCGTACGGCCTCGGGCACCGGCGCGGGGACCTCGGCCGCCGGCGCGGTGGGGGCGCCGGCCCAGAAGAGGGGGGTGACGGTGCCCCAGGGGCGGTAGGCCGGGTCGTCGTCCACGATTACCTCGATCGGTGTGCGCGTGCGGTGGGGCCGCGGGGCGGGGTCAGATCCGCACGCCCTGCCGCCGCAGATAGGGGATGGGGCTGATGTCGGAACCGTAGGCCGGCCCGGTGCGGATCTCGAAGTGCAGGTGCGGGCCGGGCCCGCCGCCACCGCGCGCGAGACCTACCTGGCCGTGACGCTCTCGGCCGGCCGCGCCCGGCTGTTTTCCACAGGGGGCGACGGGTGTCGGCGGGCGGCGGTACGGTCGTGAGCAGTTGATGTTGCCGGCTCGGTGGCCGGTGGCCGGTGTGGTGTGAGAGCGGGGAGGCGGCGCGCCATGGCTGAGTTCGAGACGGCGATGCCCGAACAGCGCACGGATGCTGGGGGCGGGCGGATTCCCGTGGTGCCGGGCTTCGCCCGGCGTATCGCGCAGGGGGCCACGTCGCCCAAGGCGGACGGCAGGGCGCTGCGGGCGCGGGTGCCGCGGTCCTCGCACGATTCGCTGGTGCTCGCGGTCGAGCGCCCCGACGCGGTGCGGGCGGTGGAGGAGTCGAGCAGGGGCCGCGTTCCCGAGCTGGCTCCGATACGAATAGGGCGGATGACCGCCTCCCCCTTCGCTTTTCTCCGGGGTGCGGCCGGGCTGATGGCGCACGACCTGGTGGGTACGCCCGTCACCGGGGTGGGGGCGCAGATCTGCGGTGACGCCCACGCGGCGAACTTCGGTCTGTACGGCGATGCGCGCGGCGATCTGGTCATCGACCTGAACGACTTCGACGAGACTGCCGTCGGCCCGTGGGAGTGGGACGTGAAGCGGCTCGCGACCTCGCTCGTGCTGGCCGGGCGGCAGGCCGGGGCCGACGAGGACGTCTGCCGGAAGGCGGCGTTCGACACGGTCGGCGCGTACCGGCGCACGATGCGGCTGCTGGCCGGGCTGCCGGTGCTGGACGCGTGGAACGCGATCGCCGACGAGAAGCTCGTGTCGCACGCGGACGCGCGTGATCTGGTCGGCACCCTGGAGCAGGTCTCGAAGAAGGCCCGCAACAACACCAGTGCGCGCTTCGCCGCCAAGGCGACCGAGCACGGCCCGGACGGCGGTAGGCGCTTCGTCGCCGCGCCGCCGGTGCTGCGGCGGGTGCCGGACGGGGAGGCGGCTGCGGTGGCCGCGTCGCTCGGTGACTATCTGAGGACGCTCCCGGAGGACCGGCTGCCGCTGCTCGCGCGGTACTCGATCCAGGACGTGGCGTTCCGGGTGGTCGGCACCGGCAGCGTCGGGACCCGGTCGTATGTGGTGCTGCTGCTCGACCACCTGGGCGAGCCGCTGATTCTCCAGGTGAAGGAGGCGCGCGCCTCGGCGTTGACGCCGTATCTGCCGAAGGCCGGCTTCGCGGTGCCCAAGGCCGGGCACGAGGGGCGCCGGGTGGTGCTCGGGCAGAAGCGGATGCAGGTGGTCAGCGACAATCTGCTGGGCTGGACGGCGGTGGACGGCCGGCCGTTCCAGGTGCGGCAGTTCAGGAACCGCAAGGGCAGCGTGGACCCGGCGGCGCTGGCGGCCGACCAGATTGACGACTACGGGCGGATGACCGGCGCACTCCTCGCGCGGGCGCACGCGCACAGCGTGGACCCCCGGCTGCTCGCCGGGTATTGCGGGAAGAACGAGGAGCTCGACGAGGCGGTGGCGGCCTTCGCCGTGACGTACGCGGACCTGACCGAAGAGGATCACGCCGATCTGGTGGCCGCGGTCAAGGACGGACGGATAGCCGCCGAGCCGGGGGTGTGAAGGCGGGCGCGTGACCGCGGGGGCGCTGGACGCCCGTACGCTGGACGGGTGACGCAGGAAGCTCCCGGGGAGCCGACGACCCGAAACGACGAAGCACAGGACCGGCAGGCGGCCGAGCAGGGGGCCGCCGGACAGCAGGCCGTTGGGCGGGAAACCGCTGGGCAGGCCATCGGCGAGGAGGCCGACGGGGAACCCGGTGCGCGGGCAGCCGGTGAGTACGCGGCGGACGCGCCGGCAGCGGATGCGCAGGCTGCGCCTGCACCGGCTGCGGATGCGGAGGCTGTGGGCGAAACGGCCGGTGAGCGTGTGGCTGGTGAGCAGGTGACTGGTGAGCACGCCGGTGAGCGGGTGGCCGGGCAGGCCGGCGACGCGGAGCGGCCCGAGGCGCGGCTGGAGAAGGCCGTGCGCGCCGCCGAGCAGGCGCTGATCGAGTTCGAGATCGCGGTGGAGACCTTCCGCGTCGAGGTGGAGAACTTCTCCCGGCTGCACCACCAGAAGCTCGGCCCCATGTACGCGCGCCTCGACGAACTGGACGCGCAGCTCGCGGAGGCCAGGGCCGCCCTTTCCGGCGATCCGGATGACCTGCGCAAGGCGGACGAGCTGCGGGCGCTGGTCATGCCGATGCCCGGTGTCGAGGAGCTGTTCCACGACTGGATGGACTCGGACGGTCTTTCGCCCGAGGCCTCCGCGATGCTCACCGGCCAGGCCGTGCAGCCGCCCAAGCGGGTCAGGCCCAGCGAGGAGGCGCGCAAGCTCTACCGCGAGCTGGCCCGCAAGGCGCACCCGGACCTGGCGCAGGACGAGCCGGAGCGCGAGCGCAGGGACGAGTTCATCACCCGGGTCAACGCCGCCTACGGGCGCGGGGACGTGGCACAGCTGAAGCAGCTCGGCGAGGAGTGGGCCGCGGGACCGGTGCCCGCGGAGCAGCCGCCCAGCGAGAACGAGGAGCTCTACGCCCGGCTGGAGTGGCTCTCGCGGCGCAAGGAGCTGCTGTCCCTGATGGCTCAGGAGCTGGAGGAGAGCGCGATCGGCGCGATGCTGCGGATGGCGCCCGACGATCCGGACCGGCTGCTCGAGGAGATCGCCGAGCAACTGCTCGCGCAGGTCTCCGAGCGCGAGAAGGACCTGGCCAAACTGGTGCAGTAGGTTGCGTTGCCGGGACGGGCGACTGTTCCGGACTCATCACCGCGTGCACGGGTACGTGTACGCGGGTACGCCCCTGTGTACGTACGAGAGAAGGTATGACCCATGAATTTCGCTCCGCTCCCCGCCGTCGACGCCGCGAAGGTGCCGTCCGACGGCTTCGTGCTGGACGTACGGGAGAACGACGAATGGGCGGCCGGGCACGTCGAGGGCGCTCTGCACATCCCGATGGGTGACTTCGTCGGCCGCTTCGGTGAGCTGACCGAAGCCGCGGAGGACGGCCGGCGGGTGCACGTGATGTGCCGGGTCGGCGGTCGCTCCGCGCAGGTCACGCAGTACTTGGTGCAGCAGGGTGTCGACGCGGTGAACATCGACGGCGGGATGCTCGCCTGGGACAGCGCCGGGCGCCCGATGGTCACCGACAACGGCAGCCCGGCCTTCGTCCTCTGAGGCTTCGGGACTACAGGACGCCGGGACTCCCGGCCTGCCCCCGAGGTCGCAAGGGAGTACAGGACGCCGGGCCTTTAGGACTCCGGCCCCGCCCGATGGATTGTGGCCGGGTCCGCGACGGCTGGGCCGAATCAGCCGAGGGGGTGGGCGGCCAGCAGGTCGCCCAACGCCTCCTCGTGCGCCGCTGCCGGGCCGAGCGACAGCTCGATCTGTTTGGCCCACGCGTGGAAGCGGTGCAACGGGTAGTCGGTGTCCGCGCCGAAGCCGCCGTGCAGATGCTGCGCGGTCTGTACGACGCGGCGTACGCCCTCGGAGGCCCAGATCTTCGCCACGGCGATGTCGCCGGACACGGGCAGGGCGCCGCTCGCTCCCGAGGTCAGCCGCCAAGCCGCCTGCCAGAGGGTGACTTCCATGGCGCGCAGGTCGATATAGCGGTCGGCGGCCTGGACGGCGACGGCCTGGAAGGTCGCGACCGGGAAGCCGAACTGCTCGCGCTTTCCGGTGTATTCGCTCGTCATGGTCAGCACACGCTCGCCGAGGCCCAGCGCGAGCGCGCAGGTGCCGGTGGTGAGCAGGTCGCGCAGCCACTCCCAGGCGCCCTCGGCGTCGATCACCTCGCGACCGGTGACCCGTACGTCGTCGAGGTGGACCTCCGCGAAGGGCTCGCCGCTGGTGGACACCTGGTCGGCGAAGGTGAGGCCGTCCTGGCCGCGGGGAATCAGGGCGAGCACGGCGCGGCCCTCACCGGTGTGCGCGGGCACGGCGATACGGTCCGCGGTCCGGGCCCAGGGAACCCCGGTCTGGAGGCCGTCGAGCACCCAGTCGGCGCCCTCGCGCCGTGCGGTGACGGCCAGTTCGGCCGGGTCGTGGCCGGTGCGGCCGTTGGCGCCGACCGTCAGCACCAACTCGCCGCGTCCGACGGGGGGAAGGATCTCGGCGCTCAACTCGGCGTCGCCGAAATACTCCACGGCCATCGCGACCGCGCTGGTTTCCAGCAGCGGTACGCGGGCAAGCACCTTCGCGGACTCGCGCAGCACCAGGCAGAGCGCGATGGGATCGAGGCCCGCTCCGCCGTGCTCCGTGCCCAGGACCAGGCTCAGCAGGTCGGAGTCGGCGAGCTTGGCCCACAGCGGGCGGTCGAGATCCTCGGCCACCGCGCCCGCGGTGAGTGCGGGGCTCGGTACGCCGTCGGGCGCGACGCCCGAGAAGACCGCCTTCGCCGCCTCTACGGCCGCCTGCTGCTCCTCGGTGAAGGTGAAATCCACGTCCATGCCCTCCCGCGCCCCGGTACCGCGTACACCTGACGGAGCGTCAAGATAGAACACGTTCTAGCAGAAGGGAATGGGGCAGGCTGTAGCCGGTCTCTCAGGGGTATTGCCGTCGGTCCTCAGTGGTCCTGTCGTCGGTCCCTCGGCGGTCCTGCCGTCGGTTCCGCAGTGAGCCTGCCGTCGGCCCCGCAAGGCCTGTCCCCTCGTCCGCACGCGGAAAATGATTGTGCGGACCACGTATCCGGAGGGCAGAATGCGACCATGAACGACCTGCCTGACGACGTCCCGGCGCCCCCACGGCGGCCCGTGCGACGGACTGGATCACCACGCCCATCAGCACGGACCTCCTGCGCGGCGCCCTGGAGCTGGAGCGCACCGAGCACGGGGTGCTGCCGCACCGACTGCCGGCCCGGGCCCGTGCGCAGTGCGCCGACGGGCAGCTGGCCATGGCCGAGGCCCAGCCCTCGGGCGTACGGCTCGCGTTCCGCACGCGGGCCACTGCCGTCGAGCTGGATGCTCTGCGCACCAAGAACGCCTACGTGGGCGCCCCGCCCCGCCCCGATGGCGTGTACGACCTGCTCGTCGACGGGCGGCTGGCCGGGCAGGCCGGTGTGACCGGCGGCCATGTCCTGACGGTGGACATGACCACCGGGTCCGCTGAAATCCAGCCCGGCCCGGTCGGCACCGTCCGGTTCTCCGGCCTGCCTGACCGGCTCAAGGACGTCGAGATCTGGCTGCCGTACAACGAGATCACCCAGCTGGTCGAGCTGCGCACCGACGCCCCCGTCGATCCGCTGCCGGACGGGGGCCGCAGGAAGTGGCTGCACCACGGCAGTTCGATCAGCCATGGCTCCGACGCCGCGAGCCCCAGCACGACCTGGCCCGCGCTCGCCGGTTCCCTCGGCGGTGTGGAGCTGACCAATCTGGGCCTGTCCGGCAGCGCCCTGCTCGACCCGTTCACCGCCCGAGCCCTGCGCGACACCACCGCGGACCTGATCAGCGTCAAGATCGGCATCAACCTCGTCAACACCGACCTGATGCGCGTACGCGCCTTCGGCCCCGGGTGCACGGCTTCCTCGACATCATTCGCGAGGGCCACCCCACCACGCCGCTCCTGGTCGTCTCGCCCGTCCTGTGCCCCATCCACGAGGACACCCCCGGCCCCAGTGCCCCGGACTTCAGCAATCTGAGCGCGGGAAGGATCCAGTTCAAGGCGGCGGGCGACCCCGCGGAACGGGCCGTCGGGAAGCTGACCCTCAACGTCGTCCGGGACGAACTGGCCCGCCTCGTGAAGCAGCGGGCGGCCGACGACCCGAACCTGCACTACCTCGACGGCCGCGACCTCTACGGCGAGGCGGACTTCGCCGAACTGCCGCTGCCCGACCAGCTCCACCCGGACGCCGCCACCCACCGCCGCATCGGTGAACGCTTCGCCGCGCTGGCCTTTGGCTCCGCCGGCCCGTTCGCCGCCGCCTACCGCCCCTGACACGCCCGCCTCGTCCGGCCCCGGTCATGGCCGGGGCCGGAGGGGAAGCGCAGCGGCGCCGGCTCAGCGGTCGAAGTCCAACTCCACTTCCGCGGTGGTCGGATGGGACTGGCAGGCCAGGACATAGCCCGCCTCGGTCTCCTCGGGCTCCAGCGCGTAGTTGCGATCCATCCGCACCTCGCCGGAGACCAGGAAGGCCCGGCAGGTCCCGCACACCCCGCCCTTGCAGGCGTACGGCGCGTCCGCGCGGCTGCGCAGCACCGTCTCCAGGAGCGATTCTCCTTCCCGCACCGGCCAGTTGCCGGACCGGCCGTCGAGTGTGGCGGTGAGGGTCGCGGCGGTGAGTGGCGCGGCGGTGTGCATGATGCCGGTGGCGGTCGAGGCCGCCGTGGCGCCTGTGGTGCCCGCGCCGTCGTCGACGTGGAAGATCTCCTCGTGGATACGGGCCCTGGCGACCCCGAGGCCGCGCAGCGCCCGCTCGGCGCCCTGGACGAGGCCGAAGGGCCCGCACAGGAACCAGCCGTCGATGTCCGCCACCGGAAGCAGCGCGGGCAGCAGCCCGGCCAGCCGCTCCTGATCGAGCCGCCCGGACGGCAGCCCGGACTGCTGCTCCTCCCGGGAGAGCGCGGTGACCAGCTGGAACCGGTCGGGGAACCGGTCCTTGATGTCGGCGACCTCCTCCAGGAACATCGTCGAGGCCGCCGTGCGGTCGCTGCGGATCAGACAGAACCTGGCCGACGGCTGTCGCGCCAGCAGCGTCGCCGCGATCGACAGCACCGGTGTGATGCCGCTGCCGCCGACGATCGCCGCGAAGTGCCCGGCGCGCGGCTCCAGTACGAAGCGGCCCATCGGGGCCATCGCCTCGACGGTGTCGCCGACGGCCAGCTCCTTGAGGGCGTACGTCGAGAACTCGCCGCCGTCGACCAGCCGGATGCCCACCCGCAGCACCGGCTCGGCCGGCTCCTCGGTGGCCGGTGCGCAGATCGAGTACGTACGCCGGATTTCCTCGCCGGCCACGACGCGGCGCAGCGCCAGGTGCTGGCCCGGGGTGTGCCGGAAGGCCTCGCGGAGCTCGGGTGGCACGGTCAGGGTGACGGCCACCGAGTCGTCCGTGAGCCGCTCGATCTCGCGGACCCTCAGCGGGTGGAACATCTACAGCTCCTTGAAGTGGTCGAACGGCTCGCGGCAGGCCACGCAGCGGCGCAGCGCCTTGCACGCGGTGGAGGAGAACCGGCTGAGCAGCTCCGTGTCCGTCGACCCGCAGTGCGGGCAACGCACCGACAGGGTGAGGGGCACCGGGCCGCCGCCGACGGGCTGCGGGCGCGGCGGGGCTATGCCGAACTCGGCGAGCTTGCGCCGGCCCTCGGCACTGATGTCGTCCGTCGACCAGGCCGGGGACAGAACCGTGACGACCGAGACCTCCGGTATGCCGTTCTCGTGGAGGACGCGCTCGATGTCCGAGGACATCGCCTCGATCGCGGGGCAGCCGGTGTACGTCGGTGTGAGCTCGACCTCCACCCGGCCGGGACCCGACACATGCAGGGTGCGCAGGACACCCAGCTCCTCCAGCGTGATCACCGGCAGCTCCGGGTCGGGCACGGCACCGACGAGCACGCGCAGCCGCGTCTCCAGGGCGGTGGCGGTCACCATGACGCCCCCGGGTGGCTGCGGTGCAGGTGCTGCATCTCGGCGAGCATCCGCCCGAACGACTCAGTGTGCAGCCCCTGCCGGCCCGCTCCCGCCGCCCAGGCGCCGCTCTGCGGCCCGTCGGGCACGGTCAGCGTCGCCCGCTCCAGGACAGCTGCGACGGAGGTCTGCCAGGCGGTGTGGAGCTCCTGGAAGTCGGCTTCGACGCCTTCGACGGGCTGGAACATCTCCCCGGTGAACCGCCACAACGCGTCGCAGCCCTGCTGCATCCGCCGGTGGCTCTCGGCGGTGCCGTCACCGAGGCGCAACGTCCACTGCTCGGCATGGTCCCGGTGGTAGGCGACTTCCTTGACCGCCTTGGCCGCCAGCGGGGCGAAGACTCCGTCGCCGGAGGCCAACTGCCCGTAGAGCAGGTGCTGGTAGGTGGAGAAGTAGAGCTGGCGGGCGATGGTGTGCGCGAAGTCGCCGTTGGGCTGCTCGACCAGCTGGAGGTTGCGGAAGGCGCGCTCCTCGCGGAGGTACGCCAGCTCGTCCTCGTCGCCGACGAGGGTGAGCAGCACCCGGGCCTGCCCCAGCAGGTCGAGCGCGATGTTGGCCAGCGCCACGTCCTCTTCCAGGGCCGGGGCGTGGCCCGCCCACTCCCCCAGCCGGTGCGACAGCGTCAGGGCGTCGTCGCCCAGGGCGAGAGCCGCGGGTGCGAGTACGGCGGTCACAGGTGCTGCACCCCTTCCGGGATCTCGTAGAACGTCGGATGCCGGTAGACCTTGTCGGCGGCCGGCTCGAAGAACGGGTCCTTCTCGTCGGGGGAGGACGCGATGATCGCCGAGGACGGCACCACCCACAGCGAGACGCCTTCGGACCGGCGGGTGTACAGATCGCGGGCGTTGCGCAGGGCCATCTCCGCGTCCGGGGCGTGCAGGCTTCCCGCGTGCGTGTGGGACAGCCCGCGGCGCGAGCGTACGAAGACCTCCCACAGCGGCCAGTCGTTGCTGCTCATGCCCGTGCCTCCCCGTGCTGCTCGGTGGTCCCGTACTCAGCGGTCCCACTCGCTGTGGTCCCGTGTGCTGCTGTCCGGTGCTCAGCTATTGCGTCTGCTGCGGTCCGGTGCTCGGCGGTCCGATGGGCGGTGCGCGGATCGTGCTTCGCTGCGTACGCGGATGCCGCATCCCGGACCCAGGCGCCCTCTTCGTGCGCCCGGCGGCGCTGGGTGATCCGCTGCTCGTTGCACGGGCCGTTTCCCTTGAGGACGTCCCGGAACTCGGCCCAGTCGATCGCGCCGAAGTCGTGGTGCCCGCGCTCCTCGTTCCATTTCAGGTCCGGGTCGGGGAGGGTCAGTCCGAGCGCCTCGGCCTGCGGGACGGCGATGTCGACGAAGCGCTGGCGCAGATCGTCGTTGGTATGCCGCTTGATCTTCCAGGCCATGGACTGCGCCGAGTGCGCCGACTCGTCGTCCGGCGGGCCGAACATCATCAGCGACGGCCACCACCAGCGGTCCACCGCGTCCTGCGCCATCTCGTGCTGCGCCCGCGTGCCGTTGCTGAGGGTGAGCAGCAGCTCGAAGCCCTGGCGCTGGTGGAAGGACTCCTCCTTGCAGATGCGGACCATCGCGCGGGCGTAGGGCCCGTACGAGCATCGGCAGATCGGCACCTGGTTCGTGATTGCTGCGCCGTCCACGAGCCAGCCGATCGCGCCGACATCGGCCCAGGTCAGCGTGGGGTAATTGAAGATCGACGAGTATTTCTGGCGGCCGGAGTGGAGCTTGTCGAGCAGCTCCTCACGGCTGGTGCCCAGCGTCTCGGCGGCGCTGTACAGATACAGCCCGTGCCCCGCCTCGTCCTGCACCTTCGCCATCAGGATCGCCTTGCGCCGCAGCGAGGGCGCGCGCGTGATCCAGTTGGCCTCCGGCTGCATGCCGATGATCTCGGAGTGGGCGTGCTGCGCCATTTGCCTGACCAGCGAGGCCCGGTAGGAGTCCGGCATCCAGTCGCGCGGCTCGATGCGCTCGTCCGCGGCTACGGCGGCGTCGAACGCCGCCTCGTACGCCGCGGTGCTGTCGGCCGTCCGATTCCCTGCCGTCTTCTCGGCCGCCGTCCAGTGCGCAGGTGCTGTGGCCATCCGAGCCCCCTTCCGTCCCTACCGACCGATCGTTCGGTTCGCTGACTTCAATGGTCGGCCGGAGGCCCGTAGGGTGTCAACCCTGTGGATAACTTGCTGGATCTCGGGGATCGGGGCGGGATGGATTCGTACGACGACAGGGGCGTGATCGCCGGGCAGGATCCCGGGCCCGCACCGGACACCGCGCGAGGCTCCGACGCACCGAACGGCATCGCCGCGCTGTCCCTCCCGTACCAGGTCGCGGCGGCTGTGGCGCTGGCTCTCGTTGGTGTGCTCGCCTGTGTGCACCTCGGGATGGTCTTCCTGCATGTCGCGCCCGCCAACACCGTCAGCAAGCGGAACGGTGAGTTGGTTGACGACTGGATCTACCCCGAGTTCGAACAGAACTGGAAGCTTTTCGCTCCCAATCCGCTCCAACAGAACATCGCCGTGCAGGCGCGCGCCCAGGTCCGTACCGCCGGGGGCGAGTGGCGGACCACCGAGTGGATTGATCTCTCGGCCCAGGACGGCGCCGCGATCCGCGGCAACCTGCTGCCGAGCCACACCGTGCAGAACGAACTGCGCCGCGGCTGGGACTTCTACACGGGCTCGCACGACAGCGCGAACAAGGCGAACGGCATGCGCGGTGCGCTCTCCGAGCGCTACATCCGTCGCATTGTGATGCTGCGCCTCGCGCACCTGGACGTGGGCGGCAAGATCGCGCGGATCCAGGTCAGGTCCGAGACGACCCTGGTGAAGCCCCCGTCGTGGAGCAACGAGAGGGCCAACAACAAGCCGGCCCACCGGATCCTCCCGTGGTGGTCGGTGACCGAAGCGGACCTGCCCGCCGGGGCGCATACGGAGGTGACCGGGTGAGCTCGTTCAATCGCACGCTCGGCGACGCCGTCCAGCGCGTCACCTCCACCGCCCTCGGCCCGTACCAGAGCGCCGTCGTGCGGATCGGCTTCTCCGCCACCTGGCTGCTCTTCCTGCTCAGCGAACTCCCGCACCGCCGGGAGCTCTACGGACCCGACGGGCCGTGGAGCTGGGACATGGCCCAGCAGTTGATAGCGGGCAACCACGCCTTCACGGCGTTGATGTGGTCGGACACCGCGCTCTGGTTCGAGCTCGTCTACGCGCTCGCGCTCCTGTCCGCCCTGCTGCTGATGCTCGGCTGGCGCACCCGCACCATGTCGGTGCTCTTCATGATCGGTGTGCTCTCGCTGCAGAACCGCAGCATCTTCATGGGCGACGGCGGCGACAACATCGTCCATCTGATCGCCATCTACCTGGTGTTCACGCGCTGCGGGCAGGTGTGGTCGCTGGACGCGCGGCGTGCGGCCGACACCGGTCGGCAGGGTGTCGACCGGGTGGGCCCCGCTCTGTGGGCTGTCCTCGCCCTCGCCCTCGCCGTGGTCACGTTCATGGGTGAGCTCAGCTGGGGCTGGGCGGTCGTCCTCTGGGCGCTGTGGGCCGGTCACGGGCTGTGGTGGGCGGTCAACCGCTACGCGCCGGGGGAGCCGCGCACCCTGCTGGACGTGTTCGCCAACCTCGCGCACAACGCGGGCCTCTTCGTGATCATGGCGGAGGTCTGCCTGGTCTACGCGACCGCGGGCTGGTACAAGATCCAGGGCTCGCGCTGGCAGGACGGCACCGCGCTCTACTACCCGCTGCACCTCGACTACTTCTCCCCCTGGCCCTCGCTCTCCGGGCTGCTCGCCTCCAGCGGCGTGATGGTGCTGCTGCTGACATACGGGACAGTGATCGTGCAGGTCGCCTTCCCTTTCACGCTCTTCAACCGCCGGGTCAAGAACGTCCTGCTCGCACTCATGATCGCCGAGCATGCGGGCATCGCCCTGCTGCTGGGGCTGCCCTTCTTCTCGCTGGCGATGATCGCGGCCGACGCGGTCTTCCTGCCCACGGTCTTCCTGCTGTGGCTCGGCGGCCGGGCGGCGCGGGGGCGCGACCGGCTCCGGACGGCGACCCGGCGCGGCGACCCGGTGCCAGAGCAGCGTTCTGAAGGTGCGGAGGTGGACCGTACGCTCGTCGGGTGAGCAGCGACATCCCAGGCCCCGGGCCTGATGCGGAACCCATCCAGTACGACGAGGGCTTCACGGCGCCCGAGATCGGCGTGGGCCCGCATCCGCGGCCGTGGCCCGAGGGGGAGCGGTACGACCCCGAGCTGCTGGCCGCCGGCGACCGGCGCAACGTCGTCGACCCGTACCGCTACTGGCGCCGCGAGGCGATCGTCGAGGACCTGGACACCCGGCGCCACGACTTCCATGTGGCCGTGGAGAACTGGGGCCACGACTTCAATATCGGCTCTGTCGTACGGACTGCCAACGCCTTCCTCGCGAAGGAGATCCACATCGTGGGGCGGCGGCGGTGGAACCGGCGGGGCGCGATGGTCACCGACCGGTACCAGCATGTGCGCCACCACCCCGGCACGGAGGATCTGACGGCCTGGGCGGCGGCCGAGGGACTGCCGATCATCGGGATCGACAACCTCCCCGGGTCCGTACCGCTGGAGCGGACCGAACTGCCGCGGCGGTGCGTGCTGCTCTTCGGGCAGGAGGGTCCTGGGCTGACCAAGGAAGCGCGGGAGCACGCGGCGATGGTCTGCTCGATCGCGCAGTTCGGCTCGACCCGGTCGATCAATGCGGGGGCGGCGGCGGCGATCGCCATGCATGCGTGGGTGCAGCGGCATGCGGTTATTTCTGGGGACGCGGGGGCTGGGCGGGGCTGAGTAGGCGGTTGCCCCCTTGCCGGTGCCGGTGCCGGTGCCGGTGCCGGTGCCGGTGCCGGCGTCGGCGTCGTGGGGGGTGCGGGTGCGTGGGGGTGGGTGCGGGTGCCTGCGGCGCTGTCCCCCACCCGCCCCTTCCCGAAACTGGGGGGCAAGCCCTCAGGCCCCCTTTTGTCCTCCAACGCCGGACGGGCTGGATGGGCTGGAGGTGCCGGCCGACCGGAGGGGCCGGGTAGGCGGAGGGGCCGGGTGAGCGGGAAGCGCTCGGCCGACCGGATGTGTCGGGCGGGCGGATGTGCCAGCTGGCCGGAGGTGCCGGGTGGCCGGGGATGGCGGGTGGGTGAGAGAGGCCGGTTCCGCTGGATGCGCCGGCGGGGCGGCCGGGCGGGGGCCGGGGGATCGGTCGGCCGGATGCGCCCGTCCGGCTGTTGTGTCGGACGGGCGCAACGGGTCGGCGTGCGGGGCAGGGCGTCTCGTTACGCCTGCCTGCGGACCTCCACCACTCGGAAGCGGTTTGCCACGAATGCCGCGTCGCAGAGGGCCGCGTTCGCCGCCGGGTTGCCGCCCGAGCCGTGGAAGTCGGAGAAGGCCGCCGTCTGGTTGACGTACACCCCGCCCGTCAGGTTCAAGGACAGCTGCGCGGACTCCTCCAGGCAGACTTCCTCGATCGCCCTCTCCGTCTCCGGTGAGGTCGTGTACGCGCCGACCGTCATCGCGCCCTTCTCCCGCACCGTGCGGCGCAGCAGCTCCAGGGCGTCCGCCGTGGAGTCCATGGCGACGGCGAAGGAGACCGGGCCGAAGCACTCGGAGAGATAGGCCGCGTCGGCGTCCGTCTTGCCGCCGTCGAACTTGACCATGACGGGCGTACGGACCACCGCGTCCGGGAACTCCGGATTGGTCAGCTCCCGCGAGGGCAGGGCGACTTCGCCCAGGCTCGCGGCTGCTTCGAGGCGGGCCTTCACATCCGGGTTGACCAGGGCGCCGAGCAGCGCGTTCGCGCGGGCGTCGTCGCCGAGCAGGCCGTCGACCGAGGCCGCCAGGTCCGCGACCACCTCGTCGTACGACTTCGTTCCCGCGTCCGTCGTGATGCCGTCCCGGGGGATGAGCAGGTTCTGCGGGGTGGTGCACATCTGGCCGCTGTAGAGGGACAGCGAGAAGGCGAGGTTGGACAGCATGCCCTTGTAGTCGGCGGTGGAGTCGATGACGACCGTGTTGACGCCGGCCTTCTCCGTGTACACCTGCGCCTGGCGGGCGTTGGCTTCCAGCCAGTCGCCGAAGGCGGTGGAACCGGTGTAGTCAATGATCTTGATCTCGGGGCGGACCGCCAGCGTCTTGGCGATGCCCTCGCCCGGCTGCTCGGCGGCCAGCGCCACCAGGTTCGGGTCGAAGCCCGTCTCGGCCAGCACCTCGCGGGCGACCCGCACCGTGAGGGCCAGCGGCAGGACGGCGCGCGGGTGCGGCTTGACCAGGACCGGGTTTCCGGTGGCCAGGGAGGCGAAGAGGCCCGGGTAGCCGTTCCACGTCGGGAAGGTGTTGCAGCCGATCAGCAGCGCGATGCCGCGCGGGACCGCGGTGAAGGACTTCTTCAGGTCGAGCGGGTCGCGCTTACCCTGCGGCTTGGACCAGTCCGCGTCGGCGGGGGTGCGGACCTGCTCGGCGTACGCGTACGTCACGGCCTCCAGGCCGCGGTCCTGGGCGTGCGGACCGCCCGCCTGGAACGCCATCATGAAGGCCTGGCCGCTGGTGTGCATGACCGCGTGCGCGAATTCGTGCGTACGGGCGCTGATCCGCGCCAGGATCTCCATACAGACGAGGGCGCGGGTCTCGGGCCCGGCCGTCCGCCACGCGCCCATGCCGGCGCGCATCGCGGGCAGCAGGACGTCGAGGTCCGCGTGCGGGTATTCGATGCCGAGCGCCGGGCCGTAGGGCGATACTTCCGCGCCCGTCCAGGCGTCCGTGCCGGGCTGGTCGAGCTCGAAGCGGCTGCCCTGAAGTGCCTGGAACGCGGCAAGGCCATCGGCGGCGCTCAGGCTGCCGTTCTCGCCGTACGCCTTGGGGTGCTCGGGGTGCGGTGACCAGTAGGCGCGTGTGCGGATCACTTCGAGCGCCTGGTCGAGGGTGGACCGGTGCTTCTCGGACAGCTGGGATGTGGTGAGTTCGGCGGCCATGGCGGACCAACTCCTCGTCGAGCTGGGCAGGGACAGGCGGACACGAGATACAGTAACCGAACGATCGGTCGGGACAAGAGGGCCCGGTAAACCTGTGGATAACTTGTACGGGAGGATCGGGGTCATGACAGCAATCGATCGAGCCCGCACCGTCGCCGTCGTCGGCACAGGGACCATGGGCCAGGGCATCGCCCAGGTGGCTCTTCTCGCAGGTCACCCGGTGCGTGTGTACGACGCAGCCCCCGGGCGGGCGCGCGAGGCCGCAGAGGCCGTCGCCCGGCGACTGGACCGGCTCGTCGAGAAGGGCAGGCTCGACGTGGCGGAGGCCGAGGGGGCCCGCGCCCGGCTGCATCCCGCCGATGACCTCGCCGAGCTGGCCGACGCCGCGCTCGTCGTCGAGGCGATCGTTGAGCAGCTCGCGGTCAAGCAGGAGCTGTTCGCGGCGCTCGAAGCGATCGTCTCCGACGGCTGTCTGCTCGCCACCAACACCTCGTCCCTCTCCGTCACGGCCGTCGCGGGCGCGCTGCGCAATCCCGGCCGGTTCGTCGGGCTGCACTTCTTCAACCCGGCGCCCCTGCTGCCCCTCGTTGAGGTCGTCAGCGGCTTCGCGACCGACGAATCGAGCGCCACGCGTGCGTGGGCGACGGCAGCCGCCTGGGGCAAGACCCCGGTCCGCTGCGCGGACACCCCCGGTTTCATCGTCAACCGCATCGCCCGCCCCTTCTACGCCGAGGCCTTCGCGGTGTACGAGGAGGGCGGCGCCGACCCGGCCACCATCGACGCCGTCCTGCGCGAGTGCGGCGGCTTCAAAATGGGTCCATTCGAGCTGACCGACCTGATCGGCCAGGACGTCAACGAGGCTGTCACCCGCTCCGTCTGGGACTCCTTCTTCCAGAGCCCCAAGTTCGTCCCGTCCCTCGCTCAGCGCCGCCTCGTCCAGTCGGGCCGGCTCGGCCGCAAGTCGGGCCACGGCTGGTTCCCGTACGCCGAAGGAACCACGAAAGCCGCCCCGCACACCGCCCCGCAACGGGGCGCCCCGGAATCGGTCACCGTCGTCGGGGACCTCGGCCCCGCCGATGCGGTCGTCGCGATGATGGAGGAGGCGGGCATCGCCGTGAAGCGCGTCGAGACGGGCGGCCCGTACATCGAGCTGCCGGGCGAGGGACAGCTCGTACCGGCGGACGGCCGGACCTCCGTGGAGTACACGGACGTCGTCTACTTCGATCTCGCCCTCGACTACCGGGGCGCCACCCGGATCGCGCTCGCCGCCTCCGCCGACACCTCGCCGCGGACCCTCGACGCGGCCACCGGCCTCTTCCAGAAGCTCGGCAAGGACGTCAGCGTCATCGGCGACGTACCCGGCATGATCGTCGCCCGTACCGTCGCCATGCTGATCGACCTCGCCGCCGACGCCGTCGCCAGGGGCGTCGCCTCGCCCGAGGACATCGACACCGCGATGCGGCTGGGCGTCAACTACCCGCGCGGACCGGTCGAATGGGGCCGCGAGCTCGGCCAGGACTGGGCGTACGACCTGCTCGGGAATCTGCACGAGTGCTGCCCGACCGGGCGCTACGCGGCCTCCCTGGCGCTCTACCAGCAGTCCTTCGCCCAGCCGCTCTCCGCCCAGGAGGGGACCTCCGCGTGACTACCGCCAAGCGCGACACGTACACCCCCGAGACGCTCCTGACCGTCGCCGTGCGGGTGTTCAACGATCGCGGTTACGACGGCACATCCATGGAGCACCTCTCCCGGGCCGCCGGCATCTCCAAGTCCTCGATCTACCACCACGTGTCGGGCAAGGAGGAACTGCTGCGCCGCGCGGTCAGCCGCGCACTCGACGGCCTCTTCGGCATTCTGGACGAGCCGGGAGCGGTGCGCGGGCAGGCGATCGAGCGGGTGGAGTACGTCACCCGTCGTACGGTCGAGGTGCTGATGGCCGAGCTGCCGTACGTCACGCTGCTGCTGCGCGTCCGCGGCAACACCAAGGCGGAGCGCTGGGCGCTGGAGCGGCGCCGCGAATTCGACCAGCGGGTCGCCGATCTGCTGAAGGCGGCGGCCGCGGACGGCGACCTGCGTGCCGATGTGGACATGCGGCTGGCGACGCGGCTGCTCTTCGGGATGGTGAACTCCCTGGTGGAGTGGTATCGGCCGCCGTCGGCCGACGGCACCGCCGACGAGTCCGGCCACCCGGACGGCTCCGACGGCGGCGACCAGCTCGCGGAGACGGTCGTACGGCTGGCCTTCGACGGGCTGCGGACCAGCCGCTGACCACTCGGCGCCCGGTGGCAGCCCCGCCCCGGCCTGCTAGGACTCGCGGGGGAGCTGGGGGTCCAGATCCGTCTCCTCGAAGACCAGCAGGGTGCGCGTGCTGAGCACCTCCGGTATGGCCTGGATCTTCGTGAGTACGAGCTCGCGCAGTGCCCTGTTGTCCGCGGTGTGCACCAGCAGCAGTACGTCGAAATCACCGCTGACCAGGGCGATGTGGGCGGCGCCCGGCAGCGCCTGGAGCTGCTCGCGGACCGTGCGCCAGGAATTCTGCACGATCTTGAGCGTGATGTACGCCGAGGCGGCCTGCCCCGCCCTCTCGTGGTTCACCCGGGCGCTGAAGCCACGGATCACGCCGTCGTCGATGAGCCGGTTGATGCGCGCGTAGGCGTTGGCCCGCGACACATGGACGTGCTCGGCCACGGAACGTATCGACGCACGTCCGTCGGTCTGCAGCATCCGCAGGATGTCGCGGTCGATGGCGTCCAGCGGCCGGGCGGGCGGGTCCTGGCCCGCGTCGGCCATTTGTTCAGCTGTCATGTGTCCCCGCCTCTCTGTCATGGACGACCTGTCCCCATCCCAGGCTGTGGAGAACCGTTTGTCCACAGGCTGGAGGTGCCTGTAGCCAAAATGCGTCATCGACCGAACAATCGGTAGGTGAGGCGCACCACAATCCTGCGCCCCTCTGACCACTCCTATGAGGAGGTGCACGCGATGAAGAAGAGCACGATGACGGTTCAGGAGCTGCCTGGTGCCCCGGCCTACAGGCCCACTCCTCCCCCGTCCTGGAAGCCCCGCACCGACCCCGCACCGCTGCTTCCCGACACCGCGCCCTATCGCGTGCTCGGCACCGACGCGGCGGACCGGCTCGACGCGGCCCTGATGCGCCGGCTGTACGCGGAGCTGGTCCGGGGCCGCAGATACAACGCGCAGGCCACCGCCCTCACCAAGCAGGGCCGCCTCGCCGTCTACCCGTCGAGCACCGGGCAGGAGGCCTGCCAGGTGGCGGCCGCGCTGGTGCTCCAGGAGCGCGACTGGCTCTTCCCGAGCTACCGCGACACCCTCGCCGCTGTGGTGCGCGGGCTCGACCCCGTGCAGGCGCTCACGCTGCTGCGCGGCGACTGGCACACCGGGTACGACCCGCGTGAGTACCGCATCGCCCCCCTCTGTACGCCGCTGGCGACCCAGCTGCCGCACGCGGTGGGCCTCGCGCACGCCGCGCGGCTCAAGGGCGACGACGTGGTGGCGCTCGCCCTGGTCGGTGACGGCGGCACCAGCGAGGGCGACTTCCACGAGGCGCTGAACTTCGCGGCCGTGTGGAAGGCCCCGGTCGTCTTCCTCGTGCAGAACAACGGCTTCGCGATCTCCGTCCCGCTCGCCAAGCAGACCGCGGCGCCCTCCCTGGCCCACAAGGCCGTCGGGTACGGAATGCCCGGCCGGCTCGTCGACGGGAATGACGCGGCGGCCGTGCACGAGGTGCTGGCAGCCGCGATGGAGCGGGCCCGGCGGGGCGGCGGGCCGACCCTGGTCGAGGCCGTGACGTACCGCATCGAGGCCCACACGAACGCCGACGACGCGACCCGCTACCGGGGTGACGCGGAGGTCGAGGCATGGCGGGCGCACGACCCGGTCCAGCTGCTGGAGCGGGAGCTGACACAGCGCGGCATCCTGGACGAGGACGGCATACGCGAGGCGCGCGCGGCCGCCGAGACGATGGCCGCGGACCTGCGCGAGCGGATGAACGCGGAGCCGGTGCTCGACCCGACGGACCTCTTCGCGCACGTCTACGCGCAGAGCACGCCGCAGCTCAAGGAGCAGGAGGCCCAGTTGCGGGCCGAGCTCGACGCGGAGGGCGAAAGATGACCACGGTAGCGAGGAAGCCGGTCGCCACGAAGCCCGCGTCGATGGCGCAGGCCCTCGGGCGCGCGCTGCGCGACGCGATGGCCGAGGACCCGACCGTCCATGTGATGGGCGAGGACGTCGGCGCGCTGGGCGGGGTCTTCCGGGTCACGGACGGGCTGGTCAAGGAGTTCGGCGAGGACCGCTGCACTGATACGCCGCTCGCCGAGGCGGGGATCCTGGGCGCGGCCGTCGGCATGGCGATGTACGGGCTGCGGCCGGTCGTCGAGATGCAGTTCGACGCGTTCGCCTATCCGGCCTTCGAGCAGCTCATCAGCCATGTCTCGCGGATGCGCAACCGCACCCGCGGGGCGCTGCCGATGCCGCTGGTGATCCGGGTGCCGTACGGCGGCGGAATCGGCGGCGTCGAGCACCACAGCGACTCCTCCGAGGCGTACTACATGGCGACTCCGGGCCTCCATGTCGTGATGCCCGCGACCGTCGAGGACGCGTATGGGCTGCTGCGGGCCGCGATCGCCTCGGACGACCCCGTGGTCTTCCTGGAGCCCAAGCGGCTCTACTGGTCGAAGGCCGACTGGTCGCCGGAGGCGCCGACCGCGGTCGAGCCGATCGGCCGTGCGGTCGTGCGGCGCTCCGGAAGCAGCGCGACGCTCATCACGTACGGGCCCTCCCTGCCGGTGTGCATGGAGGCGGCGGAAGCGGCGCGGGCCGAGGGCTGGGACCTCGAAGTCGTCGATCTGCGCTCGCTCGTGCCCTTCGACGACGAGACGGTGGCCGCGTCGGTGCGCCGCACCGGACGTGCGGTCGTCGTCCATGAGTCGACCGGCTTCGGCGGGCCCGGCGGGGAAATAGCCGCCCGGGTCACCGAGCGGTGCTTCCACCATCTTGAGGCGCCGGTGCTGCGGGTCGCCGGGTTCGACATCCCGTATCCGCCGCCGATGCTGGAGCGGCACCATCTGCCGGGTGTGGACCGGGTACTTGACGCGGTCGCGCGGCTGCAGTGGGAGGCGGGGAGCTGATGCCCCAGGTGTTGGAGTTCAAGCTGCCGGACCTCGGTGAGGGGCTCACCGAGGCGGAGATCGTGCGCTGGCTGGTGGAGGTGGGCGACGTCGTCGCCATCGACCAGCCCGTGGTCGAGGTCGAGACGGCCAAGGCGCTGGTGGAGGTGCCGTGCCCCTACGGGGGCGTGGTCACGGCTCGCTTCGGCGAGGAGGGCACGGAGCTGCCCGTCGGGTCGCCGCTGCTGACGGTCGCGGTCGGGGCGGCCTCCGCCCACGAGGTGCCCGTCGTCGCGGGAGCGGCTGCCGCGGGAGGCGCCGCCTCGGGCTCGGCGGCCGGTTCTACTTCCGGCTCGGCCGAGGAGTCCTCGGGCAACGTGCTGGTGGGATACGGCACGGGGGCCGCGGCGGCGCGGCGACGGCGGATCCGGCCGGGTGCGCTGGGCGCGGGCCCTTCGGGCCAGGCGGGTGCTGCTGCCGTGGTTGGTTCGGCGGCGGACGCCACTGCCGGGGCCGGGCCGGGCGCGGCAGTGGGGGCGGCTGCGAGTGCCTCGGCGGCGGCTGCGGAGTCGGCCGTGGAGGTCGGTCCGGTGGCGGCTTCGCCGGAGCGTGCGGCTGGTCCGGTGCCGGTGATTTCGCCGCTGGTGCGTCGGCTGGCCCGGGAGAACGGTCTTGATCTGCGGGAGCTGGCGGGGTCCGGCCCCGACGGGCTGATCCTGCGGTCCGACGTCGAGCAGGCGGTGCGGGACGCGGCGTCTGTGCACGTGCGGGCACCGGAGCCGGTGGCTGCCGTTTCCTCGGCCGTCGTCGGGGAGCGCGTCCCGCTGCGGGGTGTGCGCGGCGCCGTCGCGGACAAGCTTTCGCGCAGCCGGCGCGAGATCCCGGACGCCACCTGCTGGGTGGACGCGGACGCCACCGAGCTGATGGCCGCGCGTGCGGCCATGAACCGGTCGGCGGGGCCCCCGGTCCCGGTCCTCGCGCTCCTCGCCCGGATCTGCACGGCGGCGCTGGCCCGCTTCCCGGAGCTCAACTCCACGGTGGACATGGCCTCCCGCGAGATCGTGCGCCTTTCCGGCGTGCACCTGGGATTCGCCGCACAGACGGAGCGGGGCCTGGTGGTCCCCGTAGTGCGGGACGCGCACGCCCGCTCCGTGGACGCGCTGAGCACCGAGCTGGCCCGGCTGACCGGGGCCGCGCGGGAAGGGAAGCTCACCCCGGCGGATTTGACCGGCGGCACATTCACGCTGAACAACTACGGGGTGTTCGGCGTCGACGGCTCCACGCCGATCATCAATCACCCGGAGGCGGCGATGCTCGGAGTGGGCCGCATCGTCCCCAAGCCGTGGGTCCATGAGGGCGAACTCGCGGTGCGCAAGGTCGTCCAATTGTCACTGACCTTCGACCACCGGGTCTGCGACGGGGGCACGGCGGGCGGATTCCTGCGGTACGTGGCCGACTGCGTCGAGCAGCCGGCGACCCTGCTGCGCGCCCTGTAGCGCCTGCACGCTCCTGAGCGGGAGCTGTAACGGGGTGGGCCTGCCTACGGCGGGCCCACCCCTGACTCTTGCGCGGACCGTGCGCACATTGGTGCTGAGGGGATCGTGCGCACATTGGTGCTCATGGGACGGGGGCCGCGAGGGAGCAGATCACCGGGGTGACCTCATACTCGTGGGATGACCACGTATGACGCCATCGTGCTGGCCGGAGGTGCCGCGAAGCGGCTGGGTGGGGCGGACAAGCCGGGTGTGAGCGTCGGCGGGCGGACGCTCATCGACCGGGTGCTCGGAGTCTGCGGCGACGCCGGGGTGACCGTGGTCGTCGGTGGACCCCGGGGCACTGTGCGGCCAGTCGAGTGGACGCAGGAGAAGCCCCCCGGGGGCGGGCCGCTGGCCGCGCTGGAGGCCGGCGTGCGGCGCACCACGGCGGGGAGCCTGCTCGTACTCTCCGCCGATCTGCCGTTCATCGGCGACGGAACGGTACGACGCCTGCTGGACGCCCTCGACGAGAGTGGCACGGAAGCGGCCCTCCTCGTCGACGCGGACGGCCGGGACCAGCCGCTCGTGGCCGCCTATCGCGGCGAGCCGCTGCGCCGCGAGCTCGCGCTCATCGCCACTGAGCACGGGAGCCTGTCCGGGCTGCCGCTGCGGCTGCTCACCCATGAACTCGACGTGGTCCGTGTCGCCGCAGGGCCCTTCGACTCTTTCGACTGCGACACCTGGGACGACATCGCGGCGGCTCGGGCCAGGATCAGGGAGCATGGACACGTGCTGGACGAATGGATCACCGCAGTCAAGGACGAACTCGGCATCGAGCTCGATGTCGACACCTCCGCCCTACTCGACCTCGCACGCGACGCCGCGCACGGCGTTGCCAGGCCCGCGGCGCCGCTGACCACCTTCCTGGTCGGTTACGCGGCGGCCAAGGTGGGCGACGGCGGCCCCGAGGCCGTCGCGCGGGCGACCCGCAAGGCCACTGAACTCGCCCTGCGTTGGGCGCGGGAGGCCGAGGAGGACAAGGCCAAGGAAGCCGCGGCCAAGGAGAACAAGGCCAAGGAAGAAGACAGGGAAAGGTGACCGGGCAGCCAGGCAAAACCGGTCAGGACCGGGAGACCGACCAGGACCGGGAGGTCGACGAGGCGCTCGCGCTCGTCAGTAGGGCAGCCCCGACCCCTACTCCGGTATCCGTCCCCGAGCACGCCACCGTGCCCTCGCCCAAGTCCCTTACCGGGGACACACCCTGGGCCGAGGCTCGCGCCGTCGCCGCACGGGCGGGCCGTGCCGCGGCTCCCCGCACGCACCGGGTCCCGCTGGGGCAGGCGCTCGGCCAGGTCCTCGCCGAGCCTCTCGACGCCCTCACCGACCTGCCGTCCTTCGACACGTCCGCCATGGACGGGTGGGCGGTCGCGGGGCCGGGGCCGTGGTCCGTCAAGCAGGGCGGCGGGGTCCTCGCGGGCCACGCCGCGCCCGAACCGCTCGCCGACGGCGAGGCCGTACGGATCGCCACCGGCGCCCGCGTCCCACCCGACGTCACCGCCGTGATCCGCAGCGAACACGCACGCGCGGAGGAGGGGAAGGGGAGCGGGAACGGGCTGCTGTACGCACTGCGCGCGGTGCTCCAGGGGCAGGACATCCGGCCCCGCGGCCAGGAGTGCCGCACTGGCGACAGGCTGCTGCCCGCCGGTAGCCTGGTGACCCCTGCCGTGCTCGGTCTCGCAGCCGCCGCCGGCTACGACGAGCTGCTCACCGTCCCCCGCCCTCGCGTCGAAGTGCTCATCCTCGGGGACGAGTTGCTGACCTCTGGGCTTCCCCACGACGGCATGGTCCGCGACGCCCTGGGTCCCCTGCTCGACCCCTGGCTGCGCGCACTCGGCGCCGATGTGACCGCCACCCGCCGACTGGGCGACGACGCCGACGCGCTCCACCAGGCCGTCACCACCTCCGACGCCGACCTCGTGATCACCACGGGCGGTACGGCCGCGGGCCCCGTCGACCATGTCCATCCGATCCTGCGCAAGGCGGGAGCCGAGCTGCTGGTCGATGGTGTCGCGGTGCGGCCGGGCCACCCGATGCTGCTGGCCAGGCTCACCCAGGACCAATACCTGGTGGGGCTCCCCGGAAACCCGCTCGCGGCCGTGTCCGGGCTGCTCACCCTGGCCGAGCCGCTGCTGCGCGCCCGCGCCCGACAGCCTTCGCTGGAGCCGTACTGCTCCCCCGTGCGGGACGCCGTGAGCGGCCACCCGTACGACACCCGCCTCGTGCCGGTCGTCCACCGCACCGAGCGCCGGACAGATCGCCGCACGGAGAGTCGCAAGGAGACCCGCTGGGGCAGCCGTTCGGGCAGCGGCACCTACGGCAGTACCGTCCGCGAGGGCGGCCAGGGAGGGGGTCAGGAGCAGGGACAGGAGCAGGCCGTACCGTTGCACTACAACGGCCCGGCCATGCTCCGCGGCATCGCCGCCGCAGACGGTCTCGCCGTCGTCCCGCCCGGCGGTGCTCAGGCCGACCAGGAGCTGGAGATCCTCGACTTGCCCTGGACAGAAGGACGTTTCACGTGAAACTTCCCGGCCACGATGCGATGGCCAGGCACGCCGACGAGCATCTGGTCACCAGCCGAATCCGGCTTCCGCGCCGCATCATCGACCGGCCTCTGCGCCAGGTCGGCAAACGGCTGGTGATGGCGATGCTCGTCCTGGCGTCGACGGTGTTCATCGTCTACGTCGACAACACCGGCTATCACGACAACTCCGACGACCACGTCGACTTCCTCGACGCCGTCTACTACGCCACCGTGACCCTCTCCACGACGGGTTACGGCGACATCGTCCCGTACAGCGACACCGCCAGGCTCATCAACGTGCTGCTGGTGACGCCGCTGCGGGTGCTCTTTCTGATCATCCTGGTCGGCACCACTCTTGAGGTCCTCACCGAGCGGACCCGAGAGGAGTGGCGGCTGAACCGCTGGAGGGCTCAGTTGCGTGAACACACCGTCATCGTCGGCTTCGGCACTAAAGGCCGTTCTGCGATGCAGACCCTCGCCGCAACGGGGCTGAAGAAGGAACAGGTCGTCATCGTCGACCCGAGCGCGAAGGTCATCGAGGCGGCCAATGCCGAAGGCTTCGTGGGCGTCCTGGGTGACGCGACCCGCAGTGATGTACTTCTGCGGGCCGAGTTGCAAAAGGCCCGCCAGATCGTCATCGCCACTCAGCGCGACGACACGGCGGTGCTCGTCACGCTCACCGCGCGCCAGCTCAACCGGGGCGCGAAGATCGTCGCCGCGGTCCGCGAGGAGGAGAACGCACCGCTGCTGCGCCAGTCCGGCGCCGACGCGGTGATCACCAGCGCCAGTGCGGCCGGCCGGCTCCTTGGCCTGTCCGTGCTCAGCCCCACCGCCGGTACCGTGATGGAGGACCTGATCCAGCAGGGATCCGGCCTCGACCTCATCGAGCGGCCGGTGATAAAGGCCGAGGTGGGACGCAGCGTGCGGGAGACCGACGACCTGGTGGTCAGCGTGTTGCGCGGACACCGGCTGCTCGGTTACGACGACCCGGCGGCCAGCCCGCTCCAGCTCACGGACCGGCTGATCGCCATCGTGCGTGCCTCGCCCGAGGACGAGGGCACGCCCGCACGGCCGACGTTCGGCTGAGGTCCGCCCTACGTACGCCTGCCCTACGTACGCCTGCCCTACGTACGCCTGCCCTACGTACGCCTGCCCTACGTACGCCTGCCCTACGTACGCCTGCCCTACGTACGCCTGCCCTACGTACGCCCGCCCGACCAACGGATGACGGCGCCCGGGGCGGGCCGGGGGCGGCGGGGCGGCGGGCCTCCCGGTGCACGGCTCGAAGGGCGTACGGAGGGGTGTTCGGGAGGTGCTCCACAAGAGCGCGGAGTAGCCTCGCGGCCATGTATGCGATCACGATTCCTGAACCCGGTGGCCCCGAGGCACTTGTGTGGGCCGAGGTCCCCGACCCCGTTCCCGGCGAGGGAGAGGTCCTCGTGGAGGTCGCGGCGAGCGCCGTCAACCGAGCCGACCTGCTGCAGCGCCAAGGCTTCTACGACCCGCCGCCCGGCTCATCCCCGTACCCCGGCCTCGAATGCTCGGGCCGGATCGCGGCGCTGGGTGCCGGTGTCTCGGGCTGGTCCGTCGGTGACGAGGTGTGCGCCCTGCTGAGCGGCGGCGGATACGCCCAGAAGGTCGCGGTCCCGGCGGGGCAACTGCTGCCCGTACCCGAGGGCGTGGACCTCGTCACGGCGGCGGCCCTGCCCGAGGTCACCTCGACGGTCTGGTCGAATGACCGTGTGAAGTCTCCCCCAGGGGGAGCGCGGCACCCGCAGTAGGCAACCGCCCCGCTCCCCCACCTGTAACCAGGAGAGGGAGACCAGACGGCATGTCACGAACGACGCTCAACGGGCACGTAGCCAACGAAGCAGCCGACGACCGGCCCCGCGCGATTCTGTACGCGCGTCAGAGCAAGCTCAACGAAGACGGCAGCGACGCTAGCCCCCTCATGCAGTGGGAGGCAGGCGAAGCCCTATGTGCCGCCCGTGGGTACCGAGTAGTCAAGCGGTTCCGCGATGTAGGTAAGTCCGGGTGGGACCCGAACGTTCAGCGCGACGGACTTGACGAAATGATGCAGTGGGTACGTGACGGCAAGGCCGACGTGGTGGTCATATTCACCTTGTCCCGGCTTACCCGAATGGGCGCTCAAGAGGCTTTCGCCATTGAGAAGGTCATGAGGGACAACGGCGTTTCCCTGGTCAGCGTCCGGGAACCGTACCTTGACACCAGCGACCCAATCGGCGCGGGAATCTTCGCCATCATCGCCGGGCTCGCAAAGCAAGAATCCGACACCAAGTCGGCGTTCATCGTGAACACCAAAGAGCTTGCCCGACAGGCAGGCGGGCACGTTTCCGGGAACGCTCCCTTCTGGGGTGAGAACGTCAAGGACTTCACCCCGGCAGGCGTGAAGTTCATCAAGATCAAGCCCACGGATGACGGGCGCGCAACCGTGCTTGTCATGCGGGAAATGGCGGAGAAGCAAGGACTGACGCCGGGCAAGATTGCCGAAGCGCTGACGGCCGACCCCCAGCATCCCGCACCCGGTTGGAGAACTCCGCAAGGTGTAGCCCGTGTAGCCGCTCGCCGGAAGCGCGGAAACTACAAGCAGCACCCGGAACCCCGTTGGACCCCTCAAGCGGTATTGAGGACGCTTCGAGACCCGCGAATTGCGGGCATGGCCGCTAACCGCATCACGTCCGACAAGTGGGAGATCCGGCGCGACGCCAACGGCGACCCCATGCACGTGCATGAGCAGATCATTACCCCGGCTGAGTGGTACGTCTTGCAGACGGCCATTTCCACCGAAGGGAAGATGCGTCGGCCGTACCACGGTGGCACCTACCTGCTTACCGGATGGCCGATCATGTTCTCTTACTGCGGCGCAACCATGAGTACGACCATGACGGACGGAGTTCCGCGCTACCGCAGCAACCGAGAAGGCAGCGGCGCGAAGCGTATGGGAGTGACGCGTGTGAGCGTCCGCGTGGACCACACCGACGAATACGTTGCCCGCAAGGTGTGGGCTCGCCTCATCAACATCGACGCTGCCAACGAAGATGACATGCGGCTCATGGCGGGTGTCTCCGAGCGCTTCGCACGGCAGCAAGACACGGCCGGTGTGACGATCGAATGCAATGAGCTTGAAGCCCAGCTCAAGCACACGGAAACCAGCCTCTTGGAGATCTACGCCGACAAGAAATCTGGGCTCTACAAGGGCACCGTGGGCCGGGCAGCGTTCACGGAAGCCGTCCAGTCCATGCAGCGGACCGAAGACGTTTGCCGGGCTCGCCTCAAGGCACTTCGGGCGCTCCAAGTCCAAGCCGTCCGCGTGCCGTTGGAAGACTGGAAAAACGGCACCCCGGACAAAGACCCGATCGGCGAAGGCTCGCTCTGGGCTCAGTGGGGCATGATCAAGCGCCGCGAATTCCTGAGCTTCTGGATTGACCATGTTGAGGTTGGCGTCCGCACAAGTACGGGGCGGTACCAGGACATCGCAGGCCGCGTAACGATCCATTGGGCCGAACCTGAGCCTGAGCCTGAGCCTGAAACCGAAGACGACGACCAGGACGCGACAGAAGAGGCAGGCAAGGAACTGATCAGCGCATAGCCGGGGGTGCCCCGGCGTGCGGGTAACACGCCGGGACGTTCCTAGCGTCCCATGAGGCGGCCTAGCCGGTCGCGTGAGTCCCCAAGAGCCCCGTTCGGCCCCAGCGGTCGGACGGGGCTTTCTCATGCCCGCAGACGGCCGCTGAGCCGAAACCGGCCCCAGCGTGACACCCCCTCAACTAGGGTGCTTCTCGTTCCCCTTGAGGGGCCGCGTAGAAGGTAGCTCCCGACACCGCGCAACTCTTGGACGTACGCCCCACCGGTCTAGAACGGTTCAAGCGGGTGGAACGGGCCCCGTCCGGGCTGATCTCCGGACGGGGCTTTCTCATGCCCGCAGACGGCCGCTGACGGCCCCCTGAGCCTCTGAGACGGCCCCGGTGAGGGAATGACCCTGCCGGGGCTCTCTCATGCCCGCAGGTGCGCGCCTAGTCTTGTCATGCCCCTGACATACATAGAGTGGCCGTGCGTGCGCGGAGTGTGAGGGGTTGCCGCCCTCAGCGCGGATGGGTGCGGTGAAACGGTGGTTCTAGAGCCTTTTTGGATATCCCATTGAAAACCACAAGGAAAGCTAGAACGGACCCTCAATCACCGCTTCACCGCACTGTGACCGGCGTCACCTATTCGAGCCCCCGGAAGCCGGGCAACAAAGCCGCTCCAGGGAACCACCACGCTCTAGTAATAGTAGAGAGCGGGGAGTACCGCGCACCCCACCACGACCGGCGGACTGAGTACCACCGCTCTCGCCCTCTTGGGGCTCGCTCGCGATCCCTCGGCATGGTGGGTAGCCCCCACGGAATTGCCTAAAGCGTTGGTCGTTCAGCGGCCTAGGACTCCCCCTTGTCGGGGGTAACGCTGGTTCGAATCCAGCCCGACGCAAGCTAGGCCACCTAGCCCAACGGTACGAGGCGCTGCCCTTAGGCGGCAGAGGTTCCCGGTTCGAGTCCGGGGGTGGCTACACAGAGGCCACCGACTCACGTGAGTCGGTGGTTCGAAGGGTGGGGGGTCTCCCCGGATAGGGGGGGTGTCCCATGCGTACCCGGTGTCTGGACTGCCGAGAGTGGGCGGCCGTCAAGGGGCGGTGCCCCGCGCATCACAAGGCGTACGAGAGTGGCCGGTCATACCAGTCGCACCGTAAGCGCCGTGAGGCTATAGCCCGTGGGCACAACGCGGCAGCCATCATGCGCAAGGGCATACGCAAGGCTGGTCGGTGTGCGTGCACATCGTGCGGCCTGAGCTACCTAGCGTCGGCCATTGACGTTGACCACATCATCCCGCTTGCCAAGGGTGGCGAAGACGTGGCAACGAATGTGCAGCCACTATGCAAGACGTGTCACAAGGCAAAGACGCGTCGTGACTTCGGGTATTCGTCTCCGCCCTTCTGAGGGAGGGGCGGGGCGCTTCCGAAGTTGGCGACACGTGGCCCCTGGCGATCCCGGCCCAAGCTCGCCTTTCGCGCGCTAGGTGTGACGCCGTTTTTGGGTGCCGTGCCCGCGTGAGTGCTGGGCAAGCCCGCATTCGGACCCATGAGAAAGGCACCCGTTAAGGGGTCGGTAAGGCCCGTGAAGGTGGTGTCAGCATGGCCCGAAGTAAGAGCCCCGAACTCCGCACCGGCAATGCCAACGGTGCCGCTGAGCCTGCCGCCCCAATCGTGTACGAGGGGCGAGCCCCGCGCGTGCCTGCCGGACTCAAGAGCGTCGGCCGTGAGGTATGGCGCAATGTCTGGTCAGCGGGCAACGGCGCTTACTCGCCGGACACCGACCGGAACATCATCCTTCGGTATTGCGAGCTTCACGACAGGCGAGCGGCCTTGCTCGCTGCCGTTGAGAATGACGGGCTTATGACCGTGGGCTCTACCGGTCAGCCTGCCGTTCATCCTGCCATGCGTTATGTGGAGTCCACGGAAAGGGAACTCCGCGCTATCGAAACGGTCATTGGCTTCACGCCCGAAGCGCGTATGCGGCTGGGCATTGTGGCAGCCGAAGCGCGCCGCGTAGCCGCTGGTCCCGAGGACTTCTAGCCCGTCACTCTCCGTCCATCCCGCGGTGCCCGTCATGTCCGTTTCTGTCCGGATAGGCCGATGCCGGCGGAGGGCCCAATTTTCACTGAACGTTACGGGGGTGGCGAGTGGGTGACATCGACCCCGTGATTGCTCGCCACATTCCCGCTGACGCGCCTTTCCCGTCTGAGGGCTACCGCGTGGCCAACTGGATTGAGCGCTTCTGTTTCCTCACTGGCTCGTTCGCCGGTCAGCCTTTCCGGCTTCTCGACTGGCAGCGTGACCTACTCGTTGACGCTTATGAGCTGAGGCAAGACATCTTCGGCCGGTGGGTTCGCAAACACCGCATGGTCGTCGTCTGCATTGCGCGGAAGAACGGGAAGAGCACGCTTGCCGCCGCTATCATGCTTTACCACCTGGTTGCCGACAGGGCAGACGCTCAGCGTCAGATCATCGCTGCGGCGAATGACCGCAATCAGGCGAGAATGGTTTTCGACGCTGCTAAGCAGATGGTGAACGCGAGTCCCAAGCTCTCTGCCGTCTGCGACGTTCAGCGCGACGTGATCCGTTTCAAGGACTGCACTTACCGCGTGGTCTCCGCTGACGCCGGACGGCAACAGGGTTTGAACCCGTGTGCGGTCAGCCTTGATGAGTACGCATTCTCAAAGAACGCCGACTTGTTCGACGCGCTGACGCTGGGCTCAGCGGCCCGTAATCAGCCCATGACGCTTGTGGTCTCGACGGCCGGACCTGACCCGGACGGCCCCTTTGCCAAGCTCTGTGAGCAGGGCGAGCGGGTGAACTCCGGTGAGGCGACGGACCCGACCTTGTTCTACCGGTCATGGGGCCCGAAGTTGGGCGACACTGTTGACCACCTTGACCCGGCTGTGTGGCGTGCGTGCAATCCGTCTTTCGAGATCCTGAACGAAGAGGATTTCAAGGCTGCCGCTCAGCGCAGTACGGAAGCTAGCTTCCGCATCTACCGTCTGTCTCAGTTCGTCCGTGGTGCGTCTACGTGGCTGCCTCACGGCCTTTGGGACTCCCTAGCGGTAGACGACACCCTGAGCCCCGGTGACGCCGTTGTGCTGGGCTTTGACGGGTCTTGGAAGGGTGACAGTACGGCCCTGGTTGCTGCCCGCGTGAGTGACCTTCGGGTGTTCGTGCTGGGGCACTGGGAAGCGCCTGCCGACGATGCGCATTGGCGTGTACCCATGGCCGACGTGCGTGACGCTCTCCGCTCCGCGCTGAGCACGTACACCGTGCGCACACTCGTTGCCGACCCGTACCGCTGGGAAGAGACGCTAGACAACCTTGAGGTCGAAGGGCACCCGGTTGAGGCGTTCCCCACCAACTCACTCAAGCGCATGGTTCCGGCGACGCAAGCCGTCTACGACGCGTGCCGGGACGGCCGCTTGTCCCATGACGGAGACCCGGCACTTGCCCGGCACATCGGTAACGCCGTACTCCGCGAAGACCGGAACGGCGCACGGGTCACGAAGGAACACGCGAGTTCGCGCCGGAAGATCGACCTAGCCATTGCCATGATCCTCGCCGTTCACGGTGCGGTCATGTGGCGGGACGAGAACCCCGGCTTGATAGACGCGCCAATCGTCGCCACATGGGAGAGCGACGGAGACGTATTCACCTTCGGCGGTTCAGCCGAATTCTTTGACGATCTATAGCACCGGCTCAACCGGCCACCGACTCACGTGAGTCGGTGGTCTGGGTTGCGAGTCACGGGGGGTGGCTCACATGGGCTTTTGGCGTGCGCTCTTCCGGGGGCCGTCTCAGGAAGTCGAGAAGCGGGCTCAGTGGGATTCGGCGTCAGAGCTATTCCCCATGCCCGGTGTCATATCCGCTGCCGGTCAGAAGGTGGACGCGAACAGCGCGCTTACCGTCTCTGCCGTCTTCGCGTGCGTCCGCCTTCTGAGCGAGACCATTTGCACGCTGCCGGTAGCTACCTACTCCCGAAGGGGTGGGGTCCGCAAGGGCGTCAAGTCGCCTGACTGGCTGGACTACCCGAACGCCGACCCCGGCGGGCTGGGCCGCATCGACCTTATCTCTCAGATCGTCCTTAGCCTGTTGCTGGACGGTAACGCGTATCTCGCCGTTCTCTGGGACGGCCCGAACATCGTGGGTCTTGAGGTACTGGACCCGTCCCGTATCGACACGCATACGGTCATCATCGAAGGCCGACGACGCAAGGTCTTCTACGCGTCCGACTATGACGACGACGGCAACGAAGTCGCCCTAGGTTGGTACACCACGCGGGAAGTCCTGCACATTCCCGGCATGATGCTTCCCGGCGAATTCACCGGCGTATCGCCTATCGCCTTCGCGCGTGAGTCCATCGGTCTCGCCATGGCGGCGCAGACGTACGGCGCAAAGTTCTTCGCCAATGGGGCCATGCCGGGGGCGCTCATTGAAGTGCCCGGCGCAATGTCCGAAGAGGGGCTAGCGCGAGCACGCGAAGCATGGCGACTCGCCAACTCCGGTGCTGAGAACGCGCACCGCGTGGCGCTGCTGACTGAGGGTGCCAAGTTCTCGAAGGTCGCCCTGTCGCCAGACGAAGCGCAGTTCCTACAGACCCGGCAATTTCAGGTCCCGGAGATTTCAAGGATCTTCGGCGTTCCGCCCCACCTGATTGCCGACGCGACCAACTCAACTAGCTGGGGTTCGGGGCTCGCTGAGCAGAACCAAGCCTTTGCGATGTTCAGCCTTCGCCCGTGGCTTGAGCGGATCGAAGCGGGCTTTACCCGCTTGCTCTTCGCTGAGACGGCCGACCGACAGAAGTTCGTCAAGTTCTCGCTAGACGGCATTCAGCGCGGTGCCCCGGCTGAGCGTATGAGCATGTATTCGATCGGCTTGCAGCAAGGCATTTACAGCATTGACGAAGTGCGGGGCTGGGAAGACCTAGAGCCCCTGCCGGACGGCTTGGGCGAAACGCACCGCGTGCCCATGAACCTTGCCGACGTGTCAGCGGATGACGAAGAGCCCGCGACCGAAGCGCCTGCCGCCATCGAGCCCCCGCCCGTAGACGACACCCCGGCAGACGACGGGGCCGACGACGAAGAGGGGGAACCGACGGATGACGACGGAGCGAAGGACCCTAGCCCTACCGGGTGAGGTTCGCACCGAAGGCGACATCGTGACCATGCGCGGATACGCCTACCGCTTCCATGATCTGAGTCAGAACCTAGGGGGTTTCCGGGAACGGATTCTTCCCGGTGCCGGTGCTGACTCGCTCAGGTCAAACGACGTGTTCGCCACGTTCAACCACAACGCGGACAACGTACTTGGGCGGTCGAGTTCGGGAACGCTGCGGACCGGCGAAGACGCCGAAGGCGGCTGGTATGAGATCGACCTACCCGACACCACGACCGGCCGTGACCTAGCCGAACTACTCAAGCGCGGCGACGTGCGCGGCAGTTCCTTCACGTTCACCGTGGACCAGGGCGGGCAGCGTCGGGCAACCGACGATGACCCGGAAACCGGCCTGCCGGTACGGGAGGTCAGCCGCATGAATGTAGTTGAGCTGGGCCCGGTACTGAATCCCGCCTACCTGACCGCAGACGCCACGCTCAGCCGCTCTATCGCGCTGAGCCTTGGCCTTGAGGACCACACCACCGACTCACGTGAGTCGGTGGTCTTTCATCCCGCGCGTGATCTAGTCCGCGCGCTATCACACAAGGGGGGTGTCCGTTAAATGGACGCTACTACTCTCAGCGCGAACTTCGACGCACGCGAGAAGGCGGCTACCGAACTCCGCGCGCTCTCTGATGAGTTCGCCGGTAAGGACATGTCCGCTGAGGCGCGCGAGAAGGAGACTCGACTACTCGACTCCATTGCCGACTATGACGGCCGCGTGAAGCGGGGAGTTGAGGCGATCAAGACTTCTGAGTCCGTGACTTCGCTCATGGCTGGACTCAAGGGCACCGGCAGCAAGAAGGCGACTCAGGACAAGCTAGCCGACGCGGCGGAGCAGCTTCGTTCGATGCCGAAGGACACTTCGGTTTCGTTCGTTCCGGAGAAGCGGGCCGTGGTCGATACAACCACCGGCAAGAACGTCATTCCGCGAACTCTCTTTGCTCAGCTTCTCGCTGAGGCCGTTGAGCGTTCCACGGTCATGCGCAACGGCGCTTCGATTCTCACCACGTCCGGCGGTGAGTCCATCGACTTCACGGTTGTGACCGGTCGCGCGTCGGCTGGGATCGTTGCCGAGAATGCCAACATTCCTGAGAGCACCCCGGCGACAGTTCAGCGGTCGATCCTCGCCTACAAGTACGCGTACGCGTCCGTCGTCTCGACTGAGTTCGTACAGGACCAGGCGCTAGACCTTGTGAGCTTCCTGGTTTCGGACGCTGGTCCGGCGCTGGGTCACGGCATGGGTCAGCACTTCCTAGCGGGTACCGGCACCGGTCAGCCGAAGGGCATTCTGAACGCGGCCCCGGCTGCCGTCGCTACCTACCAGGCAGGCGCAAAGGACGTGACCGTTTCCGATGCGCTCATTGACCTGTTCTACGAACTCCAGTCGTCTTACCGAGGCAATGCGGTCTTCGTCGTCAGCGACAAGACGGCCGCGCTCATGCGCAAGCTCAAGGACGCGAACGGTCAGTACCTATGGCAGTCCGCCCTAACGGCCGGTGCCCCGGACATCTTCAACGGCAAGGCCGTCGCCACAGACGTTGCCATGCCGGACGACAAGGTTCTGTTCGGAGACCTGAGCAAGTACAAGGTCCGGCTAGCCGGACCGCTCCGCGTGGAACGGTCCGTTGATGCCAAGTTCGGCACTGACCAGATCGTCTACCGGTTCATCCAGCGCGCGGACGGTCTGCTTGTTGATGAGCGGTCCGCGAAGGTTCTGACCGTTACCCCCAAGCCGTAAGGCAGGGGCGCTAGTTGAGGCAGACCACCGACTCACGTGAGTCGGTGGTCTGCCCCCTTGGGGGGGGTGGGTGAATGTCGTACGCGACGGTTGAAGAGATTCGAGCGCTGGACGGTCTGGACGACGTGGCGCTATTCCCGAACGAGACGCTGACGGACGCAATCGCGTACGCCATTGAGGTAGTCGAGAACTACACCGGCCGGAAGTGGGAAGGGGTGGACGCTCCCCCCGAAACGATCCGGTGGTGTGTGCGCACACTCACCCGCCAATACTGCCTTGACCTTGTGTCGCGCATTCCGGACAGGGCGCTACAGCTTCAAAGCGAGTTCGGCTCAGTCCAGTTGGCGCAAGCCGGGGGTACGTGGCGACCGACCAGCCTGCCCGAAGTCAACGCGCACTTGAACCGCTACCGCGTACGGCTGCCGTTCATCTTCATGTAAGGGGGCAGTCGTGGCGTTCGTATTCGACGCAAAGGTTGCCCTCTTCGACTGCCTCAAGGCTGCCATTCCGGCAGGGGTGCAATGCACCTTCGCTGAGACCGGCAAGAGCGACAGACGGCAACAGGTGTGGCTAGGGGCCACGGGGGACGAAGAGCTAGCGACCGTCGCCATGCGGCAGGGTCCGCGCAAGCCAACGGCCGTCACAAGCTACGTGGACGTTCACGGGCTGGTCATCACGCCCGGCGACCCCATAGGCGCTGAGAGGGCCGTCTACGGCCTTCGTGACGCCATTGCAGAAGCCTGCCGCTCCGTCGTACCGGCGAGCGTGCCGGGGCTTCTCGACGTGCGGCCGGAATCCTCCGAGACGGAGACGGCCGAATCAACTGACGGCGCGTACGCCGCGCTGACTGTCCGCGTGAGGATTCGCGGCCGGATCACCTAGGGGGAACACATGGCGCTAGACGCTGCCATCGGTATTGGCAAGGAAACGACTTACGGCACCGCTGCCACGGGCACATTGGGCTATGAGGGCAAGTCCGACAGTTGGAAGACCACGCGCGAGTTCATCGAATCCGTGGGCTTCCGTGCCGGTATGCAGACGGCGCGAGCCGACCGGCGAAACATTATCAACATGGGCGGTGAGGGCGAACTAGAGATTGACGTACTGGACGCCGGGGCCGCTGCCCTTCTGGCCGGTTCGTTCGACACCTACAACGGCGGTATCCCGAACGCGACCACGGGGCTTACCACGCACGTCTTCGAGACGGGCTCTAACAGTGCGTCCCCCTCGTTCACGGCACAGATGCTACGGCCGACCACGGACGGCAAGACGGTCGCCTACAAGCACGTCGGATGCGTCGTCACGGAATGGGAACTCACCTCTGAGGTTGAGAACCCCGTGACCCTCACGGCCACGTTCGACTTTCAGGACGTGTCCCATTCGGACAAGCCCGCTGACGCGCTCCCGATTGTGTACCCGGATGAGTCGTACGTGTACGACTGGACGCGTACGGCTATCTCGCTGACCATCGACGGCAACGCCGTAATCGTGGACGCGAACAAGCTTGAGCTGACCGGCGACCGTGGCATGAAGGTTGACCGCCGGTTCCTGCGCGGTAACGCGCTCAAGAAGACTCCCGTACGCGCGGCCATGCCCACGTATGAGGGCACGCTAGAGGGCGAGTTCACCACTGAGGCCGTGAAGCTGTACGAAGCGTTCATTGGCGGCAAGGTCGGGTCACTCGTCATCGACTTCGCGGGCATCCTGCCCGGCACGTCAATGAAGATCGAAGCCCCGGCAATCCAGTTCACGGGCGACAGTCCCGAAGCGTCGGTTGATGACGTGACCGTGACTGAGCTTCCGTTCCGCGTGCTGGACCCCGGAGACGGCCGGTCCGCACTCAAGGTCACGTACGTCGAACCCACCCCCGGCTTTGTTCCGGCGAAGTAGCGAAGCCACCGACTCACGTGAGTCGGTGGTCAAGGGGGAAGCGTGGGGCGCTCGCAATTCTCGGTACAGGTCGAAGGGCTCAACCAACTGAAGAAGACCCTTCGTCAGCTCAAGGACAAAGACCTTTCCAAGAAGGTGCGAGAGGCCAACAAAGAGGCAGCGGAGATAGTCAAGCCGGATGCCCAGAAGGGTGTACCACAGCACACGCGGACCCCGAAGGACAACAAGAGATACCGGCCCGGCAAGTTGGCCAAGTCCGTCAAGGTGGTCGCGTCGGCCAACTCCGCTGCCATCAAGGCGGGAACGTCCGCCCGCGCTCCGTACGCCGGGGCTATTCACTTCGGATTCCCGAAGAGGGGCATTAGCCCGAACCGATTCCTTTACAGAGCCATGGCGCGCAATAGCGACAAGGTCTCTCAGACGTACGAGCGTGAGATTGCCGCCGTACTCCGCGACAAATTGGAGAGCTGAAAATGGGCGCTAAGAAGACCGTGGACGCTGGCAGCCTGGGCGACATCCTTTCCATCGACATCGACAGTCTGTCGATTGATGAGATCGAGACCATCGAAGACATCATTGACGGCCCGCTAGACAGTCTCGGCAAGCCGGGAATGCGAAAGGGCAAGATGCTTCGCGCTATGGCCGTCGTCATCAAGCGCCGTGAGGACCCGACCTTTTCGGCGGACGATGCGGGCAAGCTGCGAATCACGCTCAAGAACAAGCCGAAGGACCCTACCGCGCTCAGCGAGTGATCACGTGCGCGCGTCTGGTCGGCCACTTCCGGGGGCTCACGTGGTCGGACGTACGCGCGCTCTCGCTGAGGGACTTTCACACGCTGACTGACCAGATGATCGCGGACGTTGAGGCACAGAAGAACCAGGACCGGCGCGGCTCGCGCGGCCGTTCCGGGGGTCCGGCGCAAGGGGAGCGACGGACGCCAGTCATGACGTAATTCTCACTCTGTGTATATCAAAACCCCTCGCCGGCTGGGCCGCGGGATATACGCAGCGTAACAACGGGGGGTGTCATGGCTAAGCCGATCACGATTACTTTGCTGGGCGATCTGGACGACCTGAGCCGGTCCCTCAACGAGGGAACCTCAGATGTCACGGCCTTCGCTGATGAGGTTGAGGACGCGCTACGGGCGGCCACGGAGGAAGCCGGGCGGCTGGGTGACGAAGTCGCCAACGGCGCTGACGGAGCGGGTGACTCGCTGGGCGGGCTTGCCGAGAGTTTTGGCGGGCTCGCTGCCGCTGCCGGTATCGCGGTAGGGGCCGCTCTCATTGCCGGTATTGGTGAGGCAATGGACCGGGAAGCCGGTAACGACCTTCTTGCCGCTCAGCTTGGCGCTAACCCCGACGAAGCTAAGCGGCTGGGCGAGGCAGCCGGGGCGATCTATTCGGCCGGATACGGCGAATCCATTGCCGACGCGAATGAGGCGCTAAAAGGTCTGTGGCAGCAAGGTCTAGTTCCGGCCGGTGCCACCGCAGACGAAATGGCGAACATCAGCAAGAAGGCCATGGACGTTGCCAACGTCCTAGGTGACGAAGTCGGGCCGACCGCTAACAGCGTCGGTCAGATGCTCAAGACCGGCATGGCGAAGAACGCCGACGAAGCGTTTGACATTCTCGTCAAGGGCGCGCAAGAGGGCGGCAACAAAGCCGAGGACTTGCTAGACACCTTCAACGAATACTCAACGAACTTCCGGACGCTGGGGCTCAACGGCAAAGACGCCATGGGTCTTATCAGTCAGGGGCTCAAGGGCGGTGCCCGTGACGCCGACTTGGTGGCCGACGCAATCAAGGAATTCAGCCTTGTTGCCGGTGCCGGTGGCGCGGCCGTTGAAGAGACCTTTGACTCAATCGGCCTGAACGGAAAGCAGATTGCCGCTGACGTTGCGGCCGGTGGCGATAGCGCCAAAGGTGCTATGGACAAGGTGCTTGACGCGCTCGCCAAAATGCCCGCGTCGGCTGAGCGGGCAAACGCTGTCAAGACTCTGTTCGGTGGTCCTGGTGAAGACTTGGGCGCTGCCCTCTTCTCGCTGAACGTGGACAAGGCGGCGGGCTCACTCGGCAAGATTGAGGGGGCCGCGAAGAGCGCGGGCGACGTGATGCACGACAACGCGTCACAGAAACTTACGGCCTTCTGGCGTGGTCTCCAGACCCTTGCCGTTGACGTAATCGGGGGCATCGCGCTTCCCGCCATTGAGACACTGGCCGACAAGTTCGCCGCGCTCGCCGGATGGGTGGAACAGAACAAGACCCCCATTCTCACCGTGGCCGGAATCCTTACGGCCGTCATGCTGCCCGCACTCATTCAGTGGGGCGTTCAGTCCGTCGTGTCTGCCGCCCTTGCGGTCGGTGCGTGGATAACCAGCGCGACCGCTTCGACCGGCTCAGCACTGACTCAGGTTGCCGCCTCATGGTCGGTGGTCGGTGGGTGGCTCAAGGTCGGCGTACAGGCGCTTATATCCGGGGCAATCGTGGTGGGTCAGTGGGTGGCCGGTGCGGCTGCCGCGATCCTCAACGGCGCAATCATGGTCGCTACGTGGGTCCTCATGGGGACTCAGGCCATGCTTCACGCGGCCCGCATGGCTGCCGCGTGGCTTCTCGCCATGGGCCCTATCCCGCTCATCATCGCGGCCATTGTGGGGCTCGCCCTTCTGATCTGGGCCAACTGGGACAACATCCAGAAATGGACCGGTGAAGCCTTCGAGTGGGTTTGGAACAAGGTCAAAGCCGTCTTCGAATGGCTCAAGAATCTGTTCCTGAACTTCACCGGCCCCGGCTTGCTCATCAAGCATTGGGACACCATCAAGGTGAAGACGGCCGAAGCCTTTATGTGGGTCCGGGACAAGGCGAAGGCCGGACTAGACGCCGTAGTCGGATTCTTCCGGGACCTACCCGGAAGGGTGCTTGCCTTCGTCGGCAGTGTCGGCAACGCGGCCCGCAACGTCGGTGGGGCGCTGATCAGCAAGCTAGGCGAGGGACTGTCCAAGCTATCGAGCTTCGGGCAGAACATCGGCGCTGCCGTTGGGCGCGGCATCAAGGCGTCTATCAACTCCCTTGTCGACCTACTCAACTGGGCCATTCCCGACCGCATTGGAATTGGCCCCGTGGGTGTCGATATCCCCGCCAACCCCATTCCCAAGATCCGCGCTATGGGTGGTCCGGCTTCCGGTCTGACCAGGGTTGGCGAGCGTGGCCCGGAGTGGCTGAACCTTCCCGGCGGTTCTCACGTGGTCCCGAACCACGCTGCCCCGGCAAGTAGTGGCGTGGTGGTCAACGTGACCAGCAACGCCGACCCGCACGCAATCGGGCGCGAAGTGGCTTGGGCCCTTCGGGTCGCGCCCCGGTAGACCACCGACTCACGTGAGTCGGTGGTCCGAACTCAACAGGGGGCAGGCATGGCGGAGTTGGACGACTGGACATGCGAGTACAACGGTCTGGTCATGGGGTCGCCCGACTCCGCCATATCCCTTGCGGCCGTTGACGGCTTGCTCTCGCTGCCGGACATGCGGACGGCGGACCTGACCCTTGTCCAGAAGCACGGGCTTTACCCCGGTGACGACTACATGAACGGGCGCGCGGTGGTCCTCACGCTTGAGGTCTACGGCAGTACGCGGGAAGAGTTCACGGAAGCGCTGAGCGCCATCTATGCGGCCTTCGCGCCTGCCGACAGGGAAAGACCCCTACGGTTCCTTTTCCCCGGCGTAGCGGGCGACCGAACGGCCTTCGTGAACGTGCGCCCGCGCAAGCGCACGGCACCGCTTGACCTGAACTTCGCACACATGGTGTGCAACGTGTCCGTCGAACTCTTCGCGACCGACCCATACGCCTACGGTGACGCACTGGTCTCGCTGAGCCTGGCAAGCCCCTTCGGTGGCACTGACCCCAAGCTCAGGTTCCGGCAAGCCGGTTCGGTTGCCGCGCTCCCCGTGATTGCGCTGGACAACGCCAAGAACATCAAGCTGACGGATGAGACCACCGGTCAGTTCTTCGGTCTGACCTACGGGGGAAACGCGACCATCAACAGTGCGGCCCAGACCGTGACCTCAAGCACCGGCACGAACCTGAACGACAAGATCACTGCCGGTAGCACGTGGCCGGAATACGGATACGGGGACCACCGGCTAAGCCTCACCAGTGAAGCGACCACGCGCGCCACGGTGGCTAGCCTCATGTGGCGGAATAGGTGGGTCTGATGAGTGCCGCATACTCCGTCGTTCAGACGGACCTCAAGACAGGCAATGTCGTTGCTGTGCTGCCGGTTACCGCAATCCAGTTCACGCACTCGCTGAATGCTGCCGGAACGGCCACGGTCGGCATTCCGCTATTCGCGCCGGAAGCCGACCCGAACTCACTGAGCCCCGGTATCAGCGGCCTTGTCATCCTCCGTAACGGGCTGCCGGTGTGGGGCGGGATTCTCTGGGCTCTAGCCGCTGACATTGCGGCTGGGACGCTGACGCTCAATGCGTCCGGCTATCACTCGCACTACCAGGGCCGTCACTTCGTCACCGGCTGGGCGACACGCACCACGGAGCAAGCCGTCATTCTCAAACGGTTCTTCGACTACTTTAACGCCGACAACGGCATTGGCACGGATGCAAGCGGCATGGCGGCTACCGGCCACTTGAGAACAACGATATGGACCCGGTACGAACTCAAGAATGCCGCTGAGGCCATCGAAGAGCTTGCCGACAACATCGGGGGGTTCAACTTCCGGTACGTCCCTTACTGGGTCACGGCCGGTAAGAAGGTCGGGCACCGCTTCGTCATTTCCAGCCGTGCCGGTACGGCTGCCACGCGCTCGCTGACGCACCGCGTGAACTGCAACGTGACCGGTGTGAGCTACGACAGCACCGCGCTAGCCACGGTCGCCTATGCGGTCGGTGCCGACAAGGGCAACGGGGAAAAGCTGGTCGGCATCTTCGAGAACCCCTCACTTGCCGCCCGAATGCCTGAGCGCGTCATGGTCGGCTCATACGCCGACGTGAAGGAAACCAAGACGCTCATAGATAAAGCACAGGCCACCATCAATGCGGGGGCCGTGCCGGTCGCCATTCCAGAACTCACGCTCTACCCGGACCAGTACAGCCCCCTTGACTTCGTGCCGGGCGACGTGACGGCCATTGACGTTGATGCCGGTTACATCGCGCTGTACGACGAATTCATCGTGACGGAGTGCGCGACGGCCGTTGACGCCAACGGAAGCGAGTCCATCAAGCTCGCTCTAGCGAGTAAGGAACTGTGGAGCAATGCCAACCCAAGCTAACGCCGTGCCCCCGTCCCTGGTAAACGAACTGTCCGAACTCAAGCGGCGCATGACGGCCATTGAGCGAGCCCCGGCACCGGTCAACAGCTTCGACCGGTACCCGCCCGTTGAGTGGGCCGCTCAGGGCCGCCCGCCCGTGGGTAGTAACGTCTGGTCGTCCGTCAGCGTCTCCAACGCTACGGGGCTCACCTTCGACCGCGTTGAGTGCAAGTTCATTACGGACTTCCTTTACACCGGCAAGCGGGAAGCCGAGATACGGCTAGCCGCATTCCGGCACACCGGCAACGCGTCACGCGAGATAGTCAGCGCGTCCGGCGTGCTGAACCTGACCGGCAACGCGAGCCGCACCATTGGCGTTGTGGTCCTCCGCTGGATTCATGGAATCCCGTTCGGCTGGGACTACCAGGACGACACCACCGTTTACACCATCGAGCTACAGCACCGGTACAAGAAGGGCCCGGAGAACCCCAAGGGGCGAACCATCTACGCCATTGCCGCCCCCGAAGATTCAGCCATCAACGGCAACATTCTGAACTGGGGCTACAAACAGGACGACGACGGTAAATGGTGGTGGGTGCCGACGTATCGGGCCGGTAGCCCGTGGGCCCCCGACTTCGTGACCGTGCCGAATGCCGACGAAGGCTCGTACAGCATTTCCGCAATGCAATATTGCGTCGGCCTACCGCAGACCCGCATTCCCGAAGCCAGCGAAAACGGCTGGGCGTGGATCAAGGGAAGTGGCGCGGCGTGGGGGCGTGGGCCGGATCTAACAGAGCCGTTCTTCGGCGTATGAGGATGTGAGCAATGGACTTCACCCGCCTTTACGGCGTCGCTGAGATCGTCATTCCCCTTCTGGTCTTCCTGGCTATCTCCCTGCGGAAGTTCCGCACCGGCATGGAAGCGTCATGGAAGGAAGAGGCGGAAGCCTATCGAAGCAAGGTCGAGCGGCAGTCAGAAGAGCTTGCCGCGCTTCACGTGGAGGTTCGCGCACTCAGGCGCGAGAACGCCGCGCTACAGGCTCAGATTGCTGAGCTTCTGAGCCGCTGACACGTACACCGCAGACCACCGACTCACGTGAGTCGGTGGTCTCTTTCATGCCTAGGGGGTTCGATTGGCAGCGCTACCCGCCAACATTCCTACGGTCGTCGTGCACGGTACCTACATGGGGCCGGACGGCCGACCGCTCGCCGGAACGGTGACGTTCAACGCTCCGTCACTTCTGACGTTCCCAGACTCGGACCTCTTCGTTGCCGGTCCCGTCGTGGCCACGCTGGACGAGAGTGGGCATTTCTCCGTTCGCCTCCCAGCAACGGACGCGCCGAACATGCAGCCTTCCGGCTGGTCGTACGTCGCCAAAGAGAATCTGAGCGGCGTCATTGGTGGGCGCACATTCAGCGTGCTACTGCCGAAGGCCGTACCGGACGTTGACCTTGCCGACATTGCCGCCGCTGACCCGACCACACCCAACTACGTGCCGGTGGCCGGAAGTCAGATATTCACGGGCTCCACTGCCCCGACTTCCGCACTGGGCCGTGACGGCGATTTCTACACGCAGTACGACACGCGCACCCTGCTAGGGATCACGTCCACCACGGTCAGTATGTGGACCAGGGCAGCCGGTTCATGGGCCAAGGTGGGCGACGCGATCCGGGGGGCCGCGTGGTACGTCAGTGCCACATCAACCCCCAGCGCTGACACGAAGGTTGGGGACTTCCTACTCAGGTCCGACACGGGTGAGGTGTGGCAGCGCGGCGCTTCCGGCTGGGGCAACCCCGTTGCGTCGCTCAAGGGTCCGAAGGGGGACGCCGGAGCGACCGGCACGGCTGGGGCTCAGGGGCTCAAGGGCGACACCGGAGCGGCTAGCACCGTGGCCGGACCGAAGGGCGACAAGGGCGACGTGGGCGCGACCGGCGCGACCGGCTCTCAAGGCCCGAAGGGTGACAAGGGCGACCAGGGCGAGCCCGGCAAGGACGGTACCGGAGCGGGCACCGTGACGGCCGTGAACGGCGTGCAGCCGGGCGGTACGGGCAATGTGGCGCTACTGCCGTCCGATGTGGGCGCAATCCCCGTTGCCGACAAGGGAGTTGCCAACGGCGTTGCCACGCTGGACGGCACCGGCAAGGTGCCATCGGGTCAGCTCTCCATTCCGTCCGGCGTTGTCACCACCGTGAACGGCAAGAGCGGGCCCACCGTGACCCTTGCGGCTGCCGACGTGTCCGCGCTCGCTGCCTCAACACGTGGGGCGGTCAACGGCGTTGCCTCGCTGGACGCCACGGGAGACGTGCCCATTGCGCAGATTCCCAACGTCGCACGCAACACGTGGACCCCTCAAGCAATGGGGTTCGCCGCATGGTCCGTCGACCCTGCCGGGGTGGCGAACCCTGCCGCCAAGGCTGCCGTGGTCAAGCGCCTGTACATGTCCGGAATCAACATCACTGAGCCGACCAGCGTCAACGCCGTGGTCATCTTCGCCCGTGGCTGGGCGGGCTCACCGGACGTACCGGCTGCCCGATTCCTCGCCGGTATCTACAACGAAGCGGGTAGCAGAGTCGCAGCGTCGGCCACGATATCCAGCCTTCCCGCCCCCGGTGCCGACAGTGCGCCCGGAGCCAAGAACAACCACATTGGCGCGGTGCCGCTCAAGCTCTCCGCAACCGTGGTTCTGCAACCTGGTCGCTACTGGGCTGCATTCCTCATGTCTGCCGGTGGCGCAACGGACTTCTATTACATGCACACCCAGAATGAGGCCCCTTCGGCACCCGCGAACTTTCACCTAGGCAACGTCTTTCACCGCGCGTGGTCCGTCGCTGGTGACACGCTCACCGCGCTACCGGCAACCGTCAACCAACTGACGGGGGAAGTCGGCATTGACCCTGCCGTAATGGCGCTTGCCGTTGTGGCCTGACCACCGACTCACGTGAGTCGGTGGTCTCTTCGCCCCGTCCGGGCATTCCTGACGGGGCTTTTCCATGGGAGGAACCCAAGACATGGCACGATTCAGCGGCGCTACGTGGCGACCGATTGCAGACAACTACACGGCCGGTGGGCAGGATGCCGTTTACGGCGTGGTCATTCACATCATGGACGGCACGCTAGCCGGTACGGATTCCTGGTTCCGGAACACTGCCGCTCAGGCATCGAGCCACTTCGGTACCGGCCGAAGCGGGGCACTCTACCAGTGGGTTGACACCGCTAACCGGGCTTGGGCTCAGGCAGGCGGAAACCGTACTTGGCTCTCCATCGAGAACGAGGGGCGCGGGGGCGACTCGCTGAGTGACGCTCAGATCAGCCGGTGTGCCGAAGTGCTCGCATGGGCCCACAAGACGCACGGCGTACCGCTACAGCTCACGAAGAGCCCCACGGGGCGGGGGCTGGGCTATCACGGTATGGGCGGTGGCGCGTGGGGCGGTCACACTTCCTGCCCCGGCAGCAAGGTTGTTGCCCAGCTTGACGACATCCTTGCCCGTGCCAAGTCCCTTGCCGGTGGCGGTAGTTCGGGCGGGGGTGGCGCGTCTGGTCCGTCCCGTACGAAGGTCACCATCAACGGGCTTGCCTACGGCTTTGGGGCGCACGGCGACCAGGTGACGAAGGTTGGCAAGGCGCTGGTCTCCAAGGGGTTCGGCAAGCACTACGCGAGCGGTCCGGGGCCGGACTGGTCGGACGCCGACACGCTCAACTATGCGGACTTTCAGCGGTCGTTGGGCTACTCCGGTGCCGACGCTGACGGGGTTCCCGGTGAGACCAGTCTCAAGAAGCTTCTAGGGACGCTGCCGGGCGCGAGCAAGCCCCCGGCTTACCAGCCGTTCCCCGGTGAGGCGTGGTTCAAGAAGAACCCCAAGAGCCCCGTGGTTGCGGCCATGGGCAAGCGCCTTGTGACCGTGGGATGTTCGGCGTACGCGTCGGGTCCGGGGGCTCAGTGGACCGGTGCCGACAAGGCTTCATACGCGAAGTGGCAGCGCAAGAACGGATACACCGGCACGGCTGCCAACGGGTGGCCCGGTAAGGCCACGTGGGACGCGCTCAAGGTTCCGCGCGTCTCGTAACACTCTGTCGTCCCCGCGGTGCCCGGCATGTCCGTTTCTGTCCGGATAGGCCGATGCCGGCGGGGCGCCAGAATTTCACTCAACGTAACGAAACGAGGATTTCAGAATGACCTTCGTCAAGGACCATGCAACCCGCCTTTACGCCGTGCTGGTTGCCGTGCTCGCCCTTCTCGCGCACTACGTGCCGACCCTGCCGACCGCGCTGATTCTGGGCGTTGCTGCGGCCGTGCTGGGTGCCGGTGAGGCAGTGCAGCGCGTAGAGAACGGCAAGACCCTAGACGCGCTTGAGACGGCGGGAATCGTCGCCCGGCACCGCAAGGCGTAATCCGGGGCAACGCTCGCGCTCCCGTGGTTAGGGACAGCACCTAGCCACGGGAGGTAAGCCCCATGGGATATCCGCACATTGCCCTAATCGGTCGCGCTCGCTCAGGGAAAGACACCGTTGCCGCACGGCTGGTAACTCGCTTCGCCTATACCCGCGTTGCCTTTGCCGACCCGCTTAAGGAAATGGCCCTGAGCATTGATCCCGTGGTTGCCTATGAGCCTTCGGGCTTTGGGCCCCTACCGACCCGGCTGAGCGACGTTGTGCGGCGCGTCGGGTGGGAGCGAGCCAAGGAAGAGTTCGGGGAAGTCCGGCGCACGCTACAGCGCGTCGGGCAGTCGGTACGCGAGCAAGACGCCGGTCACTGGGTCGGGCTCGCCATGGACAAGCTAGACGTGGCGGACGCGTGGAACCTGCCGGTGGTGCTGACTGACTGCCGGTACCCGAATGAGGCGGCAGCACTCAAGGCCCGTGGCTTCACGCTGGTGAGGATCACGCGCCCCCAGCGTGCCGCAATGACCATGGGGGAGATCCGCGCGGCACTCCATGAGAGCGAGACGGCGCTAGACGACTATCCGGCCGACGTGACCATTGCCAACGTGGGCACGGTCGATGAACTCAACTCCCTTGCCGACACGCTGACTTGAGCAAACGTCACCCGAAAGAGTGAGCCCCCTTCCTGCTTTGTGCAGGTAGGGGGCTTTTTTCGTATCGGACCACCGACTCACGTGAGTCGGTGCCTTGCGCGCGCTCGCGTACGTGTGCCATTGTTCGACCCGTAAGGCACCGCGAAGGGCGGGGCCACGGGGGGAAGGCGAGAACATGAGCGGCATCACGGCACCGGAGGGTTACCGGACTTTCAGCATGGGGACCGGCAAGGTAGTGCACGCGGCACAGGATGCTGACACGGTCACCCTGTGCGGGAAGCCCTTCAAGGTCGTGAAGCTCGCTCACTCACCTTTCGTGACTTGCTCGGCTTGCGGCAAGAAGGCTGCCATCCTCACCGCCCCGAAGCTTTCCGAAATCGACATTGACACCATCCCCGGACTTGGCAAGAACGCCCGTCCGGTCACCGCAGAGAAGGAAGTTCCCGACATGGCTGCAACGGCGAAGATGGACAAGGCCGCTCAGGACAAGGCAGCCGAAGAGATCCGCACGGACATCGAGCGCCTGCCGTCTCTCATTGCCGAAGGCAAGGCTGACGCCGCTACGGAACTTCAGGCGGAGATCAAGGCCGCATACGAAGCGATCACCGGCACGGGTGCCGCTGGTGTCAAGGCGAAGTTGAGGGCCGAAGCGAACAAGGCCGTCAAGGACGCCGAGAAGGCCGTCAAGGATGCCGAGAAGGCGAAGGCGGCTAAGGCCCCGGCGGCTGAGGTTGAGATCCTGGGAACGAAGGACTTCACGAAGGTTGAGGGTGTCCCGGAGCGCATCACTGCGGCTGCCGAGATGGTCAAGGAAGTTGCCGCACAGAAGTTCGCCCGTGGCAAGGAAGTAGCGGAAGCCATCTTCGACATTCGCTCTCACATTCTTGACAAGGAAGAGGACCCGGACCTGACGGCCCGCAGCGACCAGGCCAAGAAGGCGTCCACCAGCGTCTATGACACCGTGCTTGCCGGGCTGCCGGAAGAGGGCACGAACGAGTCAGCCGACATCATCCGTGAGGCAATCGGGGACATCAAGAAGGATGTCCGTAACGCCATGGGTGATGTGGTTGTTGGCTACGTCCGGTCGCTGGACACCACCCCCGAAGACCCCGAAGAACTCAAGGTAGTTGAGGCGGAGCGGGCGAAGTTCAAGAAGGCACTTGACGCTAACCCGGACCTCAAGCCGTCTGAGGCGATCTACAAGCACTACGAGAAGGCAGGCAAGGCGCTGCCGAGTCAGACCCGCGCCGAGATCGCAAAGGCCAACCGCGAGAAGAAGGCGCTTGAGGCCAAGAAGATCAAGGATGCCGTGGACGCTGGGGAACTCAGCGAGGAAGAGGCCGAAGCGGCGCTCAGCGGTGCGGCTGAGAAGAGCCCCAAGGAACTTCGCGCCGCGTGGATCAAGAAGACTGAGACCGCCTTCAAGAAGCAGATCAAGGCCGTCCGGGAGATCGAAGACGCCGAAGAGCAGGAAGCGGAGTTGGACACGCTGACGGCGCTTCTCGCCAACGTCCGCAAGGAGATCAAGGGCTAAGGCAGACCGGCCACAAGGAAGCCCCCGACTCGCGCCACGGGTCGGGGGCTTCCGCCTAGGAGGGACCACCGACTCACGTGAGTCGGTGGTCCGGGGAAGGGAAGAGCGGCATGACCGAGAACGTGCAAGCGCGCAACTTGGTGCGGGGGGACATGTTCCGCCTCAAGGACGGTAGGCGAGTAGAGATCATGACCGACCCTGAGCCCAGCGTGACAGGGGTCATTGCGGTGACTCTGTGGCAAGTCGACACGGATGACCGCAACTTCTCGTTCACGCTCCGGGGCTCCACAGAGTACGAAGTCGAGCCGGACTAGGTATCGAGCCCGAACCCTGAGCGCCCACCTAAGCGCCCCCTAGCCCCGTCTGGCCCCCGTGGTCCGGCGGGGCTTTGCTATGCCCTCAGAAGGCCACTCAGCCCTTTCTAGGGGTACGGGCAACCCTCACGCTCCCCACCAGGTGACAGAGCACCTAGCCCGTAGGGGGCACACCAGTGGGAAACGTTCGCACAATCCAGCGCGGCGGCAGCCGGTTCTACGTCCACCCGGACCGGCCAGAGATCAAGCACCCCGGCGTTACGTCGGTGGTCGCCATGCTGCCTAAGCCATTCCTCATGTTCTGGGCCGCGAAGATGACGGCCGAACTCGCCGTTGACTCGCTGCCGTTCGTGGCTCAGATGGCTGAGCGCGACCGACAGGGGGCCGTCGACTACCTCAAGGGCGCAAGCCGTAGGTACACGAAGGTGCGAGCCGACGTTGGTTCGGAAGCTCACGACCTGTTTGAGCGCATGATCCGGGGCGAGTTCATCGGCCACGTCCACCCCGACCTTGAGGCGTACCGCGAGAACTTCGCGGCATTCCTGGCAGCCGTGAACCCCGAATTGGTCCGCGCGGAAGACGTGGCTTGGAGTGATGAGCACGGATACGCAGGATCGTTCGACGCCGTGCTACGCGTGTGGCTGGACGAAGACGGCAACCCGACCCCGGACCGTTCCGGCGTGCCGCATCTGCTCATGGTCGATTGGAAGACCAGCAAGGACACATACCCGGACGTTGCCTTGCAGATGAGCGCGTACGCCAACGCTGAGCGGATCATCTCGGCGGACGGGTCCAGCGAGCCCATGCCGGAATTCGACGGCGCGGCCGTACTCCATATCACGCCGGAACTTTGGGCATTCAAGCCGGTACGTATCGACGCTGAGATCTTCGCGTTCTTCCTTGCGCTTCGGAAGGTGTTCACGTGGGACCGGGACGTGTCTAAGTCCGTCATCGGTCGCGCTATCGCGAAGAGCGCCGGACGGCTGATCACCGGCACTCAGCGCCGTGCCCGATAAACGGGGCAACCATCGCGCTCTAAGGGAGCTAGAAACCCATCTAGCTACGGAGACACGCACATGAACGCTCTTGAGGTATTCGAGTTCAACGGCGCTGAGGTTCGTACGCTGACGCGTGATGGGGAACCGTGGTTCGTCGCGTCGGACGTGGCGCGCGTGCTGGGGTACCGGGACGCCGAGAAGATGATTCGCAATCTCGATGCCGACGAAATGGGTACCCACATTGTGGGTACCCATGGCGGGGACCAGCGAGTCAGCGTCATTGGCGAGTCTGGGCTATACGCGGCCGTACTCCGCAGCCGTCGCCCGGAAGCGCGCGAGTTCCGCCGTTGGGTAACCGGCGAAGTCCTCCCGACCATTCGCAAGACGGGCGGCTACGTCCGGGAGGACGCGACAGCTCAGCAAATCGCAGAGCTTAAGGACATGCTCACAACTCAGCTCGAACTCATGCGTCCGGGCTATGAGCACGCATCACGCCAGGAACTCAACAGGGGTGGCGTAACACTGCGCGCTCTCGCTGATGAGTGGGGGGTCACTTACCCCATTGCTTTCGATGTCGCCATGTCATTTGGAGATATCGAGCGCGTCGCATTTCCGAAAGGTGTCACTTACTACGAAGTGACACCCATGGGTCGCCAGTCCGCGCGAGTGCTTCCGGGGGATGCGCGCGGCCGAAGCCCGCGCGTCACGCCCAAGGGGCGAGCTGCATACCTCAAGCGCCTTGAGGCGTGGAGCGCTTAGGCAACCCCCGCGCTCTAGGCCAAGTACGGGGCGGGCCGAAGACGGATAGCACCGACTCACGTGAGTCGGTGCTAGGAACCTCTTCCGCTCGCCCCTCTTCAACCCCCTGACTTGAGGAGTTCGCGCGAATGAAGCTGACCATTTTCGACACCGACCCGAACGCCAAGCCCAAGCCCCGGCAGACCTTTTCCGATGACACCGTTGGCCGGTTCGCTTCCGGCCGACAGGTGGACGGTCAGCCTGAGTCGCTTTCGGAGTGGCGCATTTCCACGGGTGACCCCGTGGTTGCAAAGGCAGTCGCTCAGCTCTTCGGCGGTGAGCCGATCGAGACCGATAGCGCCAACGAGAACTTCATAGACGTGTTCACGGAGCGGGAAACCGTGCTCATTGTGCTGGACGGCCCGGAGTCCGTTTACGCGGATATGAAGCTGTGGAACCGCAACAAGCTGGTTCACCACTGTGACGGCTCCGAATTCCTCTCCCCGGACGAGAAGAAGGGGCAGCCGTGCCACTGCCCGGAACTCTTCGCTGAGCGAAAGCAGGCAGCGAAGGACTTCATGGGCCCCGCCCCTTCGATCACGGTGACGTTCCGGCTCGCTGAGGATCTGGAGCTTGGCAAGTTCAAGTTCCAGTCCGGTAGTTGGACCATGGCGGCCGTGCTTCACGAGTATGAAAACGACCTTGAGGCCGTTGACTGCCCGGCGCTCGCTGAACTCACCCTTGAGCTTGTCGAGTACACCATCAAGAAGGGCAAGAACAAGGGTCGGGCCGTCAGCTACTACAAGCCGGTTATCCACGTGCTCAAGAGCTTCAACGACGCCATTGCAGATGAGCGCTGACCCGTGGCCGACGACATGGTTGCCGACGGTTGGGCGGGCTTCCTAAAGGGGGCGACGGACGAGAAGGTTCGTCGCCCCTTGTGGGAGTACCCACCGGCCGCACGCAAGGCAGTGATCAGCGAACGACGTAGGCGCTTCGGCGTAGACGATGACGAAGGACTTGAGCCGTGACGTGGGATGACTACGACCGGCGCGCCCTTGAGCGGCTGGTGAGCAAGTGCGCGGAGACCGGCGAAGGGTGCTGGGAGTGGTTGGCATCACGCGGTGGCGGTGGGTACGGAAACTTTCACTATCGGGGAACCAACAGGACGGCGCATGTCGCTTCTTACCTGCTGCACATCGGTGACATCCCGGACGGCTTGCAGCTCGATCATCTTTGCCGACTGCGAGCGTGCATAAACCCGTACCACCTAGACCCCGTTACCCCATCCGAAAACACCATTAGGTCAGATCTAGCGGAGCTTCGAAAGACGCATTGCCCGCAGAGGCACGAATACGACCAGGCCAACACATTTGTCGGAGCATCTAAGGCAGGGCGACCCTTCCGAAAATGCCGCGCGTGTGATCGGAACGGAAAGCGCAGAATGAGAGAAGGCGGCGTTGGGTAAGCGCGGAGTGGTCACGGACTATGCCGGGGAAGAGATCTACCCCGGCGATCTCATCAACTACGCGGCCCGGCAAGGCAATCGGGTACGCGTCTCAGACGCCATCGTCATCAAAGTGACGGCCGTCATTGAGAGCGGGCGACTTCGCCCAATGCTCAAGGTGCAGCCGACCGGCACTGAGTCCGGCTTCACGAAGCGCCGGACAATGCGCGCCGAGTGGATCAGCGCGGAACACGCGCGGCTCATCATGGCGAACGCCACGGGCGACGACGACTGACACGGACACCAGGGCCGGACGGTACCCAATGCGGGGCCGTCCGGCCCTTTCGTGTATCTGCACCGACTCACGTGAGTCGGTGGTCAAGGGGAGACATGGAACGGAAGATGACGGCCGACGCTGCCCCCGCACTGGGGGACGTACGGCAGATGGGGCGCGGTGACACGCTATGGCTCGCTCAGGGCACGGAGACGCGCCCCGACTGGTCTAGGTACACCGACGCCATAGGGGGCGCTGTAGCGCGCGGCGCTGACGCAAGGTGGGTGCGGTAGTGGGCTTCTGGGTTTGCGTGGGTGTGCTCGCCGTGCTCGCCGTGGTGGTCTGCTACCTGGTCGGCTGGGCTGTTGAGTCGGCACTGAGCGCGCTATGGGGGTGGCTTCGTGGCTAACCCCAACAAGGTCAAGGGCACTCAGTGGGAGTCAGACGTACGCGACTACCTCAACGCGGCGCTAGGTCTGGTCGATGAATACGGGAAGTTCCTTGACCCGTTCGACGCTCACAACGTCCGGCGACCGGCTCAAGAGGGGTCGGCCGACGTAGGCGACGTGCACGCCGTGCCGTTCATCCTTGAGTGCAAGAACGTCAAGCGGGCGAGCGTCCCAACGTTCCTACGGCAAGCGGAAGTTGAGGCGCGAAACGCGGGCTTCCCGTACGGCGTGGCCGTGGTCAAGGTAGCCCGGATGAACGTCCGGCGCGGCAAGGTGCATTTCAGTGTCGGCACGTGGACGCGCGTACGGCTCGCGCTGGGTCTGCCGTCTCGTTCGTTTGCGGAACGGTACGGCTTTGCTGCCTGCCTTCGGGGACTGGATACCGGCAAGTGGTACGTGACCACTGACCTTGAGGCGTTCCGGTGCTTGCTTGCCGACGTGCGCGCCCAGCATCACGCACGGTAAAAATCTGGCCCTCAGCCGGCTGCCGCATCGGGGGGTGAAACGGACATGATGGGCACCGCGGAATGAACGCAGAGTTACCAGCGGACTGAGGCAACCTTCGCGCTCAAGGGCGAGTAACGAAGGGAGTTGGTTACGAATGAAGTTCGCTGATGTGCTCGCCCGGTTCGCAGACGTGACGGAAGAGGCGGACGGGGGTTACCTCGCTGTGTGCCCGGCACACGCGGACTCGCGTCCGTCTCTCCGTATCTGGCGTGGCGACGATGGCAAGGTACGGATTACGTGCCGGGCAGGCTGCCCGACTGAGAACGTGGTCAAGGCTGTAAGCCTCACGTGGGCCGCGCTCTTCAACGCGACCGGCCCCGGTGCCACGGTGCCGCGTGAGCGTCCGGCCCTGGTCGGTGCGGGCCCAACTGCCGCACTCACTCAGTACGTTGACCAGACTGTTGAATGGCTGCATGACCCTTCGTCTCAGGTCGGTGCCGAAGCGCTCGCCTATGCCGCCGCACGCTTCGGCGTTGACGAAGACACGGCCGATGACCTTTGGCTAGGTGCTGACGACGGTTTCAGCATCCCCAAGTTCCCTTACCGCGCCCGTGCGTTCACGCGGTACCCCCGGCTGACCGTGCCCCTTCTCGACTTCGCGGGGGTGGCTCGTGGCTTGCAGGGTCGAGACCTGAGCGGGGCGTGTCCTGGTCGGTGGGTCTCGCTCCGCAACCCTGACGGGGAGCGCTGGGCCCCCTACGGGGTCTTCAAGGGGCAAGGCGGCTACGGGGTCACATTGGTCACTGAGGGGCCCGGAGACGCGCTTACAGCCGTTGCGGTGGGCTATGACGCCGTTGCCGTCCGGGGCGCGAGCCTCGCCGGTAACCCTGAGATTGCGGCCGAACTCGCTGACGGGCTCAAGGGCTCGCAAGTCATCGTTGCCGGGGACAACGACGCTGCCGGACAGGGATTCACTCAGCGCCTTGCTGAAGGGCTCGCCGCTCATGGCGTGGCCGTCTTCACGCTGAGGCTGCCCAACTCCGGTGACGACCTTACGGATTGGCGCGAGCGCGACCCGCACGCCTTCCCCCTTGCACTTCACCATGCGGTCAAGTCAGCCCGCCCCGTGGTCGATTCGGAGCACGCGAAGGCTGAGGCCGTCTCGGCTGAACTGACCGACCGCACCGGTACCGACGTGGTCACCAGAGACCAGGGCAGCGAAGCGGCCCGCATCCTTGCCGGACTCATCAACCGCTATGGCGAGTCGGACGCCATGAATGCCCATGCGCTAGTTGCTTGGGCGGACGGCTGCATTCGCTTCGCTCCGGGGCTGGGCTATTACGTGTGGGACGGCCGCACTTGGGGTCGCTCAGAAGTCCGCGTAAGGCAAGAGATCCACCGCATGGGGGCCGCCCTGGTCTTGGCCGGTGAGACTCAGAAGGCGCGGGGCTTCACGATGACCACGCGCATTGACGCGCTGATGACTGAGCTTCGCAGTGTGCCGCATGTCCACGTGGACGCTGCCGACTTCGACAACCGGCCGGAACTTCTGAGCTTCCGGAACGGGACCGTTGACCTTCGCACCGGCCGAATGCGCCCGCATGACAAGAACGACATGCTGACGTACACCCTTGATCTGAACTACAACCCGCAAGCGGAGTGCACCCGTTGGGAACAGTTCCTCACGGAGATCTTCCCCGGCGAAGCGGAGTTGCCCGGCTACCTGCAAAGGCTGGTCGGCTACGGCATTACCGGCAGCACCGCCGAACAGTGTTTCTGTGTTCTCTGGGGCAAGGGGGCGAACGGCAAGAGCGTCGCCACCGACGTACTCACGGCCGTCTTCCGGGCAATCAGCCGGACAACCCCGTTCGCCACATTCGAAGAGAAGCCGTCCGGTGGCATCCCCAACGACATTGCCGCGCTCAGGGGCTCGCGTCTCGTCATGGCATCTGAGGGCGAGTCCGGCAAGCCCATGAGTGAGGGGGTGTTGAAGCGGGTCACCGGCAAGGACATGATCAGCGCGCGCTTCCTGCGGCAAGAGTTCTTCGAGTTCAAGCCGACGTTCCTGTTGCTTCTCGCGACGAATCACAAGCCGAAATTCCGGGGGCAGGATGAGGGGCTTTGGCGACGCGTGAAGTTGCTGCCGTTCACTCGCTGGTTTGCCCCCGGTGAGCGGGATTACGGCCTTGACGCAAAGCTCTTGAAGGAGTCCGAAGGCATAGCCGCATGGGCCGTGCGCGGGGCCGTCGAGTGGTTCCGTGACGGGCTCAAGGACCCTGCCGTCATCACCAGGGCAAGCAAGGACTACCGGGCGACCAGTGACGCACTCGCCGGATTCTTCCCCGGCGTGCTTGAGCCGTGCGACGAAGAGCACGTCATGAACGGCAACGACGCTTTCAATCATTACTTGGATTGGTGCGAGGCGGAGAACTTGCCCGCGCGCGAGCGCTGGACGCGCCGCACCTTCTATGGCGCGCTCGAAGAGCGGGGGGTCACCCGCATTGCGAAGCGTGCCGGTATCGCGCTCGCCGGTGTGCGCATGGCGGACCCGAATCCCCCCAGCGAAGGACCCGGCATCTTCGCCAAGTAGCGCACACCGACAACCCCTCAACAGGCCACCGACTCACGTGAGTCGGTGGCCTGTTTGCGTAAGGAGAGAGCGCGCGTGCTGACCTACCGACACCCGATTGCCGGGGATGTGGTGAACGTCCACGTACCGGCCACCCCCGAAGAGCTGGACGACTTCCTTGCGTGGGCACGTGAGGCGAACCGAAGCGGCCCGATCGCGCTGGACACGGAGACCACGGGGCTTGACGTATTCTCCGACGGCTACCGCTTGCGCACGGTCCAGTTTGGCGACGCGCATGACGCATGGGTCATTCACTGGGAGCGCGGGGGGCACTTCCGCCGTGCTGCCCTTGAGGTGCTGACGAAGGCTCGCCGGTTCCTCATTCACAACGCTGCCTTTGACTGGCTGGTCCTTGACCGGTACGCGGGTATCTCCCTAGAAGACCTAGCGCCCCGCACGCGAGATACCAAAGTGATGGCCGCTTTGGTGGACCCCCGCCAACCCCAGGAAGGGGGCATTGGGACGGGCCTCAAGCCCCTGTCCGCGTACTACGTGGACCGGACGGCCCCGGATACCCAAGGGGACCTTACGGCCGTCTTCCGGGGGCTTGGGCTCACGAAGGCAACCGGCTGGGCAGCCATCCCGCTAGCGCACCCAACTTACAACCTGTACGCCGGACTTGACGTGATCCTCACGGCCCGTCTGGAGCCCCACCTGACGGCCGCACTCGCCACGCTGGGCGTGCGTGACCGGCTCGTTGAGTACGAGCATGAGATAGCCCGAATCTGCGCGCACATGCAGCGCAAGGGCATCGTCCTTGACGAAGAGTTCACGCGGGAACTTGCTTCCGCACTCAGCGACGATGCACGCGAGAACGCCGACAAGGCTGCCCGGTACGGCGTCGAGTCGGTCAACTCGAACAAGCAGATATCCGAAGCGCTCGCCGGTATGGGGGAGTCCCTGACGGAGCGGACGGCAGGCGGGGCCGTCAAGGTTGACGCATCGGTCTTGCTCGCCCTTGCCGACATGGACTTGCAATGGAAGCGTCTGGGCATCCGTGAGCCCAACCCGCTTGCGCTCGCCGTGCTCCGGAGCAAGCGCGCCGGTAAGTGGCGCTCAGCGTACGCAGACACGTTCCTAGAGACCGTGGACAGTAGCGGCAGGGTTCACCCGTTCATCAACGCTCTACAGGCCCGCACGGGGCGTATGAGCATCACGCGCCCGGCACTTCAAACCCTGCCGTCGAGTGACCAGATGATCCGGCGTTGCCTTCTCGCTGACGAAGGTCACGTCATGGTCAGTACGGACTTCAAGGCCGTTGAGATGCGCGTACTTGCCGCGCTCGCTGACGTGAAGCGCATGAAGGAAGCAATCCGCGCGGGCGAAGACCTGCACGACTTCACGGCATCGCTGGTATTCGGCCCCGACTTCACGGAAGCGCACCGCAAGCTAGCGAAGGGCATTGGGTTCGGAAAGGTCTACGGGGGTGGTGCGGGAACAATCCAGCGGCAGACCGGCGCACCCATGGCGGAAGTGGAGAATGCCCTAGCCGCCTATGACCGCATCTACCCGGAGATCAAGCGAGCGTCCGGCCGGTGGCAGCGTGAAGCACGCGCAACCGGAATGGTCCACGTGTCGGCTACCGGCCGACGCCTGCCACTCGATAGGGACCGTACCTATGCCGTCGTGAATTATGCGTGTCAAAGTGCGGCGCGCGACGTGTTGGGGCAATCCATGCTCAACATGGAAGCGGCCGGATTGCTTGAGTACATGCGCCTGCCCATTCATGACGAAGTGCTCGCGTCCATACCCGCTGCCGACGCTGCCGACATTGCCCGCGAATTCGAAAAGGCAATGACGTTCGACCTGTTCGGCGTGCCTATCGAGAGCAAGGCAGATGTGGGCGGTCGTTCCTGGGGCTCGCTTTATGGAGCGGATTTCTGACCGCTCCGCGGCTTCACTCTCCGTATACCAAACCGAGGCCGGCGGGCAACGCAGAGTGATTTGCAGGGGCCCTATGGGTCGGTTTGACCACCGACTCACGTGAGTCGGTGGTCCGTGATCACTCCGTTACTCACCTCATCAATCAGGCGTACAACCCCTCATTCGGTGTGCGTACTCCAATCAAGATCGCGCCACACTCGCAACCGTCCATAAAGACAAGCAGTCTTACCCATCACAAACGCCGTTGTCGCGCTTTTGTTCTGAATCTACGTTCAGCGCAGCAACGACGAAGGCAATGCGCAAGCCCCGTTCGAGCGATCCCGGACGGGGCTTTGCCATGCCCTGCATGTCCAGACGCTTTGGTGACTCAGGTCACCTATCGGTCTTTCGTGCTTCGCCCCGTTCCGGGCAACCCTGCCGCTCCGCAAGGAGTGCCAGCAACCCACGGAACACGCGGAGCACTCCAAATGATCGACCTGACCGAAGCACAGATTGCCGCCGCTAAGGACAACGACCTTGCAGCGGTCGCGGCCGTCGTCAAGGCCACCGAAGAGCGCGTACAGCAATTGGCTTGGAAGTACGCCACCGGTTCCGGCCGGACAGACCAGAGCCTTGCCGAAGACCTTGCCCAGACCGGCCGAATAGCCGTATGGGAGGGACTGAGCCGCTTCAACGGGCATTCAGTGGGGGAGTTCTTCACCTTCGTTGACCGGACGCTCAAGGGCTCCATGAGCGACGAACGCAAGGTACAGATGCGCCAAGGGGTAACCCGTGACCGCGCGGCCAACTTTGAGCGCGCCTTGTCTCTCGCGAATGGCGACCCGTACGAAGCCGAGTTCCTGGTGACCACCACTGAGGCCATGGGCAAGGACCGGACCCTTAGCCCCGAAATGGCGTACGCGGCCCGTCTGAGCTACCAGGGTCTTGAGTACCTTGACGCTCCCCTTGGGGAGAGCGAGACCGGCGAGAGCATCACGCTTGCCGACACGCTTGCCGCTGAGAGCGGAATACCGGTTGACCTTCTTGAGCCGAGCGACTATGACCGCGAGCGCCGCAAGAAGACGGGGCTAAAGGTCCGCAAGGTCCTTTCCCGGCTGGGCGAACATCAGCGCGTCGTTCTCATGGGCCTTACCGGCATCCTCCCCGTGGACTTCTACGGCACCGAACGAGACGACGAACTCTCAGCCGACCACGGCATCCCGCGCAATCAAGTGCGCATAGTCCGCAGCAAGGGCAAAGACCGCTTTGCCGAACTGTGGCTTGCCGCCGCGTAGTCGAGAGGAATTCGGCGAAATGAAATTCACGACTGCCGACGGCAGCACGGTTGAGGTAACCCGCGTGGGAATCCGGTCGGATATCCACGTGCGCGACGCTGCCGGGCGCACGGTCGCCACGGTCACCATGAACGGCCACGACACGGCGGGGCTTCTCACCAACCTTCGCGCCAACACCTGAACACCACACAAGGAGAAACGACGTGCTGAACGTAACCCGCGAAACGAAGGCGACCCTGACCGCGAAGAACGGCGGTCGCGTGCTGGCATGGCACACCGACAAGGAACGCGGAACGCTGAGCGTGGCCGTGCCGGGCGACCGCGCGAAGCTGACGCCGGTTGAGGCGCGCAACTTGGCCGCGTGGCTCATCGACGCCGCGAAGGCCCTAGAGACCCCTGACCACTCACCGCTTCGTACGGCCATGCTCCGGACCGAAGAGCGCGCATCGCGCTGGTGACCACCGACTCACGTGAGTCGGTGGTACCTTTTTGGAATGGAAAAGGCCAAGACGTGCAGCGCTTGCGGGAATTTCAAGCCGCCCGAGGAATTCCCCGCATCGGGCGTGAGTCCGAAAACGGGGGAGGTCAAGCGGAATCAACCTTGCAAAGCCTGCAAAGCCGCGCGGCAGGCAGACAGGCGCAAGGCGGACGCCACGGAAGGAAAGGCAAGGGACCACGCCCAAGATAAGATTCGGAGGCGCGCCAAATTGCTGGGGATTTCGGCAGGCGAACTGAATGCCCTGATGGATCGGGCGTGTGGCGTGTGTGGTGTGGAGTCCAATGCGGGTTGGCAGCGGAACAGCGCCTACCAGCACCCCATTACGGGCAAGTTGGTTGGCACAGTGTGCACCAAGTGCGCATCTGGCATCGGATACCTGGGGCACGACCCTGCCCGCATCGCGCGCGCATTGAAGCTCGTTCAATAGCTCCCGAGGGACGAAAGGTAGAGCAATGGCGAACAACACGGATCGCGTGGAATTCCTCGCAACGCTCGGTGCGACACTGGGGGATGCGACCACGCCCGAAGAGGTGACGGCCGCGTATGAGCTTGCGAGAAACGAAGGCCGCCCGCTGGGCAACTCCGCCAACTGGCAGGGTGCTTGCGACTGGTTGACCGCGAACTACGACGAGGCGACTAGCGCCGACCGGCGGAAGTGGGCCGTCGTCGAAGGGTCCACTTTGCTTGCCTACGCGAACACCTAGACCACCGACTCACGTGAGTCGGTGGTCTAGAACTGAGCCTCCGTCAGCAATGACGGGGGCTTTCTCGTGCGCCGAAACAACTTGCTTAGCAAAACTAATGGCATGTGCACGTGACGTGTTTCACAAAAGAGCAAGATCCTTAAGGGAACTTAAAATTGCAGGTGGGAGCCGCGTACAACCATCGGATGAGACCACGGGTCTACACCTGTGCCGAAGGATGAGATTCCGCTTAAGCGCTACCGCAATACGAACGCGTGTTCTAGGGTTACGGCATGGCTACGCACAGTGCAGGGGACGTACTTGTGTCGGTCTGGGTGCCAGAGCTGGGGGACAACCGTCTGTCTTGGCACCCGTGCACCGACTTGCCTTCACCGCTGAGGGAGGAACACATCAACACATGCGATGACACGGCTTCCGTGCTTCGCGCTCAGGGGGCGCTAGTCGCTCGCCTGCTGGGGAGGGGCCGGTTTCACGGCTTCCGGATGACGGTTACTGACGGCCGGTCCGGCGAGCTGGTTGGGCTCGCTGAGTGGTACTCAAGCCCAGAGACAGGGGCCTATCTGCCCTATCCGGGCGGGGCCTGGTCGGCGTGCGACTACGGGCAGCACGAACACCACCAGGACGACACCGAAGAGCCTGCCGTGACGCTCGCTGCATGACGAAGGCGAACGGCACCGACTCACCTACAGGAGAGCACTCGCAGTACCGCACCAAAGCCCGAAAGGGCACGCACACGCACCATGGGGGTTCCATGTTCAACCGTCGCTTCACCCGCCCCGCCTTCGCGCTCAGTGCGACGGCAGCCGTCTTCGGTCTGCTGTCCTGGACGACGACGCACCCTGAGCCCCAGCCCGTGAACGGCCACAGAGTAGCCACTGAGCCCGTGCGCGAGCTGACCGGCCAGACCGGCCCCGAAGGGCCTGCAACGGCCCCTGAGCGGCCCTACGTTGGTCCGGTGGCCCCAGCGGTGCCCATGACCCCCAGCGGCCCACCAGCGCCCGCCGAAGACCCTGCCACGGATGCGGACGACGGCAACGAGCTGGACCACGACGCGAAGCAAGGACCGGAGCCGACGAAGAGCCCCGGAGCACCGACGCGCACCACGAAGCGGCGGCAGCCGGACAACGCCGAGAAGCCCAAGAAGAACCAGGGCGAGAAGAGCGAGAAGGACGCCGGACCGTTCGGCAAGGACAGCGTGGGCAGCGCGCTGGACGTGGTCATGCCGGGCACCGAAGACATGGTTGAGAAGGTGCCGGACTGGGCTTGGCCATTCCGGGCGTACCTCACGACCGTTGCCGACCCCGGAACGGCCGTTGAGCTTGAGGTGACGGCCACCGACCCGGAGACGGACGCCGTGACTGTGATGGCCACGCTGACGGCCGCTGACGGCCCCGGAGACGGCACGCCCATTGAGGTAGCGGTCACGGTGACCCCACCGGCCGACGAGACCCCCAGCGAGCCCGTGACAGTCTCCGTTGAGGTGACCAACACCGAGACGGGGGAGAGCGCCACCACGGAGCGCGAGACCACGCCGGAAGCGGTCACCGTGGTTGCCACGGTCACCACCGTCGCAACGGTCGCTGACGTGCTGCAAGACGGGTACGCGCCTGCCGCGTGATCACGGAGCGTGAGTCCGTGGGCCCCCTATGTCCGTTTCACCCCCCGGAATTCTGGCCGGCTGGACCCCAAATTTTTACGCAGGGTAGCGAAGAGCCCCGCCGCTCCGAAGGGTGGAGTGGCGGGGCTCTGGTCGGGGGCTGGGGTCGGCCGGTCAGCCGTGGGACTTGGCGAAGGCGACCAGTCCGGCGAAGCCTTCGGCACTCAGGTTCAGGTGCGGGCCGTCCGGGTCCTTGCTGTCCCGGACCAGGAATGCGCCGGTGGCTGCCGCGTACTGCGGAGCCCACTCGATGCACTCGCCACCCTGCCCGTTGCTGTAACTGCTCTTGACCCAGTCCGGCGCGGACACGTTCTCATTTTTCGTCATCTTCATACTCTTTCAGGTACGCGTTCAACAGGGACACGCTCTCTCCGCCGTCAAGGGCTTGCGACCGGGCAATGTCTAGAAGCGTTGTCAGCTCCAGCACATCGGCCGGAGTCTCGACGGACACGCCGGACGCGAACGACTCGACATAGGCAAAGGTCGCGCCATCTCGGAGGGTGAGCAAGCTCAAGCTACCGCCCATGAGCGGATGCACTCCACGGGAGAAGGGGGCGACTTGAACCTGTACGGCGCTCTTCGACTCGATCATCTGGAGTATGTGCCGGATCTGCTCAGCCATGACGGACGGACCGCCCACCGGCCGACGCAAGGCCGCTTCATCCATGATCGCCCAGTACAGGGGCGGTTGGGCTGAGTCCAGCACCGCCCGACGATGCGCCCGCTTGGCCACTTGCAGTGCGATGTTCTCAGCATCCTTGCCCGGCATCGACTCGACGTAGAGGGCCGTCGTGTAGGGCTCAATCTGGAGAAGTCCCGGCACCACGCTTGAGTTGAACGTCTGGATGCGACCGGCCCGCTTCTCCGCCTCAAGGACCTTGTGGCCCCACTTCGGCGTCTCAGCGGCCATAGCCCGCGCCACGGCCGCTAGGTCGCTGAACAGCCCGTCTGTCTCATAGAAGGCGTCCATGGTCTCGGCCAGTGCGGCGGACGGCAGTTGCTCGCCGCTCTCAACCCGACTCAGGTACGTGTGTGGGAACCCCAGCTTCTCAGCGAGCGCGCGGAACGTAAGACCAGACCTCTTCCGGGCCCTCTTGGCGCGTGCGGCCAACATTTCCGCAGGTGAAGCGGGCCCGTCGGCCTCTTCCGGCTCTAATTCCATCCTGCTGACCCCCTCTCAAGTGCTTGTTCACTAAGGGTATTTGGTCACACGCCTTCCGTGTACCTGACTCGTTCCTTTGGCAATGGTGGGGAGACCGGAAGCACCCGCCCCCACGGGTGACGGCCAAGGTTCGGAGCTGGCATGACGACGGCAGGCAAGCCACAGACAGCAGGCGACACGCTGAACGATGTGAAGGCAGCGCGCGACGAGCTGGCCGACGCGCTCAGGGCGGTGGGAATCACGCTGCCGTCTCTCAGGCTGGATGTCGCCTCTTGTTCCGGCCCCGCCGCGTACGCCTTGATCGAACTGGGGCGCTGCAACGTCCAGACGGCCCGCGCTCTTGCTGCCGCGCTGAGCGGCCCGACCACGGAGGCAGAGCGGTGAGTGACACCAGGGCCGAACCGGTGCTTCGCGGCCCCGCCCTTGAGCCCGTGCCCGTGGACGGCTGCGATGTGTGCGGGGCTCTGGCTCGGCAGCGTGAGGCGGCCCGAATCCTGGGAAGCCCCGTCACGGTCCGAAGCTGCAACGAAGAGCTTGCGGCCCACCCGCACCGAAGGGCCGACCGGTCATGAGGACGAAGAACCCCGTGGCAAAGCAGCCGCGAAGCGTGAAGCTCGCGCCTGCCTTCCCCAGACCCGAAGCAATCGAAGTGGGGTCGGTCATCTTCGATCGCGACTACGAAATGCCGGGCACCGTGCGCGAAGTCGACGCGCCGTTCATCGAAATGAGCCGTCCGACCGGCCTTACGTGGCGCGTCCACTTCCGAAGACTCCGACCGGCAACCGAGTGGGAGCAGCGGCAACTAGTTGCGGTCGGCAGGCTGCACAGGCAACGGCAGAAGGGCAGGCCATGACGACGAAGACGCGACCCGACGAAACGACGGATTGGGCAGCGGGCACCGTCGGAGAAGACGTGATGACCGTGCACAAGCTCAGGGGTCCGCTCAACGACGACCGGCGAACGAAGGAACTCAAGTCGGTCTGTGGTGCGGGCAAGGCCCGAGACGAGAAAACCGTATGGGCTCGCGCCGTGAACTGCCCCCGCTGTCTCTCCGCCTCATGACGTTGCCCATACCGAATCCGACGCTTGATATCCGGCCCCGTACTCCGTCGACGGACGACGGCAACCACTGGGTCACGGGTGACTGTTGGTTCTTCTGCCGACGCGAGCGTGTACGTGTCCTCTGGGTCGGCCCCGCGCTCACACCGCAAGGGCACGCTGATGTGTTCGCCTGTGAGTTCTGCATGAACGAGCTGACGCACAAGGCACAGAAGCAATTGCGGGAACGGGACCGACGCGAGTTGGTAGCCCGCTAAGACTCCCGTCCCTGCCGGACGTACCGAATGCCGAGGCTCCCCCGTACTTGGCTCGGAATCCTGGCAGGGACGGGGCTAAACCTCCACAACACAAGGGAGCGAGCGAGTACATGACCACAACAGTGAGCACCACGCCCGGAACACCGTGGCCTCAGCCTAAGCAGCCCGAGCCGTATCCGCAGAAGCCGCACCCAGACGGCGGACCCGGATCACTGATTCCGCCCGGTGAGGCGTTCTACCTGTGAGCCAGAATGAGGGGCGGGACGCTCTCAGCGAACTCGGTTCCAGGCTCGTTAAATCGGGTGCTCTCGTGCCGGACTGGGCCCCCGCATTCGCGGCGGTTCCCCGATCGGCATTCCTGCCAGACCTCATGTGGGCGTACGACATGGATACCCGGCAGACGGTAGCCGTGGACCAGTTCACGGACCCGAACGTTTGGCAGGGATATGCGAGCGCCGATGTCCCCATCGTCACGCAATGGGACGATGGAAAGCACCAGGGACCCAAACCGGGCATGTTGTCCACAAGTTCGGCATCCATGCCGTCCGTGGTGTTCTCCATGCTCCGGGACTTGGACGTTCAACCCGGTAACCGGGTCTTGGACATTGGCACAGGAACAGGGTGGACAACAGCGCTTCTCGCACACCGGCTCGGCGACGTGAACGTGACCTCAATCGAGGTAGATCCCAACGTCGCCGACCACGCGCGCACCGCGCTGACACGGCTTGGAGCCGCTCCCACGGTCGTTACCGGGGATGGCTTCAACGGGCACCCGCCCGGAGCCCCATACGACCGGATCATGGCCACATGCGGACTTCGTCGAATTCCCCATGCCTGGATCGAACAAGCCCGCCCCGGTGCGGTCATCGTGAGCCCGTGGGGTACCCACTTCAGCAACCAAGATGCTGTCGCCCGGCTGGTCGTCGCTGCGGACGGCGAGGCAGCAGTGGGTGCCTTTACGGGACCGGTCGAGTTCATGAAACTTCGGGCGCAGCGACTGCCCCCGGTGACGCACGCCGAATACGTCGGAGAGCACGGCATCCGGTCGGGCCTGGAGTCGGACACGATGGTCACAGAGTCGCAATGGTGCCGAGGATCGTTCGATCCGCTGGAATTCGTGCTTGGGCTCCGCGTCCGGGACTGCGTGCAAGTAATGACAGCCAAGAGCGACGGTGTGCGGTCGGTGTGGCTCTACGGCCTCAAAGACCGGTCATGGGCGTGCGTGATGTTCGTGGACGGGCGGAATGGCGGGCACGTGTGGCAATCCGGCCCCCGCCAACTCTGGGATGAAGCCGAGACGGCTTACCAGTGGTGGGCGGGGAAAGGAAAGCCCGGATACGAGCGCTTCGGGCTCACCGTTACGGCGGAAGGGCAGAGCGCATGGGTAGATGACCCGTCCGATTCCTGGCCGGTCTGAGACCCCCGAAACGGCCCCGTCCGTCTGCTACCCCCGTGGCAGATGGGCGGGGCTTCCTGCATGTTCCGGGGGTAGCGTCGCTGTATGAAAGCAATCCAGATCACAGAGCCGGGCGGGCCGGAAGTGCTCGCATGGTCCACCGTGCCGGACCCCGTAGCGGGGCCGGGGGAAGTGCTCATTGACGTGACCGCTTCGGCCGTCAACCGGGCCGACCTGTTGCAGCGGCAAGGCTTCTATGACCCCCCGCCCGGCACGTCGCCCTATCCGGGGCTTGAGTGCTCCGGACACGTGGCGGAGCTGGGTCCGGGCGTGGTCGGCTGGGAAATTGGTCAGCCGGTGTGCGCCTTGCTCTCAGGTGGGGGCTACGCCGAGAAGGTGGCCGTTCCCGCTGGTCAGGTACTTCCCGTGCCCGATGGGGTGAGCGTGGCGGACGCTGCCGCACTGCCGGAAGCCGTCTGCACCGTGTGGTCAAACGTGTTCATGGGACATGGGGGGACTTGCACAAACTCCAATGTCTTCATGATCGCCCACCTGCGGCCCGGCGAGACGCTGCTGGTGCACGGCGGCGCGAGTGGCATCGGCACGATGGCGATCCAGCTCGCCAAGGCGGTCGGGGCGCGGGTCGCGGTCACCGCGGGCGGTCCGGACAAGCTGGCCCGCTGCGCCGAGTTGGGCGCCGACATTCTTATCGACTACCGCGAGCAGGACTTCGTCCAGGAGCTGCGCAAGGCCACGGACGGGGCCGGCGCGGACGTCATTCTCGACATCATCGGTGCGAAGTACCTGGACCGGAACGTGAAGGCGCTCGCCGTCAACGGCCGCCTCGCGATCATCGGCCTGCAGGGCGGGCTGAAGGGCGAGCTGAACCTCAGCGCCCTGCTGAAGAAGCGTGCGGCCATCACGGCGACGTCGCTGCGGGGCCGGCCGCTGGGTGAGAAGGCCGCGATCGTCGCGGCGGTGCGCGAGCATGTGTGGCCGCTGATCGATGCCGGCCGGGTCCGCCCCGTCGTGGACCAGGTGCTGCCGCTGTCCGATGCCGCGCAGGCCCATCGCGCGCTGGACACGGGCGACCACATCGGCAAGATCCTGCTGACCTCGGGCGCGTAAGCGCGTAGACACGTAGACGTCTACGCACGCAGACACGACGACGTGAGGCCCGGCCCGCAGACTGCGGACCGGGCCTCACGCCTGTGCGCTCGTGGTGATCGCTCTCGTGGCTGCGACTGTGACTGCGACGACTGCGCCTGCGACTACAGATACGGGCCGGAGCGGACCGGGCCGTGGTTGTCGTCCTGGTCGTCGTCCTCGTGGCTCGAACCCGGCGGCAGCGCGCGCCGCATCTGCTCCAGCTGAGCCCGCGCAGCCATCTGCTGGGCGAACAGCGCGGTCTGGATGCCGTGGAAGAGGCCTTCGAGCCAGCCCACCAACTGGGCCTGCGCGATGCGGAGTTCCGCCTCGGAAGGAATGGCCTCGTCGGTGAAGGGCAGCGACAGTCGCTCCAGCTCCTCGACGAGCTCCGGCGCCAGTCCGTCCTCCAGCTCCTTCACGGAGCTGGCATGAATGTTCTTGAGCCGTACTCGGCTCGCCTCGTCAAGGGGAGCTGCTCGGACTTCCTCCAGAAGCTGCTTGATCATGCTGCCGATGCGCATGACCTTCGCAGGCTGTTCGACCATCTCTGTCACTGGGACCTCGCGCGACTCGTCACCGCCGCCGCCGAGAGCCGTTCCGTCCTGTCCCACGACAAGAACCTGGGGGCTCTCCTGCGACCGTTCACTCCTCGGCATCTCCATGCTGCCCATTCTCTCGCACACCTGCGTCTGAACACGGTGTGCCCCCGTACAGAGGTGATCCACCCTGTACGGGGGCACGGGAAGCAGTCGTCCGGCTCAGCCCGCGCTCACGCTTCCGCGCGCCGCGACACGGCGGTGCGGGACCGGGTGACGAGTGCCGCGAGGAGCGCGGCGCCCACCGGGACGACGACGAGCAGGGCCGCGAGGGTCGCCCACGGGACGACGATGGGGACGTTCGGCACGTCGTTCATATAGCCGTAGCCCTGATCCAGGGCCTCTTCGTACCACTTCAGCTCCTGGCGTTCCTCGGCCAGCCGCAGCCCGACCGCGGGCAGTATGCCCGCCGCCGAGCCGAGGATCACGCCCATCGCTGCGACCACCCCGCACTGGAAACCGCTCAGCGTCTTGCGTACCCGCGGGGGTGCGCCGACCGCGGCGAGTGTCTTCAGGTCGGGTTCGGCGTCGGTCTGGGCGAGGCCCGTGGCGATGCCGGCCGCACCGATGGTGACCAGTCCGGCGAAGATGGTCAGGGACAGCAGGATGATGCTGTTGTCGCTGGTGTAGCCCTTTTCGACGTACACATCGCTATCGGCGCCCAGCTGGTCGAGCTCCGCGTTGAGCTTCTGCTCCTGGGTGCTGCTCGGCAGCTTGTCCGTCGAGAAGTACGAACCGAACGGGACGGTGGCGAGCCCGGCGGCCTTCGCGGCCGAAGGCGGCAACACGACCTTGATACCGTACGGCTCCGCGGACTTGGCGGCCTGGTGCACGGGGAGCGACTCGACCTTGCCGGGTGCCTCCTTGCCCTTCTCGACGAGCAGATCGGCCTTCGCGGAGTCGGTGATCAGCTTGATGCCGATCTTCCCCTTCTCGACATTGCGGTGGTCGAAGGCGACGGCCTTGCCGCTCTTGAGCGCGCTGACGGACGCCGGGTCGTTGACGGCGAGCGCCGAAAGAAGCTTCTCGTCGGCGACGACCACTTCCTGCTGGGAGTAGTGGTCGCTCTCCTTGCAGCGCCAGTCCTCGCTCAGCTTGTGGCGCTCGGCCGGTGAGAGTTTGTCCGAGTCGTCCCCGTGGAGGGCGCAGAAGTTGGCCTTGGGCACGACCAACTCGTAGCGCCCGCAGCCCTTCTCGGTGCTGTAGGTCTCGCAGCTGGGCCTGCCGACGACGATCCGGTCCACATCGGCGCGTACGTCGACGGGGTAGTTCTTCTGCACGGCGCTGCGGATGGCCGGGACATCGCGGCCACCGGCCTCCATGTTCTGGAAGGTGATCGCGCCGGCCGGCAACTGGGCCTGGTACGCGGCGCGCTGCTGTACGTCGGCACTGGCGGCGTACGTCGCGACGGCGACCGTGCCCGCGACGGCGGCGAGCACCGCTGCCACGGCGGGGGCCGTACGGCCCCGGTTGCGCACGGCGTCGCGCAGGGCGAGCCGGGGTGACAGCGGCAGCCGGCCGCCGATTTTGCCGAAGAGGCCGACCAGGGCCGGGGTGAGCGCGACGATGCCGAGCTCGGCGAGAGCGCTGCCGCCCGCGACGAAGACGACGCTGTCGGTGGACGTGGCCCCGTACAGGGTGATGGCGACGCCCAGGCCCACCGCGCTCAGGCCGATGACCGGCAGGACGCGGCTGGAGCGGCGGACGCCCCGACGGCCGGTGAGGGCGGCCAGCACGGTCTGCCGGGACGAGGTGATGGCCGGGACGATCGCGGCGAGCAGCCCGGTCACGACGGCGAGCAGGCCGATGCCCAACAGTTCCAGCGGGCGGATGTCGAAGCTGCCGAAGCGCCGGCCCATGTAGCCCTCCAGCACCGGTCGCAGCGCGAAGGTGAGGAGCAGACCGAGCGCGGTGCCGACCACGGCAGCGGCGGCGCCGATGACCAGGCCGCCGGAGAGCACGATGGCGCGGATGTGGCGGCGGTCGCCGCCGTTGGCGCCGACCAGCCCGAGCTGTCGGCTGGAGCGCCGGGCGCCGACCGCGAACGCGGGTCCTGCCAGCAGGCAGATCTCCAGCATGGCCAGGCCGACGACGGTGCCGACCACGGCGATCGCCGCGACCTTGGAGGCGTTGCTCTCCTGGTAGTTGCTCCACTCCTCCTGCTGGAAGAGCGGGACCTCGGAGTCGGGGGGCGGGTTGAGGGACACGGACCGCGAAATGACCGTGATTCCCTGGGCGTTGGTCTTCTTGACCATGTTCCACGTGAAACCGTCGCCGCCGAGCGCGACCAGATAGCTGCTGGTTGCCCCTGTGCCGGGCAGGTCGTCCGCCTTGAGCGCCTTGTCGAGCGGTGCCAGGAACGTGCCCGGAAGTGCGTTGACCTCGTCGGCCTTCAACTTGTTGGGGAGCTCGTACCCACCGACGATCCGGAACTCGCTGTCGAGCCCGCGCGCGGTGAGCGTGGAGCCGATGCTGAGTCCGCTGGACTCCAGGAAGTGGCTGGTCGCGGCGATTTCCCCGGCCTTCGTGGGGAAACGGCCGCTGTTGAGGGTCATCAGACCCTCGGCCAGCGGGTCGGTCGCGATCAGCTCACGGATGTCGGTGCTCAGCAGGCCGTGCTCGGTGCGGAGCTTGCCGCCGCCGGAGGTGTCCTTGAGCGTCTTGGCGCCGGCCGGGATCGCCCCCTTGAGGTCACCGGAACCCTCGGGCCAGGGCTTGTCGTCGAAGTTGCCCACCGGCGTGGGGTTGTGGCCGTCCGGGGCCTGGTGCATGGGCACTCCGCCCAAGCGCGGGTCCTCCAGCCGGGCGTCGGCCGCGCCGAGGAGGCGCTCCATCTTCTGCTCGGTGGACAGTTCGGCGCTGCGCAGCGTCAGATCGGCGGCACTCACCCCGAGGATCGGCAGAGCGATCATGGCAAGGACGAGGGTGCTGCGCCCCTTGAAGCGCCAGGCGTCGCGGCGGGCGATACGGACCGCGGCACGCCAGGCGTGGTACGAGCGGTTCACTTGGTGGCCGCCTGCCCGAAGAGCAGCGAGTCGGCCTGGCTGCGCAGGGTCTCGTCGACAACGGACCCGTCGCGCAGGAAGACGACCCGGTCCGCCCAGGCCGCGAAGCGCGGCTCGTGGGTGACGAGAACCCCGGCCGCGCCTGCGTCGCAGCGGGCCCGCAGCAGGGCGAGTACGGACTCGCCCGTCTCGGAGTCCAGGGCGCCGGTCGGTTCGTCGGCGAGGACGAGGCGGCGGTCGCCCACCAGGGCGCGGGCGATGGCGACGCGCTGCTGTTGGCCGCCGGACATCTCATCGGGGAAGCGGTCGGCGAGTTCGTCCAGGCCCATCTCCTCCAGCGCGGAGACGGCGGACACCCGGGCCTTGCGGGCGGATATGCCGTCCAGCTCGCGGGGCAGGGCGACGTTCTCGGCGGCGGTCAGGGCCGGGATGAGGTTGTAGTCCTGGAAGACGTAACCGACGCTGCGGCGGCGCAGGGCGGCGAGCTCCTTGCGGCTGACGGTCGTGATGTCCGTGCCTTCGACCAGGACCTTCCCCGAGGTGGGGTTGTCCAGCCCGCCCGCGATGGTGAGCAGGGTGGACTTGCCCGAGCCCGACGGGCCCATGACGGCGACGAGTTCACCGGGGAAGACGGAGAGGTCGACGCCGCGCAGGGCGTGCACCTCGGTGGCGCCGCTGCCGTGGACGCGGGTCAGCTGCTGGAGTTGCAGCACAGGCTGCGGTGCCTGCTGTGACTGCTGAGGTTGGTCGAGCATGGAGAAGTTCCCCCTGGGGACGGATAGGAAGGACTACAAGGACGACTGGCATGCGTGATGCACGGCGCGTGGTGCCCCGTGATGCGTCATGCACGACGCGTGGTGCGTTGTGCGCGACGCGGTGGTGCGTTGTGCGCGACGCGTGGTGCGTTGTGCGTTGTGCGCGACGCGTGGTGGGGTGGTGCGTGACGCCGTAGCGTGTAGTGCCGCGTGGTGCGTGGTGGCCTGGCGCGTGTGGCGTGGTCTTGGCGGGCGCCGTACGACGCCTCTATCGCCTCTATCGGCGGGTGCTGGCAGCCGTGTTCGGGGCCGGGCCGGCCGGGCCCGTCGGCTCCTGCCGGCCCGTCGTGTCCGGTGTGTGCGGGGTGGCCGAAGCGTTTCTGGCCCTCAGCGCGGCCGTCGCGGAGAGCCGTGCGAGCCGGGACTCGGAGTGGTCGAGCCAGCGCGCCTCGGCCTCGGTCTGGAAGATCAGCTGTTCCAGGACGAGCAGCCAGGCGACGTCGTCACGCTCCCGGTCGGCGTCACCGCTCTCGACGGCGACGAGTGCCTGCGCCTTGAGGCGGGTGTAGTCCTGCATCGCCTGGAGCGTCGCGTGGCGCTGTGCCTGGATGACGGCCCGGATGTCGACGCCGGGCGCGCCGACGGCCATGGCGAGCTTGATGGCGAGCTCGTCGCGCGGCGGGCTTGCCCGGTCCACGGGCCGCTCGAACCAGCTCTTCAGCTCGCCGCGGCCCACGTCCGTGATGGCGTACAGCGGGTGGCCCGCACCGTCCTCGCCGCCCTGGGCGACCATGCCGTCGCGCTCCAGGCGGCTGAGGGTCGTATAGACCTGCCCGACGTTGAGCGGCCAGGTCGCGCCGGTACGGGACTCGAACTCGGTCCGGAGCTGAGAACCGTAACGAGGGCCTTGCTCAAGGAGGGCGAGTAGCCCGTGGCGGATCGACATACTCAGTATGTATACCGAGTATGCCGTCCGGAGCAACCTTCTTCCGACGGACCTCGGGGGTAGGTCCTGAGAGGGATGAGGGGGTCAGATGCGCCGCAACCGCAGCCCGAGGAACCCCAGTCCGAGCCCCACCAGCGCGACCCCCGCGCCCAGCGGCAGCATATGGATGCCCAGTGCGGCGGGCTGCTCGACGGCCTGCTCCGAAGCCTTGCGCGCGGCTGCCGCCGCCGTGTGGGTGGGGCTGGCGGCCGGCTCGCGCCCCGCCTCCTCGTCGGCCTCGCGAGGGGCCTCGGGAACGTACGACTCAGGGACGACAGGAGAGGCGGGGCGCGAGCCGGCCGCGGTCGAAGAAACTGACGGAGAAGCCGACGAGGAGGGGGACGTGGAGGCCGAGGCGGAGGCGGATCCGGAGGCGGAAGCGGCTTCGGAAGGTCCCGTGGTGGATTCACCCCTCGCGCTCGGGCTGCCGCTCGGGATCGCCGCCGCACTCGCGCTCGGTGAAACGGTCGGTGTCCGCCCCGGCCGTGGGCGTCCCTCACCGGCCGTCCGGCCCGCCAGGCCGTCCGGGGAAGGTGACGCGGTGGCGGCCGCCCGTTCCCGCGCGTCGGCACTGGCGCTCGGCCGGGACCGGGGCTCGGTGGAGGCTCCGGGCGCGCGCTCATCGGCGTACGCACCGCTCACCGGCAGCAGCAGCGCCCCCAGCAGGACCCCCAGCAGCGCCGGCCTGACCGCCACGCGCCGTGGGCGGAGCCTCGGAGCCATGGGACGTCGCCTCCCGTACCGGAATGCACCGGACCGCTGAGTCAGCTGATAGCCGTCCTGAACGAAATATCAGACTCAGCGTCACATGCCCGTACATTTCCGGCACCCCAGGCCACACGAAAGGGGCACGGAAGAGCGAAGGGAGAGGCAGGGAGGTGGGGCGGTGGGCAGTTAGGGGGTGTCCGGCCGATCTCCGCAGATGCGCGTGCCAGACCCCGCGACGCCACGGAGATCGGCCGGACACCCCCTAGGAGGGACGGGGGAGCCAATCGGCCCCGGTCAGCTCTGCGGCGGATTCCCGGTGGAGATCTCCAGCTCGACCGTGAGGTTCTTCGGATCCACGCTCGTGTCTTCCTTGGGGTACTGGCTGACCACGATGTCCTCACCCCAGGTGGGGTCGTCGACCTTCAGTTCCTTGATCTTCCAGCCCGCCGCCTGGAGGCACAGCTTCACCGAGCGGAGGTCCTTGTAGACAAAGCTCGGCAGCTCCACCTGGGCCGCGTCGGTGGTGGACTCCGTGCCGGGGGAGCACTCGGTGGTCTTCATGGTCCTGTCGCGGTCCGGCGGCCTGTGGCCCGGCTGCACGTCCCCGCCCGCGTCCACGGTCGCACTCCGGCTCGGGTCGGCGTTGACCTCGGGGCCCTTCTCGTCGTTCCCGTTGAGCGCGAGCATCGTGACCAGGCCGCCGACGGCCAGCAGCGCCACCACGATCGACCCGACGATCACCGGCATGTTCCGACCGCCGCCGCTGCCACCGCTTCCGCCGTGACTGCCACCGCCCTGACCACCCGAATTCTGCTGCATCGGGGGCGACACGGTGTATGGAGACGGCGCCTGCCCGCCCTGCTGCAGGCCGTGCGTCGCGTACGGCGAAGGCGCGGGCGTGTGCTGGGGGGCCTGGCTCGGGTAGCCGTACCCCGGAGTGGGCGCGGGGGTGGGCGGACCGTACGGGCTCGGCGTCTGCGGTTGGTAGGGCGTCTGGACACTGCCCTGCTGCGGGAAACCGCCGCTCTGGTCGACCGGCGGGAAGACCGCGGCCCCGACACCCGAGCCGCTGGTCGCCGGACCACTGCCGCCGACGATGACGGGCGCGGCGCCGGTCTGGCCCGCGCCGGACACCCGGGCGCACTCGTCGCGCATCGCCGCGGCGCTGGGGAAACGTTCGTTCGGGTTCTTCTTGAGCGCCCGTGCGACGAGGGCGTCGACCGCGGGCGTGATGGATCTGTTGATCGTCGAGGGGGCCACCGGCTCCTCCTGGACATGCGCGTACGCGATGGCCAGCGGGGAGTCCGCGTCGAACGGCAGCCGTCCGGTGATCAGCTGGAAGAGCATGATGCCGACCGAGTAGAGGTCGCTGCGCGCGTCGACCCCGCGGCCGAGGGCCTGCTCGGGCGACAGGTACTGCGGGGTGCCGACGACCATGCCGGTCTGCGTCATCGACGTGACCCCGGACTGCATGGCGCGCGCGATGCCGAAGTCCATGACCTTCACGACGTTGCGCTTGTTCATCATGACGTTGCCCGGCTTGATGTCCCGGTGGACCAGGCCCATCTCGTGGCTGGTCTCCAGCGCGGCCAGCACATCCGCCGTGATCTTCAGCGCCTTGTCGGCGGGCATCGCGCCGTACTGCGTGATGTCCGACTGGAGCACGGAGCCGAGCGGCTGCCCCTCGACGTACTCCATGACGATGTACGGCATGACCGCGCCGGAGCCCTCGGTGGCGCCGGCCTCGGTCAGCGTGTCCTCGCCGGTGTCGAAGACCGAGACGATGTTGGGGTGGGAGAGCTTGGCCACAGCCTGGGCCTCGCGCCGGAAGCGCTCGCGGAAGGACTGCTCACGCCCCAGCTCGGTGTGCAGGGTCTTGATGGCGACCTGCCGGTCCAGCGCGGAGTCGTACGCGAGGTACACCGACGCCATGCCACCTTCTCCGAGCAGGTCGCGCAGCTGGTAACGCCCGCCCGCGACCGAGCCGCCCGCGTAGCGGCCCTGTCCGCCGTCCTGGCTCATGACTGTGCTTCCCCCTCGGCGCGCGGCAACCCCGCGGTGATCTGTGATTTACGGGCCAAGTCTGCCCGAGGGCACTGACACGTCAAGCGAGGTGCCCGTTCCGTGACCGTACGCGCAAGAAGCGTCTCGGAAGCGTTACAGGACGGGGATGGAATTTGCCTGGGTACAGCGACAACAGGTTTGATGGCTCGCTATCTCGAAACTGAGCGTCACGCGGAGCCTGTAGCGTGACGTCGCGGTGCACCCTGAGGACCAGTGCAGACTCTGAGGACCGTGCGGACCGTGCGGAGCATCAAGACGATCACCGCGGACGCGGACAGAAACGACGGCGAGGACTGATGGCACCCGAGACCGAGGGAAGCGGCGGCGGAGTGTCGGATGCGCCGGAAGCGTGGGGCAACCACGGGCTGGTCGGAGACGGCCGCTACCGGATGACGCACCGCCTCGGACGTGGCGGCATGGCCGAGGTGTTCGCGGCCGAGGACGTACGGCTCGGCCGCACCGTGGCCGTGAAGCTGCTGCGTTCCGACCTGGCCGAGGACCCCGTGTCCAAGGCCCGGTTCACCCGTGAGGCACAGTCGGTCGCCGGCCTCAACCACCATGCCGTCGTCGCCGTGTACGACTCCGGCGAGGACCAGGTCGGGTCGGCCGTTGTCCCCTACATCGTGATGGAGCTCGTCGAGGGCCGCACGATCCGCGAGCTGCTGATGCACGCGGAGCCGCCGGGCCCCGAGCAGGCGTTGATCATCGTCTCCGGGGTGCTCGAAGCGCTCGCGTACAGCCACCAGCACGGCATCGTGCACCGCGACATCAAGCCCGCGAACGTGATCATCACGGACAGCGGCGCGGTCAAGGTCATGGACTTCGGCATCGCCCGCGCCCTGCACGGCGCGCAGGCCACGATGACGCAGACCGGCATGGTCATGGGCACGCCCCAGTACCTCTCGCCCGAGCAGGCGCTCGGCAAGGCCGTCGACCACCGCAGCGACCTGTACGCGACGGGCTGCCTGCTGTACGAACTCCTCGCCCAGCGGCCCCCGTTCACCGGTGAGACGCCGCTTTCGGTGGTGTACCAGCACGTCCAGGACATCCCCGTGCCGCCGTCCGAGATGTCGGACGTGGCGCCGCCCGAGCTCGACGGGCTCGTCATGCGCTCCCTCGCGAAGGACCCGGACGACCGGTTCCAGAGCGCGGAGGAGATGCGCGGGCTCATCCAGTACGGCCTGTCGATGCTCCAGGAGCAGGGCAGCCACACCGGTACGTGGAACACCGGCCCCGTCGCAATGCACGAGGGCGGCTCCACCCCCGCCGCCGGCACCTACGCGACGACCGCGCTCGGCCACCCGAACCACGGCGACACCTCGCAGTTGCGGGCCGGCGGTGGCGCGATGCTGCCGCCGATGAACCCCGACGACGGGGCGTACGACGGCAATCGCGGCGGGCGTGGCCGCAAGAGCGGCAAGGGCAAGGTGTGGATCTTCGCGGTGCTGGCGATCATCGCCATCGCGGCGGGCATCGCGTACGCGATGGACCAGGTGGCCGACACCGGGACCAAGAAGCCGGGCACCGACAAGTCCCCCTCGATCTCCAGCACCCCCTCCAAGTCGGAGAAGGAGACCTCGCCGTCCCCGGACGAGGAGACCTCGGCGGACACCGGCAATTCCACGTCCACCGGCGGCAACCATCAGGATCCGACCTACCGGCCCTCCTACACGCCGTCGGACAAGCCCAGCAACACCCCCTCGGAGACGCCCAGCGACACCCCGTCGTCCCCGCCGCCGAGCGACCCGGGCACCACCGAGGGCACGACCGAGGGCACGACCGAGGGCACGACGGAGGGCACGACCGAGGGCAACACCAACGAAGGTGCGAACGGCGACCCCGGCACGGCCGAGGGCAACACCAACGAAGGTGCGACCGAGGGCACGGCCGGCGACCCCGGCGGCACGGTCGAGGGTGCCGCCGGCGGCTGACCCCGCCGGGCGCGTCACCCCGCGAACGCCTCGCACACCGCCTCGTACTCCTTCGTCCACCACACCGCCAGGGCCGACGCCGCAGGAAACTGCGGGTCGGCCCTGCGGTCGTGCAGCTGGTAGCGCCAGCGCAGTATCCAGAAGTCGTTGAGCCGCTCCCACCACACCCGGTGCACCGCGGCGGCCAGTTCGGCCGCGTCCGCCCCCGCCGCGCACCGGTACGCGCGCGCGTAGGCGCGTACCTTCGCCAACTCCAGTTCCCCGGTGGGCCGTACGAAGAAGATCGCCGCGGCCCGTACGGCCTCCTCCGCGCGGGGCTGCACGGCGAGCCGGTCCCAGTCGACGATCGCGGCGGGCTCGGCGCCCCGGTAGAGCAGATTGAGCGGATGGAAGTCGCCGTGCACCCACCCGGTGGCGGGCTCGGCGACCGGCGGGGGCCGCCGGTGCGCGTGCCGTTCCAGCAGGTCGCGGCGTTCCAGGAGACGGTGCTCGGCGAGTACGTCGAAGGCGCGGCGGGGCAGCCGGCCACGGGCCAGCGTCAGCAGCTCGCCGATCAGCTCGTACGTGTCGGCGGGATCGGCGGGATCGGCCAGGCCGGTGGGATCGGCCGGATCCGCGGCTTCGCCCGGTCGGGCGGGCGGAATCGGGCGGGCGGAACCGGACGCGTCGGCGCGATCGGGAGGCCGCCGCGCCTCCGCCCCCATCACCAGGTCGAGGCAGGTGTGCACGAGCCCGAGCAGCGACCCCAGCCGCAGTGACTCCACCGCCGTGAGCTGGGCGCCGTCGCGGTGCCGGCCGTCGATCCAGGGGTGCAGCGCGTAGTAGCGGCCCCCGATCACCGTCACGGTGCCGCCGTCGGTGTCCTCGACGGGCGGCGCGACGGGGATGCCGAGTGTCTGGAGGTGATGGGTGGCGCGGTGCTGGCGGCTGATGGTGGCGTGGTCGCCGTCGAGGTGGTGCTTGAGGAAGAAGTCGCCCCGGGTGGTGGCGAGGCGGTAGCCGTGGTTCAGCAGGCCCTGTGCGACGGGCTCGCAGGACAGGGGCTCACCGGTGTTCGTGTAGCGGCGCAGCAGGGCGCGTACGGGCGGCAGCGGGGCCCTGGCGGACGCTGTGGAGGCTGCGGGGCATGCGGCTGCGGGCAGGGGCGCGGCGGGTGCATATGAGCGTGGCACTCGCCAGATGTTAGATCACAGTGCGTGCTCGAACTGTCGCTCCTGGGCACCGTGCAGCGAGTGCACGGTGACGAACCGCGGTTCGATGCGCATGTAGACCGGGTCGAAGAGCGCGCCGTCGACGTACAGCGGCCCGGAGCCGAAGAGTTCGAGCTCGGCGTTGGTCGGCTCGAAGATCTCGGCGGTGCCGGTGAACTGGACGGACCACAGCTCGTCGGCGCTGGAGTTGAAATTGTCCGCGCCGTACGCGACCACGCTGCCGTTGCAGGCCTGGTGGTGGCCGAATCCGGTGTGCATGCGCAGCAGCACCCGGCCCTCCACCACGACGTGCCTGGCGACGGCCAGGAACGGCAGGGCTCGCATGCTCGTCGCGACTCGGCCGTACGGGACGCGGCGGAGCAGTTCGACGGCGTGGAGTTCCTCGGAAGACGCGGAAGGCATGGAATTCACTCTCGGACACCTTCCGGGCGCCCGGAAGGGACGTAAGTCCCGAAGAAAGTCCCGCAGTGATAACGATCAGGAACTCTGTGTCATCACGACCGAGGTGCTTGCCACCGTCAGCGGTGCGACTTGTTCTCCTCCGCCTGCTTGCGCGCCACATAGGCGGCGGCCTGCGAGCGGCGTTCCATACCCAGCTTGGAGAGCAGGCTGGAGACGTAATTCTTGATCGTCTTCTCGGCGAGGTGCAGTCTTTCGCCGATCACCCGGTTGGTCAGGCCCTCGCCGATCAGGTCCAGGATCTTGCGCTCCTGCTCGGTGAGGTTCGCGAGCCTGCTGTCGCTCTTGGGGCTGTTGCCCGAGCGCAGCCGCTCCAGGACGCGGGCAGTGGCCACCGGGTCGAGCAGCGACTTGCCGGCCGCGACGTCCCGTACGGCGTTCAGCAGCTCATTGCCGCGGATCGCCTTGAGTACGTAACCGGATGCGCCCGCCATAATTGCGTCGAAAAGGGCCTCGTCGTCCGCGTACGAGGTCAACATCAGGCATTTGATGTCCTCGTTCTGTGAACGGACCTCGCGGCAGACCTCCACACCGCTGCCGTCGGGCAGGCGTACGTCGAGAACGGCTACGTCCGGACGGGTCGCAACGATCCTGACCAGGGCATCTGCCGCCGTTCCTGCCTCGCCGACGACCTCGATGTCGTCCTCTGTGGAGAGCAGCTCATGGACACCGCGGCGGACGACCTCGTGGTCGTCAACCAGAAATACCTGGATTTTTCCATCTTCGCGCACGCCGTCATCCTCACACACCAAGTCTTCCCGTGCCGCTGGTGAGCGGGATAACGTGCCGTTGTTCCGGCGGCCTGCGAGGCTGTGACCAGTGGTTGTTCCCGAATTCCTCGATTTACTTGGAAATCCAAGCAAAATCGCAGGTCAAGTGGGGTTTCGCAGTTGTGCGAAGCACTGGGTAACGTGCTTATTGCAGGGCGCTCGCCGGGGCACCTGTCACGCCTGTTCCCCGCCGAGTCGCACCCACCCCGTGCACAAGGACGGATACAGGCGAGCCGCACTGGTCACCGGCTACCCCGGGGGCCGGACAGACGGAGGAGCACGCACGTGACCGTGGAGAGCACTGCCGCGCGTAAGCCACGACGCAGCAGCACCAAGCGCGTCAGCGCCAAGAAACCCCAGCCTGAGACCGGCACGGACCCCGAGCTCGTACAGCTGCTCACGCCCGACGGCGTCCGGGTCGAGCACCCGGACTACGCGATCGACCTGAGCGCGGACGAGCTGCGCGCGCTGTACCGGGACATGGTCCTCACGCGTCGCTTCGACGCCGAGGCCACCGCGCTCCAGCGTCAGGGCGAGCTGGGCCTGTGGGCCTCGCTGCTCGGCCAGGAGGCCGCCCAGATCGGCTCCGCCCGCGCCCTGCGCGACGACGACTACGTCTTCCCGACGTACCGCGAGCACGGAGTCGCCTGGTGTCGTGGGGTCGACCCGACCAATCTGCTCGGCATGTTCCGTGGTGTGAACCACGGCGGCTGGGACCCGACCACGAATAATTTCCATCTGTACACGATCGTCATCGGCTCGCAGACGCTGCACGCGACCGGTTACGCGATGGGTGTCGCCAAGGACGGCGCGGACTCCGCGGTCATCGCGTACTTCGGTGACGGCGCCTCCAGCCAGGGCGATGTGGCGGAAGCCTTCACCTTCGGCGCGGTCTACAACGCCCCGGTCGTCTTCTTCTGCCAGAACAACCAGTGGGCGATCTCCGAGCCCACCGAGAAGCAGATGCGCGTTCCGCTCTACCAGCGCGCGCAGGGCTACGGCTTCCCCGGCGTCCGCGTCGACGGCAATGACGTGCTTGCCTGCCTGGCCGTGACCCGCTGGGCGCTGGAGCGCGCCCGCCGCGGCGAGGGTCCGACGCTGGTCGAGGCGTTCACGTACCGGATGGGCGCCCACACCACCTCCGACGACCCGACCAAGTACCGGGCGGACGAGGAGCGCGAGGCCTGGGTGGCGAAGGACCCGATCCTGCGGGTGCGCGCGTACCTGGAGAAGGAGGGCCTGGCCGACGAGGCGTACTTCGCCGGTCTTGAGGACGAGAGCGAGACGCTCGGCAAGCGGGTCCGCGAGGCGGTGCGGGCGATGCCCCAGCCCGACCAGCTGGCGATCTTCGAGAACGTCTACGCCGACGGGCACGCGCTCGTCGACGAGGAGCGCGCGCAGTTCCTCGCCTACCAGGCGTCCTTCACCGAGGGCTCTGCGTCCGAGGAGGGCAACTAATCATGGCCGCACAGAAGTTGCCCCTCGCCAAAGCGATCAACGAGTCACTGCGCAAGGCCCTCGAAACCGACCCCAAGGTCCTGATCATGGGTGAGGACGTCGGCAAGCTCGGCGGCGTCTTCCGGGTCACCGACGGGCTCCAGAAGGACTTCGGCGAGGACCGGGTCATCGACACCCCGCTCGCCGAGTCCGGCATCGTCGGCACGGCGATCGGCCTGGCGCTGCGCGGCTACCGCCCGGTCGTGGAGATCCAGTTCGACGGGTTCGTCTTCCCCGCGTACGACCAGATCGTCACGCAGCTCGCGAAGATGCACGCCCGCTCGCTCGGCAAGATCAAGATGCCGGTCGTCATCCGCATTCCGTACGGCGGCGGCATCGGCGCGGTCGAGCACCACAGCGAGTCCCCCGAGGCGCTCTTCGCGCACGTCGCGGGCCTGAAGGTGGTCTCGCCCTCCAACTCGTCCGACGCGTACTGGATGATGCAGCAGGCCATCCAGAGCAACGACCCGGTGATCTTCTTCGAGCCGAAGCGGCGCTACTGGGACAAGAGCGAGGTCGACACCGAGGCCATTCCGGGCCCGCTCCACAAGGCCCGTGTGGTCCAGGCGGGTTCGGACCTGACGCTCGCGGCGTACGGCCCGATGGTGAAGGTCTGCGTCGAGGCCGCGGCTGCCGCGGCCGAGGAGGGCAAGTCCGTCGAGGTGCTCGATCTGCGCTCGATGTCCCCCATCGACTTCGACACGATCCAGACGTCGGTGGAGAAGACGCGCCGCCTGGTGGTGGTGCACGAGGCTCCGGTCTTCTACGGTTCGGGCGCGGAGATCGCGGCCCGCATCACTGAGCGGTGCTTCTACCACCTGGAGGCGCCGGTGCTGCGGGTCGGCGGCTACCACGCCCCGTACCCGCCCGCCCGCCTGGAGGACGAGTACCTGCCGGGCCTCGACCGGGTACTCGACGCCGTCGACCGCTCGCTTGCGTACTGAGGAGAGCCGTGACGATGACTGAGACCCAGACTTCCCAGCGTTTCCGTGAGTTCAAGATGCCCGACGTGGGCGAGGGGCTCACCGAGGCGGAGATCCTCAAGTGGTACGTCCAGCCGGGCGACACCGTCACCGACGGCCAGGTCGTGTGCGAGGTCGAGACCGCGAAGGCGGCCGTCGAACTGCCCATCCCGTACGACGGGGTGGTGCACGAGCTGCGCTTCGGCGAGGGCGTGACGGTCGACGTCGGCCAGGTGATCATCACCGTCGACGTGGCGCCGGGCACGGCGCTGCCGGCCGCTCCGGCCGCCGCTCCCGAGCCGGTGGTGGCCGACGCACCCAAGGGCCGTACGCCGGTCCTCGTCGGCTACGGCGTGTCCGAGGCGTCCACCAAGCGCCGCCCGCGCAAGGGCAACGCCACGGCTGTTCCTGAACAGGCGCAGCCGGCCCAGCAGGCGGCCGCCGCGCTCCAGGCCGAGATGAACGGGCACAGCGGCGCGGTTACCGCGACGGCCCCGGCGCCCGCCGGGGCCCGCCCGCTGGCCAAGCCCCCGGTCCGCAAGCTCGCCAAGGACCTGGGCATCGACCTCGCGACGATCACGCCGACGGGCCCGGACGGCGTCGTCACCCGCGAGGACGTCCACGCCGCGGTGGCCGCACCGCAGGCGCAGCCGGTCGCCGAGCCCGCCGTGGTGACGTCGGCACCGGTGGCGGTGGACGCGGGCGCGCGGGAGACCCGTACCCCCATCAAGGGCGTACGCAAGGCCATCGCGACAGCCATGGTGAACAGCGCCTTCACCGCGCCGCACGTCACCGAGTTCGTCACCTTCGACGTGACGCGCACGATGAAGCTCGTCGAGGAGCTGAAGGCCGACAAGGACATGGCCGGGGTACGGGTCAACCCGCTGCTCCTCATCTCCAAGGCCCTGCTGGTCGCCATCAAGCGCAACCCGGACGTCAACGCGGCCTGGGACGAGGCGAACCAGGAGATCGTGCACAAGAGCTACGTGAACCTGGGCATCGCCGCCGCCACCCCACGCGGCCTGATCGTCCCGAACATCAAGGACGCGCACGCCAAGACGCTGCCCGAACTGGCAGCGTCGCTCGGCGAGTTGGTGACGACGGCCCGCGAGGGCAAGACGTCACCTGCGGCGATGCAGGGCGGCACGGTGACCATCACCAACGTCGGCGTCTTCGGCATCGACACCGGCACGCCGATCCTCAACCCGGGCGAGTCCGCGATCCTCGCGGTCGGTGCGATCAAGCTCCAGCCGTGGGTCCACAAGGGCAAGGTCAAGCCCCGGCAGGTGACGACCCTCGCCCTGTCCTTCGATCACCGCCTGGTCGACGGCGAGCTGGGCTCCCGGGTCCTCGCGGATGTCGCGGCGATTCTGGAACAGCCGAAGCGGTTGATTACTTGGGCGTGACGGCCTGATGCCCTGACGGCCTGATGCCCCGACGGCCCGAAGAAAGACCACACACGTGCGGCGCCGACTTGGTTCGGTGCCGCACGTATGTGTGCTCGAACGGACAGGTACAAGACGCCGACGGACCCGTCCAGGTGTCCGCACGGTGACACACGCGCGCTGTGGTCAGCGTGCCGAGTGGCCGATGGAGCCCGGGGCGGCGCACTGCGGCGCGAGATCCACTTCCGCCCACACAGTCTTGCCCACGGTGAGCGGCTCGACGCCCCACCGGGATGCGAGGGCCGCGACGATGGTGAGGCCCCGCCCGAACTGCTCGTCGTCCAGCGCGTGGCGCGGCTGCGGGTGGCGTTCGCCGCGCGGGTCGGTGACGGCGATACGTAACGCCTTTTCCAGCAGGTTCACTTCGACCCGGAACAGCCGGTCCCGCAGGCACCCGTGCAGCAGCGCGTTCGCCGCGAGTTCTCCGGCGATGAGCGCGGCGTCCCCGGCGAGTCCCGGATGCCCCCACCCGCAGACGACGTGCGCGACGCGGCGCCGGGCGACGGTGACGTTCTGGGTGTACGGGACGTAGCTGACGACGTCGGTCGGGCTCGCGCTGGTCATGGACGCGTACCTCCTTGTACGGGCCTACGCCGTACCGGTGTTGGCGGTGTCCCTGCCGGTCCGCGCAGGGCGGAGCGGTGCACTTCCGCCGGACGGCTCCGCTCGGTGAGCGGGTGTGTACCGAACGTAGCGAGAAGAAGCTCTCTGGGGCAAGTGACTCGGAGACACTTGTCTCGAACGAGTGGCGCAGGTCGACGCTGTGAGCCCTCAGGAGGGAGAATCGCGCCGTGACTGATTCGGCTCAGCTCGGCAATCGGACCTCAACTGTCCTGGGACGGAAGCTCGGAGGCGAATTGCTGCGCTTGCGCGACGCCTCCCGGAAAACTCAGCAGCAGGCAGCCCACGTCATCACGGCTACCAACTCGAAGATCGTGAAAATGGAGCGGGGCTGGGTGCCCATGCGGGATCCGGACATCCGGGCGCTGTGCGAGTTCTACGGCGTCAGCGATCGCGAGATCATCGAGCGTCTTCTGAATCTGGCCAAGGCTGACCGCGAACGTCGCAAGGCAAAAGGCTGGTGGAACCAGTACCCCGAGCTGCGTTCCCTGGTCGAGTACGTCGCGCTTGAGGACATCGCTACCGGTGTACGAACCTGGCAAGGGGCGTTTGTCCCAGGGCTGCTGCAAACCGTGGGCTATGCACGCTCACTGGCGATCGGCAACGCCGAGTGGGAGGACCCCGAGGAGGTTGACCGCTTCGTCGAGGCGAGGATGGCACGTCAGGCACGATTGACCGAAGACACTCCACTGGACCTGTGGGCCGTTGTCGGAGAGGGCGCGCTGCGCCAGCTGGTCGGCGGGCGGGACGTTATGCGTGATCAGTTGACGCACCTTTTGGCGGCGGCGGAACTGCCGAGCGTCAAGCTTCAGGTAGTGCCGTTTCTCGCCGGCTCACACCCCGGGATGACCAGTGCGTTCAGTATCGTCTCGTTCGCTGAACCTGGCGCAATGGACGTGGTCTACATGGACACCACGTCGTCTACGCTATGGCTGGAGACTGAGGCCGATTCCACGCACCACAGCGTGGCGTTTGACCGGATCGTCAGGAACGGACTCGCCCCACGAGGCTCTGCCGCCTTGATTGAGCGTATCCGCAGGGAGCTGTAGAGATGCCGCAGTTCGAGTTCATGAAGTCCAGCTACAGCAGCGGCAATGGCGAGTGCGTCGAAGTCGCCCTCAACATGCCCGGCGCCGTAGCCGTCCGCGACTCCAAGCGTCCCGCCGGCCCCCTGGTCCTCCTCGCCCCCGCCGCGTGGGACGCCTTCCGGGCCGGGGTCGCCAAGTAGCGGCACGGCACGGCATCGGCCTCCCGGACCGCACCGCTGGTCCCGGAGGCCGACGTCGTGTTCAGGTCACGCGCTGGACAGCTTCGGCATCTCGCCCTTCGTCGTAGTGAGGTCGATCACCGAGAAGGCCGTGCCCGCCGGGTCGGTGACCGCCGCGAACCGGCCGAACGGGCTGTCCATCGGCCCGAACTGAAGCTTTCCGCCGCGCGTGGTCGCCTTCGCCACCGCCGCGTCGCAGTCCTCGACCGCGAAGTACACGTTGACGAACGACGGGACCTCCGGCGGGAAGTCGTCCGTCATCTTCATCCGGCCCAGGACGGTCTCGTCGCCGACGTCGAAGAGTTTGAAGTCGATCGCGTCGTCCTCCATCCGCCGCACGGTGTACGGGAAGACGGCGGGGAAGAACGCGTCCGACTTCTCCACGTCACGGGTGAAGACCTCGGACCAGGCGTACGCGCCCGGCTTGCCGACCGCCTCGAAGCCCTCGTGCGTGTTTCCCTGCCAGACGCCGAAGACCGCGCCCCCGGGGTCGCGGGCGATCACCATGGAGCCGAAGTCGGCGACCTGCATCGGGTCCACCAGCACTTCACCGCCGTTGTCACGGATCTTCTGGGCGGTGGCGGTGACGTCCGGCGATGCGAGATACAGGCACCAGCCCGAAGGAGCGTCGTCCTGTCCGGGCATCGGGGGCGCGACGGCGGCCACGGCCTTGCCGTCCGAGTACGCCTGCGTGTAGTTGCCGAACTCCGGCGCACTCTCGCCGAAGGTCCAGCCCAGTACGTCGCCGTAGAAGCTCTTCGCGGCTTCCATGTCGGCGAACGCGGCGTCGGCCCAACAGGGCGTTCCTTCTGTCTGCACGGCCATGGCTCTGATTCACTTCCTGTTTGGGGTTCGTCCTGCGTTTTGTCCTGCCTTCACGGTAATCAGGTAGGCGGCGGCCCGCGCGGGGAAAGTAGGTAAAATCGGGCACGCCGACGCGCTCCCGGCCCGCGCCGTTCCGCGATACGGACGGGGTTTTCTGTTGCACCTGTGTTGTATCTATGCTGTGCGCATGCCTGCCGCGCCCTCTGTTTCGCCCCCTCCCGCCGCCCCGTCCCCCGCCAAGCAGCCGCCCGCCGCCGAGCGTGTCTACGCGTACATCAAGCGCGCCGTGCTCGACCGCCGCTACGAGGGCGGCACCCTCCTCACCGAGGGGGACCTCGCCGAAGCCGTCGGGGTGTCCAGGACCCCGGTGCGCGAAGCGCTGCTGCGGCTTGAGGTCGAGGGGCTGATCAAGCTCTATCCCAAGAAGGGCGCCCTCGTGCTCGCCGTGTCGGCGCAGGAGATCGCCGACGTCGTGGAGACCCGGCTGCTGGTCGAGGAATTCGCCGTGCGGCGCGTCATGCCCGGGTCCCCCGCGCTGATCGCACGGCTGGAAGAGCTCCTTGATGAGCAGCGGCAGCGCGCGGAGGAGGGCGACTTGGCCGAGGTCGCCGTCACCGACCGGTGCTTCCACGCCGAGATCGTGCGGCACGCCGGCAATCAGATCCTGATGCGGCTGTATGACCAGCTCCGCGACCGGCAGTTGCGCATGGGCGTCACCATCATGGAGGCGCACCCCGACCGCATCGCCAAGAACATCACCGAGCACGCCGAGCTGCTGGACGCCATCCGCGCCGGTGACGAGGAAGGCGCCGCACAGTGCGTGCGCCGGCACGTCAGCCGGGTCCGCGTGCTTGTCAGAGGGGACGACCGATGAGTGCGGCGGTCTCGCTGCCGGGCGACCCGCCGGGCGGCCGGCGCGCCGCCGCGATGTGGGGCATCGGCATCGCCGTCTACTTCGTCGCGGTCATCTTCCGTACGAGCCTGGGCGTGGCGGGACTCGACGCCGCCGACCGGTTCGACGTCAACGCCTCCGCGCTGTCGACGTTCTCCATAGTCCAGCTCCTGGTCTACGCGGGCATGCAGATACCCGTCGGGCTGATGGTCGACCGGTGGGGCACGAAGAAGGTGCTGACGCTGGGGGTGGTGCTGTTCACCGTCGGGCAGCTCGGCTTCGCGCTCTCCCCCTCCTACGGCACTGCCCTCGCCGCCCGCGCGCTGCTCGGCTGCGGCGACGCGATGACGTTCATCGCCGTGCTGCGGCTCGGCACCCGCTGGTTCCCCGCCCGGCGCGGCCCGCTGATCGCGCAGGTCGCGGCCCTGTGCGGGATGGCGGGCAACCTCGTCTCCACGCTGGTCCTCGCCCGGATGCTGCACGGTGTGGGCTGGACCGCGACCTTCGCGGGCAGCTCGCTGGCGGGGGTGCTCGTGCTCGTACTCCTGACGTTGTTCCTCAAGGACCACCCCGAGGGGCACGAGCCCGCGCCCGCCGAGCACGCGGGCGGTGCGTACGTCCGCAAGCAGATCGCGGCCTCCTGGCGCGAGCCGGGGACGCGGCTCGGGATGTGGGTGCACTTCACCACGCAGTTCCCGGCGATGGTGTTCCTGCTGCTGTGGGGGATGCCGTTCCTGGTGGAGGCGCAAGGGCTCTCGCGGGCCACGGCCGGGGAGCTGCTGACGCTCGTGGTGCTGTCCAACATGGCTCTCGGGCTGGTCTTCGGGCAGGTCATCGCCCGTCATCACGAGGCCCGCGCCCCGCTCGCGCTGGGCACGGTCGGGGCGACCGCCCTGCTGTGGGCGGCCACCCTCGCGTACCCCGGTGACCACGCGCCGATGTGGCTGCTGATCACGCTGTGCGCGGTGCTCGGCGCGTGCGGTCCCGCGTCGATGATCGGATTCGACTTCGCCCGCCCGGCCAACCCGCCGCAGCGCCAGGGCACCGCGTCCGGGATCGTCAACATGGGCGGCTTCACCGCCTCCATGACAACGCTGCTCGCGGTGGGGCTGCTGCTCGACGCCACCGGCGACAACTACCGGATCGCGTTCGCCTCGGTCTTCGTCCTTGAGGCGCTGGGGATCGCGCAGATCCTGCGGCTGCGCAAGCGGACGGCCCGCCGCGAGCGGGACCATCTGGTCGCCAGTCGCGTCGAGGCGGTGCACGTCCCTGTGTAGGTGCACGTCCCTGTGTGGCGGGGCGTTACAGCGTCAACAGGGTTACGGCGTCACGGCGAACGCCCGCAGGATCGTGTCCGCCAGATCGTGGTCGCCCTCGACCTTGATCCGGTCGGCGACCGTGTCGTAACGCACCCGGCCGCAGGCCAGCCGCACGTACGTCTCCCAGTCCAGCGTGATCGTCGCCAGCGGGCCCAGCGACGGCGCGCCGTCCACCGTGCCTCGGCCCTGGGCGTCCACGCGGACCGTACGCATGAATTCGAGCGGGCCGTGCACATCGACGACGACCGCCGAGTTCGCGGGGGCGCCCGCGTCCTTCGCGACGACTCTCGCCAGGCCCTCAAGCAGCACGTCCCGGGTGACGAACGCGCCGGGGGAGTCGAGGTTGCCCGGCCTGCCGAGCGTGGCCCGCAGATCCTGCTCGTGCACCCAGATGTCGAACGCCCGCATCCGCATGGCCAGTTCGAGGGTCTGCTCGGTGCCGAGCGGGGCACGGACCTTGGTGTCGGGGGAGCGCGTCTCGTTGCGGAGCTGGCGCGCGCGCCGGATGATCGTGTACTCCAGCTCGGAGGTCATCTCGGGCGCCGTGTGGTGGCGCCGCACATCGACCTGCATCTCCATGTATCTGGCGAACTCCGAGGCCACATGGAAGAGATCGCGCGGCAGCGTGTGGATCGGGCGAGGATCGCCGAGCATCTCGCACTCCATGCCGATGACGTGCGAGACGATGTCGCGCACCGACCAGCCGGGGCACGGTGTGCGGCGGTTCCACTCGCCTTCGACGAGCGGCGTCACCAGCTCGGATATCGCTTCTACGGAGTGGGTCCAGGCGTCGGCGTAGGTTTGGAGGCTGGGATGGACGGTCACGGGACCCCTCGTGCGGTTCAGTGGCGGTGGAGCGGGCTGGGCGGCGGCGGTTGGCCGACAGGACGGCTTACTGGGTTGCGTGGGAGGCTCGCACGCTAAGTTACGCTGCCCCGTGGCACCCCGGCAGTGCTTTGGTGTGACGATCGTAGGCCTGTGTTGACGGCTCGAATGCCAGGACGGTGGTACTGTGCGCGCCTCCCTCATCCAGATCGCTGTAGACCCGGACGAATCGGTCAATTCCCGTCGGCGGCGCGTCGCTTCCCTCGTACGCGAACAGCGCGGAGCCGACCTGGTGGTCCTGCCGGAGCTCTGGCCCGTCGGTGCTTTCGCCTATGAATCGTTCGTCGCCGAGGCCGAACCCGTCGAGGGTGCGACGTACGACGTGATGTCCAAGGCGGCCCGGGACGCCGGGGTTTGGCTGCACGCCGGATCGATCGTCGAGCGGGACCCGGAAGGGCCGCTCTACAACACCTCGCTGGTCTTCTCCCCCGACGGCGAACTCGCCCGCACCTACCGGAAAATCCACCGCTTCGGCTTCGACTCGGGCGAGGCCGTGATGATGGCCGCGGGCGAAGAGCTGGTCACCGTGCGGACCGACGACCTCACCTTCGGCCTCGGCACCTGCTACGACCTGCGCTTTCCCGAGCTCTTCCGCGGCCTGGTCGACGCGGGCGCGCAGGCCTTCGTGGTGCCGGCCGGCTGGCCCGCCCGGCGCCGCGAGCACTGGACCCTGCTGGCCCGCGCCCGCGCCGTCGAGAACCAGGCGTACGTCCTGGCCTGCGGCACCGCGGGCACGCACGCCGGGGTCGAGCAGGCGGGGCACAGCATCGTGGTCGACCCGTGGGGCGAGGTGCTCGCCGAGGCGGGGACGGCGGAGGAGGTCCTCACCGTCGATCTTGACCCGGCGAAGGTCACGACGACGCGCGAGCAGTTCCCGGCGCTGAAGGACCGCTGCCTGCCCTGACGGTCGGCAGTCGGCAGTCGGCAGTCGTCGTCAGTCGTCCTTGTCGGTCATCCGGATCACGCACACCGCGACCGCGATCAGCAAGGCTGTGTCGGCTTCCTCGCGCACCACGTTCACGGCATACGTCTCGCGCACCCGGAACCACTTCCGCGAGATGTGGGCCAGCAGTTCACCGTCGTACTCGATGGTGAACTCGCGATCCAGGATCCGGCCGCTGACATCCAGCTCGGTGCCCTCGGCGAGCTCCACGCGATAGTGGTTGCGCAGCAGCGAGAGCCGCTTCTTGCGCACGGTCGCCAACTGCTCGTCGCCCCGCTCGATGGTCATCGTGTCGCGCAGGCTGAGCATTTTCGCGCGCAGGGTGATCAGGACCTGGCCCGTGGGGTCCTTGATCTCCAGGGTGTCGCGCAGCCGCAGCGCCTTGCCGTCGACGAGAAAGGCCTGCTGCCCGTCCTCGTCCTCGATCCAGTAGTCGTCACCGATGGCGAAGATCTTGTCGCGCACTAGATATTTCATGGCGCGATGCCTACCCCGGAATGACCGCTATGGACGTGATGTTGGACAGGGGTATGGCGAAACGTGCACGTGTCCGCGCCCCCGCGCTTGTCGGCAGTGGTGGGTGGATCAATACAGGTGGTCGGGAACTGAGCCTCGCGGACCTGCGGGGGCGCACCGTAATTGTCGATTTTTGGACCTTTTGTTGCATCAACTGCCTGCATGTCCTCGATGAGCTGCGCGAGCTGGAGGAGAAGCACCGGGACACGCTGGTGATCATCGGCGTCCACTCGCCGAAGTTCGTGCACGAGGCCGAGCACCAGGCCGTCGTCGACGCCGTCGAGCGCTACGAGGTGCACCACCCCGTCCTCGACGATCCCGAGCTCGTGACCTGGAAGCAGTACGCCGTGCGGGCCTGGCCCACGCTCGTGGTCATCGACCCCGAGGGGTACGTCGTCGCGCAGCACGCGGGCGAGGGGCATGCCCACGCCATCGAGAAGCTGGTCGAGGAGCTGGAGGCGGAGCACGGCGCGAAGGGCACGCTGCGACGCGGCGACGGCCCGTATGTCGCGCCCGAGCCGGTCGCCACCGATCTGCGCTTCCCCGGCAAGGCGGTGCTGCTGCCCGCCACCGGCACCTTCCTGGTCTCCGACTCGACGCGGCACCAGCTGGTCGAGCTCGCGGCGGACGGCGAGAGCGTGCTGCGTCGGATCGGCGGACCCGGCGACTTCAAGGAGCCGCAGGGGCTCGCGCTGCTGCCGGACGGGCTTGTCGTGGTCGCCGACACGGTCAATCACCGGCTCCGTACGTTCGACCCCGCGACCGGGGTGATCGAGACCGTTGCCGGTACCGGCAAGCAGTGGTGGCAGGGGTCCCCCGACTCCGGGCCCGCACTGGAGGTGGCGCTGTCCTCGCCCTGGGACGTGGCCTGGTTCGCGGGCAAGGTGTGGATCGCGATGGCCGGCGTGCACCAGCTGTGGACGTACGACCCGGGGACCGGAGTCGTCGCGGCGGCGGCCGGGACGACCAACGAGGGTCTGGTGGACGGGCCCGCGGCCGAGGCGTGGTTCGCGCAGCCCTCGGGGCTCGCGGCGACCGAGGACCGGCTGTGGGTGGCCGACTCCGAGACGAGCGCCCTGCGGTACGTCGACCTCGACCTGGTGGTGCACACGGCCGTCGGGACCGGGCTCTTCGACTTCGGGCACCGGGACGGGCCGGCCGGTCAGGCGCTGCTCCAGCACCCGCTCGGGGTGACGGCGCTGCCCGACGGGTCGGTGGCGGTCAGCGACACGTACAACCACGCGCTCCGGCGCTACGACCCGGCATCCGGCGAGGTGACGACCCTGGCCACGGACCTGCGGGAGCCGAGCGACGCCGTGCTGATCGGGGACGACATCGTGGTCGTCGAGTCCGCGCGCCACCGGCTGACCCGGCTGCGGCTGCCCGACGAGGCGGTGCGGGTGGAGGCGGTCGCCCACCGGACGCAGCGGGCGGCGACCGAGGTGGCGCCGGGGAAGCTGCTGCTCGACGTGGTGTTCCAGGCGCCGGCCGGTCAGAAGCTGGACACCCGCTACGGCCCGTCGTCGAGGCTGCTGGTGTCGGCCACGCCGCCCGAGCTGCTGGTCGCGGGGGACGGCGCCGGGACCGATCTGAGCCGGGAGCTGGAGCTGAACCCCGAGGTCACCGAGGGCGTGCTGCATGTCTCGGCGATGGCAGCCTCGTGCGACGACGACCCGGCGAACGAGTACCCGGCCTGTCATGTGCACCAGCAGGACTGGGGTGTTCCGGTCGTGGTGACCACGGCGGGGACGGACCGGCTGGCGTTGGTGCTCGCGGGGATGGACGACGCGTAGGGCGGCGGAGGACGGGCGGGCGCGGTTGCGGGACGGGCGGTGGGCAGCGGCCGGGTACGGGCGCGTGAGCCCGCGGGTGCTGACGGGTAGGGCTGCCGCGGACGGGCGGGCGGGTGCGGGCGGGCCGCTGGTCCGAGGGCGGGCGGTGAGCACCGGCCGGGTACGGGCGCCGCGGCCGGGCCCCTGCTTCCCCGGCTTGGTCAGCGGGCCGCCGCCAGCCGGGCCAGCGCCTGCTCGTAGCGCTGCTGGTACTCGTCTTCGGCCGTCATCCGCAGCAGTACGGACAGGGCGCCGCAGGCGCCTTCGTCGTATCCCTCGCGCTCCGCGAGACCCGCGGCGCCCATCAGCTGCATCAGGGCCTCCTCGCACTTGCCCAGCGCGGCCAGGGCTTCGCCACGCGCGGTGAACAGCAGGACGCGGCGGGTCATGGAGCCGTCACCCAGGCGCAGGGCGAGGCCGCTCTCCGCGTGGCGCAGCGCCTCCTCGTGGGCGCCCGCGGTCAGGCAGTGCCGGGCGAGATGCTGGTAGGCCAGGATCTCCGTCTGGCGGTCGTCGGCCTGCTGGGCGAGGGTCACGGCGCGGGCGCAGCTGTCGCGGGCCTCGGCCAGGTCGTCGCCCGCCGCCTGCGCGACGGCCAGATTGACGAGCCCGACGGCCTCGTCGGCCCGCCGGCCGGGGGCTGCGGTTTCCCTCGCGGGTGGGGCCAGTTCCAGGTGCGGCTCTGTCGTCCGGCGGCCCTGCCCCGGGGGGCGTTCCCGGGGTGGAGCGGCCGAAGGGGCCGGGGTGGTGGGTGCCCGGTGTTCCGTCAGGTCCGGCTCTTCGGGCTGCAGGATCAGGCCGTACGCCTCCTGGAGCACCCGGCCGGGGGTCGCCCCCAGCTCGTCCGCGAGCAGCCGCCGGGTGCGGTGGTACCAGTCGATGGCGTCCGGCCGGCGCCCGGCCCGGTACAGCGCCACCATCAGCGCGCCGGCGAGGGATTCGCGCATCGGGTGCGCGACGGCCTCGGCGCGCAGCACGGTGACGGCCCTGGTGTGCTCGCCCAACTGCCCGTAGCGGTGGGCCAGATCCTCGACGGTGAGCAGCCGGGTCTCGGTCAGCGTGTGGGCGGCGGCGCGCAGCGGCTCGCTGTCGACGGTGCCGGACAGCGCGGGTCCCCGCCACAGGGCGAGGGCCTCACGCAGCATCAGGATGCTGTCGGCCGGGCGCCGCTGATGGGCGGCGAGCCGCACCAGTTCGTCGAAGCGGTGCGCGTCGAGCAGCGGCCCCGCCAGGTGCAGGACGTACGCCGCCGGTCCCTGCGTGGTCAGTTCGACGCCCGGCCCGGCCGCGCCGCCGTGCAGGAGCGCCCGCAGGTGCGAGACATGGCTCTGGACGACGGTGCGGGCGTGGGCGGGCGGTTCGTGCTCCCAACTGGCTTCGATCAGCTGGTCGATGGTCACTGCGGTGTTGGCCCGCAGTAGCAGCGCGGCCAGCATGCTGCGGCGCTTGGCGGGCCCCAGGGAAAGCTCTTCGGATTCGGTGGCGACGGATACGGCTCCGAGCAACCGGAACTCCACAGGTATTCCCCCTTGTTGAGGAGGCAAGAATACCGCCGTGCCGCTCGGTTCCGGCCTGTCGTTACGCCGCTGCGCGCGTCACTCGTATCGGCGGTGATGCTCCTCCACGATCGGCGCGTCGGGGGAGGACAGATGTGTGGTGCGGCGCCGCTTCAGCACGCTCGTGTACACGGCGATGCCGATGATGCCGACCAGCATCATGATCAACCCGACCATGCGGAGATTGACACCCTCCATTTGCCAGTCGGTGGCAAACGTGAGGATTGCTCCCACCACGACTAGGGCTATACAGCCACCCAGGCCCATATGACTCGCCTCCGGACTTCGATTGGCTGTTCCCGGTTCGGTACGTCTCGGTCCGTCATCGCGTACCCGGACCGGGAACAGCCATGCTCGGAGGGTGCGTTCGAGTTCTCGGGGCTCCTCGGGCTTCGGCGCTTCCGGGGCTCCTCAGGCTTCGAGGAAGGCGGTCATCGCGTTGGCCAGGAGGTACGGGTCGTCGGCCCCGCACAGCTCGCGGGCGCTGTGCATGGAGAGGATCGCGACGCCGATGTCGACGGTCTGGATGCCGTGCCTGGCGGCGGTGATCGGGCCGATCGTGGTGCCGCAGGGCACGGAGTTGTTCGACACGAAGTTCTGCCAGGGCACTTCGGCCTTCTCGCAGGCCGCCGCGAACACGGCCCGCCCGCTGCCGTCGGTGGCGTACCGCATGTTGACGTTGACCTTCAGGATGGGGCCGCCGTTGACCTGGGGGTGGTGCGTCGGGTCGTGGCGCTCCGGGTAGTTGGGGTGGACGGCGTGCCCGGTGTCGGACGACAGACAGACCGTCGACGCGAAGGCGCGGGCCTTGTCCTCGTAGCTGCCGCCGCGGGCGAACAGGGAGCGCTCCAGGACGGTGCCGAGCAGCGGTCCGTCCGCGCCGGTGTCCGACTGCGAGCCGTTCTCCTCGTGGTCGAAGGCGGCGAGCACCGGGATGCTGGTGAGGCCGTCCGCGCCGGCGGCTGCGGCGAGCGCCGCGACCCCCGCGTGCACCGAGATCAGGTTGTCCATGCGCGGGCCGGCCACCAGCTCGCGGTCACGGCCCAGGTACGACGGGGCTTCGAGGGCGTGCGCCAGCAGGTCCCAGCCGACGACCTCGCCCTCGGTGATGTCCTCCTCCTGCTCCAGGAAGCGGATCAGGTCGCCCTCGGTGACCTGGCCGAGGCCCCAGATCGGCTGCATGTGCCGCTGCTTGTCGAGCTTGAGGCCCTCGGTGTTGACCGAGCGGTCCATGTGCACGGCAAGCTGCGGGACGCGCAGCAGCGGCCGGTCGATGTTCACCAGGCGGTGCGAGCCGTCGCGCAGCGTCAGCCGGCCCGCGATGCCCAGGTCCCGGTCGAGCCAGGTGTTGAGCAGCGGCCCGCCGTAGATCTCGACGGCGACCTGCCGCCAGCCCTGGGTGCCCATGTCGGGCTGCGGCTTCACATGCAGGTGCGGCGAGTCCGTGTGCGCGCCGATGATCCGGAACGGCGTGTGGGCGTCGGCGCCCTCAGGTACGTACCAGGCGATGATCGCGCCGCCCCGCAGTACGTACTTTCCGCCCGTTGTCGCATCCCAGACTTCGCTTTCGGCGACTTGCCGGAAACCGGCCTTCTCCAGTCGCTCCGCGGCGTCGGCCACGGCGTGGTACGGCGACGGGTTGGCCGCCAGGAAGGTCATCAGGTCGTCGGTGTGGCCGCGATCGAAGCGGACGGATGCGCTCATGGGGATCACCATAACTAGGGGCCCGAGGCGCCTGCCTCAGGGACTGGTGTGGGGACTTCGCGAGGGTGAAGCGGGGGTGAAGTGGGCGGGAAACAGCGGACTTTGAGGGTCTACAGACCGGGCGGGCGGTCGAACCGGCGCTGCATCGTGCGGCGTTCGCCGCGGCGCAGCGGCGGCAGCATGCGCGGCGCTCCGGGCGGGCGCTGCTGCTGCTGGCGGCGGCCCACGCAGAACAGGCAGCCCTCGCCGGGGGGCGCGGTCGGGTCGATGGGCGAGCCGGGGTGCTCGGAGCAGCCCGATGCGTTGCGCGGGCGGGAGAGCTCGCGGGCCACGATGAACGCGCGGTGCAGGGTGTCCGCCAGCTCGACGTACTGCTCGGCGGGGGAGGAGACGGAGACGGCGAACGCCCGGTCGTTGACCATCTGGAGGTGGTGCTTGAGGATGTCCGGCGTGTACGGCGGGTCCGGCACGGGGTAGCCGAGGCGGCGCTGCTCGGCCGGCGCGGGGATGCTGCGCTCGCCTCGGCGGCGGCGGCCGTTGCACAGCAGGCAGCGGCCCCAGCCCGCCGGGGCCTCGGGGTCGAGGGCGCCGTTGGGGTGCTGGGCGCAGCCGGTGAGGCTCTTGATCGGGGCCAGGTCGGCGGCGGTCTTGAACGCGACGTAGAGGGTATCGGCCACCGGCTCGTACTCGAGGGGGTGTGAGCCGTCGTACAGCTCGCGGACCAGGTCGCCCACCGAGCCGAGCTTTCCGCGCAGCTCGTTGAGCGCGTACGGCCGGCCGGCCGGGACGGAGTAGCCTCCGCCTCTGCGGGATTCCTTGGAACTCATGCTGTCCAGCGTCGCACGTGCCACCGACAACGGGCCGGGACCTTCGGAAAGAAGGCCCCAGCCCGTTATCGGCGCGTGATTCAGGCGTTGGCGGAGTTTCGCCCGAAGGCTAGAAGGCCGCCTCGTCCAGCTCCATCAGGGACTGGTCGACGGACTCGGCCAGCGCGCGCTGCACCGAGACGCCCGGCAGGACGTTCTCGGCGAAGAACTTCGCGGCGGCGATCTTGCCGGTGTAGAAGGGGACGTCCTTCGGGGAGGCGGTCGGCAGCTTCTCGGCGGCCACGGCGGCCCCCTTGAGCAGCAGGTAGCCGACGACGACGTCACCGGAGGCCATCAGGAGCCGGGTGGTGTTGAGGCCGACCTTGTAGATGGACTTGACGTCCTGCTCGGTGGCCGCGAGGTCGGTCAGCATCGCGCCGACGATGGCCTCCAGGTCCACGGCCGCCTTGGCGAGCGTGTCGCGGGCCGTGGCCAGGTCCTGGCCGCCGGTGCCGACCGCGAGGAACTTCTTGATGTTCTCGGCGAGCGTGTTCAGCGCGGCGCCCTGGTTACGGACGATCTTCCGGAAGAAGTAGTCCTGGCCCTGGATCGCGGTGGTGCCCTCGTAGAGGGTGTCGATCTTGGCGTCCCTGATGTACTGCTCGATCGGGTATTCCTGTAGGTAGCCGGAGCCGCCGAAGGTCTGCAGGGACTGCGCGAGCTGCTCGTAGGACTTCTCGGAGCCGTAGCCCTTGACGATCGGCAGCAGCAGGTCGTTCAGGGCGCTGAGCGCCGAGACGTCGTCGCCCGCGGACTCCTGGGCGGCGATCTCGTCCTGGACGGACGCCGTGTAGAGGACCAGGGCGCGCATGCCCTCGGCGTACGCCTTCTGCGTCATGAGCGAGCGGCGGACGTCGGGGTGGTGCGTGATGGTGACCTTGGGGGCGGTCTTGTCCATGAAGTTCGCCAGGTCGGGGCCCTGGACGCGCTCCTTGGCGTACTCCAGGGCGCTCAGGTAGCCCGTGGAGAGCGTCGCGATGGCCTTCGTGCCGACCATCATGCGGGCGAACTCGATGATGCGGAACATCTGGCGGATGCCGTCGTGCCTGTCGCCGATCAGGTAGCCCTTGGCGGGGCGCTGGTCGCCGAAGGTCATCTCGCAGGTGTTGGACGCCTTGAGGCCCATCTTGTGCTCGACGTTCGTGGCGTAGACGCCGTTGCGCTCGCCCAGCTCGCCGGTCTCGAAGTCGAAGTCGTACTTCGGCACGAGGAAGAGGGACAGGCCCTTGGTGCCGGGGCCCGCGCCCTCGGGGCGTGCGAGGACGTAGTGAAGGATGTTCTCCGACATGTCGTGCTCGCCGGACGTGATGAAGCGCTTCACGCCCTCGATGTGCCAGGAGCCGTCGTCCTGCTTCACGGCCTTGGTGCGGCCGGCGCCGACGTCCGAGCCGGCGTCCGGCTCGGTGAGGACCATGGTGGAGCCCCACTGCTTCTCGACCGCGATCTTCGCGGCCTTCTTCTGCTCGTCGGTGCCCTCGGTGAAGAGGATGCCGGCGAAGGCCGGTCCGGACGAGTACATCCACACGGCCGGGTTCGCGCCGAGGATCAGCTCCGCGTACGCCCAGATCAGCGTCGCGGGGGCGGTGGTGCCGCCGATCTCCTCGGGGATGCCCAGACGCCAGTACTCGGAGTCCATGTAGGCCTGGTAGCTCTTCTTGAACGCGGCGGGGACCGGCGCGGTGTTCGTCGCCGGGTCGAAGACCGGCGGGTTGCGGTCGGCGTCGGTGAAGGACGCGGCCAGGTCGTTCTCAGCGAGACGAGTGACTTCGTCGAGGATGCTCTTGGCGGTCTCGACGTCCATCTCCGCGAACGGGCCGGTGCCGTACAGCTTGTCGCGGCCGAGTACCTCGAAGAGGTTGAACTCGATGTCGCGGAGATTCGGCTTGTAGTGCCCCATGGCGACGGCTCCGTAAGGGTTCGGGAGGCAGGATGCTCGTACGTGTACCAATCAGTAACTATCATCATGCTACCCGTCGGTAATAAGAAGCAACCTCTCCTCGTGCATCTGTGACTAAGTACGCTTGCGCGCATGTACGGCTATGACCAGAACCAGGCCGGGCAGCAGCAGCAGTACGCGCCGCCCCAGCCCCAGCCCCAGGGTGGCTACCCGGAGCAGCCGCTCTACCCGGAGCCGTCTCCGCCCTCGCTCGCCGACGCGGTGCGCGCCTTCACCACCGGATCGCTGTCCGCCGAGGACTTCCAGCAGATCTTCGCCACGTCGAAGGTCTACTGCCCGCGCGGCGACAACCCGGGGTTTCTCGCGCTGCACAACACCCAGCAGCCGGTCATCCCGATGTTCACCTCGCTCAAGGAGCTGCGCAGGTACGCGGGCAAGGAGTCCAAGTACTTCGTGATCACCGGGGCGGAGGTGATCGACCTGCTGCCCACCGGGTACGGCTTCGTCCTCGATATGGAGGGTGAGCACCGGATGGTGTTCGACGCGAAGGCGGTGGAGCAGATGGTCGACTTCGCGATGCGCCGGATGTACGGCTAGACGCCATTGCTGCGCAGACGGCTGAGCGCCACCTGGGCCCTACGGGGAATAGGGCGCTCTTGCGGGAAGTTCACTGTTCAACTAAATTGAATGGTGAACAACCTGGAGGAGGCTGTCGTGCCCGCAGTGACCGTAGAGAACCCGTTGACCCTGCCGAAGGTCGGAGTCCCGGCCGAAAGGGTGGCGCGTCCGCGTCCCGTGCTGGCCGTCACGACCGCCCCCGGCGGGTTCGAGGGAGAGGGCTTCCCGGTGCGCCGGGCCTTCTCCGGCATCAACTACCAGTACCTCGATCCGTTCATCATGATGGACCAGATGGGCGAGGTGGAGTACGCCGCGGGCGAGCCCAAGGGCACCCCCTGGCACCCCCACCGCGGCTTCGAGACCGTCACGTACCTGATTGACGGAACGTTTATTCACCAGGACAGCAACGGTGGCGGCGGCACCATCCAGGACGGCGACACCCAGTGGATGACCGCCGGGTCCGGCCTGCTGCACATCGAGGCGCCGCCGGAGTCGCTGGTCATGTCCGGCGGTCTCTTCCACGGCCTCCAGCTGTGGGTGAACCTCCCGGCGAGCGACAAGATGATGGCCCCCCGCTACCAGGACATCCGCGGCGGCCAGATCCAGCTCCTCGCCTCGCCCGACGGCGGCGCGCTGCTGCGCGTCATCGCGGGTGAGCTGGACGGGCACCAGGGTCCGGGTGTCACCCACACCCCGATCACGATGATCCACGCGACGATCCGGCCCGGCGCGGAGGTCGTCCTCCCGTGGCGGGAGGACTTCAACGGTCTCGCGTACGTGCTGGCCGGGCGCGGCTCGGTCGGTACGGACCGGCGGCCCGTCCGCATCGGGCAGACTGCGGTCTTCGGCGAGGGCGGGTCGCTGGTCGTCCGGGCGGACGAGCGGCAGGACTCGAACACTCCGGACATGGAGGTCGTGCTGCTCGGCGGCCGGCCGATCCGGGAGCCGATGGCGCACTACGGGCCGTTCGTGATGAACAGCCAGGCCGAGCTCAAGCAGGCGTTCGACGACTTCCAGTCGGGCCACCTCGGCACGGTACCGGCGGCCCACGCCTGACCCCGGTGACCTTCGGCGGGCGGGGGGGCGTTGCCCACCCGGCCGCCCGTTCAGGGGCGGCGGGGGCCCGGCTTCGGGGCCCGCCCCTCCGCGCCCGCCCCCGTCACCCGCGTGGCCCGGCCCGCGCGCCGCCGTTCCCTCCCCGTGGTCGGGTGGAGTGGTGACGGTCAATCAGAAACCACATCTGCTCCCCGAGCCCGCCCGGCGTATCGCCGCCTGGTGCGTCGTCGCTTTGCTCGTCACCGGGGTCGCCGGGGTCGGGATCTGGCTGTGCGTCACTCTCAAGGCCGCCGTCACTCCTGTGCTGCTCGCCATTCTCGGCACCGCGCTGCTCGGGCCGCTGCACCGGCGGCTCGTCAAGATGAAGGTGCAGCGTTCGCTGGCCGCCGGGCTGACCTGTGCGGCCGTGGTCGCCGTGGTCGGCGGCGCCGGGTACATCGTGGTCGGCGCGCTGATCGACAGCGGGGACCAGATCATCGCCTCGGTCAAGCAGGCCACCACCGATGTCGTCGAGAGGCTGGGCGCCAAGGGCACCTCGCTGGACGACATGTCGTCCAGCCTCAAGGACCTGGTCTCCAAGTTCGGCGGTTCCGCCGCCTCGGGGGTGCTCACCGGGATCGGGATCGTCGGCGGTGTGATCGCCACCGCCGTGCTCGCGCTGCTGCTGATCTTCTTCTTCCTGCGGGACTCCGACCGGGCGGTCGGCGCGCTGCGCTCCCTCGCGCCGAGCAGCACGGCCGACACCGTGGAGGCGGTCGCGCGCCGGGCCTTCGAGGCCGTCGAGGGGTTCATGCGCGGGACCACGTTCATCGCGCTCATCGACGCCCTGTGCATCACCGTCGGGCTGCTGATCCTGCGGGTGCCCGGCGCGGTCGGGCTGGGCGCGCTGGTGTTCGTGGGCGCGTACATCCCGTACCTCGGCGCGTTCATCTCCGGGACCGTGGCCATCCTGGTGGCGCTCGCCGACCGCGGGTTCGTGATCGCGCTGTGGGCGCTGGGGATCGTACTGGCCGTACAGGTCCTGGAAGGGCACATCCTCCAGCCGCTGATCCAGAGCCGTACGGTCCAGATGCACCCGGCCGTCGTCATGCTGGCCATCACCGCGGGCGCCACCGTGGCCGGGATCCTCGGCATGCTGCTCGCGGTGCCGCTGACCGCGGCGGCCGTCGGGGTGATCGCCGAGATCCGGCTGCGTTACGCGGCCGGCCCGGCCCCGGGGCCGGGGTCCGCGCCGCCGGCCTCGTAGAGCTCGAACCAGATCGACTTGCCCTCGCCCCTGGGGTCCACGCCCCACGCGTCGGCGAGCATCTCCATCAGCATCAGACCGCGCCCGCTGGACGCCATCTCGCCGGGGCGCCGCCGGTGCGGCAGCTCGTCGCTGGCGTCCGCGACCTCGACCCGCAGCCGCCGTGCGCCCGGCTTGCCCGTCGCCTCCGCGACCAGCAGCGCGTCGCCGTCCGTGTGGACCAGGACGTTGGTGACCATCTCGGAGACCATCAGCACGGCCGAGTCGACCTGCTCGGCGCCCGTCCAGTCGTGCAGCAGGTCGCGCACCTGCCGGCGTACCCCGGCGATGCGCTCCGGCTCTGCCTGGGCGATGGTCAGCGCGGTGCGCCGGCCCCGGTCGCCGACCGACGGGAGGGCGCCGGGCTCCAGGCTGTCGTCGAGGGCCTCACGGCAGAGCAGCAGCAGCGCGATGTCGTCCTCGCGGCGGTCCACGAGCGGGCCCGTGGTGTGGTGCGAGGAGGGGCCGTGCACGGCGGCGACGAGGGCATCGGCGAGCTTCTCCAGGTTGTCCCCGGCGTGCCCCTCCATGATGGTGCGCAGCCTCGCCCAGCCCGTGTCGAGGTCGTGGCCGCCGGTCTCGATGAGCCCGTCCGTACAGATCATGATCGTCTCGCCCGGTTCCAGGACGAGCCGCGTCGTGGGGTAGTCCGTGTCCGGGTCGATGCCCAGCGGCAGCCCGCCCGCGGTGGGCCGCACCAGCACAGTCCCGTCGGCCATCCGCACCGCGGGCTCGGGATGGCCCGCGCGGGCCAGTTCGAGAGCGCCCGTGGCGGGGTCGGCCTCGATGTACAGGCAGGTCGCGAAGCGCGCGCCGGCATGCTCGTCGGGGGCGTACGTACCGGTGATGCCGTGCAGGAAGCGGGAGGCACGGGAGAGCACGGCGTCCGGGCGGTGCCCCTCCGACGCGTACGCGCGCAGCGCGATCCGCAGCTGTCCCATCAGGCCGGCCGCGTGCACGTCATGGCCCTGTACATCACCGATGACCAGCGCTATTCGCCCACTCGGCAGCGGGATCATGTCGTACCAGTCGCCGCCGACCTGCAGCCCACCACCGGTCGGCACGTAGCGTGCGGCCACGGTCATGCCGGGGATCTCCGGGCCCAGCGTCGGCATCATCGCCCGCTGGAGGCCCTGCGACAGCTCGCGCTCGGACTCCGCGATGCCGGCCCGCGCCAGCGCCTGCGCCAGCATCCGCGCGACCGTCGTCAGCACGGACCGTTCGTCGGGCGTGAAGCCGACCGGATGGGCGAAGCCCGCCATCCAGGCGCCCATGGTGCGGCCCGCGACGATCAGCGGCAAAAACGCCCAGGAGCGGCGTTCGAAGCGCTGGGCGAGCGACCAGCTGGCCGGGTAGCGGCGCCGGTACTCCTCGGGCGACGGCAGATAGATGGCCCGTCCCGTACGGACCACCTCGGCCGCCGGGTAGTCCATGTCCAGCGGCATGTCGGAGAACGGGCCCATGTCGCCCGCGTTGTGCCCGTGGTGCCCGATGATCCTGATCCGGCCGCCCGCGGCGCCGAACACCGCCAGGCCGTCCGGGGAGAACCCCGGCATGGACAGCGAGGCCGCGACCCGCAGCACCTCGGCGGTCGACCGGGCCTCGGCCAGCGCGCGGCCCGCGTCGAGCAGGAACGCCTCCCGGGAGCGCCGCCAGTCGCCGGTGACCGGGGTGCGGGCTGCGGAGCCCGGCTGCTGCTCGGCGACCTCCTGGAGGGTGCCGAACAGCGTGTAGTTGTCGCCCTCGATCACGGGCTTGGAGCGGCTGCGTACCGTACGCAGCAGCCGTCCTTCCTCATCCATGATCCGCAGCCTGGCCTCGGCGAGGGTGCCCTCGGCGACCGCGAGATTCACCACCCCGTTGATCTCGTTCCAGTCGACCGGGTGGAAACGCGAACGCACGGCCGACTCCGCGAGTGTCACGGGCTCGGCGGGCAGGCCGAGCAGCCGGGCGGCTTCCGCGTCGAGGCTGACCTTCCCCGAAGCGCTGTCCCAGCGCCACAGGCCGGTCGCGATGGCGGCCAGGAGGTCCTCGGTGCGCATTGCATCATCTTTACAGGTCGCGGCCGGACCGGCTGTCCGAGGTCCGCCCTCCGGGAAAACACCCCCGGACGGGGCCCCCGGGAAACCCCAGAAAAATGGGCCGCGCGCACCGGTAACCTTGGGGGGCCCAGACGATCCCGAATCCCGAAGGCTGGATGAACGACGATGCATCGGTACAGGTCCCACACGTGCGGCGAGCTCCGCGCCTCTGACGTCGGCACCGACGTCCGGCTGAGCGGCTGGCTGCACAATCGTCGAGACCTGGGTGGCATCCTCTTCATCGATCTGCGCGACCACTACGGTCTGGTGCAGCTCGTCGCCCGCCCCGGCACCCCGGCCAACGAGGCCCTGAGCTCCATCACCAAGGAGACCGTCGTCCGTATCGACGGCAAGGTCTCCGCGCGCGGCGCCGACAACGTCAACGCGGAGCTCGGCACCGGCGACATCGAGGTCGAGGTCACCGAGGTCGAGGTGCTCGGCGCCGCGGCCCCGCTGCCCTTCACCATCAACGCCGAGGACGGCGTCAACGAGGAACGGCGCCTGGAATACCGCTTCCTCGACCTGCGCCGCGAGCGCATGCACCGCAACATCATGCTGCGCTCGTCGGTCATCGCCTCGATCCGCTCCAAGATGGTGGCGCTCGGCTTCAACGAGATGGCGACCCCGATCCTCACGGCCACCTCCCCCGAGGGCGCCCGCGACTTCGTGGTGCCCTCCCGGCTGAACCCGGGCAAGTTCTACGCGCTGCCGCAGGCCCCGCAGCAGTTCAAGCAGCTGCTGATGATCTCCGGCTTCGACCGCTACTTCCAGATCGCGCCGTGCTTCCGCGACGAGGACGCCCGCGCCGACCGGTCGCCGGGCGAGTTCTACCAGCTCGACGTCGAAATGAGCTTTGTCGAGCAGGAGGACGTCTTCCAGCCGATCGAGAAGCTGATGACCGAGCTCTTCACCGAGTTCGGCAAGGGCGCCCCGGTCACCTCGCCGTTCCCGCGCATCCCGTTCCGCGAGTCGATGGTCAAGTACGGCAACGACAAGCCGGACCTGCGCGCCAAGCTGGAGCTCGTCGACGTCTCCGACGTCTTCGCGGACAGCGGCTTCAAGGCGTTCGCCGGCAAGCACGTGCGCGCGCTGGCCGTGCCGGACACCGCGGGCCAGTCCCGCAAGTTCTTCGACGGCCTCGGTGAGTACGCCGTCGAGCACGGCGCCAAGGGCCTCGCCTGGGTGCGCGTCGGCGAAGAGGGCGCGCTCGCGGGCCCGATCGCGAAGTTCCTCACCGAGGACGACGTCAAGGCGCTCACCGCCAAGCTGGGACTGGAGCCCGGCCACGCGGTGTTTTTCGGCGCGGGCGAGTTCGACGAGGTCTCCAAGATCATGTCGGCGGTCCGGGTCGAGGCCGCCAAGCGCGCCGGTCACTTCGAGGAGGGCGTGTTCCGGTTCTGCTGGATCGTCGACTTCCCGATGTACGAGAAGGACGAGGAGACGGGCCGGATCGACTTCTCGCACAACCCCTTCTCGATGCCCCAGGGCGGCCTGGCCGACCTGGAGGAGAAGGACCCGCTGGACATCCTGGCGTACCAGTACGACATCGTCTGCAACGGCATCGAGCTGTCATCGGGCGCCATCCGTAACCACGAGCCCGACCTGATGCTCAAGGCCTTCGAGATCGCCGGTTACGAGCGCGACACCGTCGAGAAGGAGTTCGCGGGCATGCTGCGCGCGTTCCGCCTCGGCGCCCCGCCGCACGGTGGCATCGCCCCGGGCGTGGACCGCATCGTGATGCTGCTGGCCGACGAGCCCAACATCCGCGAGACGATCGCCTTCCCGCTCAACCAGAACGCGCAGGACCTGATGATGGGCGCGCCGACGACGCTGGAGGAGACCCGCCTGCGGGAGCTCAACATCCAGCTGCGCAAGCCGGTGGCCGACAAGTAGGTCTGCCCAGTAGGTGTGCACAGTAGCTCCGCACAGCCGGTCCGCGGACCGGTCGGCCGTCCCTCCGGTTGGCCGACCGTCCGGCCGACAGCCCCGGCAAATAAGAACAAAGGGCCCGGAACCGAACAGGTTCCGGGCCCTTCTTTCATGCCGGGGGTGTCATATCCCGGTGGTTCTTGTCCGCGCGGCAACCTGATGCGCGCCCTACCGCGTTCCACGGTTGTGGGAGACCGAACAGGATGGCGAGGGCAGCATGCTGCACAGCAGCGGTGGTGGCGACGGCGGCTTCGAGGACTTCATCGCCGCGCGCGGACCACGGCTGCTGTGGGTGGCCTGGCTGCTGACCGGCGACGCGCACCTCGCGGAGGATCCGCTCGGGCAGGCCCTGTACGCGGTGGCCTGCCTGGCGGAGCCGACGCCCGAAATCGTCGAGCGCGTCAGCGACGCGCTGCGCACCGCCACCTTCGACACCGGGCCCGGCAGTGATGCGACCAAGCATCCGGGCAAGCGGTAGTGAGCACCACTGTGAACCCAGTCACGACGAGAGAGGCCCGCCCGATGACGGCCGTACGCCGCCGCACGCACCCCCGCGCCCTCGGCGCCCTGCTGCTCGCCACGGGCATCGCGCTCACCGCCTGCCAGAGCGGCGGCGCCCCGGCGGCGACCCGGCAGTCACCGCCCCCGGACGCCAACAAGCTGGGCACCACCGCCGTCGGCCGCCCGGCGCCCCGCCCGATCACCGAACTCCCGGGCCTGGGGCCCAGGACCCGCGGCCAGGTCCCCGACGGCACCCGGCAGGCGCTCGTGGTCACCGGCGAGGGCCGCGACAAGAACACGGGCAGCGCGGTGCTGTACGACCGCGACGCCGAGGGCGGACCCTGGCGGCCAGGCCCGTCCTGGCCCGTGCACAACGCGCTGCGCGGCTGGACGGACGAGCATCGGCGTGGCGACCTGCGCTCCCCGATCGGGGTGTACGGCCTGACCGACGCGGGCGGTCTGCTGCCGGATCCGGGCACGAAGCTCACGTACGACGAGGGCCCCGCCTTCGCGGCGGACGGCACGGGCGCGCTCGGTGAGCCGCTCGCCGGTTCCTTCGACTACGTCATCGCCATCAACTACAACCGCGAGCCGGGCACGACCCCGCTGAACTTGACCCGCCCGCTCGGCGAGGACCGGGGCGGCGGCATCTGGCTGCACGTCGACCACGAGGGCCCGACGCAGGGCTGCGTATCGCTGACTGAGGCCGCGATGAAGGCGCTGCTGCGCACGGTCGACCCGGCGAAGAAGCCGGTGGTGGTGATGGGCGACGGGGCGTCGCTGGCGCGCTGAGCGGGTGGGTCGGCCTACCTCTCGTGGGGGTGAAACGGCCTGCTGCGCAGGGCTCCGTGCCCGTAGTGTGGAGACCGCCACCGATCGCGGAGGAGGCCGCCATGAGCGTGGTCGAGGAGCGGTCCAGCGTCTTGACCCAGGACGAATTCGAAGAGCTTGCCCGCCACGCCATACGGACGAATGAGGCGCTGTGGCTGGAGTTCGTCGACGGGAAGATGGGGATCAAGGCTGTGCCGGACGGCGACCACGGGCGGATCATCGAGTGGCTCTCCCGCCTGTGCATTCAGGCGGACACGAACTGGTGGCTCTACCCCGACCAGGGCCTTCGGGCCGAGATGTACCGCAAGGGCAATGCCCGCCCCGGCGGCTCCCTCGCACCGAGCGGCACCTTCGTCGGCCAGGGCGAGTGGGCGAGCGCCGACGGGGTCCTCATGGTCGTCGAGGTCACTTCCGGTGACGCCGACACCGACCAGCGGGACCGGGTGGAGAAGCCGCGCGCCTACGCCGAGTCCGGCCTCCCTGTGTATCTGCTCATCGACCGCGACGCCTGCGAGGTCAAGGTCCACTCCCAGCCCGACGGGGTGCGGTACGAGCTGGTGTCGACGGTGCCGTTCGGGAAGTCGGTCGTGCTGCCCGACCCGGTCGGCATCGAGTTGGACACCGAGCCGCTCAAGGACTGGGTGCACTGAGGCCAGTACGTACGACGAAGGGGGCCAGGGACCCGTACAAGTCCCTGGCCCCCTTCTCACGCATTACGCCTTCTTCGGCTCTTCCAGCCGCGGGAACAGCACCGCGCCCTTGGTGATCGTCGCGCCGGCCGGGAGGCGGCCCCAGTCGGCCGCGTCCTGCACCCGCTGGTCGGCCAGCGCGCCCAGCACCGCGTCCGCGCCGAGGGAGTCCCACAGCTTCTGCGAGGTCTCCGGCATGACCGGGTTCAGCAGGACGGCCATGGCGCGCAGCGATTCGGCGGCCGTGTAGAGGATCGTCGCGAGGCGGGCCCGGCCCTCCTCCGAGGTGTCCTTGGCCACCTTCCACGGCTCCTGCTCCGTGATGTAGCCGTTGACCTGCTTCACGAACTCGAACACCGCGAGGATGCCGCCCTGGAAGTCCAGCTCCTCGCCGATCTTCAGGTCGGCCTCGGCGACGACCTTCGCGAGACCGTCCTTGACCGCCTGCTCGGCGTCACCGTCGGCGGCCGAAGCGGGCAGCGTGCCCTCGAAGTACTTGCCGACCATGGCGGCGACGCGGGACGCCAGGTTGCCGTAGTCGTTGGCCAGCTCCGAGGTGTACCTGGCGGTGAAGTCCTCCCAGGAGAACGAACCGTCCTGGCCGAAGGCGATGGCGCGCAGGAAGTACCAGCGGTACGCGTCGATGCCGAAGTGCGAGGTCAGGTCCTGCGGCTTGATGCCGGTCAGGTTCGACTTGGACATCTTCTCGCCGCCGACCATCAGCCAGCCGTTGGCGGCGACCTTGCCGGGCAGCGGCAGGCCGTTCGCCATCAGCATGGCGGGCCAGATGATCGCGTGGAAGCGCAGGATGTCCTTGCCGACCAGGTGGACGCTGGCGGGGAACGTCTCGTCGAACTTCGCCTGGTCCGCGCCGTAGCCGACCGCCGTGGCGTAGTTCAGCAGGGCGTCGATCCACACGTAGATGACGTGCTTGGAGTCCCACGGCACCGGGACACCCCAGTCGAAGGTGGAGCGCGAGATCGACAGGTCCTGGAGGCCCTGCTTCACGAAGTTCAGGACCTCGTTGCGGGCCGACTCGGGCTGGATGAAGCCCGGGTTCGCCTCGTAGAACTCAAGGAGCTTGGGGCCGTACTCGCTGAGCTTGAAGAAGTAGTTCTCCTCCTTGAGGAGCTCCACCGGCTTCTTGTGGATCGGGCACAGCTTCTGCCCGGCGAACTCGCCCGCGCCGTCGATCAGATCGCCGGGGAGCTTGTACTCCTCGCAGCCCACGCAGTACGGGCCCTCGTAGCCGCCCTTGTAGATCTCGCCCTTGTCGAAGAGGTCCTGCACGAACTCCTGCACACGGTCCGTGTGCCGCTTCTCCGTCGTACGGATGAAGTCGTCGTGTCTGATGTTCAGGTGCTCCCAGAGGGGCTTCCACGCCTCGTCGACGAGCTTGTCGCACCACTCCTGCGGTGTGACCCCGTTGGCCTCGGCCGTGCGCATGATCTTCTGACCGTGCTCGTCCGTGCCGGTGAGGTACCACACCTTCTCGCCGCGCTGGCGGTGCCAGCGCGTGAGCACGTCACCTGCGACGGTCGTATAGGCGTGCCCCAGGTGAGGAGCGTCGTTGACGTAGTAAATCGGGGTCGAGACGTAGAACGTCCTCGCCGCCTGCTTCTCGGATCCAGTGGCCGCCATGGTCGAAATCCTAACGGCCATCGGGGGGTGCCTTCACACGGATAAACGGGGGACGGTGGCGCGGGGCCGGGTCCTGGGGCGGACGGCGGCCTGGTGGTCACGGTGCGGGTGCCTTGGGTGGGCACTAGCCCCGCGCAGCGGCTCCGGCAACCCTGGGGGTTGCCGGAGCCGGTGGTGCGCTTGCGCCCGCCGGGGCGCGGGGTGGGTCAGGCCTGGTCGGCCTCGGCGACGGTGGCCAGCCAGGCGGGGAGCCCGGCCAGGATCTCCCCGTACAGCTCGGCGTCCGCGATCTCGCGCGGCACCGGACCCGCGTGGAAGAACGCGGCGTTGTCCACGTTCAGCTTGCGCAGGTAGTCGAAGCCCTTGGCCTCGCGCTCACCGAAGCCGACGAACTGCCAGAACAGCGGCAGCCGCGCGGCCTCGGCCAGCGCGATGCCGGCGGCGGCCCTCGACTCCGGGGCGCCGTCCGTCTGGAAGATCACCAGTGCGGGGCCCGTCGACTCGGACTTCTCGTAGTGCGCGACGACCTCTTGGACGGCGCGGTGGTAATTCGTACGCCCCATACGAGCGAGTCCTGCGTGCAGTTCGTCGATCCGGCCCTCGTACGCGTCGAGTGTGATCTCGCCGGTTCCGTCGATGTCGGTCGAGAAGAACACCACAGGAACGGTCGCGTCCGCGTCACCGTCGAGGTGCGCGGCCAGGCCGAGGGCCTGCTCGGCGAGGTGCTGGGCGCTGCCGTCCTTGTAGTACGACCGCATGGACCCGGAACGGTCGAGTACGAGGTACACGGTGGCGCGGGCCCCCGCGATCCCCTGCCCGGCGAGCACGGCACCGGCGGCCGCATAGTGCTCGGCGAGGCCGGGGGCACGGGACCTGACGCGCGCGAGGGAGTGCGCGGGTACGCCGTCGACGGCGGCGGTGGGAGCGACGTCCACCGGCTCGGCGAAGGTGGCGACGGGAGCAGCGGCGATCGGGTCGGGGACGTCGGCGACGACGATCGGGGCGGCCTCGGTGGCAGCGACGATCGGGTCGGCAACGGCAGCGACGATGACCGGGTTGGCCTCGGTCGCGACCGGCTTGGCCTCGGTGGCGTCGGTGACGGGTGCGGCTTCCGGCTCGGCGGCAGGCTTGTCGGCCTCCTGGATGGCGGCGACCTGCTGCGGCTTGATTCGGGCCTTGGGCCGCGTGGCCGGAGCGGCCTCGGGCACAGCGACCGTCTCGGGCTCGCCCTCGCCGTCACCTACGACTACGCCTGCGGCGGCCGCGGGCTCCGCCGTCTTCGGCTCGGCCAACGGCTCCGTACCGGGTTCCGGGACCGTTACGTCGGCCACGGGCTCCGTGGCCTTCGCCTCGACGGCCGGGGCGGCGACCGGCTGGGGCTTGATCCGGGCCTTGGGACGGGTGGCCGGGACAGGTTCGGCCTCGACCTTGGGCTCCGCGTCGGCCTGGGGTTCGGCGTCGACCTTGGGCTCGGTCGCGGCGACCGCGGCGAGCTCGGCGTCGACCTCCGGCTCCACGGCCACGGCCTCGGTCTCCAGCTCCGGCGCCGTGGCCTCGGGCTCGGGCTCGGCGGCTGCGGCCGGCCCGGTGGCGGCCAGGGGGGCGGGGGTCTCGTCCGCCGCCACCTTGGGCACCTTCGGTGTCTTCGTCCTCGGCTTCCTGGGAGCCTTGACGGCGACCGGGGCGGCCTCCGCCGGGGTCTCCTCCGGCGCCACGACGACAGCTTCGACGGGCGGTGCGATCGGGGCCTCGACGGCTTCGACCACGGGCGCGTTCGGGGATTCGGCCGCGACCGGCGTCACCGTCGAGGTCGTCTCCGGGATCGTCTCCGAGGTCGTCTCGGGGATCGTCTCCGCGACCGCCGGCGTCTCGGCGGCCCTCGTGTCCTCGGCAATGACGGCCGGCTTCTCGTCCGCCGTCACCTCCGATCGCGCCTGGGACGGGACCGGGGCCGCGCCCTGGTCCGCGTCCGTGGACTTGGCCTGGGCCGGGACGCTCTTCTCGGCGTTCTCCACGGCCGGCTTCTGGAGCGCCGACGGCTTGTCGAACGCCGCGGCCACCAGATCCGCCGCGATGCCGGCCTCCGACGAATCCGACGACTTCGACGAGCCGGACGGCTCCGAAGTCTTCGTCGACGCCGCTGACCGGTCCGTGCTGTCCGTACTGTGCGTGCTGTCCGTACTGTCCGTGCTGTGCTTGACCGCCGCGGCCCTGGCCGGTGCGGGCACCGAGACGGCCGACTCCGCGGCTGGTGTCTCCGCGGGCTGCGTACGCTCGGTCTGGGGCGGCACTGTGGCCGCCGTCGGCTCGTCGGGCTCCGCTTGGCCGTTTCCAAACACCTTGCGCAGCAAGCTCCGAATGCCCATGGGCGAGGCCTTTCGCATGAGTTGGGCGGTGGATATCCGTACTGGCGGAAAATAATCCTTGGCCAGGGCGGACACGTAAGGTTAGCGGCCTTGGGCGCCGATCTCCGGGAGGGTCATCCGGGTGGTCGAACCCGCTCCAGCCGGGCCCGGCTCGCGTCCGCGAACACCCCCGCCAGCCGGTCGCCGTCAACGGCCCCCGGGGCGAACAGTCCGGCCTCGGTGACCCGTACGACCAACAGGCCGTGCGCGTCCAGGACTTCCGAGATCCCGCCGTTCTCGACCGTGTCCCACCACGCGTCCAGATTCCGCCCGAACCAGTCCGGCAGGGCGCACGGCCCCGCCACCGCGTCCCAGAAGTCGTCGAGCGAGCCGAGCGGCACGGCCCGTAGGTCCACGATCAGTTCGTCGCGCATGGTCACCGATGCTAGCCGGGCGGACAACTTCCGCCCGGCCGTGCCGCATTCACCCGGTGTTCACCAGGAGGCTGCCGGATCGCGGGCATATGCGCCTAACGTCACCGCCGAAGCATTCCGACACGATGTCGGTGATGTCGGCGCAGGCTGCGCCGAGACACAGCCCATACAGCCCATTTGGAGGGTTCGTGCGCAATCTGCTGCCGTTGCTCGGTTCGTCGCACTCGGGGGCGCGCTCCGCGCTCACCTGCCGCTACCGCTGCGGAGACGCCTGTTTCCAGGAGGTCCCCAACACCAGCGACAACGAGTACGCGGGCGATGTCATAGCCGGCGCCCTGTCGAGACGGTCGATGATGCGCGCCGCCGCGGTCGTGACCGTCGCCGGTGCCGCTGGTTCGGCGCTCGTCACGGGGCCGGGCGCCCCGCAGGCCACGGCGGCCGGCCTCGCCGAGGACGGCAAGGGCGCCAAGGGGGATGGAAAGCCCGGCCGTACCGACGGCGCACGCGGGCTGCGCTTCGCGCCCGTCGCTCCCAACACCGCCGACGCCGTCACCGTCCCCTCCGGCTACGCGCAGAGCGTCGTCATCCGCTGGGGCGAGCCGATCCTGCGCGGCGCACCGGCCTTCGACTCGGACCAGCAGTCCGCCAAGGCGCAGGCCGGCCAGTTCGGTTACAACAACGACTTCCTGTCCCTGCTGCCCCTGAAGGGTGAGCACGGCCGTCAGGTGCTCGTGGCCAACCACGAGTACACGGACGAGATCCTGATGTTCAAGGGGTACGACCCGGCCAAGCCGACCCGCGAGCAGGTCGAGACCGCTTGGGCCGCGCACGGCCTTTCGGTCGTCGTCGTCCAGGAGGAGCGCAGGTCCGGCAAGCTCACGCCGGTCACCCGCCACCACCTCAACCGCCGTCTGCACACCACATCCCCCTTCAGGCTGACGGGCCCCGCCGCGGGCAGCGCGCTCCTGAAGACGTCCGTCGACCCGACCGGCACCAAGGTCCTCGGCACGCTCAACAACTGCGCGGGCGGCACCACCCCGTGGGGCACGACCCTGCACGGCGAGGAGAACTTCAACCAGTACTTCGCCAACGGCTCCAGCGTCACCGACAAGCGCTACGGCATCGGCACCGGCGCCACCGAGCGCAAGTGGGAGCTCTTCGACAAGCGCTTCGACGTCAAGCAGGAGCCGAACGAGCCGCACCGCCAGGGCTGGGTCGTCGAGCTCGACCCGTACGACCCGGACTCCACGCCCCGCAAGCGCACCGCGCTCGGCCGCTTCAAGCACGAGGCCGCGCAGCCGCGCCTGACCGACGACGGCCGTCCCGTTGTCTACATGGGCGACGACGAGCGCTTCGACTACTTCTACAAGTTCGTCTCGTCGAAGCGGATGAAGAAGGGCAGCTCCCGCGCCGCCCGTGAGCACAACCTGACCCTCCTCGACGAGGGCACGCTGTACGTCGCCAAGCTCACCGGCGACTCACCGGCCGCCGAGATCGACGGCACGGGCAAGCTCCCCGAGGACGGCGAGTTCGACGGCAGCGGCCAGTGGATCCCGCTTGCCACCGGCGATGAGTCGCACGTACCCGGGATGACGGCCGAAGAGGTGTACGTCTTCACGCGTCTCGCGGGCGACAAGGTCGGCGCCACGAAGATGGACCGCCCCGAGGATGTCGAGCCGTCCCCGCGCACCGGCCGGGTGTACATCGCGCTGACGAACAACACCGACCGCGGCAAGGCCGGCAAGGCCGGAGCGGACGAGGCCAACCCGCGCAACCTCAACAAGCACGGACAGATCCTGGAGCTCGCCGAGCACTGGGACGACCCGTCCTCCGACGGCTTCGCCTGGCGGCTGTTCCTGGTCGCGGGCGACCCGGACGACCCGTCGACGTACTTCGCGGGCTTCCCGAAGGACAAGGTCAGCGCGATCTCCTGCCCCGACAATGTCGCCTTCGACCCGCACGGCAACCTGTGGATCTCGACGGACGGCAACCAGCTCGGCTCGCACGACGGCCTCTTCGGTGTCGCGACGCGCGGGGAGCGGCGCGGGGAGCTGAAGCAGTTCCTGACCGTGCCCAAGGGCGCCGAGACCTGCGGCCCGGTCATCCAGGACCGGCGGGTGCTCGTCTCCGTGCAGCACCCGGGCGAGATCGACGGCGCGAGTGTCGAGAAGCCCGCGTCGGTGTGGCCGGACGGGCCTGGCCGGATCGTGCGGCCGTCGGTCGTCGCGGTCTGGCGCAAGGACGGCCGCGACATCGGCGTGTAGTCGGCAGGGGAGCCCGGGTATCGGGGTGTGGGCGCGGCGCGCGCCCTCTACTCTCGACCCATGGCTTCTGACGACGAGGGAACCGTACGGATGGACGTCTGGATCTGGTCCGTACGGCTCACCAAGACCCGCTCCCAGGCCGCGTCCGCCTGCCGGGCGGGCCACGTCCGGGTCGACGACGAGCGCGTCAAGCCGGCGTACGCGGTGAGTGTCGGGGACCGGGTCCGGGTGTTCCACGCCGGGCGCGAGCGGATCGTGGTCGTGTCCAGGATCGTGCGCAAGCGGGTCGGCCCGGCGGTCGCGGCGGAGTGCTACGTCGACCACAGCCCGCCGCCCCCGCCCCGGGAGTTTGTCGCGCCGGTGGCGGTACGTGAGCGGGGAGCGGGCCGCCCGACCAAGCGCGACCGGCGCGAGATGGAGCGGCTGCAGGGCCCCTGAGTAGCGGTAGCCGCAGCCGGGCCCGGTGGCTGCGGTAGTGGGGGTGCTTCCCCCGCCGTCCTACCCCCGCGGTCGCACGGGTGAGGCGACCGCGCGCGCCGCCGCGACCTCCTGGTGCAGCGGCGTGAGGACGCTGTCCTCGTCGCCGGTCAGGTCGGTACGTACCTCCACCAGCGTGTCACTGGCCCGCATGCCCTGTGCCAACTCACGCAACTCCCTTGCAAGGAAGGCTACTTCGCGCTTCTCCGGCGGCTCCGCGCCGTGATTGACGCGGACCCGCGCCGCGGTCGTGGCGTCCACGATGCGTTCGGTGGCGACGACCAGCGGCCACCAAGCGGCGGCCCGCGTGCCGGTGGGCGGCGGCTCGGTCAGGGCGCGCTGGAACTCGGTGCGTACGAGCGAGAGGTCCCGGTACAGCCGACGGCGCTGCCGCCGCCATTCGGCCTGGTCCCAGTCGGGTCCGAAGGCGCATTCCAGGTAACCCGCCGTGTCGGCGACCGTGTCCGCGAGCCGGGCGCCGACCCGGGTGCGCCAGCTCTCCGGCCACAGCAGATAGCCCGCGACGAGCGCGATGGCGCAGCCGATGAGGCTGTCGAACAGGCGCGGCAGGACCAGTCCGAAGCCCTGGTGGTTGAGGAGGTCGGACAGCAGCAGGATGACGGGGGTGATGGCGGCCGTCTGGAACGCGTACCCCTTCGCGGTGAACGCCGGGATGAGCGCGGCGAGCACCAGCATCACCGGTACGTCCCACCAGCCGCGGTCCAGCTGTGAGAGCACGGCCGCGGCCACGACCAGGCCGAGCGCGGTCCCGAACGCCCGCTGGACGGCGCGGGAGAATACCGAACCGAAGTCGGGCTTGAGGACGAACAGCACGGTCAGCGCGACCCAGTAGGAGCGGGGCACGTCGATGAGCGAGACGAGGGCCTGGGCCAGCCCGATGCACAGGGCGAGCCGCAGTCCGTAGCGCCAGGACCCCTCCGAAAGCAGGACGTCGCGGGTGGCGCGCCGTGCGCGCACGCCGAGAGCGGCTGGGCGGCCGAGCCGGTCGTCGATGTTGGTCGCGTCGGCGTCGGGGTCGAGGACGACGGTGGCGGCGTGCCGCAGCGCGTGGTCGACGGCGCGGGTGGCCTGGGTGGCGGGCTCGGGTAGATCGAGGGCCGGAGTGCCGGTCCGCCCGTGCGCGACGGCGTCCGCCAACTCCCTCACGGCGGCGGGTACTTCGGGCGCCAGTGCTCTGTGGTGCAGATGCGCGGCGGGGGCGGACTCGACGAGCGGGACCACGGCATTGAGCTGCGCCAGCAGCCGTACGAGCGGACTGGAGCGGCCGTGGTCGAGGGCGCGCCGGGCGAGGGTCAGGTCGTACGCCGTGTTGAGGGACAGGGTGACGGCCTGCCGTTTGTCGTCGTACGTGTCGGTGCCCGCCGCCTCCAGCAGGTCGGCGGCGGCGCGGTAGGTGTCGGCGACGGCGTCCCGCTCGGGCACGCCGCCCCGCAGCGGCCAGGCGATCAGCGTCAGCAGGAGGACGAGCAGCCCGCCCACGGTGAGCAGCAGCGGCGCCGTCCACCAGGGGTCGGGCATCGGCAGTCCGGCGCCGACGACGGCCTGGAGCAGGAGCAGCAGCCCGGACACGGAGGCGACCGCGCCGATCGTCGAGATCATCCCGGAGACGAGCGCGACGAGGGTCAACACCCCGACGGCGACCCACCCGTGCCCGTACACCAGCGTGCCCAGGGTCACTCCGAGTGCGCCGAAGAGCTGCGGGATCGCGATGTTGAAGATGCGCATGCGGTACGCGTCGGCGGTGTCGCCGATGACGCCGGCCAGGGCGCCCATGGACACGAGCGCGCCGTACGTCGGCCGGTCGACGGCGAACCCGACGGCGAGCGGCGCGGCCATCGCGACCCCGGCCCGCGCGACGGCGGCCCAGGGCACTGCGGCCCGCTGCGGCCGCAGCCCCTGGGTCAGCCACTCGGGCGGCGCCAGCCGGACTGCCGCCTTGCCGCCACTGCGTTTGCCGTCCCGCTGCTCCGCCATGCCCTTAAAAGATCGAAAGCGGGCCGTTAACGCAAGTCCCGCCGACCCGCTGTGGCAACAAATGTGCTCGGGGCCGCAGGGGCGGCTGGTTCTCAAATCTTATCCACAGGGTGTGGATAAGATTTGAGAACTTGAGAACTTGAGAACTTGAGAACTTGAGAACTTGAGAACTTGAGAACTTGAGAACTTGAGAACTTGAGAACTTGAGAACTTGAGAACCGGGAACCGAGATCGCACGCCTGTCAGTTCTCGTAATTTTCGACCTGCGCCGCGGGCCGGGTCCGCACGTCGTCCGGATTCCCGCCGAACTCCGCCTTCGCCTCGCGGCGGCGCAGCAGGTCCCAGCACTGGTCCAGCTGGATCTCCACGGCGGCCAGCCGGGCCCGCTCGGCCTCGTCCAGGCCCAGCTTCCCGGTGGAGCGCTCACGCAGCTCGCGTTCCATGCCGACCAGATCGGTGATGTGGTCGAGAATCTCCTGGTTGGCGTTGTCCATGGGCGCGGTCGCCTCCGTCGGATGTCGGATCAGTCGTTCGTCCCGCCCCATGCCACCCACCCCAGCACACCTCTAGCCCCTGTGCAGCTCCAGTTCGACGAGTAGGGCCCGGTGGTCGGTGTTGCTGAGCGTGAGCGGGCCGACCGTACGGAGAAGTCGTCGGTGGCCAGGACGTGATCGATCTGGATGCCGACACGCGTGGCGTCCGCGGGCCAGGACGGTGTGCGGAACGCTCCGCCGGCCGCCGCAGCGTCCCGCAGGCTGCCCGCGTCGAGGATCGCGCGGAACGCTGCGTGGTCCTGGGAGGCGTTGAAGTCGCCTGCCACGATGGCTGGTTGGTCCTTGATGCCGTCCGCGTACGTGCGCAGCGCGGCGAGTTCGGTGCGCCAGCTGTCGACGCCGCGTGAGGCCGGCCCCATCACGTATTCGCTGCTCAGAGCGGCTTCATGGGCACAGGGCGCGGCTCGGATCTGCGGGTGCGGAGTCGGGCTGTGAGCCAGGCCGCTGCCGCCAGGACCAGGCCCGCCGCCAGCACCACCCACATCGTCGTGCGGAGCGTGGCCGTCAGTGCGTCGTAGACCGCGCCCGCCGCCGGGCGGTCCACGTCCGGGGGGAGGTCGTCCAGTGTGATGCCCCGGGCCACGGCGACCGTGATGCCGAGCAGGATCGCGCCCACCGCCAGTGCCAGGCCCAGGGCCGTGAGAGCGCGGAGGCGGCGTACGGCCAGGAGGAGGGCTGTCGCCGTGAGCAGCAGCGTGGCGATAGGGAGCCAGATACCGGCGATCTCCAGGGTGTGGAAGACATCGCGCCAAGTGCCGAGGCGGTCGGACTCCAGCACCGTGATGTCCGTGTGGTCCACCGGGATCTGATTCGCGAACGGCAGCCCGCTGTCGGTCAGTTGCTGCTTGACCTGCGCGGTGACAGGAGCCAGGTCGATCGTCACGCTGTCGCCGCTGCCGTTGTTCAGTGCGTCGACGAGTGCCTGGTGGGTGGTCCTGGTGACCGTGTTCCACACCTTCTGGAAGCCGGGGGTGCCGGTGTACGACGTGACGGCGTCGTTGAGCAGCTGCGCCGCGCCGCCCTGGAGCGGACCGAGGTCGATCTGCTTCATGGCCTCGTCCGTGACCCGGTCGGACACCGCGCTCTGTACGTCGGCGTCGGCGGCCAGCGGTGCGGTCGCCGATACGAAGCGGTCGGTGTTCCCGATCTCGCGGTCCGCCCACACGGCGAGCGCACTCAGCGGGACGAGGACGGCCACGAGGGCGATCAGGGCCGTCGAGAGGAAGGTGCGCATTCCACCAGGGAAGGCCGGGCGGGGGACGGGCGCGAGCGGAGCTGCTGCACTTGGGTCAGTGCCGGACCTGATGCTGGTATCGGCCGTGGCATTGGGCCTGGTTTTGGCGCTGGTTTCGGTACGGGACCCGGTCCCGCTCTCGTCGGACCGCGTCTAGATCCACTTGCCGGGCGGCCGATGCGGGTGTGACCTGGTGAGGTGGGGGCGCGTGTGGCGGAAGGAGTTCTGTGATGGCTGCACATGCGGCGGTGCCGGGCCGATCCCTACGGCCTCACCACCTCTCGGCGGCCCTGGGCGTACCCCTCGTCCTGGGCGTGCTCTACGGGATCTACGTGGCCTTCAGGGCCCGCGACGGCTCCTCCCTGACCGGCTGGAACGTCCTCCTCGGGGTGCTGTGCGGGCTGATCGTGACCGCACTCGGCGCGCTGCTGGTGCGCAACGGCGGCGCCCTGCCGCGCGAGCTGCGCGCCGGGGCCTACGGGGCGCTGTTCGGCGTCGCGATGGGCTTCCTGCACAGCCTCGGCGACACCAGCATCCTGCGGTCCGTCACGATGGGCGCCGTGCTCGGCGCCGCGCTGGCCGCCGCTTCGTTCTACGTTTTTTACACGCGGGAGTAGGGCCGACCCGCACGTGGGGCCCTGTGCGTGCGGGTCGGGCCCTGCGCGTGCGGGAGCAGCGCCGCCCGGTACGCGCGGGAGCGCCCGGTGACGTACACGGTCGCCCCGGCCGCCCCCAGCTGCACGGCTATCCCACGCCCCGCCCCACGGGTACCTCCGGCGACCAGAGCGACCTTGCCTGCCGGCGACGTGTCCATGCCTTCGAAGCAAACGCGGGCCGACCACGCACGCGACCCTGCTCGACCCTGTACGTCGGCACTCCGGTCAACCGGGAGCCGAAGCCGCGTCGCCCTCAGCTCTTGGTGGCTGTGATGACCTCGCAGCGCGCGACTACTTCCTTGTGCTCGGGGTCGTAGTGCGACGTTATGGCCTCGGTGGTCGTGCTCGCACCCGATGCGAGCTTCGCCCCGGCGGGTGCGGTCGAGATCGTGGTCCCGGCCGCGTCCTTGAAGGCGATCTCGATGCGGTAGTCGTACGTCTTGCTCGTGCTGTTCGTGTTCGTGACGCGCAGCTTGGCGACGAGCTTGACCTCGGACTCCTTGAAGACACAGTCCTCGATCTTCACGTCACCCGCTGCGGGCGCCGGACGACTGACGTTGCCCGCCTCGCCGGTCGAGCCCCCGGACGTAGTGGAGCTGTCGCTGTCCCCGCTCCCGTTGTTGCTGTGGCCGCCCGAGCTGGAGCTGGACCCCGAACTGCCCGAATCGCTGTCACAACTGCCGCCGCGCGAGCCCCTGGCGCCGGTCAGCGCGATGACCGCGATGGCGCATACGGCTGCGGCGCGAATATGACGTTTAGCCATGGTGAAACCCCCGTTTGATGGCTGCTGTGCAAAGAGCACGACACGGTGGCGCAGCTGTTCGGTTCCTCCGGAACGCTACTTCTGCCCACCAATCCCCGGAGCCGGTCCTGCGGCGGCGCAGTGCGAAGTACGCAGGACGCATCATGAGGGAATGACGACGCAGCACGGGGATTCGCCCGGGTCCCGAGCCACCGACCCCGATCCGTGGGCAGGCGGACCGTACGCGGGCCCGGTCCACCCCGATCTCCTCGCGGCGAAGACCCTGCTGTACGACCCGAGTGGCTTCACCTGCTCACGGCCGGAACCCGAGGCGGAGAGCGCGGAGTACGGGGCGTACGCCTTCACCCTGGACGGCCTGTCCGTGCGGTTCCGGGCGGCGAAAACGACCCCGACGAAGGTCGGCCAGTTCGTCACGGTGTGGAAGAGGTCCCCGGGCGGCCCGATCCAGCCCTTCGACGTCGAAGACCCCGTGGACCTCTTCGTCATCAGCACCCGCGACAGCAGCGAGGGCGACGACCGGGCCCAAGGAGACGGCCGGTTCGGGCAGTTCGTCTTCCCCCGGCACGTGCTCTGCGAGCGCGGCATCCTTGGCAGAAGTGGCTCAGGCGGGAAGCGGGCGTTCCGCGTCTACCCACCATGGACCACGACGGCCAACCGCCAGGCCGGCCGCACGCAGACCTGGCAGCTGGACCACTTCCTGCACATGGCTGAGGGCGAACGGGCTGATTCCGCCCTGGCCCAGGTGCTCTACCACCCCTGATACACCCACGCCGAACGGGAGAAACGCGCATGTCGCGCTTGCACGAGATCAAGTTTCGGGCCGTCACCGCGCTCCAGAGGCGGGTGCTCAACCCCCTCGCCAGACGTTCGCCCAGCCAGACGCTCCTGGAGACGACCGGGCGCACCTCGGGCCTGCCCAGACGCACCCCGCTCGGCGGACGCCGGATCGGGAACGAATTCTGGTTCGTCTCCGAGTACGGCGACAAGTCGCACTACGTACGCAACCTCCAGGCCGACCCGCAGGTCCGCGTCCGTATCAACGGCCGCTGGCACACCGGCACCGCGCACCCGCTCCCGCAGGACGATGCCCGCGCGCGGCTGAAGACGCTGCCGCGCTTCAACAGCGGCGCGGTCAGGGCGTTCGGCACGAACCTGCTGACGGTGCGGGTCGATCTCACCGACTGACGCGCTGCTCAGAGCACCCGCCGGGACCGTGGCCGTCCGTCGCTGTCGGCCGGATGGTCCGCGAGCGGTACGAGACTGTGGGTCTGTACGCAGCCGGCGCAGGCGTACGTCCGACTTCCGGCGCCGGTGGCTGCGTGGACGTTGCCGACGGGGACGGGCCGGTCGGCATCGCCGCGACACCAGGGGCACTACTCGCTGAACGGGCCCTGCTGCCTGGTCATGGCGAGCGTGGATTCCACCTCCTGTCGCGCCCACCAACACGCCGCCGGAGCGCGCAAGGAACCGCAGCTCATTCCAGTCGCGGAAGACATCCGCGTCGCCCGCCTGGGCGGAGATACGACAAGCGGGCCCACGTCTTCCACGGCACCGTCACCGCGATCCGGCTCTGGCTTCGTCCATGATCCGCCGGACGGGACCTGGCGGTGAGGCGCTCGAAAATCAGTGGAACAGCGCCGCTGTGCGCCATTACCGTGCTGCCGAACCAAGTCGTCTAGGCGCCGGGGCCTGGCTCGCCGCCCCGGACGAGAACACCCCGCGTCTCGTCCGGCACGCGTTGCGCTCGCTGATCAAGCAGGGGAACCCCGGTGCGCTCGCGCTCATGGGGTTCGTGGCGGACCCGGCGCTCGACATCGGCGGGCCCGTCCTCGCCGAGGGTGTCGTTCCCTACGGCGGGACCCTTCACTTCACCGCGAGCGTCACCAACACCGCCGCACAGCCTGTGCGGTTGGCCATCGACTACGTCGTCCACCACCTGCGCGCGAACGGGCAGCAGAGCACCAAGACCTTCAAGCTCGTCACCAAGGTCCTGGGCGCGGACGAGACCCTCGACATCTCCCGCGAGCACTCGTTCCGCGAGATCACCACCCGCCGCTACTACCCCGGCGAGCACGCGGTCGAGCTCCAGATCAACGGCACCCGCCACGGCCATGTCACCTTCGACCTCCAGCCACCCGGCGCCATGACCGCGTAGCCACGGGACGGGACGGGCTTACGGCGGGCCGGATCCCAGCAGGGTGAGCGTCCCGTACGCGCCCGACGCCAGCGCGAGCACGGCCAGCGTCCAGCGGGCCCGTACCGGACGCCACCGCGCCAGCGCCACCGCCGCCGGGAGCAGCAGGGGGAACGCGGGCATCATCAGGCGGGGGCGGGAGCCGAAGTAGCCGGAGCCGATGAGGGAGAGCAGGACCAGGGCGATCGTGTAGGCCAGGACCGGCAGGGGCTGGCGTTGGCGTACGCACAGCCACACCACCCAGGCGAGCAGCGCCATCGCCGCGCAGAGGCCGAGGCCGGCCAGGGGCACGCGACCCGTGAGGTTCTTCCAGATGAAGGCCGCCAGCGCCGCTCCGCCGTCGATGTGGTTGCCCCAGTCGCCCTGGACGGTGAAGTACGCGAAGGGCTCCTCTCGGCGGATGCCGACGAAGACCACGTACGCGAGCCAGCCCATCGGGGCCAGCAGGGTGCCCGCGATCAAGCGCCACCGGCGGCGCAGGACCTGGCCGAGGGGTGCCGGCGCGCGGACGTCCCGTACCAGCGTCACCACCGCCGTGATGCCGAGCGCGGCGATCAGTGCCGCCGCCGATGGGCGGGTGAGACCGGCCACCGTCGCGAGGGTTCCGGCGATGATCCACCGGTCGGTGAGTACGCAGTAGAGCAGCCAGGCCGCGGCGGCGGTGAACAGGGTTTCGGTGTACGCCATCGACTGGACGAAGGCGGTCGGGTACACCCCCCACAGCACGGCCAGGATCACCCCGGTGCGGTGGTCCCGCAGCCGGGCGCCGACCGCGTAGATGCCCCAGGCGGCCACCAGTGACGCCGTCCAGGCGACGGTCAGCCCGGCGGTCGCGACGCTGATGTGCGGGATCTCGGACAGGCCCCGCTCCAGGGCGGGCAGGAGCGGGAAGAACGCCAGGTCGGCGTGGACACTGCCGTCGGGCAGGCGCACCTCGTAGCCGTACCAGTCGGCCGCGACCCGCTGGTACCAGACCGAGTCCCACCGGCTGCTCAGCAGGTGGAGCGCGTCCTTGCCGCTCAGCGGCGCCGCCACGGCGAGGATCAGCATTCCGGTCAGCCGGGCGGCGGCGTACCAGAGCAGGGCGGGGGCGGCGGACCGCAGAGCGTTGCGTGCTCGGTCCCGGACGGACGTGGCCGGGAGCGGCGGGAGGCCGGCCGTTCGGTCGGGGGCCAAGTGTTCTGACATGCCGGAACACTATGGGCTGACGGCGCAGGCCCAGGCACTCGACCTCGGGTCCGGCCACGCCCCGCAGATCGGCCCGCGTACACACTCCGCACACGCGCGCAGACCCCCGGTGCCCGATATGTGCGTACCGAACCGGAGGCCTGCGACGTCAACCATACGCACAATCAACGGACTTGGATAACCCCCGAATCCTGCCCCGAATCCTGCCCCGAATCCTGCCGCGGGTGCTGCCGTCGGGGTCACCGGCGGTCCGTGGATCGTGGGTGTCCGGTGCCCGCGTAGGTGATCCAGCACGTTTCTTTCGCCACGTCCGCCAGGTACCAGATGTGACCGCTGCCCGCCACTTCGACGTTCCGGCGGACGTCGGCTTCGTCTTCCTGTCGCGCATCCCGTCACCAGTGGCTCCGTCTCCAGCGCGCGGCCAGCGGGCCGGCGATCACCAGGATCGGGACACCTTACTCCGCGCCTTCGGGCCCGGCTGAGGGGCGGGAAAGGCGGCGGATCGGGCGGCGGCGCGACGGGTGACCCGGGCACCACCGCCCCGGCCGTGACTACAGGTCGAACTCGTGCGGCGGCAGGTCCAGCGTGAAACAGGCCTCCCGTACGAGCGCCTGCTCGGTCTTGTCGAAGTCGCCGTCGGCGCCGCCGATGATGATGCCGATCTGGATGACCGCGCGGGCCTCGGCGGGCTTCTTCTTCGCCTTGGCGACGTCCTGGAGGACGCTGACCTTGCCGAACGCGAAGTCGGCGGTGAGCTTGTCCAGGTAGGCGTTGAAACGACGCTGCAGGTCGTCCGCCGGGAAGTTCTTCAACACGTCGTTCGTGGCGATGAGTTGAGCGACGCGCTGGCGCTCGGCCGCGTCGATGCTGCCGTCGGCCGCGGCGACCAGGGCGCACATGGCCATGCTCGCGTCGCGGAACGAGCCGCTCTTGAGGTCGTTCTTCTTCGCCTCGAGCTGGGTCTGCATCGTCGCGGCGGATTCCTTGAAGCGGTCCCACAGGGCCATGAAGTTCAACTCCGTATGTCTACAGGCTTATGCGTACAGGCGTATGTCTACAGGCGTAGGTGTCGTGGCTGTCCGCGCCGCACGTGGCCCGGCGCGGACAGCCGCTTACCTCTACAGCTATGTAGAAACTATCAGTCGCGGTTTCCGGTCGCGGATGCGTCTCCGGCCGACGGCCCTTCCGGGGAGGCGTCGCCGTTGTCGCCGGGGCGCCGCTCGCCGGGCTGGTCCATGACGGGCTCCTGCGAGCGGGCCACTTCGGCGCGCACCATGGCGTTCAGGGCTGCGTACGGGTCGATGGGCATGCGGGACTTCCTTCGCTGCGACGGATCCGGGTGGTCGATTGCTGTTGCGGTGGGTACGCAGGGGCGTGCCGGGCCGGCTCAGCAGCGAAGGACCACACAGCGGACGGTGCGCGGCGGCACGGGGGCCGGACCGGCGGCGGCGCGGACGGACGACCCCGCCGGTCGTGTACGCGGGCAGGGGGGCGCGGCGTCACGAACCCGCGCACGCGCCTTCCGGCACCTGGCGCTGCCGCCCGGCGACCGCAGCTCGCTGTCGGCGGTGTCCGAAGGCTGGCTCTCTCCCGGGGCGCCACCGCCCATGCCCTCGGCGGCGGACATCGTCCGCACCTCCACCGCCCCGGCGCCGGGCCCGCTCGCGGACAGCACCATGGCGAAGACCGCGGTGAGCACCAGCAGCGCCATCAGGACGCCCCGGCGCACCGCGCGCGGGACGAGGCGCGTGGCAGGCATGGGCCATTCGTCCCCTGGGGGCGCGCGTTCGTAGCCGTTCTACGGGCAAGTCCGCTCAACCGGGTTACCCGGAACGTCGCACGTGCGGTGACTTCCCGTCGTACGGACAACCCTTTGGCCCGTCGAAGCGTCGCCCGTGACCGCACCGCCATCGGGGTGCCGGGCATCCCGTACATCCTGGTGATGCCGCTGCTGCGTTACCGGATGCACCGCTGGGAGGCGGGCGACACGGCCGTGTACTCCCGCACCGGGTGGATCCCAGGGCCGACAGGGTCCTGCCCCCGGGGCAACCGACCCCCCGGCGGACTCGTCGCGCACCCGCGCTGGGCCGCGCGCCGGTACGTTTTCGCCCGGCGCGGCTTCTTCGTCCGGCGCACCGCCGTAAACGGGTGGCGGACCGGGACCGGCGCGGTGAACATGGCCGGATGAGCAAAGGGATACGGCGACTGCTGCGCGACGCCGCCGACGAGCACCGGCGCGTACGGGTGCATCGCTCGCTGCCCGGCGCCGATTCCGTCGAGGGATTCGTGGTCGCGGCGAAGGGTTCCTGGACGCTCATCGCCGAATGTCAAAACGTGCAGCTCGACGGCTTCGTGGCGATCAGGACCGACGACATCGTGCGGATCGACCACCGGGGCCGTCAGGACGTCACGGCGCGCTGGCTGCGGGGCAACGGGCCATGGCCCCCACCCGCTCCGCGCGGCCGGATCAGCCTCAAGGACGCCCGCGCGCTGGCCGAGTCCGCTGCCGGGCACTACGGGCTCATCGGTGTGTACGAGGAGGACGGTAACCCCGATTCGCTGTACATCGGCGCACTGGCCGACAGCGGTGGCAAGGTGCTCCGGCTCCTGGAGGTCTGCCCGAAGGCGCGCTGGGCCAAGGTCCGTACGAAGTACCGGTACGCGGACATCACCCGCATCGACTTCGGCGACCGCTACCAGGCGGCGCTGGCCGGGCTCGCCGGGCCGCGGCCCGGCAGGTGACCCGGCGCGCGGGCCGTGCCGGGCTCAGCCGCCCGCCATGGCGGAGAGGTGTCTGGCGAACCGGGGCCTGCAGCCGGACGTCGTGGTGCGGTGCAGCACGCGCGGCAGGCCGGGAGGCAACACGTCGGCGCGGTGCATGACCCGGGCGTTGTCCCAGATGAGCAGGTCACCGGCCTGCCAGCGGTGTCGGTAGACGAAACGCTCTTCCGTCGCATACGCGTTGAGTTTTTCCACCGGAATTCCGATGAGGGCGCCGTCGAGCGCTTCTATGTCCGTGAGGCACAACTCATTGAGATAGAAGGCCGGCGCCCCGCTTTCCGGATGGACCCGCACCAGCGGATGGCGTACGGCCGGGAATTTCTCGGCGTACCCCGATTCGACGGGTCGCCGGTGGATCACTGAACGCAGGAGGGCGATCCTGTCGTACGTGTGCACTCCGGCGGCGGTGCACAGCGATTCCCGCCAGGACGGCGGGGCCTGCGCGTAGGCCCCGGTCATGTCGGCGAACAGCGTGTCGCCGCCGCGGTCCGGCACCACGGTGGCGCGCAGGAGTGTGTGGCGCGTCGGGCGGGTCAGGAACGAACGGTCCGAGTGCCAGCACTGGTTGCCCACCACCGGCGCTTCCCGGGAGTTGTCCACGACGAGGATGTCGTCGCTGTCCGCGTGCTGGTTGAGCAGGTCGGTGACGGTCTCGGGCTGACCCAGGAACCGGGTCAGCCCGAGATGTTCGGCCGGATCGAGCTCCAGCCCACGAATCACCAGGACCGCGTGGGCGGCGAGGGCTTTCTGCAGATAATGACCACCGCGCTCGGTCAGAAGATCGCGCGGAGTGCCGGATATTTCGGCCACGAATTTCTTCCGTAATGCTGAAACGTTCAACGACATGCTCTTTTCCCCCTTGCGCGCCGGGAGAAAGGTAGCGTCGTTTTCAGCACCCGTCAGGAGCGCCTTTCGGACTCCGGGAAATGTGCTCGAACTGGCCGTTCGGAACGGCCCGTCATCGTTTACGGGCGAGGTTGACTCCGTCGGCCATGCGGAGCATGGACAGGTCGACCCGCCGGTCGCCGAGCAGTCGCTCGTTCCGCCGGAGTCCATCGTCATGCAGCACTACGCCTTCCTCGTCAGCGAGGAGGAGTTCGATGGGATCTTCCAGCGCGTCAAGGAATCCGGCACCGAGTACTTCGCCGATCCGCACGGCAAGCAGCCCGGCGAGATCAACCACAACGACGGCGGTCGTGGCGTCTACTTCATGGACCCCGCGGGTCATGCCATGGAAGCGATCACCCGCCCGTACGGCAGCGGTGGCGTGTAGCTGAACCGGGGGTCCGGGGCGCACTGCCCCGGACCCCCTCACCGGGCCCCAATGCCCTGAAGTCGGCTCGCAATCAGCCCAGTTCGAGACTCGTCACGCCGAACAGGCCGGCCCGGTCGATCTCCGGAGCGGGCCCGGTGTACATGCGCGCCGTCTCGAACGTCGGTGCCAGACCCAGCCGTTCCACCAAACCCACCGCCGCCGTGTTGAAGTCGGGCACGTCGATCGCCACCGGCTCGCCCGATGTGGTGGCCGCGAGCGCGCCCACCAGGGCGGCGGCCACCTCGGGGGAGGCCGCGCCGTACCGTACGACCGAAATGCGTCCGGCGGGCTCACCGTCGAGGCGTCCGATCAGGAAGCCCTGCGGGTCGGTGGCGAAGAACGCGGGGCCGTCGGCATGGCCCGGGTTCCAGCCCTCGGCGTCGGCCCAGTCTCGCAGCAGGCTCATGTCACGGACGCGATCCTCACCCTGGACCGCCGCGACCTCCGTGCCGTGCGCCCGCTCGGCAGCCACAAGGCGTTCCGCGTCCTCCCGCTCTGACCGGTCGGGGACAGCCCCACACTCCCCGGACGGGCGAGAGCCCCGGGCCGTCCGACCCGGGGCTGTCACTTCGTGCTGGGAACGCGGTTTTCACGTAACCAACGGGCTAGTTGGAGAAGTACAGGTACTTCCAGGGCCCGTTCGTCGTCGAGTTCACGGTGTCGCCGGACGACCCGTTAACGTACACCGAGCGCATCCGCGCCTTGATCCCGGACTGTCCGGGCGCTCCCAGCTGTACGGCCGACTTCCCGTTCGTGCCGAGCGCGAAGTACTCCGAGCTCGCGGACTGCCACCTGCCGCCGGAGTGGACCTGCAGGTCGAAGCGCTGCTGACGGCCCTGGTAGTAGCTCATGGTCGTGGTGAGGACCGGGTCGGTGCTCTTGTGGAACCAGTAGTACGACGTCGAGCCGATCTTGCCCGTCTTGTAGTGCTTGGAGACGGCGGTGGAGATCTTGACCCTGGCGTACGCCGTGGACTTCGCCTTCTTGGGCGCGGTGCGCGCGTCACCCTTGAAGACCGCGGTGATGACCGCGTCCCGCGTCATGTCCACCGTGGCCGACAGGTTGCCGCCGGAGTTGACCTTTCCGGTCTTCACCAGCTTGTTGGGCCTGTCACCGCCGTACGGGTCCACCCAGATCTCGACCGTGCGGTTCTTGTACGTCGAGCCGAGGTGCGCGGTGAAGGAGACGTCGGCGCCGTGGTTGTAGAGCTTGCCGTTCTTGTTCACGCTCAGCGTCGGCGTTGTACGGGAGACCGTGACCTTGTCGGTCGCACTGACCGTCGTGTGCCCGGCGTCGCCCGCGTAGGCGACCCGGTACGTGACCGTGCCGCCGGCCGGCGGGGTGTCGGTGAAGCTGTACGAACCATTCGCCTTCACCGGGACCGAGGCCAGCGCCTTGCCGCGGGGGCTGTCCAGGTCGGTGCGGGTGACCTTCAGCGAGACACCGCTCGGCAGCGGCACGGTGGCCGAGAGCTTCCCGGTCACGGTGAGCTTCTTGCCGCGCGTGGCCTTCGACGGGGCGCTCACGGACAGGCTCGGGACGTTCAGCGTCGGGTCGGTGAGCACCTCCAGGGTGTAGCCGCTGCCCGTCCCCACGAGCGCGAAGATCCGTGAGGAGTCCGGGGCCCACGTCAGGGCGGCCGTGCCGGTCGCGCTGGTGGCGTACGTACGGACCGGCTTGGTGGCGCCGGGCCGGAAGACCGCCACCTGGGCGCCACCGGCCTGCGCGATCAGTCCGTTCGCCGCGATGTCGGCGCGCTGCCCCGAGGGGTACGAGCCGGCGGCGGTGAACTTCCCGTCCGCGTACGCGTTCCGCTGGGCGCCGTTGACCAGCACCTGCGGGGCGCCGGGCACGAGGTCGATGTCCCCGATGCCCTTGTTCAGCGTGTAGTCGGCCTGGTGCCAGGCGGTCAGCTGCGAAGTGGCGCCGGAGACGTCGACGACGGCCATCGAGTCCGTGGAGACGCCGGTCTGGCCGACGGCCAGCAGGCCGGGCGATGACGGGTCGGTGTCGAGCAGCGCCGGGCCCCAGACCCCCGCGTTGCCCGACTTCGGGAACTGCTCCAGTGCCACCGGGTCGATCCCGCTCGCCGGGCCGACCGTCGGGTCCATGGAGCCCAGGTCACCGTCCCACTGGTCGCCGTACGAGAACCACACCTTGCCGCCGGAGAAGGCGACATGGCGCGGGCCCGTGTCGGTGGCGACGGGGTGGCGGGCCTTGACGTCGAGGGTGGCCGCCTCGATGACCACGATCTCGTGACTGCCCTCCGCCGCCGCGTAAAGAGTGGCGCCGTCGTCGGACAGGGCCAGGCCGGAGACCCCCTTGATGCCCCTCACCGAGTCGACGAGGGCGCCGGTGTAGTCGGTGGCCAGGATCTTCCCGGCCGAGCGGTCGCCGACGAAGACACGCTTCAGGGCGCCGTCCGCGACGATGCCGCCGGGTGTGGCCACGGTGGCGGATGCGGCCGAAGCCGAACCGGCCGCGGCGACGCTCAGCGCCGCCGAGCTGAAAAGGACCGCGAGCGCTGTCGCGGTCGAGATGCTGCGCGTACGCACAGTGGTGTTCCCCCCACAAGGAAACCCGGTGGATGACCGGGTATTGAGAGCGCCGCGCAACGCCCGGACATGACCGCTGACATGCGGTGACGCGCGGGGCGCGGCTGCTAGGAGGCAGCGTATGGCATGGCACTGACAGGTGAGCAGGGGGTTTCCCGCGAGGGGGGCGATACGGGAGGAGCGGACGTGGCGGCCCCTCACCGCTGCGCGATTCTGGTTCGCACTCCAGAGGCGCTGCACAGCGGTGTGGCCCAGCGGTGTGGCTCAGAGATGCCGCTTGGCAGCGACGACCAAGTCGCTGATGCCGTCCCGGGTGACTGTCCGACGTTCGTCGAGCTCTGCCCGACTGCCAGTCTTGTGCAGGTTCGCGATGCTGTCGAGAACGGCCTTCGCCGCCTCGCTCAGAACCTGGTCCTCGGTGAGCATCTGCGCACGGAACAAAGCCTCTTGGGCGGCGGATCGAAGGTCGTGGGCCCGGATCTGGACTCCGTCGGCATCCTCCCGGGGCGGCCGGTCGTGCAGACAGAACCACAGGTGAATCAGGCAACGCCGGTAGTTCACCAGCGCGCCGGCATACGTCGAGTAGGCGTCCAGGCGCTCCTGCCGCAGCTTCTCGCCGCGTAAGAACTCGTGGCCCCTGTCGACGGTGCGCTGCTGAAACGCGAGGGTGATCCCTGAGCCAAGCAGCGTCCCCAGGACGGCTATCGCGCTGGCGATGATGGCTTCCATCGCAGTAGCTGATCACGCGCGGCACTGATGTGTATCAGCGGGACGGTCCAAGGAGGCGTGCGCCGGGACGCCCCCCTGCCCACCCGGAGGGTCGCCGCCACCCGCTCAGGACCGGCGCCCCCGCAACGCCGGCCAGGCGTCCCCGGCCGCGTCCTCGGACCGCATCCACCAGTACTCCAGCTTGTCCTGCACAGTTATCCGCACCATCTGCCACTTGAACGGGCTTGGCCGGCCCGACCTACCTGGCGCCGAGGAACCTCTCGATCACCATCGCCAGGGCCTCCGGACTTTCGTCCGGGGCGAAGTGGCCGGCATCGTCGAGGACCTCGAACTCGGCGTTCGGATACCACTGCAGCCAGGTGGACCGCATGGTCTCGGGGCCCATTGCGGGGTCGTTCGCACCGGCCACGACAAGCACTGGCGTCGTGTTTCCCTCGACCAGCTCGTGGATGTCGGGACCACGCGTCCAGGATTCGAGATACGAGCGCAGGGCCGCCCGCGAGGAGAGTTCCGAGCCGCTCATTCTGGCGTCCAGCCACGCATCGTCGTGCCGACTGCCGGTGGTGACATCGAAGATCGTCCTGCGGTTGCCGGGGTCCTCCACGGCCCCGACGAATAGCTCCCACATCTCCCCTTCGAGCGGGAACCCGGATGCGGGTACCGGCGAGATGCCGACGATCGAGCGGATCCGCGAGGGGGCGTCCAGCAGCATCTGCTGGGCCGCCTTGCCGCCCATGGAGTGACCGATGACCGAGAAGGTGTCCCAGCCGAGGTCGTCGGCCACGGCGAGGGCGTCCGCCGCGACCTCCTCCATCGTGTAAGTGCCGGGGGTGTCCATCGCCTTGCCATACCCACGGCAGTCCACGAACGCGTAGCTGAACGCGTCCCCGTCCAGGTGCTGCCGCAGATGGCCGAAGCTGGACCTGTCGCCGAGCCAGTGGTGAAGCGCGAGGACCTTTTCGGGCCCTCTGCCCTGTACCTCGTACGGAATTACGTGTCCTGCTACTTGACCTGTCACAAGGCTGGTTCTTCCCCTTCGGTCCGGGCCCGGAATCCCGTCGACTTGAGGCTTCACCCCAACGGCGTACAGGGAAACCAGGCCAGATCAGCTCGCCGAGCTCCAACGACCTCGGGGGCAAGTCGTACGGATCAGGAAGGAGAACCACTTCACCCGGTTCATCGCCGACCGGATCGAAACCTGCGCTCAAGGGCGAGCTCGGTGTGAAGAGCGATCCGCAGGTGTAGTTCTTGCTCGGCCGCGCTCGGTGATCGCCGAGCCCCTCCCGCTCCGAGAGGCTCCAACTGTCCTGTGGCACAACCCGGCTGAAGCGAAGCGGGCCAGGGGTAACGAAGTAGGCCCAGGTCGCTGACCTGGGCCTACTTCCGAGAGCGGGTGACGGGAATCGAACCCGCGCTCTGAGCTTGGGAATCAATGCCGCCTGGATCGGTGATAGTGGCCCTGACCTGCTGTTCTTCCGGTCGGATGGGGTCCTTGACGGGTCTTCCGACACTCGTGTTGACCGCTGTTTACCGCCCTGAAGGGCACGGCTGGGGCACGTGCGCGGCACGCGTCGTTGCGAGCCGCTTCTCGGCTCGACGGAACCGCTACTCCGAGGCCTGACCGGCAGCGCCTGGGCGGTGTTGCGGGCGCAACAGGCTTGTCGACCGCAAGGGGCTGGACCCGGGGGTGGTCGCGGTGGAACCCCCGCTGAACCACGTTCCAGGCCCGGCCATCCCTGTTGTGGGCAGATACAGGCCGTCCTGTTCCGGGTAAATCACCGGGCGGTTACGGAGGCAGAAGTGTCCCCATCCGGGCCGACAACTCGTCGGCTGCGCAGGGCAATTACCGAACCATATGCCGATTGTGGCGTGCGTCACGTGCTGTGAGAGTGGGCGCCCTCACGACAGGAACGAGGAGCCATGAGCACGGAGACCGGCGCGGGCGGCCGCAGGGCCGTCAGCGCGGATACGACCAGCACGCAGCCGGGCACGTCCGGCACACCCCAGGTCCAGCGGCTCAAGGCCAACTCCGTCGGCCTGGTCGGCGTCGTGTTCATGGCCGTGGCCACCGCTGCCCCCATCACGGCGATGACCGGCAACCTCCCCATAGCCGTCGGCTTCGGAAACGGCATCGGCGCCCCGGCCGGCTACCTCTTCGCGACCGTCGTGCTCACCGTCTTCGCCGTCGGCTACGTGGCCATGGCCAAGCGGATCACCGCCGCCGGCGCCTTCTACGGGTACATCTCGCACGGCCTCGGCCGGATCGCGGGCATGGCCTCCGGGATGCTCGCGGTCCTCGCGTACATCGTCTTCGAGGCATCGATCGTCGGTGTCTTCTCCTACTTCACCAAGACCACCGTCCACGATCAGCTCGGCATCGACCTGCCGTGGATCGTCTACGCGGCCGCCATGCTGGCGATCACCGCCGCCCTCGCCCACTTCGACATCAACCTCACGGCCAAGGCCCTCGGCGTGATGCTCGTCGCCGAGATCGCCGTCCTCTTCGCCGTCGCCACCGCCGTGCTCATCGCGGGCGGCGGCCCGGACGGCATCCCGACGGAACCCATCAACCCGAAGAACGCCTTCACCGGCACCTCCGCCGGACTCGGCCTCTTCTTCGCCTTCTGGTCCTGGGTCGGCTTCGAATCCACCGCCATGTACGGCGAGGAGTCCCGCGACCCGAAACGGGTCATCCCCAAGGCGACGCTGATCTCCGTCGTCGGCGTCGGCCTCTTCTACATCTACGTCTCCTGGATGACCATCGCCGGCAACGGCCTCACCAAGTCCGTGGAACTGTCCGCCTCCGCCAGCCCCCTCGACCTGTTCTTCGCGCCCACCCAGACCTTCATCGGCGCCTGGGCCGTCGACGCCTTCCAATGGCTGCTGCTCACCGGCTCCTTCGCCTGCGGCATGGCCTTCCACCAGTGCGCCGCCCGCTACCTGTACGCCATCGGCCGCGAGGGATTCCTGCACCCCGGACTCGGCCGCACCCACGCCAAGCACGGGTCCCCGTACGTCTCGTCCCTGGTCCAGACGGCCATCGCCACCGCCTTGGTCGCACTGTTCTGGCTGACGGGCCAGGACCCGTACATCCACCTCTACACGCTGCTCGCGATCCTCGGCACGATGGCGATCCTCATCGTCCAGACCCTGTGCTCGTTCGCCGTGATCGGCTACTTCCGCAAGAACCACCCCGAGGACCGGCACTGGTTCCGCACCTTCACGGCTCCGCTGATCGGCGGGATCGCCATGGCGGCCGTGGTCGTCCTGCTGCTGGTCAACATGAAGACCGCGGCCGGACTCGCCGCCGACTCGTTCTTCTTCACGCTGATCCCGTGGATCGTCGGGGTGGTGTTCTTCGGCGGGCTGGGACTCGGCCTGTGGCTGAAGTTCAAGGCCCCCGAGCGCTACGAGATCATCGGCCGCGTCGTCCTGGAAGACGCCGCCCAGCGCACCGACGCCCCCGCCCCCTCCGTCGCCACCATCTGAGAAGGAGCCACCGCCATGGCCCGTTCGCCACTGATGCACGCGCTCCGGCAGCTCGCCTTCGAACACGCCGTCGCCCGCCGGCTCGACCTGCCCGTCGCCGAGGTCCGCGGCTCCACGCGCCGCCAACTCCTCGGCCGGGCCGCCGCCCTGGGCCTCGGTACCGCCCTCGCCTCGTCGGCAGGCGCGACTGCCTACGCGGTCGAAGCCATCCCCGACAAGGAGCCTGTCACCCTCGCCCGCGTTGCGATCGTCGGCGCCGGAATCTCTGGGCTGACCGCCGCCCTCACCCTCAAGGACGCCGGGGTGAACTGCACGCTCTACGAGGCCAACCCGAGCCGTGTCGGCGGCCGGATGTGGAGCCAGCGCTCACTGTGGGCGTACGGGCAGACCTCCGAGATCGGCGGCGAGCTGATCGACACCAGCCACAAGAAGATCCTGGAGCTGTGCCGCCGCTTCGACCTGCCCACCGAGGACTTCCTCGGAGGCGGACCCAACGGAGCCGAGGAAGTGCTCTGGTTCAACGGCACCTACTACCCCCGCGTACAGGCCGACGAGGACTTCAAGGCCGTCTACCAGGCGCTGCGCCGTGACCTTCAGGACGCGGGCGAGGTCTCCTGGAACTCGGCCACCCCCGCGGGGACCGCCCTCGACAACATGACCCTGTACCAGTGGATCGAGACCAGGATTCCCGGCGGTCACGGCTCGCAGCTCGGCCGTTTCATCGACGTCGCGTACAACGTCGAGTACGGCGCCGACACCGATCAGCAGTCCGCGCTCGCGCTGGTTCTGCTGATGGGCTACCAGCCCAACCCCGGCAACTTCAACGTCTGGGGCCTGTCCAACGAGCGCTACCACATCACCGGCGGCAACGATCAGCTGCCGAACGCCATCGCCCAGGCCCTGCCCGCCGGCTCGCTCGTGATGGGCCGAGAGCTGACCGCCGTACGCGTCGCCGCCGACGGCACGCAGACCCTGACATTCAACGACGCGGGCGCCACCCGGACCGTCGTCGCCGACCACACCATCCTGTGCCTGCCACTGCCGATCCTCCAGCGGATCGACCTCACCGGGGCCGGCTTCGACCCGCTGATGAAGAACCTGCTGCGCGACGCCCGGATGGGCTACTGCACCAAGCTCAACATGCAGTTCACCAGCCGCCCCTGGCGCGGCACCGGCACCTGGCCGGGGGTCTCCGCGGGGGACTGCTTCACCGACACCGACGTCCAGCAGACCTGGGACACCACCAAGGTCCAACCGGGCAACGCGGGCATCCTGCTCCAGTACGGCGGCGGCAGCCTGGCCGGCTCGCTCACTCCGGCAAGCCCCTTCGCCACCGATTCCGACCCCTACGTACGCGCACTCGCGGGCCGGATGCTCACGGGTATCGACGCCTTCTTCCCCGGCACGAAAGCCGCCTGGACCGGGCGCGCGCAACTCTCGGCCTGGCACCGCTACCCGTACTCCCTCGGCGCGTACTCGTACTGGCCGACCGGCTACCTCCACAAGTACGCCAAGTACGAGGGAACCGCACAGGGCCGCGTCCACATCGGTGGCGAGCACTGCAGCTATGACTTCCAGGGCTTCATGGAAGGCGGTGCCACCGAGGGCGAACGGGCGGCAAGAGAGGTCATCACCGCCCTGACCTGACACAAGCCGTACCGGTCAGGAGACGCAGGCGAAAGGCAAGCCCCAGGTCGGCGGCCTGGGGTTTGTCATGGAGCGGATGCGGGACTCGAGCCCGTCACCAGCCTTTGGACAGCCCATGAACTGCTGTTGTGGCCCTTCAGGCGGGACCACGTAGAGCAAGCTGCGTTGGCTGCGCGGGCCCAGGCTTACGACACGTCGGCCGCACGAGCGGACGTGTGGATACCGCGGGCGTGGCGGAGGAGTGCGGGCAGCTTCCGTGCCACGCGCGTGGCCACTTCGGCGTAGCCGATGCCGAAGGCGAGAGAGGTGAACAGCGCCAGCCAGCCGTAGGACCCGTGGAAGTGGGGGTAGATCTGCCAATGGGTGAGGTAGATGTACAGCGAGCTGCCGGCCAGGATCCCGGCCGCTCGGTTGATCCATCCGCGGCTTGGCAGGCTCGGTGCCCACACCAGCAGTGCGAATCCGGCGATGATGAGAGCCTCCCGGAACGGCTGTAGGCCGGGGAAGAAGCCAGGAACGGTGGCTACCGCCGCCGCCGTCACCAGCCATCGCCGGCGTACGGTGCTCGCCCTCGCCGCGGCCCAGCCCAGCGCGAAGAGCCAGAAGACGGTGACCGCTTCAGGGACGTGGAAGCGGTCCGCCAGGCCGAACACGTCGTAGCGCGTGGTCAGTCCGGCCGCCACGACGGCCATGGGAAGGGCGAAGGGGAAGCGGCGTTCGGCGCGGTCCACGGACCGCAGACCCAGCAGTGCCACCAGGGCGATCAGCAGGTGGACGAGTGCCTCGACGAACCAGAACTGCATGTGGGGTGTGTCCCCGTGCGGCCCCAGGACGCTGTTCAACAGGAAGAGGTTGGCCAGGTCGTAGTCGTCCTTGACGAGCATCACGAGGCCGATCCAGGCCATGCTCGGCAGGGCGACCCGGCCGATGCCGCGCCCCAGGCTCCGGATGCGGTCGCGGCGTTCGGCGGACGGCGTGAGGTGGAAGCGGGCGAGGTTGAACCCGGCGACCGTCAGCAGCAGGTGAGCGCCGCCCTTGATGTAGAAGATGTCGGGGATGTGTGAGCCGACGATGAAGACGATCGCGGCGGCGCGCAGGGCGATACCGGTCTCCAGGCGGCGCCGACGCCCGGCCCGGGGTCCGGGGTTCGAGTCCAGTTTCGCTTGCGCGCCGGGGAGTTCGCGGATCGTCAGGGTGTGCCAGTCGTCCGGCAGGTGGCCGAGTGCCTCCTCCAGGGCGATGGACATCTCGACGTAGGAGAGGGAGTCGCCGCCCAGCGAGACGAAGCTGCTGTCCTCGGTGACCTCACCGCGGTCGAGGATTTCGGCGTACAGACGCAGCAGGTCGGTGAGGTTCGCGGACCGGGCCGCTGTCTCCCCGGGGAGTTGGCCGAGGGCGCGTACGGCCTGGTAGTCGGGCTTTCCGGTGGCCAGGCGGGGCAGTTCGGGCAGGACGTGGACGTGTATCACGCGGGCCGGGAGGCCGCACGCGGCGGTCACGATCCGGCGTACCTCGGCGGGGTCGGTGCCGGTGTCGCCCGCCGTGGCCACGACGAGGGCGTCGTCGGCGCCCGCGCACCAGGCGCTGAAGCCGTGCCGTGCGAGCAGGGACTCGGTCTGCTGGGGGTCGATCCGCAGGCCGAGGATTTTGGCGAAACTGCTGCTGCGGCCCACGATTTCGTACAGCCCGTCCACGGTGCGCCGGGCGATGTCCCCGGTGTGGAGCTCGTCGGTGGTGCGGCCGAGGCGGAGGTCCGAGGGGCGTTCGGCGTAGCCGAGCATGACGTTCGGTCCCGCGTAGAGGAGTTCGCCGGTGTCCTGGCCGGGCCAGTCGGGGTGGGGCTGGAGGTGGAAGGAGCCGCCCGGGACCGGGACTCCGATCGCCCGCGGACGCGTCGCGGCGAGGTCGGGCGGGAGGTAGGCCATGCGCGCGGTGGCCTCGGTCTGCCCGTACATGACATACAGGGCCCAGCCACGCCGCCGGCCCAGCTCCGCGTACGCGGTGACCCTCTCCGGCGCCAGTCGGCCGCCGGCCTGGGTGATGTACCGCAGGTGGGGGAGGTCCATGCCGGTGAAGCCGACTCGGTCGAGCAGGTCGAAGGTGTACGGGACCCCGGCGAGCGCGGTACCGCGGCGATGGCGGAAGAGAGTCCAGAAGCGCTCGTCGGCGACGGAGAGGCCGGTGAGGATCAGGGCGGCGCCGCGCAGCAGGTGGCTGTTGACGACCGACAGGCCGTAGCAGTAGTGCAGGGGCAGGGTGGTGGCGGCGCGGTCGTCCTCGCGGATGCCGAGGTAGTCGGCGATGGATTCGGCGTTGGCCTGGAGGTTGTCGTACGACAGCCGCACCAGTTTCGGCGATCCGGTGGACCCGGAGGTGCTGAGCAGCAGCGCGAGCTCCGGGTGGAGCTTGTGCGCCGAGACGGGGTTGCGTTCGTCGATCACCCACCGGCCGTCGGCGTCCGGCCGGGCCACGACATCCGGATCGTAGGCGGCGGTCAGGGACCGCACGGCCTCCTCGTTGTCACCCGGGACCAGCAGCACCGGGTGCCCGGCCGCGAGGGCGGCGAGGTAGACGACGAGCGCGTCGACGGTGTTGGCGCCTGCGAGCAGGACGAGGCGCCGGTGGTCCGTGCCGAGGCGGCCGACCGTCTCGGCGACCCGTTCGGCGAGTTCACCGTACGACAGATCGCCGTCGGGGCCGAGGACAGCCGGACGATCTCCGTACGAGGCGAGGTGCCGGGCGAACAGCGTCTGCTGGGTGTCCGCTATGCCCGGCAAGGGATGGTGGGGGGTGAGCACAGCGGGAACCTTAGGCGAGCCTTACCTCAATGGAAAGGCACAGAATCATCACGGGCGGCGCGCAGGGCGTGCGTGGCCGGTGCGCGCCAGCGCTTTCGTGGCCGCGGACAAGCCGTTATCACGCCGTTCTTGACGGTGAGGTTAGCTTTACCTTATTCATAGGTTCTGCGGTCTCCGATGGGCCGCTCCGCCGCCCGCTCCCTACGGCCCCGTGACGACGCGATGTCCGGCGACACCACGCAAGCCATATCAGGAAGGCATCACCATGCGACGCCCCACGGCCCGCCGACTCGCCGCCCCGCTCCTCGGTCTGGGCCTGCTGTTGCCCGGCCTCGCGGCCTGCAGCGAGGAGCCCGGTGACATCGTCATCTACTCCGGCCGCAACGAGAAGATCGTCGAGCCGCTCATCGAGAAGATGGAGAAGCAGCTCGGCGCGAAGATCGACGTCCGCTACGGCGACGGCGCCGAACTGTCCGCGCAGATCCTCGAAGAAGGCGACAAGACCAAGGCCGCCCTGTTCTTCTCCCAGGACGCCGGTGCCCTCGGCGCGCTGTCGAAGGAAGGCCGCCTGGCCCCGCTGCCGCAGACCACGCTCGACCAGGTCGACCCCGCCTACCGGAGCAGCGCCGGCAACTGGGTCGGCGTGTCCGGCCGCGTCCGCGTCCTCGCGTACAACCCGGCCAAGGCCCCCACGCCGCCGACCAGCGTCCACGAGCTGGTCAAGCCCGAGTGGAAGGGCAAGATCGGATACGCCCCGAACAACGCCTCCTTCCAGGCCTTCGTCACCGGCATGCGGGTCCTTGAGGGGGACGACGCCACGCGCACCTGGCTCAAGGGCTTCAAGGCGAACGCCCCCAAGGCGTACGAGAAGAACACCGAGATCCTCACCGCCGTGGACGAGGGCCAGGTCTCCGTCGGCCTGATCAACCACTACTACTGGTACGAGAAGGCCGCCGAGGAAGGCGAGGGCAAGCTCAAGGCGAAGCTGCGGTTCCTGCCGAACGGCGACCCGGGCGGCCTGGTCAACGTCGCCGGCGTCGGACTCCTCAAGGGCAAGTCCCCCAAGGAGAGCGGGCTCGCACAGAAGGCCGCCGACTACCTGCTCTCCAAGGACGCGCAGACCTACTTCGCCGAGGAGACGAAGGAGTACCCGCTCGCGGCCGGCGTCGCCCCCGAGAAGGGCTTGCCCGCGCTGGACTCCCTCCAGGCGCCCAAGATCGACCTGGGCAAGCTCGACTCGCTCAGGGAGACCCTGGCCATGCTGCGGGAAACCGGACTCGTCTGACCGTGCCTGCAGTCACCGTCAAGACCACACCGCGCCGGTCCGGCGCGCGCAGACCCCCGTGGGCTCTGGTCGTCCCGGCCGCGGTAGCCGCAGTCTTCGCCGTGCTCCCGCTCGGATACCTCGCCGTCCGGTCGCTTGAGCGCGGTCCCGGATACGCCTGGTCCATCGTCACCACGGAGCAGAGCGGTCTGCTGCTCACCCGCAGCGTCGGCCTCGCCGCTGTCGTCGTGGCGGCCAGCCTGGTCCTCGGGATCTCCTTGGCCTGGCTGACCGCCCGTACCGCACTGCCGTGGGCGCGCGGCTGGTCGGTGCTGGCGACCCTGCCGCTGGCGGTGCCCAGCTACGTCGCCGCCTTCTCCTGGCTGTCGGCCTTCCCCGAACTGGCCGGGTTCACGGGGGCCGCGCTGTCCCTGACGCTGGTGAGCTTCCCGTACGTCTACCTGCCGGTGGCCGCCGCCCTGCGCGGGACGGATCCCGCCCAGGAGGAGGCCGCGCGCTCGCTCGGCCTCGGCCCGGTGCGCACCTTCCGGCGCGTCACCCTCCCGCAGCTGCGCCCGGCCGCCGCGGGCGGCGCGGTGCTGGTCGCGCTGTACGTGTTCTCCGACTTCGGCGCGGTCTCGCTGATGAGCTACGACACCTTCACCCGCGGCATCTACACCTCGTACCGCTCCAGCTTCGACCGCACCCCGGCCGCCGCGCTCAGCGTCGTCCTGGTCCTGCTCACCGTGGCCCTGGTCGCCGCCGAGGCCCGTACGCGCGGCCGCGCCGGCTACGCGCGTACCGGCACCGGCACCGCCCGCCCGGCCGTCCCCGCACCGCTCGGGCGCTGGAGGGTGCCCGCGCTGGGCTGGTGCGGGGTGGTCACGGCCGCCGCCGTCGGCTTCCCGCTCGCCACGCTCGGGTACTGGCTGGCCGTCGGCTCCTCCGCCACCTGGGATCCGGCCGGGCTCGCCGAGACGGCCTGGGCCACCCTGGGCGTCGCCGCCGCGGGCGCCGCGCTCACCACCGTGCTCGCGCTGCCCGTCGGGGTGATCGCCGCCCGCTACCGCGGCCGCACTGCGCATCTGCTCGAGCAGTCCGCGTACGCCGGCCACGCGCTGCCCGGCATCACCGTGGCGCTCTCCCTCGTCTTCTTCGCGGTGCGCTACGCCCGCCCGCTCTACCAGGAACTCCCGCTGCTGGTCTGCGCGTACGCCGTGCTGTTCCTGCCCGTCGCGGTGTCCGCCACCCGCGCCGCCGTCCTCCAGGCCCCGCCCGCGCTGGAGGACGTGGCCCGGTCGCTGGGCCGCAGCCCCTGGCGCGTGCTGCGCGAGATCACGGTGCCCCTGGCCGCCCCCGGAGTCGCGGCGGGAGCCGCGCTGACCTTCGTGGTCTGCATGAAGGAACTCCCCGCCACCCTGCTGCTGCGCCCGACCGGCATGGACACCCTGGCCACCCGGCTGTGGACGGAGACCGGCAGCGGATCCTTCGCGGCCGCGGCTCCGTACGCCGCCGCGCTGATCCTCCTCGCGGCCATCCCCTCCTACCTCCTCGGGAGGCACCGCACATGACCGAACTGCGCATCGAAGGCCTGACCAAGTCCTACGGCGGCGGCGCCGCTGCCCCACCCGTCCTCGACGGCCTCGACCTCACCGTGCCCGCCGGCGCCCTGGCCGCCGTACTCGGTCCCTCCGGCTGCGGCAAGACGACCATGCTCCGCATCATCGCCGGCTTCCTGCGCGCCGACGCGGGCACGGTCACGGTCGGTGGACGCGTGCTGACCGGCCCGGGCGTGTACCTGCCGCCGGAACACCGGCAGATCGGCATCGTCCCCCAGGAGGGCGCGCTCTTCCCCCACTTGAGCGTGGCCCGCAACGTGGCCTTCGGCCTGACCGCCCTCGACCGCACCACCCGTCGCCGCCGTACGGACGAAATGCTGGAGCTGGTCGGGCTCCCGGGCTACGGCGACCGGATGCCCCACGAGCTCTCCGGTGGCCAGCAGCAGCGCATCGCCCTGGCCCGCGCCCTCGCCCCGAGCCCCCAACTCGTTCTACTCGACGAGCCGTTCAACGCCCTCGACAGCACCCTGCGGACCGGGGTGCGGGCCGACGTGCGGGCCGCGCTGCAGGCCACGGGCGCCACCGCGGTCCTGGTCACGCACGACCAGCAGGAAGCCCTTTCCACCGCTGATGTCGTCGCCGTCGTACGCGACGGCCGGGTCGCCCAGTGCGACACCCCGCAGGAGCTCTACCGCCGCCCCGCCAACCCCTGGGTCGCCGCCTTCGTCGGCGACGCCGTCCTGCTCCCGGCCACCGTTGAGTACGGCACGGCGAGTACCGCACTGGGTTCTGTTTCCCTGGCCACCCCCACGGCAGTCCGCCGAACGGGTACGGTCCTTCTCCGCCCCGAGCAGCTCCACCTCAGCGAGACGGCCGCAGCCCGTGGCACGGTGACGAACGTGTGCTTCTACGGCCACGACACCATGGTCACCGTCGCCGTCGACGGCCTGGACACCCCGATCGACGTCCGCGTCGCAGGCCCCCTCAGCGTCCACCCGGGCGAAGACACGGGTATCCGGATCACCGGCGAAGCCATCCTTCATTCATGACCTGGTCGCGCGGTGTCGTCAGCCCGCGGCGTCCTTGCATGGGCAGCACATCGTCTGGGGTGCTGGGACAACCTTAACCTGTACCTCGTCCAGAAGATCTACGATTTCGCCGAGGAGAACAAGCAGTGGCTGCGGATCTTCCAGCTGCCCAGCTGCCCAGCTACGCACCGGAGTTGAACCCGGCGGAAGGCATCTGGTCCCTGCTCGAACGGTCGCCGGCCGACTTCGCCGCCGCCGATCTCCACCACCTCACCCGCGTCATCAAACGCAAGCTGAAGAAGATCCAGTTCCGGCCGCACCTGATCGACGGCTGCCTGCCGCCGACCGGCTTGATCATAGAACCGCCGTGATCGAAGCACCGGACACCGCCAGTTCAACCTGAGTACGTCCACCCCTACGCGCGTGAGGTTGAGGAGGGTACCGAGGGGGCCGAACGGCGCAGGGAGTAGAACGAAACGCCGCTGTCAGTTTGCAGACGTGCTGTTGAGGACTCACGCGCGCAAAGTGATGCAGGGCACGCGCGGCCCGTCGCAGGCTTCAGGATGACCGCGGGGTCTGCACGCGAATCCGCGCCTCCGCACCACTTTGAGCTGCGGAGGCACGCGACTTGGGGCACGCGGAGGGCACGACATCCCCGAAATGGTCCAGGCAACAAAGAAGCCCCCGGCCGCTGGCCTGGGGCTTTTCTTTGGAGCGGGTGACGGGAATCGAACCCGCACTCTGAGCTTGGGAATCACCCTGTACTTCGACTCATGAAGGGCCGCTGACCTGGGGTGATGGCCGCCGGGCGTCTCTTGTGAACAGCTCCGGTGAAGCCTCTGGTGACCGCTGTTTACCGCCTCTACTGGCACGTTGTGGCACGGCCCCTCGTGATGAGCTCGAGGAGACGGGCTCCCTCTTCATGGTGGCGCAGCGCAGCCCGGCTGGACGTCGCAACCACCGGTGTCAGTGGTATCGCCGACGATGGCCTCATCCGGCACCACACCACCCTTTGGACTGAGAGGACTCCTCGTGGCGCAATCCTTCACAGTGCAGTTGGCCTTCGGTAGTCATCGCATCGAGAACGTCACCCTGCAGTGGGGGCTTATGCGGGGCGACGACAGGCGAAGAGACGCTCCCAGTTGGGGCACTGACATCGAAGTCCCAGCTGTGGTTGAGATCCTCGATCTGATTGCTGCTGGAGCAATCACTGCCGAGCAAGCTCGAGACAAGCTGAACCGTCTGACGGTTGCGATCAACGAGCGGATGGATCGTGAGTATGAGGAGATGATCGAACTGATGGAGCAGCCCATGCCTCGTGCAGTGCGCGAGAAGGTTCCCTTCGATGACCGGTGGGTGTATGTCATATCGACCGACGACGCCCCGGAATCAATCAAGATCGGCGTTGCGAGGGACATAGCCCAGCGGGTGAAGTCGTTGCAAGCTGGCTCCGCGGCCACATTGGAACTCCGCTGGACTGCTCGCGGTGGGTTCCCTCTTGAGCGCTACCTGCATGAGCAATTCGACGCCAAGCGTACTCACGGCGAGTGGTTCGACTTCCAGGGTCGCCCCGACCCTGTCCAAGAGATCGATGAGGCTGCTCACGCCTTCCTCCAGCGGTACGCCGATGAAGGGCCCACAAACTCCTAAGGGTTTACCTGCGCCTCACCGATGCACGCGGTGGGGTGTGCCCCGCGGAGGCTCTGCTCACGCCCGCAAACCCTCGCAAACGGATCAACGCCGCAGCAGGAGGTTGCCTCACATGCCCATTCATCGCGCTCTCGCCCGCTCCGCACAGCCACTATGCACCGCGGCTCTCTGCTGAGCGTCTCTCAGTCCCACCAGCCGCCCCTTGTGCGCCGTTCTCGTCGCCTCCAGCGACGAGACCCCCCTGCCAGAGATCGCCGTGCTCGCGGGTATCCCCGATAGTTAGTCCGTCGATTCCTACCTGGCCGAGCTGAAAGACGCTGGCGTGGTCGAGACGGGCGACCACGCGGACCAAGGGCTTGCGCTCACGGCTCATGAAATGCCCGTCGTCCCCTCGCGGCGCAGCCACCCCTGTGTCCCCTGTGTCCGCTGCAGCAAGTGCTCCTGCGAGCACGTGAATGGCATCTGCCGGTCCTGCGACGACATCCGGGTCGACCGGGAGGCTGAGGTCGACATTTCCCGGTGGAAGCGACAACTGGCAGTCGGCGCCACCTACGAGATCGGGCAGAGCGGCAACCGACTGCACCGCTGGGACTGCCCCACCCTCAACTCCGCGGAGAAGGGTCTGCAGAGATTGCAGGGGAACGAGGAACTCGTGGCGTACGGCGCCTACTACTGGTCGCGGCTCCCCGACCTGTACACGGCTGAGGAACTGCGTCTGAAGGGAACGCGGAAGCAGCACTGTGGCGTGTGTGGGCCGGATCCTCTCTAGCCCTCAACTCCCACGTGCCGTGTCCCGACGTCATATCGAAGTCAAAGCTCGAACCCTGGCCGATTCAGATGGCTGCGTGCGGCGACGATGAACTTCTCTGTTGTCGCCGCGAGTCGCCTCTCATGGCCGGGGAGCGCGTGAGGTCCGCCGAGGATGTTGCGATAGGGGCTGAGGTGTCGTTCGCACGACGCGTGCAGGGTCAACGCATCGTGCAGAAGTTGGTTTGCGAGGTCAGCAAGGTGATCCGGACCTTCCAGCCGCACGACAGCGACGGCCTTGGAAAGGTCCGAGACGGGGAGGTTGCTCAATGCTTCCCGCGCCTGCTCCGCCGAGGTCTCGTCCGATGCTAGTGGATCCATGCCCAATCGGCGGACGACCTGATATTGCTCCGCCGCGGAGGCGATCGGGCCGATGTGGGTCGCAAGGTCCTGGGCTTCATGCAGCACCCCGGCGTATGCCTCGCGTTGCGCCGCGCGTCGAACAGAGTCGACAGGCCCCCCATGGGCACCACGGGACTGCGTGCGGCCAGCGGCGTAAGCGGCACCGGCGGCGACCAAGGCGACAGGCGTCGAGATGAGTGCGGCTATCACGGCTGGATCCATGCGGACGATCCTGCCGTACAACAGCGGCGGTCACGACAGTCACCGGCCAGACACAGCAGCGTTGAGCCGGGCTCCGGCGTCTACTCAGAAGCTCCATCGTTCGCGGGCAATACCTCGGTGCGTAAGGAACAGTTCCATGGGGCGAGAGAGAGGGGGTTGGACTTTGAACTCGCTCCCGTAGACGGCTTCTAGGTCATCCCAAGCCTGACTGGCAAGACCCTTCCCTCGTTCAAACGGGTGGATCCAGATCCAGTCCAGCCAACGTTGCCCCTCCACGATGCTCAGTCCAGCGGCGCCGGCCGCGATCGGGAAGGTTGCCTGAACCTTCTTCGCATCGAAGAGGGCGACTTCGACCGTGGGATCAGCGGGATACAAGGCGCTTCGCTTCGCTACGAAGGGCATGAAATCGAATCCGAGCTCTCGTTTGAAGTACTTTCCGAAGGTTTCCGCGACCTTGCGGAGGCGCATGTCGTGCGTGGCGGGTATCAGCACGTGTCCTTGTGGCTTGTCGGCATGGAGTAGCGGGAACAGCTCGATGGCATACCGAGCTCGGCGTCCGTGTGCGCCCGGCCAGAAGTTTTTGTACTCCTCTCGGCGTTCAGCCAGGAGCGCCTTGCGTTCTGTTGGCGACAGGTCGTTGATGGGCATGCGGACATCCTGCTGCAACGACAGGCGGAAGCGACAGACCTTCTTTTCCCCATGAGCGCAGGCTGTACGCCAACCTGGCCCGTGAGATGGAGGCACCGGCTGGTGGAGCTGCCTATCGGCGCGAATCGATGGCCTATGCATTACGAGAGCCTGCAAGATCAGCCGGGATCGTGCCTACGCTGTAGCTCAGAGCTCTAGTCTTGGTGTGTCCGCGATCACGTTCGGTTCGAAGCGTGGTTGCTGGTCATCGTCTGTAGGTCGCTGCTGCCTGCCGTACCGGACTCCTGCAATGTCAGTGCCCTCCTCCATAATCGGGGCACCGTCTTCAACGAAGGACCTCATCTCTGTGACGATCACCCAGCACGAGCTCGAAGCCCGGCTGTGGGACGCCGCGAACGCGCTCCGCGGCCCCGTCGACCCGGCTGACTTCAAGACCTACGTCTTCCCGATGCTGTTCTGGAAGTGGATCAGCGACACCTGGGTCCACGAGCACGACGCGGCATTCGATGAGTACGGCGACGACCTCGACGACGAGATCGAGGCCGACTTCCACCGGTTCGAGCTGCCCCCGGGCACGCTGTGGAGCGAGGTCACCGAGAAGGGCACCAACCTCGGTGCGGAGATCGCAAAGACCTTCCAGCGAATCGAAATGGCCAACCCCCGCTCGCTCGCTGGCGTCTTCGGCGACGCCTCGTGGGGCAACCAGGAGCGCATCCCGGAGTCGGCACTGCTGGGGCTCATCCGAGCGTTCAACAAGATCAGGCTCGATCCGTCGACGGTCTCGCACGACCTGCTCGGCGCGGGCTACGAGTACTTGCTGAAGAACTTCGCCGACGAGTCGGGCAAAAAGGCTGGCGAGTTCTTCACTCCCCGTGAGGTCGTGAACCTGCTCGTCGGGATCCTCCAGCCTGAGCCGGGCGAGTCCGTCTACGACCCGTCCTGCGGCTCCGGCGGGATGCTTGTCGCGACGATCAACCAGCTGCGCGAGTCCGGCAAGGATCACCGCACGCTCAGGGCGTACGGCCAGGAGATCAACCTGACGACGGCCTCGATCGCACGAATGAACCTGTTCCTACACGAGATCGAGGACTTCGACATCAAGCGTGGAGACACTCTCCGCGCTCCTGCGTTCAAGGACCCCAACGGTGCGGTCCGTCAGTTCGACGCCGTGATCGCCAACCCGCCGTTCTCGCTGGTGAATTGGGGAGCGGACCGCTGGTCATCGGATCCGCGAGCCATCTGCGGCGTGCCGCCGGCGCAGAACGGCGACTACGCCTTCGTCCAGCACATGGTCTCGTCGATGAAGCCTGGATCTGGTCGTGTCGGCGTGGTGATGCCCCACGGCGTGCTGTTCCGCGGAGGCGCGGAAGCGAAGATCCGTCGGGGCCTAATCGAGAAGGGCGTTCTGGATGCCGTCGTCGGACTACCGCCCAAGCTGTTCTACTCGACGGAAATCCCGGCATGCCTGTTGATCTTCCGCGACCAGAAGCCTGTCGAACGCAAGGAGCACGTCCTCTTCATCGACGGCTCGGCCCGGTTTGTCAAGGGCAAGAAGCAGAACCGTATGTCCGAGGATGACGTCAAGACTCTCATCGAGGCATACCAGACAAGCCACGACCCAGATGGTGAGGACGGTGCGAATGTCCGGCTGGTGCCGTTCGAGGAAATCGAGCAGAACGACTTCGACCTGAACATCGGCCGCTACATCAAAGTTGCTGCAGAGGAAACTGCCGATCTGGGTGCAGCTTTCGTCGCGTATGCCGATGCTCGCCAACACCGGATGGATACCGAAGCTGTCATGTTCGAGCGACTCGCAGCGGCAGGCGTCGACCTGAGCATGTTCGGGATGTCCAGTGGCTGAGTGGGAGCGGGTCCGGCTCAACGAGGTCATCGCGCTGAACATCGATGCGGTCCCGGCCATGGCGACGACCTCCTATGACATCGTCGGTGTCTTGAACCGCGGTCGGGGCCTGTTGTTCCGGGACCCGATCTCTGGCGATGAGACCTCGTACAAGACGCTGAATCGCATCCGTCCCAATCAGATCGTCTACAGCCGCTTGAAGGCGTTCGAAGGTGCAATCACCGTTACGCCGAACGATCTGGGCGAGGTTTACGCGTCGCAAGAATTTCCGACGTTCACGTGCGGTAAGCGAATGCTACCCGAATACATTCGGCTTCTTACCACCACAAAACGACTCTGGGAGCAACTGCAGGCGTTGTCGACCGGCATGGGCGGCAGGCGTGAACGGGTCAAGCCCGCTAACTTCTTGACGATTGAGATCGCCCTCCCCTCCTTGTCGGAGCAGCGCCGCGTCATTGATGTCATGGCTGCCGTGGACGCGCAGATCGCGACACTGGACGCGGAAGCGGCAACAGTTCGCCACCTCTTGCGGTGTGCGCTGTCTGACCACTTTGAATCAATTCTCGGACGCCAGCTTCCCATTGAGGACCTCTGTTCGCATGTGGTCGGTGGAATTTGGGGCTCGCCCGAGGGCGAGAATGAGGTTGATGTGCTGGCTCTGGGGCCGCGAATCTATGCCCCTACGACAACAGGATTCGTTACTGACGGGTCGCCAATTCGGTCGTTCACACAAAAACAAGTTGAGCGGCGTCTTGTGCAATCTGACGACATTATTCTAGAGCGATCAGGCGGTTCTCCAGAGCAGCCCGTTGGACGGGTAGTCATTGCTCAATCGGGTCTACCGCCGTGCATCCCGACAGACTTTCAGCGACTTTTGCGACCCAGCGTCGAAAAGGTCGAGCCCCGCTATCTATTCTGGCGGCTCCAGCATGACTGGAACGCAGGTCTCACGCGATCCTTCAGTCGGCGAACAACTGGAATCACAAACCTCTCAGTCAAGGACTACATTGCTCGCGCAGTGCCTGTTCCTGACAGAAACGAGCAGCGGGCTATTATTTTCGTTGCGGATGCTATCGCCTTGAGCCTGAATGAGATCACGAACGAGCTTGCTCGCCTCCGCACCATCCGATCCGCGCTCCTGGAATCGCTCCTGAACCAGGAAATCGAGATTCCCGAGTCTTACGACGCTGCATTCGAGGGGGTGTCCTAACGTGGGGTGGACGGAAGCAAGCACCATTCAGCGCTCACTGCTCGAATGGGCGGAGGAAGCCGGCTGGGAACGTCTCCAAGGGGAAGCATTACCGCGCGATGAGCATGACGTCATCGTCGAGGACTGGGCACGCGAAGCCTTGATCGCGCTGAACCCAGAGCTGGTCGACGACCCTGAGTCGGCGGATCTCGTACTGCATGAGGTCAATCAGGCTGTCCTCGATGCACATAATGGTCTCGTTGCAGCCAACGAGCGGCTGACCGTGATGCTTCGTGGCGACCACTCGTTCACGACGATCGATGGTAGGCATGTGCCTCGTCGGCTGATCGACTTCCAAGTCCTTAACAACAACCGCTTCACCGTCGCTGACGAGGTCACCGTCAGCGGTGCGACCAAAACGCGCCGGTTCGACGTCGTCTACTACGTCAACGGGTTCCCATTGGTCGTTGCCGAGACTAAGACGCCTGTAAAGCATCAGGTCTCATGGGTCAACGCCGCGAAGGACCTTTACGACGTATACGAGGAGGAGTACCCGAACTTCTTCGCGACGAACGTCTTCAGCGTAGCCACCGAGGGCCTGGAGTTCCGGATGGCTCCGATCCGCGCGGTCCCGGACCCCGACTCTGAGATCTGGGCCCCGTGGGGGTCAACTGAGGACGACGCAAACACCGTCACGGGACCGGCTCGAGTCGAACGGTCCGCGCGCTTGCTGCTGCGGCCGGAGACAATCCTGCCGATCCTCAAAGACCTGGTGATGTACCGGCACGCTCGTGACGCCTCCGAGGTCGACATCAAGTTCTTGCCTCGGTATCCGCAGTTCGAGGCGGCTCTGGCGATCCAGGCCAAGGTGCTCGCAGGCCGTCCTGGCGGACTGATCTGGCATCACCAGGGATCGGGCAAGACCGAACTCATGGCGTTCGCCGCAGCCCGATTGCTGCGCGACGACGCAGTGACGAGGAAGTTCGGGAGCGCGCCGACGGTCATCGTGATCGCCGACCGTAAGGATCTGGTCCGGCAGACGGCGGAGATGTTCGAGACTGCCGGCATGCCGCGGATGTCGGTTCCCCGCAACCGGCGGGAGTTGCATGCTCTGCTGCGTAGCGGTGAGCCCGGTGTGGTCATCACGACGGTGCACAAGTTCACCGAGGCCGGCCATCTGAACAACCGATCGAACATCGTGGTCCTCGTGGACGAGGCGCACCGCTCGCAGGAGGGGAAGTTCGGCGATGCATGGCGTGCGGCGGTGCCGAACGCAAAGTTCTTTGGTGCGACGGGTACTGCGATCCAGGACAAGGACCGTTCGACGTTCAAGCTGTTCGGCGACCCTGACGACCCGGACTTCGTCATGTCGCGGTATACGCCGGAGCAATCCATCGCCGATGGGTTCACCAAGCCAGTGATCGTGGAGGGCCGGTCTGTCGGGTTCAACCTCGACAAGGAAGCCCTGGACGAAGCCTTCGACGAGCTGGCCACGGAGGAGGGCTTGGACGAGGAGGAGAAGGTCTTTCTGTCGGGGAAGGCGTCTCACATTGAGACGATCCTCTCCAACCCCGAGCGTGTGGCTGCTGTGTGTGCCGACATCGTCGCCCACTTTCTTACCTACGTCGCGCCTCTGGGACAGAAGGCTCAGGTCGTGGCCTACAACCAGCGCCTTGTGATCGCGTACACCAGGGCCATCGAGGCCGAGCTGGAGCGTCGTACCGCAGTCATGCCGGACGGGCGACTCCGTGAGGTCGGTGTGGTGATGCATGTTGCCGACAGCAAGGAGACCCCCAAGGAGCACAAGAAGCACCTGCTCACTCCGGAGCAGGAGGAGGCGCTTAAACGCCGCTTCAAGAAGATCGATGACCCGATGTCGTTCATCGTTGTCACCGCGAAGTGGATGACCGGCTTTAACGCGCCCATCGAGGGCGTGCTGTATCTCGACAAGCCCGCCAAGGACACGAACCTGTTCCAGACGATCACGCGGCCCAACCGTCCGTGGAAGAACCCCGTCACTGGTCAGCGCAAGGACTTCGGGCGGGTCGTCGACTACATCGGGCTTGCGAGGGCCATCGGCAAGGCAGTCGCCGGCCCGAAGGTGAAGGACGACGAAGAGGACGAGCTCAACGTCACCGATGCCTCCAAGCTGGCGGGAAAGTTCGTTGCTGACCTCACGCGTCTGCTCTATCTGTTCGACGGCATCGACACCAGTGACTCGTCGTTCGAGTCGCTCGCCGAGGCCCACGAGCGGATCCCCGAGGGCGGCACGCAGCGCACCGAGTTCATCGAGACCTACGTCGCGCTGCAGACGGTGTGGGAGTTCCTCGACCCGCATCCGATGCTCCAGCCATTTAAGGGGCAGTACTTCTGGCTCGCGAAGGTGTACGAGTCGATCCGGCCCAAGGACGTCTCCAAGACGTTCCTCTGGGCACGTCTCGGCGCGAAGACCACTGACCTGATTCACGGCCACATGACCGATGTGGGTGTGAAGTCAATGCCGTCGAAGACAGTCACGCTCGACGCTGCTGGCCTAGCGCTGGTGAAGAAGATCGCCGATCGGCTGAAGCTCTCTGAGCACCAGACGCCGGAGTCGAAAGCAGAAAACGTGTACCAGGAGGTCCTCGACTCCATCGAGGCACGCCTCCGGCGTCGGCTCGCCAATACCGAAAGCCCGGCGTATCGGTCGCTGGCGGAGCGGATCGAGAAGCTCCGTGCCAAGGCGATCGAGAACGTCGAGGATTCGTTGGCGTTCCTCGAGGCAGCGCTGAAGATTGCTCAGGACGTGGTCGCCGCGGATCGGGCAGCGGAACAGGGCGACCAGGGAACGCTCGACCGGCTGGCCGATCCGAAGCGTGGGGCGCTCACTCAGATCGTCGCGGAGAACACACCGCCTGGGCTGCACAAGATCGTCCCCGACATAGCCTCGCGAATCGACTCGATCGTCGTCGAGGTCGCCTATGCCGGTTGGAGCGCGAGCGACGCAGGCGACAAACGCGTTCGTCGCGAGCTGCGTTCCGTCTTAAAGGAGTACAGCTTGCCGATCAAGGGGAAGCTGTTCGATCGAACGTACGAGTACGTACGGGAGAACTACTGAACGACGTCTCGTGGAACTCCTTCAGATGCGGCTTGGGCATTGCGACATCCTTCCAGTCCGCCTCTCAGCGATCCAGGTCGGGTGTCACTCAACCCTGCAGCAGTTCCTCCTAGGGAATGGATGTCCAGCCGTCATGGTCTGCTGCAGGGTCTGCGTGGAGTCGAAACAAGCGGCGGTCGAGTTCGTGCCGGTAGTGGAGGTCCATGGGCGCATGGCTACCGGCTGTCGCGCTGGCAGACGTGGAGAACTAGGCGTCACGCCTCCTGGTTCACCGGTTCGGCCGACGAATGGTGACCGCTGATGCTCAGGCGGACGGAGGGACTCGCCTGCCTCTAGGTATGTCGTGAACCTCGCTTCTGGGGGTGCCAGCGCGGCGTATCGTCCTTCGCGTGACTGATGCGACAGCGATGGACAGGACTGATATCCCCGGCAGCGTCTTCGCTGAGCTGACCAGTGCTTTCGGCCTTGGGGAGGCGCGAGAGAGGCGCTACCTCGCTGATGGGCTGATGAACGCGAACTGGAAGGTGGAGACCGCGGCCGGGGTGTTCGCGCTCAAGCGGGTCACCGACGTGTCGCTCGATCGGCTCGTGCGCAACCTTGGGGTACTGGATGCGCTGGCCGGCGAGGGTATCCCGGTCAGCGCTCCTGCCCCCACCGTCTCCGGCGCCCTGGTGGCCGAGGTCGACGGTGGTGTCTGGTGCCTCTTCCCGTGGGCGGCCGGGAGCCACCTCCGTGGTGTGGACCTCAGCCTGTCCCAGGCGGCTTCCCTGGGAACGCACCTGGGTCGTCTACACGAGGGGCTCGGCCGGGCCTGCGGCAGCGGTCTGCTGCCTGCGGTGCCTGCGTCGGTGACTTCCGACGTGGCGACGCCGGAGCGAGCGGTGGAGAAGTTGGAACGGTTGGCCGGACTGGTGGAGGGCAATGGGGCCGGCACCGCTTTCGATACGGCGGCAGCGGCAGCTTTGGAGCAGCGACGTGTGCTGATCGGCAAGTATGCGGACCGGTGCCCGCAGGACGAGGTCCCTGGTGGCAGCCATGGGTGGACGCACGGTGACGTCCAGTACCGGAACCTGCTGTGGGAAGGCTGCGAGCTGACCGCCATCCTCGACTGGGACCGCGTCGGTATCCGGCCGTACGCCGAAGAGGTCGCGCGCACGGCCCAGGTGCAGTTCGGCGTGGACGGGGTGTTCGATCTCGCCCGGGTGTCGGCGTTCGTCGGCGGCTATCGGTCGGTGGTGCCGCTGGATGCGTCTGCGCTGTCGGACGGCGTGCGGCGGCTGTGGTGGAAGCGGATGACGGACTTCTGGCAGTTGGAGTTCCACTACGAGCGCGGTGACTTCTCGTTCGACGACCTCTTCACGGCGGACGAGGCGTTGCTGCGCTGGTGGACGGAGCGGCTCGATCAGGTCGAGGACGCGTTCGTCGCGGGGTAGATCCCGAGGGCTTCGAGTGCGGGCAGCTTGGGGCCGGTGAAGCCTGCCGCGTGGTGCTGGGCTTGGCTGCCGAGGGTCTGGCGGTCGGCGGTGTTGATCGCGTGCGCCCAGGCCCGTGGGTCTGCGGTGCGTGGGAGGACGAGCCCGTGGGAGCCGATCGCTTCCGGGATGCCGCCTCGGTCGGTGCCGATGCTGGGAGTGCCATGCAGCGCGGCTTCGACGATCACGCGGGGGAACGCGTCCTCCACGGTGGACGGCACCAGCAGCAGGCGGTGGCTTCGGTAGAGGTTTTCCATGTCGTACGTGCGGGGGACGTAGGCCACGTTCAGATAGGCAGCGAACTCGGCGGCGGTGTTCCACCAGCCTTCGACCAGCGTGAAGTGCTGCTCGGGCATCGTGCGGATGACCTCGTGCAGGAGGACGGAACCCTTCGCCGGAATCGGGTTGACCATCAGCACCGAGTCGGTCCGCAGCACGTTCGTATCCTGCGTGGGCTGCACGAACGGTGGGTGGAGGACTGCGAGGCGAGTGCCGTTGTACTGGGGTGCTCGACTGAGCACGAACTCCGATACGGCCAGGCCGTATTGAGGTCGTCCGTCCAGGACCCCGAGCCCAGTCTTCGATACGGAGTGCAGGATGCCCACGACGAGTGCAACAGGACGGGCCTGCTCGGCGAGGTCGGCAGCACCCTCTTGAGAGGTGAACACGGCATCGGGGCGTAGGCCGACCTGCAGCTCGTGGAGGGTGGGGGCGACCCGGTCCTGCGGTGCGGCGATGCAGTCCACTCCGTTCCAGCGGTAGCGGAGTACTCCCTCGGCCTCCTCGTACGGGAAGCGGTGTGCGCCGAGCAGGCTGCGCAACTGGGGGAGCTGCGTGGTCTGGTCCCAAGGGGCCTGGTGTGAGCCCAGGTAGACGACCTGCCAGCCTGCGGCAGCGAGTTCTTCGGCCAGGAGCTGCTGGGTGACTTCGGCACCGCCGATGAGGAGCGGCGGCGGGGTGCGACGCCAGGCGAAGAGCGCAGTGGGCACGGGCGGGTCACCTGGTCCAGAACGAGACGAGGGCTTCCACCGCGTGGGCGATGCCGTCCCGGCTGGTGTCAGCGGGGATCACGGTGACCTCCCGGGATACCGGAGTCTGCGCGCGGGCGAGGAAGTAGTCGCGGGTGTGCATGAGGAAGGCGGGCTCGTGCAGGAAATAGTCGGGCTCGGTATCGGTGTGGCCGGCGTTCTTGCGACGCAGGCCGAGTGCTTCGCCGGGTACGTCGAGGTAGAGCGTGTGGTCGGGGCGCAGGTGCGGGAGGACCTGGAGCCGGTCGCGCAGCCGGTGCTGGACGAGGTACCCGAACAAGGCGTCGAGGGCGTGAGCGTGAGCCAGGAGGGTGTCCACGGAGCGGTCGAGGATCACGAAGGGCCTCGCGCTGGAGAGCGCCGTGAGGACGCGTGCCTCCTCGACGGCCATGAACGTCTCGAAGGCGGCGACCTGTTCGGCGGCGGACGCGGTGCGTGCCGGCGGTACGGCGTCTCGGCGTCCGATTTGTTTGACGTAGCAGTCCGCGATGTAGGACCGGTCCTCGAAGCCGCGGTCGCGCAGGTGACGTATCGCCGTCGACTTCCCTGCGTACGAGGGGCCTTCGATCGCGATGACCTTCACAGCGACTCCGTCCGGTAGAAGCGCTCGGCGTACGTTCCGGAACTGCCCAGGAGGTCGGCGGCGACGGTCCACGCGTGCCGGATCGGCCGGTACATCTTCCGGGCCGGGTACATCTGCGAGCCGTGCATCCGCATGACGGTGCACTTGTCGAGGACCACCGAGGTGATGTCGACCAGGGACGGTACGAGCGCCGCTCGCGTGCGGGAGTAGAAGAGGTGCTGATCGCAGCCCGCGAGGGCGTAGGTGGACCAGAACGCCAAGTCCTCCCAGAACCACCGGCACCCGAGACGGACCGCAGCGTCGTGTATGAGCAGGTGGTCGGGGTGGCGGGTGACTGCGGCAGGGGCGAGGAGTTCGGCGTTCGGGTGGGCGGCGACGATTGCGCGGAGTTCCTCCGTGATCTGGTCGAGGCGGGCTTGGTCGTACGGGCGGTACGGAGCTTCCGCGTCCTTGTGGCCGAGCGCGAGGCGGGTCGCGGTGAGCGGAGCGAGTGCGGCGGCGCCTTCCCTGTCGCGGAGGTGGGAGACCGCGGACTCGCTGCTGTAGGCGTCCTCCAGGGTCGGGTGGACGCTGGTGGAGCGGGTGAAGACCGTGGCCACGGTGAGTGGGCGGGGATGGATGAGGAAGGTCCCGGAGGCCGACAGCGCGAAGTCGTCGTGGTGCGGTTCGAGCGCGAGGACGGGCCGGCCGGAGGGACGGCGCACTTCGATGAAGTGGGGCCGGCCGCTGTGCGGGGCCATGAGCTCGATGACCTGGTGGTCGTGGGCGCGGTGGCGGTCGAGGAGCTGGCGGGTCCACTGCTGGTGGGCGCGGTCGAGGTCGTCGGGGAACGTGTAGATCCCTGTCGCGTCCGGCACAGGCAGGGCGACCGGCCGCGAGGACGCGTGAGCGAAGGCGGTTGTGGCGTGAATCCGGGGCTCCTGGTTCATCGGACGGTGGTCTCGTACCAGTGGCGCCACATGCGCGGGGAGCCCAGCCGCAGGCGAGCGGTGACCGGGTTCTGCCACCACAGCATCCGGAGGCTCGACCACTGGTCGTAGCGGCGGGTGGAGGGGCGCACGCGCAGGTCGTCCAGGATCGCGACCGGTGCGGCGCTGGCGCGGCCGTGGGCGGTCAAGCGGGCGAAGAAGTCGACGTCCTCGCTCATGAGCAGGTCTTCGCGGTAGCCACCGACCATCTGGAATGCGGTGGCGGTGGCGAACTGGGCGACCCCCTGCGCGCCGCCATGACGGGCACGGTAGTGGTCCCAGTACGCACACAAAAGCCGCGCCCCGAGCCGCTCCGGTGTGTAAAGGGGCGGGATCGCTCCACCGACGGCTCCGGCATCCAGCGCGGATGCTGCCGCGCCGATCGCCTCGACGGGCAGGGCTACATCGGCGTCGGTGAAGAACAGCCAGCGGCTGCGCGCAGCGGACGCACCGGTGTTGCGCACCCGGCCGATGCTGCGGACAGATTCGCTGATCACGCGGGCGCCAAACGTGGCGGCCATATCGGCGGTGGCATCAGTGGAGGCGTTGTCGACCACGATCACTTCCCCCTGCTCACCGCTCGTTGCCTCCCACCGTGCGAGGGAAGCGAGGACGGTGGGGAGGTAGCGCGGCAGGTAGGCGACCTCATTGTGGGCGGGGATGACGACGGTCAGGCCAGGGTTGCTCATCGGGCTCTCCTTCTCGCGTGCGGTGCGGGGGAGTGCCCTGCGTCGGGCCGAAAGAGGTGCGGTGTTCGGCGGGACAGGTCGGCCAAGCGAGCGGACCAGATGGTCCGCTCGTTGCCGGGGCAGGCATGAGCCCAGCAGCGCACCATGAGGAACGCCGTCCATGCCGAGAGGTGGGCGTCGCTCAGGGCATAGGGGTAGGCGCCGAGGAGGGCGTGCCGGTCCCACTGCGAGTGGGCGTCGGTCATGACGAGGGCGTGTGCCAGGTCAGCCTCCCGGCGCCCTGGGGCGGCGTCGGTGAAGTCGACCAAGTGGCGTGTCTGCCGAGCTCCGGCAAGGACGACGTTTTCGAGGTGAGGGTCGCCGTGACACCACACGGCCGACTCCCCGTCGTGTGGTGCGCTGGTGATGACGGAGAGCGCGGGTGCGAGTCGGTCGAGCACGGCGGGTGGGCAGCGGCGCCCCAGGGAGGCAATGCTCTCGACCACGAGGCTGTGATGGACCGTGTCAGGAACGGGCGCTTCGTGCATGCGGCCGAGCAGTGTGCCGAGGTCCCTGAGTGCCTGGGAACGCGGGACGCTGCCCGAGCGTACGGCGGAGCCGAGGGTGTCCAGCCCCAGGTCGGAGGTGATCAGGGCGGTCGCGCCGGCGCTGGAGGTGGTGCCGTATCCGAGCACCCTCGGTACGGGTACGGCAGCCGAGACCGCACGTATCGCTGTTGCTTCGGTGAGGGCATTCCGGCGTGCGGTGTGGGAGTAGAGCTTCACGATCACCCTCGGACCGTCGTGGACGGCGACCCGGTAGACGGCGGTACGGGAGCCCGCAGCCAGGCGTTCCGCGGCCTTGGCGGGACTTCTCAGGAACAGGCTGCAAGCACGCGAGACCATCGGCGGGACGGGCGAGACGACGGGAGTGGTGTTCATCGGAGCTCCGGTTGCTCGGGGTATGCGGAGCCCAGGGCGCGGACGTGGCGCATTGTGCGTCGCAGGAGCGTGCGGTACTCCCGGACTTCCTCGGTGCGGGGGCAGGTTGTCTGCCACGGTTTCTCGGGACCCACGAAGTGGACGAGGGGCGCGGCGGCGTCGGGGCGAGGAGAGCGGGTGACGACGCGGCGAACCCAATTGCCGCGTTCGAGGAACCGGCCCAGCTCGAAGCGGTTGTATCCGGGGCCGACCGGTCGGACGCGACCGGTGCGGAGGAGCCAGAGGTTCAGGGCGTCCTGGTCGTTGTGGAGGATGTGCCGACGCTGCCGGACCAGTGCGTGACCCACTCCGCGACGTACACGGGGCAGGTCGGCGACGTGGGCCCACAACAGGCCGGCGTTGTAGTACGGCCTGCCTTTCAGGTGAGGCCAGCGTTCTGCGGCACCGGGCAGGGCGTGGCCCTCGCCGACCGATGGGGTGAATTCGTCCCGCACGGCGCCGACTTCGCCCGGCGGTAAGTCGCTCAGTGGCGCGCTCAGATCGCCTCGTACGAGCGTGTCGGCATCGACGTAGATCAGATACGGGCGTCGGACGAACTCGGCGGTGAACTCGAACCGCAGGTAAGTGGCGACGCTGATGTACGAGGCTTCCGCCATCCGCGCGGTACGCAGCGGGGCGCGGTGGGCCAAGTCGAAGGAGCCGAATCCGGCGCGACGCACGAGGTGCGCGAGGAGGACGGACTGGGACGGAATCAGGTCGAGGGTGAGGACGCGCAGTGCCACGCCCCGACGGGCCCGCGGGGTGAGGCTGTCCGCGAGGGCGGTGATGGCGGCCAGGCCGGGGACGAGATAGCGCTGGTCGATGCACAAGCCGAATGCGTACACAGGAGGTTCGCCTTCCAGAAGCAGGGAGGGAAATGTGCTGCGCGGGCCGCTCACTGTTCGCCCCGCTCGCGCGCCAACCGGAACATGCGTGTCTCCAGGACGTGAAGGGAGTCAGGGTCCTCGGTCTCCCACTGCCGTGTCATGACGCCTGCCGGTGGACGCAGGACCCAGGTTTTTCCCTGCTTGATGTCGGTCACGATTGCTTCCCGGCCGGTGCCGTCCCGGACCAGATCGCCGACCTCCGCACGTGCCCCGCTCATCGAACGATTCCGGGGACGAGGTGTCCCCACGGCGTCCAGCCGGACGCTGCCTCGAAGAGGACGCGGCGACGCTCGCACTGACCGGGCGTGTGACGGGAGGGTGCGTTCGTCGCCTCGGCCAGGAAACCGCCACGGTCGCGGATCAGGACGCCGAGAGCAGCGAACTGGGCAGCGTCGTTGCTGACGTGGGCGGCTTCGGCGACGACGATGCCACGGACCAGACCTGACGCCAGGGCACCCGTGATGGCCGACCAGCCCAACCGGGTGTCCAGCGGCACGGCGGGGTCGTCGTCGGACCAGACCCCGGCGACGTGCCAGTGGCGGGCATCGGCGTAATGGCGAGCGCGACGCTCCGCCTCGCATACGGCAGGGGAATCGGCGGCGCAGGAGTAGACGGCGACGGGGACGTGTCCGAGACCGGCGGACGAGGTGTTCGGCATGCCCCCAGCGTGCTGAGAAGGCACTCTCGCCAACAGGTACGGGCTGTGGCTACGGCGGAAGTTGAGTGGGGTGCGGGCTGTCATGCCCCGTACTGGTAGCGCCGATAAGCACGATACGGAGTGCTACGGAGCGTGGCAGGCGTCGCAGCCCTGACCGGTAAACTGCCACGAAGCGTGGTGGTCGGCGGTCAGCGCACGCCCAGAGGGACGCCGGCCGCGTGCGCGAGCCCTCGAAGTCGGCCCACGGATACGCCCGCCAACCGCGAAATGATCACGCCGGGCAACATCTGATGCTGAACCCACCCCGGTGCCATGGCGCAGACCCCCGCCAGGCTGTCAGCCGCTCGCTCCCACCGGCGGCACTCCACATGGGTCAGGGCGACGTCGAGCCCGTATCGGGCCCGGGTCGCGAGCGGAACGGTCTCGTCCAACTGGACGGTGTCCATGAGCCTCAGCGCCCCCGCTGTATCGCCCAGGGCAACAGCGATGCTCATGGCCTGGGTAGCGGCGTACAGCGGACCGTACGGCTGGCCATGGCCGCCACGCGCATGCTCACCGCCGAGGCGGGCGCCGACCGCGTGAGCCTGGGACAGGTACTCGCGCGCCGTATCGGCGGAAGCCCCTCCCCGCGAGGCGGCCACGGCCGCGTTGGTGACGAGCTGCCCGTACACCGACAGCCGGTCGGGGTCGTGCTCGGACATCCTCGGCTCGATCCGGTCGGCCTGCGCGGTGGCCAGCGCGAAACCCTGGGCCGTACGCCCGTCGCGGAGGTTCACCCACGCTGTCGTGGCGGCGAGATGCGCCTCGCGCAGGTCGTCGCCGGCCTGGACCGCGATCTGGCGCCCGTAGGTGAGGGCGGCGTAGGCCAGGTCCCGTGAACCCCAGATGTTCGCGGCCATGCCCGCAGTCTGGAAGACGTCGGCCAGTACACCGGCCGCGGCTTCTCTCTCGTCGGTGTCTGCGGCGTCGTACCGAGCACGAGCTTCTGGCAGCAAGGCGGCCAGCAGAGTGCCGAGTTCGGTGTACCGGCCTGCCCAGTAAGCGGCGTCCGCGTGCTGAATGACGGTCCGCAGCTCGGCGACGGTGCCCGGCTCGGTATCGCCGGGAATGCCGATCGCGGCATCGTGCGTGGCCGCCGAAAGGGTTCGCAGGGCCGCCCGCTCGTCACGGTCCATCGAGCGGCGTGGTGCCTGCTGCCCGAGGAGTACGGCGATGTCGGTACCGAGCGTGGAAGCGATGGACAGCAGGGAGGGAAGAGAAGCAGTGCCGCCGCGCTCCAGCTTCCGTACGACACCGACCGAGACCCTGGCAGCCTCCGCCAACTGCTCTTGCGTCATCCCGCTGCGGAGGGCTTTGAGCCGTTCAGCGGTGGTGTATTCCGACCATTGCATGGCAGTAACTCCCCAGGCCAATCGAGCCAGACCTGGACCGTACCCACTTCACCGTGGCCGCGCGCCCTTTCGCGGAAGGGGAGTTGGTGGGCTGGCTGGATAGTGCCTATGCCGGCAGGACCGAGCTCACCCCGAGCAGGCGCTCCAGCTCGGCGACCGTCTCGTCCTCCGTGGTCGCGAGGACGGTGGTGATGCCGAGGGCTTCCGCAGGCGGAAGGTTCACCGGGTGGTCGTCGACGAAAACGCAGGCCGGGCCCGGCAGGCCAAGGCGGTCCAGGGTGAGCTGGTAGATCGCCGAGTCCGGCTTCGCCAGGCCGACCGCCTCTGAGACCACATGGACATCGAACAGCTCCCAAATACCGGCTTGCTCATACGGGTTGAACGGCTCCAGCCCGAAGCTGTTCGACAGGAGCGCCAACCGGTATCCCGCATCCTTCGCGCCACGGGCGAGTGCCGCCATCCGTCGGGCCGGCGGTACCTTCGCCCACGCGCGCCCCATGAGGTTCTCTGCGGCAACATGCGCGCCGAGTAGGGCGGCGGTCCCCTCGTTCCACTCGGCCTGGCCGATCTGTCCGATCTCCAGGGCCGTGTACAGCCGTCGGCCTTCTGGGTGGTCGTTGAGGGTCGCGCGCCAGGCTTCCGCGAGAAGCCCTTCCGACTCGCACCATGCGCGGTGCACGGAGCGCGGATCACCGGTGAGTACCCCGGCGAAGTCCAGGATGAGCCCGCGCGGGGTGTCGTGGTAGTCGTGGTCCGTGCGCTGCGGCATGCTGCGGCATTCCTCTCCGTTGACCTCAACGCCGACGCTACCGCGAGGTGTTCCGGTCTTTCACCGTGTATCTCTTCGGCTCTGCCGACGACGCTGTGTAGGACATCTTGGGGCAGGCAGAGTCTGGGAACCTGGAGGGTGCGGCTGTAGGATCTCGCCGCCCGTGTCATATGACATCCCGCTGACCAGTGGGTTGAGGTTCCCCCGTTGCTCGGGAGATGCTGATCAGCTGGTCAGGGAGGGTTGACGGGGTTTCAGGTTCGCTCTTCTGGTCGTTGCCTGATCGGAGTAGTACCTCTCCTCGAACTCGATCGGGCTGAGGCAGCCGAGCCGCTTCTGGATGCGCCGACTGTTATAGAAGCCGTCGAAGTACTCGAAGAGTGCGAGGTTCGCTTCGGCCCTCGTGGCGAAGACACGGCCGCGGACGCACTCGGTCTTTGTCAGCATCCA
>NZ_JASITA010000089.1 GCF_030063415.1 Streptomyces sp. H27-C3 | reverse complement strand
CGGCCTGGGAGCCGGGTCGGATCCGGCGGGCTTGGTGCTGGTCATGAGGGGGTGATTCTCCTGTCGGTGCCCTCTCAGGCTAACCCGCCGAAGCGAGACGTCTCACCCAAGGCTGACAGAGAGGGGGCGCGGAGCACCCGGGCGGCCCCGAGGCCCCGCCGTAGGACGCTCTGCTTCCGCTGGTGGTGAAACTCTGTGGTCCCCACGGTCAGAATGGCCGGATGCGCCGCATCGTTGTCATTGACGCTCCGTCCAACCTCGGCCTCCGGCCGCCCATAGAAGGCGCTGTGCCCGGGTGCTACAAGCTGGCCGGCGCGCTGCGCGAGCAGCGGCTGGTGCGGTGGCTCGGGGCGTACGAGGGCGGAGTCGTCGTGCCGCCCGGCTACGACCGCGGGGGCTGGAGGGAGGGCGACGGCGTATTCAACGCTGAGGCGATCGCCACGTACACCTGCAAGCTCGCCGACCGCGTCGAGCACCACGTCCGGGCAGGGGATTTCCCGGTCGTCCTGGGTGGGGACTGCTCCATCCAGCTTGGCGCCTCGCTCGCCCTCCGCCGCATCGGGCGGTACGGACTCGCCGTCATCGACGGACCCGCGGACTTCCGGCACCCCGGGAACTCCGACGGTATCGGTGCCGCGGGCGGCGAAGATGGTGGTCCAGGGTGGAAACGACGTGCGCGTCGTCAAGGCGGAGTCCGACCGGATCGTCGACGCCCTGCGCGGCCGCGGCGTCGAGGTCGAGGTCGAGTACATGGTCAAGGACAACGAGGGCCACTGCTTCGTGAACCCGGACAACAACATCGACATGTACCGCATGGCCGACCGCTTCCTCGCCCGCCACCTCAACGGCCGGCCGGACGCGACGTAGCAGTCGGCCCCGAGGTTCCGGCACCGGACCGGGCCCCCGGAGCCCGCCGCGGACAGCGGGGCACAACAGTCAGCACATGCCGTACAGACCACACCACTTCAGTGAGTTGATCTCGCATCACGACTGAACCCATACACCCCACGCACTCGGCTACCGGCCCCCACGAGCCGGACACGACCACCACAGACCCAAAGCCGAAGCAGACGGCCGCTGGAGCAACTGGGCGGCGCTTCGGGGCTGGTGTACACGATGCTGCGGATCCTGGCCTTCGTCCTCGCCAACGCCTCCCTCGGACTGACACCCGCCATCGTCACGGCCATCGGCATCGGCTCACCGTGCTGCGGCTGGTGCGCAAGGAACCGCTCCAGCCCGCTCTCTCCGGCCTGTTCGGCGTCGCCTTCGCCTCGTTCGCCGCCTGGAAGACCGGATCGGCCAAGGGCTACTTCCTGCTGGGCATCTGGTCCAACCTCCTCCTCGGCGGGCTCTTCCTCCTCTCGCTCCTCATACGTAGGCCCCTGGCCGGCATCGTCTGGGGCGCGCTCAACGGCACCGGCACCACCTGGCTCAAGGACAAGCCCTCGCGGCGCTACTACGCCATCGCCACCCTCACCCGCACGGGAGTTTTCGCGGCGAGGTTCGTCGTACAGCAGTGGTTGTACGAGGAGAACTCCACGGGCTGGCTGGCGTCTCGAAAATCGCGATGGGCTACCCGCTGCTCGCACTGGCCTTCCTGGTGGTCCTGTGGGCAGCCCGGCGCTCCGGCAAGCGGCTGAAGGCACAGGCCGGGCCCCCACCCACCGCACGTATCTGACCGTTCCCAACCGTACGACCGCCGTACCGCCGAGACCGTACGACCGTCGCACTGCCCCAGACCGTGCGACGCCATACCGCCCTCACCTGCACAACAAAGCCCACACAGCCGAAGCCGATTCGCGCACAGCTTGCCGCGACGGGTGTCATCACCGGCAGGACTCTTCGTCGCGCCCCTGCCCGGCACCGTCGTCACCAACCTTCTCCCGCGCAACATGCGGACCGGGTGTCGGCCAGTCCCGCCGGGGCGGAGACTCGACTGCCGTTGCGACGTCGGATCGCCCAGGTGCTGATCACTACGTCGGCGATGCCAGTTCGCCAAGGGTGTCCAGTGCCTCGCGCCGTGCGGCGGGATCGTCGATGACGGCTCGGACGTAGGTGCCCAGCTCCTTGCCGAGCGCATATGCGATGACGGGCGGCATTTCCTTGGTGTATTCCGCAAAGGCGAGCTGCAGCGCCATGACGAAACCGGGCCCCGTCATCCGCGTCCCGGCCCTCGCTACGACCTTCGGGTAGAGCTCGTCGACCCTGTGCGGTTCATCATCCACGGCGGTCAGTCGGCGGGTGAAGTCGTCTCGGTCCGGAAGGACGGTGGTGGCAGGCATGACGCAATTGTCCTCGTGATCAGGTCACCAGTGCACTGGGAAACACCAGAAAACGGCGGGATGGAGACCTCGCTGGATGACGTCGCCGCCCAGAGCGGAGTGCTGCGGCGGCTGGTTCGACCGGCCCACTGAGCACCGGAACGCCGATCAGATGCGTCGCGCTCGCTGGGCCGATACTCAAAAGCATCTGCTGGACTGATTGGATGTACGGGCCGCTGGCTGGGCCGTTTGTCCGACATCGCATCTTCTTCCTGCCCGGTGCAGTGCAGTGCCGGACAGTCCGGTGGCGGGCACGGCCCACTGCCACGCCCTGGACCTGCGCAGGCCCCCGCCCAAAGGCGCGCGGGCCTGGGGGCGGGCGCTCGTGACGCCGGGGGGCCAGCCAGCCCAGTGCGGTTGCGTTAGGGCGGGGACAGGGGCTGTACCGTCCAGGTGTTCCCGACGCCGGAACTCCAGCGTGATCACCAAGCGGTCTTCCTCACGGAACAGGTGGGTCGTCACGTTGTCGGTGGTGGGCCCCCAGAGCAAGGTCTGGAACTGGCTGCGCAGCCTGTTAGCCGGCCTAACATTCAGGTCCCGAGCGCCCCGGTTCCCTCTGAGGCGGCATGGGCAGCCGCCCTTCAGAAGAAGTCAGGCGAGCTTGGCCGCTTCATGGCGGTCTGACAAGTCATCTCATTTGGCGAGTCTGCGGTAGCAGGTGAGGGGGCAGGCGATTGAAACAGCTCCGCGTACCGAGCCCAATGAGCTCGCTCGTTACCTGGCGAGCCGGGTCACGCACGGTCATCGCGCCCGCATCGGCCGATCAGCAGCACGAGCTTCCCGCGCACGTGACCGTCCTCGCTGACGCGGTGCGCCTCCGCGATCTCGGCAAGCGGGAAGGTCTGCGCGACCGGGAGCGAGAAGCACCCGGCCTCGATCAGCTCGCCGATCTCGGCGAGCGCGTGGACCGCGCGGCCGGTGTCCCCACGGCTGAACGTCGCCCCGTGCTCCTGCGCGCCAGCGAAGTCGGCGACCGTTACGACGTGCTCCGGGCTGTCCGCGAGTTCGATGAGTTCGGGCAGCATGCCGTTCCCGGCGACATCGAGCGCCACGTCGACGCCGTCGGGCGCAAGCGCGCGAACCCGCTCGACGAGGCCCGCACCGTAGGCGACGGGCTCGGCCCCCAGTGAGCGAAGGTACTCGTGGCTCGCCGGACTGGCGGTGCCGCTCACGCGCCCGCCGCGCACCACGGCGAGCCGAACCGCGGCGCTGTCGACGTTTCCGGCGGCGCCGTTGATGAGCAGCGTGCTGCCGCTTCCGACGCCGAGTTGGTCAAGCGCACGGGTGGCCGTCTCGATGGCGGCCGGCAGCGCGGCAGCGCCGGGGAAGTCGAGCGATGGCGGGATCGGCGCATGGTAGGACTGCACCGCCAGCTCGGCCTGGGCCGCCCCCTCGACGGAGAAGCCGAACACGCGATCGCCAACGGTCACGTCCGCAACGCCCTTGCCGAGCTCGTCGACGACGCCCGCCGCCTCGTGGCCCAGGGTCTGCGGGAGCGGACCCGCTGCTTTGGGTCTGGCGCCTGCACATGGATCCGCCCAAGGAACAGACCATGGGGCGGCTACGGTCGGCCGCGTGATCTATGCGGCTGTGGCGTACGGCTCGTGCTGGGCAGGCTGGTTCGGCCTCGCAGAGGTCCGCGCTGCCTCAACGCTTGACCGTATCCAGAGGGGTCTCTAATTTTAGAGTGCTCTCCAAGTTGTAACGAAGGGATGTGCGCCCATGCAGACAGCCGAAGGCGGGCTACGCGAGCAGCACAAGGACCAGCGACGGCTCCGGATCCTCGACGCGACGCGCCAACTCCTGCGAGACAGCCCGGAAACGGTCATCACTACGGAGCGAATCGCCGAGCGGGCAGAGGTCGCCCCGGCCACCGTGTACAACCTGATCGGACCGCGCGACAAGATCTGGGAGGCGCTCGCCGCAGGGTTCATGGACGAACTCGAGCGCCGTCTGGCGGCACTGGAAGCCAACGACCCGCGAGAGGTCGTCAGGTCGACCGTCCAACTGTTCGTGGGCGACCCGGTCGTGTCTCGTCGCATGGTGCGTGAGTGGGACGAAAGCGGCCTCGTGCTCGACCGCAGTCCGCTCACCCAGCTTCGCCAGGCGATGGCGGACGCGCAGACACAGGGCCTCCTGCGCGCCGACATCCACACGGACGCGTTGGCCGCCACTGTCGCCACCTCATGCGTAGGCGTGCTGCACCAGTGGGTCGCCGCCCTGATCGATGACGACCAGTTCCTCGCGCGTGCCCTGTTCGCGCTCGATGTCGCACTCGCCGCGGCGGCTGCGGATCCCCACCGCGACCAACTGCTGGCGCCACTGCGAACCCGAGGCGCCAAATGACGGCCGACCCACTGCCACGGCCCCGAAACTTCGTGAGCCGCGGCGGGATCCTGCTCGCGGCGGATGTGTGGGGCAAGGCAACCTCGCCCCCGCTTGTCCTGCTGCACGGCGGCGGCCAGACACGACATGCCTGGGACCGGACCGGCCCTCAACTCGCCACGATGGGGTGGCAAGTCATCGCCCCGGACCTGCGTGGGCATGGCACCAGCGAATGGTCAGTCGATGGTAACTACGACCTCGACCTGTTCGCCGAGGACGTCCGGGCGCTCGTCGCCGAACTCGGAGACCGGCCGGTACTCATTGGTGCCTCGCTCGGAGGCCTGAGTTCGCTGCTCGCCGCCGGAGAGATACCCAGGGCGCCGATTCGCGCTCTGGTGCTTATCGATGTCGCCCATCGACCGGACCCGCGCGGGTTTCGACGGATCGTCGAGTTCATGCGCCGCCAGCCGGACGGATTCTTCAGCGTGGCGGAAGCGGCCGCGGCGGTGTCCGCCCACCTGCCGAATCGCCCACGTCCGGACAGCCCCGAGAGGATACGGAACAACCTGCGGCGCCACGGCGATCGCTGGGTCTGGCACTGGGACCCCCGGATGCTGGACAGCTTCGAGGGCCGGATGGACCCGCCCGGCATGGCGGAGCGTCTCCTCGATGCCGCGCGCCACGCCGACGTGCCGATTCTGCTCGTCCGCGGCGCGATCAGCGACGTGGTGCGCGAAGACATCGCCGAGCAGTTCTGTGACAGCGTTCCCCACGCGCGGCGCGTCGAGGTGGCGGAGGCGGGGCACATGGTGGCCGGCGACCGGAACGAGCGCTTCCTCGATGCGATCATCCCGTTCCTGGACGAGATCAAGTGACCATGAGACTCAGCTGGGATCACGGTGCATGCGCGGCGCCTTCGACAGCAATCCGTACATCGATCAGGCCCTGCGAGCAGGCGGCCCAGTATGGGACGCCTGCCGACCGCATCATCGACCATCTCGACCGGGGGTGGCCCTTGCGGGCCTGATCTGCGCCTTTCCGGTGAAGTGCTGTCACCAGCTCGCGGAAGGAACGCGGGCTCAGCCCCGTGAACGTAACGGCGGCGGGGCGCTTCGGCGTTGCGCCCCGCCGCCGTCATCGGCCCGGTACCGCGGCCGGTTCCGTCGTCACCGCCTCCCGCGGTGACGACGGAGTCAAGAGGTCGCTCAGCCGGGGAGACCCCACTTCTGGTTGGCGTCGGTGTTGCAGGTCCACAGGTGGAGCTTGGTGCCGTCGGTCGATGAGGCGCCGGCTGCCTCCAGGCACTTGACCGACTGGGGGTTCTTCAGCGTGCCGTTGGTCTGCGGTACCCATTTCTGGGCGCCGGTGTTGTTGCAGCCGTAGAGCTGCACCTTGCTGCCGTCGGCCGTGCCGCCGCCGCTGATGTCCATGCACTTGCCCAGTGCCCGCAGGGTGTTGTCGGCGCCGACCGTCCACTTCTGGGCCGCTGACTGGTTGCACGTCCACAACTGGATCTGCGTGCCGTCGGCGCTCGCGCCGCCCGCGACATCGACGCATTTGCCACCGAGTCCCTTGATCTCCTTCCCCTGTACGACGGTTCCCGTGGTGGTGAAGGTGAAGTCGTCGATGTCGAAGAGAGAGCCGCTGCCGCCCTTGAAGACGAGGTGGAGCGTGGTGGTGTCGGCGGGGCGGTTGGTGAGGTTCGCCGACACGTTCTGGAAGGTTTCCCAGCCACCGGTGACGGGGACAGCCGCCGAACCGAGCAGAGTGCCGGTGGGGGAGCCGGCCCTTACCTCCAGTGTTCCTCCAGCTCCGGCGGAGGCGACGCGAGCGGTCAGCTTGGTGGCGTTGGCGAGGGCGTACGGCTTGAACGAGATCCAGTCGCCGTTCTCGATGTGACCGACCGTCTTGCCGCCGTGTGCGGTGGGGTGTTCGACGACCTGGACGCCGGAGGAGCCGCCGTAGTGTTCGGCCTGGCGCTGGCTGGACTGGCTGATGTTCTGGTCGCGGGTGGTCAGGGCGGGCTGTCCGTTCGCACCCTTGTCGGTGTACTCGGCATCCCAGACGCCGAAGATGTTCGCGTTCGGGTCGTGCTCGCCGTCGGCGATGGTCTGCAGCGTGCCCGAGCAGCCGGTGCCGGAGGTCTGCGGATGACCGTGGCTGTCGTGGCCGACGATGAACGTGATCTTGACCTTGGAGCAGTCGATCGTGCCGTCCTCGGGATCGGTGACGGTCACCTTGAAGGGAACGGCGGCTCCCGGATCGATGATCGAGCCGTCGATGGGTAGTTCGAGGGTGGCGTCTACGGGTCGCCGCGTGTCCACGCCATACTGAAACGCGAGGGCGTCCATGTGGGCCGCAAGCGGGTCGAACGGTTGATGCGCGAGGCCGATCTGGCGGGTCTCAGCCCACGCCGCAAGG
>NZ_JASITA010000088.1 GCF_030063415.1 Streptomyces sp. H27-C3 | reverse complement strand
GCGGGTACCACATCGCTGCGCGATGTGCAAGGGGAACGGTCGCTGCGCTCCCGTGCCCGTGCGGTGCACGGGCCAACTCCCTCCGCTGCGCTCCAGGAGTTGAGTGGGGCCGGTCGCTGCGCGCCCGGCTGGCCGTGCGGCGCGTGGGCGGTGCTGACGGGGTGGCAGGTGCGGCTAGTGTGGTCTCCTGTAGGGGAGTTGGGGGAGCGCGGGGCGCTCCCGGCGGGTCCGCTGCGCTCCCCCGCCTGACGGTCCTTCCGGCTGCGCCTCCAGAACCTTGGGGCCCACTGCGCGGGCGGGCTGGCTGCGCGGGGGTGGGTGTCACTCGTTGGTGTGGGTTCCAGTATAGCGTGTGCATCGGGTAGATGCAGCATGTACCGTTGGCGGAAACACGGGACACCCCCCAACCACGCGGGCGGGGCGCGGCTTTTGATGCGAGGTCAGCCCCGGAATTGGGTTTCCCCCACTCGCGCGAGGAATAACGAATTGGGAAGCTGCGGACCCGAGCCACCGAACGGTACGCCAGATATGGGAAAGGCTGAATTCCGGCGTGCGGAGGTACCGGAGCCGAACGGCCCCCGGGGCCGGGCGGCGGAACCGTTCACCGGCACCGGCCACGCTTCCATGCTTTTGAGCGTCACGGTCGGCACCACCCGAGACTCAGAGCCGCTGCTACCCTCCACGGCCCGCAGTGGGCCGACGGGGCTGAGAGCGGAGCCGCGCGCGCCACGACGGGGTCCGGCCGGCGGACTCGGAGGCTGCTGCTGATGGGCGGATTCCACGGCGTGGCGATGCTTGATCACGGTGGGGAGAACCGGTATCACGCGCGCGCACGCTCTAGAGATAAGAGCCGCACGTTTCCGCAGGTCAGCGAGCTGGATTCCAAAAGATATGTCAGCCCTGGGCTGACATATCTCGGTCGGGATGTCAGACGGTCCTGACCCAACAACATCGTTTCGTGGCAGTAGTGCCACCAAGCGACGTGCGGTGCGTCAGTTCGCCGCTCGACACCGGTTCGGAGCCGAAGGTCAGTCCAGGGCTGACCTTCGGCTGACTTTGGTGTCGGCGCTGCCGCGTTTTGGTGGCACTACTGCCACGGTTCCCCGCTAGGGTTCTGACATTACGACGATCAAGGAGACAGCGACCCCATGAGCTCAGGGCCCCTGGACGGCAGCGCAGCGCCGAAGCTGCCTGGCGCGCCGTCCCGTCGCCGGCGACGCCCGAAGCCGCCGCCCACCGCGTACAACCGGTCCTCCGGCTCCACGATCGAGCTGCCCGCCGGCCATGCTGCCCAGGTCTTCCCGGTGGGCTCCAGCACGGGGTTCATCGGCGAGGCGTTCTCCATGGACAGCCTGGAGTTCATGCGCTGGGCCGCCGTCCGGTACGACGCCGACCGGTTCGTCCTCGTGGTGCTGTTCACCCTCATGGGATCGCAGAAGCCCGGCGGCCTGATCGAGGCCACCCACGAGGACGTCGCCGCGGACCTCGGGTACAGCCGTCCCCACATCAGCCGCGTCTTCAACGTCCTGGAGGCCGACGGGGCGCTGCGCAAGGTCCAGCGGGGTATCTACCAGTTGAACCCGGCCGCGTCGCTCAGGGGCGGGCTCAAGGAACCGCGGAAGGGCGAGAAGAAGCGCTCCAAGGTGGGTACGAGCGACAGGGTGGAGCAGCTGGACCTGTTGCGCGAGATCATGGAGGACCCGGACGCGCCCGACGCGTTCCGGGCGATGGCCGCTCCTGGCGCGAAGCTGGAAGTGCGCAAGGAGTCGGATGGGGAAGGGAAGGCCACGTCATGACGTCCGCTGCCGCAGAGGAATGGGTTCCGCGACGCAACGTGCTGTGGGGCAGCTTCAACGGTCTCGCATACGTGCCGCGGCTGCCCCCCACCGCCTATACGCTCCTGCTGCACATGATGAGCGAGCAGGAGCAGGGCGGCCTGGTCGTCGCCACGCACGACGAACTCGCCACCGGACTCGCGATGGAGCGCGGCATGATCAGCCGGGCCATGCAGCACCTGGTCGCCGCCCGGCTCGTCACCGTGGTCCGCCGCGGGCGCTTCCAGCTCCACCCGATGATCGCCGCCTTCAACGATCCCCGCGAGCAGCAGCGCGCCGTCAAGGCCCTGCCCCGGGACATGAGGCTGGACGTCGGCGACTTCGAGGACGAGTACGAACGCCGCTTCCAGCTCCACCTGGACGAGAAGGCTCGCAAGGCCGAAGCGAAGGCCAAGGGCAACGTCACGCCCATCTCCAAGCCGACCCACCTAAAGAGCGTCCACTGACCACCGCCGGCCACGGCAACACGGCGCTGCACCCCCTGGTGCGGCGCCGTTCTCGTGCCCGGAGCGATACACCGTTCCCCTCCAGGGGAAAGCCGCAGGGCGGCGGCGCGCGGCTCGGGTGAGCGGTAGCACCAGGTAAACCGGTTTGTCTGGATCTCCAGAACAAACGGCGGTTGGCTCCCGAGGCCACGGCTATCGAGCGGCCGGGGGCCGCGGAGCCTTGCCCGAGAGGTGCTGGGTGTTAGACAACCCAGCTTGTACAACATGGCATCGTTGCAGTTCAGGGCACATTTCTATGGAGACCGGTGTGCCGACGTCGACACCAAAGCGCCACGCCAGCATGTACAAATGCGCGGCGTCGGCGGGGCCTTCACTTCGGGGAAGGAGCCCTTTGGTGCGCCCCGGCGCAGGGCCTCCAGGATCTCGTGCTGGACGTCGCCGTTGCTATCGGAACCGAGCAGCGGGCCCACGAAGGAGTCCGGGCCGCCGGATAGCGCCGGTCATCACCCCCGGGTGATAACCACCCGCGGAATGTGCCCCTGGTGCACAGGAATGTGCACCAGGGGCACATTCCTGCCCACGGTCGGCGACCTGGTTGCAGCAGCCGCGCCCGTACGGCGGCCTCCGGTGCAGCGGCCATCGGCTGCACCGGTGAGGTTGACCTTGCTACCCGTGCAGCGCCCGTGTGCCGCCTGAGCCGTGCGAATACTGCGCTCCACTCTGCTGCACACCTCAGCGGACTTGCAGCAGACGTCCTTGCACCCTCACCACCAGGAGCAGCGGGACGTCGTGGGCCGGGCAGCACGGTGGCGCTGCAACCGGCTGGTGACGACCCTCGACGCCGGGGGTCTGGCGGGATCGGTCTTGCACCCCAATGTAGGTAAGTACTTGTAGTGCCTATCTGCGGGTTGAACTCCCTCCCCCCTGAGAGCAGAGCTCGGGCCGGGAACGGCGAGGGTGCGGCTCCGGGAGGGAAGGCGCGGCGACGCGGTCCTTGGGGCCGTGGCCGCGAGTCCGGGGCCCTCTGCCCGCTCGAACCGCTGTGCGCCGCTGTGAGCGCCTCTGGGGCCTCTCGCCGCAGTCGGGGAGTCCAGAGGGCGTCAAAACGCCGCAGGCGGCCGTACAGCGCCAGGAAGGATCATGCGGGCCGGGTGGTGGCCGGGCGTCGGTGCAGGTGAGCGGGTGAGGGGTGCCCGCGTGGCGAGCTTCGTTCTCAGGGGGGAGAGATCTACAACCTGCACATAGGTACTACCTGTACTACCTACTGATGGGGTGCAAGAACGGCTGCGAATCCGGCCCGCGACGAACCGCCGGCCGCGGCTCCTGGAGCGGCGCCCCGAGAAGCACCCGGGGATGGGTGCAGGGGTGCAAGGCCGGGTGCCGACCCGTTCTTCAGCTGACGGCCGATCTCATCCGCGCGCAGCGCGAGACCACCCAGCGCATCCGTGCGCGCAGTCGCGTCAGCCGGGTTTTCCACAGCTTCACCTACCGGTACTTCGCCTACGGCGGGTGAGAAGAGCGCGCTCGTCATCTGGTCGGTCAGTCCTACGTCTTCCTCTTACGCGAGCGATCCCTCACCAAACGAGGGACCCGATCCCTCACCAAACGATGAACATGGTGGTCTGCAGCGGACCGTCCTCGCCGTCGGCGCCGGCTTCTTCGACCCGGGCGAGCAGCACGCGGTCGGCCTGGTCCAGGAGGTCGGGTCAGACCTCGATGTACGCGACGACGACCACGGTCTGAAGAACTGAAATCCAGTACAAGATCCTGACGCGTTCGACGTCGTCGGCGTACTCGCGCAGCTGGGGGCCGGCGGAGGTTCCGGGGAGCGGTTCGCCGACGTCGGGGTCGACGGAGATGACGACCAGGGCGCGGTCCAGGGCGTGGATGTCCGCCTCGCTGGTGATGTTCTCCAGCTGCTTGGCGGCGGAGTCGGAGAATGTGATGCGGGCGCGGCGCGGGCCGTGCTGCCTGGGCATCAGGCGACGGCCGGGCGCTGGGCTGCGAGGCGGGTGAGGTGGGCTTCGCGCAGTTCCTCCCAGGGGGTGCACTGCTCGGGGTCGGGCAGGCCGTTGGTGGCGATGTCTTCCAGGACGGCGGCGAGGCGGTCGGCGTCGGCGCGGGTCTTGACCGCGTACGCGCGGACCGCTTCGGCCGCCGCGGGCTCCAGCTGCCGGGCGGCGGTGTCAGCAGGGGCGGCCGGCTGTTCGCTCATCGAGGGCTCCAGAGGGCAGAACTGGCGGTGTGCCACCACGGTATCGCCGGGCCGTCGGGCCCGGGACCTCTCCGGCCGAATCCGGCAGCGGACACGGACCGTAGTCGGGACGGGAGCGGTGTCACGCTGATCGGCGCGAGGCCGAAATTCGGGGGTCGGCCCCGTGGTTGCGGGCCGAATCGGCAGCGTGACACCTCAGCGTGACAGCCGGATCAGGGGTGCGTGACACCCCGAGCGTGACAGCGTGACAGTCACCCTCGGTGATCGCGGGCGTCCAGTGGCAAGGCTGCTCAGTCATCTTCCGGAACGTCCGGCACCAGGTCCCGGTAGGCCTGACGCATCGCATCCAGCGCGGCGCATCGCGCCACGATCGCGTTCATCTCCTGCGCCCTGCCGGACAGTTCGTCACCGCTGTACAGAACCCTTCCGTCACAGAAGGCCCGGAGCCTGTCCGAGAGCCCCATCAGGGCACCGGACAGGTTCGCCGTGCGCAGGTCGATCTGTTCGTACTTCAGATGCAGGGTGTTGTCGGCCACGCCTTCATGATGTCCGGCCTGTGCCAGGCGCGGCGGGTGATCCCCAGAATGCGCCCGGAGCGGGCCGCGAGTGCGGCGCTACGAGCGGGCGCGGGTGAGAAACGCGGCGAGGGCGTCGGCGGCTTCGGGCTCGGTGGTGGCGATCAGGGCCGCGAACGCCAGCTCGTCGACGTCGGCGCCGGGGACCAGGAGGGCGAGTTCGGTGAGCAGCGCGGCGTGCGCGAGGACCGGAGGTGTCAGGAGGCTGGCGGCTTCCTCGCGGGCGGCCGGGTCGCGGTAATGCCCGAGGTGCGCGGCCAGGGCGTGCGCGAGCCAGCCGTCGACGTCGGCCTGGACGTACCCGCCGGCTCGCCGGGTGAGCTCGTCACGGACGGCTTCGTCGCCACCGCGGGGCTCCGCCTGCTTCAGCGTGCCGAGCTCGCGCAGCGCCTGGAGCTCGGCGGCGCGGGCCGCGATCCGCATCACTTCGCGCAGCTCTGCTTCCCGGGCGGCGGCGGCTGCGGCGGCGGCGGCGAGCTCGGCCTGGACGACGACGTCGCCCTGCGGGTCGTACACGTCGTCGGTCCCGGCGAGCAGCTGCGTGGTCGGGTAGGTCCCGCGCATCGCTGCGCGGGACCCCCCTCAGAACCGTGCTTGCCACTTTCACGGCACACGGCTCAAGCAGACATGTCGGCCTCTAACGAGAAGTCCTCTTTCGGTCTTCGGCATGGTGCAACCGATGACACGACGTGTGTATGACTTCCAAGTTGCTCAGGCGATCAGATCCGCCTTGGCTGCGGTACACGGTGTGGTGCACATTGATGCCGCGTGAATTGGCTGAGAACCACCTCGCCCAATCGCTGACGTCTTCGGGGTCGTACCCCGCGCCCTCGATCAGGTCCGTACCGCACTTGGTACACAGTCCCTTCTGGCGGGCCGCAAGAGTGACGATCTTCTTCGTCTCGACCTGCGGTAGCCGCTTCCGGGCTCGTTTCAACCAGTATTCTGTAAGCTCTGGGTCGTCCCGAGATGCATTTCCTTTCACTAGGGTGTGTCGGACGATCTTCGTCCAGGCGAATTTCGACACGTGGCGTTCCGGATTCCCGAAGATCCACTTTGCCGTCCTTCCTGGCCTGTACTGACCCCAATACCGCTGAGTGATCCAGCGCCCTGACTTCGTGCGGTGCTGCTTGCACGCCCAGCGCCACAGGCACTCGTAGGTGTAGGTGTCGAGCTTTTGGAACGTTGTTGAGGAGACGGCGTGCCTGTAGTACGTGGACCAGCCGCGTACGAACGGATCAAGGGCGCTTACCAGGTTTTCTACCGTTGAACCCTGATAGATCCTGACTGTTTCCTTGATCCGCTTCCTGGCGCGCCGTACTGCTTCATCACTCGGTTTGATGATTGGCTTGCCCTGATAGCGACGGATGTTGAATCCCAAGAAGTCGAACCCCTCTTCGAGGTGGCAGACTTTAGTCTTTTCCTCGTTGAAGGACAGCCCTCTCGGTGCCAGCCAGGCGGCGAGGGTGCTCTTACAATCCCACGCCTCCCGTTCCGAAGTGCAGAGCACGACGAAGTCATCGGCGTACCGAATGAGTGCCGGTGAGTCATTCCTGCGCGATTTCCATGTGTTCGCACCGATTGCATCACCCATTCCATGCAGGGCGATGTTCAGCAGCAAGGGACTGATGACTCCCCCTTGGGGGGTGCCTTCAGTCGTTTTGCTGAAACTTCCCTGATCAAAGACTCCAGCCTTGAGCCACCCGTGGATGAGCTTGCGACCTGGGAACAGGCCAACAGATCTCAAGAGGTGGTCATGACTGATCCGGTCGAAGGCTGCCGAAAGGTCCGCGTCGAGGACGACGAGCCTCCGGGTTGCCCTCGGTCCCACCACGTTGTAGATCGCTTCGATCGCATCGTGGCAACTCCGCCCAGGCCGAAACCCGTAGCTACGACCCTCGAAGTGAGCTTCCCATTCGGGTTCAAGGGCGTTTTTAACTCGCGCCTGGTTGGCACGGTCTCGAATTACGGGGACGGAGGCGGCATACAGCCACTTCTCCCAGTCAGCACTCGGGATTGTTGAAGGTGACGCACCCCTTCCACCCTCTCGGCGGCCGCAGTGTCGAGGTTCTGTATTCGATGAAGCGGGGCGGCAAGCGGATGTTCGTGGTCGACACCGGGACCGGGGCGAGTATGACGTTGCCGGTCGAGTGGACCGACCGCGGACCGGCGGCCCAGGATGCGCGGGTCTCGCAAGAGGGGC
>NZ_JASITA010000087.1 GCF_030063415.1 Streptomyces sp. H27-C3 | reverse complement strand
ATTGGCAGCGGCGTCGCGGCGTCTGGGACCTCCGCCTCCGGCGTTGTCGTCAGTCGCGATGGCTCCGCCATCACTCCCTCCTCCGCCTTGGATTCGAAGGCCCCAGACGTCGCTCCTTCTCCCACTGGACCGGCCTGTGCCGGCCCTCGGGCGCACCAATCCGCGGCGGCGTCCGCACCGAACTGTTGTGGGGGACACCGATGGGTCCGCGCCGAGGTCGTAAGGCCTTCCGCACCCCTCGACCTCACGACGCACCACTCGGACCACGTGGGCGGCCCGCCGCCCTTGATCGGCGGCGGGCCGGCTGCACCGGCGTCCCGTTCCCGGCCGCTCGCGCGGTGCGATCACACCGAGGTCGCGCGACGTGTCCACGCGGCGGCAAGTTCGTCCTGCGTCAGGTTCGCCCTGCGTCAGGTTCGCCCTGCGTCAGCGGCCTTTGCGCACCCGGGCTGCCGCGCGGGCCTCCGCAGTCTTGCGGGCATCGGCGGCTTTGCGGGTCTCTTTCACGGGGCGGCCCGGACGGGTGCCGAGGCCGCGGAAGGGAGCGTTTCCGCTGCTGTCCTTCATCGCGACCGGCGGGCGCTTCGCACCGGTGATGGTGGTCAGTTCCTCCGCGCCGGAGCGTACCTGTGTGACAGTCGGCCGGATCCCGGCCTCGGACATCATTCGGTTCACGTCGCGCCGCTGGTTGGGGGTGACCAGGGTGACCACGCTCCCGGATTCCCCGGCGCGCGCCGTGCGCCCGCCACGGTGCAAATAGTCCTTGGCGTCGGCCGGCGGGTCGACGTTGACGACAAGGTCGAGCTCGTCGATGTGAATGCCCCGCGCCGCGACGTTGGTGGCCACCAGCACGGTGGTCTCACCCTCCTTGAACTGGGCGAGGGTGTGCGTGCGCTGCGGCTGCGACTTCCCGCTGTGCAGGGCGGCAGCCCGTACGCCACTGGCTCGCAGGTGGCGGGTGAACTGATCAACGCCTGCCTTGGTGTCCAGGAACATCAGTACCCGGCCGTCGCGCGCGGCGATCTCGGTCGCGGTCGCGAGCTTGTCGGCGGCGTGGATGTTCAACACGTGGTGTTCCATCGTGGTGATCGTGGCCGCCACCCGGTCGACCGAGGCGAACACCGGGTCGTGCAGGTAAGTGCGCACCAGTTGGTCGACGTTGCGGTCGAGCGTGGCCGAGAACAGCAGCCGCTGCCCGTCGGGGCGGACCTGGTCCAGGATTTCCGAGACCTGCGGCAGGAAACCCAGGTCGCACATCTGGTCCGCCTCGTCCAGCACCGAGATCCGCACCTGGTTCAGGAGGCAGTCGCGGCGCGACACCAGGTCGGTCAGCCGCCCCGGTGTGGCGATGAGCACGTCGACGCCGGTCCGCAACAGCGCCACCTGACGGTTGATCGACAGCCCGCCGACCACCGTCGCCAGTCGTACATTCAGCGCCGACGCGTACGGCGCCAGTGCCTCGCTCACCTGCTGTGCGAGCTCCCGGGTCGGGACCAGCACCAGGGCCAGCGGCCGCTTCGGCTCCGCCCGCAGGCCTGCCGTCCGGGCGAGCAGTGCAAGCCCGAACGCGAGCGTCTTGCCCGAGCCGGTTCGCGCGCGGCCAAGAACATCACGGCCGGCCAGCGCGTTGGGCAGAGTGGCGGCCTGGATCGGGAAAGGCTCCTTGACCCCGAGGCCGATCAGCGTGTTCATCAGCTCCGGCGGCAGCCCGAGTGAGTCGAAGGACTCGGCAGGCGGCAGGCCAGGGATCACCGCCTGCGGGGTTGAGAGTTCGCCCCGCAGCGCTGTCGCCCGCTGAGTCTTTCCGGCACGGGAGAGCCCAGGGGCCGGCGGCTTCGCGTTCATGGGGAACCTTCCTCGATCTGGCGCCCGGAACACGCCGGGGCCCGTACCTCTGGGTACGGGCCCCGGCGGCGTCGAAGCGTGCCCCCATTTTACCAGCGGGCAGCGGTACCGGGGCGCGGCCTGTCATGCGCTTGTTCACGGGAGCGGTGACGAGAGTCCCCAGGCGCTCTATCCCTCGGCCATGACGTTGCATGGTCCGACGATGCCGACTCAGGTCGTGACGGCGACCACGCTCCCTGTGGAGATCGCCGCGACGGTCCGCATCACCGCGGTGTTCACCGCTTCGGCGCCCCAGCTGTCCTGTTCCAGCTCCTTCGCACGCTTGTAGATCGCGCCCGACCACGGGATCACGCGGTACAAGCTCGGCAGGGTGCCGCTTGCGGAGAGCAGACCGATCAGCGCCGCCGTGCGGGCATCGGGCTCCACTCCGTCCACCAGGACCGCGCGCACCTGTTCCACCAGGGCTTCCTTGTGGCTGGTGGAAGCGGCAAGCGTGGACGTCGTCCGGAACATGCCGAGCGTCCTCCTGCTCTCCCGGCGCAGCAGGCCCCGTTCGACGAGCCGGTCGAGCACGGGCCCGCGCAGCCCGGTGCCGATCTCGATGAGGAAGGTCTGAAACACCCCGTACTCGCTCAGCGACCTTCTCGTAAGCGGCCTGGAGCACAGGATCCGGCAGCGGATCACCGGCGACCGCGTGCACCTTCAGGTCCATGCCGCGCACAGGAGCCACGGCCGCGTCGACGTACTGGTCAACAACGCCGGTGTGATGCCGCTTTCCACACGGGACGCCCTGAAGGTCGATGAGTGGAACCGCATGATCGACGTCAACCTTCGCGGTGTACTGCACGGCATCGCAGCCGTACTCCCCCTCACGCGCACCCAGGGCTCCGGCCACATCGTGAACATCGCCTCCGTCTCGGGGCACCGCGTCGACCCCACCGCCGCTGTCTACAGCGCCACCAAGTTCGCCCTCCGAGCTCTGTCCGAGGGGCTCCGGCAGGAGAGCCGGCACCTGCCAGTCACCGTGATCAGCCCCGGCCTGACGCACAGCGAGCTGACCGAGGGCATCAGCGACACGGCGGTGCGCGAGGCCACCAGGGACATGATGGACATCGCGATGCCCGCCGCGGCGATCGACTACGCCATTGGTCAGCCCATCGAGGTCGACGTCAGCGAAATCATCGTCCGGCCCACCGCACAGGGCTGAGCCCATAGATTTCGGGGACGCGCCGTGACTCCCCAGCGCCGTATCTGACGGGTCTTCCTTCTGGGGCCTCACCGCTCGGCCAGGGCACCACTACCGCTACCCCGCAGGGGTTTGGGGCGGGCGTGCGGATCGAGCAGTTGCCCACCCTGCGCCAGGTTGACGATCCAGCCCTCCCCCCTCAACTCGCGCCTGCGCACCCAAACTTTGACGTGGGTTCCCCTTAAACTGACGCTAGTTGAAGTTTTGTACGCTTTTGTCGCAATGATTCACTTTGAGGCTTCTGGGGTACATGGTGACTAGCGCGCACGACCTGGCGGAGGATCGCCCACTCACGTTCTCCACAAAACCTGAGCAGTGAGGCTGCGCGGTCGTGCACGGCTTTCATTCCCACCGACAGCGCATGCGGGACCGCAGCGCTTTCCCAGAAGGAGATGGTGGCATGACTTCCACTGATTCCACCCTCCGGGGCACCACCGAGGCCCTGGATATCGAGCTCGACGCCGCTCTGGATCCCGGAGAGACCGAGGGCGTCTACCGCGATACCCGCGAAAGCCTGGCCCTGGCTCTCATCGGAGGCGCCGGCGGCCTTCTTCTGTCGCCGCCGACCCCGCGGCCCAAGAAGGGCTGACTGGGCAATCACGATGCAGGAGCAGTCTGACACCCCCACCCCACTGACGGGTGCGGTGCAGGAACTCGCTTCGGCGGTGGTCTCCACCCTGCAGGGTGGAGACCACCGCCGAAGCGAGTTCCTGCACCGCACCCGTCAGTGGGGTGGGGGTGTCAGACTGCTCCTGCATCGTGATTGCCCAGTCAGCCCTTCTTGGGCCGCGGGGTCGGCGGCGACAGAAGAAGGCCGCCGGCGCCTCCGATGAGAGCCAGGGCCAGGCTTTCGCGGGTATCGCGGTAGACGCCCTCGGTCTCTCCGGGATCCAGAGCGGCGTCGAGCTCGATATCCAGGGCCTCGGTGGTGCCCCGGAGGGTGGAATCAGTGGAAGTCATGCCACCATCTCCTTCTGGGAAAGCGCTGCGGTCCCGCATGCGCTGTCGGTGGGAATGAAAGCCGTGCACGACCGCGCAGCCTCACTGCTCAGGTTTTGTGGAGAACGTGAGTGGGCGATCCTCCGCCAGGTCGTGCGCGCTAGTCACCATGTACCCCAGAAGCCTCAAAGTGAATCATTGCGACAAAAGCGTACAAAACTTCAACTAGCGTCAGTTTAAGGGGAACCCACGTCAAAGTTTGGGTGCGCAGGCGCGAGTTGAGGGGGGAGGGCTGGATCGTCAACCTGGCGCAGGGTGGGCAACTGCTCGATCCGCACGCCCGCCCCAAACCCCTGCGGGGTAGCGGTAGTGGTGCCCTGGCCGAGCGGTGAGGCCCCAGAAGGAAGACCCGTCAGATACGGCGCTGGGGAGTCACGGCGCGTCCCCGAAATCTATGGGCTCAGCCCTGTGCGGTGGGCCGGACGATGATTTCGCTGACGTCGACCTCGATGGGCTGACCAATGGCGTAGTCGATCGCCGCGGCGGGCATCGCGATGTCCATCATGTCCCTGGTGGCCTCGCGCACCGCCGTGTCGCTGATGCCCTCGGTCAGCTCGCTGTGCGTCAGGCCGGGGCTGATCACGGTGACTGGCAGGTGCCGGCTCTCCTGCCGGAGCCCCTCGGACAGAGCTCGGAGGGCGAACTTGGTGGCGCTGTAGACAGCGGCGGTGGGGTCGACGCGGTGCCCCGAGACGGAGGCGATGTTCACGATGTGGCCGGAGCCCTGGGTGCGCGTGAGGGGGAGTACGGCTGCGATGCCGTGCAGTACACCGCGAAGGTTGACGTCGATCATGCGGTTCCACTCATCGACCTTCAGGGCGTCCCGTGTGGAAAGCGGCATCACACCGGCGTTGTTGACCAGTACGTCGACGCGGCCGTGGCTCCTGTGCGCGGCATGGACCTGAAGGTGCACGCGGTCGCCGGTGATCCGCTGCCGGATCCTGTGCTCCAGGCCGCTTACGAGAAGGTCGCTGAGCGAGTACGGGGTGTTTCAGACCTTCCTCATCGAGATCGGCACCGGGCTGCGCGGGCCCGTGCTCGACCGGCTCGTCGAACGGGGCCTGCTGCGCCGGGAGAGCAGGAGGACGCTCGGCATGTTCCGGACGACGTCCACGCTTGCCGCTTCCACCAGCCACAAGGAAGCCCTGGTGGAACAGGTGCGCGCGGTCCTGGTGGACGGAGTGGAGCCCGATGCCCGCACGGCGGCGCTGATCGGTCTGCTCTCCGCAAGCGGCACCCTGCCGAGCTTGTACCGCGTGATCCCGTGGTCGGGCGCGATCTACAAGCGTGCGAAGGAGCTGGAACAGGACAGCTGGGGCGCCGAAGCGGTGAACACCGCGGTGATGCGGACCGTCGCGGCGATCTCCACAGGGAGCGTGGTCGCCGTCACGACCTGAGTCGGCATCGTCGGACCATGCAACGTCATGGCCGAGGGATAGAGCGCCTGGGGACTCTCGTCACCGCTCCCGTGAACAAGCGCATGACAGGCCGCGCCCCGGTACCGCTGCCCGCTGGTAAAATGGGGGCACGCTTCGACGCCGCCGGGGCCCGTACCCAGAGGTACGGGCCCCGGCGTGTTCCGGGCGCCAGATCGAGGAAGGTTCCCCATGAACGCGAAGCCGCCGGCCCCTGGGCTCTCCCGTGCCGGAAAGACTCAGCGGGCGACAGCGCTGCGGGGCGAACTCTCAACCCCGCAGGCGGTGATCCCTGGCCTGCCGCCTGCCGAGTCCTTCGACTCACTCGGGCTGCCGCCGGAGCTGATGAACACGCTGATCGGCCTCGGGGTCAAGGAGCCTTTCCCGATCCAGGCCGCCACTCTGCCCAACGCGCTGGCCGGCCGTGATGTTCTTGGCCGCGCGCGAACCGGCTCGGGCAAGACGCTCGCGTTCGGGCTTGCACTGCTCGCCCGGACGGCAGGCCTGCGGGCGGAGCCGAAGCGGCCGCTGGCCCTGGTGCTGGTCCCGACCCGGGAGCTCGCACAGCAGGTGAGCGAGGCACTGGCGCCGTACGCGTCGGCGCTGAATGTACGACTGGCGACGGTGGTCGGCGGGCTGTCGATCAACCGTCAGGTGGCGCTGTTGCGGACCGGCGTCGACGTGCTCATCGCCACACCGGGGCGGCTGACCGACCTGGTGTCGCGCCGCGACTGCCTCCTGAACCAGGTGCGGATCTCGGTGCTGGACGAGGCGGACCAGATGTGCGACCTGGGTTTCCTGCCGCAGGTCTCGGAAATCCTGGACCAGGTCCGCCCCGACGGGCAGCGGCTGCTGTTCTCGGCCACGCTCGACCGCAACGTCGACCAACTGGTGCGCACTTACCTGCACGACCCGGTGTTCGCCTCGGTCGACCGGGTGGCGGCCACGATCACCACGATGGAACACCACGTGTTGAACATCCACGCCGCCGACAAGCTCGCGACCGCGACCGAGATCGCCGCGCGCGACGGCCGGGTACTGATGTTCCTGGACACCAAGGCAGGCGTTGATCAGTTCACCCGCCACCTGCGAGCCAGTGGCGTACGGGCTGCCGCCCTGCACAGCGGGAAGTCGCAGCCGCAGCGCACGCACACCCTCGCCCAGTTCAAGGAGGGTGAGACCACCGTGCTGGTGGCCACCAACGTCGCGGCGCGGGGCATTCACATCGACGAGCTCGACCTTGTCGTCAACGTCGACCCGCCGGCCGACGCCAAGGACTATTTGCACCGTGGCGGGCGCACGGCGCGCGCCGGGGAATCCGGGAGCGTGGTCACCCTGGTCACCCCCAACCAGCGGCGCGACGTGAACCGAATGATGTCCGAGGCCGGGATCCGGCCGACTGTCACACAGGTACGCTCCGGCGCGGAGGAACTGACCACCATCACCGGTGCGAAGCGCCCGCCGGTCGCGATGAAGGACAGCAGCGGAAACGCTCCCTTCCGCGGCCTCGGCACCCGTCCGGGCCGCCCCGTGAAAGAGACCCGCAAAGCCGCCGATGCCCGCAAGACTGCGGAGGCCCGCGCGGCAGCCCGGGTGCGCAAAGGCCGCTGACGCAGGGCGAACCTGACGCAGGGCGAACCTGACGCAGGACGAACTTGCCGCCGCGTGGACACGTCGCGCGACCTCGGTGTGATCGCACCGCGCGAGCGGCCGGGAACGGGACGCCGGTGCAGCCGGCCCGCCGCCGATCAAGGGCGGCGGGCCGCCCACGTGGTCCGAGTGGTGCGTCGTGAGGTCGAGGGGTGCGGAAGGCCTTACGACCTCGGCGCGGACCCATCGGTGTCCCCCACAACAGTTCGGTGCGGACGCCGCCGCGGATTGGTGCGCCCGAGGGCCGGCACAGGCCGGTCCAGTGGGAGAAGGAGCGACGTCTGGGGCCTTCGAATCCAAGGCGGAGGAGGGAGTGATGGCGGAGCCATCGCGACTGACGACAACGCCGGAGGCGGAGGTCCCAGACGCCGCGACGCCGCTGCCAAT
>NZ_JASITA010000086.1 GCF_030063415.1 Streptomyces sp. H27-C3 | reverse complement strand
GAACCCGGAAGCTAAGCCTTTCAGCGCCGATGGTACTGCAGGGGGGACCCTGTGGGAGAGTAGGACGCCGCCGAACAATTATTGTGGGAGAGCCCCGCACCTTATGGTGCGGGGCTTTCCTGCGTTCTGAGCCGGATTGAACGATGGAGGGCGATCCTCCGTACGGATGTACGGACCCTCGTGCAGGGGCCGGGGTTCGCCGCAGTCCGGCGGGGGCCTCTTTGCTCTGGTGGCGCAGTGAGGATCGGCTCATGGATGACGACAGCAGGCTTCCCGTGCGGGCACTCCCGGATGGAACAGCGGAGTTGCGGCTGGTGGTTCGGCTGGACTGGCAGGACGTCGCGGCCCTGGGGCAGGAGGCGTCCCGGTTGGCCGCGCAGGATCAGCGGCCCGTCAGTCTCGACGAGGCGGCCGGCCGACGGCTGCGTACCCGGGCTTCGGTACCCGCGCGATCCGCGTCGGAGCAGGCCTCAGCCGCTGCCGGACCGTCGGTGACCGCGGGGGCGTCGGGCTCATCGGTGTCCGCGATCTCCGGTCGGTCGCCGTCGGAACAGGCCCGGCACGCCATCGAGAAGCTCAACGAGCCGCTCGAGGACACCGGTCAGGCCAGGGCGCCGATGCCTCCCGCGTCGGCCCCGACCAGTCCCGTCAGTCCCGTCAGTCCGGTCAGTCCTGTGGCGGTGTCGTCGCTCGACGGCCGGACGAGCCAGGCCGCGGCGGCCGCGGGGAGGTGAGGAGAGGGGCACGCTGAGGGGCAGGCCGTGCGGGTCAGTCGGTGAGGGTGTGGTCCGGCCACCGGGCCCGCCCCTGCTCCGGCGAGCGGAGCAGGACGAGGATCGGCAGTCCCTGGTCCCGGCCGTTCGACAGCAGCTCAGGAAGCCGGGGAAGGGGCGCCACCGCCGCGACGTCGTCGAGGACAAGCGTCATTGGTGGGTCGAGCCGACCGTCGGATGACCGTGCGGCCATGCGGCGGCCGTGCTCGACCACGTCTGCGGCGAGCGCGGTGAGCAGAGGCATTGCCCCGGGGCGCGACCGGGGGTCCTCGATTGCTTCACCCACCACATAAAGGGTGCCCCCTTCATCAGCAAATGATTCCAGAGTGAGCGAATCGGTTCGATTCGGCGTGCAGGCCTCGCGGATGTGGATCGAGGAGAGTGCGGCGAGGGCTCGGGCCGTCAACTCCTGAGCGATCTCGCGGCGTTCGGGGTGCGCGGTGAGCGCGGATTCGAGCAGGCCCGCGGCGCCGCTGGACGCCTTGGTGTGGGTGCGGAGGATACGTACCGCCTCGTGCGCGCTGTGTCCTTGTGCCCAGCGGTGCACCTGCCGGAACGGGCGCCCGTCGACGGCGGCGGCATGCAGCCAGCTGCTCAGGAGCGTCTCGGCGGTGTCGGCCATCGCGGCGTCGAGGCGCGCCTGCGGGCGTACGGGCGCGAGTAGTGCGACGGCGCGGGCCGCGGCGACGTCGGCCTTCTCGCAGCCGGCGGTGGGCGACCAGTGAAGGCGGGCCGGGGTGTCGCAGAGGTGCCCGGGGTCGTACACGAGGACGGGACCCAGCTTGGCGCGGGCGTCCTTCGTCTCGGCCCACACGCTGGGGTCGGAGGTGACGACGAGGACGGGACCTTCGGCGTCCAGGACGGCCTGAACGGTGGTGGGCCGCCGCGTCTGCGGACCGCCGTAGAGGACGCGGGGGGTGCGGGGCGCGGGCACGGCGGGGTTGCCCCACGCGTCGGTCGCGCCCGGGTAGGGGGAGGGGGATGCGTGCGGGCCCGTGGGCGGGGCGGTGCCGCCGCCCGGGATCGTGCCGGGCGGGGCGCCGAATGCGGCTCCTGGCAAGTGCGGTGTGGGGCCTGGCCCTTGGGGGCCGCCAGGACCTGGCGCGGCTCCGGCGGAGGCGTCGGCCGCGGGGGCGTTCGTACCGGCAACCGGTGCGCCCGCACCGGGGTTGGCTGCGTCCCCGCCGGGGAGGCCCGCGTCCGCCGCGTGCGGGAAGTAGGGCTCTGCGCCCGCCCCTTGGGGGTTGGCGGATCCCACTCCTGCTCCGTCGCTCAGGATTGGCCCTGTGCCTGCGGAGCCTCCAGGACCGGCGCCGCCCGCCGGGAAGTACGGGACAGGGGCATGCTGCCCACCGACAGTCGCGTTCGGGCCCGGGCCCGGCCCCGGTCTCGCCGAGGGCAAGCCACCGGCCGCGTAGCCGTAACCGTGGCCGGCCCCGCCGTCCGCATCCGCGCCCGGCACCTCACCGTCACCGCGTCCCGCACCTGCAGCCCCGGCACCACGTGCGGCCGGGCCCGTCTTCCCTCGTCCAGCCGCCCCCCGTACCGCTCTCCACCGTGCCAGCGTGCCCAGGGCGAAGATCGTGAGGACGATCAGGACCATCAGCTCGCCGATCAACAGGCCCCAGAACAGGCCGTATCCCGAGAGTTGGTCCGCCGGGGTGTCCGGCCAGGCCGCCGGGAGGTCCTGGGGGCCGCCGAGGAGGTGGCGCAGGGCCAGCGGCGTACGTGTGAAGGTGACGCCGTCCGGCCACGCGCCGTGAGCGAACAGGCCCGACAGGCCCGTCGCCAGCCACGCCAGGATCGTCAGGCCGAACAGGAAGGCCAGCAGGCCGACCAGCAGCCCGTCCGGGATGCCGCGCTCCGACGTGCCGCCACCCTGCCCGTGTCCCGTCACCGGGCTGTCCCCGCGCGCCATTTCAGGCGACCGTCGATTCGGAGGACTCGTTCATCTGCTGCTCTATGAACGTGGCCCTCTCCTCCGCCTCCAGCTCGGCCGCGTGCATGTCGTCGGACAGCATCTGCGCCGACGACTCCGTCATCGCGCGGTCGGTGAAGACCAGTGGCCGTTCGGCCTCGGTGATCAGGTGTTTGACGACCTGGACATTGCCGTTGACGTCCCACACCGCGATGCCGGGCGTCAGCGTCGGGATGATCTCGACCGCCCACCGGGGCAGCCCGAGCACCAGGCCGGTCGCCCGCGCCTCATCCGCCTTCTGGGCGTAGATCGTCCGGGTCGATGCCATCTTCAGGATCGCCGCGGCCTCCCGCGCCGCCGCGCCGTCCACCACGTCGGACAGGTGGTGAACCACCGCCACGAACGACAGGCCGAGCCGCCGACCGAACTTGAGGAGGCGCTGGAAAAGCTGCGCCACAAAAGGCGAGTTGATGATGTGCCACGCCTCCTCGACGAGGAAGATGCGCTTCTTGCGGTCGGGCCTGATCCAGGTATGTTCGAGCCAGACACCCACGATCGCCATCAGGATCGGCATCGCGATGGAGTTCCGGTCGATGTGCGACAGGTCGAAGACGATCAGCGGCGCGTCGAGATCGATGCCGATGGTCGTCGGCCCGTCGAACATGCCCCGCAGGTCACCGTCGACGAGACGGTCGATCACCAGGGCCACGTCCAGGCCCCAGGCCCGTACGTCGTCCAGGTCGACGTTCATGGCGAGCGCCGATTCCGGTTTCGGGTGGCGCAGTTGCTCGACGATGTCGGTGAGGACGGGCTGGCGCTCGACGACCGTCTCGTGCACATACGCGTGCGCGACCTTGAGCGCGAAGCCGGACCGCTCGTCGAGCCCGTGCCCCATCGCGACCTCGATGATCGTGCGGAGCAGGGCCAGTTGGCCCGTCGTCGTGATCGCCGGATCCAGCGGGTTGAGCTTGATCCCGCCGTCGAGCGTGGCCATCGGGTCGAGTCGAATGGGGGTTATGCCCAGCTCCTGGGCGATGAGGTTCCATTCGCCGACGCCGTCCTCGCCCTGCGCGTCGAGGACCACCACCTGGCGGTCGCGGAAGCGCAACTGACGCAGTACGTACGTCTTTTCCAGCGCCGACTTGCCGTTGCCGGACTCGCCGAGGACCAGCCAGTGCGGCGCGGGGAGCTGCTGTCCGTACAGCTGGAAGGGGTCGTAGATGTACCCCTTGCCGCTGTACACCTCACGGCCGATGATCACGCCCGAGTCGCCGAGACCGGGAGCCGCGGTCGGCAGATAGACGGCCTGGGCCTGCCCCGTCGACGTACGGACGGGGAGTCTGGTCGTCTCGACCTTCCCGAACAGGAAGCTGGTGAAGGCATCCGTGGCGGCGGCCAGGGGATCTCGCATGCGGGGTTGCCCTCTCGGCTAGCGGCGGATGCCTGTGGCGAACGGCAAGGTGTTGACGAAGGCCCGGTGATGCTCGCGGTCGCACCACTCCAGCTTCAGATACGACTTTCCGGCCGAGGCCCTGATGGTCCGCTTGTCGCGGGCCAGCGCCTCGGGTGAGCGCGACGACACAGTGATGTACCCGACGAGGTTCACCCCCGCAGCACCGCTGGCGAGATCTTCACCCCGCTGGTCCATCCGGCCGTGTGCCGCGATGTCGCGCGGGTCGACGGTCCGGTTCATCTTCATGGCGCGGCTCGCGTCCGCGTCGTCGTTGGTCTTCTCCGTCAGCATCCGCTCGATGGCGACCTCGGTGGGTTCGAGATCCATGGTGACCGCGACCGTGCGGATCACATCGGGGGTGTGCACGAGCAGCGGGGCCAGGAAGTTGACGCCGACGGGCGTCATGGGCCATTCCTTCACCCAGGCGGTGGCGTGGCACCAGGGCGCACGCGTCGAGGACTCACGCGTCTTGGCCTGCAGATACGTTGCTTCCATCGCATCCAGCTCGGCCGGCCAGGCATTGCGCTTCGTCATCGCCTGAATGTGGTCTATCGGGTGGTCCGGGTCGTACATCGAGTGCACGAGGGACGCCAGGCGCCCCTGCCCCAGCGGCTGGCGGACCCGGATGTCGGCCTCCGCGAGGCGCGCGCAGATGTCGGTGAGCTCGCGGGCCATGACCACGGCCAGACCGGCGTCCCGGTCGAGCTTGCGACCGCCGTGCGGGCGGGCGGCGCGGGCCATGGTCTGGGCCTCGGCGGCCAGCTCGCGGGAGTAGTGCATGCAGGCGACGAGGTACGCGCGGTGCTGCTCGCTGGAGGTCGACACCATCGACTGGAGCTGCTCGTACGACTCCTGGAGCCATCCGGGTGCCTTGGTGTCGCCGCGCTGGGACACGTCCTTGGCGTGCGCGTCGGGGTCGGCGGGGAGCGTGCGCGCGAGCATCTGAAGGCGTGTCACATAGCCGTCGCCGTTGGCGACATGCTTGAGGAGCGTGCCGAAACGGTCGACCAGAGCCTCCTGGTCCTCGCTGTCGCGCAGGCCGACGCCGGGGCCCTCGATCTCGATGGCTGCGGTGACCGTGCGCCGGTCGGCGTGCAGGAGGACGGCGATCTCGTCCGGGCCGAAGGGCGCGGCGAGCCAGTTGATCCGCCCGATGCCGGGCGGCGGGCCCACCTCGACCTCGCGGCCGTCGCCGGTCACGCCCGCCTCCATGGCGGAGGAGCGGTACGCCGTGTCGCTGCGCAGGGTGCGCTTGTAACTGCGGTTGATCTCGAACCACTTGTAGAACGTGCGGTGCCTGTAGGGGACGTACACCGCCATCAGCGCGATGAGCGGGCAGCCCATCAGCAGGACGATCCGCAGGGAGAGTACGGGGACGAGCAGGCCGCTCATCATTCCGAGGAACGCACCGACGATGATCACCGCGATCTCGCCGGTCTCGCGGTTCTTGCCGACGATCGCGTTCGGCCGGGCGCGGCCGATCAGATACGTGCGGCGGGGCGCGATCGGCTGGGACTGGGTCGTCAACGCCCTCCACCTCCAGTGCTGTTGGTGCCGGAACCCTTGTTGCCGCCGGTGGCGCGGTGGCTGTGGGTGCTGTTGCTACGTGCCGACGGTGCGGCGGAGGGGACTGCTCCGCCACCTCCTCCGGAGCTGCCGCCGCTGCTTCCGCCGCCGCCCGATGGGCGGGAGCTGTGGGCTGCGACGCCGCCGCTGGCGGGGTTGGGCTGGCGGGGTGGCGAGCTGCTCTGCCCGCCTCCGCCGCGGCTGCTGTGGGTCTTGATGCCCTGCGAGACGAGGGCGGCGGGGGAGCTCATGACGGCGGCGGCCTGGGAGCCGTCGGTCGCCTTGTTGCGGGTGGTGCGGGCGGACGCGATCTCGTCGCCGAAGCCGGGGACGAACCGGTAGATCATGGCGGAGGCGAAGATCGCGAGCAGGATGATGGCGAGGCCGGAGACGACCGCGGAGAACGCGTTCGGCCCCTCGTCCGCGGACAGGGCGCCGGCCAGACCGAGCACGACCACGATAACGGGCTTGATCATGATCACCGCGATCATGATGCCTGCCCAGCGGCGTACGTGCCCCCACATGTTCTTGTCGACGAGCCCCGCGTACACGACGGTGCCGAGCAGCGCGCCGACATAGAGCAGGGCGGCCCTGATGACGAGCTCCAGCCACAGGACACCGGCGGCGAGCACGGTGACGAGGGAGATGACGATCAGCATGATCGGCCCGCCCCCGATGTCCTCGCCCTTCTTGAGCGCTTCGGCGAACGACCCGAAGAACACGTCGGTCTGGCTGCCGGTGCCGGCGGCGATGACCTCGGTGATGCCGTCGGTGGCCGATACGACGGTGTAGAGGATGAGCGGCGTGAAGGCGGACGCCAGCACGGTGAGCCAGAGGAACCCGATGGCTTCGGACATGGCCGTGGTGAGCGGCACGCCCCGGATGGCGCGCTTGGCGACGGCCAGCAGCCACAGGATGATCGTGAGGACGGTGGACGCGGCGAATACGACGGCGTACTGCTGGAGGAATTTGGGGTTGGTGAAGTCGACGTTGGCGGTCGACTTCACGGCCTCGGACAGCTTCCCGACGATCCACGCGGCGGCGTCGGCGCAGCCGCTGGCGAGGGAGGAGAGGGGGTCGAGGGACTCGGCGGGGTCGGTGGGGGCGTTACGGGCGGCGCCGCCGCCTTCGCTGCCTTCGCAGTAGTCCTTGGCGGGTCCCCGGATGAGATCACAGGGGTCATTGCTCTGGTCGGGGTTTGGGGGCGGGGTGGGCGCTGCGAACGCACCGTTAGCTGTCAGTACGACCGTGGTCTGTATAGCGGTGACGGCTGCCGCGAATGTGAAGGCACGGCGAGATCGCTTACCGGGCATAAGTGAACCCTCCGAACTTCTCGACGGCGTCAGCCATGTCCTCGGCGGAGGAGGCGGTCTGGTCACGCCCGACCGGCGTGGGTCCCTCTTTCTGAGTGAAGTCGATGACCTTCCAGTCACCGTTGATCCACTTGAGCTCGAAGGCGTTCGTGTACCAGCTTTCGGCCACGGGATTCTTGGAACTTTCGCCGGCCAGTCCGAAAAGTGCCGAGTACCAGACGGAGACACTTACCGTCTCGCCGCCGAACTTTTCTGTCTTCGCACCCACCGGGCTGAAACGCGAGATGAAGGTCAAGCCGTTCGGCGCCGTGCCGTCCGGCTTGAGCCCGATGCTGGTGAGGAACTTCTCGCCGGAGTAGGCCTTGTCGAGGTCGGTCTGCCGCGTGGCGGCCACTTCGGGGGCGTAGACGGTGCTCACGATCTCGTGGCGTCGCCCCTTGTTGTACATACCGTCAGAGCCGAGGGCCACCAGGTAGTTCGTGGCAGCTGACTGCGCCCCCTGCTCGCTCTGCGTGAAACCGGACGCGATCGCGCCGTTCTTGCCCTCCACCGGCCGGATCCCCGTCGCAGCCGTCGGATCCGAACCGCCGCCCTGCTTGGCCTCCGGGTCGGGGCTGCCTTCGCCGCCGCCCCGGTTCGCGAACGCGATAGCCGCGATGAGCAGGACCACCACGCCCATCACCGTGATCAGGGACCGTGAGGTCCGTACGGGCCGTCGCGCGCCCCCGTACACGTCGCTGCCACCGCCCTCGGGGAGGCGCGTGCGGGTCTGGCCGGAGCCGCCGACACGGTCCGAACGACCCGTGTCGCTGCCGTAGCCGTGCTCGTCACCGAGACTCATGCCGCGTACGCCCCCTCAACCGATTGCATATCCGCGTAGTACGACGGTAGCCGTGCTGGTTCCCGCGCGGGCGCGGTGTGGTGACTCGACATCAGGGAGACGCAACCTCAGCCGGTGGGCACGACGGGCAGGTGGGGTGGGGAGCGGGGTGGCGGCCGGGCGTGCCCGGAAATGACCGAAGGTGGGCTAAACAGCCATCCCGTACACGATGGTGAAGAGCGTGCCGAGTGAGCCGATGATGAAGACGCCGGTGAGGCCGGCGACGATCAGGCCCTTGCCCTGCTCCGCGCTGAACGTGTCCCTCAGCGCCGTCGCGCCGATCCGCTGCTTCGCCGCACCCCAGATCGCGATGCCGAGGCACAGAAGGATGGCGATGGCCATCACGACCTCGATCATGATGCGGGCTTCGTTCCCCAGGGTCCCGAACGGACCCCAGTTGGGGGCGATTCCACCGATGATGGTGGTGATGTCGCCCTTTTCGGCTGCCAGGTTCATGTAAGTCACCGCCCCTGTCGGGTAGTTCGATGCCCCTGCCGCTCGGCACGGGGCAGGCTCTATCTTCGCTGATGAAACCGGCCTCGTATGTCGACTTGGCGGCTCTCTTTACCCGACCTCCGCACGGATCACCGGTCGTACCGCGCTGACCTGCGGTGGCGACCGGTTGTATGCGGAAACCCGTATGGTCACTCTGTGTATCACGAGGGGTGACTCCGGGCAATGATTGGCGTTATACACCTTTACCCGGACACCCGCCGCGGGCTCGGCGCGGCGCGGCGGCGCGTGGCGTCGAGGTGGGGGGGTGGTGCGGTGCTGAGGTGGTGCCGGCGCGGTGCCGGTAGTGGGTGATCGTCGCTCGTATCAGAAGGTGACGCCTTGGACGGCGGAGCGCGCCGGGCCGGGGCCTGATCTTCTCCGCCCCACATGCTTCAGGTGCGGCTGACGGGCGGTCCGTAGCGGGGCGTGCGGCGGCGCGATCGCGGACACTGGCCCGTATGCCCTTGACTCTGCATCACATCGTCGTCGACACCCACGATCTGCCAGGTCTCGCCCGCTTCTGGGCGGAGGCCCTGCGATGGCGGGTGCTGTCCGAGCGGGAGCGGGAGGTCGTTATCGGGCCCGACGAGTCCGCGCCGGTCGGCATGTGCTTCATGCCGGTGACGGACCCCAAGGCCGTCAAGAACCGCCTTCACCTGGACCTGACCACCACCGCCGAGGACCGCGACAGCGAGATCGACCGGCTGCTCGGGCTCGGTGCGCGGCGGGTGGATGTCGGGCAGAGCGGTGAGGAGTCGTGGACGGTGCTGGCTGATCCTGAGGGGAACGAGTTCTGCGTCGTACGTCCGAAGGGGACGCTCATTGGTTGAGCGGGTTTTTGTACCCGTCGTCCGCGTCGCCGCTGCCGCCGGTGCCTCCGCCCTGCAGCAGGGCCATTACGGGGAAGATCCAGTGCGTTGGGAGCCACAGCGAGCCAGGCCGCCCAGCGTCGCCTGGCCGCGTACCGCTCCTTCCAGCTGTGCCCAGCAGGCCGTCAGAGAGCCCACGCTGATCAGTGCGCCGTAGCGCCGCACCCGCGTCATCGTCGGCGAGGCATCACCCAAGATGCACATCGGCAAGGACGTCGACCACTGAGGACGACTGAGGTTCCCCCGAGATGCGGAAGATGGTGACAGAGGGTCAGATGGTTCTCATGAGAGGAACATCGGCCATGGCTGCCCCCAGAAAGTACTCGCTGGAGTTGCGTGAGCGTGCGGTGCGGATGTA
>NZ_JASITA010000085.1 GCF_030063415.1 Streptomyces sp. H27-C3 | reverse complement strand
GCCGTCCGCGGTCAGCGTGGCGGCGGTGCCATCGCCGCCACGCTGACCGGGACACACCGGGCTTGCCGCGCCGCCAGCGCCACCGGTGCCGCCCTGGTTGCCCGGGGCGTCCTCGCTCTTTGTGCAGGTCGGGTCCTTGTCGCTGGAGGCGGGTCCGTGCGAAGCGGCGGGGTGGGCGGGCGGTGGTGCCGTGCGTACGGTGTCTTTATGGGTAGGGGCCGGGGGGTTCGGCTGCGGCTGGTTGTCATCGCGGATGACGATGATGGGCCGCGGCTGTGCCGTGGGTGTGGGGAGCCGTTAATGCCGCGGGCGAAGGCGACGGCGGTGTTCTGCTCGTCGGCCTGCCGCTCGCGGCACTGGCGTGAGCGGCGGCGGACGCGGGCGAGGACCGGGGCCGTGAAGGCCGGCCGGAGAGCCACGTGCCCGGAGTGCGGGGAGTCCTGGACAGTCGGAGTCGAACATTGTGTCTCGGCGATGTACTGCTCTCCCCGCTGCCGCAAACGGGCCTGGCACCGGCGGCGCGCGGAATCCGGCGGGATGTGAGCCCGCGCGTCCGTCGGCCGCAGGGCCGCTCCGCCCGCCGGGGGCGTGCGCTCTGGCCGTGGCCCCAAGGCCGCCGGATGGTGCCAAGTGAGGGCCTCAGCCGTCCCCGAGCGTCCGCAGACCGGACATGGAACAGCTGATCGCCGGCCTCCCCTGGGCGGATAAGCCCAGGCAGACCAAGTGGACGCGGGACGGCGCTATCGGCATCACCATAACCGAGGTGAGCGGGGTACGGCATCAGGGAAGTGAAGCTCTGCGCGGGCCTCGGCGTTGCCCGCGTACCGCTCTCGGCTGGATGGAGCAGAGCCGCGCGCAGGTTCCTGACCGACGAGTGAAGCTGGACGTCCCACCGCGCTCACGTTTCAGGAGTCCTTCCGTGCCAGTTCCCAGCTCCCCGCAGGTCCGCCTCCCTCTTGTCGCTCTGCTGGCGGCTGCCTGCATGGCCGGGCCGGTGCATGCCCCGGCCCAAGCCGCGGATGTCCCCGCCGACGACAACCGCGCACTGCGACGGCAGTTGCAGGAACTGACCACCGCGCCCGGCGGACCGCCCGGAGCGATTGCCGTCCTCAAGCGCGGGTCCCGCACCGAGGTCTACCGGGCCGGCGTTGCCGAGACAGGCACCGACCGTCCGATCGAGGTCACCGACCACATGCGCATCGCCAGTACGGCCAAGGCGTATAGCGGCGCGGTCTCCCTCCAGTTCGTCGACCGCGGGAAGCTGCGTCTGAACGACACCATCGGCAAGGTGCTTCCCCGGCTGCCGCGTGACTGGCATCGGGTTACGCTGCGGCAGCTCCTGAACCACACCAGCGGACTGCCGGACTACACCGCGGCCCCGGAGTTCCTGGCCCTGGTGACGGAGAACCCGCGCCGCCACTTCGACTCCCGCCGACTGCTGGACATCGTGGCCGACGAGCCGTTGGTGTTCCGTCCGGGGGCCCGGTACACCTACTCCAACTCCGACAACATCGCCGTGGCACTGATGGCGGAGGCGGTGACAGGCCGCCGCTACGAAGATCTGCTCGCCCAGCTCGTGTACCGCCCGCTGGATCTGCGCAGCACCAGCCTTCCGCAGGGCTACCGGATGCCCGAGCCGTACATGCACGGCTACGACGTCACCCCGCCGAACCCGCCCGAGGACATCAGCGAGGTACTGAGTGCGTCGGGCGTGTGGGCATCGGGCGGGATCATCTCGACGCCAAAGGACATGACGGCCTTCATCCGCGGCTACGCCGGCGGCAAGCTGATCTCCGACCGGACACGCCATCAGCAGCTGAACTGGGTGAACGGCGCATCCGAACCCGCAGGCCCCGGCAAGAACAAAGCCGGTCTGGCTATCTTCCGATACACCACCCGCTGCGGCGTGGTGTACGGCCACACGGGCAACTTCCCCGGCTACACGCAGCTGGTCGCAGCCACCCCGGACGGCAAGCAGTCGCTGGCCGTCACCCTCACCACCCAGGTCAACAAGACGAACAAGCCGGAACTGCTTGAGCGGCTGCGGACCGTGGAGGAGAACTTCGTCTGCGCGCTGTTGCGCAAGCAGTAGGCAGGACCCGGGCGGAACCGCGGGGCCCGGCGGGCACAGAAAGGCGGTTGGGTCGGCTCCGTCTACGAGAACGTTCTCGTAGACAACGCCACTTCGGTAGAACTTCAGCAGCCATGCGCGACGCGCTGTTCGGCCTGGGACCATACGAGGCTGCCGAGATCACCCTTGGCGTCTTCCATGGTTCGTCACCTAATGCCCGCTGGGGTTCAGCGGCAGGACCGGGGGTCGGGGCATCGCAGACACGTGCCGTACTTCTGCCGCACCCCTACCAAGACCAACGGCTGTCCTCTCCGTATTCGCGGTCGCGCGGAAGTCGGCTGTAGTACGACTGGATTGAATGAGACGGCGACTGGCTTCGATGAAGGCGGACAACTCACTCGGCAACCCGAACACGGTCCGCAACTACGGAATCGGGGCCGGCAAGACCGCCGAGCGGCTCGGCGAAGACCGGCCTTTCGCGTCGGTCGCGGACAACGAGATCGGCGGGGCTCTCGAACTGCTCTGGGGCACTGCCGCGGTCAACACCTGGAACTCCCGCCGGGCGGCGGTGCTCTCCTGGCTCGGCTGGTGTGGCGAGCGCGGCTACGACATGCCCTCCGTCGCGGCCTGGGCAAAGCGGCTCGCGGTGCCGGACTCCGAGACCCCGGGTCGGGGCACTCGCCGCCACATGAGGCTGGACGACGACATCGAGGATTGGACGGTCCATGGGTGACGACGGGAACTCGAACCAGCAGGACCCGCGCGACAAGTATCCGCAGCCGAACTTCTCCCAGCAGGACCAGGCCCACCCGGGGTGGACGGGGCCCATGGACCCGCCGCCCGACCACGGCGAGACGTCCTACTGTGGCAGCGGCCGCCTGGAAGGGCGAAAGGCCGTCATCACCGGTGGCGATTCGGGTATCGGACGCGCCGTGGCCTTGGCCTACGCCCGCGAGGGCGCCGACGTGCTGTTCACCTACCTGCCGCAGGAGGAGGAGGACGCCCGGGAGACCTCACGTCTGGTGGAGGCCGCAGGGCGCAAGGCGATCGCTGTTCCCTGCAACATCCGCGGGGAGGAACAGTGCCGCGCGCTGATCGACCGCGCGGTCGCGAAGCTCGGGCACATCGACATCCTGGTGAATAACGCCGCGTAACAGATGGCGCAGCCCGAAGGCATCGAGGCGATCTCGACGGAGCAGTTCAACCGCGTGATGCGCACCAACCTCTACGGGATGTTCTGGCTGTCGAAGATGGCCGTCGCCCATATCCCCGCGGGCGGGAGCATCATCAACACGACGTCGGTGCAGGCCTACAAGCCCAGTACGCATCTGCTGGACTACGCGATGACCAAGGGAGCGATCGTCACGTTCGCCCAGGGGCTCGCCCAGATGCTGGCGCCGCGGGGCATCCGCGTCAACTCGGTGGCCCCGGGGCCAGTCTGGACCCCGCTCATCCCGGCGACAATGCCCGACACCGTCGAGTTCGGTGGGCAGTCGCCGCTGGGCCGGCCCGCGCAACCAGTGGAGATGGCCCCGGCATACGTCTTCCTCGCCTCACACGAGGCCGGCTTCATCACGGCGGAGATCGTCAACGCGACCGGCGGCAGGCCCCTGCCGTAGGCAGGCGGAGAACCGTCCGGCTCCGCCGCCGGACGGCCGGACGGCCGCAAACGGACGTCGATCGTGTACCCACTCCCGGGCTGTGGTCACCCCGCTACGAAAAACGCGGCTACGTCTTCCTCGGCACCGCCACCGTCGCAGCCCTGTCGGTCTGGCTCCGCACGTGGTGGACCGGGCAAGTCCTGGCGGCCCGAGATCACTGTCTGCTCTGGGCGCCTTCGAGTGCCCTGTAAGCCAGTCGACCCGGACGGAACGTGCGTGACCGTCGACTCCACTGCGAAATGACCGAATAGGTGCGTTATTGGTGCGCTTCAGGGGGAACGCATGCCCAGTGGCTGCCCGGCGGGCAGCCACTGCACGACAACGTTTCTGCCCTCCCCCGACGTCGGCGCCGCCGACGCTACGAAAGGACCACACGATGAGCGACAACATCTGGAGTTACGGGCCTTCCTCCGGCCGCCAGGAGGGCACCGATCTGACCGGCTACAAGGTCGAAGCCACCGACGGCCACATCGGCAAGGTCGACAAGCACTCCGAAGATGTCGGCTCCTCGTACCTGGTCGTCGACACCGGCATGTGGATCTTCGGGAAGCATGTCCTGCTGCCCGCCGGCACCATCGCCAGCGTCGACCACCAAGAAGAGAAGGTCTACGTCGCGCGGACCAAGGACCAGATCAAGGACGCCCCGGAGTTCGACAAGGACAAGCACACCGCCGACCCTGTCTACCACGACCAGATCGGTGTCTACTACACCCAGCACCCGCACATGTAGAACAGCCTCCACCACCGAACAGGCGCTCCCCGGTGGTGGGAGCCCCCCCCCGGGTGGTAGACACCGGTTTGTGTGGTTATGCGGTGAGCCCCAGGCTATCTGACGTGAGTGCGTGCTCGCGTTCGTAGTCGATAGGGCAGAGCTGTCCGTTGGTCGAGTGCCTGCGCCAGGTGTTGTACCTGGTCAGCCATCGGAAGACGGCGCGTCGGCAGGCCGTGGCCCCGGACCAGCGCCGGGCGCCCTTCAGAAGCTCTCGCTTCAGGGAGGAGTGGAAACTCTCGCAGGCGGCGTTGTCCGCGCTCGTCCCGACTGCCCCCATGGACTGCTTCACGCCCAACTCGTCGCACAGGTCGGCGAATTCCTTTGATGTGTACTGAGCCCCGTGATCACTGTGGAAAATCGATCCGTCCAGGCTGCCGCGGGTGGCGGCTGCCATCCTCAGCGCGTCGGCGACCAGCTCGGTACGCATGTGGCCGGCGATCGACCAGCCGACCACCCGGCGGCTGAAGCAGTCGATCACCGTCGCGAGATAGAGGAACTCGCCGTCTCCGATGGGGAGATACGTAATGTCGCCCATGTACTTCACGTTCGGCGTCGGGGCGGTGAAGTCCCGCTTGAACAGGTCGGGCACCGGCCTAGGGCCTGTCCGGCGGATCATGTGACCGTCGTGGATTCGGATCGTTGGCATGAGCATGGGGCGGGGAGATTTAACGCATGCGGAGTGGGCCCGGCTGAAGCCACATCTGCCGAAGTCCGGGCAGCGCGGCGGCCGGTGGGCCGGCCACCGCAGGGTCATCAACGGGCTCCTGTACCGACTGCGCACTGGGGTGCCGTGGCGGGGTTTACCTGCGCGTTTCGGGCCATGGAAGACGGTGTACGAACGGCACAGACGTTGGTCGGCGGACGGCACTTGGGACGGGATCTTCGCGGCCGTCCTGGCCGACGCCGACGCGGAGGGCCGGATCGACTGGTCGATGGTGAGCGTCGATTCGACCTCCTGCCGGGCCCATCAGCACGCCGCCGGGGCTCGTAGGAAACCGCCACGAGTGCCGGGGAAAAGACGCACGCCCCGGCAGCACCGCCCCGACGAGGGGCTCGGACGCTCCCGGGGCGGCCTGACCTGCAAGATCCACCTCGCCGGTGAGGGTGGACGCCGCCCCCTGGCCCTGCTGATCACTCCGGGCCAGTGGGGCGACGCGCCGCAACTCATTCCGGTCATGGAACGCATCCGTGTTGGCCGCCTCGGTGGCGGACACCCGCGCACGCGGCCCGACCATCTCGGCGGCGACAAGGCGTACTCCTCCCGTCGCAACCGCCGCTACCTGCGACGACGCCAGATCAAGCACACCATCCCCGAACCGAGGAACCAACGGACCAACCGCCAACGAAGGGGCAGCAAGGGTGGCCGACCCGCAGGCTTCGACAGGACGATCTACAAGCGAAGGAACGAAGTCGAGCGGACGATCAACGCGTTGAAGAACTCCCGGGCCGTGGCCACGAGGTTCGACAAGCGCGGCTACGTCTTCCACGGCACCGTCACCGTCGCCTCGATCCGACTCTGGCTCCGCCCGTGATCTCCGCCGGATCTAATCGCCGGTCGTGCCGTCGAGCATCTCGCGCAGGATGTCCAGGTGGCCGTTGTGGCGGGCCGTCTCCTCGGTGAGGTGGAGGAGGATCCAGCGCAGGTCGACGTGGAGGCCGTTGCGGATGGCTCGCTGGGCCCGCTTGTCCAGGCCGTTCCCGGCGACCAGTTCGCGGTAGTGGGTGCTCTGTTCGGCGTATTCGTCGAGCAACTGCGTGAGCGGGAAGTCGACGGCGATACGCATCTCGCGGTCGGGGTCCTCCTCTGTCATGGGGGCTCGGTCTTCCTCGCCGAGCAAGACCACCTGGAACCAGTAGTACTCGACCCAGCGGAGGTGGTTGATCACTCCGCTCATGGTCATCAGCGGTGAGCCCGGCAGGAGCGCCTTGCGTGCGTTCTCCGCGGAGACGCCGTCGCACTTGGCGCGGGCGGTGTCACGTGCGTAGTCGAGAAACGTGGTGAGCTGGGTGCGCTCGTCCCATGCGGGCGGGGTGTCGTCGATTTTAGTCATCGCGTGAAGCGTCCCCGATCACTGCGCTCGATGTCGAGGTATTTATCGACGGACCCAACCTGCTCCGCCCAGTTCCTTGTCCGGCGGGTCGCTACAGCGATTCAGCGCCGGTGGGCCGCCCGGCATGATCCGCCGGACAGGCCCTAGCCGAGGGCTCGGGCACGGTCGTGGTGACCTTCTTGCGCAGGTGCGTGCCGACGATGTTGAACTTGCGCATGACGCGGGCGACCCGCTTCTCGTTCACGCGCTGACCGGCGTCGTCCGCGTTCAGCTCGGCGGTGACGCGCGGGGAGCCGTAGGCCAATGCCGGGAAGCTTGGCTTGATCATCTCGTGTGCGGGCCCTGGATGCAGCGAAGCTCCTGTAGAACGAGCGATCTACCACGATCGGCTTGTTCAGAACAGGAGCATCGTTGTCTTGGGAGTCTGGCATAGAGGGGTCGTCGCGTGCGAGCGCGGGACAGACGGGGCAGCTGGGTGTGTTGCGCCAGGTTGTGACACGGCGGACGGAAGGTTTCAAGTCCAGTGAGACGGTCGTGACGCTATGAGGTTTGTGGTGCGGGTTCGCGGCGCTTGGCCGGGTCGTTGATCCAGGCGGTCTGGGGTATTGCGGGTGGTCGGGGGCGGCGGCCGAAGCGTTCGGGGTGGCGGGTGTATGCCTGGTCGAGGGTGATGGCCCGCTGGTCGCGGACCTCGTCGGCGGTCCCGAAGTGGACGGAGGCGGGGGTGTGCCAGCCGATGCCCGAGTGCCGGTGTTCGTGGTTGTAGTACGCGATGAAGGCGTCGAACCATTGGCGTGTGTGGGCCAGTGAATCGAACCGTTCGGGGTAGCCGGACATGTACTTCGTGGTTTTGAACTGGGCCTCGCTGTAGGGGTTGTCGTTGGAGACCTTCGGCCGCGAGTGCGAACGGGTGACGCCCAGGTCGATCAGCAGCTGGGAGACCTTCTTACTCGTCATCGAGGTGCCGCGGTCGGCGTGCACGGTTTCGGGCACGATGCCGTTGCGGGTGATGGTCTCGCGGATCAGCTCCTCGGCCCGTTCGGCCGATTCGACGGTGTGGCCGACGATGTACCGGCTGAAGATGTCGATGATGACGTAGGCGTGATACCAGATGCCCTTGACCGGTCCGGCGGCCTTGGTGATGTCCCAGGTGAACACCTGCGAGGGTCCGGTGGCGACCAGCTCGGGCACCGTCTTTGCCGGGTGGGTGGCCTGGCGGCGGCGCTCGCCCGTCTGCCCCTTTTCACGCAGGATCCGGTACATCGTCGAGATCGAGCAGTGGTAGCGCCCGGCATCCAGCTCGCGGGCCCAGATCTGCGCGGGGGGCAGCTCGGCGTACTCGTCACTGTTCATCAACTCCAGCACCGCCGCCCGCTCTTCGGCCGTCAGGGCCGACGGCTGGACCTGCGGGGCACGTTCTGTGCGTAGTGGCGGGGGCTGGAGCCGGCGGTAGTGGGTGGCGCGGGAGCGGCCGGTCAGCCGGCAGGCGGCTGTGATGCCCAACTGAGCTTCGACGCAGGTGAACGCCTCGTCCACGACAGGGTCGACGGCAGGCTTCAGTCCGCGCTCTCGGAGATCATTTCCAAGAGCGCGGAAGCTTTTCCCATGACCTCGAGGGCGGCCTTGTTCCGGGCCAGTTCCTTCTCCAGCCGTTGCACCTGGCGGCGCAGCTTCTCGTTCTCCGCCTCGGCGGCCGGCTTCTTCGGCCTCGCCGGGCTGGTGCGATGGTCGACCAGCTTTTCCAGGGCCCCGGCGTCCCGTGCGGCCCGCCACTCGGTGACGTGTGAGTGGTACAGGCGCTCGCGGCGCAGGACCGCGCCCTTCTCGTTCTTGGGCGCGGCGTCGTACTCGGCGACGATCCGCAGCTTGTACTCCGGGCTGAAGGAGCGGCGCTTCGGCCTGGGAGCCGGGTCGGGGCCGGCGGGCTTGGTGCTGGTCATGACGGGGTGGTTCTCCTGTCGGTGCCCTCTCAGGCTAACCCGCCGAAACGGGACATCTCACCCAAGGCTGACAGAGAGGGGCTCCCCCCCTGCACTTTCGTGTGCACGGCAGCCTTGAGCACGGCAGCCTCGATCACTGCGGCGCGGTCGTTGCCCGTAAGACCCACTTCATCACACAGCTGTGCTGCGGAGATCGTCACTGAGGGGTGCATCCAAGGGCGGAGGCTCCACTGGGCATCCCTGATCTCCACCATACGGCGGTACAGACGGGTTGGCAGATCAGCGGTTGCATCCAATTGGAGGACAGGACCCGGTACTTGCGTTGTGAGGGCCACATGCACCGGAGCCAGCTCCCGGTACGCACGCCGGTCGTCCACCCTCCTCCAGATCCGACTCAGGTGGGGGCCCCAATCGGGCAGCGTCCAACCGATGGTCTTGATGATGGCTGCTATCGCCACGGCCCATTGGGCCACGGGCTCCCAGGCATGACCGCTCACACCGAACTGGCCGGCGACTACGTCCGCGTAGCGAGACCCAGAATAAATGAAGACGAACGGCAGCGTCAACGCAATGCAATACAGGCCGCGGCGAAGCCACGGGGAGGGGGCAATTTTGGTGTAACGCCAGCACATTATTCCGACATCGAGCTGGCTCACCGAATAGGCAGTCAGATAAACGATGAGGTAAGCCGGGTAAAACTGGGCCTTCGTCACCGCAAAGTCATTCGGATTCTCATGCACGGAAGTAGCCGCCGAGAAAAGAACGGCCATCACGCCAAGCACGACCGCGAGGCACGCAAGGCGAGGTCTCGCCTTGCGCCACGCCGTTTCACGATCGTGAGAAAGATGCAGGAGGATTATTTGCTCACACGCTGTCAGCAGAATTACGCAACCCTGAGTGAACAGTCCGGAGAAATTCACGATCCCGACGGTCTCACTCGTCGCGACCCAGACCGTCGGAGTGGAGACCGTATAGATTATGGTAAGGAATGCGAAATTTGCGATCAGGGCCAGCTGAGTAACTGAACGATCGGTGCGCAGCACACGCATTTTGTATACCATTGCGAGAAGGGCGACGGCAGCGCATATGATAGAGGACGCTATTCATATTTCTTTCATTGTTGGATTTTCTAGAGCGGAAAGTCGATTCGCGAGTTCCTGGAGTTCTGGTGGGACGTGCCAGTCTCGCTTCGGTTTCCACGAGTTCACATGCCGACTCAAGAGCGAGCCAACGTACTCGGCTTCGATTTCGGCTTCAGTCTGTGAGTGTTCTCGACCGAGGGCGCGCCGGACCATATCCGGGTTCAAGGAGGGCAGCAGGAGGCGAGAGGCCTCAGGAGATATCACCGGGCTGGCTTCATGGTCACAGACGAGGTGCCCCAGTTCGTGCAGGATGACCTGGCGTCTATGGATTGGAGCTAATACTGCAACCGTGTTTGGCGTGACGGTGGTTCAGGGCAGGGGTTGTGGCCTCGTCGTTTGTAGTGGCTGATGCGTGCCCGGTGTTGTGCTTGTCGTCGCCAGTGGGACCAGTGCAGGACATGG
>NZ_JASITA010000084.1 GCF_030063415.1 Streptomyces sp. H27-C3 | reverse complement strand
TGCACCGTCCCTCGCTCCACAGCACGATTCACCACCCCCGCAGACGTGGCCGCCTACCTCGATGCCTACGGCACCGAACCCCCGGACAACATCAAACACGCATGTTGAATCTCTGCGAGCCCTAAGGGCTCCCCCAAGACAGCCGGTCGCGGGTGGGATGGTCTTGCTCTGTCAAGTGTGATCACGGTGTCGCGGCCGCCCTGGCTCGACCTGTTCCCCCCTGCGAGGCGGTCAGTGCGCTGCGCACGGCACCAGATCGGTCAGGAATCGAGAAGCGCCCCGCACCGAGCACAACTAGCGTGATGGCCATGGCAACCATCGAATCCGTCACCCTCGACGTGGCCGACCCCACGGCCGCCAACCGCTTCTACACCGCCGCCTTCGGTTTGGAATCGCAGGTACGCCTGCGGGCCTCGGAGGCACCGACGACCGGCTTCCGCGGGTTCACACTGTCACTCATGGTGTCCCAGCCGGCCACCGTGAAAGGCCTCGTCGACGCCGCTGTCGACGCCGGTGCCACGCCGCTGAAGCCTGCCGCGAAGTCGTTCTGGGGCTACGGCGGTGTCGTACGAGCCCCGGACGGAACGATCTGGAAGGTCGCCACCTCGGCGAAGAAGGACACCGGCCCGCACACCCGACAGATCGACGAGATCGTGCTCCTGATGGGAGTCGCGGACATGGCCGCGAGCAAGCAGTTCTACGTCGGCCGCGGTCTCGCCGTGGCGAAGAGCTTCGGCCGCAAGTACGTCGAGTTCGCCACTCCGTCGAGCCCCGTCAAGCTGGCACTGTACGGGCGCCGTGCCCTTGCCAAGGACGCCGGCGTTCCTTCCGACGGCACTGGATCGCACCGGCTCATGATCGGCAGCGATGCCGGGCCGTTCACCGACCCTGACGGGTTCGCATGGGAGACCCCCTCGTCGGCTTCATCCGCGAGTTGATCGGATCTCACGATGGCCTTCTACGGTGGCCTGCCGAATCGGCACGGGGCTCGTCCCGCCGGCGTTGCGGGTCCGGCGGGTCGCGGCGGCGACCGAGGCCATGAGCTCCGCGTCCAGGAGGGACGGGGCGGCGAGGCGGGTCGCGGCTGCGAACGAGTTGAGCAGCGCCTTGGTGACGCGCAGGGCGGCCTCGGGGCGGCGGACGATCGGCCAGGTGCGGTCGCGTAAGACCTGTCTGCACACGTCGTAGCCGGTGGCGAAGTACGCGCCCCACGGGGCCCGTACGACGTCGCCCATGGCCCTCAGTTCAGCCAGGAGGCCGTAGGGCTCTGCCTGGCCCCTCCGGGATTTTCTCAGTCGCCGGAGCAGCGAGATGAGGGCGCGGCGGTCGACGGGGAGCCTGGCTATGCCAGATATAACGCTCACGCAGAGTTCCTTGCCGTCGACCCATGGATGCCGACCAGAACCTATCTTTGGTGTCCGCGGTGAAGCGGGCCGCCGCAACGATGCTGATGGTGTCGTCGGCAAGGCCGCTGTCGGCGATCAGCAGGTCGCTGCTCTCGACGACGGACGCGGCGTCCAAGCTCCGATGCAGGTGGCAGGCATGCTCGGCCAGGTTCTGCTCCATCCTGAGCAGACCGCCGGACTCATCGAAACCGTCAGGCTTTGCTTCGTCCATGGTGATCTATTGCACTATCCCGACCGGCATCAGGTCCAGGCCATGGCCCCAGGTCGACGTACATCACCGAGGAGAGCGCCCATGTCAGGGTCGGCACCCCGCTGCGACGACCCATCGGCAGGCACAGGGAGTAGGTGGGGCGCGGTCGGGTACGCGGAGCGGAGCAACCCGAACGTCACTACCAGGGAGCTTCTATGCAAATGAAAAACATCTTCGTGATTGGCCTGGACGAGGCCAATCTGCCCACCCTGCAAGGCGTGCCCGACGCGCGCGGCTACCGATTCCACCAGCTCCTGACCATTGAGGAGCTGCAGCAGGGCGAGGTCTCCGTACCCGATCTGCTGGAAAAGGCGCAGCACACCCTGGACGCTTTCGACGGCAACATCGACGCGATCGTCGGCTATTGGGACTTCCCCGTGAGCACACTCGTGCCGATCCTCAGCGAGCGCTACGGCACGCGCAGCACCAGCCTGGAGTCGATCGTCAAGTGCGAGCACAAGTACTGGAGCCGGCTGGAGCAGCAGAAGGCCGTCGACGCGCACCCGCGCTTCGGCATGGTCGACCTGGAGGCGGCCGAGCCCAAGCCGCCGGAGGGCGTGTGCTTCCCGATGTGGCTCAAGCCCGCGCTGGCATACTCCTCCGAACTGGCCTTCGGCGTAAAGAACCAGGAGGAGTTCCTGGAAGCGGTCGCGGAGATCCGCGAAGGGATATCCCGCGTCGGCCGCCCCTTCGAGTACATACTCGACCGGCTTGAACTGCCCCCGGAGATGGACGGGGTGGGCGGAATGGTCTGTCTGGCCGAGGAAGCGCTGACGGGCATCCAGGTCGCCGTGGAGGGTTACGTCCACGATGGCAAGGTCACTGTCTACGGCGTACTGGATTCCATCAACTACCCCGACAGCTCCAGCTTCCTGCGCCACCAGTACCCCTCAACGCTGCCCGAGCCCGTGATCCGGCGGCTGCACGACGTGTCCGAACGTGTCATGCGGCAGATCGGCATGGAGGCGGCGACGTTCAGTATCGAGTTCTTCTACGACCCGCAGACCGACGACATCAACGTGCTGGAGATCAACCCCCGGCACTCGCAGTCGCACGCCGAGCTCTTCGAGTACGTCGACGGCGCCCCCAACCACCACTGCATGGTCAGCCTGGCACTCGGCAAGGACCCGAGCCTCCCGCACCGTGCGGGCCGCTACGAGACGGCCGCCAAGTGGTACTACCGCTGGTTCGCCGACGGTGTGGTGCACAGCGTTCCCACCGAGGAGGACATCGAGCGCATCGAGCGGGACATATCCGGCGTGGTCGTCGACGTGGTGCCGCCCGAGGGACAGCGACTGTCGCGCATACCCCAGCAGGACAGCTACAGCTACGAACTCGCCCACATCTTCACCGGTGGGCACAGCGAGAAGGACCTGAGTGAGAAGTACGACCGCTGCGTGGCGGCCCTGAGCCTCACCTTCGACCGGACCTCGCCCGGCGGCCGGGACCAGAAGAACGTCTGAACCGAGCAGCACCGCACCACCCCCGCACATCAAGGAGCCGGTAAGCCCTATGCGTTTCGTGAGCAACCTGCCCTGCACGACCAAGGAAGAAGAGCACGTCACTGTCCCCATGTCCGACGGCACCCTGCTCTCGGCGCGCATCTGGCGCCCCACCTCATCCGACACGGAGCCGGTGCCCGCGGTGCTGGAGTACATCCCGTACCGCAAACGCGACCTCACGTCCGTACGCGACTCGATCCACCACCCGTACATCGCGGGCCACGGCTACGCCTGCGTGCGCGTCGACCTGCGCGGCACCGGCGAGTCGCAGGGAGTGCTCAGGGACGAGTACCTGGAGCAGGAGCAGCGCGACGCGGATGATGTCCTCGCCTGGCTGGCCGACCAGCCCTGGTGTGACGGGGCCACCGGCATGATGGGCATTTCCTGGGGCGCGTTCGCGGCCCTGCAGGTCGCCGCCCGGCAGCCGCCGAGCCTGCGCGCCATCGCCATCTCGTCCTTCACGGACGACCGGTACGCCGACGACATGCACTACATGGGCGGTGCGCTGCTCTCGGACAACCTCGCCGAGGCGGGCACCATGTTCGCCTACGCCACCTGCCCGCCGGACCCGGCGCTGGTCGGCGACGAATGGCGCGCCATGTGGCACGAGCGCCTGGAGAACACCCGCCCGTGGATCCTCCAGTGGCTGCGCCACCAGCGTCGCGACGACTACTGGCGGCACGCCTCGGTGTGCGAGGACTACCAGGCCGTACGCTGTCCCGTCCTCGCCTCCAGCGGCTGGGCGGACGGCTACTCCAACGCGGTGACCCGGCTCCTGGAGAACCTGGACGTGCCGCGCAAGGGGCTGATCGGCCCGTGGTCGCACAAGTTCCCCCACCTGGGCGAGCCGGGCCCCGCCATCGGCTACCTTCAGGAACTGGTGCGCTGGTGGGACCACTGGCTCAAGGGCGTCGACAACGGCGTCATGGACGGGCCCATGCTGCAGGCCTGGATGCAGGACAGCGTGCCGCCGTCGACCTCCTACGAACAGCGCCCCGGCCGCTGGGTCGGTGAGCCCAGCTGGCCGTCCCCGCACATCGAGTCGCGGACCCACCCGCTCACCCGGCACCGCATCGGCGCCCCCGGCGAGGCACCGTCTCGCGGCGAGAGCGGACCGGGCGGGGCGATGACCATCCAATCGCCGCTTTCAGTGGGCCAGTTCGGCGGCAAATGGGCGTCGTACAACGCCCCGCCCGACCTGCCCTACGACCAGCGGGAGGAGGACGGCGGCTCGCTGGTGTTCGACTCGGACCTGCTCACCGAGCAGGTGGAGATCCTGGGCTCGCCCACCGTCGAACTCGAACTGTCGGTGAGTGAGCCGATCGCCACGGTGGTTGCCCGGCTGTCCGACGTGGCACCCGACGGCCCGGCCACCCGGGTGTCGTACGGCATCCTCAACCTCACGCACCGCGACGGCACCGGCGCCCCCGACGTGCTGGAGCCCGGCCGCCGCTACCGGGCCACCGTCCAGCTCAACGGGGTGGCCCAGGTGTTCCCGCCCGGCCACCGCATCCGGCTGTCGCTGTCCACGTCCTACTGGCCGCTCGCCTGGCCGCCGCCCAGGCCGGTCGTGCTCAGCGTCCACGAGGGGCCGAGCTCCCTGACACTGCCGGTCCGCCCGGCCGCCGAGCCCGACGGACTCCCGCAGCAGCCCTTCGGTGAACCGGAGGGTACGCAGCCGCTGATCAACACCCAGCTGGTGGCCCCGGAGGGAAGCTGGGAGGTCAGGCGTGACCTGGTGAAGTACAAGTCCGTGCTGGAGATCGTCAAAGACCGCGGTGTCGTGCGCCACGAGGACATCGGCCTCGACGTCGGCCTGCGCGCCTACGAGCGCTACGACGCGGTCGCCGACGACTTCACCTCGGTCAGCGGCGAGTCGGCCTGGACCATGCGGTTCCGGCGCGACGCCTGGAACGTACGCGTGGAGACCAGGACGGTTCTGCGGTGCAGCGAGACGGAGTTCTTCGTCGACGCGACCCTGGACGGCTACGAGGGGCAGCACAGGGTCTTCTCCCGGACGTGGAACGAGACGCTGCCCAGGGACGGCCTGTAGGGCTGTGGGGTCGGCCGTGCCTTGGCCTTGTTGGTCGTTGTGCTGGCTGGTGACCAGGTGATCTGGTGAGCCCGTGAGCGGGGCGGGGGTCGGATTCGGTCGGCAAGTGGGCGCGGACGATGTCTCACGGTCCAGGCGGAGAGCGCGGCGACATCCGCGCCCGCGTCTGGTGCCGAGAGGAACTACGGGGGCGCCCGCGCCACCGGCTCGCAGACCTCTCGGCACGGCGCCTCGCCATGGCCGAACTCGCCGCCGCCGCCAAGTGGTCGACGGGCAGCCCCCGTTGACGACCTGCTCCGCCAGGAGCAGGGTGTGGCTGCGGCGGCGCGCCAAGCACGCGAAGTGGGAGCCGCTCCGGATGTGACGGTACGGATCTTCCGCGACCAGACCGAGGTGAACACGCAGGCCCAGCGCGCTCCGCACACCGGTTGGGACCTGCACTCCCGCTGGGACGCGGACCCTTCAGGCGCGCCGTAGGGCCGCCCGGACCTCACAGAGATGCGCCAGGAGATCAACCGCATCAGCGTCGACCTGGTCCGCGCGATCGCCTGTTCCGCGGCAGCACGCGCGGCCCCTCCCTGCGGCGCCGTACTGACTGCCACCGAGGCGTACGTGCAGCGCGACCGGCGCCGGGTGGTGCGCATGATCTATGAGGTCGTCGCCTTCCAGGCCCTGCGCGATCAGCTCAAGTGCAAGGAGATCTGGGTGGTCGGCACCGGCTCTCCCGCTCAGATCACTGGGTGGAGACCTTGTGGACGGTAATGTCGTCGGGGTTCAGTCGTCGTCCGTCCGCCGACCGGACTTCCAGCGCGCGAAGGCCATGTCCCTGCCGGTGGTCGACCATCTGCGAGTGCGGTTCGCCGGGGGCGAAGAAATTCTGTTCACCCCATTGCCGCAGCGCCACGATGACGGGGAAGAGGGCTTTGCCCTTCGGGGTCAGTACGTACTCGCGGTAGGCGCTGCCGTCCGAGGCGGGGACGGACGCGAGGACACCGCCGGCGACCAGGGCGCGCAGGCGCGCGGTGAGGATGTTCTTCGCCACGCCGAGGCTGCGCTGGAACTCCCCGAAGCGACGGCTCCCGTCGAAGGCGTCTCGCACGATCAGAAGAGACCACCAGTCGCCGATCGCGTCCACTGACCGAGCGACGGGACAGTCGCTGTCGTCGAAGCGCGTCCTTCTCACCATGTCGTCCTCCACTCTCACACTAGTTGCAAAATGCTACCAAAAAAAGCTACGGTCTCCATCGGTGGCAAGATAAAACCAAGTGTGCGGAGGGGTGCCGAATGGTCAGCAACTGTGAGGCTGTGACACCACGGGCCGCGGCACGGAGCGGGGGAGGTCCCGCGTTCGTCCTGTCCCGCGGCGTCGTCATGCTGTTCGCCGTCGCCTGTGGAACCGCGGTGGCCAACGTCTACTTCGCCCAGCCGCTCCTGGTGACCGTGGGCCACGACCTCGCGATGAGCCCGGCACTTGTCGGCAGCGTCGTCACCCTCACACATGTCGGATATGGGCTGGGACTCTTCTTCCTCGTGCCGCTGGGCGACGTGGCCGACCGCAGACGCCTCATCGTGGCCCAACTGCTTCTCCTGGTGCTGGCGTTGGCAGCGGTCGCCACCGCACACACCACGGCGATCCTGCTCGCGGGCATGGCCGCGATGGGGCTTCTCGCGGTAGTCACGCAGACGCTGGTGGCCTTCGCGGCGTCACTGGCCCCTCCCGCCCGGCGTGGACGCGTCGTCGGCCTGGTGACCAGCGGCGTGGTCATCGGGATCCTGCTCGCGCGCACCGCATCCGGCCTCATGGCCGACCTCGCGGGCTGGCGCTCCGTCTACCTCGCTTCAGCGGCGCTCACCGCTCTGCTCGCCCTGGTCCTGCACCGAGTGCTGCCCCGCCACAACGATGCCCCGCCAATATCCCTGCGTTACGGACAACTCCTGCGCTCCACGATCACCCTGTTCGCACGAGAACGGCTTCTGCGGCTCCGCGCCCTGCTCGGCCTGCTGATCTTCGCAGTCTTCAGCGCCCTGTGGAGCAGCATCGCGCTGCCGCTCAGCGAGCCCCCGACTTCCCTTTCCCACACCGCGATCGGTGCATTGGGGCTGGTCGGAGCCGTAGGTGCCCTGGCCGCGACCATGGCGGGCCGCCTGAACGACCGCGGACTCTCCGAGCGGACCACCGGCATTGCCCTTGCGCTGCTCGCTGCCTCGTGGCTGCCCTTGGCCTTCACCCGCAGCTCGCTCTGGGCCCTGGTCGTCGGCGTGATCCTCCTCGATCTCGCCGTGCAGGCGGTCCACGTCACCAACCAGACCCTGATCTATGCGCTGCACCCGGACGCGGGCAGCCGGTTGATCGGCGGATACATGGTCTTCTACTCGATCGGCAGCGCCACCGGCGCCATCGCCGCGACCTCCCTCTACGCTGCGGCCGGTTGGGGCGCCGTGTGCGCACTGGGCGCCGCGATCAGCTGCCTCGCGTTTGCGCTCTGGGCGTTCACGCGACACAGCACCCCGGACCCCACCACCAAGGCCACCGACTGGGGTCATTCCGTGGCTGTTGATGTATCGGCCGATGGATGAGCAAGATCGGTTCGCGGGGGGTCGCGTCGGGATCTACGCCGGATGCGGCCGGATCCTCTCGGACAAGAAGTCCGGCAAGAACGCCGAGCGCGAGAGAAGTATGGGCCCCCGATCCAGCGGGCTACGGCGCGTCCGGGGTGGGCACGCAGCCTGTACGGGCGGTTGGACGCCGCGTTCAACCACGCCGGCGCCAGCGCCGTGGAGTCATTCCACGAGTACACCGAGGAGGCTTACGATCACCTGCTGGACGTCAACCTCAAGGGTGTGTTCCTTGCCATGCTGGCAGAGATCAAAGCCACGCTCGCCGACGGCGGCGCGATCGTCAACACCAGCAGCGTCGGTAGTCTGATCGGCAACCACGGCCTTGCCCCCTACATCGCCGCCAGCATGGTGTGATCGGCCTGACCAAGGCCGCCGCCTTCGAGTACAGCCGGCAGAACCTCCGTATCAACGCCCTCGCCCCTGGCTCCACGGCCACCGAAATGTTCCTGGGGGGGGGTATGGAGCACGCCCCCGCCGAGATCGTCGCCAGATTCAACACCTTCAGCCCGATGGACCGCCTCGGCCGGCCGCTGGAGATCGCCACCGCCGCCGCTTGGCTCCTGTCCGATCAGGCGGGCTTCGTCACCGGCGCCACGCTGCCCGTCGACGGCGGCTTCCTGCTCGCCTGACCCCAGCCTTGAGCGCCTGGTGCCTTGCTGTCCGTGCACATGACGGAGATGCTGCTGCATCTCACCGCTCAGGTGTCCGGCAAACGTGCCGCTGTCGTGTGATGTGTGTTCGCGGGTGGTGCCAAAATTTGGTTGCGGGTTTTTTGTGTGAGCCCCTGATCCCTGGACAGGCGAAGGTCTGGGTCACCGGAGCAGTCACGCAGTTCCGGTGTCTTCCTCATGTACTGCGTTCAGTCGATTAAGGGAGCCATTCATTATGAGCGACATCTGGGGCTACCAGCCGACGACCGGTTACACCGCGGGCAACACTCTGACCGGGTACAAGGTCGAGGCGACCGACGGAAGCATCGGGAAGGTGGACAAGCACTCCGACGAGGTCGGGTCCTCCTACCTTGTTGTGGACACCGGGGTCTGGATTTTTGGCAAGCATGTACTGCTGCCGGCCGGTACGGTGACGCGCGTTGACGCTGCGGAAGAGAAGATCTACGTCGATCGGACGAAGGATCAGATCAAGGCCGCGCCCGAGTTCGACAAGGACAAGCACCTCGGCGACGCCGGTTACCACGAGGAAGTGGGCGGCCACTACGGCCGTCACCGCGCGGTCTGAGGACCATACGCATCGGGGGTGGGGCAGCAGGATTCTCCGGCTGCCCCACCCCTGCGTTGTGCGCGGTGCCCGCCTTCATCGGCATCAGCCGCGATTCGGAATGGCCAGTTACCCGGAGTGCCGGGTCGGGCACTGTGGAGCCGCCCGCCCTCAGCCCAGGAGCGCGCAGACGGACAGGACCCCGCCCATCCCCGCTACACCGGTATGAATGGCAACCCACAACGCATAGAGGCGGATCTTGCCCAGGAACGAAAACCGTGATCTGTGCAGGCGTTTGGTCGCCTGTCGCCCTGCCTCGATCGGGAGAGTCGGGTCGATCCGACTCAATTCGATCCTGAGCCGACGTGCTTGAGAGCTGTGCGAGAAGCGTTCCTGGAACTTCAGACAGCTGAGCGCCCCGTAAAGTCCCAGCAGCATCATCGGCAGAGCGACCACCAGAAGTGATGGCTGAGTCTCTTCTGGGAGACGAAGCCAAGGCCGGCGGCAACGACCACGATCACGATGTCGGTCAGCGCAGCGCGCTGTCCCTCGGCCTGCAATGCCTGTTGACGTTCGTCCTTCCAGAGTTCGATCAGGACATCGACCCGGTCCGCCATGCGTCCACCCGCCCCGTCCGACAACTTGCGTGCCCAACATGTGAGTTGCCTCCAGCGGATGGTGCAGAACGCTGAGATTTCGGCTCATCGAGGGAGCTCCGCGGCAGACGGCCCGCACTCACCGCATCATCGACGTCTTGGTCGAGGCGGGCATTCGTCACTCGGCCGACAACTCCTACCGAGGTGCCGACGCCGCCCACCGTGAGGGAGGGAGCTGTCGCACCCTTGTGCCCGTACGGCGTCCCATGAGGTGTCTGGGGGTCCGGTCCTTGGTCCGCAGGTGGGGAACCGAACGGGTTCTGTTTGCCGATGAACCCCACCGCTACGCGCCGCCCGGCTCACGCTGAAGACTCGGGCGGTCCACGCAGCCACACGCCCCGGGAGCGCCGATGCCGCCGCACTGGGATGCTGACGCGGATCACCGGCCGGACTACCCGCCACGCACTCCGACGCCGCCGAAGCAGGCCCCGAACCCGCTCACTCCGGAAGATTTCAAGTCCAGTGAGACGGTCGTGACGCTATGAGGTTTGTGGTGCGGGTTCCCGGCGCTTGGCCGGGTCGTTGATCCAGGCAGTCTGGGGTATCTCGGGTGGTCGGGGGCGGCGGCCGAAGCGTTCGGGGTGGCGGACGTAAGCCTCGGCGAGGGTGACGGCCCGCTGGTCGCGGACCT
>NZ_JASITA010000083.1 GCF_030063415.1 Streptomyces sp. H27-C3 | reverse complement strand
CCCCCCCCCCCGGGGCCCCCCCCCCCCCGGGGGGGCCCCCCCGGCACCACCGAGACGAAAGGACTCTTCCGATGGCGCGCATGCTCGCCCGGACCACGCCCCGCCACGCCGGCCAGGCGTGCCGCTACGCCGGCCGGGGCTGCACCTGCTACCACTTCGTCCCCGGCGCCCTGACCGACCCCCGCCAGCGCGCCAAGTTCCGCCGCCTGGAGCGGCGGCGGGCCCGCGCCACGGAGAAGCGGACCTGGTCCCGCTCCAACTAGCCTGCCCGGCACGGCCGTTCGCCGCCCCGCCCCGGGGCGATGGACGGCCGCTCGCCGCGTCCGCGCCCTCCCCGTGCCCGGTGCGCCCTCGCCCTGCCGCCGGGCCGACACGCGGCGGCTGTCGGCCCCGGCCGGGAACCGTTCCCCCGGCCCGCGGCCCGCCAAGGCCGGCAGCACCCCGATCGGCGCGGCCGGCCCCGGCCGGGGCGACGAGTCGGCCCCCGCGCACCGGCGGTGCGCGGGGGCCGCCCTCGTCCTCTACCGGGCCAGGACCATGACCTTCTCCCCGCCGATCAGCGGCAGCCCGTCGGGTCCGGCGATGTACGGGCTGATCCACAGCGGCCGGGTGATGCCGAGCGAGGGATAGGGCTGGTCCCGCCAGTGGCCGCGTACGACCCAGCGGTGCTGGTACTCGCGGGTGCCCGGCGTCTCGGCGGTGTCGGCGCCGTTCGCGGTCCGGGCCCGGCGCAGCCGGATCATGCGGACCTCGGTGCCGTAGTCGCGGTCCATGCGCTGGATGCGGCGGCGTGAGGACCGGTCGGCGACCACCCGCTCGCTCGTCGCGATGCTCTGGCCCATCAGCAGCCAGGTCGCCTGGATCAGCCGCAGGAGTGCCACCTCGCCGGGGTCGGTGCCGCTCAGGTCCGCAAGCCCCGGCTCGATCAGCGTGCTGCGCAGGTAGGTGAAGCCGTGAAGGGGGTGGATGCTGGCCATCTCGCCGGGCCGTACGTGCGCGAACTTCGCCCGCAGCCACGCCTCGTTCTCCGCCGGGTCCACGCCCGCCATGTACGCCGGGACGGCCAAGTCGACCTGGTCGAGGTACTCGCGGGTGCCGCTCCAGTAGTCGATCGCCAGGTGCCCGAGCCAGGGCCCCCAGGTGATCAGCCGTACGGGCTGGTTGCCCGCCGCCTCGAACCGCATCGGCGGGTCCTCGAAGACCAGCATGCCGACCGGGGCGGGCAGGTCCTGCGGGCGCATCTCGTAGTCGGTCAGGCTCTGCGCCGCGTGGTGCGCCAGGGCCGTCATGTCGGAGGTGACGTAGAAGAGTTCAGCGGCGCGCAGCCCGGCGGCGGAGCGGGCGGCCAGGCCCCGGGCGGTCGTGACGCCGGGCGGCAGGAGGTGGTCGAAGGAGGTGCGCGCCTGGCTCCCCATCATGCAGTGGAGCCAGTTCGCCATCCCGTCGCGGGAGGGGTCGGCGGCCCAGGTGGCGAGGTCGGCGCGGACCTCGGGTATCTCGCGGGCGGTGGGTGCTGTGACGGCCATGACCGTCCCCTTTTCAAGATCGGCAACATCGGGGCGACCAGACATTCGCGTGGGTGCGCGCGACACATCCAGCGGTTTGCCTGCGTCCGGTGTCTGCCGTGGGAGAACTGGTCCCCGGGGGTGCGCCGGCCCTTCGCCCGGCCGGTGCGTCGGCGCTTCCCGGCCGTCGGGGTGCCGCCCGCCCGGGCGGCTCCCCGGCCTCGCCGATCAGGCGGTGCGGTTGACCTCGAGCCGTCCCACGCAGGGGTCCGGCAGGACCGTGCGGGCGACCGGCGCGGGGTCCGCCATCGCCCGGCACAGGGCGTTGACGAGGTGGCCCGGGGTGCCGGGGGTGGCCAGGGCGTGCCACAGGACGGTCCGGTCGGCGAAGCGGCGGGCGGCGAACAGCCAGTTCTTCGCGTCCGCGCTGCCCGGGGTGAGGCGGTCCCCGGCGACGGCGGCCTGCATCGTCGGCGCGTACCAGTCGATGCCCGCGCCGAGGTCGCGTATCCACCCGGCCTCCGCGAGGGCCTGTGTCGCCTCGTGCGGGGCGACCGGCGGCGCGAGGTAGTGCGGGCCGCCGGTCGCGGGGTCGGCGTCGTCGGCGGCGAGCGCGGCCGCGAAGGCCGCGACCAGCTCCGGCGGCGTGCTCGCCGCGAAGGCGGTGCTCCACCTGGCGCGTGCGCCGGGCGCGGGGCGGGCGGCGAAGCGCCAGGACCGCTCCGTGTCGTACGCGCCCTGGCAGGCCCCCTCGGGAAGGAACAGCGCCTCGCGCCGTCCGTCGGCCGTGCGGTAGCAGGTCCCGCCCTGGGCGGAGCGTTCCCGCCATCCGGCGGCGCGCAGGAGGCGGCCGACGGCCACGGTCCCGGCGGCGTCGGGTCCCGCCAGGTAGCGGGGGGCGATGAGAAGGGTGGACGAGCTGGTCAAGGCGCACTCCTGGAGGGCGAGTTGGGTGGTGGGGCCGCCGTTCGTCGGGCGGCGTCGTGACGTTGGCGTGGGTGGGCGCGAGTCATCCAGCGATGTGGGCGATGTGGACGTCTGCCGTGGGAGAACGGGCGCCGGGACAGGCCGGTCTGGGGGCGGTGGGACACTGGCGGGGCCCGGTGGACCGTCGTTCGAAGCCGACTTGCCGCCGGGCATCTTCGTGTCCGGCGGCGTCGGCGCGGGGTGGCCGGATCGCGTCACGACCACACCCACACTATTGCTTGTGTATGGGGTTTGACTTAGGTTCTGAAGGCACCACAGGCACCAAGTGGAAACAGGAAACCCCTACCGCCCTCGACCGGCGCCAAGAATGGTGGACACATGACGACGAACTTCGACCCGGCCCTCCGCAAGGTGGAGGTCACCAGCTTCGGCTTCCTGCACGAAGTCCCCGACACCGCCGGCAACGTCCTGCTGGTGAACCTGAGCAAGAAGCTCCGTAACCCCTTCGACGACCCGGAGATGCGCCACCGCACCGGCCTCGAGCCCGAGGTGAGCCACCACGTCCTGAGCACCCGCGGCGGCGTGACGATCCTCGAAGAGACCATCGGCCAGGTCGAGGCCCTCCTGCGCGGCTGGGCCGACCCGCACGTCAAGATCGTGCGCGTACTGGTCGGCTGCCGCGGAGGCAAGCACCGCAGTGTGGCCATGGCCGAGGCGGTCGCCTCCGCGCTCAACGACCGCGGCATCCCGACCCTCGTCGAGCACCTGCACGTCGACCGTCCGGTCGTCGGCGCGTGACGCAGACCGCAGCGCCCGGCACCGGGACCGGTGCCGGGCCGTGCGTGTTCTGCGCGATCGTCGAGGGCCGCTCCCCCGCCACCGTGGTGGCCGATTGGCCCGACGCGATCGCGATCGCGCCCCTGGGGCCGTGCGGCCCCCGGCACCGCCTGGTCATCCCCCGCGTTCACGTACGGGACGCGCTCGAGGACCCCGACGTCAACGCCGCTACCGTCCGGCGCGCGGCCGAGCTGGCCCGCGCCCAGGGCGGCGACTGCCACCTGATCGCCAACGTCGGCCCGATCGCCGAACAGTCCGTGTTCCATCTTCACTGGCATGTGGTCGGCCGCGAGGCCGGCGACGGTCTGGCCCTGTGGCCCCCCGTCGGATCGGCCTCCTGAGACGTCGTCCGTACGTCACGCCGCCCGGCGCGGGCCCGCCAGCCGCGCCGGGCGCACCGTTCCCGCGCCGAAGCGCCGGTTGGCCTTGTCCACCGCGCTCTCCGCCCGCCGGCCGTTCTCCGTGCGGCGGTCGAAGGTGATCTGCTCCGTCACCCGGTCCGCGTCGACCAGCTCGGTGGCCCGGACGCTGACGCCGCGGGTGCGGGCCCGCTGCAGGCCCAGACGGGCGAACAGCTCGTATCCGGCGTCCCGCAGGTCCTCGGTGTGCGCGGACGGCGCCTCGAGCCGCCGGGACCGGCTGAGCTGAGAGCCGTCGGCGAACCGCAGCTGCAGCTCCAGGACCGTCGCGGCCTGGCCGCGCTCGCGCAGCCGGCAGGCGACGACGTACGCGGCGTCGAGGATCGCCGTCCGTACGACGTCCGGGTTCAGCTCGTCGAGGTCGAAGTGGCGCCGCTCGCTCGTCGAGCGCGGCAGAGCGGTCGGCGTCACCGCCCGCAGGTCCAGCCCCCAGGAGCGGTCGCGCAGCAGCCGGCCGAGCTGCCCGCCCAGGATGCGCTGCGCCGTGGTCTCGGGGAGAGCGGCGAGCGCGCCGACGGTGCCGATGCCGTAGCGGCGCAGCGTCGTGGCCTGCTGCCGGCCGATGCCGTGCAGGTCCTCGACGGGCAGCGGCCACAGGAAGTCGGCGATCGCCGCGGCGTGGTCGGCGACGACCGTGAGCCCGGTCGGGCCCGGCCGGGCCGAGGCGGTGGCGGCCAGGGCCCAGTTCGGCGCCGCTCCGATGTGGACCTCGGTGTCGAACCAGGCCATGGCGCGCACCCCGGACGAGCGAGGCGATCTCGGCCGGGGTGCGCTGGTGGAAGCGCAGCGCGCCGGCCACGTCGACGAGGGCCGCGGCGGGTGGCAGCGCCTGGACGACGGGTGAGAGGTCCAGCAGCCGCTGGTAGGTCTCCGGCGGTGTGCCGGGTCGTACCCGCAGGTGCAGGACGGTGGCGCGCAGGGCCGGGTCGGCGTGCTGTTCGCCCATGACTGGCCCTCCTCACCTCAAATACGTACATGCGTTCGATACGAGTCTAGGTGAATCCCGGCTGCCCCGCTGATCTGCACCTTTGCCGCCGCAGCACGACGCGGCCCGCCCCGTGATCCGGGCGGGCCGCGTCGGGGCGGGCGGGGGGTTCAGTCCTCGGGCAGCAGGACGGCCACGCGCTCGGTGAGCGCCGCTGCCCGGTTCGGGTCGGGGTTCCCCGGGATCTCCTGCAGCGCCGTCAGCAGGCCCTCGGGGGCGATCACCGTGATCGGGCTGGGCCAGCGCCGGCACTCGGCGAGGTCGCGGTGGCGGAAGATCGGCGATCCGTGCACGACCAGCGCCGGCACCATGCCGAGGTCTTTCCACTTCGGCTTGGGACGCGAGACGGCCGCCTGGGTCCGCCCGGCCAGGTCGGCGAGCCCGCGGACCGCCTGCTGCTTGGAGCGCCGGCCGCACTTGAGTTTGCCGTCCACCACGACGGTGAGCTTCCCCTTCGGCCACCGGTAGGAGACCGGCACCACGAGTCCGCGGCCGCAGGGCGGGATCAGGATGTGCGGGACGACGATGTTCGAGCGGGGCAGCTTGCGGTCGGTGAGGATCTCCCAGCCGTCCTGGCGCAGCGGGGCCAGGAGTTGACCGGTGGCCTCGGTGGGGTCCGGGCTGAACCACCACATCACGAGCCTCCTTCGACGTAGGGGTGCGTCGTCTGGGCGACGCGGGACGCCAGGCGGGCCGCCCGGCGGGGGTCGGGCCGGCCCGCGCGCTCGCGCAGGTTCGCCAGTAGGGTCTGCGGGCCGAAGACATGCAGCGGGAGCGGCCAGTTGTCGACGTCCACCTGGAGGTGGCCGCCGTCGGCGACGGCGGATGCGTGGATGACCAGGGCGGGCAGGACGGGCAGGTCGACGAGCCCCACGACGTCCCGGACGAACCGGGCGAGGAAGGCAGCCTTCTCCGCGTCGTAGTGCCGGTCCTCCTCTCCGCAGTACAGGCGCCCGCCAACGGCGGAGGTGAGCCAGGTGGCCCACCAGCGCTTGGAGTCGAGGACGATGATGCCCGCTCCGCTGGGCGGGATCAGGATGTGGTCGACGTTGCTCCTCGAGCGGGGCAGGCCCAGGTCGTGGAAGACCGTCCAGCCCTCGCCGATCAGGACGTCGATCAGCGCCTGGGTGGCGAGTTCGCCCTCGGCGCCCTTCAGCCAGGGCATCGCGGCCTCCGGTGGGGCCGGCTCCTCGCGGACGCCCAGCGCGATCAGCAGCCGTAGCCACAGGCCGGGGCGTTGGCCGGCCCCGTGGGCGGCGGCTTGCGCGGCTGCGGAGGACCCGGCGTTCACTGCTGCGCCGCCTGCTGGCGGCCGGTGTCGGCCGGGGGGACGTCGGCGACGAGGACCGGCGGGGCGCTCTGGCGCCGCAGGCGGTACTGCCGGCGGGCTTCGCGGACCTCGCGGATGTTGCGCACGCTCGCGACGGGGGCGAGCACGAAGTTGTACGCGATCTGCGCGGCGAACCAGACCTGGGCCAGCCACCAGCCAAGGTGACGGCGCCCGCCGAAGCCGCGGCGGACGGCGTGCTTGCGGGCCCACCGGTCGACGACGCGCTCCGTGCGATCGAGGAGGTGGGCGCTGCCCGCCCAGTAGCCGGCGACGACGGCGAGGGCACCGGCGGTGGCTGCGGCGGTCGGCGGGTCGGGCCACATCACGCGGCCATCGCCAGCGGCACGAACAGCTCGGTGACCTCGGCCAGGTTCTCGGGGGCCTCGCCTTCGAGCACGGCGGCCTCCGCGCGCCGCCAGGTGTAGCGCTGCGCCGGGGTCAGGGACGCGGCCCGGGCCAGGCGCTTGTTCGCCTCGTTGCGGCGCTCGGCGATGACGGAGCGGTAGACCTGCGCGCGGGCCCGCCAGATCCGGGTCTCCTCGCCGGCGTCGTCGGCCCGGGCGGCGAACTGCTGCTCGATGTCGGTCCAGAGCGACTTGAGGGCTCGCCGCCACGGGGTGAGGTTTCTCGGGTGGCGCAGGGCCAGGGCCTCAGCCCGCGATCCGGTGCCCCGTACGTCCCGCCGGGTGGCCTCCTTGAAGTCCGCGTCGGGCACGTCCTGGAGGAGGAGGCCGTCGCCGGGCTTGGGGGTGAGGCCGGCCGGCCGGTGCACGGTGCGGGGGCTGCCGGTCAGGTGCCACCAGTCGCACACGCACAGGCGCGGCGTGAGGATCTTGCCGACGGGGACCTGGACGCGGAGTGCCACGTAGTCGGCGCCCTGCTCGGTGGCGAACGCCGAGACGTTGGGCGTCGGGCATCCCTTGCGCGTATTCACGATCTCGTTCCTTTCGTGCGTCGGGAGGGCAGTTCGGGACGTACGGAGAGGTGGAGGTCCGGCTCAGGTGTGCGACGGGGCGTACGGGACCAACGGGGTCGTCCCGTGGAGGTAGAGCGGGTGCAGCGGCTGGCCGGAGCCGGTCGTGCCCAGGCAGCGCATGCCGATGCCCTGGTCCCACAGCCGGTCGGCGACCTGGCGGCCGCGGTCGTTGATGACGCCGTGGCTTCCCCAGGCGACGACGACGGTTTCGCACGCCTGGACGGCGTGGTGGATGAAGGAGTCGTTGTACGGGCCGACGGGGTCGGCGGCCTCGGTGAGCGCGGGCCGGGGCTTCTTGGCGCGCAGGGCGAAGAGGTTGACGACCAGGAGGCCGCCGGCCCCTTCGCGGCGGGCGAAGGACGTGCAGCGCCCGATGGTGCGGTCGTCGGCGTGGGCGTCGGCCGTGGAGGGGTTGAGCATCACGAAGGCGAGCGGCGGCCGCTGCCGGTCCCAGATGCGGGTCAGCAGGTAGCGGTGGGTGCGGTCGGCGCTGAGCACCGCGGCGGCGAGCTGTCCGTCGGCCCGGTGCTCCTCGTGCACCAGGTCGGCCGGGCCGCCGGGGGCGGGCCGGGCGGCCACTGCGGTGGCGGTCATGATCGGATGTCGTACTGGGCGAGGAGGTGCTCGGCCGAGCGGCGGTAGTCGTCGCGCTGCTGGAAGGTGAGGGCCTCCCAGTACGGGCCGCTCGCGTCGACGAGGAGGCTGTTGGCGTGCAGCTGGCGGGCGAAGTCCTCGACGCCGATGTGGCGCTGCTTCTGCAGGGAGCGCAGGAAGCGGTAGGCGTCGCGGTTGTACTGGGCGTCGGCGAGCGCGTGGTGGGCGGTGCTCTGCTGCTCGGGCAGCTCGCTCACTCCGAGGTCGTCGGCCATGACCTGGATGTCGGTGAAGTAGCGCGGGATGTGGACCGGCATCTGTGACCAGTCGTTGTCCCACAGGGAGTGCAGGCGGCAGGCGTCCTGCGCGCCGTAGTAGGCGACGAGTCGGGGCGCGGCGGGTGCCTTGAAGTAGCGGTCCAGGTCGGCGGCGATCTCCTTGGCCGGCCGGACGTTCTCGTAGTGCGGGTGGCTGGTGTCGAAGTCGATCGCGACGGGGGTGCCGGCGCGGTCGCGGTGCACGGTGACCGGCATGTGCGGCAGGACGTGCTGGACGATGAAGGCGTGGTCCAGGACGCCGCCGAGGTCCGCGTCGGCGTTGACCGCGTAGTAGTCCTGGCCGTCGTCGTCGGTGACGCCGAGGGACAGCAGGCCGGGCAGTGCCATGTTGCGGGGGTCGAACTCGCAGTCCAGGAAGGTGGTGCGGGTCATCTCGAGGAGCTCTCTTTCGTCACGGCGCGCAGGACGTGGGTGGCCAGATCTGGGCTGTCCGTCGGCCGGGCGGGCTGCTTGGTCCGCCGGGCCAACGGACAGCGATTCACGCTCGGTCAGTCCTCGTCGCAGATGTCGTCGTGGTGACTGCCGCCCTTGGGCTTGCTGCCCTTGTGCTTGCTGCTCTGCGGCTTGCTGCCCGGCTTGCCGCCCCTGGGCTTGCTGGTCTGCGGCTTCGTGAGCTTCTGCGGCTTCGGCTTGCTGCCCGAAGAACCGCGACCGCCCGTGCCGCTGAGCAGGTCAGGGGCTATGGCCAGCTGGGCGGAGGCCCCACTGGTGTTGTCATCGCAGTCGTCGTCGCTGGAGCCGCAGGCGGTCAGCCCGAAAGCGGTGAGCGCCAATATGAGGGCAGTGGCCGAGGCCCGTACGAGGTGCTTCATGGTCGGTGTCTCCTTAGAAGGGGGTGCTGAGGGACCGGTGCGCGGGTCGCACTCGCAGTCCAGGAAGGGGGTGCGGGTTATCTCGTCGAGGAGCCCTCTTTCGTCAGGGCGCGCAGAACGTGGGCGGCCAGGCGCGGGGTCAGCTCGATCACGGCCAGCGGGTAGAGCCAGCAGGCGGCGATCACCGCGGCGACCGGACGGCGGACGCCCCGTGCTGGCGGCGGGCGAGGGCCTCGAGCCGCCGCTGGGTGGTGTCGGCGAGGAGGGTGCCGATCCAGACGAGGACCGTCACGGTGCTCCCCAGTACGGCGGTGAAGGGTGAGGTCGCCGGTGGCCGCCGCCGCGAAGTAGGCGGTGACCGAGCCGAGTCCCAGCGCCAGCAGAAGTCGCGTCATCGTGTGTGCCTTTCGGTGTCGGATCAGGTGGCGACGGCGTGCCCGAAGGCGCCGGCCACGGCGGCGAACAGGACGCCGAGCAGGACGAGGAGGGCCGCGGCCGTGCGGAGCAGTCCGTAGGTGAGGGCGGCGAGGGATCCGGTGGCCTCGGCGAGGGTGGCCAGCGGGTCGGTGTTGCTGAGGTTGGCCAGGAGCGCGATCGCCGCGGCGTATCCCGCGACGCCGAGACCGAGCTGCCATCCCAGGTTCAGCCCGCTGTCCGCGGCGATGCCGGCGACGGTGCGGGCGACGATCAGCCCGGCGGTCGCGAAGAGCAGTCCGAGGAACACGTCCTGGGCGCGCTTGGCGCGGGGGGCGACCTGGGTGCGAAGTCCGGCCAGCGTCATGAGGTCCTCCGGTAAGAGCTGGGCAGGTGCCGCGCCTCGAAGGGGGGCGGGGCGCGGCACCCGGGGGTGCAGGGCCCTCCGGGGGGGGTGGGGTGCCCTGCGAGACAGACACTAGACGAAACCCAATACACACGCAACAGGTCTACGGGTAGTGGGATGCGGAAGGGGCCGGTCCCCGGCGCGGGAACCAGCCCCGTGGGCCCGGCAGTTCGGCGTCAGCGCGTCACGGTGTCTCGGTGACGCCCAGCCCGTCGCGCAGCAGCTTCAGCGCCGCCGCCAGTTCCCCCTCGTGTGTGCTCAGGGCCTCGACCAGATAGGCGGCCCGCCGACGAGCCCGTTCCTGCTCCAGGTGCGGGCGGGCGAAGGCGGCCAGCACCTCGGCGGCCTGCTCGGTGGAGACCGCGTCGCCCCACGGCGTGCCGGGGACGAGCCGGCCGCCGAGCGCCTTCTCCAGCACACTCAGCAGCCGCAGCCGCTGCTGGACGCCCGGGTCGAGCGCGGGGCCGGCCTCCTGGCGGGCCTTCCGGAGCTGCTCGCGGTGCTGGTCCCCCAGCGCGTTCGCCTGCCTGCGCAGCGCATTGGCGCGCACCGTCTCGGTACAGGTCAGCAGCGTCACCAAGAGGGCCGGGGTGACTTCCGGTGTCCGTACGGCCGGCTCGACCACCGTCTGGAAGCGGCGCGCGGACTTCCTGGGCACCAGGAGCCCCCAGCCCGGCGGCAGTTCCTCGGGCCGCGCGACCCCTGTGTTGGGGACGACCAGCCAGAAGCGGCTGGAGTGCGGCCACCACGCCTCGGCCTTGCCCGGGTCGCGCATCTCCCGCAGCCAGTCCGCGCGCTGCGTCTTGATCTCGCAGACGTCGATCTCGCCGCCGCCGCGCGAGGCCCAGGTGGCGATGTGCACCGCGTCCGCGCGCCGGGTGGAGCGGCCCGGGGCGGTCACCTCGGTCAGGAACACCGCGCCGGGCAGCTCCTCCCCCGGCTTGATGAAGTGGTCGCGCAGCATCTGCCGTAACTGGTCGGTGGGCACCGCCCCGATGCCGCGGGGCGCCTGGGCGCCGCGCGGCAGGGAGAGCGCGGTCTGCTCCGTGTCGGCGCTCACCGCGCTCCCCCGGCGGCGGCGACGCCGGCCGCGAGCGCGATCCAGACCTTGTGCCAGGCTTGGTCTGTTAACTGCACCAACTCGGTGATCCACTCGACTCGGGGACCGTGACTCGTGAGCATTTGGACGTGCATGAGACTCCTTCGCTTCATCGAGATCTGATTGACGGACGTGCTCGGCTGCCCCG
>NZ_JASITA010000082.1 GCF_030063415.1 Streptomyces sp. H27-C3 | reverse complement strand
TCCAGGTGCGGGAACAACACCCCGAACTTCAAGGCGAGTCGATCCCGAATCTCATGAGGTATTCCCATACCACGTCAACGAGCCAAATCGCCGGAAGCAACACGTTGAATCTCTGCGAGCCCTAAGCTGAAGCCCATGACTGACGTACGTGCTGAGCTGCTCCAGCAGATCAAGGACAAGGCCGTGGTGCACGGCAAGGTGACCCTCTCCTCGGGGATCGAGGCCGACTACTACATCGACCTGCGCCGGATCACGCTGGACGGCGTGGCCGCGCCGCTGGTCGGCCAGGTGATGCTGGACCTGGCGGCCGACCTCGACTTCGACTGCGTCGGTGGTCTGACGCTGGGCGCCGACCCGGTCGCGACCTCGATGCTGCACGCCAGTGCCGCACGCGGCGCGCGCCTCGACGCCTTCGTCGTACGCAAGGCGCAGAAGGCGCACGGCATGCAGCGCCGCATCGAGGGCGCGGACGTCAAGGGCCGTCGCTGCCTGGTGGTCGAGGACACCTCGACCACCGGCGGCTCGCCGCTGACGGCCGTCGAGGCGGTCCGTGAGGCGGGCGGCGAGGTCGTCGCCGTGGCGACGATCGTCGACCGCGGCGCCGCGGGCGCCATCGCGGACGCGGGTCTGCCGTACCTCACGGCATACCAGCTGACCGACCTCGACCTGGCCTGACCTGTGGTTTTCGGATGGGGTCGGTCGTTTCACGTGAAACGACCGACCCCATCCGCATGCCCGCCGGGCACGCGGGGTGGAGGACGGGCGAGAGTCTGGAAAGATGGGGGCGACGATGACGTCGCCCCCAGGTCAGGGACCAGTACGCACACCCGCACATCATTAGGAGCGGACAGATGCCCATCGCAACCCCCGAGGTCTACAACGAGATGCTCGACCGGGCGAAGGCAGGCAAGTTCGCCTACCCGGCCATCAACGTGACCTCGACCCAGACCTTGCACGCGGCACTGCGCGGATTCGCGGACGCCGAGAGCGACGGCATCATCCAGATCTCCACCGGCGGCGCCGAGTTCCTGGGCGGCCAGTACTCCAAGGACATGGTGACCGGCGCCGTCGCGCTGGCCGAGTTCGCGCACATCGTCGCCGCGAAGTACCCGGTCACGATCGCGCTGCACACGGACCACTGCCCCAAGGACAAGCTGGACACCTACGTCCGCCCGCTGATCGAGGTCTCCGCCGAGCGCGTGGCCAAGGGCCTCAACCCGCTCTTCCAGTCCCACATGTGGGACGGTTCCGCCGAGACCCTCGCGGACAACCTCGCCATCGGCCAGGAGCTGCTCGCGAAGGCCGCCGCCGCGAAGATCATCCTTGAGGTCGAGATCACCCCGACCGGTGGTGAGGAGGACGGGGTCACGCACGAGATCAACGACGAGCTCTACACCACCGTCGACGACGCGCTGCGCACCGCCGAGGCGCTGGGTCTGGGCGAGAAGGGCCGCTACCTGCTGGCCGCGTCCTTCGGCAACGTCCACGGCGTCTACAAGCCGGGCAACGTCGTACTCCGTCCCGAGCTGCTGAAGGACCTCCAGGCGGGCGTCAGCGCGAAGCACGGCCAGAGCGCGGGCAGTCAGCCCTTCGACTTCGTCTTCCACGGCGGTTCGGGCTCCACCGCCGAGGAGATCGCCACCGCGCTGGAGAACGGCGTCGTGAAGATGAACCTCGACACCGACACCCAGTACGCCTTCACCCGCCCGGTCGCGGACCACATGTTCCGCAACTACGACGGTGTCCTGAAGGTCGACGGTGAGGTCGGCTCGAAGAAGACGTACGACCCGCGTACGTGGGGCAAGCTCGGCGAGGCGTCGATGGCCAAGCGCGTCACCGAGGCCTGCGCGAACCTGCGCTCCACGGGCACCAAGCTGAAGTAGCGGCAGCTGTAGCTGTTCGCACCCGGGGCCCGCCCCTTCTCGCAGGGGGCGGGCCCCGCGTGCGTTTTGTCCTGCGCGGGGCGTCCCGGTCGAGGATGATCCTGGTCATGGACATCAGGCTGGGTACCCGCGCGGGGCGCTGGGTGGTGCTGACGACCGTCCTCGGCTCCGGCATGGCGATGCTGGACTCCACCGTCGTCAATGTCGCCCTGCCCCGCATCGGCCGGGATCTGGACGCCGACATGGCGGTCCTCCAGTGGACCGTCAACGCGTACATGCTGACCCTGGCGGGGCTGATCCTGCTCGGCGGGGCACTCGGGGACCGGTTCGGGCGCCGGAAGATCTTCGTGATCGGGGTGGTGTGGTTCGCGGTGGCCTCGCTGCTGTGCGGACTCGCGCCGAACGCCGAGATCCTGATCGCCGCCCGCGCGCTCCAAGGCGTCGGCGGGGCGCTGCTCACGCCGGGCTCCCTCGCGCTCATCCAGGCCTCCTTCCACCCCGACGACCGGGCCCGAGCGGTCGGTGTGTGGTCCGGGCTCGGCGGCGTCGGGGCGGCCGTCGGGCCCTTCCTCGGCGGGTGGCTGGTCGACGGCCCCGGCTGGCGCTGGGTGTTCCTGATCAATGTGCCGCTGGCCGCGCTCTGCGTCCCGGTCGCCCTCAAGCACGTACCCGAGTCGCGTGATCCGAAGGCGCACGGCCGCTTCGACGTGCTGGGCGCCGCGCTGGCGGCCGTCGCGCTCGGTTTCGTGACGTACGCGCTGATCGAGGCACCGGCGGGCGGGGCCTCCTTCGTCGTGATCGGCTCGGCGGTCCTCGGGGTCGTGCTTGGCGCGGTGTTCCTGTACGTCGAGAAGACGCGGACCGATCCGATGATGCCGCTCGCGCTCTTCGCGTCCCGGCAGTTCACCGCCATCAACGTGGTCACGCTGTGCGTGTACGCGGCGTTCAGCGGCTTCTTCTTCCTCACCGCGTTGCAACTCCAGGTCGTCGTCGGCTACTCCGCGCTCCAGGCCGGCACGGCGCTGCTCCCCACCACCGTGCTGATGCTGTTCCTGTCCGCGCGCTCGGGCGAACTGGCGCAGCGCATCGGCCCGCGCCTGCCGCTCACCGTCGGCCCGTTGCTGTGCGCCACCGGGATGCTGCTGATGCTGCGGGTGGGGGAGGGCGCTTCGTACGTCGCGGACGTGCTGCCCGCGATCGTGGTGATGGGCGCGGGCATGGTCACCCTGGTGGCCCCGCTGACCGCCACCGTGCTGGCCTCCGTGGACACGGGCCGGGCGGGCCTGGCCAGTGGGATCAACAACGCGGCGGCCCGCGCGGCGGGCCTGATCGCGGTGGCGGCGCTGCCGCTGCTGGCCGGGATGGGCCCGGACGCGTACCGCTCGGTGGCGGAGTTCGGCGCGACGTTCCGGCGGGCGATGCCGATGTGCGCCGGGGTGCTGGTGCTGGGCGCGCTGATCGCGTGGCTGACGGTGCGCAATCCGCGGCCGGGGGCGTGTGTGCCGCGCAGCCGGGTGAACTGCGCGGTGGCGGCGCCGCCCCTGGAGGAGCCCGACAGGGCCCCGCACGCGGAAGGCGGGCCCGCGGATCACACATTGCGCGGGGACCTGTGACACTGGAACTCATGGCCATCCACAAAGACCTTCTCGGGGGACCGCCCCCGGCCCACCTGCCCGACGATCCTGAGCCGCGCGAGCTGCTCGCGAATGGCGCCGCGCCGTCCGACGTCGCCGCGAAGTACCCGTACTCCTCGCTCGCCTGGGCCCAGCTCGCCGACGAGGCGTACGAGAACGGGCGGGTCGTCGAGTCCTACGCGTACGCCCGCACCGGCTACCACCGCGGCCTCGACGGACTGCGCCGCGTCGGCTGGAAGGGTCACGGGCCCGTGCCGTGGGAGCACGAGCCGAACCGTGGTTTCCTGCGCGCGCTGCACGCGCTGGCCCGCGCCGCGCAGTCGATCGGTGAGCAGGAGGAGTACGAGCGCTGCTCGTCCTTCCTGCGGGACTCCTCGCAGGAGGCGGCCGACACCCTCGGCTGAGCACGTGTCTTCGGGCAGGAGGCCCGTATCCGCGCGACCCGCGCCCGGATACGGGCCTCCTCCCGTTCCGCGGGTGGGTCACCGGTCCGACAGCCGGATAATCCTCGGTTTATGCTTCCGGCAGGGGACCGGGGCCCTCCGGAGCAATACGGACGGGGCGGACCGCTACCTGCAAGTTCGTGTCGAGGAGACAGGAATGTCGCACACCCCCGATGCCCCCGAAGCCGGTTCGGACACTCCGAACCTGGATTTCGCGGGCACGACTCCGTACGAGGACTACGTTCAGGCGGACGTTCTCACCCACCTCCAGCACACCCTCTCCGACGATCCCGGAGAGATGGTCTTCCTGGTCACCACTCAGGTGATGGAGCTGTGGTTCACCGTCATCGTCCATGAGTGGGAGACCGCGGCCGGAGCGCTGCGCGAGGACGATCTGCCGGTCGCGATGGCGGCGCTGAAGCGCTCCATGCGTGAACTTGAGGCGCTGAACGCCTCGTGGCGCCCGCTTGCCCACCTCACCCCCACGCAGTTCAACTCGTACCGCAGCGCGCTCGGTGAGGGCTCGGGGTTCCAGTCCGCGATGTACCGGCGGATGGAGTTCCTGCTCGGCGACAAGTCCGCGTCGATGCTCGTCCCGCACCGGGGCGCGCCGCGGGTGCACGCCGAGCTGGAGAAGGCCCTGCAGGAGCCCGGCCTGTACGACGAGGCCCTGCGGTTCCTCGCCCGGCGCGGCCTGCCGGTGCCGGTCGCCGTGCTGGAGCGCGACCTTTCGCGGAAGTACGAGCCCTCGCCCGAGATCGAGGCGATCTGGTCGCAGGTGTACGGCGGTGACCAGAACGGTGAACTGGTCCGTCTCGGCGAGGCGTTGACCGATGTCGGCGAGCTGGTGTGGCGCTGGCGCAACGACCACCTGGTGGCGACCCGGCGGGCCATGGGCTCCAAGGTCGGCACGGGCGGTTCCGCCGGGGTGGCCTGGCTGGAGAAGCGGGCCCGTAAGAACGTCTTCCCCGAGCTGTGGACGGCGCGCAGCCATGTCTGAGCCGACGGTCGACTCCCCACCGGTGGACCACCGTGCGAGGGCCGCGTCGCTCGATGCCGCCGACGAGCTCGCCAAGCGGCGCGAGCTGTTCGCCCTCGACGACGCCACCGCCTACCTGGACGGCAACTCGCTGGGCGCGCTGCCCCGGCATGTGCCCGGCCGAATAGCCGACGTCATCACCCGTGAGTGGGGCGAGCTGCGCATCCGCTCCTGGGACGAGAGCGGCTGGTGGACCGCGCCCGAGCGGATCGGTGACCGCATCGCGCCGCTCATCGGCGCCGGTCCTGGGCAGGTCGTGGTGGGCGACTCCACCAGCGTCAACGTCTTCAAGGCGGTGGTGGGCGCGACGCGGATCGCGGACCCGGCCAGGGACGAGATCCTCGTCGACGCGTCGACCTTCCCCACCGACGGCTACCTCGCCGAGTCGGCGGCCCGGATGACCGGCAAGCGGTTGCGCCCCGTCGACCCGGCGGACCTGCCGGGCGCGCTCGGCCCGCGCACCGCCGCCGTCCTCGTCAACCACGCCGACTACCGCACGGGCCGGCTGCACGACCTGCCGGGACTCACCGCCGCCGTGCACGCGGCCGGGGCCCTGGTCGTCTGGGACCTGTGCCACAGCGCGGGCGCGCTGCCGGTCGGGCTCGACGCGCACGGCGTCGACCTCGCGGTCGGCTGCACCTACAAGTATTTGAACGGCGGGCCGGGTTCGCCCGCGTATATCTACGTCGCCGAGCGCCACCAGGCCGCGTTCGACTCCCCGCTGCCCGGCTGGAACTCGCACGCCGACCCCTTCGGCATGACCCCCGGCTACGCCCCGGCGGACGGCGCGGCACGCGGCAGGGTCGGCACTCCCGACATCCTTTCCATGCTCGCGTTGGAGGCCGCGCTCGACGTCTGGGACGGCGTGTCCATCGAAGCGGTACGGGAGAAGTCACTCGCGCTGACGGATTTTTTCCTGGAATGCGTGGACACGTACGTGCCCGCGAACCGGGTCTCGTCGGTCACCCCGGCCGCGCACGCGGAGCGTGGCAGCCAGGTCTCGCTGCGGTGCGCGGCGGGCACGGACGCGGCAGAGGTGATGCGGGAGCTGATCGCACGCGGCGTGATCGGCGACTTCCGCCGCCCCGACGTGCTGCGTTTCGGATTCACGCCGTTGTACGTGGGCTTCGCGGACGCGGAGCGTGCGGCGCGGGTGCTGGCGGAAGTATTGGTGTAGGTGCTGGCTCGGGGACCGGTGTGACGGCTGATAACGTCCGGTCCGCTACCTAGATCAATTGGCCGTACGCACCGAAGGGTTGGTCCCCGCATGCCGGACCCCGCAGCCGAACGGGACGCTGCTGAGGCCGAGTCGGCCCTCTCGCACCCGGTCGTCGCACCGGATACGACGGTCGCGTACGGCGCGCACCCCGACCAAGTGGTCGATTTTTACTCGCCACGCAGCGGCCGGGCCGGCGCGCCGCTGGTCGTCGTGTTGCACGGCGGCGCCTGGCGGGCCGGGTACGACCGGCAGCACACGACGCCGTTCGTGGATTTCCTGGCCCGCCGGGGCTTCGCCGTCGCCAATGTCGAATACCGGCGCGGCACCGGACTGCCGCAGCAGGACGGGGCGGACCCGGTCGCGGGACGCTGGCCGGAGACGTTCGACGACGTGGCCGCCGCGATGGATCTGATGCCCGGTCTCGTACGGGAGGCGATCCCCGGGGCCGATTCGCGGCGCGTCGTCGTCACCGGCCACTCGGCCGGCGGCCACCTCGCGCTGTGGGCCGCGGCCCGCCACGAGCTGCCCGCCGGCTCGCCCTGGCGCCTGCCGGCCGCACCCGCGCTGCGCGGGGTGGTGGCGCTCGCGCCGATCGCGGACTTCACGGTCGCGCGGGAGCTGGACGTGTGCACGGGAGCGGTCGACCAACTGCTCGGCGGCAGCGAGCGGTTCGACGAGCGCGGGCCGTACGCGGATCCGGCCGCGCTGCTGCCGACCGGTATCGCCACCGTCATCGTGCAGGGCCGCACCGACATCGTCGTACCGCAGGCCGTCGCCGAGGCGTATACCGATGCGGCGGCGAAGGCGGGGGAGACGGTCGGGCTGACGCTCCTTGAGGACGTCGGGCACTTTCCGCTGATCGATCCGTCGGCGGACGCGTGTGCGGTGGTCGCGGAGGAGATCGAGCAGCTCGCGTACTGAGCGCGCGGTTCTCGTGCCGATGCGGACAGAAACTGTCCGCAAGGGTTCCTGCGGTGGGCTTGTCCGGCCGAGCAGAAGGAGCCCGAAATGACTTTTCTCGTCACCGGAGCAACAGGCAACGTCGGCCGTCAGGTGGTCGCGGAGCTGCTCCGCGGGCCCGCGCTGCTGACGGTGCGCGACAAGCTGCGGGCGATCGGCGCGGCGCGCGGCCAGGACGTCGGGCTGACCGCGCTGAGCGAGGCGCGGGCACTCGCGAAGTGGCAGGAGGAGGGGCTCCCGGCCGAGACGATCGAGTTCCTGCTCGACGTGTACCGGGACACCCCGGTCGAGGGCCGGACCGTGCTCGACACGGTGGAGAAGGTCACCGGACGCCCGGCCCGCACGTACGGCGAGTGGGCGGCGGAGCACGCGAACGCGTTCCGGCGCCGAAGTACGCCCGCAAGCACCGACGTACGTCGGCAAGCACTCCCGTACGCCGTACGGGATCCCTGGTGGGGGGCCTGTAGTACCTGGGACGGACGTGGGAAGTTCCCCACCGGGGCGGACGACCCCGGCAGTCCTTGCGCCTACCGTGCTGTACGTGACCGAGACAAAGAACCGCAGCCCCGAGCTTCGCCTGGCGATAGGGGCGCTGGGTGGCCTGCGCCAGGACCTGTTCCACAAGCCCTTCGACTACCGCCCGTTGCCACGGCTCCCGCTGGACAACGCGCTCGTCCGCAAGTTTCCCGGCCGGGTGCGCGAGTACGGGACCTGGGCGCCGCACGCGGTGGTGGTGGGCTTCGCGCTGCTCACCATGATGGTGGCGGCCGCCACAGGGACGAGCAGCTTCATCCAGGGGACCACCCTGCTGGTCGTCGGCCTCATCGCGGCCGTACCCATCGTGATGACCCTGTTCCGCCCGGTCCTGGCCTGGTGGTTGTCGATCGTCGCAACCCTGCTGTCGAGCAGCCTGGTGTCGGGCGCCGACAGCTCCGGGCCGTGGACCGAGAGCGCCTTCCTCGGCCACCTGGTGGTCATGGTCGTGGTGGCGGTGCGGACCCGGCCGCGTACGGCGGGGTGGATGTGGATCCTCACGGGGCTCCTCGGGTTCCTGCTGTCCGCCGACACCTACGGGGGCGCGGAGAACGTGAGCGGGATGATGCTGGTCTCCGCCTTCGCGCTGCTCGTGGTGACGGCGCTGCAGATCCGCCTCAAGGCCAAGCAGGAGGTCACCGCGCAGCAGTCGGTGACCGCCGTGGAGCGCGACAAGCGCACGCTCCTCGAAGAGCGCACCACCATCGCCCGTGAGCTGCACGACGTCGTCGCCCACCACATGTCGGTGGTGGCGATCCAGGCGGAAGCGGCCCCCTACCGGGTGGAGAACCCGCCGCCGGAGCTGGAGAAGGCCTTCGCCACGATCCGCGAGAACGCGGTGGCCGCGCTGACCGAGCTGCGCCGGGTGCTCGGCGTCGTACGGGCCGACGACTACGCGGCGCCGGATGCCCCGCAGCCGACGCTCGCCGAGCTCGACGGGCTCGTCGAGAACGTGCGGGAGGCCGGGCTGACCGTCGAGAAGACCGTCACGGGCGCGGTGCGCGAGCTTCCGCAGGGCGTCGAGCTGTCGGCGTACCGCATCATCCAGGAGGCCCTGAGCAACGCCCTGCGGCACGCGCCGGGCGCGTCCGCGAAGGTCGAGGTGGCGTACGTACTCGGGGGCCTGGGCCTGCGGATCGTCAATACGCAGGCCCGTGGCCTGGTCAAGCCGTCGCCCGGGGCCGGGCACGGCATCACGGGGATGCGGGAGCGTGTGACGATGCTGAACGGGGAGATGACCGCGGAGCCGACCCAGGAGGGTGGCTACGAGGTCGCCGCCTTCGTCCCCGTAGCCCCCGCAGCACCCGCCGAGCAGGAGCCCGTCGCGTGACCATTCGTGTGCTGATCGTCGACGATCAGATCATGGTCCGTGAGGGCTTCACCGTTCTGCTGAACGCGATGCCGGAGATCGAGGTCGTCGGCGAGGCGGTGAACGGCCGCGAGGCCGTCTCCCAGGTCGCAGCCCTGCGCCCGGACGTCGTTCTGATGGACATCCGGATGCCGGAGCTGAACGGCATCGACGCGACCCGGGAGATCGTGGCGGCCGACGCGGACGCGAAGGTGCTGGTCCTGACCACCTTCGACCTTGACGAGTACGTCTACCAGGCGCTGCGGGCCGGTGCCTCGGGCTTCCTGCTGAAGGACGCGTCGGCGCGGCAGCTGGCCGAGGGGGTGCGGGTGGTGGCGGCCGGTGAGGCGCTGCTCGCCCCGACGGTCACCAAGCGGCTGATCTCGGAGTTCTCCAAGCTCGCCGAGACCCCGCGCCCGCCCGCGCTGTCCCAGGTCGGCGAGCTCACGGAGCGCGAGACGGAGGTCCTGGTGCTGATCGCGCAGGGCCTGTCGAACGCGGAGATCGCCTCGCACCTGGTGGTGGCGGAGTCCACGATCAAGACCCATGTGAGCCGGGTCCTGGTGAAACTGGGCCTGCGCGACCGGACGCAGGCGGCGGTGTTCGCGTACGAGGCGCGACTGGTGACGCCCTCCTGAGGGCGGGCCCGGGACGCCCGGGCCCGCTGCGCGGGGCAAGTCCCCTACCCGCGCCCTTCCCGCTGTGACATTTTGCGGCGCCGGACGGGCTGAAGATGCGCAGCTTCCGGAACACTTTCAGCCTGTCCGGCGATTGAGGACACGCCCGCGGGGCGTCCGGGGTCCGGGGCTTGCCCCGGTTGTGGGAAGGGGCGGGTAGGGGAACAGCGCCGCAGGCAACCCGCACCCGGATCCGGCCGCGCAACCCGCACCCGCCCGGGCCGCAGGCACCCCGCCTCCGGCGCAACCCGCACCCGCCCGGGCCGCAGGCACCCCGCCTCCGGCGCAACCCGCCCCCACCCCCCGCACCACGGCCTTCCCGCGTTCCCGCCCAGCGCGTAGCGTCCCCGCATGGCCGCTCTCTTCGACCCGTCGTCGCCCGCATTCGTCGCGGACCCGTATCCCGCCTTCGCCCAGCTCCGGGCCGAGGGCCGCGCCCACTACAACGCGCCGACCCGGCAGTGGCTGATCCCCCGGCACGCCGATGTGTCCGCGCTGCTGCGCGACCGGCGCCTCGGGCGTACGTATCTGCACCGCTTCACGCACGAGGAGTTCGGGCGTACGCCGCCGCTCGCCGCGCACGAGCCCTTCCACACCCTCAATGACCACGGCATGCTCGATCTGGAACCCCCGGACCACCCCCGCATCCGGCGCCTGGTCTCGAAGGCATTCACTCCGCGGACGGTCGAGCAGCTCGCCCCCACCGTGCACCGGTTGGCCGCCAAGCTGGTCGACGAGCTCTGCGCGGCCGGTGGTGGCGACCTGCTGGCCATGGTCGCCGAGCCGCTGCCCGTCGCCGTCATCGCCGAGATGCTCGGTATCCCACCGGCCGACCGCCCGCTGCTGCGGCCCTGGTCGGCGGACATCTGCGGGATGTACGAGCTGAATCCCCCCGCGGCGGTGGCCGAGCGCGCGGTCCGGGCCTCGGTCGAATTCACGGCGTATTTGCGGGAGCTGATCGCCGAGCGGCGCAAGGACCCGGGGTCCGACCTGATCTCGGCCCTGATCGCCGCGCACGACCGGGGTGAGCGGCTCAGTGAGCAGGAGCTGATCTCCACCTGCGTGCTGCTGCTGAACGCGGGGCACGAGGCGACGGTCAACACGACCGCGGGCGGCTGGTGGACGCTGCTGAGCAACCCCGGTCAGCTGGCCGCGCTCCGGGCCGACCCGGAGGGTCTTTTGCCCACGGCCGTGGAGGAACTGATGCGCTACGACACCCCGTTGCAGCTCTTCGAGCGCTGGGTGCTCGACGACATCGAGGTCGGCGGCATCGAGATCCCGCGCGGCTCCGAGGTCGCGCTCCTGTTCGGCTCGGCCAATCGTGACCCGGCGGTGTTCGACCGCCCGGACCGGCTCGACCTGGGCCGAAAGGACAACCCGCACGTGACCCTGGGGGCGGGCATCCACTACTGCCTGGGTGCCCCGCTGGCCCGTCTCGAACTCGCCACCTCCTTCGGCGAGTTGCTGCGCAGGGCGCCCGGCCTGCGGCTGGCCGCGGAGCCGGAGCGCAAGCCGAACTTCGTGATCCGGGGCCTGAAGGAGCTGCTGGTTGAGCTGTGAAGTGACGCAGGGGCCGGCCGGGTGCCCCACCGGCCACCCGGCCTCGCTCCGGCCGGGCCGTCAGCTGATCATGTCCCGGCGCCGCAGCCCCCCCCCCCCCCCCCCCCCCCCCCCCCCCCCCCACAACCCCAGCACCCCCCCCCCC
>NZ_JASITA010000081.1 GCF_030063415.1 Streptomyces sp. H27-C3 | reverse complement strand
GTACACGTCGTGGATCATGACCGGGGTGTGTTCGGCGGCGTGCCGTGACCACCGCTGATTCCCCTGAATGAGTGGGACTTCGACTCGTTTGCGGGTGACACGTTGACGCCCGCCTACAGGACGGCGGGGAAAGTTTCTTCGGCCACGTTGAACACGGGCGCACCTCCCGCCCGTACCTAGGGCCATGAGCGACGCACTACGGCGTCGACATCATCCTTCGGTACACAGGAGTTGACATGAAGACCTGGCGGAACGCCTCGCTCGCGGTGACGGCGGCGGCTGTGATGGCGCTGACGACGGCGTGCGGTCAGGACAGCGGCTCCCAGTCCCCCAACGGCCAGTCCGTGGGCGCTGCCAACCCCGCGGAGCAGCCCGCGGACAATGGCTACGGATCGGCCGACAAGGGGTACGGCGACGAAGCCGCCGCCCAGGCCGCCCCCAAGGCCGCGGGGCAACTCGCGGTCTGGGACAGCAAGAAGCTCGGCAAAGTCGTGACGGACAGCGCGGGATTCACCCTCTACCGGTTCGACAAGGACACCGCCGAACCGCCCAAGTCGAATTGCGACGGTGACTGTGCGAAGGCCTGGCCCGTCGTGCCGGCGAGCGGCGCCACCGCCGCCCCCGGCACCGATGCCTCAATGGTCGGCGAGGTCGAAAGGGCCGACGGCAGCAAGCAACTGACCCTCGGCGGCTGGCCGATGTACCGCTACGCCAAGGACACCAAGGCCGGTGACGCCAAGGGCCAGGGCGTGGGTGGCACCTGGTTCGCCTCTGCGGCCGACGGCAAGAAGGCCGCTCCGGGCGCTGCCGGCGGCGCGGAGGAGGAAGGCGCGGGTGCGGAGGCCGGCGCCCCCGCCGATCTGGCCGGGATGTCCGTGCGCAAGGATGCCAAACTCGGCGACGTGGTGGTCGACTCCCAGGGGATGACGGTCTACCGCTTCAACAAGGACTCGGCCTGGCCCATGAAGACCGCCTGCACCGGCGCCTGCCTGGAGAAGTGGCCGGCGGTCCCGCCGGTCGAGAAGAACGACACCGAGGGCGTGCTGAAGAAGGGCTTCGTCGTCTTCGACCGCCCCGACGGTATCAAGCAGCAGACGATCGACTGCTGGCCCGTCTACACCTTCTCGGGCGACGCGAAGCCGGGTGACACCAACGGACAGGGTGTCGGCGGTACCTGGTACGCGGTCTCGCCCGAGGGCAAGATGGTGGGAGCGACCAAGTAGTACGCAGCATCAGCGGCGTCCCCACGCTGCGGCGCTCCGGCCCGGCCGGCCCGTCCTCCCCGCCTCACGCGGGAGGGACGGGCCGCTCGTACGCGTCGAACACTCTCAAGGGGTGTGACCGAGAACGGACGCCCAATTTCCGTTTTTGCTCGCTCTGTTGCCAGTGGGTCAGTAGCCTCGGCTCGAACACCGGTCTTGGTCAGGACCGGACGTCCCGTGGCGATGAGTTGGAGACATTGATGGAGCGTCCCGCCTGGGCCCCGCAGGGCATCGACATCTCGGTGCCGAGTGTGTCCCGTATTTACGACTACTACCTGGGCGGTTCGCACAACTTCGAGGTCGACAGGGAAGCGGCCCGCAAGGCCATGGAGTTCATGCCGGGGCTCCCGAAGATCATGCAGGCGAACCGGGCCTTCATGCGCCGGGCCGTGCGCTTCGCCGCGGATCAGGGAATCACCCAGTTCCTGGACATCGGATCCGGCATTCCCACCTTCGGGAACGTCCACGAGGTCGCCCAGGCCGCCAGCCCCGAGGCCAAAGTGGCGTACGTCGACCACGATCCGGTGGCTGTCGCCCACAGTGAGGCCGTGCTCGTGGGCAACGACCGTGCCGTCGTAGCCGCGGCCGACCTGCGCAAGCCGCGGGAGATCCTGGACAACGCGGAGATCACCGGGCTCCTCGACCTGGACCGGCCGGTGGCGCTGCTGCTCGTCGCCGTACTCCACTTCATCGAGGACGCCGACGAACCCCACGCGGCCGTCGCCACCCTGCGCGACGCCCTCGCGCCCGGCAGCATCGTGATCCTCACCCACGCCTCGTTCGAGGGGATCCCGCTGACGGAGGAACGGGCGGGCGGCATGGTCGGGGTCTACAAGGACATCAAGAACCCGCTGGTCATGCGCCCGCGTGAAGAGGTCTCGCGGTTCTTCGACGGATACGAGATGGTCGAGCCCGGCCTGGTGTCGATGCCGCACTGGCGGCCCGAGGTTCCCGTCGCCCAGGAGGATCCATTCGCCTTCTCGGGCTTCGCAGGGGTGGGGCGCAAAGCGTGAATGTGCCATCGCAGGCACCGAGGTCCGGTTCCGCACGGACCGCCGGGCGGACCACCACGGCCACCGCCACGGACTCGGCGACGAGCAGCATCGAGGACAGACTCGGGCGGTTCGCGACGATCTGGAGCCGGGCCATCTTCCCCGCCACGGCGACCTCCCTCACCCGTCCCGAGTTCGAGCAGCGACTGCTGCCGCTCGCCCACCGGCTGGGCGAAGCGCTGCACCGGCGCCCTTTCGACCCGGCTCCCGGGCAGGAGGTCGGCGCGGCCCTGATCGCCGCGCACTGCACCGACCCGGACGCCCTTGTCCGTACGCTCGGCGTCGTCGACTCCTATCTGGTGCTGTACTGCGCGGCCGAGGGAGACACCCCGGCCGACGCCGAGGAGAGCCGGGCGCACTGCGCACGGCTCCAGCACGCGATGGCCGCCGGCTTCGCGCAGGCGCTGCGCGAACGCACCCTCGTCGAGCAGGAGGCCATCGCCCGCTCCGCGCTCATGGCGCGCTCCGAGGCGCAGAAGGCCCTGCACACCACCGAGGCCCGCTTCCGCGCGGTCTTCGAGGGCGCCGCCATCGGCATCGGCATCGCCGATCTCGACGGCAATGTGCTGGAGGTCAACGAAGCGCTCACCCAGATGTTCGGCGGGCTCGACCAGTACGCGCGCGGCAAGAAGGTGAGCGAGTGGGTCCACCCCGAGGACAGCCCCCATGTGTGGGGTCTGTACGGGGAGTTGGTGCGGGGCGAGCGCGAAAGCTACCGCGCCGAGAAGCCGTACTACCGCAATGACGGCACCGTCGTGTGGACCAATCTGACGGTCTCGCTGCTGCGCGACACGGAGGGCAATCCGCAATACCAGCTGGCGCTCATGGAGGACACCACGGAGCGCCGGCTGCTCAATCTGCGGCTGCGCTACGAAGCCACCCACGACGCGCTGACCGGGCTGCCCAACCGCACGCTGTTCTTCGAGCGCCTGGAGAAGGCACTCTCCGCGGGCGACGGCATGCGCTTCGGCCTGTGCTACCTCGACCTCGACGGCTTCAAGGCGATCAACGACAGCCTCGGCCACTCCGTCGGGGACCGTCTTCTGGTGGAGGTCGCCGACCGGTTGGAGAGCTGCGCGACGGCGCCGGGCGAGATGGTCGCCCGGCTCGGCGGCGACGAGTTCGTGGCGCTGACCACCGGGCCCAACACCCGCCAAGAGGTGGACGAGTTGGCCGCGCGCATCCTGTCCGCACTGTCCTCGCCGATCAGCCTGGACGGCAAGGACCTGACCGTGCGCGGCAGCATCGGCATCGTCGAAGGCCCGGCGGGCGAGCGCGGACCCGCCGAGGTGCTGCGCAGCGCCGACATCACCATGTACCGGGCCAAGTCGGCCGGTGGCAATCGCTGCGAGCTCGCCGATCCGGAGTCGGACGCCCGCGCCATCACCCGGCACGGGCTCACCAACGCCCTGCCCGCGGCGCTGGCGCGCGGCGAGTTCTTCATCGAGTACCAGCCGCTGGTGCATCTGGGCGACGGTAGCGTGCACGGCGCCGAGGCACTGGTGCGCTGGTGCCACCCGCAGCACGGAGTGCTCGGGCCCGACCACTTCATACCGCTCGCCGAGCACACCGGGCTGATCGTGCCGCTGGGCCGCTGGGTGCTCGAAGAGTCCGTACGCCAGGCGAGGTTCTGGCAGGAGAGGCACGCGGACGGCGGCCCGCTGCGTATCAATGTGAACCTCTCACCGACCCAGCTCTACCACCCCGGCCTGGTCGCCGACACGGTGAACGTGCTGGAGAAGGCGGGGCTCGAACCGGGCGCACTGTGCCTGGAGGTCACCGAGTCGGCGCTGATCGGCGCGGACGACGATCTGCTCAAGCCGCTGCGCCAGCTCGCCGAGATGGGCGTGGACATCGCCCTCGACGACTTCGGCACCGGCTACTCCAACCTCGCGAACCTGCGCCGGCTGCCGGTGAGCGTCCTCAAGCTGGACCGCTCCTTCACCCAGTCCATGCAGCGGCACCCGGCGGACCCGGTCGACCTGCTGATCGTCGAGGGGATCGTCTCCCTCGCGCACAGCCTCAAGCTGTCCGTGACGGTGGAGGGAGTGGAGACGGGCGCGCAGGCCGCGCAGTTGCGTGAGCTGGGCTGCGACACCGCCCAGGGCTGGTACTACGCCAGGCCGGGCGCGCCCGACCGGATTCACGCCCTGCTGCTGGCCGACGCGGTCTAACGACCTCGGGGGCCATGGAGCGTGGATCAGCGAGTGGCGTCCTGCGGCTTCGCGTCCTAGGCGGAGGAGGGAGGCGACGCGGAGCGTCGTCGACCGACGACAACGCCGGAGGCGGAGTCGCGGGGCGTCGGGAGCCCGCGCACTATTGCCCCCGAGGTCGTAAGGGCTGTCCCGTAGTCCCTGGTGGATCAGCGCACGGCGTCAGATGCGGTGCATCGCAAGGCGGAGGGACGTTCGCATGCTGGATGTATTCGGGCGTTTCGACAACGCGGCGAGGTGCCGTAGCTGTCGTCGTGCGCCCGCCAGGGATTGCGGGACAGCCCTCAGGGGGCAGCCGGAGTAGGCGCGGTGGCCGTGTGGGAAGCGAGGAGCACCCTCTGCAGCTCGCGGGCCGCGCGCGGCGGAGCCACGTCGCTGCGGTGTGCGAGCGCGATCGTACGGCTGAGGCCCGGCCGGGCCAGGGGCGTGACCCGCAGGTCGCGCCCCGCTCGGGCGGCCACCATGCGCGGGACGACCGCGAGCCCGAGGCCCGCCCGTACGAAGCCGAGTACGGCGTCCATCTCGCCGCCCTCCACCGTGAAGGTCGGCTCGAAGCCCTCGGCGCGGCAGGCCGCCACGGTCAGCTCCCGCAGGTCGTAGCCGTGCCGGAACATCACCATCGGCTCGCCCTGCAGCTCGGCGACGCGCACCGACCTGCCGCGGCCGGGGCGCGGCGCGGAGGCCGCCGAGACCACGACGAGATCCTCGTGCAGCAGCTCGACGGTGGTCAGCGCGGGGGATGGGCTGGGCAGCGGCAGCACCACCAGGGCGAGATCGAGGCCGCCGCGCGCCAGCTCCCGTACGAGATCGTGGGAGCCGCCCTCCTCGATGAGCAGCTGGATGCCCGGATGCAGATGGTGAAAGGTGCGCAGGACGTCCGGGAGTAGCCCGGTGCACACGCTCGGTGTCGCCCCCAGGCGCACCCGGCCGCGGCGCAGCTGCGCCAGCTCCTGCACCTCGTGGCGGGCGGTGTCGGCGTCGGCGAGGATGCGGCGGGCCAGCGGCAGCAGTGCTTCGCCCGCCTCGGTGAGCGAGATGTTGCCGCGGGCCCGGGTGAACAGATCGGCGCCCAACTCCTTCTCCAGGGAACGGATCTGCTGCGAGAGGGAGGGCTGGGCGACATGCACCTCCTCGGCGGCCCGGGTGAAGTGCCGGGTCTCGGCGACGGCCACGAAGTAGAGGAGCTGCTGGAACTGCATAGCCGCCACAATAGGCCATGGCTATCGACATGAGCCGGACCATGTCTTGGACCAATGAGGTCCTTCGGCCCTAGCGTCGTGACCATGGCACTGGCTACGCGGACGGATCGAAGGCCGTCCCTCACGCGCTCGCTCTGGGCATCGACCGTCGGCAAGAAGACGGTGATGGCCGTCAGCGGTCTGATCATGCTGATGTATCTGGTGGCCCACATGGCGGGCAACCTCAAGATCTTCTTCGGCGCGGGGGAGTTCAACGGCTACGCCCACTGGCTGCGCACCCTGGGCGCGCCCGTCCTGCACTACGAGTGGGGGCTGTGGGTCGTGCGTGTGGTGCTGCTCGCCGCGGTGGTGCTGCACGGCGTGGCGGCGTACCAGCTCAGCAGGCGCGACATCAGGGCGCGGCCCAGCAAGTACGTGCACAAGCGGCGGCGCGCGAGCTATGCGACGCACACGATGCGGTGGGGCGGGATCATCCTCGCCCTGTTCATCGTCTGGCACCTGCTCGACCTGACTACGCTCACCGTGAACGAGAACGCGCAGTCGGGCCATCCGTACGAGAACGTCGTCGCGACCTTTTCGACCTGGTACGGAAACGTCATCTACATCGTCGCGATGCTGGCCGTCGGACTGCACATCCAGCACGGCTTCTGGAGCGCGGCGCAGACCCTGGGCGTGGGCAGTGCGGCCCGCGAGCGGATCCTCAAGGCCACGGCGAACGTCCTCGCGCTGGTGCTGACCGCCGGATTCATCTCCGTGCCGGTCGCCGTCATGACTGGAGTGGTGAACTGACATGAGCGAGTACACCGACTACGCGACCGGCGAGCCGGTCGCCGACACCAAGGCGCCTGCCGGGCCCGTCGCCGAGCGCTGGGACACCCGCCGCTTCGAGGCGAAGCTGGTCAACCCGGCGAACCGCCGCAAGCACACCGTCATCGTCGTCGGCACGGGCCTGGCGGGCGGCGCGGCCGGCGCCACCCTCGCCGAACAGGGCTACCACGTCGCGCAGTTCTGCTACCAGGACTCCCCGCGCCGCGCCCACTCCATCGCCGCGCAGGGCGGCATCAACGCCGCCAAGAACTACCGCAACGACGGCGATTCGATCCACCGGCTCTTCTACGACACCGTCAAGGGTGGCGACTTCCGGGCCAGGGAGTCCAATGTGCACCGGCTCGCACAGATCTCCGTCGAGATCATCGACCAGTGCGTGGCACAGGGCGTGCCCTTCGCCCGTGAGTACGGCGGACTCCTCGACACCCGCTCCTTCGGCGGCGTCCAGGTCTCCCGCACCTTCTACGCCCGTGGTCAGACCGGCCAGCAGCTGCTGCTCGGTGCCTACCAGGCGCTGTCGCGGCAGATCGCCGCGGGGAGTGTCGAGATGCACGCCCGCACCGAGATGCTCGACCTGATCGTCGTGGACGGCCGGGCCCGCGGCATCGTCGCCCGTGACCTGGTCACCGGCCGCATCGACACGCACTTCGCGGACGCGGTGGTGCTCGCCAGCGGCGGCTACGGCAATGTCTTCTATCTGTCGACCAACGCGAAGAACTCCAACGCGACGGCGATCTGGCGGGCGCACCGGCGTGGCGCGTACTTCGCCAACCCCTGCTTCACCCAGATCCACCCCACCTGCATTCCGCGCTCCGGGGAGCACCAGTCCAAGCTCACCCTGATGAGCGAGTCGCTGCGCAACGACGGCCGGATCTGGGTCCCCAAGGCGCACGGCGACACCCGCACGGCGGCCGAGATCCCCGAGGACGAGCGCGACTACTACCTGGAGCGGATCTACCCGTCCTTCGGCAACCTCGTGCCGCGCGACATCGCCTCGCGCGCCGCCAAGAACGTCTGCGACGAGGGACGGGGTGTGGGCCCCGGCGGGCAGGGCGTCTACCTCGACTTCGCCGACGCGATCGGACGCCTGGGCCGCAAGGCCGTCGAGGAGAAGTACGGCAATCTCTTCGAGATGTACGAGCGGATCACCGCCGAGGACCCGTACGAGGTGCCCATGCGCATCTACCCGGCGATCCACTACACGATGGGCGGACTGTGGGTCGACTACGACCTCCAGACCACCGTGCCCGGCCTGTTCGCGATCGGCGAGGCCAACTTCTCCGACCACGGAGCGAACCGTCTTGGCGCGTCCGCGCTCATGCAGGGTCTCGCCGACGGCTACTTCGTGCTGCCGTCCACCATCAACGACTACCTGGCCCGCACCCCGCACCACGACGAGGTCGACGCGAGCCACCCGGACGCGGTCCGCGCGGTCGCCGAGACCACCGACCGCCTGGAGCGGCTGCTCGCCGTCGACGGCGACCGCACCCCCGACTTCTTCCACAAGGAGATCGGTGAGCTCCTGTGGGAGCACTGCGGGATGGCCCGCAGTGAGGCGGGCCTGCGCAAGGTGCTGGGCAGGATCCCGGAGATCCGCGAGGAGTTCTGGCGACGGATCAAGGTGCCCGGCACCGGCGAGGAGTTCAACCAGTCCCTGGAGAAGGCCAACCGCGTCGTCGACTACCTGGAACTGGCCGAGCTGCTCTGCCTCGACGCCCTGCACCGCACCGAGTCCTGCGGCGGCCACTTCCGTGAGGAGAGCCGGACCGAGGGCGGTGAGGCGGCCCGCAAGGACGAGGAGTTCTCGTACGCCGCCGCCTGGGAGTTCACCGGCACGGGCACCTCGCCCGTCCTGCACAGGGAAGCCCTGGAATTCGCCTACGTCCACCCCACCCAGCGGAGTTACGCATGAGGCTCACCCTGCGCGTCTGGCGCCAGCGCAACGCCGACGCCACCGGCGCCATGGTCACGTACGACATCGACGGCATCTCCGAGGACATGTCGTTCCTGGAGATGCTCGACACCCTCAACGAGGACCTGATCCTCAAGGGCGACGACCCCGTCGCCTTCGACCACGACTGCCGCGAAGGCATCTGCGGGGCCTGCGGTGTCGTCATCAACGGCGACGCGCACGGCCCCGAACGCACCACCACCTGCCAGCTGCACATGCGGCACTTCGACGACGGCGACACCGTCGACGTCGAGCCGTGGCGCGCCGGAGCGTTCCCGGTGGTGAAGGACCTGGTGGTGGACCGGTCCGCCTTCGACCGGATCATCGGGTCCGGCGGCTACATCAGCGTCCCGACCGGCGCCGCTCCCGACGCGCACGCCACCCCGGTCCCCAAGGCCGACGCGGACTTCGCCTTCGAGCACGCCGAGTGCATCGGCTGCGGTGCCTGCGTCGCGGCCTGCCCCAACGGCTCCGCGATGCTCTTCACCTCCGCGAAGATCAACCACCTCAATGTGCTGCCGCAGGGCGCGCCGGAGCGCGAGACGCGGGTCCTGGACATGGTCGCGAGCATGGACGAGGAGGGCTTCGGCGGCTGCACCCTGGCCGGCGAGTGCGCCACCGCCTGCCCCAAGGGCATCCCGCTGCCGTCCATCGCCGCGATGAACAAGGAGTGGCTGCGGGCGACCGTGAAATCGCGGCGCTGACCGGCCTCCCGGACGCCTGGCATTGCGCCGCGCGACCGCCGCGGGCTACTGTCCCGCGCAACGGTGAGGCCCGCGCAACGGCCGCCGCGCCCGCAGCTGCGGCGGCAGCGCCCGGCATCGTCAAGCCGCTGCCGCCCGAGCTGTTCACCGTCCGCGGCGCCAATGCCGAGACCAGCTTCGCCGCCCTGCGCGACGCGGGCTGTCTCACCTCGGTGGACCACTTCTTCGTCCGCAACCACACCTCGACCCCGGTACTGAACGCGCGGACCTGGAGCCTGACGGTCTGGGGCAGCGGGCTGCGCGGCGGCCCGGCCCGTTTCACCTACGACCAGCTGCGCGCGACAGCTGGGTGCGCTGGTCACTGCCGTGGCGGCCGGGCGCGAAGGGGCAGACACAGCTCCTCGCGCGGGCCACGGACGCGGCGGGCGACACCCAGCCGGAGCGGTCCGCCCCGAACACCCAGGGGGTACCTGTTCGACGCGGTGGTCGAACACCCGGTCACCGTCGTCTGAGACGCCCAATTCGGCTCTTGTGACCGGGGTATTGCAGGTTCGTGGCGGACCGGGAGATGGCCTTCCGGTTCCCCATCCAGGGCCCCTGGGTTCCACGGTGAACCCATGGAATTGGAGCAGGCGTGAGTGTCACCGACGAGTTTCTCTCCCACAACGACTCCTACGCGGCCACCTTCAAAGGTCCGCTGCCCCTCCCTCCGGTCCGGCGCACCGCCGTCGTCGCCTGCATGGACGCGCGGCTCAACCCGCATGCCATCCTTGGTCTGGAGGAGGGCGACGCGCATGTGATCCGCAACGCGGGAGGCGTCGTCACCGAGGACGTGATCCGTTCGCTGGCGATCAGTCAGCGGCTGCTGGGCACCAAGGAGATCGTCCTCATCCACCACACCGACTGCGGAATGGTCACGTTCACCGACGACGGCTTCCGGCAGGGCATCGAGGCCGAGACCGGCATCCGCCCGCCGTGGGCGGCGGAGGCCTTCGCGGATCCGGGCGCGGACGTTCGGCAGTCGGTGCGGCGCATCACCGCCAGTGCGTTCGTCCCGCACACGGGCGCCGTCCGGGGCTTCGTCTTCGATGTCGCCACGGGACGGCTCAACGAGGTCATCTGAGGCCCGGGTCCGTTCACGCCCGGTCGGCGTCCACGGACGGAGCTCCGCTCCTTGGATCACCAGGCGTCCGTTCCCTATAGCCTGTCGAAATGCTCACCGAAGTCACCGCGACCCGCTACGTCACGCCCTTGCGTGAGGGCGGCTCGCTCCCCGGGATCGTCGAGGCCGACGACCTGGGCACGTACGTCATGAAGTTGTCTACCTGGCGGTGCTGACCTGCGGATTTGTGATCCTGCGGGCCCCTGACCTGCGTGGATGTGTCTTTCACCGTCTTTCAGTTTCGTGCTGCGTTATGTAGCCGATTCTCCCCACGCGCTCCCCAAGCCTTCGAATACTCCCCAGATTCTCCCCCGGGGGGCTAATGCTGCGAGCACTGTGCCTGGGGCGGGCGGGTGTGCGTTTGGTTGTATAACCAGCATGTTGAGTCATCACGGCGCGCCGCGCCGGCCCCGTCGGCGGCTGACGGAGTTGAGTTTGCGAGGCAGACGCTGGCGGTTTCCGCCCACATGGCACGGGTTGTAGATCGTGTCTTGTGCGGTCCAGGGTGTCCTAGGTAATGCACATAAGTGCAGATCAGGCCATTGTGGCTCAGGAGTGTCTACGGTGTGGCTGCGCCATCTTGAAGTGGCTGGTCAGCAGGGGTGGCGTGACCCCGTTTCGGGGTGCTCGTGCTGGTCGTGGGCGGCAGTCTGGGGTGTAGATCGTCCGGCGGGGTGGTTTTGCCGATGAGTTCACCGTCCTCGAACGGTCTACCCAGCGACACGACCGTTCTCGACAGGAGTGCCATGTCCACCATCCAGCCAGTGATCATCACTGCCGACCAAGACGTCCTGGTCGGCTTCTATACGAGATTGTTCGGTGCCGAGGAGATCTTCCGGGTACCGGCGGAAGGCCCGGCCTTCTACCTCGGCTTGCGCATCGGCGACACCGACCTCGGGCTGGTGGCCAAGACGAATCCGGGGACCGGGGCGGCACCGCGGATCCTGCTCAGCATCGGTGTCGACGACGTCGACGAGATGCTCGGCCGGGTGACGGCGCTGGGTGGCTCGGTCCGCGGTGGCCCCAACGACATGCCGTGGGGACAGCGCGTCGCCCACATCCAGGACCCCGACGGTAACCCGGTGAACCTCACCCAGCCGATCCCGGCTCAGTGACGCTGTTCCGGGGTGCTTGTGCTGGTCGTGGGCTGCCTGCGGTAGAGATCAATTTCCTGTAGTGGCCCCGATGTTCGTCAGGACGAGCAGCGCGCGAATCAGGTGGGTGGCGCGGGCGGGGTCAGTGCGGAGCTTGGTGAGGATCCGCCAGTTCTTCAGGTGGGCGAAGCCGCGTTCGAGGGGTGTGCGTCCGGCGGCCAGAACCCGGTTCTTAGATTCAACTGGTCAAGGCAACGCTCTGTGGTGTGCGGAATCCTAGGCACTTGCGTGGACGGTTGTTGAGCTTCGTCGCGATGGCGTCAAGATCGTCCTGGCTGAACGTCGACAGGTTGGTTCCTTTGGGCAGGTGCTGTCGGAGCAACTTGTTGGTGTTCTCGTTGGTGCCACGTTGCCAGGGGTTGCGCGGGGCTGCGAAGAACACGTGGACGCCGGTGTCGGCGGTGAGTTGCTTGTGAGCTGCCAGTTCCATGCCGCGA
>NZ_JASITA010000080.1 GCF_030063415.1 Streptomyces sp. H27-C3 | reverse complement strand
GTCCGGACGAGGGCGGAGTCCCGGACCCCGGTCTCAAGCGCCGGACAGGCTGAAAATGCCGGGGACGCCGGACGGGCTGAATTCGCCGGGCGCGGTGAATGACTCGGCCTCCTGGTCGGCAGGGGTGTCGTAGGGCTCTGAGACACTTGGCGCGATGACCGCGATGACTCACACCCCCATGCGCGTCCGCGCCGAGATCGACCTGGCGGCGCTGCGCGCCAACGTCCGGGTTCTGCGTGCCCGTGCGCCCCACGCCCAGCTCATGGCCGTGGTGAAGTCGGACGCGTACGGGCACGGCGCGGTGCCCTGTGCGCGGGCGGCCCTCGACGCCGGGGCGACCTGGCTGGGGATCGCGACCCCGCAGGAGGCGCTGACCCTGCGCGCAGCCGGGTTCGACGGGCCGCTGCTGTGCTGGCTGTGGACTCCGGGCGGGCCCTGGGGCGCGGCCGTCGAAGCGGGCATCGACGTGGCCGTCAGCGGGATGTGGGCGCTCACCGAGGTCGTGGATGCCGCGCGCGCGGTCGGACGTACGGCGCGGGTGCAGCTCAAGGCCGACACCGGACTCGGGCGCAACGGGTGCCAGCCCGCCGACTGGCCCGAGCTGGTGCGCCACGCCCTCACCGCCGAGGCGGAGGGCGCGGTGAAGGTCACCGGCCTTTGGTCGCACTTCGCCTGCGCCGACGAGCCTGGCCACCCCTCGATCGCCGCCCAACTGGCCCTGTTCCACGAGATGGTCGCGTACGCCGAGAAGGAGGGCGTCGCCCCCGAGGTGCGGCACATCGCCAACTCCCCGGCCACGCTCACCCTCCCCGAGACGCACTTCGACCTCGTACGGACCGGGATCGCCATGTACGGCGTCTCACCGAGCCCCGAACTGGGGACGTCCGCCGACCTCGGGCTGCGGCCCGTGATGACACTCGCCGCGTCCGTGGCACTGATCAAGCAGGTTCCGACGGGTCACGGCGTCAGTTACGGGCATCACTACGTCACGGACCGCGCGACGACGCTGGCCCTGATCCCCGCCGGGTACGCCGACGGCATTCCGCGTCACGCGTCCGGCACCGCACCCGTGCTGGTCGGCGGCAAGTGGCGGCGGATCGCCGGCCGGGTGGCGATGGATCAGTTCGTGGTCGACCTCGGTGAGGACGGCGACATGCTGGAGCCGGGTGCCGAGGCCCTGCTTTTCGGCCCCGGCGACCGGGGCGAGCCGACGGCCGAGGACTGGGCGCGGGCGGCGGACACCATCGCGTACGAAATTGTCACGCGCATCGGATCGCGGGTTCCGCGCGTCTATGTGCATGAGGACCCCGACAGCTAGTCAGTCAGTCAGTCAGTCGGTCGACCGGGCAGTCGGTCGGTCGGATCGGACCGAAAGCCGGCCCCAGAGCTAGGAGAACGGCACCGTGAGCGATAGCAGCGCGCCGAGCGTGGTGGAGGTGGCGGCCGAGGCGGCCACCGCTGTCGCCGCCGGCAACTGGCGTCGGGCGGGTGTCGCCGGCGCCGCGATCGGCGTGGTCGCGGCGGGCGCCGCCGCCGGTGTCGCGATCGAGCGGCTGACCGTGGGCCGGGGCCTGCGCAAGAAGGCGCGGCTCGCGCTCGATTCGGCGGGCCCGTACGGCGCGCTGCGCGGCATGCCGGGACGGGCCCCCGCCGACGACGGCACCGAGATCTACTACGAGGTGGACGAGGTCGAGCCGGACGGCGGCACCTCGGCCCCGCGCAAGCGCCGGCTCTTCGGCCGCAGGGACCCGGCCGCGGTCACGGTCGTCTTCAGCCACGGCTACTGCCTCAGCCAGGACTCCTGGCACTTCCAGCGCGCCGCGCTGCGCGGGGTGGTGCGTACGGTCCACTGGGACCAGCGCAGCCACGGCCGCTCGGCGCGCGGTGCGGGCCAGGCGCAGGGCGTGGCGGTCACTATCGACCAGCTGGGCCGTGACCTCAAGGCGGTCATCGCCGCGGCGGCCCCCGAGGGGCCGCTGGTGCTGGTGGGGCACTCGATGGGCGGCATGACGATGATGGCCCTGGCCGACCAGTACCCCGAGCTGATCCGCGAGCGCGTTGTCGGTGTCGCCTTCGTCGGTACGTCGTCGGGGCACCTCGGTGAGGTCAACTTCGGCCTGCCGGTGGCCGGGATGAACGCCGTGCGCCGGGTGCTGCCGCGTGTACTGAACGCGCTGGGCGCGCAGGCCGAGATCGTCGAGCGTGGCCGACGGGCCACCGCCGATCTCTTCGCGGGCCTGATCAAGCGCTACTCCTTCGGCTCGAAGGACGTCGACCCGGCGGTCGCGCGGTTCGCTGAGCGGCTGATCGAGGGGACGCCGATCGATGTGGTCGCCGAGTTCTACCCGGCCTTCCTCGACCACGACAAGACCCAGGCGCTGCAGATCTTCGCCGAGGTGCCGGTGCTCGTGCTGGCGGGCGACAAGGACCTGGTGACGCCGAGCGAGCACAGCGAGGGCATCGCGGACCTGCTGCCGGACTCCGAGCTGGTGATCGTCCCGGACGCCGGGCATCTCGTCATGCTCGAACATCCTGAGGTGGTCACCGACCGGCTCGCGGACCTGCTGGCCCGCGTGGGCGCCGTACCGGCAGCCGCTAACGTGGGTTCGTATGGAACCACCGCACAGCCCGGCCGCTGACGCCGGAGCCACTGCCACGGCGGCTGTCACCGCCGCCCTCACCGTCAAGTCCCCCGACCGGATGAAGGAGTTGGGCCGCAGCCTCGCGAAGCTGCTGCGCCCCGGCGACCTGGTGATGCTCACCGGTGAGCTCGGCGCGGGCAAGACGACGCTGACGCGCGGCCTCGGCGAAGGGCTCGGCGTGCGCGGCGCCGTCACCTCGCCGACCTTCGTGATCGCGCGGGTCCACCCGCCGCTCGGCGACGGTCCTGCGCTGGTGCATGTGGACGCGTACCGGCTGGGCGGTGGGCTCGACGAGATGGAGGACCTCGACCTCGACGTCTCGCTGCCGGAGTCGGTGATCGTCGTGGAGTGGGGCGAAGGCAAGGTCGAGGAGCTGTCCGAGAACCGGCTGCATGTGGTCATCGCCCGGGCCATGGGCGACGCGGCGGGTGGCACGGGCGGCGACCCGGAGGGTGATCCCGACGACGTACGCGAGGTCACCCTGACCGGCGTCGGTGCGCGCTGGGCCGGGGAGGACCTGGCGGCTCTGGGCGCCTGATGCTCCGTACGTTCCGACAATCCGTCGGGAAGATGTTGCGTCGACGGCACCGGGCGTGGTCACATGGGTACCGAGACATGGTTAGGTCTACCTAACCACGCCTGCTCCCGGAGCCCTGGAGGTATCCATGTCGACTTCTGATCGCGAAGCGCCACGGCCTCTGTCCATGCGTGACCTGCTGGCGTCGTGCGCGGCGGCCACCGCGGTGTCCACCCCGCCGGCACCCGGGCGCGCGCCGAGCGAAGAGGCCGCGCGCACCGTACCGGCAGCGCCGGCCGAGGAGCGGTGCGACGCCGCGTAGGCCGGTCCTGACGGGTTGTGGAGCTCTACGGTACGACGACGAATCTGCGACGCCGCGCAGGCCGGTCCTGACGGGTCGCGGAGCTCTACGGTACGACGACGATCTTGGCGCCGACTGTCGCGAAGGACCACATCGCGTTGCCGTCCGCCCGCTTCATCCGGACGCCGCCCGTCTTGGTGGCCGGATTGGGCGTCGCCATCGTCCCGTCGACCGCCGAGCTGAAGCCGATCGACACACTCTCGACGTTCGTGAAGCGTACGACGTGCTCGATCTGTACGCCGTCCGAGCCGGTGACGGCCCCCGACCGCGAAGTCACCCGATAGGTGCCGGGCGGCGGGCTGACCGTGCTCGGCATGACCTCGAAGGTCTGCGGCTTCTGCCCCGGCTCACCCACCAGCCACACCCGCTTGTCGCCGAGCGAGTAGATGACCCGTACGCCCGCGCCCGACTGGGCCGGGACCGCGAGCGCGCCCTTGCCCTTGTCCTTGCCGGGGGCCTTCTCCTTGGGCGAGGCGCTGACCGACGGGGAGCTGCTGGGCGCCGCGAGGTTGGCGGGTACGTTCGCCGACGCCTGGTAGGCGAGGAAAGCGACGGCCGCGAGGGCCGCCGCGGTGAGCCCGGCCACGATTCCCGAGCTGCTCCTTGCCACCTTGCTCCACCTCATGGTCGTGCGCGTGCCAGCGCTCGTAATCGCGCTCATATTCGTACTGCGCGCGGCTTTGGGGTGACGTTAGCAGCAGGCGGCGGGAGCCATGGGACGCCGTGCTAGGGGGCGCCCGCGGGCCGTAGGCTGTTTGTGTGCTCCTGCTCGCCGTTGATACCGCCACGCCCGCCGTCACCGTAGCCCTCCACGACGGTCGCTCCGTCGTCGCCGAAGCCGATCAGGTGGACGCGCGCCGACACGGGGAGCTGCTGCTGCCCACCGTCGACCGGGTGCTCTCCGAGGCCGGTCTGAAACTCGCTGCCGTGACCGGTGTGGTGGTGGGCGTCGGACCCGGCCCGTACACCGGGCTGCGCGTCGGCCTCGCCACGGCGGAGATCTTCGGTCTCGCCCTGGGAGTGCCGGTGCACGGGCTGTGCACGCTGGACGGCCTCGCGTACGCGTCGGGCCTGGCCGGGCCCTTCGTGGTGGCGACGGACGCGCGCCGCAAGGAGGTCTACTGGGCGCGGTACGACGATGCCCGCACCCGCGTCACGGAACCCGCCGTGGACCGGCCCGCCGACATCGCCGACGAGCTCGCCGGACTGCCGGTGGTCGGCGCGGGGGCGCTGCTCTACCCCGACTCCCTCCCCGACGCGCGCGGCCCCGAGCACCAGTCGGCCGGAGCGCTGGCGTCGCTGGCCGCCGGGATGCTGGCGGCGGGGCAGGACTTCCTGCCGCCGCTGCCGCTGTATCTGCGCCGGCCCGACGCGCAGGTGCCCAAGAACTACAAGGTGGTCACCCCGAAGTGACCGCGGTGCTGCGCGAGATGCGCTGGTGGGACATCGACGCGGTCCTCGCCCTGGAGCTTGAGCTGTTCCCCGACGACGCATGGTCGCCGGGCATGTTCTGGTCGGAGCTCGCCCACGCGCGCGGACCGCGGGCGACCCGCCGCTATGTGGTCGCGGAGGCGCCCCACGAGGACGGCGGGAACGGCAGGCTGGTCGGGTACGCCGGTCTTGCCGCCGTCGGCGGACTCGGCGACGTACAGACGATCGCCGCCGCCCGCGACCAGTGGGGGACCGGGCTCGGTGCCCGGCTGCTCAGCGATCTGCTGGGACACGCGACCGCCTTCGAGTGCACCGAGGTGCTGCTCGAAGTACGCGTCGACAACAAGCGCGCGCAGAAGCTGTACGAGCGCTTCGGCTTCGAGCCGATCGGCTTCCGGCGCGGCTACTACCAGCCGGGCAGCGTCGACGCGCTCGTGATGCGACTCACCGACCCGGGAAACCCGGCGAACCCCGTACAAGGAACCGAGATTCACCATGGCTGACGAACCGCTCGTCCTCGGCATCGAGACCTCCTGCGACGAGACCGGCGTAGGCATCGTCCGCGGCCACACGCTGCTGGCCGACGCGATCGCGTCCAGCGTCGACGAGCACGCGCGCTTCGGCGGCGTCGTCCCCGAAGTCGCCTCGCGCGCCCACCTGGAGGCGATGGTCCCCACCATCGAGCGCGCGCTGAAGGAGGCCGGGGTCGCGGCCTCCGACCTGGACGGCATCGCGGTGACATCGGGCCCGGGTCTCGCGGGGGCGCTGCTGGTGGGCGTCTCGGCGGCGAAGGCCTACGCGTACGCCCTCGGCAAGCCGCTGTACGGCGTGAACCATCTGGCCTCGCACATCTGCGTCGACCAACTGGAGCACGGTCCGCTGCCCGAGCCGACGATGGCGCTGCTGGTCAGTGGCGGCCACTCGTCGCTGCTCCTCGCCCCCGACATCACCTCCGACGTACGGCCGATGGGCGCGACCATCGACGACGCGGCGGGCGAGGCGTTCGACAAAATCGCGCGGGTGCTTCAACTGGGCTTCCCCGGCGGTCCCGTCATCGACCGCCTCGCGCGCGAGGGCGACCCGAAGGCGATCGCCTTCCCGCGCGGTCTGACCGGTCCGCGTGACGCGCCGTACGACTTCTCCTTCTCGGGGCTCAAGACTTCCGTCGCCCGCTGGATCGAGGCGAAGCGCAAGGCGGGCGAGGACGTGCCGGTACGCGATGTGGCGGCGTCCTTCCAGGAGGCGGTTGTCGACGTGCTGACCCGCAAGGCGGTAAGGGCCTGCAAGGACGAGGGCGTCGACCACCTGATGATCGGCGGCGGTGTGGCCGCCAACTCCCGGCTGCGGGCGCTCGCGGCGGAGCGCTGCGAGCGGGCCGGCATCCGGCTGCGGGTGCCGCGGCCCGGGCTGTGCACGGACAACGGGGCGATGGTGGCGGCGCTGGGCGCGGAGATGGTGAAGCGCAACCGGGCGCCGTCGGACTGGGACCTGTCGGCGGACTCGTCGCTGCCGGTCACCGAGCCGCACGTGCCGGGGCGTGGGCACGGCGGCGGGGGTGGGGTTGGCCATGCGGACGGCCATGGCCACAGCCACGATCATGTGCACGAGATCAGTAAGGACAATCTGTACTCATGACCGTCGCGCTGATGTGGGAGGCCCGCGCCGTCGACGGCAAGGGCCCCGAACTGCTGGAGTGGGTGCACGCCCAGGTGCTCGCGGCGGAGCCGGTGCGCCGGGAGGTCCTGCGGGCGCCGCAGGACCGGGTGCTGGTCCTGACCTGGTGGGACGCGCCGTTCGACGCGGACCTGCCCGAACTTCCCGAACCCGCCGACCACTTGATCAGCCGGGCCGTGCACCGGTGGCGTTTCGAGTCCGTCGAGGTCGCCCCGGAGCCCTGACAGGCGCCCCCGCCCCTACCCTCCCGCCGAAACCGGGTGCCCGATCAGGATCGTCGGGGCGCCCGCCACCCGGGTCAGGAACACCGTCGCGGAATTGCGCCCCTGAAGCTTCATCCGGCGCCGCAGCTCCTCCGGCTCGACCGCCGACCCGCGCTTCTTCACCGTGAGGATCCCGACCTGCCGCTCCCGCAGCAGCGCCTTCAGCCTCTTCAGGCCGAAGGGAATCTGGTCGGTGATCTCGTAGGCCGTGGCGTAGGGCGTCGGATGCAGGCCGTCCGCCGTGATGTACGCGATCGTCTCGTCGATCAGACGCCCGTCGACCTGCTCGGCGACCTCAGCCACCAGATGCGACCGCACCACCGCGCCGTCCGGCTCGTACAGGTAGCGGCCGACCGGGCCCGGCGCGGGATCCGGCAGGCCGGTGCCGGTGAGGGTGTGCGGGCCGGGGAGGAGGGTGGCCCGGATGGTCTTGGGGGCCGTGCCGAACCAGAGCACCGCCTCCTTCACGTCCCCGCCGTCCGAGATCCACTCGGCCTCCGCGTCGTCGGGGACCGCCTCGTGCGGAACGCCCGGAGCGATCTTGAGTGCGGCGTGTGCGGGCGTACGGGCCGCCTCGATCGCCCAGGACAGCGGTGGGGAGTACGCCTCCGGGTCGAAGATGCGGCCCCGGCCGCCCCGTCGTGCCGGGTCGACGAAGACCGCGTCGTACGGGGAGGTGTCGATGCCGGTGACGTCCGCGCACCTGACCTCGATCAGGGCGGACAGGCCGAGCGCCGCCGCGTTCTCGCGGGCGACCTCCGCCGTCAGCGGGTCGCGGTCGACGGCGAGTACCGAGATTCCGGCGCGGGCCAGCGCGATGGCGTCGCCGCCGATCCCGCAGCACAGGTCGGCCACGCTCCGCACGCCCAGCGCGGTGAAGCGCTCCGCGCGGTACGTCGCGACGGCGGTGCGGGTGGCCTGCTCGACGCCGTTCGGCGTGAAGAACATCCGGTACGCGTCCTCCGCGCCGAATTTCGCCACCGCCCGCTGCCGCAGCCGTGCCTGGCCCAGCGCCGCCGAGACCAGCGCGGCCGGATGATCGCGGCGCAGCCGGGTCGCCGCGGCCAGTTCCTCGGCGGGACTGTGGTCGCGGAGCGCGGCGAGCAGGGTGCGGCCCTCCTCGGTGCGCAGGGCGACGAAGGATTCCAGGGCGTCGGGGGGATCGAGGGCGTTCACCCGGTCAATTGTGGGCCAGCCGGGGGACGGCGCGCGCCGAGTCGCGGTGTCGGCCGGGTCGCGGGCCCGCGCGCTGACAGGATCCAGCGCCATGCAACTAGTACGACAAAACGAAGAAATGACAAGAAATTGGGGCAGGAGACGCCGCACGCGCCTGATGGCCCTGGCCCTGCTCCTGGTCACCGCGATCGGCTCCGGCTGCGCCACCACCGAGCCGCCGACAACGGGCCGGAAGGCGGCGCAGCCCGCCCCCGGCCAGCCGCGAGAGGCGCTCCCCGCCGGGCCCGCGGGCTCGATCGCCGCATACGCCGAGGCGATCCGGCGCGCCCAGGCCGCACGGGTCGCCGCCGCCAAGAAGTGGCGCCTCGACAAGGTCCCGCTGGCCGCGCCCGCGCCGCCCGCACAGAAGCCGCGGATCACCACCCGCAAGGGCTTCGGGGCCGGGGCCGGAATGCCGCCCGTCTTCACCACCGTCCCCGTCAAGGAGCGGGTCGTCTTCCTGACGATCGACGACGGTGCGGAGAAGGACCCCGAGCTGCTGCGGATGATGACCGAGCTGGACATCCCGTACAGCGCCTTCCTCAGCGACTACCTGGCGCGCGGGGACTACGACTACTTCAGGAAGATGCAGGGCCGCGGTGTCTCCCTGCACAACCACACCCTCAACCACCGTTACCTGCCCGGCCTTTCCTACGCGCAGCAGAAGCACGAGATCTGCGGCCAGCAGGCCGTCATCAAGAAGCAGTTCGGCAAGCGGCCCCCGCTTTTCAGGCCGCCGTACGGCAACTACAACGCCGACACCCTGCGCGCCGCCCGGTCCTGCGGCGTCAAGGCCGTGCCCCTGTGGGCCGCCGAGGCGTTTCCCGACCGGATGGAGTGGCGGGAGTGGGACCGCGACCTGCACCCCGGTGACATCGTCCTCACCCACTTCCGGGGCCGCGGCGACTGGAAGGGCTCGATGCCCGACATGGTCCGGCGGGTCATGAAGACGATCACCGACAAGGGCTACGCCGTGGCCAAACTGGAGGACTACCTGTGAGACACGCGCACCGGCTGCTGACCGGACTTGTGGCGGCCGGCGCGCTCGTACTCACCGGGTGCGCGCAGTCAGTGGACCCGTTGGAGCGGCTGGGGAGGAAGGCGGCCCGCAGTGTGGCGCCGAAGACGGCCGTGCGGGCCGGTGCGTCTCCCTCGGCCGTCCCCGTCCCTCTCCCCGCCCAGGCGCACGCGCACAGGGGTGCGCCTGGGGCGCCCGCTCCCGCCTCCGCGCCCCCGGCCCGTAAGCGCGCGCACCCCTCCGTCACGGACCGCGGGAAGCAGCCCGCGCGCGTGTCGGGGCGGGAGTCGGGGCGGGAGCCCGGGGCGGACTCTCAGCCGCCGCTGTCCTGGCACTCGCTGTTGTCGCCACCGCTGAGGCACTGGTGGCCGGTCACTCCGGGGTCGTACGAGGACGTGGGTGTGGGCTCGGGGTGGCGCTCCCGGTAGTCCTCGCGCGCGAGGACTACCGCGGCCAGGCAGATCACCAGGGCCGCGACCAGCTGGAAGCTCCCGGCGAACGGCCAGTTGTTGCACAGCAGGGCGACCCCGACGGCCGCCGCGAGCAGAGCGATCGCTCCGACGGTGACCGTCGGCACCCAGTCCACCGGGGGCGGTTCCGGGGGCTCGGGCGACTTGGGATCCTGCGCGCCCGCGCCCCGGCCCCACTCGCGCATGGCGAGCATGAAGGCGGCGACGACGCAGGCCGCCGCGTCGAGGACCAGCAGCAGGAGCCCGGTCAACGGGTCGGCCCAGCCGTGGGCCCCGGCGGCGGGGCGGTGTGGAGCGGTGTCGGCGGACATGACGGCACTGTCGTACGGAACCGCACGCTCCGGCGGAGCGTTGTCCGTATCGTGGTCGAACCGTGGTCACGATCGTGGTCGAACCGTGGCCGAACCCCGGTCCGGAGCAAGGCCGAACCACAGCTCGATCGCGGTCGAACCTTTCGAACCGCAGTGCGGTCGCGCGGCAGGGGGCGCCGCCCGCAGCCCGTATCCGCCCCCGGCCGGACCCCGCTCGGCGGCGCTCGATTGGCACTCCGCTTGACCGAGTGCTAACCGCGTCATAGTCTCGCTTCTGGCACTCTCCACTGGTGAGTGCCAACAGTGCGACTGGCAGGTCCGGCTTCCCGCGACGACGGGCCCACCTGGTCGCCACCCAAATTTGTTAACCCCGTGAGATCTCCGAAGGGGGAGACCGGATCGTGACGACAGCCAGTTCCAAGGTTGCCATCAAGCCGCTTGAGGACCGCATTGTGGTCCAGCCGCTCGATGCCGAGCAGACCACGGCCTCCGGCCTGGTCATTCCGGACACCGCCAAGGAGAAGCCCCAGGAGGGCGTCGTCCTGGCCGTGGGTCCGGGCCGCTTCGAGGAGGGCAACCGCCTCCCGCTCGACGTCACCGTCGGCGATGTCGTGCTGTACAGCAAGTACGGCGGCACCGAGGTGAAGTACAACGGCGAGGAGTACCTCGTCCTCTCCGCTCGCGACGTGCTCGCGATCATCGAGAAGTAATTCACCGAAGCATCGCTTTTGATCTGCGCCCCTGGCCTCCCTGCAATTGCCGGGCGGTCCGGGGCGCAGTTCGTTTGACGTTTGAGAGGAATGAACAGCTCCCATGGCGAAGATCCTGAAGTTCGACGAGGACGCCCGTCGTGCCCTTGAGCGCGGCGTCAACAAGCTTGCCGACACGGTGAAGGTGACGATCGGCCCCAAGGGCCGCAACGTCGTCATCGACAAGAAGTTCGGCGCACCCACCATCACCAACGACGGTGTCACGATCGCCCGCGAGGTCGAGCTCGACGACCCGTTCGAGAACCTGGGCGCCCAGCTGGTGAAGGAGGTGGCGACCAAGACCAACGACATCGCTGGTGACGGCACCACCACCGCCACCGTGCTGGCCCAGGCGCTGGTCCGCGAGGGCCTGCGCAACGTCGCCGCCGGCGCCTCCCCGGCTGCCCTGAAGAAGGGCATCGACGCCGCGGTCAAGGCCGTGTCCGAGGAGCTCCTCGCGACTGCCCGTCCGATCGAGGACAAGGCCGACATCGCCGCTGTGGCCGGGCTCTCCGCCCAGGACCCGCAGGTCGGCGAGCTCATCGCCGAGGCGATGGACAAGGTCGGCAAGGACGGTGTCATCACCGTCGAGGAGTCCAACACCTTCGGCCTGGAGCTCGACTTCACCGAGGGCATGGCCTTCGACAAGGGCTACCTGTCGCCGTACATGGTGACCGACCAGGAGCGTATGGAGGCCGTCCTCGACGACCCGTACATCCTGATCCACCAGGGCAAGATCGGCTCGATCCAGGACCTGCTCCCGCTGCTGGAGAAGGTCATCCAGGCGGGTGGCTCCAAGCCGCTGCTGATCATCGCCGAGGATGTCGAGGGCGAGGCGCTCTCCACCCTCGTCGTCAACAAGATCCGTGGCACCTTCAACGCCGTCGCGGTGAAGGCCCCCGGCTTCGGCGACCGCCGCAAGGCCATGCTCGGTGACATCGCGACGCTGACCGGCGCCACGGTCATCGCCGAGGAGGTCGGCCTCAAGCTCGACCAGGCCGGCCTTGAGGTGCTCGGCTCCGCCCGCCGCGTGACCGTCACCAAGGACGACACCACGATCGTCGACGGTGGCGGCAAGAGCGAGGAAGTCAGCGGCCGGATCAACCAGATCAAGGCCGAGATCGAGTCCACGGACTCCGACTGGGACCGCGAGAAGCTCCAGGAGCGCCTCGCGAAGCTGGCCGGCGGCGTGTGCGTGATCCAGGTCGGCGCAGCCACCGAGGTGGAGCTCAAGGAGAAGAAGCACCGTCTGGAGGACGCCATCTCCGCGACCCGCGCCGCGGTCGAGGAGGGCATCGTCTCCGGTGGTGGCTCCGCTCTGGTGCACGCCGTCAAGGTCCTCGATGGCGACCTCGGCAAGACCGGCGACGAGGCCACCGGTGTGGCGGTCGTCCGCCGCGCCGCTGTCGAGCCGCTGCGCTGGATCGCCGAGAACGCCGGTCTTGAGGGTTACGTCATCACCTCCAAGGTCGCCGAGCTCGACAAGGGCCAGGGCTTCAACGCCGCGACCGGCGAGTACGGCGACCTGGTGAAGGCCGGCGTCATCGACCCGGTCAAGGTCACCCGCTCCGCGCTGGAGAACGCCGCGTCCATCGCGTCGCTGCTGCTCACGACCGAGACCCTGGTCGTCGAGAAGCCTGCCGACGACGAGGGCGACTCCGGTCAGGGTGGCCACGGCCACTCCCACTGAGGCTCGCTTCAGTGAACCGGCGGTAGGTGTAGCGACCTCACCCGCGATTGACAGTGGGAGAAGGAGCGACGTCTGGGGCCTTCGAATCCAAGGCGGAGGAGGGAGTGATGGCGGAGCCATCGCGACTGACGACAACGCCGGAGGCGGAGGTCCCAGGCG
>NZ_JASITA010000007.1 GCF_030063415.1 Streptomyces sp. H27-C3 | reverse complement strand
ATCAACATTTGGCGTTGACTTTTGGCACGCTGTTGAGTTCTCAAGGAACGGACGCTTCCTTTGGTCCCTTTTCACGGGGCCCTCCGGGCGCTTCCCTTCGGTATTTCGTGTTTCCGACTCTACCAGATCCGTTTTCCGCTTCGTTTCCGATTCGGATTTTGTTTCCAGTGACCGTTGGAGGGCCTTTGCCTTTCGGCGTGTTCACTACTTTAGCCGATATCCCTTGCGGCTCATAATCGAGCTGCGGGGTCTGAATTCGGGCGCGCCGAAATTCGAACCCGTAAGGGGGAGTCGTAGGTAGTGGTTGGCCGCTTCGGGGTGCTTCGGGTTGCCCGAGGGGCTGTGCCGACAGCAGTGCCCGTGTCAAGCGGCTCGGGCTACGTTAGGCGGCTGCCAGAGTGGAGTCAAGTTGCCCGACGGCGCCGCGTGTGGGCCCTGAAGGGGCTCACGGTGGGGTCCCCGGTGATCCAGAAACGCCAGGGCTGGTGGGCACCGTCGCCGCCGACTCCGGTGCGGGGGCCGTTCTGCACCTGGTCAGGCGCCGCGGGGCTGCCGTGCAGTACAGAGAGGACAGAGTCCGCGCCGCACAGGTCCGTACCGTCGAGCCCGCGGTCGATGTCGAGACCGGTGGCGAGGCGGGCCGGGCCTTTGGCCAGTTCCTTGTCCTTTTGGGCTGAAAGTCGTCGTTTACGGACAAGATCATGGCCTCGCGTCACTTCGCCGGCCCGCAGCAGGACTCCGCTCGCAGTGTCCGGTGGGCCGCAGACCAGGTTGAGGCTGAACCACATGCCGTAGATGAAGTAGACGTACGCATGACCGGGCGGGCCGAACATGGATGCGTTGCGCCGGGTCTTTCCGCGATACGCGTGCGAGCCCGGGTCGCGCGGTCCGTCGTACGCCTCGACCTCGGTGAGGCGCAGCTCGATCGGTCCGTCGTCGGAGTCGCGCACCAGCGTGCGGCCCAGCAGGTCGGGTGCGACCTCAAGGACAGGGCGGTCGAAGAACCCCCGGGCGAGCGGCGTACGGTCTGGATCCGTGATCATGCCCTCCGAGCGTAGTGGAACTCGTCCGCCCGGGTAGGTGGCCGCGAGACATCCGCTTTGCCAGGGTGAGGGCGCGGAACCGGGTGTGCTCGTTTCGCGTTTGTAGGGGTCAGTACCAAAAAATCTGGGGAGAGACATGGGCTTCAAGAAGCTGCTCGCGAGTTTGGGTGCCGGTGGCGCGTCGGTGGAGACGGAGCTCACCGAGGCGAACGTCGTGCCCGGTGGTGTGGTGCAGGGCGAGGTGCGGATCCAGGGTGGATCGGTCGATCAGCAGATCGACGCCCTCTCGGTCGGGCTTCAGGCGCGCGTCGAGGTCGAGGGCAACGACCAGGAGGTCAAGCAAGACATCGAGTTCACCAAGCAGCGGCTCGGTGGCGCCTTCGAGGTGAAGGCCGGGGCCGTGCATGTGGTGCCGTTCGGTCTGGAGATTCCCTGGGAGACGCCCATCACGAGCATCTCCGGCCAGCAGCTGCGCGGGATGAACATCGGGGTGACGACCGAGCTGGAGATCGCGCGGGCCGTGGACTCCGGTGATCTGGACCCGATCAATGTGCACCCGCTGCCGGCGCAGCAGGCCCTTCTGGACGCCTTCGTGGCGCTGGGCTTCCGTTTCAAGAGCGCCGACATGGAGCGCGGTCACATCCGCGGGACGCGTCAGCGGCTGCCGTTCTACCAGGAGATCGAGTTCCTGCCGCCGCAGCAGTACCGCGGGCTGAACCAGGTCGAGCTGACCTTCGTCGCGGACGACCGCGAGATGGACGTCGTACTGGAGATGGACAAGAAGCCGGGGCTGTTCAGCGAGAGCAGTGACTCCTACCGGGCCTTCAAGGTCGGGCTGAACGACTTCCAGGGCACCGACTGGAGTGCGTACCTCAACGAGTGGCTTGCTCAGGTCGGCGGTCGGCGCAACTGGCTCTAGGCTCGGAAGCTGTCAGGCAGAAACGCCGAACCGGAGGTTCAGACGTGTCCGAGGCCAAGAAGGCGCCGCTCCCCCATGACTTCCATCCGCCGGTGCCCTCGTTCGCCGTGGTGAGCGAGGACGTCGCGCAGGGTGCGGTGCTCAAGGACGCTCAGGTCCACGCGGCCGGTAACACGTCGCCGCACTTGCGGTGGGATGGGTTCCCGGCCGGGACCAAGAGCTTCGCCGTGACGTGTTTCGATCCGGACGCGCCGACCGGCAGCGGGTTCTGGCACTGGACTGTCTTCGACATTCCGGCGTCGGTCACCGAGCTGCCGGCCGGGGCGGGCAGCGGGAAGTTCGAGGGACTTCCCGACGGCGCCCTGCAGGCTCGTAACGACTACGGGTCGAAGGACTTCGGCGGGGCCGCCCCGCCGGCCGGCGAGAACCACCGTTATGTCTTCACCGTGTACGCGGTGGACAGCGAGAAGCTCGGGCCGGACGCGGACACCCCGCCCGCCGCGGTCGGGTTCAATCTGCGTTTTCACACCCTCGGGCGTGCCCAGTTGGTCACGTGGTACGAGGCTCCCGCGCAGAGTTGACCGTTCATCCTCTGTTTGCCCGTCCCTGGTCTTGGAAGAGATCAGGGACGGGCATTTTTTTATTACGTTGTCCATCTCGACGCGCCCGTCCAGAGTTGATCCAAGCCCGCCGGGGGTGGGCCGACGCAGGAAGGGTGGGCGAGATGCGGGACACGCTGGTACTGAACGCGAGCTTCGAGCCGCTGTCGACAGTGACACTGAACCGTGCGGTGGTGCTTGTCCTGCAGGACAAGGCCGTCGTCGAGCAGGCCCATCCCGGACTGCTGATGCGAGCGGCCGCCGTGGAGCTTCCGGTGCCGCAGGTGATCAGGCTCTGCCGGTATGTGCGGGTGCCTTTCCGAAGACAGGCGCCGTGGTCGAGACGGGGTGTGCTGATACGGGACCAGCACCGGTGCGCGTACTGCGGGCGGCGGGCGACGACCGTCGACCATGTCGTGCCGCGGTCGCAGGGTGGTGAGGACAGCTGGCTGAACACGGTGGCGTCCTGCGCTCTGGACAACCACCGCAAAGCGGCGCGCACGCCGGAGGAGGCTTCGATGCCGCTGCTGAGGCGGCCGTTCGTGCCGTCGCCCGCGGACGCGATGCTGCTCGCGCTGGGTGCGGGCGAGCGGTCGGCGCTGCCGGGGTGGCTGGCCCAGCCCGCCTAGCGGGTAGTGATGTGGAGAACCGCCTTCGGGGACGAGGGCGGGCTTCCGGGTGTCAGCGCAGCAGGAGCTGGACGATCGCGACGGTGCCCACGACGACGATCAGGGCGCGCAGCGCCGTGGGGGGAAGGCGTCGGCCGACCTTGGCGCCGAGCTGGCCGCCCATGGCGGAGCCGATCGCGATGAGGGCCACCGCCGTCCAGTCGAATTCCGCGGCGAAGAGGAAGAACGTCGCGGCGACGGTGTTGACGATGGCTGCGAGGACGTTCTTGGTGGCGTTGAGGCGCTGCATGGTGTCGGTGAGCAGCATGCCCATCAGGGCGACGTAGATGATGCCCTGGGCCGCGGTGAAGTAGCCGCCGTAGACGCTGGCGAACAGCAGTCCGGTGAACAGGAGCGGGCCGCCGTCCGGGTCGGCGTGCGAGCCGTCGCGTTCACGGCGGCGCTTGACGGCCTTGGTGATGCGGGGCTGGAGGATCACCAGGACCAGGGCGAGCCCGACCAGTATCGGGACGATCGTCTCGAACGCGGTCGGGGGCAGTACGAGGAGCAGCGCGGCTCCGGCGATGCCGCCGATGGCCGAGGCGGTGCCCAGGCGCAGGATGCGGCGGCGCTGGCCGGTGAGTTCCTTGCGGTAGCCGATGGCGCCGCTGATCGAGCCGGGGATCAGGCCGAGGGCGTTGGAGACGGTCGCGGTGACCGGGGGCAGGCCGGTGGCGAGCAGCACCGGGAAGGTGATGAGCGTGCCGGACCCGACGACGGTGTTGATGGCGCCCGCGCCGATGCCCGCGGCGAAGACGGCGAGCATCTCCCAGATCGTCACGCGGCGCCCCCAGTCGGTGATCGGTGCTTGCTGCACCGATCATGCACGACGGCGTACGCATGTCAGTCGATGGGGGGCTCTTCGCGACGCTCCTTGCCGGTGTTGAAGCCGGACGCGCCGCTGCCGAGGTTCCCGAAGGCGCCGCTGAGTCCCTTGAGCGCGTCGCCGATCTCGCTGGGCACGATCCAGAGCTTGTTGGCGTCGCCCTCGGCGAGCTTGGGGAGCATCTGGAGGTACTGGTAGGAGAGGAGCTTCTGGTCCGGGTCGCCCGCGTGGATGGACTCGAAGACCGTGCGGATGGCCTGGGCCTCGCCCTCGGCGCGCAGTGCGGAGGCCTTGGCCTCACCTTCGGCGCGCAGGATCGCGGACTGCTTCTCGCCCTCGGCGGTCAGGATCGCGGACTGCCGGATGCCTTCGGCGGTGAGGATGGCGGCGCGCTTGTCGCGGTCGGCCCGCATCTGCTTCTCCATCGAGTCCTGGATGGAGGTGGGCGGCTCGATCGCCTTGAGCTCGACGCGGTTGACGCGGATGCCCCACTTGCCGGTGGCCTCGTCGAGCACTCCGCGCAGCGCGGCGTTGATCTCCTCGCGGGAGGTGAGGGTCCGCTCCAGGTCCATGCCACCGATGATGTTGCGCAGGGTGGTGACGGTGAGCTGCTCGATCGCCTGGATGTAGCTGGCGACTTCGTAGGTCGCGGCGCGGGCGTCCGTCACCTGGTAGTAGATGACGGTGTCGATGTTCACGACCAGGTTGTCCTGGGTGATGACGGGCTGGGGCGGGAAGGGCACGACCTGTTCGCGCAGGTCGATCCGGTTGCGGATCGAGTCGATGAACGGGACGACGATGTTCAGGCCTGCGTTGAGGGTGCGCGTGTAGCGGCCGAAGCGCTCCACGATGGCGGCGCTCGCCTGCGGGATGACCTGGATCGTCTTGATCAGGGCGATGAAGACCAGCACCACCAGGATGATCAGGACGATGATGACGGATGACATCGCGTTCCCCGTGCCCTTCGTGTTGTGCTGCTCGAGAGTGCGGCCCGGTTGATCTGATGATCCATCTTCCCAGACCGGTGCCTGGTGCGTGGGTGGTTCGGCTCACCTGAGAACCCGCACGAGAACCCATGGGGACTCGCGCAACGGCTCACATGACGACGGCCGTTGCTCCGTCGATCTCTATGACGTCGACCTGCTCGCCCGGTTCGAAGCTCTGGCCGTTGTCCAGTGCCCGTGCCGACCAGATCTCACCGGCGAGCTTGATTCTGCCCCCACCGCTGCCGTCGACCCGTTCCAGGACGACCGCCTGACGGCCCTTCAAGGCGTCGATTCCCGTGGCCAGTTGGGGACGCTCGGTGCGGTGCCGCGCCGCGATGGGCCGTACCACCGCGAGGAGCGCGACCGATACGGCGACAAAGACCAGCACTTGGGCGACCATGCCGCCGCCGACCCCCGCCGTGACGGCGCCGGCGACCGCACCGGCGGACAGCATTGCGAACTCCGGCATCGTGGTCAGGACAAGCGGAATCCCCAGCCCTACCGCGCCGATCAGCCACCACACCCATGCTTCGATTTCCACATGGTCATGGTAGGTGCGCGGGGGTCCTTGCCGACAGTGCGCAGAGCAGGTCAGCTGAGCGGCAGACCCTGGGCCGTCCAGCGGTCGGACCTGCGCTCGACGACGAGCGGGAGGCCGAAGCACAACGAGAGGTTGCGGGAGGTCAGTTCGGTCTCCATGGGGCCCGCGGCGAGAATCTTGCCCTGCCGGATCAGCAGGACGTGGGTGAAGCCGGGGGCGATCTCCTCGACATGGTGCGTGACCATGATCATGGAGGGGGCGTACGGGTCGCGGGCGAGGCGCCCAAGCCGGCGTACGAGGTCCTCGCGGCCGCCGAGGTCGAGTCCGGCGGCGGGCTCGTCGAGGAGCAGCAGTTCGGGGTCGGTCATCATCGCGCGGGCGATCATCGTTCGCTTGCGCTCGCCCTCGGAGAGCGTGCCGAACTTCCGGTCCAGGTAGTCCGTCATGCCGAGGCGGTCGAGGAAGGCGCGGGCGCGCTGCTCGTCGACCTCGTCGTAGTTCTCGTGCCAGGTGGCGGTCATGCCGTACGCGGCGGTGAGCACCGTCTGGAGGACGGTCTGCCGCTTGGGCAGCTTCTCGGCCATGGCGATGCCGGCCATGCCGATGCGGGGCCGGAGGTCGAAGACGTCGGCGCCCGGGGTGCCGAGCTGCTCGCCGAGGATCCGGGCGGTGCCGGTGGACGGGTAGAGATAGCTGGAGGCGAGGTTGAGCAGAGTGGTCTTCCCGGCGCCGTTGGGGCCGAGGATCACCCAGCGCTCGCCTTCCTTGACCGACCAGGAGACGTCGTCCACCAGAGCGCGTCCGTCCCGGACCACGGATACGTCCACCAGCTCCAGTACATCGCTCATGAGCGCGTTGTCTCCCCATGCAGTCTCGAAAATTTTGGGTGTGCCTGTGGGCACAGCTCCCAGGGAAAACCTACGCCACCGGCCGGGCGGTCCGGCCCTTAGGTCCCTCCGGTCGATTCTCTAGGCTGGGCGCATGCTCTCGGAACCACGCTCAGGACGACTGGCCGCATGGGGAAACGCCCTGTTGGCCGGACTTGTTTCGTTGGACGACGCCGCGCTCGGCATCGTCGGGGAGGACACGGTGCACCGGGTGGAGGGTGTGCCCGGTGAGACGCGGCCCGTGGGGCTCACCCTCGCGCTGGGGAGACTGCGGGCGCTGGGCGTGACCGGTTTCCGGGTGGCGCTGCCCGCGCCGGGGCATCCGCTGGGGCTCAGTGGACCGCCGGAGTTCAACGCGCGGGCGCTGGACGCCCAGGAGGCGGTGGTCGCGGTCGGGGCTCCGTACGGCCTGGTGCCGGAGGTGGACGAGGTGGGTCCGGCCGGTGATGTGCGGGTCGAGGTGGTGTGGCACTGCTTGCCGGTACGGGAGGCCCCGCCGGCCGATGTGCCCTCGCTCGGGGAGGCGGAGCGGGAGCTCGCGGAGGGTCTGCGGGACGCCACCGCGGCACTCGCCCGGCTGGATGTGGCGGGATCGGGGCCGTTGGCCGAGGCCGCGATGGACGCGTACCGGGCGCGGGCGGGGCGGACCGGGGTCGGCCGGGACGTGCTGGCCCCCGGGTATCCGCCGCGGGCGGCTCGGGTGCTTGAGCTGGCTCAGCGGGTCGGGCTGCTGATCTCGCTGGCGTACGAGCACGGGCCCGGCGGCGCGGTGAGCGCGTCGCAGATCGCGGCGCGCGGGGAGGCGCTGCGGCCGGTGGAGCGGGTGGCGCGGCGGGCGCAGGTCGCGGCGTACAACGCGTGGGTGGAGGAGCAGGAGCGCGGATAGGCAGCCGCGCCGCCGGTCCACGCGACGGGGAAGGCCCCGCGGTCCTGAGTCCGCGGCGCCTTCGGGAGCAGCGGTGCGGCTGCTCAGACGTTCTGGGAGGCGTTGCCGAAGGCCGGGTTCAGCACGCCGATGACGTTGACGCTGTTGCCCGTGGCGTTGACCGGGACGTGGACCGGTACCTCGGCCAGGTTGCCGGAGATGACGCCCGGGGACTTCGTGGCCGCACCCTCCGCGTGGGCGTCGGCCGACGCGACGCCCGCCGACGCGCCCGCGGCGAGACCGGCGATGGCGAGGCTCAAGGCGGACTTCTTGGGGCTGTTCATGAAAAAGTTCCTTCTGCTGTTACGGGTTCGGGCCGCACGGGGGGTGTGTACAAAGCGACACCGAACCGGCCCCCGAACGGGCCTGGGGGCCGGTGGTCACTGGTCGGCCGCGGCGGTCGGTCAGCGGTTGATGCCGAGGTTCCCGAAGGCCGGGTTGAGGACACCGATGACGTTCACGGTGTTGCCGACCGCGTTCACCGGCACGTGGATCGGCGCCTGGACCAGGTTGCCGGAGGCAACGCCGGGCGAGTGAACGGCCTTGCCGTGGGCGTCCGCACCAGAGGTGGCGGAGGCGGCGCCGGCACCGGCGGCGACCATGCCACCGGCGACCATGGCGATGGCAGCGGCCTTCTGCAGGTTCTTCACTTGAGGTCCTCCTAGCAAATCGCTGCGACCAGCCGCCGCAGCACGCCATGGAGAACGGCCGGGGGCCGATCGGGATGCGCCGTACGGGTGACATACACCCGACGGTATGAATCGTGGATCCGGGTGGGATCGTCGGATTAGCCAGTAACCCCATGTCGGACGGCCCACAGCGCCGCCTGGGTGCGGTCGGACACATCGAGCTTCATCAGAATGTTCGATACATGTGTCTTGACGGTCTTCTCGGAGAGGACCAGCGCGCGGGCGATCTCCCGGTTGGACCTTCCGTCGGCGATCAGTGTCAGCACTTCGCGCTCCCGCTCGGTGAGGGTGCTCCCCCGGCCCGTCCCGCCGTGTGTGTCCTCCTGTGCCAGCAGTGCGTCAGCGACCTCCGGCTGGAGCAGCACATGGCCCGCGTGCACCGAGCGGATGGCGCCGGCCAGCGCGTCCGGGTCCACGTCCTTGTAGACGTATCCCGATGCGCCCGCGCGCAGGGCGGGGACGACGGTCCGCTGCTCGGTGAAGCTGGTCACGATCAGCACCCTGGCGGGATTGGCCAGCTCGCGGAGCTTGCGCAGCGCCTCGATGCCGTCGGTGCCGGGCATTTTGATGTCCATGAGGACGACGTCGGGGCGCAGCTCCTCGGCGCGCGCGACGCCTTCCGCGCCGTCGCCGGCCTCGCCCACCACCTCGATGTCGTCCTGGACCTCCAGGAACGTACGCAGGCCGCGGCGGACGACCTGGTGGTCGTCGACCAGCAGTACGCGGATCGTCTTCTCAGCCACCGGGGACCTCCATTTCGATCGCGGTGCCCTTGCCGGGCGCCGATTCCACGGTGAGTCGCCCGCCGACGCCGTTCGCACGGTCGCGCATCGAGACCAGGCCCAGGTGGCGGCCGGCCCGTCGGACGGTGCCGGTGTCGAAGCCCGAGCCGTCGTCGGTGATCCGCAGCCTGGCGCCCTGGCCGCTCTTCGCGAGTACGACGCCGACCTGGCCCGCGCCGGAGTGGCGCAGCGCGTTGTGCAGGGCCTCCTGGGCGACCCGCAGGAGCGCTTCCTCCTGGGCGGCGGGCAGCGCCCGTACTCCGCGGCTCTCGAAGGTGACCCGGGCGCTGTGTGCCCGGTCGAGGACCTGGATGTGGGTGCGCAGGGTGGCGATGAGGCCGTCCTCGTCGAGGGCGGCGGGGCGCAGCTCGACCACGGCGGCGCGCAGTTCGTCGGCGGCCTCGGCGGCGAGCGCGGCCACCTGCTGGAGCTCGCCCTTGGCGCGGGCCGGGTTGCGGTCGACGAGGGCGGCGGCGGCCTGGGCGGTCAGCCGCAGGGAGAAGAGTTTCTGGCTGACGGCGTCGTGGAGCTCGTGGGCCAGCCGGGAGCGTTCCTCCACGATGGTCAGCTCACGGCTGCGCTCGTACAGACGGGCGTTGGTGAGGGCTATCGCCGCGTGCTGGGCGAGCATCCCGAGCAGTTCCTCGTCCTCCTCGGTGAAGCCGCAGCCGCCGTCGGGTTTGGGGCAGCGCTTGTTGGCGAGGAAGAGCGCGCCGATGACCTCGTCGCCGTCCCGGATCGGCAGGCCCAGGAAGTCGGACATCTCGGGGTGCGCGGCGGGCCAGCCCTCGAAGCGGGGGTCCTTGCGTACGTCCGCGAGGCGCTCGGGTTCGGCGCCGTGCAGCATCGCGGCGAGGATGCCGTGCTGGCGGGGCAGCGGGCCGATGGCCTTCCACTGTTCCTCGCTGATCCCGTCCACCACGAACTGGGCGAAGCCGCCGTGGTCGTCGGGGACGCCCAGGGCCGCGTACTGCGCGTCGAGCAGCTCGCGGGCGGAGGCCACGATCGTCTTGAGTACGTCGCGTACTTCCAGGTGCCGGCTCATGGCGAGCAGGGCGGTGCTCACGGCGGAGAGGCCGGAGCTCGGGGACGGGGTCATGGGCTCACGGTACCGGCGGGAGACACACACCGTATCGGGCCTGCGGCGGCCGTCGCCTGGTCCGCAGGGCGTAGGCCGAAGTGCCCCCGCGGACGCGTCCCGGAGGACGGTGATGTGCGCCCGGAGCCGCAGACGGTGGTGCCCGCGCTGCTGCGGCTGCTGGAGGAGCGGCCCGCGAGCGGGCGATACACCGCGTCCGCGCTGTCGGCGGTGGCCCGATGAGGGAGGCGACGGCCCCGCGTACGGACTGCGGACCGGACACCGGGCCACTCCTGGGTCCTGTGCCGCCCGAGCTGTCGGCCCGGGTGCCCGCGGAGGAACGCGGGTCGGGCCGCGACGACGTACGGTTGCTGGTCTCGCGCGGGACCGAGGTCGCGCATCACGCGTTCCGGGAGCTGCCGGGGCTGCTGAGAGCCGGGGACGTGCTGGTCGTCAATACGTCTCCGACGCTGCCGGCGGCAGTGGACAGGGTCGTCGGGGACACCCCCGTGGTGGTGCACTTCTCGACGCGCGGGGACGACGGGCGGTGGGCCGTGGAGCTGCGTCGGCCCGACCGGGGCGGGGCGACACGACCGCGGGCCGGCGGGCCCGCCGGTGCGGTGGTGCGGACGGCCGGAGGCGGGCGGCTCGTACTGGAGGAGCCGCTGAGCGCGGCCGGGGACCGGCTGTGGTGGGCCCGGGTGTCGGGCATCGACGTGCCGGGGCTGCTGCACCACCGCGGTCGGCCCATCCGGTACGGGTATACGGAGCGGGACCAGCCGCTGTCCGCGTACCAGACGGTCTTCGCGCTGCCCTCCCCCGACGGTGGCGGCTCGGCGGAGATGCCGAGTGCCGGGCGGCCCTTCACCGCGGCGCTGGTCGCGGAGCTGGTGAGCCGGGGTGTGCAGTTCGCGCCGCTCACCCTTCATACGGGGGTCGCGTCGGCCGAGGCGCACGAGCCGCCGTATCCGGAGCGCTTCGATGTGCCGGGGTCCACGGCGTGGCTGGTCAACGCCGCGAGGGTGGCCGGCGGCCGGATTCTCGCGGTCGGCACGACGGCGGTGCGGGCGCTGGAGTCGGCGGCAGGCCCCGACGGGGTGGTGCGCGCTGCGTCCGGGTGGACCGATCTGGTGGTCACGCCGGATCGCGGGGTGCGCGTGGTGGACGGGCTGCTGACCGGGCTGCACGAGCCGGAGGCGTCGCATCTGCTGATGCTGGAGGCGATCGCGGGGCGGGCGGCGCTGCGCCGCGGGTATACCGAGGCACTGCGCCGTCTCTACCTCTGGCACGAGTTCGGCGACATCCACCTCATACTTCCGGAGGAGAACGCTCACGGTGTGCGTCGCTACAGCAACGGTTGGTGAGGTTGTTACCTGCCCGATGTGAGCCCGCACATAGGACGTACATCACTTACGAAGAGCCCTAGTGGATGCATAAGGGGCACGTGAGCGGGGTAGGGCCGGGTATTTGATGCCTCTGCTAGCTACCGGGCCAACTACCTCAGATCGTACTTCACAGCTTTGCCACAAGATTTTGCGGGCGCTAACAATGGCTGCCGTCGCAGACTCCGCGGCTTCCGCTATTCGAAGAGGTACGTCTGCATGTCCGCGTCCAGCACCCCCGGCCTTAGTCGCCTGAAGAAGACTCACAAGGCCTCCATCGCCGGCGTCGCCGCTCTCGGCGCCGCTGCCCTCGCGTTCTCGCTCGTCCCCGGCGAAGCGAGTGCCGAGGCCGAGCCCCAGACCATCTCCGCCGCCCCCGTGGCCTGGTCGAGCGCCGCCGACAGCGCGCAGGCCAAGGCCGTGCACCTGAGCATCAAGCAGCAGCACGTCGGCGCCGACAAGCAGGCGAAGGACTTCGCGGCCAAGGTCAAGGCCGCCGAGGCCAAGGCCGACGTCAAGGCCAAGGCCGACGCCAGGGCCAAGGCGAAGGCTTCCGCCCAGGCGAAGGTCAAGGCCGAGGCGAAGGCCCGCGCCGACGAGAGGGCGGCCGCGAGCCGCGCCGCCGCGCGCAAGCCCGTCTACGCCAACAACCTGGACGGCTGGATCCGCCAGTCCCTGGACATCATGAAGTCCAAGGGCATCCCCGGTTCGTACGACGGACTGCACCGCAACATCATGCGGGAGTCCACGGGCAACCCGAACGCCAGCAACGGCTGGGACATCAACGCCCAGAACGGCACCCCGTCGATCGGCCTGCTCCAGGTCATCCAGCCGACGTTCGACGCCTTCCACGTCGAGGGCACGTCGACGAACATCGCCGACCCGGTCGCCAACATCACCGCCGCGGCCAACTACGCCGCGGACAAGTACGGCTCCATCGACAACGTCAACGGCGCCTACTGAGTCGTGGCCCCCACAGGCCCGACCGGACGCCGACGGACAAGGGCGGCACCTCTGAGAGGTGCCGCCCTTGTCCGTCGTACCGGAGCCGTTACTTGCGCATGACCTCGGGCTCGTGGCGGCGCAGCAGGCGCACCACGATGAAGCCGCAGAGTGCGCCGATACCGAGCAGCACACCCATGTCGGTGATCCACTGACTCGCGGAGTGGTCCCACAGGGCGTCGAGGTTCTTGACGTCCCACGGCATCGCGACATTGAGCTCGGCCGTCGTGCCCAGAGCGGCCACCGCCCAGCGCGAGGGCATCAGCCAGGCGACCTGCTCGATGCCCGGACTGTCGTGCAGCTGGAAGAGAACACCGGTGAAGACGACCTGGACGATCGCGAACATGACCAGGAGCGGCATGGTCTTCTCGGCCGTCTTCACCAGGGCCGAAATGATCAGGCCGAACATCATCGAGGTGAACCCGAGGGCACTGATGACCATCGTCATCTCGATGACCGGGTAGTCCTCGAAGATGACACCCTCGGCCGGCAGCTTCGCGCGGGCGCCGAAGCCGATCGCCGCGATGATCATGCCCTGCAGGGCGGTGATCAGGCCGAGGACGATGACCTTGGACATGAGATACGCGGAACGGGACAGGCCGGTGGCGCGCTCCCGCTCGTAGATCACCCGTTCCTTGATCAGCTCGCGGACGGAGTTGGCGGCGCCGGAGAAGCACGCGCCGACCGCGAGGATCAGCAGGATCGTACCGACGTCCTTGTTGACCAGCCTGTTCTTCTCCGGGCCGAGGCCGAGGCCGCTGTCGGCCGGGATGACGACGCTGACGATGCCGAGCACCGCCGGGAGGATCAGCATCAGGCCGATGAAGCCCTTGTCGGAGACGATCACCGACACATAGCGGCGGACCAGGGTCCACAGCTGCGAGCCCCAGCCCTGCGGCTTGGGCGGGCGCATCTGCTGGGCGGGCGGCATGTGCACGGACTGTGCGGCGACCGCGTCGATGTCGGCGGCGTACATCTGGTAGTGCTGCGAGCCGCGCCAGCGGCCCGCCCAGTCGTAGTCGCGGTAGTTCTCGAAGGCCGAGAAGACATCGGCCCAGGTGCTGTAGCCGAAGAAGTTGAGCGCTTCCTCCGGCGGACCGAAGTAGGCGACGGACCCGCCGGGCGCCATCACCAGGAGCTTGTCGCAGATCGCGAGCTCGGCCACGGAGTGCGTGACGACCAGGACGGTGCGGCCGTCGTCGGCGAGGCCGCGCAGCAGCTGCATGACGTCGCGGTCCATGCCCGGGTCGAGACCGGACGTCGGCTCGTCGAGGAAGATCAGCGACGGCTTCGTCAGCAGCTCAAGGGCGACCGAGACGCGCTTGCGCTGGCCACCGGAGAGCGAGCTGACCTTCTTCTCCTTGTGGATGTCCAGCTTGAGCTCGCCCAGTACCTCATCGATACGGGTCTGCCGCTCGGCCTCCGAGGTGTCGGCCGGGAAGCGGAGCTTGGCCGCGTACTTCAGGGCCTTCTTCACCGACAGTTCCTTGTGCAGGATGTCGTCCTGCGGAACCAGACCGATGCGCTGGCGCAGCTCGGCGAACTGCTTGTACAGGTTCCGGTTGTCGTAGAGGACATCGCCCTTGTTGGCGGGCCGGTAGCCGGTGAGCGCCTTGAGCAGCGTCGACTTTCCCGAGCCGGACGGGCCGATGACCGCGATGAGCGACTTCTCGGGTACGCCGAAGGAGACGTCCTTGAGGATGTCCTTGCCTCCGTCGACCGTCACCGTGAGGTGGCGGGCGGAGAAGGAGACCTCACCGGTGTCGACGAACTCCTCAAGCCGGTCCCCGACCAGGCGGTACGTCGAGTGGCCGACGCCCACGATGTCGTTGGGGCCGAGCAGCGCGGTGCCCGACTTGGCGATCGGCTGGCCGTTGACGTATGTGCCGTTGTGGCTGCCGAGGTCATGGATCTCGAACCGGCCGTCGGGCGTCGCCACGAACTCGGCGTGCAGCCGGGAGACCTGGAGGTCGGAGACGACCAGCTCGTTCTCCAGCGCACGGCCGATCCGCATGACCCGGCCGAGCGCCACCTGGTGGAACGTCGTCGGGCTGCGGTCGCCGTACACCGGCGGGGCCCCCGCGGCACCGCCGGAGGGACCGCCCTGCTGGTGCGGCACCTGCGCCTGCTGCGGCTCCTGCTGCCAGGCCTGCTGGGCCGGCGGCGGCTGCTGTTGCGGCGGCTGGTACTGCTGCTGCTGGTACTGCTGCGCCTGCGCCGCCCAGCCGGGGCCGCTCTGCGGCGGCGCCTGCTGCTGAGGTGCCTGCTGGCTGCCCATCGCCCCCTGCGCGCTGGGCACGCCCGCGCCCGCGCCCGCGCCGGTCAGGCTCAGTCGCGGGCCGTCGGTGGCATTGCCCAGGTGCACGGCGGAGCCGGGGCCGATCTCCATCTGGTGGATCCGCTGGCCCTGCACATAGGTGCCGTTGGTGCTGCCGTGGTCCTCAATGACCCAGCTGCGCCCGCCCCAGCTGATGGTCGCGTGCCGCCACGAGACCCTGGCGTCGTCGATCGCCAGATCACCCTGCGGATCGCGTCCGAGGGTGTACGACCTGGACGGATCGAGCGTCCAGGTCCTGCCATTCAATTCCAGTACGAGTTCCGGCACTCCGCGCCCCACTAGTTGTCCCCCGAGTTACCCCCATCGCAGGGAGTCTAGGGATGCTGAACATCGTGGGGAACTATTTCAGGCCCAGTCCCGAATACGAAAGCCGGGCCCAGTGACGACCTCGTACCAACCCTGCATCAGCTGCCCGTTGACGCGGGAGAAATAGCCTCGGAGAGTAGTAACCGCCCATGAGTGCGTACGGATCATGCGCGAACAGAGCAAGTAGGGACACTTCCGTACGGATCGGGGGGGTCCTTATGGCTGCGAGCGACAGCGGGTGTGTGCGGTGGGGGGATGTGCTGCTGGCCTCCATCGCCTCGGTGAGCTGGGCGTTGGCGGGGATGGCGGGCGTGGCCGCTCTCGGACTGCGTCTACTGGGCGCGGATTCCACCGCGTCGCTCGGGCCGATGACGGCGGCCATGGTGGTGCTCGGGGCGGGTGGTTCGGCCGGTCCGTCCGGCAATGTCGAGGCCTTCGGCCTTGAGGACGCCGAGGCGAGTACCGCCGTCGACATCGCGCCACTGGGGGTGGGCCTGGCCGGCGCGCTCCTCCTCGCCGTGTTCTTCCTGCGGTCGCTGCGGGGCGCGGGGGCGTTCATCTCCGGGGGTGAACTGGCCGCGCGGGCGGGTGCGGTGGCCGCCCTGTTCGTCGCGACGATGGGCGGACTCGCCTGGGCAGGTCACGACGTCATCACAATCGACGGCGACCAGCTCGGCCTTCGGAAGATCCCGGGCAACGACCTGCCCGACCACATCAACGACAAACTGCCCGAAGGGCTCGGGGACCTCGGCGGTCTGCTGCCCGACCGGCTCACCGATCTCGCGGACGCGAAGGCGTCGGTGGGCTTCACCGTCAACACCGCCGAGTCCCTGGTGGGCGGGGCCTGCTGGGTGCTCGGGGTGCTGGTGATCGCGCTGCTCGCGTCCCGTCGTACGCCGTTGCCGCGCCGCTTGGACGCCTTGCACCGGCTCGTGCGGCCCGCTGCTTCCGCCCTGGTCACGGTGTTCATGCTCGCGGTCCTGGCGGGGCTCGCAGCGGCGGCGTACGCGGCGGTCGGTGACGACGATCCGAAGCGGATCGCCGGGGCGGCGCTGCTCGGGGCGCCGAACGGGGTGTGGCTCGGGATCCCGGTCGGGCTGCTGGTGCCGTGGGACGGCGAGGCCACGGGCGAGTTGGCGAAGCTGCTGCCCGATCCGGTGGACGAGCTGTTCCGGGTCTCCGACGACGGGGAGCTGACACTGGGGCGGCTCGCCGAGCTCGATCAGCGAGTCTGGCTGCTGGGGGTCGCCGCCGCGGTGATGATGCTGCTCGCCGGGGTGCTGGCGGCGGCCCGTACGCCCAAGGGCGGCCGGCCGGCGTTCGGCTTCGGCGGGCGGTGCGCGGTGCGGCTCGGTGTCGTGACCGGTTCGGCGCTGCCGCTGCTGGTGTGGCTGACGGACATCTCCGTCGACGCGTCGCTGTCGGTGCTCGGGTTCGACGCGTTCGGCGCCGGTATCGAGCTGCGCGGCAGTGCGCCGATGGCGGGGCTGCTCGGGGCCGCGTGGGGTACGGCGGCAGGTGGCCTCGGGGCGCTGACGGCGTACGTGTCGGGGGCGGCGGGGCGGCGGGCTTCGCCGTTCGCTCTCGGGGCGCGGCGGGAGGACCGTACGTACCCGGATCTGGCATACGTACCCGGGCCGTACACACCGTCGCCCGGATACCGCCCCTCCGGCGAGGACACCAACCCGTATCTGCGGCCACCGCAGGGCGTGCACGGGGCGCCGACCATGGTGGGGCCGGCGCCGCCGATGCCACCTCCCCGGCCCCGGCCCCGCCCGCAGGCGCCTCCGACACCGTCGGCGGAGGGTCCGCCACCGCCGGGGACGCCGCAGTCGCCAGGGTGACACCGGGCGCCCCCGAAGGCCCAGGTGGCCGGCCTCCGGCCCCGGCCACCCGCCACACCCGTCCGGTACTCGGGACAGGAGGCCGGAGCCGGGAGGAGGCCCGATACGGTGGGGGCACCATGACCGCATCACAGCCCAGTCAGGCCTCTGACGCCCCCACGCTTCTCGTGAAGATCTTCGGGAAGGACCGCCCCGGGATCACCGCGGGGCTCTTCGACACCCTCGCCGCCTACGCCGTCGACGTGGTCGACATCGAGCAGGTCGTCACACGTGGCCGCATCGTCCTGTGCGCCCTCGTCACCGAGCCGACCGTGAGCACCGCCGGCGATCTCCGCGCCACCGTGCACAGCTGGGCCGAGTCGCTCAGGCTCCAGGCCGAGATCATCTCAGGTACCGGTGACAACCGGCCCCGCGGCAGCGGCCGTTCGCATGTCACCGTGCTCGGGCATCCCCTCACCTCCGAGTCCACCGCCGCCATCGCGGCCCGCATCACCGCGACCGGCGGCAATATCGACCGGATCTTCCGGCTGGCCAAGTACCCGGTCACCGCAGTGGAGTTCGCGGTGTCCGGCACAGAGACCGAGCCGCTGCGCACCGCGCTCGCGCTGGAGGCGGCGGAGCAGGGGATCGACGTGGCCGTGGTCTCGGCCGGGCTGCACCGCCGCGCCCAGCGGCTCGTCGTGATGGACGTGGACTCGACGCTCATCCAGGACGAGGTCATCGAGCTCTTCGCCGCGCACGCGGGCTGCGAGGCCGAGGTCGCCGAGGTGACCGACCGGGCCATGCGCGGGGAGCTGGACTTCGAGCAGTCGCTGCACGCGCGCGTGGCGCTGCTCGCGGGGCTCGACTCGGCGGTCGTGGACAAGGTCCGCACCGAGGTGCGGCTCACGCCCGGCGCCCGCACCCTGATCCGTACGCTCAAGCGGCTCGGCTACCAAGTGGGCGTCGTATCGGGCGGGTTCACCCAGGTAACCGATGACCTCAAGGAGAAGCTGGGCCTCGACTTCGCCTCGGCCAACACCCTGGAGATCGTGGACGGGAAGCTCACCGGCCGGGTGGTCGGCGAGATCGTGGACCGCGCGGGGAAGGCGCGGCTGCTGCGTCGCTTCGCCGCCGAGGCGGGCGTACCGCTGTCCCAGACGGTCGCGATCGGTGACGGTGCGAACGACCTCGACATGCTGAACGCCGCCGGGCTGGGCGTCGCCTTCAATGCGAAGCCCCTGGTCCGCAAGGCCGCCCACACCGCCGTGAACGTCCCGTTCCTGGACACCGTCCTGTACCTGCTGGGCATCACCCGTGAAGAGGTGGAGGCAGCCGGCGGTCTCGTGGAGTAGTCGGCGAACGGCGAAGCCCCGGTGCGGTCACATCCGCACCGAGGCTTCGTCACGTCGGTCGGGGCTCCGGTCGCGCCAGGCCCGTTCGTTCCGGTCGTCGCGTTCGCCGTCCACTTCACGTGCGTCGTGAAGGGGAGCCGGTCAGTCGTGCGGGGCCCAGTAGTCGACGAGGTTGCCGACGCCGTGCTCCAGGAACTTCCACGGGCCGGTGAAACCGATGACCGCGAACGACGAGGTCGGGAAACCGCTGCGGGCCATGCGGGCCGGCGCGTCCCCTTCGCCCGTCCCCGTAAGGGCCTCCGCCACCGCGTGCACTCCGGGGTTGTGGCCGATGACAAGCAGGTCGTTCACGTCGTCCGGGGTCTCGTTCAGGAGTGCGATCAGCTCACCGGGGGAGGCTTCGTACAACTGCTCCTCGTACACGGTCCTGGGTCGGTGCGGCAGTGCCTGCACCACCAGCTTCCAGGTCTCGCGCGTCCTGGCCGCGGTCGAGCACAGGGCCAGGTCGAAGGGGATGCCGGTCTCCGCCAGCCGGGCCCCGGCGGTGGGCGCGTCCATGCGGCCGCGGTCGGCGAGCGGCCGATCGTGGTCGGACACCTGTGGCCAGTCGGCCTTCGCATGCCTGAGTAGGACGATCCTGCGGGGTGTATCGACGCTCATGCATCCCAGCTTCGCATGGATCGTGCCACGGGGCGCAGGGTGTTGGCGTGCTCCCCCACCATGGGTGAACGGACCGCGGGCCGGGAGGCGGTGGCCGCGGATGTCCAGCGGTCACCCCTGGCGGGACAGGCTCTGCTGGATACGTTCCATCAGGTGCGTCACCGCGGGTTCGCCGCTCGCGGCCTGTGCCTCGCCGGGACCGGCGATGAGCACGAGCAGAACGGCGAAGGCGATCGCGGGGAGGACGACGGCCCACCACGGCAGGCGCATCTCGACGCCGGAGGCCGGGGGGTTGCTCCGGATGTGTGCACGGGCCGCCATGGCCGCCTCCGTAAGGTTCGGTTGGTGTACGTCGAACCTACGGACCGGGGGCGCCGGGCCCCATCCGGTGCCCCACCCACTTCACCCTGACCCTGGCCCCCTAAGGGACGGTGGGGGTAGCCCCACCCCCACCCGCGCAAGGGGTCAGGGGGATGCGATGGACGCGATGATCGCAATGATCAGCGTGATGCCGAGCATCGCGCCGAGCACGATGAGCAGCTTGCGCTGGCCGTTCTGGGGATTGGGGTCGAGTACTGGCATACGGCCAGTCTCGCACCCTTTGTACGCCCCGACCCGGCCGGGTCGGGGCGTCGGCCGACCGGGTCGGCGCAGCTCTTCCTCGATGGTGCGGTTGCGGCCGGCGAGCATGCCGACGACGATCTGCGGCACCATCAGCCCCGCCATCAGGCCGATCGGCAGGCCCCAGTCGCCGCTGTGCTGGTAGAGCACGCCGACAAGCAGCGGACCGGGGATGGAGATCAGATAGCCGGTGCTCTGCGCGAAGGCGGACAGCCGGACGACACCGGCGCCGCTCCTGGCCCGCATGCCGATCATCGTGAGGGCCAGCGGGAAGGCGCAGTTGGAGACGCCGAGCAGGATGGCCCAGGCCCAGGCTCCCGAAGCGGGGGCGAGGAAGAGGCCCGTGTAACCGATGAGTCCGCACAGGCCGAGTACGACGACGATCGGGCCCTGGGTGCGCATGCGGGAGGCGACGCGCGGGATGACGAAGGCGAGCGGGATGCCCATCGCCATGGTCACGGCGAGCAGCACACCGGCCGTGCCCGCCGAGACACCGGCGTCACGGAAGATCTGCGGCATCCAGCCCATGGTGATGTAGGCGGCGGTGGCCTGGAGGCCGAAGAAGCAGGCCAGGGCCCACGCGGTGGGGCTCCGGGTGATCCTGAGGCCGGGCGTCTCCTGCCCCTGCGTCGCACTGCGCGCCGCGGCGGCTCCGGTGCTGCGGTGGCGGGAGAGGATGAGCCAGGGCACCACGGCGACGGTGGCGAGGCCGCCCCAGACGGCGAGGCCGGTCTGCCAACTGCCGCCCAGCGCCTGGGTCATGGGGACGGTGGCGGCTGCGGCGAGCGCGGTGCCGAGGGCCAGGGCCATCGAGTAGAGCCCGGTCATCGAGCCGACGCGGTCGGGGAACCAGCGCTTGACGATGACCGGCATCAGGATGTTGCTGACGGCGATGCCCATCAGGGCCAGCGCACTCGCCGCGAGGAACCCGGCCGTGCCGCCCGCGAAGGGGCGCAGCACCAGGCCCGCGGCGATCGCCACCATACCGGCGCAGATGATCGCGCCGGGGCCGAAGCGGCGGGCGAGCCTCGGGGCGGTGAGGCCGAAGATCGCGAAGCAGAGGGGCGGTACGGAGGTCAGCAGGCCGGCGAGGCTGCCGCTCATGCCGAGGCCCGTGCGGACCTCCTCCAGGAGCGGGCCGAGGCTGGTGATGGCCGGGCGGAGGTTGAGCGCGGCGAGGACGAGGCCGACGACCACGAGCCGGGTGATCCACACCGGCCGCTGCGGCGTGCTGGCGGGGGGCTCTGCGGGGGTGGCCTGCGCCGTGCGGGCGGGGCTCAGGGTCCGGGTCTCGTCTTCGGGCATGGGGCCATCATAGAATCGTGGGATGATTGGTTGTCCAATCGCTTCCCCGAGGCGATTCCCGAGACGAGGAGCACCATGCCGCTGACCTCTCCCCGGCGTTCGGCACTGGCCGACCAGGTGATCACCGAGTTGCGCAACCAGATCACCACGGGCGAGTGGCCCGTCGGCTCGCGCATCCCGACGGAGCCCGCGCTGGTCGAGCAGCTGGGAGTGGCCCGCAACACCGTGCGCGAGGCGGTCCGCGCGCTCGCGCACAACGGGCTGCTCGACATCCGCCAGGGCTCGGGCACGTACGTCATCGCCACCAGCGAGCTGGCCGGGGTGATGCACCGCCGCTTCGCGGACGCGGATCCCCGCCACATCGCGGAGCTGCGCTCGACCCTGGAGTCCTCGGCGGCCCGGCTCGCCGCCGAGCGGCGTACCGAGCGCGACGTGCGGCAGCTCGACGCCCTGCTCGCGCGGCGTGAGCAGGCCTGGGCCTCGGGCGACGCCGAGCACTTCGTGACGGCCGACGCGACGCTGCACCTCGCGATCGTCGCCGCCTCGCACAACGACGTCCTGATCGGGCTCTACGCGGACCTGGGCGACCTGCTGCGCGACTGGCTGCGCGACGACGTGGGCCAGGAGCTGCGGCCGGAGGAGCACATGGATCACGCGCGGCTGGTCGAGGCGATCCGGGCCGGTGACACGGGGACGGCGGCCACCGAGGCCGCGGGCTACTCCTTCAAGTGCCTCGGGAAGCGGGCGTAGGGCCGTCGGGCATTTCGGCCGGCGGTCCAGACGGTCACGCCCCCGGTCTCACATTCGTCCGTGGCTGACCCACGCGGACCGAACTTCTTTCCAGCAGCGGTCGGTGAGCCGTACCGTCTGCGCGGGTCCGACCTCGACCGGCCTGCCGTCCGCGTCGATGTCCCACCAGCGGTCGCACTCGGTGTGCAGCCGCACCTGGTCGGACTCGGGATACGGGTTGTGGCAGTACGCGACGACCTGGGAGCCCTCGACCGACGTACGGCAGGTGGAGCCGAAGGGGGCGGGCTCCTTCGGGCGCTCCAGCCCGGCGGGGGTCTCGGGGGCGGGCGCGGGGGCCGGTGCGGGTCCGGCCGACGCGAGGAAGGCGGGCAGGGCCGGGGCCGCCTGCACCGTGGTGACAGGACCGGCGAGTCCGGCCAGCGCGACCGTGGACACTGCGAGAGCCGCCGCTCGACGGCATGACGCACGCATACGCCGTCACCTCCTCCCCACAGAGCGCCGGGTATGTCCCGGTTTCCACAGTCTGCGGCGAGTCGCCGGTCTTTACGACTCGGGGCACTCGGAACGACAGAATCGACGACTCGGTCGCCAGGGATCAAGAGGGATCGCGCGCAGAGGGTTGACAGGCTCGGTGGCCTGAATATGTTACATGCAATGTTGAACATGCCACCAGCTCCACCCCGCACCCCCTTTGGAGGACCCATGCAATGCGACCTTCTGCTGTCCGGTGGACGGGTGGTGACCGTGGACGGCCCACGGTCCGTGTACGAGCCGGGCTCGGTCGCGATCATCGGCAACCGGATCGCCGCAGTCGGCCCGGCGGCCGAGACCGACGCCACCTGGCAGGCGGCCCGGACCGTCGACTGCCGGGGCCGCGCGGTCGTCCCCGGCTTCGTCGACGGCCATACGCACCTCTTCCAGGCGCTGGCCCGCGGCCTCGGTGAAGGGCTGTCCATCTGGCCGTGGCTGTGCGAGTTCATGTGGCCGTACTCCATAGCCGTCGACCCCGAGGACGCCCGGGTCGCGGCCACGCTCGGCGCGGTGGAAGCACTGCGCTCGGGGATCACCACCGTGATCGACAACCACTACGCGCCGACCGACCCCGAGACCGTGCTCGCGGTCGCCCGCGCCGTCGAGTCGACCGGTCTGCGCGGCGCCGTGGCGCGCGGAATGATCGGCCACAGGACGGCGGTCGCGGCCGCCCGGGGCCTGCCCGACGCCCTCTTCCGCTACTCCGTCGACGAGGAGATCGAGCTCACCCGCGCGTGCATGGAGCGCCGCCCGCCGCACTCCATGGTGGAAATCTGGCCCGCGCCGCTGAATCTCAGTTACGTCGACCAGGACCTGGTCAGGGGTGCGGCCGAGCTCGCCACCGAGTTCGGCACGCGCTGGCACACGCATTGCAGCGAAGGCGCCAAGGATCCGGAGAGCTACCTGGAGGCGTACGGCGTCAGGCCCGTCCAGTGGCTGGCCCAGGAGGGACTGCTGGACGAGCGCACCACGCTCGCCCATGCCGTGTGGCTGGACGAGGCCGAGATCAAGCACATCGGCGAGCGACGGGCCGGTGTCTCCCACAACCCTGCGTCCAACGCCTACTTGGCGTCCGGGGTGATGAGACTGCGTGAGCTGCGGGACGCGGGCGCGGTGGTGGCGCTGGGCACCGACGGACCGAGCGCGGGCCACCGCCAGGACATGTTCGAGGTGATGAAGCAGACGCTGTTCGGCCAACGCCAGCACACCCTGGACCCGGCGGCGGCACGCTGCGAGGAGGCACTCGAACTGGCCACCCGGGAGGGCGGCCGCTACGCGGGCACGGGCACCGGGCACCTCTCGGTGGGCGCGCCCGCGGACATCGCCGTCGTGGCGCTCGACCGCCCTCACCTGCGGCCCCTGCACCGCACCGTGGCCGCGCTCGTCTACTCGGCACGCGGCTCCGACGTGGAGATGACGGTCGTCGACGGCCGGGTCGTCTACGAGGACGGCCGCTGTGTTCTGGTCGACGAGGAGGCACTCCTCGCCGAGGCCCAGGAACGGGCCGAACGGCTGGTGGAGCGGGCCGGGTTCGGCGCGCTGACCACCGCCTGGCGGCACTGACGCGAGCCCCCGCCGCCCTACCCCGCCCCACCCCCGGCTGCCCGTCCGCGGCCCCCGTACATGCGCACACAAGAACCCCCGGCGTGCCCCATGGGCCGTCGAGCGGAGGGAGACGCACATGTCACGCAAGGAAAGCGACGCCACCGGAAGAGCGGGTCCCGTATCGGCCACCGGCTCCGTAGCGGCCACGAACTCCGGAGCGGCCAAGGAAGTCGACCCCGTGGAGGCGGTGCCTTCGGCCTGGCGGCTGGCCGTGTACGGACTTCAGCACGTGCTGGCCTTCTACGCGGGGGCCGTGGTCATGCCCCTGCTGGTGGCGGAGGGGATCGGCCTGAGCGGCGACGACATCGGGCTGCTCGTCAACGCGTCGCTGCTGACCTGCGGCCTCGCCACGCTGCTGCAGTCCGTGGGGCTGCCGGGCATCGGCATCCGGCTGCCTGTGGTGCAGGGGACGTCGACCACCGCCGTCCCCTCGCTCGTCTCGGTGGGGCTCGCGGCGGGCGGGGCGAAGGCGGGGCTGCCGACGGTGTTCGGCGCGGTGATCGCCGCCGGGCTCGCGCTGTTCGTCATCGCGCCGGTATTCAGCAAGCTGGTGCGATTCTTCCCGCCGCTGGTCACGGGCACGATCGTGACGATCGTCGGGATCACGCTGCTGGCGGTGGCGGCCCGTCAGGTGGGCGGCGGCGACCCGAGCCAGGAGACCTTCGGCTCCCCCGCGCATCTGGGCCTGGCCGCGGTGACGCTCGTCGTCATTCTGCTGCTGCACAAGTTCTCGCGGGGCTTTCTGGCCACCGTGGCGGTGCTGGTGGGCCTGTTCGTCGGAACCCTGGTGGCCGCGCTCGCGGGCAGGACGGACTTCTCCGGGATCGGGGACGCGTCCTGGGTGGGGATGGCGGCTCCGCTGCACTACGGGACGCCGCGCTTCGAGATGATCGCGGTGCTCTCGATCTTCATGGTGATGATCATCATCGCGGTGGAGTCGATCGGGCAGTTCTTCGCGGTGGGCGAGATCGTCGGCCGCGAGGTGGACGGCAAACAGGTCACCCGGGCGCTGCGCGCGGACGGCCTGGCCACGGCGGCGGCCGGCGTGCTCAATTCCTTTCCCAGCACGGTCTATTCGCAGAACATCGGGCTGATCAGGCTGACCCGGGTCAAGAGCCGCTGGATCGTCGCCTCGTCCGGCGTGATCATGATGGTGCTCGGCCTGGTGCCCAAGGTGGGCGCGGTGGTCTCCTCCATGCCGGCCTCGGTGCTCGGCGGCGCGACGATCGTGCTGTTCGCGACGATCGCCGTGGTCGGGGTGCAGATCCTGGTCCAGGCGGACCTCACCGACCAGCGCAACACCATCCTGGTGGCCGCGAGCATGGGCATCGGCTTCCTGCCCACCGCGTTCCCGCAGTTCGCCGAGCAGATGCCGGGACGGCAACTGCACGCACTCTTCGAGAGCGGCATCATCCTCGGCACGGTCTCTGCGGTTCTCCTGAACCTGTTCTTCCACCATCTGCGCCTTCCGGGCCGCAGGAAGGGCGCTGAGAGCGACGGAAAAGCTGTGCGATCCGTTGACGCTCCTGAACATTACATGCAACATGAAGTGCACAAGGACAAGGCGTGAAGGCAGCGCGAGAAGGGACTGGGTATGTCGGCAGAGAGTGCGGTCAATCCGGTCGCGGCAGGAACCCTGCTGGCGGACCGCGCGTACGAGGAGCTCAGGAGCGCCGTACTGGCCAATCGGCTGCGCCCCGGCGACGCCCTCTCCGTACCGGCGCTCGCCACCCGGATGGGCATCAGCCGCAGCCCCGTGCGCGAGGCGGTGCAACGCCTCATTCACGACGGCCTCGCCTCCCACGTCCCGCACCGGGGCGCGGTGGTCTCCACCGTCGACGTCGAGGACGTGCGCCAGTTGTACGTGGTGCGCGAGGTGATGGAGGGCCTCGCCGCAAGGCTCGCCACCGAACGGCTCGACGCCACCAGGGTCGCCGAACTGCGTGACCTGCTCGACCGGCACGAGCAGGTGGTGACTTCGGACTCCCCCGAGGAGTCCCACATCGAGATGGACATGGCGTATCACCGCCTGATCCGTGAGGTCGCGGGCAACACCCACCTCACCGCCGCCCTGGACACCATCCAGGGCAAGGCGCACCTGGCGCTGCACTCGCTGTGGCGCAGTCCGGAGGCACCACGCCTCGCCGTGCAGGAGCACCGCCGGATCTTCGAGGCGATGACGGCGGGCGATCCGGACGCCGCCGAGCAAGCCGCCCGCGAGCACATCAGGCGGCTTCGGATCCGGCTGTCGCAGGCGGTGGCGAACGGGCCCGGGCCCGACGCGCCGGCGGCGGAATTCCGGAGCGTCGACTAGTACGTACGCCGCCGCGTCGAGGCACCACCGCATCTCGTACCACCCCCCGCCCCCGTTCCATGGAAGGGAAGTGATCGATCGTGAGTACCGCTACCGGCATCCGGCAGGGGGTGGGCGAGAGCGTCCTGCGGCCCGACGGCCGTCTGAAGGTCAAGGGGGCCTTCGCCTACTCCTCCGACCTGCGCATGGACGGCATGGTGTGGGGCGCGACCCTGCGCAGCCCGCATCCATCGGCGCGGATCGTACGGCTGGACGCCACCAGGGCGCGCGAGCTGCCCGGCGTCGTGGCGGTGCTCACCCACGAAGACGTGCCGGGCCGGCTGCACTACGGCATGAAGGTCGCCGACCAGCCGGTGCTGGCCGCCGACCGGGTGCGCCACCAGGGCGAGCCGGTGGCGCTGGTGGCCGCCGACCACCCCGAGACGGCGCGGCGCGCGCTGCGCCTGATTGAGGTGGAGTACGAGGAGCTGCCCGCGCTCACCGACCCCGAGGAGGCGGTACGGGGTTCGGGCCCGCTGGTGCACGAGCGCCGGGTCGACGGGAAGAGCGGCAATGTCGTACGTCATGTCCGCATCCGGCACGGCGACATGGCCGCGGCCGAGCGGCTCGCCGATGTGGTCGTCTCGGGGGTGTACGAGGTCGGGATGCAGGACCAGGCGTTCCTGGGGCCCGAGTCGGGGCTGGCGATACCGGCCGAGGACGGTGGCGTGGACGTCTATGTGTCCACGCAGTGGATCCACGACGACCAGCGGCAGATGTGCTCGGCCCTCGGACTGCCTCCGGAGAAGGTGCGGTTGACACTGTCGGGCGTCGGCGGGGCGTTCGGCGGCCGTGAGGACGTGTCCGTGCAGATCCACGCGGCGCTGCTGGCGCTGCGTACCGGGCGACCGGTGAAGATGAGCTACAACCGCGAGGAGTCCTTCTTCGGACATGTGCACCGGCACCCGGCGAAGATGTGGTTCGAGCACGGCGCGACACAGGGCGGCAGGATCGTCTACGTCAAGGCGCGGCTGCTCTTCGACGGCGGCGCCTACACCTCCACCTCGCAGGTCGTCATAGCCAACGGTTCGTACTTCGCGGCGGGCGCCTACGACGTACCACATGTCGAGATCGACGGCTTCTCCGTCTACACCAACAACCCGCCGTGCGGGGCGATGCGCGGCTTCGGCGCGGTGCAGTCCTGCTACGGCGTCGAGTCGAATCTCGACAAGCTGGCCGTCGCGCTCGGCATCGCCCCGGTGGAGCTGCGGATACGCAACGCGATGACGACCGGCACCGTACTCCCGACGGGCCAGGCGGTGGACGGCCCGGCGCCGGCCGCCGAACTCCTTGAGCGGCTGCGGGACCGGCCGCTGCCGCCCGCCCCCGAGGGGACCTTCGCTCTCCCCGGCGGGCTGAACAACACCACGCACGGCGAGGGCATCAAACGTGGCGTCGGCTATGCGATCGGGGTGAAGGCGATCGGCTTCTCGGGCGGCGTCGACGACCGTTCGGTGGCCCGGGTCCGGCTGTCCCTCGTCGAGGGCGAGCCGGTCGCCGAGATCCACACCTCCGCCGCCGAATGCGGCCAGGGCATCGTCACCGTGCAGGCGCAGATAGTCAGGACCGAGCTGGGCGTCGAGCGGGTGGTGGTGCTGCCGGCCGACACCCGGGTCGGTGACGCCGGATCGGCGTCCGCCTCCCGGATCACCTGGATGAGCGGGGGCGCGGTCCGGGGCGCGTGCAGGGCGGTGCGGGAGGAGCTGGACGCCCGGGGCGGCGGTCCGCCGGAGAAGCTGCTCGCGAACGGGCCGATCGAGGCGGAGTACGAGTTCTCCCATCGCCGTACGTTCCCGGTGGACCCGGAACAGGGGCAGGGCGACGCCCATATCGCGTTCGCGTTCGCCGCGCACCGGGCGGTCGTGGAGGTCGACACCGACCTCGGCCTGGTGAAAGTGGTCGAGCTGGCCACCGCACAGGATGTCGGCAAGGCAATGAATCCCCTGGCTGTTGAGGGGCAGATCGAGGGCGGCAGCGCCCAGGGGCTCGGCCTCGCACTGATGGAGGAGCTGCATGTGAAGGACGGCCGGGTGCGCAACCCGTCCTTCACCGACTACCTCATCCCCACCATCGCGGACATGCCGTCAGTGCCCATAGACCTTCTTGAACTTCCGCACCCCGACTCGCCGTACGGCCTGAACGGGGTGGGCGAACCACCGACCCTGTCCTCCACTCCGGCCATCGCCAACGCGCTGCGTGACGCGACCGGCCTGGAGCTGGCCAGGGTGCCGGTACGGCCCGACGACTTCATCGGCCGTGACGGCTCCATCAGCAGCCCCGGCAACGAAGGGAGGTGATGCGGGCCCGCCCCCGGGTCCCCCGACGGTTCACCACGGTCATCCGACATACGACCAGAACCAGCTGGGAAGGAACAGCACCTTGATCATCGACACCCATATGCACCCCACGAACGTTGTGGACCAGGCCTGGAGGCACGACGGCGATCCGTTCACCGGTGAGCGGACGCTGGCCATGATGGACGGCCCGTACATGATCAACGGCAAGCCGCGCCGGATCGACTACGGCTGCATCATGCCCCCGCCCGGCAACAGCGTGTGGCAGGACGGGATGCGCGGCGGCCGCGAAGGCATCCGGGACTACATGGCGTACATCACCGAACTGGTGACGACGTACCCCGACCGCTTCATCGGGAACTTCATGTACAACCCGCGCTTCGGGCCCGAGAACGGCGTGAAGGAGCTGGAATTCCATGTCAAGGAATACGGCTACAAGATGCTCAAGCTGCATGCCAACATGCATGCCTACCGCCCCGACCGGGCGCTGGACTGGCTCCGTCCCGTCCTGCGGGTCTGCGACGAGCTGGGCATCCTCGTCCTGATCCACACCGGCGACGGGCCCTACTCGATCCCGACGCAGTTCTATCCGATCATCCGCGAGTTCCCCAACGTCAACTTCATTCTGGGCCACTTCGGGGTGCAGACCGGCGGCGTGTACTGCTTCGAGGCGCTCTACATGATCCTCGACTCCCCCAATGTGTACGGCGAGTCGGGCTGGCTGCTCCAGTCGCGGATCGTGGAGTTCGCCCAGCAGATGGAGAAGCACCAGCTGCTCTTCGGGACCGACTCACCGCCGAACGAACCCGGCATGTGGGCGCGTGAGCTGGAGGTGCTGTGCGGCCCGCCGCCGCAAGGCATGAACCTCTCCGAGGAACACCTGGAGGGCTACCTCGGCAACAACGTGGCGAAGCTGCTGGGCATCGAGCCCACGCCCCCGCCGCGCAACCAGGAAGAGGCACAGCTGCGCCTGAAGGACAGTTACGCCTCGCTGGACTCGGCCGCGCCGTCCCGCGCGTAGCCCCGATGCGGCTTGACGCCGCGTGTCCTCGGCCGCCGGACGGGCTCGGTTGCGAGCCCGTCCGGCGGCGAGCAGACGAGAAATGGAATCCCATGCAGCGCATCGGTCATCTCGTTCCCTCCACCGGCATCGGCGTCGAACGCTGGGCGGCGCAGATCTGCAAGCCTGTCTCCATCGAGACCGCCCAGCCCATCGGGCGGGCCGCGCTGCCCGAAGTGCTGAGCGGCCCGGCGCTCGCCCCCTCCCAGTCCAATGAACTGACGCGTTCGGCCCGGCTGTTGGCCGATGCGGGGGTGGACGCGGTCGTGTGGGGCGGCAGTTCGAGCGATCTGCACGGCGCGGCGCACGGGCGGGCCGTGGCCCGTTGGATCGAGGAAGTCACGGGCGTACGGGCCTCCACCGTCACGCTGGGGCAGCTCGATCTGCTCGCGCGGCGCGACATCATCTCGCTGGCGCTGATCGCGCCCGGCTCGGAGCAGGTCGCGGGCCGTCTCGCGGACACGTATCTCGCGGCGGGATTCAAGGTCGCCTCGGTGACGGCGCTCGGTCTCGGCACGCCGCGCGAGGCTGCGGAACTGCCGGTCTCGCGGATGCGCAAGCTGCTGCTCGGCGCGGACTCGCTGGACGCGCAGTGTGTGGTGGTGGCGGGCACCGAGCTGCCGGTGGCGCCCGTCGCTGCGCTGGTGGAACGGGAGTTGGGCAAGCCGGTGTACGACGGGGCGCGGGTGGCGATCCGTACCGGACTCGATCTGCTGGGGCTGACGGTGAGCGCGCCGGAGTGGGGCGAGCTGTTCAGCGTCGATCAGAAGGCGGGGGTCTGCTGTGACCACTGAGCCCGCTCCGTCCCTCGGCGTGTCGCAGGATCTGCGGGTCTTCCTCAGCGAGTACGCCGCCCGCCACCCCGAGGACGTACTGAACATCGAGGAAAAGATCGACGGTGAGGACGTGGCGGCGCTCGTCATGGAACTCGCGGCGCGCGGCCGTGACGAGCTGCTGGTGTGCTCGCGGGTGGCGGGGCTGGAGACCACACTGGTCACGAATGTCTTCGCGTCCCGGCGCCGCATCGGCCGGCTGCTCGGCGACGGCCCGGCCGGACTGCACCGGGCGTACCAGCGCGCGTCCGCCCGGCGCTGCGAGCCGCGCGTCGTCGCGGACGGGCCGGTCCTCGAAGTCGTCGATTCGGGTGACGCGGTGGACCTCACCGCGCTCCCCCTCATCCAGCACTTCGCGTCGGACCGCGGCCCGTACATCACCAGCGGCATCATCACGGCCGAGGCACCGTCGTACGCCACCGGCCGCTCCGGCAACCTCAGTTACCACCGCTCGCTGATCCACAGCCGCAATGAACTGGCCACCAGCCTGCACTCGCGCGGACATCTGTGGCAGCTGCTGCGGCTGGCCGAGGAGCACGGCGAGCCGCTGCCAGTGGCGATGGTGGTGGGCGCGCATCCGCTGTTCATGCTCGCCGCGTCGGCGCGCGTCGGCGCGGACACCGACGAACGGACTGTCGCGGGCGGCCTGTTCGGGGCGCCGCTGGAGGTGGTGCGGACACCGGAGCACGGAATCCGGGTGCCGGCGAGCGCCGAAATCGTCCTGGAGGGGGTGATCGACCCGGCGCGGCGGGCGGACGAGGGCCCGTTCGGCGAGTTCTCCGGGTACTCCTCGGACCGCTCGACCAACAACGTGCTGACCGTCGGTACGGTCCTGCGCCGCCGGGAGGCGCTGCTCCTCGACGTGGTGGGCGGCAACACGGCCGAGCACCTCAACCTCGCCCGGATCCCGCGCGAGTCGGAGATGGCGCAGAAGCTGATGGACCGCTTCCCCGAGGTCACGGCGTTGCACTATCCGACATCGGGCACGCACTTCCACGCGTATGTGGCGATGCGCGCGAGCCGTCCGGGCCAGGCCCGTCAGATCATGCTCGGCCTGCTGGGCTGGGACCCGTACCTCAAGACGGTCGTCGCGGTCGACGAGGACGTCGATGTCACCGTGGACTCCCAGGTCCTGTGGGCGATGGCCACCCATCTGCAGCCGCACCGCGACGTGTTCACGGTCAACGGGCTGCCGGGCAGTCCGCTGGACCCGTCATCGACGGCGGACGGCACGACGTCCCGGATGGCGCTGGACGCGACGCGGGGCCCGGACTTCGACGGCGTACGCATCAGGGTCGACCCACGGCGCACGGAAGCCGCGCGCCGTCTGCTGGACAGACGCGCGGCTTCCCCTTCTTAACGCCGCACTCGTACCGCTCGGCCCCGGGGGCCTCACGGGCTTCGCACGGCTGCGCCGGACTCCGTCCGCCGGATCGGCTCCTGCGGAATCCGGGCCGGACGTTACGCGCCGACGGCGTGCAGCCCGCCGTCCACGTGGATGATCTCACCGGTGGTCTTCGGGAACCAGTCGGAGAGCAGCGCCACGACTCCGCGGCCGGTCGGTTCCGGGTCGGCCATGTCCCAGGCCAACGGGGAGCGGTTGTTCCATACTTCCGCCAGATCCGAGAAGCCCGGGATGGACTTGGCGGCCATCGAGCCGATCGGGCCGGCCGAGATCAGGTTGCAGCGGATGTTGTCCTTGCCCAGGTCACGGGCAAGGTAACGGGAGGTCGCCTCCAGCGCGGCCTTGGCCGGGCCCATCCAGTCGTACTGCGGCCAGGCGTACTGGGCGTCGAAGGTGAGGCCGACGACCGCGCCGCCACTGCTCATCAGGGGGTGGCACGCCATGGTGAGCGACTTCAGCGAGAACGCCGAGACGTGCATCGCCGTGGCGACCGACTCGAACGGCGTGTTCAGGAAGTTGCCGCCGAGCGCGTCCTGCGGGGCGAAGCCGATGGAGTGCACGACTCCGTCGAGGCTGCCGAGCTCCGCGCGGACCAGGTCCGCGAGGCGGTCCAGGTGCTCGGTGTTGGTGACGTCCAGCTCGATGACCTTGGCGGGCTTGGGCAGCCGCTTGGCGATGCGCTCGGTCAGCGTGGGCCGGGGGAAGGCGGTCAGGATGACTTCGGCACCCTGCTCCTGGGCCAGCCTGGCGGTGTGGAAGGCGATGGAGGACTCCATCAGCACGCCCGTGATGAGGACGCGCTTGCCGTCAAGAATTCCGCTCATGTGATCAGTGACCCATGCCCAATCCGCCGTCAACCGGGATGACGGCTCCAGTGATGTACGAGGCGTCGTCGGACGCGAGGAAGCGGACCGCGGCGGCGATCTCCTCCGGCTGCGCGTACCGGCCGAGTGGCACACTGGCGACAATGCCGCTGCGCTGCTCGTCGGTGAGCACCTTGGTCATGTCGGTGTCGACAAACCCGGGCGCGACGACATTGAAGGTGATGTTGCGCGAGCCGAGCTCGCGGGCGAGGGACCGTGCGAAGCCGACCAGGGCGGCCTTGGAGGCGGCGTAGTTCGCCTGCCCGGCCGAGCCGAGGAGCCCGACGACCGAGGAGATCAGGACGACGCGGCCCTTCTTGGCGCGCAGCATGCCGCGGTTGGCGCGCTTGACGACCCGGAAGGCGCCGGTGAGGTTGGTGTCGAGGACGGACGTGAAGTCCTCCTCGGACATCCGCATCAGCAGCTTGTCCTTGGTGACGCCGGCGTTGGCGACCAGCACCTCCACGGGACCGTGCTTCTCCTCGATCTCCTTGTAGGCCTGCTCCACCTGCTCGGTGTCGGTGATGTCGCACTTGACGGCCAGGAACCCCAGCTTTTCGAGGTCCGCCGGCTCACCCGAGCGGTAGGTGATCGCGACCTTGTCGCCGGCGTCGGCGAAAGCGCGGGCGATGGCGAGGCCGATGCCCCGGTTTCCACCGGTGACGAGAACCGAGCGGCTCAACGGACACCCTTTCGATAGCGGTCGGGTACTGATCGAAGCTATCGGTACATGACGTTGTACGGAGAATCGGGCTCTGACAGCGCCTTGGAGAAGTCACTGTCGGGTCCCTACAGAAAGTGGTGGGCAAGAGGCCCTGCGGCGCGACATCATCGGAGGCGTCCGGTCCCGACGACAGGAGTCATCCGTGCCTCATTCCATCGACGAAGCGTTCACGGCGCTGCCGCTCCGCGCGCTCGCCGACGCGGCGCTCGCGCGGGCGCGTGCCCTCGGCGCCGATCACGCCGATTTCCGCTTCGAGCGGGTGCGCAGCGCCTCCTGGCGGCTGCGCGACGCCAAGCCGTCGGGTTCCTCCGACACCACGGACCTCGGCTATGCGGTGCGGGTGGTGCACGGCGGCAGCTGGGGGTTCGCCTCCGGGGTTGACCTGACCATGGACGCGGCGGCGCGGGTCGCGGGCCAGGCCGTGGCGATGGCCAAGCTGTCCGCGAAGGTGATCAAGGCCGCTGGGTCCAAGGAGCGCGTGGAGTTGGCGGACGAGCCGGTGCACGCCGACCGGACCTGGGTCTCCTCGTACGAGATCAATCCGTTCTCCGTGCCCGACGAGGAGAAGGCGGGGCTGCTCGCGGAGTGGAGCGCGCGGCTGCTGGCCGCGGACGGCGTCGCGCATGTCGACGCCTCCCTGCTGACCGTGCAGGAGAACAAGTTCTACGCGGACACCGCGGGCACCGTCACCACCCAGCAGCGGGTGCGGCTGCATCCGCAGGTCACGGCGGTCGCGGTGGATGCCACGACCGGTGAGTTCGACTCGATGCGCACGATCGCCCCGCCGGTGGGACGCGGCTGGGAGTATCTGCGGGGCAACGGCTGGGACTGGGAGACGGAGCTGGAGCAGATCCCGTCGCTGCTCGCCGAGAAGATGCGCGCGCCCAGCGTCCAGGCGGGCTCGTACGACCTGGTGGTGGACCCCTCCAATCTGTGGCTGACCATCCACGAGTCGATCGGGCACGCCACCGAGCTGGACCGGGCGCTGGGGTACGAGGCGGCGTACGCCGGGACCTCCTTCGCCACCTTCGACCAGCTCGGGAAGCTCGCGTACGGCTCGCCGATCATGAATGTGACGGGAGACAGGACCGCCGAGCACGGGCTGGCGACCGTGGGGTTCGACGACGAGGGCGTCGAGGCGCAGTCCTGGGACCTGATCAAGGACGGCACGCTCACCGGCTACCAGTTGGACCGGCGCATCGCGAAGCTGACCGGTCTGGGGCGGTCGAACGGCTGCGCCTACGCCGACTCTCCCGGCCATGTGCCCGTGCAGCGCATGGCGAACGTCTCGCTCCAGCCGGACCCGGGCGGTCCGTCGACGGAGGACCTGATCGGAGGCGTCGAGCGCGGCATCTACGTGGTGGGCGACCGGTCCTGGTCGATCGACATGCAGCGCTACAACTTCCAGTTCACCGGGCAGCGTTTCTTCCGGATCGAGAACGGGAAGCTCGCGGGCCAGCTGCGCGATGTCGCCTACCAGGCGACGACCACGGACTTCTGGGGCTCCATGGAGAAGGTCGGCGGCCCGCAGACCTATGTCCTGGGCGGCGCCTTCAACTGCGGCAAGGCCCAGCCCGGCCAGGTCGCCGCGGTCTCGCACGGCTGCCCTTCGGCTCTCTTCCGGGGCGTCAATATCCTCAACACCACGCAGGAGGCCGGTCGATGAGCCGCACAGCCAAGCCGTACGAGATCGTCGAGCGGGCCCTGGAGCTGGCGCGCGGCGACGGTCTGGTGGTGATCGCCGACGAGCAGTCCTCGGCCAATCTGCGCTGGGCGGCCAATTCGCTCACGACCAACGGGGTCACCCGCGGCCGCACCCTGACGGTGATCGCGACCGTCGACGGCGCCCGCGGCACCGCTTCGGGTGTGGTGTCGCGCTCCGCGGTCACCGCCGACGAGCTGGAGCCGCTGGTGCGGGCCGCCGAGGCGGCCGCCCGGGGCGCCGAGCCGGCCGAGGACGCCCAGCCGCTGGTCTCCGGGGTGCCCGCGTCGCCCGACTTCAGGGACGCGCCGGCCGAGACCTCGTCCGCGGTGTTCACCGACTTCGCGCCCGCGCTCGGCGAGTCCTTCGCCCGTGCCAGGGCCGGCGGCCGTGAACTGTACGGCTTCGCGAACCACGAGATGACCTCCAGCTACCTGGGTACGTCGACGGGGCTGCGGCTGCGCCACGACCAGCCGAACGGCACGCTGGAGATCAACGCGAAGTCGCCGGACCGTACCCGCTCGGCCTGGACCGGGCACGCCACCCGGGACTTCAAGGACGTGGATCCGGCGGTGCTCGACGCGGAACTGGCCAAGCGCCTGGGCTGGGCCGAGCGCCGGATCGACCTCCCGGCGGGCCGCTACGAGACGCTGCTGCCGCCGACCGCGGTCGCCGATCTGCTGATCTACCAGCTGTGGTCGTCGGCGGCCAGGGACGCCGTGGAGGGCCGTACGGTCTTCTCCAAGCCGGGTGGCGGGACCAGGGTCGGGGAGACGCTCTCGGGGCTGCCGCTGACGCTGCGCAGCGATCCGAACGAGCCGGGTCTGGAGTCCGCGCCGTTCGTCATCGCGCACTCCTCGGGCGACGACTCGTCGGTGTTCGACAACGGGCTGCCGCTGGCGGCCACCGACTGGGTGCGCGGCGGGAAGCTGGAGCGCCTCACGACGACCCGGCACAGCGCGGGCCTGACCGGGCTGCCGGTGGCCCCGGCGATCGACAATCTGATCCTGGACGGCGGCGGTGAGAAGTCGCTGGACGAGATGGTCGCCGCCACCGGGCGCGGGCTGCTGCTGACGTGCCTCTGGTACATCAGGGAGGTCGACCCCGCGACGCTGCTGCTGACGGGTCTGACCCGGGACGGTGTCTACCTCGTGGAGAACGGCGAAGTGGTGGGCGAGGTGAACAACTTCCGGTTCAACGAGTCGCCGGTGGATCTGCTGTCGCGGGCCTCCGAGGCGGGACGCACCGAGAAGACGCTGCCCCGGGAATGGGGCGACTGGTTCACCCGGGCCGCGATGCCCGCACTGCGCATCCCGGATTTCAATATGAGTTCGGTCAGCCAGGGCGTATAACCTCGCACTGCGAACCGTAAACATCACCGAGGAGACAAGAGAACCGTGACGGACATCGTCGACGAACTGCAGTGGCGCGGGCTGATCGCCCTTTCCACTGACGAGGACGCATTGCGGAAGGCGTTCGCGGACGGTCCCGTCACGTTCTATTGCGGCTTCGACCCGACCGCGCCCAGCCTGCACCTCGGCAATCTGGTCCAGATCCTCACCATGCGCAGGATCCAGCTGGCGGGCAACCGCCCGCTGGGCCTGGTCGGCGGCGCGACGGGGCTGATCGGCGACCCCAAGCCGAACTCGGAGCGCACGCTCAACGACCCCGAGACGGTCGCCGCCTGGGTGCAGCGGCTGCGCGGGCAGATCGAGCGGTTCCTCGACTTCGAAGGACCGCACGCCGCGACCATGGTCAACAACCTGGACTGGACGTCGGGTCTGTCGGCCATCAGTTTCCTGCGGGACATCGGCAAGTACTTCCGGGTCAACAAGATGATCGCGAAGGAGGCCGTCTCGCGACGGCTCAACTCCGACGCGGGCATCAGCTACACCGAGTTCAGCTACCAGATCCTGCAGGGCATGGACTTCATGGAGCTGAACCGGCGCTACGGCTGCACGCTGCAGACCGGCGGCAGCGACCAGTGGGGCAACCTGACCGCGGGCACCGACCTGATCCACCGGGTCGAGCCCGAGGCGCAGGTGCACGCGGTGGCGACGCCGCTGATCACCAAGGCCGACGGCACGAAGTTCGGCAAGACGGAGTCGGGCACGGTCTGGCTCGACGCCGAGCGGACCACGCCGTACGCCTTCTTCCAGTTCTGGCTGAACGCCGACGACCGGGACATCCCGAAGTTCCTGCGCATCTTCAGCTTCAAGTCCCGCGAGGAGATCGAGGAGCTGGAGAAGCTGACCGAGGAGCGCCCGCAGGCGCGCGCCGCGCAGCGGGCACTGGCCCAGGAGCTGACGACGATGGTGCACGGCACGGAGCAGTGCGACGGCGTCACCGCCGCGTCGAAGGCGCTCTTCGGCCAGGGTGAGCTGTCCGATTTGGACGAGCCCACCCTGCGTGCGGCTCTCTCCGAGCTGCCGCACGCCGAGGTCGCCGCGCTCGGGTCCGTCGTGGATCTGCTCACGGAGGTCGGTCTGTCCGCGAGCAAGTCCGCCGCCCGCCGCACGATCAAGGAGGGCGGGGCCTACGTGAACAACGTCAAGGTCGCCGACGAGGAGACCCCGGTGGGCCCGGAGCAGCTGCTGCACGGCCGCTGGCTGGTGCTGCGCCGGGGCAAGAAGAACCTGGCTGCGGTCGAGGTCACCGGGGGCTGAGCCGTCGGTGGTCCGGCCGGCCTGACTGTCCACGAAGAAGGGCGGCCGGACACTCAGCGTGTCCGGCCGCCCTTCTTCGTGGACAGTCAGGTTCTCTGCCGGCCCTTGCCCCGGATCGCGGACCAGAGCATGTCACCGACACCGACCACCGCCACGGCGCCGATCAGCTGGAGGATGTGCCGTCCCCAGTCGATGCCCTTGGTCTCGTTGATGCCCATCCAGGTGGCGACCGCGTTACCGAGAATGCTGCCGAGAATTCCGAACACGGCCGTCAGCCACAGCGGGATCTCCTGTTTCCCGGGAAGGATCGCCTTCGCGATCAGTCCCAGGATCAGTCCCACGACGATTGCCCACAACCAACTCATGTCGCCTCCTCATGCGGCGCGGTTCGCGCATGTTCGCCCAGTTTCGGACGATGTACCGTACGGCGCATGTCGGACAGCGCCATACGTGGATCGGCGGGGCGCGCACACCCGGGCCTGGGATGCCCCGGTCTCGAAGTCGGCGGAGCCGCGGCGTAACGTGGGAGGTGTCCGGTCCGGAGAGTGTCCGGCACAGGAAATCGGGTGGTGGAACGTGATGCGGAAACAGCGCAGCGCCGAGGTCGTCCGGATTACCGGGGCGCGGCAGAGCCTGGCCGACGACATTCGCGGCAGGCAGCGCCGTTACATCATTTCGATGTCGGTCCGTACCGTGTCGGTGGTGCTGGCAGCGGCCTTGTGGAACGTGGAACGGCACATCGCGATCGTGGCCCTCGGGCTGGGCGTACTCCTGCCGTACATCGCCGTGGTAATCGCCAACGGGGGTCGGCAGAACGCGCCTTCGCTGCCGTCCGCCTATATTCCGACGCCGATAGTGCCGGCCATCGAGCCGCCTCTCGGAGCGGTCGGCGCGGAACCCGCCCCGGAAGCGGCAACGACCGACCGAGAACAATGGCCACGCGAACAAAGCTGATCTTTACCGGTCTGCAAAGCTCAAGAAAAGCTCAGATCAATCATGAAGTTCCGGTGCACCGCACCCCGTGTCGCGTGACATACTTCGTAGGCGCTCCGCATCCCCCGTCGGAGCGACGGACCGACGCCGGGCAGCTCCCCCCGTGGCTGCTCGGCGTCGCCATTTCCCGGGGGTTTTCGCGGCCGGCTCCCGGAGCTGATCTAGGGTTGAGTGCGTGAACTCCGCCGACACTCCCCGCTCTCCCGGTTCTCCGGACGCCGCCCCCTCCACCGAAGCCGGCGCCACTGCCACGGTCTGCTCGGCCAAGGGCTGCCGCGCCACCGCTGTCTGGGTCGTCGTCTGGAACAACCCCAAGGTGCACACACCGGACCGCCGCAAGACGTGGGTCGCGTGCGAGGAGCACCGCGAGCACCTCTCCCACTTCCTGGACCTGCGGGGCTTCCTCAAGGACGTGGTGACCCTGGAGGAATGGGAGTCCGTCCCCCGGGGCGACTGAAGACCCCGGGGCCGGGGCGTCAGCCGCCGATGGCCGACATCGGCCGATCGGGCTGCAGGAACGTCGGGTCGTCGAGACCGGAGCCCGCCTTCTTGCCCCACATCGCGAGCTTCCAGAACCGGGCGATCTCCTCGTCCGGCGCACCGGAGCGCAGGGCGGCCCGCAGGTCCGACTCCTCACGAGCGAAGAGGCAGGTGCGCACCTGTCCGTCGGCGGTGAGCCTGGTCCGGTCACAGGCCGCGCAGAACGGGCGCGTGACGGAGGCGATGACGCCGACCCGGTGCGGGCCGCCGTCCACGACCCAGCGCTCGGCGGGGGCGGAGCCTCGCTCGCCCTCGCTCTCCTCGGTGAGCGCGAAGCGCGTACGCAAAGACTCCAGGATGTCACCGGCGGTGATCATGCCGTCGCGCTTCCAGCCGTGCTGCGCGTCCAGCGGCATCTGCTCGATGAAGCGCAGCTCGTATTCGTTCTCCACGGCCCAGGCGAGCAGCTCCGGGGCCTCGTCGTCGTTGAGCCCGGGCATCAGCACGGCGTTGACCTTGACCGGCGTCAGACCGGCCTCGCGGGCCGCCGCCATGCCGTCGATGACGTCCTGGTGGCGGTCGCGGCGGGTGAGTGTCTTGAAGACGTCGGGGCGCAGGGTGTCGAGCGAGACATTGACCCGGTCGAGACCGGCCGCCTTCAGTGCGGACGCGGTGCGCTTGAGCCCGATGCCGTTGGTGGTCAGGGACATCTGGGGGCGCGGCTCCAGGGCCGCGCAGCGCTCGACGATGCCGACGATCCCGGGGCGCAGCAGCGGCTCACCGCCGGTGAAGCGCACCTCGGTGATGCCGAGGTCGGTGACGGCGATCCGGATCAGCCGCACGATCTCGTCGTCGGTGAGCAGATCCGGCTTCGTCAGCCACTGCAGGCCTTCTTCCGGCATGCAGTACGTACAGCGCAGATTGCAGCGGTCGGTGAGTGAAACACGCAGGTCGGTGGCGACCCGGCCGTAGGTGTCGATGAGCATGTCGACCTCCTCCCCGATCCGTAAATTCATCATGGTGGAACGGCGTCAAGCCTACGCGACACCTGTGACATCGATGGGGGCCCGAAGTCACCAGAGCGGCGTGGCCGCGTCGTAGGACTCTACGACGCGGCCACGGAGGGGTGCGGTGAAAACCCGGGTCAGTGCGCTCCGATGCCGGTGAGCGACTTGACCTCCAGCTCCGCGTATTTCTCCTTGTCCACGTCGTCCTTCGACAGCACGGCCCCGAGCCAGCCGAGCAGGAAGCCCAGCGGGATCGAGATCAGGCCGGGGTTCTCCAGCGGGAACCAGGCGAAGTCCACGCCGGGGAACATCGACGTCTCCTTGCCGGAGACCACCGGTGAGAAGAGCACCAGGGTCACCGACGAGGCCAGGCCGCCGTAGATGGACCACAGCGCGCCCTGGGTGGTGAACTTCCTCCAGAACAGGCTGTAGAGGAGCGTCGGCAGGTTCGCGGACGCGGCGACCGCGAAGGCGAGGGCGACCAGACCGGCCACGTTCAGATCGCGGGCGAGTGCGCCCAGTGCGATGGAGACGACACCGATGGCCACCGTCGCCCAGCGGGCGGCGCGGACCTCTTCCTTCTCGGTGGCCTGGCCCCGGCGGATCACGTTGGCGTAGATGTCGTGCGCGAACGAGGACGAGGACGCCAGCGTGAGGCCGGCGACCACCGCGAGGATGGTGGCGAAGGCGACCGCGGAGATCACCGCGAGCAGGATCGCGCCGCCGGTGGAGCCGGCGCCGCCGCCGATCTCCAGCGCGGCCAGTGGCGCCGCCGTGTTGCCCGCCTTGTTGGAGGCGATGATGTCGGCCGGCTTGAGCAGCGCCGCCGCGCCGAAGCCCAGCACGATGGTCATCAGGTAGAAGCCGCCGATGATGCCGATCGCCCAGTTCACGGACTTACGGGCGGCCTTGGCCGTCGGGACGGTGTAGAAGCGGATCAGGATGTGCGGCAGACCGGCGGTGCCCAGGACCAGGGCGATGCCGAGCGAGATGAAATCGAGCTTGGAGACGCTGGTGGCGCCGTACTTCAGGCCGGGCTCCAGGAACGCCGAGCCCTTGCCGCTGTTCGAGGCAGCGGAGCCGAGCAGGTCGGAGACGTTGAAGTTGAACTTCAGCAGGATCAGGAAGGTGATCAGCACGGTGCCGGTGATGAGCAGGACCGCTTTGACCATCTGGACCCAGGTGGTGCCCTTCATGCCGCCGATGGTCACGTACACGATCATCAGGACGCCGACCAGGGCGACGATCAGGATCTTGCCCGCGTCACTCGTGATGCCGAGGAGCAGCGAGACCAGCACGCCCGCGCCCGCCATCTGCGCGAGCAGGTAGAAGATCGACACGACGATGGTGGAGGCGCCCGCCGCGGTACGGACCGGGCGCTGGCGCATGCGGTAGGCGAGGACGTCGCCCATCGTGTACCGGCCGGAGTTGCGCAGCGGTTCGGCGACCAGGAGCAGGGCGACCAGCCAGGCGACCAGGAAGCCGATGGAGTAGAGGAAGCCGTCGTATCCGAAGAGGGCGATGGCGCCGGCGATGCCGAGGAAGGACGCGGCGGACATGTAGTCGCCGGAGATCGCGAGGCCGTTCTGGAAGCCGGTGAACTGCCGGCCGCCCGCGTAGAAGTCGGCGGCGCTCTTGGTCTGGCGCCCGGCCCAGACGGTGATGATCAGCGTCGCGACGACGAAGAGGCCGAACAAGGTGATGATCAGCGGGCGGTGCTCGCTGGCGTCACCGGCCGCGGCGATCCGGACCGTGATCAGCGCGGTGCTCATACGTCGGCCTCCATGCGGGACTTGATGGCTTCCGCCTTCGGGTCGAGCTTCGTCGCGGCGTGGCGCGAGTAGAACCAGGCGATGAGGAAGGTGGTGAGGAACTGGGCGAGGCCGAAGACGAGAGCCACGTTGATGTTGCCGAAGAGCTTGGTGCCCATGAAGCCGCCCGCGTAGTTGGACAGCAGGACGTACAGCAGGTACCAGGCGATGAAGGCGATGGTCAGAGGGATGGCGAAGGCACGGTGCGAGCGACGCAGCTCCCCGAATTCGGGGCTGTTCTGCATCGCGACGTACTGCTCCGTCGTGGGTCCAGCTGTACTCAGGTCCGTGCCGCCCTCGGGCGGTGGGGCATCGGTTGCCACGGATTCTCCTCGCGACGGGGGTGCGGTTGGGGTGGGCCGTACGAGCTCACTGCCGGGGGGCGGTGAGGCTCGTCCCCCTGACAACGGCACGGAGCGCACGGCGACGCGGTTCGATATCGGCACTATCTTTTCCGAACTCGTTGATACGAACGCATGATCGGCGCTAGCTTCACTCGACATGTACCCGCTCATGTGCACCCCGCGCAGGGCGGTTCTCACGGATGATGTGGAGAACCCATGGCTCATCTGGGATCCAGACGACAGCGCGCACTCGCCCTGCCCGTCGGACTGGCACTGACGGCCTCGCTCGGCTTCCTGCCAGGGGCGGTCGCCACGGCCGCGCCGCAGGACGGCCCGGCGACCGCCACGGCCGCCCCCACGGGACCGAAGTTGTCCTACGTGGTCAACACCAAGGGCGGCCACAGCAGGTCGGTCAAGAAGGCGATAGCCATGGCCGGCGGGACCGTGGTGAAGGCGTACGAGCAGATCGGCGTCGTCGTAGTCCACTCGCAGAACCCGGACTTCGGCAAGGAGATACGCAGAGCCAGGGGCGTGTCCTCGGCCGGCGCCACCCGTACCGCCCCGCTCACGCCGGTCGGTATCACCGAAGAAGGCACCACCCAGAAGCTGTCCGCGGCCGAGGCCGCGAAGGCCGCCGCGGCGGCGGAGCCGGGCCAGGAGCCTCTTGAGGCCAACCAGTGGGACCTGCGCTCCATCGGGGCCGACAAGGCCGCCAAGATCAATGACGGCAGCCGCAGGGTCACCGTCGGTGTGATCGACACCGGGGTCGACGACACCCACCCGGATCTCGCGCCGAACTTCTCCAAGTCGCAGTCGGCCAACTGTGTCGGCGGCGTCGCCGACTCCTCCGAGGGCGCGTGGCGCCCGTACACCGACGGCAGTGACCACGGCACGCACGTCGCGGGCACGATCGCCGCGCCGCGCAACGGCCTGGGTGTCGCCGGAGTCGCGCCGGGCGTCAAGGTCGCGGGCATCAAGGTCAGTGAGCCCGGCACCAGCCTCTTCTTCACCGAGGCCGTCGTCTGCGGCTTCGTGTGGGCGGCCGAGCACGACATCGATGTGACGAACAACAGCTATTACGTCGACCCGTGGATGTTCAACTGCGAGGACGACCCGGACCAGAAGGCCCTGCTCGACTCGCTGACGCGCGCCACCTCGTACGCGGAGCGCAAGGGCGCCCTGAATGTCGCGGCGGCGGGCAACTCGGACTACGACCTGTCGGCCGACTCGCTCGTCGACACGTCGAGCCCCAACGACTCCACGCCGGTCACGCGCACCATCGACCCGTCGGAGTGCCTCGACGCGCCGACCCAGCTGCCCGGCGTGGTCACCGTCACCGCGACGGGCGACAAGAACGTCAAGTCGTACTACTCCAGCTACGGCTACGGCGTGGCCGACGTGGCGGCTCCCGGTGGGGACAAATACCAGATCCCGGCCACACCCGAATCCAACGGCCGGGTTCTGTCGACCGTCCTGAACGGCGGCTACGGCTACAAGCAGGGCACCTCCATGGCCACCCCGCACGTGGCGGGCGTCGCGGCGCTGCTCAAGAGCGCGCACCCGAAGGCCAGTCCGGCGCAGCTCCAGAAGATGCTCAAGAAGCAGGCGGACAACCCGGGCTGTCCGAGCCACGTCTACGACGCGGCCGGCAACTGGGTCGAGGCCACCACCTGCGAGGGCGACAGGCGCGTCAACGGCTACTACGGCTCCGGCATCGTCGACGCCCTCGACGCCGTGAAGAAGTGAATCTCCCCGAAGAAGTGGCTCTCCCCCGACCGCCCCGAAGAACCGGAGATCTCATGACGTCGCCCCGCGCCCACTGGTCCCGTCGGACCGTGGCGATACCCGCCGGCCTGGCGATAACCGCCGCCCTCGCCTTCCTGCCGGGCACCGCAGCCGCGACCACCGCGCCTTCGGCCGACGCCGCCACCTCCCCTGCGGCGGCCCTGCAGAGCGCGGCCGGTACGCCGCTGAGTTACGTCGTCAATGTGCGCCCCGGGCACGGCAACGCGGCCAAGGTGAAGAAGGCCATCACCAAGGCGGGCGGCACCGTCGTCAAGGCGTACGACCAGATCGGCGTGATCGTCGTCCACTCGTCGAACGACGCCTTCGCGAAGACCATCCGCAAGGCCAAGGGCGTCCAGTCGGCGGGTGCCACCCGCACCGCGCCGCTGCCCGCCCAGTCGACGAAGGACATCGGCCACCCGAAGACGCTGACCGGCGCGCAGGCGAAGGCCGCGTCCACCCGGGCGGTCGTCGGCGAGGACCCGCTCCAGCCCTTGCAGTGGGACCTGCCCGCCATCAAGGCGGACAAGGCCCACGAGAAGACGCTCGGCAGCAAGAAGGTCACGGTCGCCGTGATCGACACCGGCGTCGACGACACGCACCCGGACCTCGCGCCGAACTTCGACCGCGCGGCGTCGGTCAACTGTGTGACGGGCAAGCCGGACACGACGGACGGCGCCTGGCGCCCGTCCGCCGAGGAGAGCCCGCACGGCACGCATGTGGCGGGCGAGATCGCCGCCGCGAAGAACGGCATCGGTGTCACCGGTGTCGCGCCGGGCGTCAAGGTGTCCGGCATCAAGGTGTCCACGACGGCGGGCTTCTTCTACACCGAGGCCGTGGTCTGCGGATTCATCTGGGCGGCCGAGCACGGCGTCGATGTGACCAACAACAGCTATTACACCGACCCGTGGATGTTCAACTGCAAGGACGACCCGGACCAGAAGGCGCTCGTCGACGCCATCACCCGGGCGTCGCTGTACGCGGAGAAGAAGGGCGCGGTGAACGTCGCCGCGGCCGGCAACTCGAACTTCGACCTCGCCGCTGACACGGTCAACGACACCACCAGCCCGAACGACTCGACGCCGGTGGACCGTGACATCGACCCGTCCGAGTGCCTGGACGCGCCGACCCAGCTGCCCGGCGTGGTCACCGTCTCGTCGACCGGAGCCAAGGGCATCAAGTCCTCGTTCTCCAACTACGGTCGCGGCGTCATCGACATCGCGGCCCCAGGCGGCGACAGCACGGCGTACCAGCCGCCGCAGGCCCCCGCGACCAGCGGCCTGATCCTCGGCCCCGTGCCGGGCGGTCAGTGGGCCTACATGGCCGGTACGTCGATGGCCTCCCCACACGTGGCGGGTGTCGCGGCGCTCATCAAGAGCACGCACCCGCACGCCTCCGCGGCGAAGGTCAAGGCCCTGCTCGCGGCGCAGGCCGACAAAACGCTGTGCACGGACCCGTACGACATCGACGGCGACGGCAAGATCGACGCGGTGTGCGAGGGCGGCAAGAACTACAACGGCTTCTACGGGGTCGGTATCGCCGACGCCCTGGACGCGGTGACCAAGAAGTAACGCACCTTCCACAGGAACGGGCCGCCCGGTCTCCGGGCGGCCCGTTTTCCGTGCGGGCGGCCCGGGTTCGGGCGCGTCGGGTCCGGGCGGCCCGGTCTCAGGTACGGACGGTGTCGCCCGCCGCCGGACGGGGGCTCGGCAGCGTGGTGGCCTGACGCGCGAGCACCCCGGTGGCCAGCAGGTACTGCGCCGCCGCGTAGGTGAGCATGATCCAGAAGTCGGGCACAGGCAGCTGGGGCCACTCGGCGACGCCGGTGGCGATGAGGGTGTCGGAGAGCAGGAAGAGCGCGCCGCCGAGCCCGGCGTACAGCCCCAGGTCGCTCGCCCGCCACGCCATGACGGTGAGCAGGAGGCTGTATCCGGCGACCGGGACGCGCAGTTCGGGCGGCAGGTCGGGCCAGAGCAGCAGCACGGTGCCGACGAGGGCGACGGCATATCCGGCGCCGAGGTACGGGTTGGTGCGCGTCCGGCGGAAGAGCAGCAGGTAGCAGACGTGCCCTGCGGCGAAGGAGCCCATGCCTGCCATGAAGGCGGGGTCGGCGTCGAAGAGCAGGAAGACGTCGCCTCCCCAGCCGAAGAGCAGCGCCACGACCAGCAGGGCGGGGCCGCCGCGCACGACGACGTAAGCGGCGAGCAGGGGCATCAGTAGGGGCTTGGCGATCTGGTGCCCGAGGTCGGCGCCCGCCAGCAGCGAGACGAGATCGGCGGCGGTCGCGACGGTGAAGGCGGCGAGGAGGAGACGGGCGAGGGCGGCACGTCTCATGCGGCGGGCTCCGGCTGCTGGACGCCGGCGGCTTCCGGGGCAGGAACCGCGGCGGCGACCGGCAGGGCTGCGGCCTCGGCCTCCGGGGTGACAGCGGTCCCGGCACCCGGCAGGGCCGCCGGCACGGCGGCGGGCACGGCGGCGGGCACGGCGGCGGGCACGGCGGCGGGCACGGCGGCGGGCACAGTGCGTACGACGCTCGGCCTGGCCTCCGCCGCGGGCAACTTCCGCGGTGCCGGCTGCCAGCCGGGGCCGCCGAAGACGCGTCCCGCACGCTCGCGCCAGCTCGTCGCCGCGCGTACGTCGCGGGCGATGGCGGCGTACTCGTGCGTCGCTACGCGCAGCGGGTTGTACGTCTCGATGTTCTTCGTCAGGCCGTAGACGGGCCGCTCGGTCTCGGCCGCGAAGGAGCCGAAGAGCCGGTCCCAGACGATCAGGATGCCGCCGAAGTTCCGGTCCAGGTAGCCACCCTGGGACGCGTGGTGGACCCGGTGGTGCGAGGGCGTGTTCAGGACATATTCGAAGGGGCGCGGCAGCTTGTCGACCCGCTCGGTGTGGACCCAGAACTGGTAGACGAGGTTCGCGGACGAGCAGAACGCGAGCGCGGCCGGGTGCACGCCGCAGGCGATCATCGGCAGGTAGAACGGCCAGACGGTGAGGGACGTCCAGGGCTGGCGGAGCGCGGTGGTGAAGTTGAAGTTGCGGCTGGAGTGGTGCACGACGTGGCAGGCCCACAGGATGCGGATGACGTGGTGGCCGCGGTGCGACCAGTAGTAGAAGAAGTCCTGCGCGAGCAGCATCAGCAGGATCGTCCACCACAGGACGGGGACGCGGGCGGGCGTCAGCTCGTACACCGCCATGTAGATCGCGACAATCGGGAACTTCCAGAGAATGTCGAACGCGATGCTGCCCAGCCCCATGCCGACGCTGGTGGCGGCGTCCTTGGTCTCGTACCCGACGGCGTCCTCGTCGGGATGCAGGCGGTAGCTCACCACTTCGATCACGGTGAGCAGGACGAAGGCCGGTATCGACCACAGCACGACATCGGGCAGGTTCGGCATGCCCGCACCTTAAAGGCGGGGCCGAGCGTCCCGCTAGGGGTTGTTACCGACAAGTATGTAAGACGTGATGTCAGCGGGTTGGGCGGTTCCGGTGGTGGGCGGGTGGCGCCCTGCGGGGCTGCTGCTGCGCGCCGCCGCTAGATCCCCGCCGCGCCCAGCAACGACCCCACCCCGTACGTCACCGCCATGGCCAGCGCCCCGCCCGCCATGTTGCGCAGCACCGCAGGGCGAGGCGGCGCCGTGCCCAGGCGGGCGCTGCCCCAGCCCGTAAGGGCCAGGGCGATCAGGACCGAGACCACCGTGACCGGCAGCCGCCAGGACACGGGCGGCAGGACGATCGCCAGCAGCGGCAACAGCGCCCCCAGCGTGAACGAGACGAAGCTCGCGCCCGCCGCCCGCCAGGGGTCGGTCAGGTCGTCCGGGTCGATATTGAGCTCCACGCGCGCGTGCGCCCGCAACGCGTCCCGCTCCGTCAGTTGCTCCGCCGCCGCCCGCGCCACCTCCGGCGACAGGCCGCGCGCGGACAACAGCTCGGCCAGCTCCGCCAGTTCCTCCTCCGGCTGCTCCCGAAGCTCCCGCGTCTCCTGGGCCAGCGCCGCCTTCTCCGAATCGCGCTGCGTCGAGACGGATACGTACTCCCCCGCCGCCATCGACATCGAACCGGCCAGCAGGCCCGCAAGTCCCGCCGTCAGCAGCGCGGCGCGCTCGTCCGTCGCGCCGGCCACGCCGACGACGATGCCGGCGGTGGAGACCACCCCGTCATTGGCCCCGAGAACCCCGGCGCGCAGCCAGTTCAGCCGCGCGCCGAGTCCCCCGCCGTGCGCTTCCTCGTGGGTCTCGGCGCGGTCGTCCGTCGTATCGCTCATTCGGCGACGGTCTCACCCGGCGCTTCACCAGACGCGTACCGACCCGCCCGGCGCGAACGCGGGGCTGGTCGCGCCCTGCGGCGCCTCCTTGAGAGGTTCGTCGATCTCCTCCACCGTGGGGCCGACTCGCGCGGCGATGCGGTCGAGCGCCGCGAGGTCGAAGCCGTACACACGGGCCGCGTTGCCGCCGACCATGGTCGCGATCTCGTCTCTCGGCAGACCGGCGTATGCGATCCGCAGGCCCTCGCGGGAGTACGGTGTCGTGCCCTCGTCATGGGGGTAGTCGCAGCCCCACATGATCTTGTCGAGGCCGATCCGGTCCCGCAGCGGGACCTCGTGCGGGCGCATGAAGCTGGCGCCGACGAAGCAGTTGTCGCGCCAGACGTCGCTGGGGCTGGTCCCCATCGAAGCGGCAAGGCCCGCACCGAACTTGGACTCCGCGGTGGCGGCCCGGGAAGCCGCGGCGACCAGGCGCGAGTGGTAATAGTCGAGCATCTCGACGACCCCGGGGATCCAGCCGGAGCCCTGCTCCGTCAGGACCAGTCTCAGCCCGGGGTGACGACGGAACGCCCCGCCGAAGATCAGGTGCCACAGCGCCCGGTGCGAGAACCAGGTGGTCTCCACCATGAAGACGGCGCGGGCGGCAGGTTCGTCCCCCAGCGGCGGGGATGCGGACCCGCCATGGTGGTTGACCGGTACCTCCAGTTCCTCGCAGACCGCCCAGAGCGGGTCGTACGTCTGCGAGTAGAGCTCGGGTATGCCCGACCCCGGCGGGGCACCGGGCAGCAGGATGCCGCCGGTGAGGCCGGCCTCCTTGATCCGGCGGACCTCCCGCACCGCCTCGTTCACGTCGTTGAGCAGGATCTGGGCGACACCCGCCCGCCGTCCGGGCACCGCGTCGCAGAAGTCGGCCAGCCAGCGGTTGTGGGCGCGCAGCCCGGCCCACCTCTGTTCGTACTCCGCCTTCGACGGTGCGGGTGCCATCAGCGAGGCGCTGGGGAAGAAGGGCGGGATGGTGTTGGGGAAGACGACCTCGGCGACGATGCCGTCGGCCTCCAGCTCGGCGACGCGGCGCGCCGAGTTCCAGTTGCGGTCCGCCGTGTCCGCGAGGAGGTCCTCGTACGGGTTGACGTAGGTCGCCGCCCAGGCGTCGAAGTCCTCGTGGTGGCGCTTCTCCAGGTACGGCCGGTAGTCGAGGAGGTCGGCGCCCGCGTGGCAGTCGGCGGAGATGACGGTGTAGCGGTCCTGGAGCCGGTCCATCACATGACTCCCAGCTGCGGGAAGTCATGCTCGGTCAGCCAGTGCCTGCCCACCTCGCGGGACTTCGCCCAGGTGGCCTCGATCGCGGGCTGGTCGGCGCTCTGGCCGAGGTCGTCCGGCGTCGGGCCGACGCGCTCGGCGACCGGGGCGAGCTTCGCCGTGTCGAAGCCGAAGACATCGGCGGCGGCCAGGCCGAGCATCCGCCGGGTCTCGGCGACCGGGATGTCGTGGAAGGTTTTCCGCAGCCACGCGCGCGTGTCGGGCCAGGTGCCCTCGGGATGCGGGAAGTCGCTGCCCCAGAGGATGTTGTCGACGCCGATCTCGTAGCGCTGGGCGAGCTCGCGCCGCTTGGTGTTGGTGGCGCAGATGAAGACCTGGCGGTCCAGGTACTCGCTCGGCGGCCGCTTCAGCTCCGCGAACGGCGACAGTTTCTTTCCGCCGTGCGCGCCCAGATACAGCCGGTCCATGAACCACAGCTGGTTGGGCAGCCACCAGCAGCCGGACTCCGCGACACCGAACTTCAGCCCGGGGTGGCGCTCGAAGACACCGGACCAGAGCAGGAACCACAGCGGCCGTGCGGGCCACCACGTCACCTCGGATACGTAGATGCCCAGGTGGTCGCCGTATTCGTGGCGCGGCGCCGCGCCGGAGTGCGTGACGATCGGCATCCGCGTCTCGGCCGCCGCCGCCCACACCGGGTCGTAACGCCGGTCGTGATACGGCGCCTTGTCGACCCACATCGAGGGGATCATCAGCGCGCCGAGCCCGGACTCCTTGGCCCGGCGCACCTCGGCGACGACCCGGTCCACCTCGCCCGTGATGGGCAGCAGGGCGACCCCGCAGTGCCGTTCGGGGTGTTCCGCCACGAGCTCGGCGAGCCAGCGGTTGTGCGCCTGCGCGCCTGCCATGCCGAGGTCGGGGTCCTGGTCGCCGGAGAGCCCCAGGCCCACCCCGAAGGGGGCCGCGGTCCGGCTGTCGACGGCATCGGCGTCGGGGAAGACGACCTCGGCCGCCACCCCGTCGCCGTCGAGCTCCTTGATCCGCTGCGCGGTGTCCCAACCGCCGCGCAGCCCTTCCTCGTTGGCCTCGAACCACTCGGTGGCGAAGGCCTCGTTGCGCACGCCAAGACGCGTCATCTCCTCGCGGCGGGCGTCGCGCTGCCCGAGGAATTCGTCGAAGGGCCGGTGGAAGGCGCTGTCAAGATAGGGCCGGTACTGCTCGGTCGGCGGTCCGGCGTGGCAGTCGGAGGAGATGATCAGGTACGGGTCCCGCTCTGTCATCACACACACCTCGGTCGGATGAAATGAGTCGAAGCAGTCGAGCCGGTCGTGGTTGGTCAGCGCCGGTCGTGATCGGGTCAGTGCCCGTCGTGCTCGGGTCAGCGCCGGTCGCGACCGGTCTCAGTCGAGAATGAAGTTCTCCAGGTACGACGGGTTGGCGCGGTCGAGCATCGACTGCGACCTGGCACGGATCTGCCGGTCGCTGTGCTCGCTCGCCGGCAGCATCCAGAAGCGGTCGGCCCCGATCCCGTCCACGACGACCTCGGCGACCTGCTCGACCGGGGTGAACTCGATCTCGTGCCCGGCCTCCCTCATCGCCGACTCCCACTGCCCGAGGCCGCGGTACGGCGTTTTGCGGGGCCGCTCCTTCGCGTACCGCTCCGGCCGGTTGCGGTGCGACTCCCACAGCCCGGTGCGCAGCATGTGCGGTCCCGGGAAGAGCACCGAGGCGCCCAGTTCCGCGCCCTCCGCCCGGAGATGGGCGTACAGGGACTCGGTCATGGTCACGACGGCCGCCTTGGTGACGGCGTACACGGAGGCGGTCGGCAGTGGCGCGATGCCGCCGTCCGCCGACGAGGTGTTGACCACATGGCCGGGCTCACCGCCCGCGATCATCCGCGGTACGAACGCCTGGATGCCGTGGAAGACACCCCACACATTGACCGCGAACGCCCACTTCCAGTCGTTGGGTTCGTGCTCCCACATGCGGCCCTCCGCGCCCGACCCGACGCCCGCGTTGTTGCACAGCACGTGCACCGCGCCGAAGGCCTCGTACGCCGCGTCCGCGAGGGCGACGACACTGGCGCCTTCGCTGACGTCGACGGCGCGCGCGAGCACCTGCGCGCCCCTTCCGCGCAACTCGGCCGCCGCCTTTTCCAAGGCGCCCTCTTCCACATCGGCGAGGACGACCTTCAGTCCCTCGTCCGCGAACCGGCGGGCCATCGCGAGCCCGATGCCGCTCGCAGCGCCCGTCACCACCGCGACCTGCCCCTCCCGTAGCTCCATCAGAAGCTCCCCTCCGGCGGGCCGTCGAGGATCTGTTGCGGGTCGTCGTAGCGCTGGTGGATGTACGGCAGGAGCGCCTGCGCGCTCACCCGCTCGACGACCCTGCCCCGCTGGTCGGTCGTCTTCTCACCGATGGTGATCCCCACGAGTCGGCGTACGGGCAGGTCGGCGATGGGGTCGTACATCGACTCGCGGAGCACCACGTCGCCCGTGATCCGCTCCAGCCCGCGCACCTTCTCGTTGCGCGTGCAGTGCACCAGGACCGGGTCGGCGTCAAAGCCGTGACCGTCCACCGCGGGGAGGAACTTGAAGTAGAAGTCGACCTTCTCGGCCGGCTCGGGCAGCGGCAGCGCCCCGTCCACCGCGCCGCGCACCTCGACGAAGGCGATGCCGTGCCGCGCGAGGGAGGCCCGTACGACCAGACCGTCGCGCTCGACGCTCACCTCGCCCAGCTTCTTGGGCTCGCCGAACACCTCCCGGCCGCCGATCAGCGCCCGTTCATGGGTCATCGGCATGACCAGCGGGTACCAGCCCTCGATCCCGCCGTGCTCGGCGGCGACCGCCACGGAGCCCGCGCCCAGCGGGTAGCCGGGCAGGTCGACCTTGCTGATGTTGACCCGGACGAGCGGGCGCGAAGTGGGCTTGAGCGGCGGCGGCAGTACGGCCGTCACCGCGTCGGGGTCGCTCTCCCAGAGCGCCACCACACCGGTGGACCAGATGTCGGGGAGCTTGGAACTCGCTGCGCGCGCCGCCGCGATCTCGGCTTCGGTGCGCGGTCCGTACCGTACGCGTGCCATGCCGTACCACCCTTGGTCGGTCGTGCCTGAGCACTGCTTGAAACAGCGCTGCCTGAAACAGTCCCGCCTGAATCGCGCCGTACCCTGAAGTCCTGTAACACTGTTACACCGGCGTCGCCGAAGGGTAAAGAGCCGTGCAGGCAGCAGAATTGGGGATCCCATGACGAGACCGACGCTGACCCGCGACGAAGTCGTGGAAGCCGCCGCGCGCCTCGTCAAGCAGCACGGCCCGCAGGCCCTTACCATGCGCAAGCTCGCCGCCGAGCTCGGCACCGCCGTGACCTCCATCTACTGGCACATCGGCAACCGCCAGTCGCTGCTCGACGCCCTCGTCGAGCGCACCGTCGACGAGCTGGCCGAGATCCGTCCGCGCGGGCGCACGCCCGAGGAGCGCATCGTGTCCGTCGCGCGCGCCCTGCGCCGCGATCTGCGCGACCACCCGCATCTCATCGCGATGGTCCACGAACGCGGCCTCACCGAGCGGATGTTCCTGCCCGCCCAGAAGGCACTCGTCCACGAGGTGCACGCGGCGGGGGTGTGCGGCGCGCGGGCCGCCGAGGTCGTACGGGCCGTGCAGTTCCAGGTGGTCGGGTACGTCCTCGTCGAGCGCAACCGTGAACGCGCCCCGGCCCAGCACCCCGGCGAGGAGGAGCTGTGGGACACGGCGACGGCGGAGGACGACCCGGCCCTCGCCCGCGCGCTGGCGCGCCCCGTCGACTCCGAACGACTCTTCGTCAACTCCGTGCGGGCCCTTGTCGGGGCTCTGCTCACCCGGGATGACAAGACTGTCAGTGATGGCCCGTATCCTCAGTGACCATGCTCGAAGACCACACGACAGCAGCGCCGTGGCCGACCGCCTACCCACAGGGGTACGCGGTCGTCGACGTCGAGACCACCGGACTCGCACGCGACGACCGGATCATCTCCGCTGCCGTCTACCGGCTGGACGCCAGAGGCAATGTCGAGGATCACTGGTACACACTGGTCAACCCCGAGCGCGATCCCGGGCCCGTCTGGATCCACGGGCTGACCACCGATGTGCTCGAAGGCGCCCCGCTCTTCCCGGAGATCGCGGGCCAGCTGTCGGAGCGGCTCGACGGCCGGGTCCTCGTCGCGCACAACGCGATGTTCGACTGGTCGATGATCTCCCGGGAGTACGCACGGGCGGCGCGGGTCGCGCCCGTGGCGCAGCGGCTGTGCACCATCGCGCTCTCCAAGGAGCTGCGGCTGCCGCTGCCCAATCACAAGCTGGAGTCGCTCGCCGCGCACTTCGGTGTGGTGCAGCAGCGCGCGCATCACGCCCTCGACGACGCGCGGGTGCTGGCCGAAGCGTTCCGCCCGAGCCTGCACGCGGCGGCCCGCGACGGGGTGCGGCTGCCGTTGCTCGAATGCCTGCCGCTCACCGAGTGGTCGGACTCACCGGCGAGGCCCCGGATCGGTTATCAGGCCTCCGCGCCCTCGTCGTACGGGCAGGGCAGCTGGCGGCCGTCCCGCAAGCGGCCGACCTGCCCGCATCCGAACCCCGGGCGGTACGAGCCGGGGAAGCTGCTGAAGCAGGGCATGCGCGTCGCGTTCTCCGGGGACACCTCCGTGGACCGCGAGCTGCTGGAGGACCGGGCGGTCGGGGCCGGACTGCACATCGCGACGAGCCTGTCGCGGCTCACCAGCCTGCTCGTCACCAACGATCCCGACTCCGCCACCTCCAAGACGGTCAAGGCCAAGACTTTCGGCACACCCGTCGTCGACGAGGCGGCCTTCACCCAGCTGCTGAGGGATGTGACCCCGGCAGACGGGTGACTGTCGGGCGACTCGCCCGTCACCGGCTCGCGCCACCGGCGCCCCGCGTCCCACCCTGAGGCGCATGGCACGTTGCGAGGTCTGCGGAAACGACTACGGCATGTCCTTCGAGGTGCACGCGCAGGGCGCGGTGCACGTCTTCGACTGCTTCTCCTGCGCCATTCACCGCATGGCGCCCATCTGCGAGCACTGCCGGTGCCGGATCATCGGCCAGGGTGTGGAGGTCGAGAACCACTGGTTCTGCGGCGCCCACTGCGCCCGCGCGGAGGGGAAGGTGGGCATCGTCGACCGAGTCTGAGCCTCCCCGGGCCCTGTCCCGCGGTCGGCCGGACCAGGGGGTGTCCCACGGAGATCCGCCGGACACTCCCCAGACCCACCGACCGCGGGACAAACCCCGCCAGGTACCGTCTTCGGCGTGTACCGCTTCCTGTTCTCCCGGCAGTGGGTGATCCTCACCCTTCTGGTTCTGCTCCTCGTCCCCGCGATGATCGAGCTGGGATTCTGGCAGCTGCACCGCCATGAGCACCGGGTCGCGCAGAACAAGCTGATCTCGGACAACCTCAAGGCCGAGCCGCTCGCCATCGGCGAGATCACCTCCCCCGGGCACAGCGTCCCGCGCGCCGATTACTGGCGCCGGGTGTCCGCCACCGGTACGTACGACACCGCGCACGAGGTCGTCGTACGCCGCCGGACCTCCGCCGACGACCAGGTCGGCTATCACGTCCTGACCCCCCTGGTGCTCAAGGACGGTGACGCCGTCCTCGTCAATCGCGGTTGGGTCCCCTTCGGCGCCGACCAGAAGACCTACCCCAAGGTTCCGGCCGCCCCCAAGGGCGAAGTGACGGTCACCGGGCGCCTGAAGGCCGACGAGACCGAGGCGGGCAGCGGCATCAAGGACCTGGGCGGGCTGCCGCCCCGGCACATCATGCTGGTCAACAGCGCCCAGCAGGCCAAGGCGCTCGGCAGGCCCGTCCTCGGTGGCTACATCGAGCAGACCGAGCCCGCCCCCGGCCCCAAGCCCGAGCTGGTGCCCGCACCCGACGCCGACTCCATCGGCCCGCACATGGCGTACGCCGTCCAGTGGTGGCTCTTCACCGCCGCGGTACCGGTCGGATGGGTGATCCTGGTACGCCGTGAACTGCGCGACCGGGCCCAGGCCGCCCGGACGGGCGACGGCGACCGGGCCGAGCCCGCCACCGCGTCGGCGTAACACCCGCCCCGCTTAACCCGGGCCCCGCGCGGGAAGACGGCACTACGTGACGCAACTCATCGAGGACTACGCGCTCATCGGAGATCTGCAGACCGCGGCACTGGTCGGCAGGAACGGCTCCATCGACTGGCTCTGCCTGCCCCGCTTCGACTCCGCGGCCTGTTTCGCCGCGCTGCTCGGCGACGAGGAGAACGGCCACTGGCGCGTCGCCCCCGCCGGCGCGGGCACCTGCACACGCCGCGCGTACCGCGAGAACACCCTGATCCTGGAGTCGCTCTGGGAGACCCGCTCCGGCACTGTCAAGGTCACCGACTTCATGCCCCAGCGCGACGAGGCCCCCGACCTCGTACGGATCGTGGAGGGAATCTCCGGCACGGTGTCGATGCGCTCCACGCTCCGGCTGCGTTTCGACTACGGGAACATCGTGCCGTGGATGCGTCGCACCGACGGCCACCGGGTGGCCGTCGCCGGGCCGGACGCCGTATGGCTGCGCACTGAGCCCGAGGAGCGGGTGAAGACCTGGGGACAGCAGTTCAGTACCTGCTCGTCCTTCGATGTCTCCGAGGGGGAAAAGGTGGCGTTCGTCCTTACCTGGCACCCTTCGCACGAACCGCAGCCGGTGTTCATCGACCCGTACGACGCCCTGGAACACAGCGTCGAGGACTGGGAGGAGTGGGCCGCGTGCTGCCAGTACGACGGCCCGTACCGGGAGGCCGTGGTGCGCTCGCTCATCACTCTCAAGGCCCTCACCTACGCCCCGACCGGCGGCATCGTGGCCGCCCCCACCACTTCCCTCCCCGAGGAGATCGGCGGCGTACGCAACTGGGACTACCGCTTCTGCTGGCTGCGCGACTCCACCCTCACCCTCGGCGCGCTCGTCGCCGCGGGGTATCTCGGCGAGGCCGCGGCCTGGCGAGACTGGCTGCTGCGGGCCGTCGCGGGCGACCCCGCCGACCTCCAGATCATGTACGGGCTCTCCGGCGAGCGCCGACTGCCCGAGAGCGAACTGCCGTGGCTGAGCGGCTACGAGGGCTCCTCGCCCGTGCGGATCGGCAACGAGGCCGTCGAGCAGCTCCAGCTCGATGTGTACGGCGAGGTCATCGACTCCCTCTACCTGGCAAGGTCGGCGGGCCTCACGGCCAAGCCGCATGCCTGGAACCTGCAGCTCAGCCTGCTCGGCTTCCTGGAGTCCACCTGGCGTGAACCGGACGAGGGCCTGTGGGAGGTCCGCGGGCCGCGCCGGCATTTCGTCCACTCCAAGGTGATGACGTGGGTCGCGGCCGACCGGGCCGTGCGCACCCTGGAGGAGCACCCGACGCTGCACGGCGACGCGGCGCGGTGGCGGGCCATGCGCGACGAGGTGCACCGGGAGGTGTGCGAGAAGGGGTACGACCCCGAGCGGAACACCTTCACCCAGTCGTACGGATCCACCGAACTGGACGCGGCCACGCTGCTCATCCCCCGGGTCGGCTTTCTGCCGCCGGACGATCCGCGGGTGATCGGGACGGTCGACGCGGTACGTGCCGAGCTCGCCCACGACGGTCTGATCCGCCGCTACAGCGCGGACGGCACCAGCGTCGACGGGCTGCCGGGCGGTGAAGGGGCGTTCCTGGTCTGCTCGTTCTGGCTGGTCGACGCGTTGCGGCTGACGGGGCGTGTGAAGGAGTCCCAGGAGCTCTTCGAGCGGTTGCTGTCCCTGCGCAACGACGTGGGGCTGCTGGCCGAGGAGTACGACCCGGTGGCCGGACGGCAGCTCGGAAACTTCCCGCAGGCGTTCAGCCATATCGGTCTGGTGGGATCCGCCCTCGCACTGGAGCCGGACGACACCGCAGGATAGGGCCATGGATCTTGGACTGAAGGACCGCGTTTATGTCGTCACCGGCGCCACTCGTGGGCTGGGCCTCGCCTCCGCCCGCGAGCTGACCGCGGACGGCGCGAAGGTCGTGCTCACCGGCCGGGACGAGAAGACGGTGGCCGAGGCCGCCGCGGAGCTCGGCCCGAACGCCGTCGGTGTCGCCGCCGACAACGCCGACCCGGCGGGGGCCCAGCGGCTCGTCGACGCCGCCCGTACGCACTTCGGCCGCTTCGACGGCATTCTCATCAGCGTCGGTGGTCCCGCGCCGGGTTCCGCCGCGGACAATACGGACGACCAGTGGCAGGCGGCCTTCGAGTCGGTCTTCCTCGGCGCGGTCCGGCTGGCCCGGACGGCGGCGGCTTCGCTCACCGAGGGTGGCGTCATCGGCTTCGTGCTGTCGGGCTCGGTGCACGAGCCGATCCCCGGCCTGACCATCTCCAACGGCCTGCGCCCCGGCCTGGCCGGCTTCGCGAAGTCCCTCTCCGTCGAGCTGGGCCCGCGCGGTATCCGCGTCATCGGCCTGCTGCCCGCCCGGATCGACACGGACCGGGTGCGCCAGCTCGACGCGCTGTCGGGCGAGCCGGACACCGCACGCGCGGCCAACGAGTCCCGCATCCCTCTGGGGCGTTACGGCAGGCCGGAGGAGTTCGGCAAGGCGGCGGCGTTCCTGCTGTCCCCCGCGGCGTCGTATCTGACGGGCACGATGCTCCCGATCGACGGCGGATCCCGGCACGGCTTCTAGGCCTTCGCCACCTCCACCAGTGGCGGGCTTGAGGGGGGCTCGGGCCCGGCCCCCCCTCACGTCACGTCACCCGCTGGGCCCGGTGCCGGACCGCCCGCAGCCGGACCTCCGCAGGCAGGGCCGCGAGCCCCGCCGAGTCGCGTGCGTGCGCCAGCGCCTCGCACGTGAGGCCGGCCAGGGCCTGCGCCGGATCCGCGTAGGCCTCCAGGACCAGCCCGACCCGCGCCTCGGGCGCGCCCCGACGCCCCGTCAGCCGCACCTGCGCGCGCTGTACGCCGTCCATCAGCGTCGCCTCGCTCGCCACCGCGCCCTCCAGCGCCCTCCCGCGCAGCAGCGCCCCTTCACCGTCGCCGCTGTCGACCAGTACCTCGGCGAGGCGGGCTCGGCGCAGCTGGGCCAGCAGCCACCACAGGGCGAGCAGGACCAGCACGGCCAGGGCCGCGACGACTGTGGGCCACCACCAGCCGTCGTCCCGCCACCGGGTACGGGCCGCCTCGCTCAGCAGGACATCGCCCTTCCCGTCGAAGGGCGACCAGGACGGCACGGACAGGCCGAGCCCGGCGGCGAGCACCGCGCCACCGAGAGCGAGCAGCACAAGCCCGGCGAGCCCGAGCAGGACGCGATTGACCGTCTTCAGCATCGCCGGGTCACCTCTTCTTGGCCGGACGGCCGACACGCACGGAAAGCCCCGGCTGCCCCGCCAGTCCGAGCTGGCGGATCCCCGCGCCGAGCGCGGCGTCCAAGTCGGTTCGTACGTCGTCGAGTTCACGGAAGTGGGAAACAGCACGCACCGCCACCTTGGACCGGCCCACGCGGACCTTCGCGGACTGCACCCCGGAGACCTCCATGGCCCGGTCGCGCAGCACCAGCGCCGCCGCGTCACGGTCGAGCCCCGCGCGCACGTCTGCGCTGTCGCGCCGCATCGGCAGCAGGGCGCGCAGTCCCGGCGTGCAGGCGAGGATCAACAGCCACAGGCCAAGCGCCATCGCCACGCCCGCGCCGACCAGCACCCACACATTGTCCAGGGGGCGGTCCGCGAGTTGCGAGGCCAGCTCGCGGCGCCAGCGCATCGCGCTGTGGTCGGCCCGTACCGCCGCGATGTCGTAAAGCAGCAGGCCGGTGGCGCCGAGCGCCACGAGGGCGAGCAGCGCGGCCGGCACGCGACGCGGCGACCAGAACCGGCCGGCCCTGCCGCCGCTGCCCGCTTCGAGCACCGGCACCGGTTCGTACGCCGCCGCGGAGGCCGACTGGTCGAACTCCGCCGGATCGGGCTCGCGCTCGATGACGGGCAGCCGCTGCGTATGGCCCTCGGGGGTAGCGCCGCCCAGGGCGTTGTCCGGACCCATGGAACCGTCCGGCCTGTCGGGTTCGTTCATCGGATCCTCCCCCGTTCCGCGACGAGCACCTTCGCCGAGTGCAGCCGCTCGACCTGAACCGCCACCTCCGGCACTTCCATCCCCGCCAACACCTTTACTCGCTGGGCGACTTGGCGACGCACCGCGCGGCACTGGCCGCCGATGTCGGAGGGATAGCCCAGTTCGACACTGACCCGTACCCGCGCCGTGTCGTGGTGGACGGTCACCGTGGCGTGCGGCGCCGAGCCGGCGTCCGGCGCGGCGCCGAGCGCCTCACGCGCCGCCTGCGAGGCGATCTTCGCGACGACCCGGTCGGCGATCAGGGTCGCGCCACGCTCCGCGGCCTCGACGCGGCCGGAGGCCATCGCGGTCACCTCGGCCGGTCGCCGCGTTCACGTGCGCGGAAAAAGTCGCCGGGGTCCAGGTCGCCGTCGAGGAACCGGCCCGCCACGAAACCGATCGCGCCCAGCGCCGCGACCAGCAGAAAGGCTCCGAAGCCGCCGAAGTATCCGGCGAACCCGAGCGCCATACCGGCCAACAGGCCGACCACCGCCATGCTCATCCTGCGCTCCTCAACTGTGTTCGGCTGAAACCGGACCCTGGACGCCTACTGCAGGCGCTGTTCCGGCTCGTCGTCCTCCTCGTCGGGCAGCTTCACATCGCTGACCGCGATATTGACCTCGACGACTTCGAGGCCCGTCATGCGCTCCACCGCCGAGATGACGTTCTCGCGGACGTCGCGGGCGACATCGGCGATCGAGACGCCGTAGTCGACGACGATCTCCAGGTCGAGGGCGGTCTGCACCTCGCCGACCTCGGCCTTCACTCCGCGGCTGACGGACTTGGCGCCACCGGGCACCCGGTCGCGGACAGCTCCGAAGGTGCGGGAGAGGCCACTGCCCATGGCGTGGACGCCGTCCACGTCGCGGGCCGCGAGACCGGCGATCTTCTCCACCACGCCGTCGGCGATGGTGGTACGGCCACGGGAGGCCGGAGAGCCGCCACCCCGCCTGACGGTCGAGGTTTTCGACCCGTCGCCCTCCGGCCCCTTGAGAGGGTTCTCGGGCTGATTGCGCTGTGCTGTGTCAGTCATCGCCGTTCTTCCCTTTCCGAGCGGTACTGGACTTCGCTGCCCACATTAGGTGCCGATGCCCGATCTCGCGCCGTGGATGCGGCAGGCTGGGGCCATGGCACCTGACGGATGGACGCAGGCGGTACGGGAGCGGCTGGGCCTGGGCAGACTGCTGCCGCTGGGCGGGGCCGCGGACGGCGCGTGGCTGGCGGAACGGGCCGCCGTGGCGGTACTGCGGGGCGCTGCGGCGAGTGTCACGGGCGTCGGCCTGGGGACGCTCCGGATCGCGCTCAGCGACCCGGAATCGGCGGGCACGCCGGCCGTACCGCCGCCGCCGAGCGCGCTGCCGCCGGGGCCGCTGCGGATCGAGGCGGACTTCGCCGCCACGGCCGACGAGCCGCTGCCACAGGCGGCCGGACGGTTGCGGGAGGCACTGCTGGCGACGGCTTCCGACCGGCTCGGGCTCGCGATCGCGGAGGTGGACCTGCGGGTCACGGGCCTGCTGGACGCGGCGCCCCTATCGAAGGACGCCACTGGGCCGACCGGGGGAAACGACGCCGGGCCACCCGGCCCGGACGGCCCCCGGGAGCGGGCCGCCGCTGCGGCCGTTTCCGTACCCGGGGTTCTGCGTCTGACCAGCAACCTGGGTGCGCCCGTGCACTTGGCGGACGGTCATGTACGGGTGGAGCTGGCGACGGCGGCGGATCATCGGGCGCTGGATGTGGCACTGGCCGTGCGCGCGGCGGTCGCGAAGTCGCAGGACGGCCACCCCACGGTGGCCGTCCTGGTGACCGGCATCGGGCAGTGAGCCGGCGGCCCTGGGGAGTGTCCGGTCGATCTCCGCGGCGTCGCGGGGCGTGGCACACACATCCGCCGCGGAGATCGGTCGGCTCCCCCTAGTCCGAGAGGCCCGCGAGGTCGCGGAGTCGGCGGGCCTGCGCCGCACGCTCGGCGGTGCGCTGCTCCTCGTACGTACGGGAAGGCGCAGCCTGTAGCAGCGCCTTGGTCTCGATCACGGCGTCGCGCGGCGCGGCCAGCAGCGCCGCGGCCAGGTCGGCCACGGCGCCGTCGAGTTCTTCGACGGGCACGACGAGGTTGGCGAGGCCCAGACGCTCGGCCTCCGCCGCATGGACGAAGCGGCCCGTCGCGCAGATCTCCAGCGCGCGTGCGTAGCCGACGAGATGGGTCAGCGGGTGGGTGCCGGTGAGGTCGGGGACCAGCCCGAGGCTGGTCTCGCGCATGGCGAACTGCACGTCGTCGGCGACGACCCGCAGGTCGCAGGCGAGGGCGAGCTGGAAGCCCGCGCCGATGGCGTGGCCCTGGACGGCGGCGATGGTGACGAGGTCGCTGCGCCGCCACCAGGTGAACGCGGCCTGGTACTCGGCGATGACCTCGTCGAGGTCGCCGTCGGAACCGCGCGCCAGATCGAGGAAGGACGGCTCACCGTCGAACCCTTCGGGTGTGAACGCCCGCCGGTCCAGGCCGGCGGAGAAGGACTTGCCCTCGCCGCACAGCACCACGACCCGCACGTTGCCCGGAAGCGACCGTCCGGCCTCTGACAACGCCCGCCACAGAGCGGGAGACTGGGCGTTGCGTTTGGCCGGATTGGTCAGAGTTACCGTGGCAACGGCGTCCTCGACGGTGAGTCGTACGCCGTCCTTGTCGAACATGGAGTCGAGCGAAGCCATGAAGGGCCTCCGGTTCGGGTGGCAGTCGGGCAGATCAGATAAGTGACTGCACAGTAACCACCCGGCCGATCATGCGACCGACCGGGTGGCCACCACCAAAACCGGTGAGCCGGACTGGCCCGCGCGACCGTCAGCCCGAAGTGGCCTTCTTGCCTCGCGTCGCCCCGCCGCGTCCCCGCAGCGTGACTCCGGACTCGCTGAGCATCCGGTGTACGAACCCATAGGAGCGGCCGGTCTCTTCGGCCAACGCCCGGATGCTCGCACCGGAGTCGTACTTCTTCTTCAGGTCTGCCGCGAGCTTGTCGCGCGCGGCGCCGGTTACCCGGCTGCCCTTCTTCAGAGTCTCGGCCACCCGTGCCTCCTCAAGGAAGTGCGCTCTGGACTCTCATGATCACCCCTCCGGGGCTTCCTGGCCACCCATTCGGCAAGGTCCGTGCAACTAGGTTGACCGAACGGGCGCCGCCCGCCATGAGCGGAATTCGACATTCCACCTGTTCTGTGGCGTGCGGTGAAGCGGGTCGGGGCGGGAAGCAGCAGGTCAGCAGGGTCAAAGGATCAATGGAACGCAGAGGGCCCGCCCCCCGGGGGGACGGGCCGTTTTCCGCTGCAAGACACGCGGGGTACGAGAGCCACTCACTCAGATGAAGGATCACCCATAAGCCGAATGATCCAGTCGAAGTGGATCAGAGCGGGATCACCGGGCCTCCCGGGGGTTCCCGAGGTCGGGCGGGGGTCGGACGGCGGATCAGGCCAGCGAGACAAGATCCTTGTAGTCCGGGCCCCACAGGTCCTCGACGCCGTCCGGCAGCAGGATGATCCGCTCCGGCTCCAGCGCGTCGACCGCGCCCTCGTCGTGGGTGACCAGGACGACCGCGCCCTTGTAGGTGCGCAGGGCGCCGAGGATCTCCTCGCGGCTCGCCGGGTCGAGGTTGTTCGTGGGCTCGTCGAGGAGCAGGACGTTGGCGGACGAGACGACCAGGGTGGCCAGGGCCAGCCGGGTCTTCTCACCACCGGAGAGCACCTTGGCGGGCTTGTCGACGTCGTCGCCGCTGAAGAGGAACGAGCCGAGCGTCTTGCGGACCGAGACCAGGTCGAGGTCGGGCGCCGCGGAGCGCATGTTCTCCAGGACCGAGCGCTCCGGGTCGAGGGTCTCGTGCTCCTGGGCGTAGTAGCCGAGCTTGAGGCCGTGGCCGGGGATGACCTCGCCGGTGTCGGCCGTCTCGGCCCCGCCGAGCAGCCTCAGCAGAGTCGTTTTGCCTGCGCCGTTGAGGCCGAGGATCACGACGCGGGAGCCCTTGTCGATGGCCAGGTTGACGTCGGTGAAGATCTCCAGCGAGCCGTACGACTTGGACAGGCCCTCCGCCATCAGCGGGGTCTTGCCGCAGGGCGAGGGGTCCGGGAAGCGCAGCTTGGCGACCTTGTCGGAGACGCGCACCGCGTCGAGGCCGGCGAGCAGCCGGTCGGCGCGCTTGGCCATGTTCTGCGCGGCGACGGTCTTGGTCGCCTTGGCGCGCATCTTGTCGGCCTGCGAGTTGAGGGTCGCGGCCTTCTTCTCGGCGTTCTGACGCTCGCGCTTGCGGCGCTTCTCGTCGGCCTCGCGCTGCTGCTGGTACAGCTTCCAGCCCATGTTGTAGACATCGATCTGCGAGCGGTTGGCGTCCAGGTAGAAGACCTTGTTGACGACGGTCTCGACGAGGTCGACATCGTGGGAGATCACGATGAAGCCGCCGCGGTACGACTTGAGGTAGTCCCGGAGCCAGACGATCGAGTCGGCGTCGAGGTGGTTCGTGGGCTCGTCGAGGAGCAGGGTGTCGGCGTCCGAGAAGAGGATGCGCGCCAGCTCGACCCGGCGGCGCTGACCACCGGAGAGCGTGTGCAGCGCCTGGCCGAGCACGCGGTCGGGCAGCCCGAGCGCGGCGGCGATGGTGGCGGCCTCGGCCTCGGCGGCGTACCCGCCCTTGGTGAGGAACTCCGTCTCCAGGCGCTCGTACTTCTTCATCGCCTTGTCGCGGGTCGCGCCCTGTCCGGTCGACATCCGCTCCTCGTTCTCCCGCATCTTGCGCAGAACGGCGTCGAGGTCGCGGGCGGAGAGGATGCGGTCGCTGGCGAGCATGTTGAGGTCGCCGGAGCTCGGGTCCTGCGGGAGGTAGCCGACCTCGCCGGAGCGGGTGATGGTGCCGCCGGCGGGGGTGCCTTCGCCGGCGAGGCACTTGGTGAGGGTGGTCTTGCCCGCTCCGTTGCGGCCGACGAGGCCGATGCGGTCGCCCTTGGCGATACGGAAGGAGGCGGACTCGATAAGCAGGCGGGCGCCGGCGCGCAGCTCGATGCCGGTGGCGGTGATCACGGAAAAACTCCAGGGCGGAATGGACGGCGGAAAGGGCAGGCGGAGGGGATTTCGACGCCGTCTAATGCACAAGGAGATATGCCATACGGCCCAGTCTACCGGTCGCCGGCAACGGATTTTCTGGCGCGGGCCGCGTCACCGGGCGCAGCGTTGCCGAGCGGGGTCCGGTCGGGGGTGATCCGGCCGAGATCATCCACCGCTACCAGCTCGCCGGTCCAGGAGGCGTCCGCGCCGCAGGACTGGGCGACGATCAGCGCGCCCCGCGCGTGAACCGAGCGGTGCGGTTCGAAGGTACATCCCCGGGCGGCGGGCAGCACCCAGCGCAGATCTCCGTCCACGGTGCGGTACGCCGCGATGCGCCGCGGGGTGACGACGGCCAGCATGCGGGCCTGCGGGTCGAGCGCCTGCAGGACGCCCGCTGCGCGGCCCGGGCGGCCCGCCAGCCAGTCGGCGAGGCCGGGGACGGCCCGGTGCCAGTGGACCCGGCGGCCGTCGGCGCGGGCGGTGTCGGTGATCAGCCCGTCGCTCCACAGCGCGAAGGCATGGCCGGGTGCGGGCCGCAGCGCGAGCGGGCGCCGGCCCTCCCGCGTGTACGTCCAGTGGCGCCGTCCCGAGACCCCGTCGTACGCCTCGACCGCTCCCCCCTCGGTCCGCAGGGCGGGATCCGGGCCGGCGGCCGGGGCGCGGACGGTGAGGTGGTCGCCGTACGGGGCGGGACGGGCCTGGTGGGCGGCGGCGACCAGGGGCAGCGCGAGGACGGCGGCGGCGAGGGTGAGTACGACGCGGACGCTCCGGCGGAAGTGCCCGGCTGCCGACGCCACGTACGACCCAGCGGTCACGGTTCCCCCTTGCGGCGCTGCCCGTGGATCGGACGTCGACCAGGCACAGAACGTAGCGGCGGGGGCCGGAGGGCGGGACGGGAGCCCGGCCGACACGGCGGGCGGGGGCAGGGGCGTCCCCCGTTCGGCCGCGCCCCGACCGCCCCGAGAAAAGGGCAAAAGGCGCCTAATTGGTCGATACTCGGCGCAGGGTGGCGGGCTGCCGTCGCCGTGGAGCAGAGGGTGGTGGGCCCATGCAGTTCGACGACGACGCCAATCTGGACACTTCCGAGGTCCAGGACGTGCGCGGCAGCCGGGTCCCCGGCGGCAGGGCCACGATCGGTGGCGGCATCGTCGGCCTCGTCGCACTGGTCCTCGGGGTCCTGTTCGGGGTGGGGCCCGAACAGCTCGGGCTGTCCTCAGGCGATCCGGACCCGGCCGCGACGTCCTCGTCGCAGGCCCAGGTCCAGCAGACCTGCAAGAAGGGCAGCGACGCGAACACCAAGGAGGACTGCCGGATCCTGGCGGTGGTCAACAGCGTGCAGGACTACTGGCGTCAGGAGTTCACCCGGCGCGAGGCGCGGTACGGGGGCGCCAGGACCGTCTTCTTCAGCAACCGGGTCGGCACGGCGTGCGGCGCGGCGACCTCGGCGGTCGGGCCCTTCTACTGCCCCGGTGACCGGCAGGTCTACCTCGACCTGGGGTTCTTCGACGAGCTGCGGACCAAGTTCGGTTCGAGCGGCGGCCCCTTCGCGCAGGCGTACGTCGTGGCGCACGAGTACGGACACCATGTGCAGAACCAGATGGGCACGCTGGGCCGGGCACAGGACGGCAGGCAGGGCGCCGACAGCAACGCGGTGAAGGTGGAGCTCCAGGCGGACTGCTATGCCGGGGTGTGGGCGCGGCAGGCGACCCGTACGCCCGACGAATCGACCGGGCGCCCGCTGATCACCTCGCTGACCGACCGGGACATCAAGGACGGCCTGGACGCGGCGGCGGCGGTCGGCGACGACCGGATCCAGGAGAAGTTCCAGGGCCGGGTCACGCCGGAGTCATGGACGCACGGCTCGGCCGAGCAGCGCCAGCAGTGGTTCTACACGGGCTTCCGCACGGGCGACATGGGAAAGTGCAACACCTTCCAGCGGTGACTCCGGGGCGGGTTCGAGGTGGCGGCCCCGGGGCGTTGATCGTGTGCTCCCGGGGCTCACCCGTGTTCCCCGGGCGTTGTCAGTGCCCGGTGCAAGACTGTTGCCAACATCACACAGGGCGAGACGGAAGGCGATCGGTATGAGCACCGGGACACCGAGTATTTTTCCGACGATTACGTACACGGACGCCAAGGCGGCGATCAGGCTGCTGACGGACGCCTTCGGCTTCCGCGAGGTCGCGGTCCACGAGGGCGACGACGGCAGCGTCATGCACGCCGAGCTGGCACACGGCAACGGCGTGGTGATGCTGGGCACCAAGGGCAAGGGCGGCACCTTCGACGAGGCCATGTCGAAGGCCGGACCCGCGGGCGTCTACGTCGTCGTGGAGGACGTGGACGCGCACCACGCGCGCGCCGTGGAGCACGGGGTGGAGATCCTGATGCCGCCCACGGACCAGGACTACGGCTCCCGGGACTATATGGCACGGGACGCCGAGGGCAACGTCTGGAGCTTCGGTACGTACGTACCCGGCTCGGGGGGCTGAGGGGGGCGAATCCGGCTCCGGACCGAACCCGGCTTCGGCTCCGGCTCCCGGGCTACGAACCGCCCGTGTGCACCTGGAATGCCGCCCGGCGCACGGCCTTGGCCAGCGCCGGGTCCGGGTGGGCGGCGGCCAGGGCCACCAGGACCTGGACGGTGCGGGGGTGGCCGACGGCCCGTACCTCGTCCAGCAGGGCGGGGACGGTCGGCTGCACCGCCGACTCGAGGTGGCGGATCAGCAGCTGGGTCTCGCCGTGGTCGGCCACGGCCGCGGCGGTGTCCACCCAGAGCCAGGTGGACTCCTCGCGAGTGAGCACCCCGGAGGTCTCCTCGGGGTCGGCCCCCTCGTGCTCCGCCAGCCACAGGAGGGCGTAGGGCCGCACCGAGGCCTCCGCGGCGGCGGCCCGCACCTCGGCCTCAGCCGGGCCGCCGACCACACGCAGCGCCTCGAAGGCGAGTCCGCGCAGCAGCGCGTCCTCACCCCGGGCTGCTTCGAGGAGCTCGGTGACGGCTCTGGAGACGGGCCGGGCGGCCAGCCAGGCCCGGTACTCGGCGCGGGCCGGACCCGGGGTGAGGCGGGCGCAGCCGCGCAGCATCTTCTCGGCGGACTGCTCGATGTTCCCCGCGGGGCTCTGGGCGGCGACGCAGATTTGTTCCAGCTTGACCCAGACCGCCCAGTTGCCGAGCGGGGTCAGGGTGGCGATGCCCCGGCCGAGCGTCAGCGCGCCCACGGCGGCCAGGCCCGCCAGGGCCCAGTCGAGAAGAAGGGTCAGCGGGACGTCGGAGACCGGCGCGGGAGGCGGCTGCGACCCGTAGGGGACCTCACAGTGCTCCTCACGGAGCTCGGCGACGCGCTGTTCAAGGAGGTCGAGCAGGGCCGGTACGTACACGGGGCCGGCCGAGAGCTGAAGGAGGGAGAGCACCTGGGGAACAGCTTCCACGACCTCCGCGACGGAGGTGACGGCGATCGCCTCGGGCGCGGGGTGGACGATCGACCAGGCGTCGAAGAGAGCGACCCAGCCGCGCAGGACGGCGGCCTCGTCACGGTCCCAGGCGCGCAACCGCCAGCCGGGGCGGGTGCCGTCGCCGTGCAGCTCGACGAGCCCGGCGAGTCGTGCCCTGTCCCAGCCCGCGCGCACCTGCGCGGGGGTCAAGTCGAGCTCGGCGGCGGCCTGTTCGGCGGTCGCCGGGGAGAGGGTGCCGGCCTGGCCGCGCTCCGGCTGGAGCTTCCCGCTCCGCAGAGTGGGCGAGGCCCACCGTGCGACACGTACGGCATCGGCGAGCACTGCCCTGGCCTGACGGGCCAGCTCCGCGGGCGGCGGAGTCCCTTCCGGGGGCCTCGGGGCCGGGCGGGTACGCCGGTTCGTCACAGCCCGGGGTCCGCCCTGAGAAGTCAGGGGGAGGGAGGCTGCGAGGGGGCGGGGGCCGACAAGTCGGAGCCTGGAGTCGCGCGGGGTACGGGACGTCACGGGAAGCAGTGTCTCCGTTGACGCCCCGAAAGCCCAAACGGAACCGGACTTGCCACTCGTGAACCCTCCCGGACTGGCCGCCGCACCGGTGGTGCGGCCGGTCGCACCACCGGCCGCAACCCGGTCGCCGTGCCCGTTACATCAAGGGGGTGAGGAAGCGGCGCAGGGTTTCCTCGTAGGTCGTGGGGTCGGCGTTCCACATGGACGCGTGAGGCGCGTCGGGGACGGTGTGGAGGGCGACCAGTTCGGGCCGGAGCCGGGCGAGTTCCCGCGACGGCGCCCATGGGGCCAGGGTGTCCCCCGGCCCGTGGAAGATCAGCGTGGGGACGCGCAGCGCCCCGGGGTCGGCGGCCTCGCGCAGCCGGTCGCCGTGCAGCCCCGTGGCGCCCCGGGCGGCCCGGACCGCGAGCGGCAGCAGCGCGCCCGGGGTGCGGCGGGCGGCGGCCAGCGCCCGGACGGTGGCCTCCCAGTCGAGGACCGGGGAGTCGAGCACCAGGCCGCTGATGCGGTGGCGGAGGCCCGAGCCGGCCGCGGCGTGCAGCGCCATGGCCGCGCCGGTCGACCAGCCGTGCAGGACGACGCGCGCCGCGCCGTACCGCACGGCGTAGCGGACGGCGGCGTCCAGGTCGCGCCATTCGGAGTTCCCGAGGTGCCCGAGCCCGCCCGGCTGCCTGGGGGCACCGGGGTCGCCGCGGTAGGCGAGGGCGAGGACCGGGAACTGCTGGGCGTGCAGGAACCCCATGAGGTTCATGGGGTGCTCGCGGGTGGTGCCGAGGCCGTGCGCGGTGATCACCCAGGTGTCGCGGGCGCCGGGGACGAACCAGGCGGGCAGTGCGCCCAGCTCGCCGGGGATCTCCACGTCCACGTGGTCGAGACCGAGTGCGGTGCGTGGGTCGCCGATGAACAGCTGCGGGGTGAGCCGCACCCGTGCGCCGGTGCGAAGGTCCCCGTGGTCGACCCGTACCAGGCGGCGTACGACGGAGTCGGCGGTGTGCGGGGCGTCCGCGAGTACGGGCCCGACGACCGCGTGGACGCCGGGGCCCTCGATGCCGTATGTGCCGGGGCGCAGGGTCGCGAAGCCGCGGGTCAGGGCGACCTGGCCCGCGGCCGTGGCGTGCACGGTGACTTTGGGGTCGGAGGGCAGCGGGCGGCCGGGCGACGCCCTGAGTGCGGCGTCGCCGGCGAGACGGCCGACCGCGACCGCGGCCGCGCCGACGCCGATGAGTGTGGTGACGGCTGCTGCCGTCGCTGTGGCCGGGCGCATCGCCCCAGTGTCCGCATCTCGGCGGATCACGGCCAGTGGGCGGGGGCCGTCCGGTGTACGCCCCGGCGTCCGCATCCGCGCCGGGGTCCTTGCCCCTGCTCGTGCTCGTCGCGTGGTCAGCCGCGCTGGCCGTAGCCCTCGAACTTCTCGGCCACCTCGTACAGCTGAGCACTGCTGAGCAGGCTCGGCGTACGGCCGGGCACCGAGCTCGCGGTGAGCCAGAGCCTGCACATCCACTCCAACTGCGCTGTGCGGTCGTAGGCCTGGTCGAGGGAGTCCCCGTAGGTCACGGTCCCGTGGTTCTGCAGCAGACAGCCGGAGCGCCCGCGCAGGGCTTCGAGCATGTTCCGCGCCAGTTCCGCGCTCCCGTAGGTCGCGTACGGCGCCGTACGGACGGGGCCGCCGAGGGCCGCGGCCATGTAGTGCACCAGGGGGAGTTCGGGAACGAGCGTGGAGACGGCCGTGGCGTGCACCGCGTGGGTGTGCACCACGGCGGTGGCTTCGGTGCTGCGGTAGATCGCGAGATGCATCGGCAGTTCGCTGGTGGGCTTGAGCTCGCCGAAGGCCCGGTTGCCGTCCAGATCGACGGCCACGGCGTCCTTCGGGCCGAGCCGGTCGTACGGCACTCCACTCGGGGTAACCAGGACAAGCTCGCCGACCCGCACGGAGACATTGCCCGAGGTGCCGACGACCAGCCCCTCGCTCACGCTCCTACGGGCCGTGGCCACCAGGTCGTCCCAGGCCCCCTCGACCCCGCCGCGCCGCTCTTCCCGCTCGTCCCGCCGCTGCTCAGCCATGCCGCGATCCTGTCAGGCGCCGCCGGCGCGCACTGCGGGAGCGCCGAATTCTTTCGGGCGCCGCCGCGTATACCGATCCGGCGGGTGACCAGGATCTCCTCGACGGGTCACCGGCCCGGCTCCAGAGCTTCGCGAGAGGCCGGTGGCCGGTGTACGGCGCCATCCCGGCCCGGCCGGACACAACCGGATTGCCTGGAGCGCGCTTTGGGTTACCACACCGCCCGCCCCAGTTCACCTTCCGTTCACTCAGGTTGCCTACGTTCCACGTGCCACTGACCTCAAACGATTGCCTGGGTAAATGGAACACATCACGCTTCTCCTCGGGATCGTGATCGTAACCGCTCTCGTGTTCGATTTCACGAACGGTTTCCACGACACTGCCAACGCGATGGCGACCACCATTTCGACTGGCGCGCTCAAACCCAAGACGGCGGTGGCCATGTCCGCCGTTCTCAACCTCGTCGGTGCTTTCCTGTCTGTTGAGGTCGCCAAAACGATCTCCGGCGGGCTCGTCAACGAGAGCGGCATCACCACAGAAGTCATCTTCGCCGCGCTGGTCGGCGCGATCCTCTGGAACCTGCTGACCTGGCTGATCGGCCTGCCGTCCAGTTCCTCCCACGCACTCTTCGGCGGCCTCATCGGCGCCACCCTGATGTCCGTCGGCGCCTCCGGTGTCAACGGCAGCGTCGTCCTCACCAAAATTCTGCTGCCCGCCATCGCCGCGCCGATCGTCGCCGGTCTGGCCGCGCTGCTGGCCACGAAGCTGACGTACAAGCTCGCGAAGAAGACCGACGAGAAGGCCACCGCCAAGGGGTACCGGGCGGGCCAGATCGCCTCCGCCGGTCTGGTCTCGCTGGCACACGGCACCAACGACGCGCAGAAGACGATGGGCATCATCACCCTCGCCCTCGTCACCGCTAACGTCCTCGCCCCGGGCTCCAACCCGCCCCTGTGGGTCATCATCTCGGCCGGTGTGGCGATCGCGCTGGGCACCTACCTGGGCGGCTGGCGCATCATCCGCACCATGGGCAAGGGCCTCACCGAGCTGCGTCCGCCGCAGGGCTTCGCCGCGCAGACCAGTGCCGCCACGGTCATCCTGGCCTCCTCGCACCTCGGCTTCTCCCTCTCCACCACCCAGGTCTGCTCCGGCTCCGTGATGGGCGCCGGCCTCGGCCGCAAGGGCGGCGTGGTCCGCTGGTCCACGGCGACCCGGATGTTCGTCGCCTGGGGCCTGACCCTGCCGGCCGCCGGTCTCGTCGCCGCGTGCGCGGAGTTCCTGACCAAGCAGGGCCCCTGGGGCATCGCCGCGGTCGCCGTCCTGCTCGTCGCGGGCTCCGGGATCATCTGGTCGCTCTCGCGCCGCCAGCCGGTCGACCACACCAACGTCACCGACGACGAGCTCCACGAGCCCGTGGGCGTCGTGACCACCGCCATCGCGACGGTCAGCCCGCCCCCCATCGGTGGCCCCGCCACCGAGAGCCTGAAGACCACCATCCCGGCCCCGGCCGCGAGCGTCACCGAGCCGGCCCGCCCGGCCACGGTGTAAGGACGAATCAGCATGAAAATCGACTGGGTAGCCCTCGGCACCGTATTTGGCGTGAGCCTTGTCGTCACCGTCGCGCTCGTGGGTCTGTTCACCCTCGGCATCGTCGGCCTGTCCAAGCAGGAAGCGGCCTCCGCGCAGGGCGGCGGAGCCGCCTCGCTGGCCCGCACCGGCGCGTACGCGTGCTTCGCGCTGTGCGCGGGCGCCGTGGCCTACGGGATCTATCTGATCGTCGCCTGACATCAGCTTCACCACGGACCGGCGGGGACCTGCTGTGGGTGAAGCACGCCGCAGGCTCCCTTGCCATCCGTGACGACCACGCGCTCCTGGCGCGCTACCAGGAGTGCTTCGCTCAGCTCATCTACCTCGCGGTCGGCGATCAGGCCGCGATCGATCCGATCGACCGGATCGCCGAGGGGATTCTCCATTTTCAGGCTAGAGCGAACGTAACCGGTCGGCCAGACGCAAACCGGCCTCATGTGTGCCCCAACACACTCTTACGTCGCAGGTCAACAGCAAGTTGACGGGTGTTCGCAAGCCATGGTGGACTGCCGGAGCCACTTACGGCAGCAAAAGAGGAAGCCGGTGTGAATCCGGCACGGTCCCGCCACTGTGACCTGGGAGAGATCCAGGAAGCCAGGAACTCTCGCCGCCGGTCACGTTGAAGTCGAACCAGGGCGTGGACACCCTGAGTGAGGACATATCGCCATGCGCGGCTGCCTGTTGCCGGTTCCTGTGAGTTGTACCGGGCTCCTTCGAGGCGCGTCGGGCCGCTGAAGCCATGCGTGCCGAGCGTGTATTCGCCTACGGCGTCGCTGCTGGACTCGTCGCCGACCTGTACTTCGGCGATCCTCGCCGTGGGCATCCGGTCGCCGCGTTCGGGCGGGCCGCGGGCGCCGTCGAGGCTGCTCTGTGGTGTGACCACCGCGGGTGGGGCGCGCTGCACACCCTGGTGTGCGCCGGGGGCGCGACGGGGGCCGCCGCGCTGGCCGCGCACGCCGTGCGCCACCGCCCCGCCGCGGCCGTGGCGCTGACCGCCACCGCCACCTGGGCCGTCCTCGGGGGAACTTCCCTCGGCCGTGAGGCGCGCGCCATCGGCTGCGCCCTGGAGGCCGGGGACATCGACGTGGCCCGCGAGCGCCTCCCCCATCTGTGCGGGCGCGACCCCCGGTCACTGGACTCCGCGCAGATCGCCCGCGCCGTCGTCGAGTCCGTCGCCGAGAACACCTCGGACGCGGTGGTCGGCGCACTCGTCTGGGGCGCGCTGGGCGGCGTACCCGGCCTGGTGTGCTTCCGTGCCGTGAACACGCTGGACGCCATGGTGGGCCACAAGTCGGCCAAGTACCTTCGGTACGGATGGGCCTCCGCGCGCCTCGACGACGTGATGGGCCGGCCAGGAGCCCGGCTGACCGCCGCCCTCGCCGCGCTGGTCGGCGACGACACCCGGGGTGCGGTACGGGCCTGGCGCGCGGACGCGTCGAAGCACCCCAGCCCCAACGCGGGCCCGGTCGAGGCCTCCTTCGCGGGGGCCCTCGGTGTACGGCTCGGCGGCACGCTCTCGTACGCCGGACGGGTCGAGCACCGGCCCGTGCTCAACGCCACCGGCCGGCCCGTCGGCGCCGGGGACATCGAGCGGGCGGCCCGGCTGTCCCGGCGGGTCGGCGCGCTGGCCCTGGCGACGGCCGTCGCGGGGCGTCTCGCCTTCGGTGCGCTGCGCGCCGCCGACCGCAGGAGCAGCAGGATCCGTAACCCGAAGGGACACGCATGAAGGACCAGTTGGGGAGCGGTCTGCTCGTCGCGGGGACCACATCCGACGCCGGTAAGAGCGTCGTGACCGCCGGGATCTGCCGGTGGCTCGTACGCAAGGGCGTGAAGGTCGCCCCCTTCAAGGCGCAGAACATGTCGCTGAACTCCTTTGTCACCCGCGAGGGCGCGGAGATCGGCCGGGCCCAGGCCATGCAGGCCCAGGCGGCCCGCGTCGAGCCGACGGCGCTCATGAACCCGGTGCTGCTCAAGCCCGGCAGCGACCACTCCAGCCAGGTCGTCCTGCTGGGGAAGGCGGTGGGCGAGATGAGTGCGCGCGGTTACCACGGGGGCAGACAGGAATCGCTGCTCGGTGTCGTGACGGACTGCCTGAAGGAATTGCGCGGCACGTACGACGCGGTGATCTGCGAAGGCGCGGGCAGTCCCGCCGAGATCAATCTGCGGCGTACCGACATCGTCAACATGGGCATCGCACGGGCCGCGCAGTTCCCCGTGGTCGTTGTCGGTGACATCGACCGGGGCGGTGTCTTCGCCTCCTTCTTCGGTACGACGGCGCTGCTGTCCCCCGAGGACCAGAAACTGGTCGCCGGCTACCTGATCAACAAGTTCCGCGGCGATGTGTCCCTCCTCGAACCCGGCCTCGACATGCTGGAGGGGCTGACGGGACGGCGCACCTACGGCGTGCTGCCGTTCACCCACGGCCTGGGCATCGACGAGGAGGACGGACTGCGCGTCTCGATGCGTGGCGCCGTACGCGAGTCCGTCGTCGCGCCGCCCGTCGGCGATGACGTCCTGCGCGTCGCCGTGTGCGCCGTGCCCCTCATGTCGAACTTCACCGACGCGGACGCGCTGGCCGCCGAACCGGGCGTCGTCGTGCGGTTCGTGGACCGGGCCGAAGAGCTCGTCGACGCCGATCTGGTGATCGTGCCGGGGACGCGCGGTACGGTGCGCGCCCTGCAGTGGCTGCGCGAGCGCGGGCTCGCCGACGCGCTGGTCCGGCGGGCCGCCGAGGGGCGCCCCGTCCTCGGCATCTGCGGCGGCTACCAGCTCCTCGGCCGCCACATCGAGGACCACGTCGAATCCCGCGCGGGATCCGTCGACGGCCTGGGGCTGCTCCCGCTGCGGGTGCGGTTCGCCGTCGAGAAGACCCTCGCGCGGCCCGTCGGCATCGCGCTGGGCGAGCCCGTCGAGGGCTACGAGATCCACCACGGCGTCGCCGAAGTGCTCGGCGGCGAAGGGTTCCTCACCGATGACCGGGGGCATGCCTTGGACGGCTGCCGGGCCGGCGCGGTCTGGGGCACCCACTGGCACGGGTCGTTGGAGAGCGACGCCTTCCGGCGCGCGTTCCTGCGCGAAGTGGCCACCGCGGCCGGGCGACGCTTCGTACCGGCACCCGACACCTCCTTCGATGCGCTGCGCGAGGAGCAGCTCGACCGCCTCGGAGACCTCATCGAAGAACACGCGGACACGGACGCGCTGCTGCGGCTGATCGAGTCGGGCGCGCCGGCAGGACTTCCCTTTATCGCACCTGGAGCGCCCGCATGAGCACCGTGCTGTTGTTGTCCACCGCCGATACGGATCTGCTGGCGGCACGCGCCTCCGGCGCCCCGTATCGGATCGGCAACCCGACCCGTATCGACGCGGCCACCGAGCTGCCCGCGCTGATCGAGGGCGCCTCGGTGGCCGTCGTACGGCTGCTCGGCGGGAAGCGGGCCTGGGAGGACGGGCTCGCCGTCCTCAAGTCGTCCGGCGTACCAACGGTCCTGCTCGGCGGGGAGGCCGTGCCGGACGCCGAGTTGATGGCCGAGTCGACCGTGCACGCGGGCGCCGTCGCGGAGGCGCTGCGCTACCTCGTCGAGGGCGGTACGGGCAACCTGACCGAGCTGGCCGCGTTTCTCACCCAGGACGTCCTCCTCGGCGGGCACGGGCGCGCCGAGGACGCGCCGCAGCGGCGCAGCGCGGAGCCGATGAAGATGCCCGAGTGGGGTGTGCACGGCACGCGGGCGTGGGTCGAGGGCCGGCCTGCCATCGGGGTGCTCTTCTACCGGGCGCACGAACTGTCCGGGAACACCTCCTTCGTCGACGTACTGTGCGAGCAGATCGAGGCACAGGGGGCCAACGCCCTTCCGGTGTACTGCGGTTCGCTGCGCAGCGCCGACCCCGAGCTGTACGAGGTGCTCGGCAGGACCGATGCCCTGGTCGCCACCGTCCTCGCGGCGGGCGGCACCCGGGCCAGTGACGCCTCGGCCGGCGGTGACGACGAGGCGTGGGACATCGGTGCGCTCGCCGACCTCGACGTGCCGGTGCTCCAGGGGCTCTGTCTGACGTCCTCACGCGCGACGTGGGACGCGTCGGACGCCGCGCTGTCGCCGATGGACGCCGCCATGCAGGTCGCCATCCCCGAGTTCGACGGCCGGCTCATCACCGTGCCGTTCTCCTTCAAGGAGCAGGGCGAGGGCGACGTACCGGTGTACGTCGCGGACCCCGAGCGGGCCGCCCGGGTCGCCGGGATCGCCGTACGGCACGCCAAACTGGCCCACAAGCCGAACGCGGACAAGAAGCTCGCGATCGTCTTCACCGCCTACCCGACCAAGCACTCCCGCGTCGGCAACGCGGTCGGCCTCGACACACCGGCCTCGGCGATCCGGGTGCTCGACGCCCTGCGCGACGCCGGTTACGGCGTGGACGGGCATCCCGACAACGGTGACGAGCTGATCCACCGGCTCATCAGCGCCGGCGGTCACGACGTGGAGTGGCTGACCGAGGAGCAGCTCGCGGCCGCCCCCGCGCGCGTGCCGCTCGCCGACTACCAGCAGTGGTTCGACAACCTTCAGCCGGAGCTGCGCGACGGCATGCTGGAGCACTGGGGCGAGGCGCCGGGCCAGTTGTACATCGACGGGGACGACATCGTCCTGGCGTCGCTGCAGTTCGGTAATGTCGTCGTGATGATCCAGCCGCCGCGCGGCTTCGGCGAGAACCCGATCGCGATCTACCACGACCCCGACATGCCGCCCTCGCACCACTACATGGCGGCGTACCGGTGGCTGGAAAACTCCTTTGGTGCCGACGCGATCGTGCACATGGGCAAGCACGGCACGATGGAGTGGCTGCCCGGCAAGGGCCTCGGTCTGTCGTCCGGCTGCGGGCCCGATGCCGTGCTGGGCGATCTGCCGCTGATCTACCCGTTCATCGTCAACGACCCGGGCGAGGGCACCCAGGCCAAGCGCCGCGGCCACGCCACGGTCGTCGACCATCTGGTGCCGCCGATGGCGCGCGCGGACACCTACGGGGACCTAGCCAAGCTTGAGCAACTGCTCGACGAGTACGCCCTGGTCAACGACCTCGACCCGACGAAGGCGCCGGCCGTGCGGGCGCAGATCTGGACGCTGGTGACGGCGGCCCAGCTGCACCACGACCTGCATCTCGAAGAGCAGCCCGACGACGACGACTTCGACGCGTTCGTCATGCACGTCGACGGCTATCTGTGCGAGATCAAGGACGTGCAGATCCGTGACGGTCTGCACATCCTGGGCGGCGGCCCGGAGGCCGAGGCCAGGGTCAACCTGGTGCTGGCCGTGCTGCGCGCCTCGCAGGTGTGGGGCGGCAAGGCCAACGCGCTGCCCGGTCTGCGGGCCTGTCTCGCCGAGCACTTCGGGCTGGTCGAGAAGGAACTGCTGGGCGAGCCCGGCGCGCCGGTGAAGGTGCCTGACGGGCTGAGTTCCCTCGTCGCGGGCCCCGCGCGATCCGGCGCCGACGCCATCGATCTCCTGGAGCAACTGTGCCGGCGGCTCGCGGAGGGCATGGAGGAGCGCGGCTGGGAGAAGTCGGCCGCGGCGCCCTTGGTGCGTGAGGTGCTCGGGTTCGAACTCCCGGACGCCGTGGCCGTGCTGGGCTTCGCGTGCGACGAGGTGGTGCCGCGGCTGGCCCGTACGACGGACGAGATCACCAACATCCTGCACGCCCTGAAGGGCGGCTACGTACCGGCAGGACCGTCCGGTTCGCCGACCCGCGGCCTGGTCAACGTCCTGCCGACGGGCCGCAACTTCTACTCCGTGGACCCCAAGGCGATTCCGTCGCGCCTGTCGTGGGAGGTCGGCCAGGCGCTGGCGGACTCGCTGGTGGCCCGCTATCTGGCCGACACCGGCGACTACCCCAAGTCGGTCGGCCTGACCGTGTGGGGCACGTCCGCGATGCGCACCCAGGGTGACGACATCGCGGAGATCCTGGCGCTGCTGGGCTGCCGCCCCGCCTGGGACGACGCCTCGCGCCGGGTCACCGGCTTCGAGATCGTGCCGCTGGAGGAGCTGGGCCGGCCTCGCATCGATGTGACCGTGCGCATCTCCGGCTTCTTCCGGGACGCCTTCCCGCACGTCATCGGCCTGATCGACGACGCGGTACGGGCCGTCGCAGAGCTGGACGAGCCGGCCGACCGCAACTTCGTCCGGGCGCACGCGGCCGAGGACGAGGCCGAGCACGGCGACCGCCGCCGCGCGACCTCGCGCATCTTCGGCTCGAAGCCCGGTGCGTACGGGGCGGGCCTGCTGCCGCTGATCGACGCCAGGAACTGGCGCAGCGACGCCGACCTGGCCGAGGTGTACGCGGTGTGGGGCGGTTACGCGTACGGGCGCGGCCTCGACGGGCGGCAGGCCCGCGGGGACATGGAGACGGCGTTCCGCCGGATCGCGGTGGCCGCGAAGAACGTCGACACGCGTGAGCACGACCTGATGGACGCGGACGACTACTTCCAGTACCACGGCGGCATGGTCGCGATGGTGCGCCATCTGACGGGCGAGTCCCCCGAGGCTTACGTCGGTGACAGCGCGACGCCCGACCAGGTGAAGACCCGCACGCTGGGCGAGGAGACGCACCGTGTGTTCCGGGCCCGGGTGGTCAACCCGCGCTGGATGGCAGCGATGCGGCGGCACGGCTACAAGGGCGCCTTCGAGATGGCGGCCACCGTCGACTACCTCTTCGGGTACGACGCGACGGCGGGTGTGGTCGACGACTGGATGTACGAGAAGTTGTCGAGCGAGTACGTCTTCGACCCCGAGAACAGCGCTTTCATGCGCAAGTCCAACCCCTGGGCCCTGCGGGGCATCACGGAGCGGCTGCTGGAGGCCGCCGAGCGCGGGCTGTGGGCGGAGCCGGACGCGCAGACGCTGGAGCGGCTTCGCGCGACGTATCTGGAACTTGAGGGCGACCTGGAGGGTGACGACGCATGAGCAACACGATTCACTACCCGTTCACCGCGATCGTCGGCATGGACGACCTGCGGCTCGGGCTGCTGCTGAACGCCGTGTCCCCTGCCGTGGGCGGTGTGCTCGTCCGTGGCGAGAAGGGCACCGCCAAGAGCACTGCCGTACGCGCCCTTTCGGCGCTCATGCCCGAGGTGCGGGTGGTCGCCGGGTGCCGGTTCTCCTGTGATCCCGCGTCGCCCGACCCGGCGTGTCCTGACGGACCGCACGAGACCACCGGCGGCGTGTCGCGCGCCGCGCGGATGGTCGAGCTGCCCGTCGGGGCCTCCGAGGACCGGCTCGTCGGGGCGCTCGACATCGAGCGGGCGCTGTCGGAGGGCGTGAAGGCCTTCGAGCCCGGCCTGTTGGCCGACGCGCATCGCGGGATCCTGTACGTCGACGAGGTCAATCTGCTGCACGACCACCTGGTCGACCTGCTGCTCGACGCCGCCGCCATGGGTGCGTCGTACGTCGAGCGCGAGGGCGTGTCGGTGCGGCACGCGGCGCGGTTCCTGCTGGTCGGGACGATGAACCCCGAAGAGGGCGAGCTGCGGCCGCAGTTGCTGGACCGGTTCGGGCTGACCGTGGAGGTCGCCGCGTCCCGGGAGACCGACCAGCGTGTGGAGGTCGTCCGCCGGCGCCTGGCGTACGAGGACGACCCCGCCGGGTTCGCCGCGAAGTGGGCGCACGAGGAGTCCGCGCTGCGGGCGCGCATCGTGGCGGCGCGCGCCCTGCTGCCCGAGGTGAGGCTGGGCGACGGCGCGTTGCGGCAGATCGCGGCGACCTGCGCGGCCTTCGAGGTCGACGGGATGCGCGCCGACATCGTGATGGCCCGTACGGCGACCACGCTGGCCGCCTGGGCCGGGCGCACGGTCGTGCTCGCCGAGGATGTGCGGCAGGCCGCGCTGCTGGCGCTGCCGCACCGGCGCAGGCGCAACCCGTTCGACGCGCCGGGGCTCGACGAGGACAAGCTCGACGACACGCTGGAGCAGAACAGCAGCCCGGACGACGACGATCCGGATCCGGACGGGCCCGGCGGGGGCGGGCAGCCGCCGCAGGGCGACGGGCCCGCTGACGGTCCTGACGGCCCGCAGGAGAGCTCGGATCAGGACGGCTTGGAGCAGGACAGCGCGCCCGAGGAGAGCGAAGCGCCCGCCGGGGGCGACTCGCCCGCACGGGCCGAGGAGGCCGAGGGCGGTGAGCCGAAGGGATCGGCGGGCGGTGGCGAGCAGCCTGCCGCGCAGGCCTCCGCGCCGTTCCGGACGAAGATGCTGAGCGTGCCCGGTCTCGGCGAGGGCGCGGCGGGGCGGCGTTCACGCGCGCGTACCGAGCACGGCAGGACCACCGGTGCCCGTCGGCCCCAAGGGGCGCTCACCAAGCTGCACTTGGCAGCGACCGTGCAGGCCGCAGCGCCGCATCAGCTGGCGCGCGGGCGCTCCGGGCGCGGCCTCGTGGTGCGCCGGGACGATCTGCGGCAGGCGAACCGGGAGGGGCGCGAGGGCAACCTCGTGCTCTTCGTGGTGGATGCCTCGGGATCGATGGCCGCGCGGCAGCGCATGAGCGCCGTGAAGGGCGCGGTCCTTTCGCTGCTGCTGGACGCTTATCAGCGGCGCGACAAGGTCGGCCTGATCACCTTCCGCGGGAAGGACGCCGAGGTGGCACTGCCCCCGACGTCGTCCGTGGAGGCCGCCGCCGCCCGTCTTGAGATCCTGCCGACGGGTGGCCGTACACCGCTGTCCGCGGGGCTGTTGAAGGCGCACGACGTGCTGCGTGTGGAGCGGCTGCGGGATCCCTCGCGCCGTCCGCTGCTGCTTGTCATCACCGACGGGCGGGCAACGGGCGGGCCCGAGCCGGTCGCGAACGCGGCCCGTGCGGCCCAGCTGCATGCCGTGGAGGGCATCGCCTCGGTGGTCGTGGACTGTGAGTCGGGTCCGGTACGGCTCGGTCTGGCCGGGGCTCTGGCCCGCGATCTCGGCGGCAGCGCCGTCACGCTCGACGAGCTGCGGGCCGACAGCATCGCCGGGCTCGTCAAGGACGTTCAAGGCTCCAGGAGGGCCGCTTAATGCCACAGGGACAGCCGTCCGTCGTTCCGAACGACGGTCTCACCACCCGCCAGCGCCGCAACCGACCACTCGTCGTCGTCCACACGGGCATCGGCAAGGGCAAGTCGACGGCCGCGTTCGGTCTGGCGCTGCGCGCCTGGAACCAGGGCTGGCCAATCGGGGTGTTCCAGTTCGTCAAGTCGGCGAAGTGGAAGGTCGGCGAGGAGAACGCGCTGAAGGTCCTCGGCGCGAGCGGCGAGGGCGGGAGCGTCGCCTGGCACAAGATGGGCGAGGGCTGGTCCTGGGTGCAGCGCGACGCGCAGCTCGACAACGAGGAGGCGGCGCGCGAGGGCTGGGAGCAGGTCAAGCGCGACCTGGCCGCCGAGACCTACCAGCTGTACGTGCTGGACGAGTTCGCGTATCCGATGCACTGGGGCTGGGTGGACACCGACGAGGTCATCCAGGTGCTGCGCGACCGCCCCGGCAACCAGCACGTCGTGATCACCGGGCGCAACGCGCCGCAGAGCCTGATCGACCACGCCGACCTGGTGACCGACATGTCGAAGGTCAAGCACCCTATGGACGCGGGCCAGAAGGGCCAGAGGGGCATCGAGTGGTAGCCAGACTCGTCATTGCCGCGCCGTGCTCAGGCAGCGGCAAGACCACCGTCGCGACGGGCCTGATGGCGGCCTTCGCGGAGCGCGGACTTGCCGTCTCCCCGCACAAGGTGGGCCCCGACTACATCGACCCGGGCTACCACGCGCTGGCGACCGGCCGTCCGGGACGCAATCTCGACGCGTACCTGTGCGGTGCGGAGCTGATCGCACCACTGTTCGCGCACGGCGCGGCAGGGTGCGACCTGGCGGTGGTCGAGGGCGTGATGGGCCTGTACGACGGCGCCGCGGGGCAGGGCGAACTGGCGTCCACCGCGCAGGTGGCGGGGCTGCTCGGCGCGCCGGTGGTGCTGGTCGTGGACGCGTCGTCGCAGTCCCGGTCGGTGGCGGCGCTGGTGCACGGTTTCGCCTCCTGGGATCCGCGGGTGCGGATCGGCGGGGTGATCCTGAACAAGGTGGGCTCCGAGCGGCACGAGCAGTTGCTGCGCGAGGCGCTGGACGAGTCGGGCGTGCCGGTGCTCGGTGCGCTGCGGCGCGTCAAGCAGGTGCGGACACCGTCGCGGCACCTGGGGCTTGTGCCGGTGGCCGAGCGGCGGGCGGAGGCCGTGGAGGCCGTGGTCGCGCTGGCCGAGCAGGTGCGGGCCGGGTGCGACCTGGAGGCGCTGCTGGCTCTGGCGCGCAGTGCGCCCGCGCTCGCGGGGGACGCGTGGGATCCGGCGGCGGTCGCGGGCAGGCCGGACGGGCCGGACGCGGAGAGAGGTCGGCGGCCTGTGGTCGCCGTCGCCGCCGGGGCCGCGTTCACGTTCTCCTACGCCGAGCACGGTGAATTGCTCGCCGCCGCAGGCGCCGAGGTGGTGCCCTTCGACCCGCTGCGGGACGAGGCGCTTCCCGAGGGGGCGCGCGGTGTTGTCGTCGGGGGCGGATTTCCTGAGGTGTACGCCCCCGAGCTGTCCGCCAACGAGCCGCTCCGCGAGGCCGTCGCCGAGCTCGCGCGCTCCGGGGCGCCCGTTGCCGCCGAGTGCGCCGGGCTGCTGTACCTCGCGCGCTCTCTGGACGGGCAGCCGATGTGCGGGGTGCTGGACGCCGAGGCGCGGATGTCGGAGGGGCTGACGCTGGGCTATCGGGAGGCGGTGGCGGTGTCGGACAGTGTGCTGGCGGCCACCGGGACGCGGCTGCGGGGGCACGAGTTCCACCGGACGGTGATCGAGCCCGGGGCGGGCGCGACCCCCGCGTGGGGCATGCATCTGCCCGAGCGCCGGGTCGAAGGTTTCGTACAGGAGGGCGTGCATGCGAGTTTCCTGCACACGCATTGGGCCGCCGAGCCCGGCATGGCCCGCAGATTCGTCGAAAGGTGTGCGGGATGAGCGGCAAGCTGACCGGAGTCGGTGTCGGGCCCGGTGACCCGGAGCTGGTGACCGTCAAGGGCGTCAACGCCCTGCGGGACGCGGCCGTGGTGGTCGTGCCCGTCATGGCCGCGCCCGATGGAACCGATGTGGGAGAGCCCGGGCGGGCCGAGGCGACGGTGCTGCACTACGTCGACGCGGCGAAGGTCGTCCGGGTGGTGTTCGCGCTCAATGAGCGCGAGGACCGGCCCCGGCGCGAGGCCGCCTGGGACGCGGCGGGCTCGCGCGTCGCCGAACTGCTGCGTGCGCACGGCATGGTGGCTTTCGCGACGATCGGCGACCCCAATGTGTACTCGACGTTCACGTATCTCGCGCAGACCATCGGCGCACTGCTGCCGGGGACGGTCATCGAGACCGTGCCGGGGATCACCGCCATGCAGGATCTCGCGGCACGCAGCGGAGCGGTGCTGGCGGAGGGTACGGAGCCACTGACGCTGGTGCCGGTGACCGCGGGTGCGGCCGTGCTCAAGGAGGCCCTGGAGGGTCCCGGCACGGTGGTGGCGTACAAGTTCGGGCGGCTGGCGGGTGAGGTGGCGACGGCGCTGCGCGAGACGGGCCGCACCGAGAGCGCCGTGTGGGGTTCGGCGCTCGGGCTGCCCGAAGAATCGATCCGCCCGGCCGCCGAGCTCACCGGGGGCGGTCCGTTGCCGTACCTCTCGACGCTCATCGCGCCGGCCAGGCGTGACGGTGGCCGCGGGGGCAAGCTGTGAGTCCCGCAGCGGGGCCCTCAGCCCGTCAGACCCACCATCAGCCAGATGAAGGCCACTCCGGCGACCGTGCACAGCAGGGTGGAGCGGGCCGGGTGGTCGTGGTGGGCCTCGGGCAGGATCTCGGCGGCGGCGAGGTAGAGCAGGGCGCCGCCGAAGAACCCGAGATAGCTGCCGAGCAGTTCCTCCGGAAGAGTGAACAGCAGCGTCGACGCCGCGCCCACCACGGGGGCCAGCGCGTCCGCGAAGAGCATCGCGACCGCCTTGCGGCGCTCGTTCCCGTACAGGCTGGTGAGCGTGTACGTGTTGAAGCCGTCCGCGAAGTCGTGGGTGATGACGGCGAGCGCGACGGTCGTGCCCATGCCGCCGCCGACCTGGAAGGCCGCGCCGAGCGCGATGCCGTCCATCAGGCTGTGGCCGACCATTGCCGCCGCCGCGGTCAGTCCGACCTGAGGCACGCGTTCCTCGCTCGCCCCGTGCGCCGCCTGGCGTACCGCGAGCATCCGTTCCACCAGGTGGGCCACCAGGAAGCCGCCGACGAACAGCAGCAGGGCACGCGGCACCCCGAAGAGTTCCCTGCCCGCGGCGGCCAGCGCCTCGGGCAGCAGGTCCAGGCCGACGACTCCGAGCATCAGCCCGCCGGCCAGGCCCAGCACGAGGTGGCGCCGGTCGGTGACGCGCTGCGCCACCCACCCGCCGAACAGCGTCATGCAGAACGCGCCGAGCGCTACAAAGACGGCCATGTGCCCTTGCTAGCCGATTAGCCCCTCACTCCGCACATCCAAGATCCACCCCGCACACCTGATTTCCCCTACACCTGATGTTCTGTACCCGAGAGGACCCCACACTCATGGCCGATGCCCCCACCGGCAAGGTGACCTTCGTCGGTGCCGGCCCCGGCGCCGCCGATCTGCTGACCTTCCGCGCCGCGCGAGCCATCGCCGCCGCCGATGTCGTGATCTGGGCGGCGAGCCTGGTGCAGGCCGAAATCCTGGACCACGCGCGCGTGGGCGCCGAGATCCTGGACTCGGCGGCGATGTCCCTGGAGGACGTCGTCGCGGTGTACGAGCGGGCGGTCAGGGACGGTCTGAAGGTCGCCCGGGTGCACTCCGGCGATCCCGCCCTGTGGGGTGGCACCCAGGAGCAGGTCGACCGCTGCGACGACCTGGGCCTGGAGGTCGAGATCGTGCCGGGTGTCTCGTCGTTCTCGGCTGTCGCCGCGATCGCGCAGCGCGAGCTGACGATCCCCGAGGTGGCGCAGTCCGTGATCCTGACCCGGCTGGGCGGCGGGAAGACGCCGATGCCCCCCGGCGAGGAGGTGCGGGAGTTCGCGCGGCACGGCACGACGATGGCCGTCTTCCTGTCGGCGGCCCGCTCCGGGCAGCTGACCGCGGAGCTGCTTGAGGGCGGCTATCCGACGGACACCCCGGTGATCGTCGCCTATCAGGTGACCTGGCCGGAGGAGCTGGTGCTGCCCTGCACCATCGCGACGCTGGAGGAGACCGTGAAGGAGCACAAGCTCTGGAAGCACACGCTCTTCCTGGTGGGCCCGGCCCTGTCCGCGTCCGGCACCCGTTCGCATCTCTACCACCCGGGCCACTTCCACGGTTTCCGGCGGGCCGACCGGGCGGCGAGGGCCTCACTGCGCGCGGAGAACGCGGAGAAGTCGTCGGGGAAGCCCGTGGCCGAACCGGCGGAGAAGTCCGGCTCATGACCTCTCTCGCCATCACTGTCATCGGTACGGGGACGGGCGCGTCGCTCGCCCCGGGCGCCCGCGCGGCACTGGACGCCGCCGCTCTCGTGGTCGGCGGCAGGCGCCATCTGGACTCCGCCGCACTGCCCGAGGGGACGGCCCGGCTGGTCCTCGGCCCGCTCGCGCCGGCGCTGGACTCCATAGAGAGGTACCTGGCCGAGAATCCGGACCTCGGCGTCGTGGTGCTGGCCTCCGGGGACCCCGGGTTCTTCGGGATCGTGCGGGCGCTGGCCGAGCGCTTCGGGGCGGACGCCCTCGACGTACGGCCGGGGGCGCCGTCGGTCGCGGTCGCCTTCGCCCGGCTCGGGCTGCCGTGGGACGACGCGGTCGTCGTCAGCGCGCACGGGCGTGAGCTGCGGACCGCGGTGAACGTGTGCCGGGTGCATCCCAAGACGGCAGTCCTGACGGGTCCGGGCGCCGGGCCCGCGGAGCTGGGCGCCGCGCTGGCCCGTACCGGCATACCGCGCACCCTGGTGGTCGCTTCGTCGCTCGGTGACCCGGAGGCCGAGAGCGTGCTGCGCCTCTCCCCCGCCGAGGCGGCGGCGCGCGACTGGCCGGGGACGGTCAGCGTTGTTGTGTGCCTGGACGAGTCCCGGGCGCTGGCTCCGGCGCAGCGGACGGTGGCCGGGCAGGTCGCCCTGGCTTCCTCCTGGGCGCTGCCCGAGGAGGCGTTCGAGCACCGCGATTCGATGATCACCAAGTTCGAGGTGCGGGCCTTGGCGCTGGCCAGGCTCGGCCCGCGCCCCGGGGACCTGGTGTGGGACATCGGCGCCGGGTCGGGCTCGGTGGCCGTGGAGTGCGCCCGGCTCGGCGCCGCCACGATCGCCGTGGAGAAGACCTCCGACGGCGTCGAGCGCATCCGGGCCAACGCCGCCGCGCACGGTGTGGACGTGCAGACCCTGCACGGCGCGGCGCCGACGGTGCTGTCACGACTGCCCGATCCGGACGCGGTGTTCATCGGCGGTGGGGGGCGCGAACTGTCCACCATCGTCGCCGCGTGCGCCCGGCGCGCACGGCGCACGGTCGTGGTCGCCCTCGCGGCGCTCGACCGGGTGCCAGAGGTGCGCGAAGCGCTGGCGGGCGCCGGTTTCGAGCCCGAGGGCGTACTGCTGCAGTCCTCACGCCTCGCGCCGCTGCCCGGCGGTGTCACCCGGCTCGCGGCAGCCAACCCTGTCTTTCTGCTGTGGGGACATCGCCCCGCGGATTCGGCTATTGAAGGAGCAGTCGAGTGATCGGCCTCATCTCCGCCACGGCGGCAGGCGCCGTGGCCCGCGACCGGCTGGCCTCGGCCTGGCCCGCGCGCACCCGGGTCTACGAGGGACCAGTGAGGGAGGCCGTCGGGCGTGCCTTCGCGGAATGCGACCAGCTGGTCTGCTTCCTGGCGACGGGCGCGGTCGTCCGGCTGATCGCGCCGCTCCTGAAGGACAAGGCGTCGGACCCCGGGGTCGTGTGCGTCGACGAGGCGCAGCGCCACGCCGTCTCGCTGATCGGCGGCCACGGCGGCGGCGCGAACGCGCTGGCGCTCGCGGTGTCCGATGTGCTGCCCTGCGCCCCGGTCGTCACCACGGCCACGGACGCGATGGACATCCCGGGCCTGGACACCCTGGGCTGGCCGGTCGAGGGTGCGGTCGCCGCGGTGACGCGGGCGGCCCTGGACGGCTCGCCAGTGGCTCTTCACGCGGATGCCGTGTGGCCGCTGCCCGCGCTGCCGCCGAATGTGGCCCCGGACCCGGTCGCCGACGGCACAACTGACGCGGGCACCGACGCCGCCGGGCGAGCGGCCGACGACATGATCGAGGCCGTGGCCGCGGCCCCCGTTCCGGTCGGGGGCGTCGCCGCCGCGATGGCCGCGACCGCCGCCCACACCGTGCTGGCCGACGCCGCCGTGGGCGCGGCACAGGCCGGGCCCACCGTCCTGCGCGTCACCGATCTGCTCGTCGAACCCGAGGCGCGGGAGGCCGTGCTGCGCCCGCCGTCACTCGTCGTCGGGGTCGGGGCCAGCCGGGGCGCGTCCGTCGACGAGGTGCTCGGGCTCATCGAGGCCGCCCTGGCCGACGCCGGTCTCTCCGCCCGTTCCGTCGCCGCGCTCGCGACAGTCGACGCCAAGGCGGACGAGGCCGGGATCGTGGAGGCCGCCGCGCGGCTGGGCGTCCCGCTGCGGACGTACGCCGCGGAGGAACTGGCCGCCGTCGAGGTGCCCAATCCGTCGGGGGCGCCGCTCGCCGCCGTGGGGACGCCCTCCGTGGCGGAGGCCGCCGCGCTCGTCGGCGGGGGCGAACTGCTCGTACCCAAGCGGAAGTCGGCGCCGGAGGGGCGCCCGGCGATGGCCACCTGCGCCGTCGTGCGCAAGCAGCCGCGCGGACGGCTCGCCGTGGTCGGGCTCGGGCCCGGCGCCCGGGACCTGCTGACGCCGCGGGCCCGTACGGAGATACGGCGCGCCTCGGTGCTCGTCGGGCTCGATCAGTACGTCGACCAGATCAGGGACCTGCTGCGGCCCGGCACCCGGGTGCTCGAATCGGGCCTCGGCGCCGAGGAGGAGCGGGCCCGTACCGCTGTCGCCGAGGCCCGCGCGGGGCACGCCGTCGCACTGATCGGCTCGGGGGACGCGGGCGTGTACGCCATGGCGTCGCCCGCGCTCGCCGAGGCGAGCGACGACATCGACGTCGTCGGCGTCCCCGGGGTGACGGCGGCCCTCGCCGCCGCCGCGATCCTGGGCGCACCGCTCGGCCACGACCATGTCTCGATCAGCCTCTCCGACCTGCACACCCCGTGGGAGGTCATCGAGCGGCGGGTACGGGCGGCGGCGGAGGCCGACATCGTCGTGACGTTCTACAACCCGCGCAGCCGGGGCCGCGACTGGCAGCTCCCCAAGGCGTTGTCGATCCTCGCGGAGCACCGGGAGCCCTCGACGCCCGTCGGTGTCGTACGCAACGCCTCCCGCCCGGACGGCACCAGCCGACTCACCACGCTCGCCGGGATCGACCCGACGACCGTCGACATGATGACCGTCGTGGTCGTCGGCAACACCGCGGCCCGTGAGATCGCGGGCCGCATGGTGACGCCGCGCGGCTACCGCTGGCAGACGGAGGGCTCGTGATGACCACGGACCGGATCGTCCACCCCATCGAGCAGGAGTCCTTCCGGCGGCTGCGCTCACGCCTGGACACCTCGCACTTCCCGCCGCTCACCCGGGCCGTCGTCGAGCGGGTCATTCACTCCGCCGCGGACCTTGAGTACGCCACCGACCTCGTCTGCGACGAGAGCGCACTCCAAGCCGCGCACGCCGCCCTGCACGCCGGTGCGCCGGTTGTCGCCGACGTCGAGATGGTCGCCGCGGGCATCACCCGGCGCGAGACGGTGTGCCGCCTGAAGGAGGCCACGGCGGGCCCGGGTCTTACCCGCAGCGCGCACGCGGTCAGACTCGCGTACGAGCAGGTGGGTCCCGGCGCCCTGTGGGTGATCGGCTGCGCCCCCACCGCCCTGGAGGAACTGCTGCTCCTCGACGCGGCGCCCGCGCTCGTCATCGGCCTGCCGGTCGGTTTCGTCGGGGCGGCCGAGTCCAAGGCGGCGCTGCGCGAGAGCGGACTGCCCGCCGTCAGCAACGTGTCCGAGAAGGGCGGGTCCGCGGTCGCCGCGGCCGCACTCAACGCCCTGCTCTACACGCCCCCCATCGCCCCCCTCACCAAGGAGAACGCGTGACCACCGCGCCCGCACTGCTCATCGCCGGCCACGGCACCCGCGACCAGGCGGGAGCCGGAGCCTTCCGGGACTTCGTCCAGGAGCTGGGCATCCGCCACCCCGAACTGCTGGTCGCCGGCGGCTTCATCGAGCTCTCCCCGCCGCCGCTCGGCGACGCCGTCGCCGACCTGGTCGAGCGTGGCTCGAAACGTTTCGCGGCCGTCCCCCTGATGCTGGTCTCCGCAGGTCACGCCAAGGGCGACATCCCGGCGGCGCTGGCCCGTGAGAAGGAGCGCCACCCCGGGATCTCCTACACGTACGGCCGTCCGCTGGGCCCGCACCCGGGCCTGATGACCGTCCTGGAGCGCCGGGTCGAAGAGGTCATCGGCGAACTGGACCGCTCCAATGTGACCGTGCTGCTGGTGGGCCGCGGCTCAACCGATCCGGATGCCAACGCCGAGGTCTTCAAGGCGGCACGACTGTTCTGGGAGGGACGTGGGTACGCAGGTGTGGAAACCGCGTTCGTCTCGCTCGCCGCGCCCGACGTGCCGAGCGGGCTCGACCGCTGCACCAGGCTCGGGGCCAAGCACATCGTGGTCCTGCCGTACTTCCTGTTCACCGGGATCCTGCCGGACCGGGTGCTGCAGCAGACACAGGACTGGGCGGACGCACACCCGGAGACCGGGGTGCGTTCGGCCGCCGTCATCGGTCCCACCGAGGAGCTGATGGACCTCGTGATGGAGCGCTACCGGGAAGCCGTCCAGGGCGACATCCGGATGAACTGCGACTCCTGTGTCTACCGCATCGCGCTGCCCGGCTTCGAGGACAAGGTGGGGGCGCTGCAGCAGCCGCACTTCCACCCCGACGACGACGGGCACGGACATGGACATGGGCACGGGCAGCACCAACACGATGGCCATGCACACGCCCACTGACGCAGGTCACGACCTGCGTCATCACGGGGACGCGGAGATCCGCGACGGGAAGCTGGTCGACCTCGCGGTCAATGTCCGTGCGGACACCCCGCCCGCCTGGCTCAAGGAGCGCATCGCCGCCTGTCTGGACACGCTCGCGGCCTACCCGGACGGGCGGGCCGCGCGCGAGGCGGTCGCGCGACGGCACGGGCTGCCGGTCGAGCGGGTGCTCCTGACGGCGGGCGCGGCGGAGGCGTTCGTACTGATCGCGCGCGCGCTCGCGGTACGCCGCCCGGTGGTCGTGCACCCGCAGTTCACCGAGCCCGAGGCGGCGCTGCGCGACGCGGGTCACGACGTCGGCCGGGTGCTGCTGCGGGAGTCGGACGGCTTTCGGCTCGATCCCGCGGTCGTGCCCGAGGACGCGGACCTGGTGGTGATCGGCAATCCGACCAACCCGACATCCGTCATGCACCCGGCGGACACCATCGCCCGGCTGGCGCGTCCCGGGCGGACGCTCGTGGTCGACGAGGCGTTCATGGACGCGGTGCCCGGTGAGCCGCAGGCACTGGCGAGCCGCACCGACGTGCCGGGTCTGGTGGTGCTGCGCAGCCTCACCAAGACCTGGGGGCTCGCGGGACTGCGCATCGGATACGTCCTGGCGGATCCGGGGACGATCAGGACGCTGGAGCGCGCGCAGCCCCTGTGGCCGGTCTCCACACCTGCGTTGATCGCCGCCGAGGCGTGTCTTGCGCCCCCGGCGCTCGCGGAGGCCACGCGCGCAGCCCAGCGGGTCGCCGCGGACCGGGCGCATCTGCTGGCCGGGCTCGCGGAGTTCGACGAGGTACGGGCGGTGGAGGCGGCCGAAGGGCCGTTCGTGCTGGTCCGGATGGAACGGGGCGACGAGGTACGGGTTCGGCTGCGCGCCCTCGGCTTCGCGGTGCGGCGGGGGGACACGTTTCCGGGGCTGGGACCCGAGTGGCTGCGGGTCGCGGTGCGGGACCGGGTGACGACGGGCCGCTTCCTGCAGGCGCTGGATCAGGCGCTGACGCTGGTCGCGGGGTGAGGGCGCTGCGGGGTGAGAGGTGCGGGCGCTGCGGTGCGGGGCGCCCGCAGCGGGCTGAAGCCGGGTGCGGGGGTGCGGGGCGGGCACCGGAGTGCGGGGATGCGGTGCGGGCACCGGGATGGGGTGCCGGGCCACCTGCGGCGGGCCTGTCCCCTTACGACCTCGGGGGCAATAGTGCGCGGGCTCCCGGCGTCCCGCGACTCCGCCTCCGGCGTTGTCGTCGGTCGACGACGCTCCGCGTCGCCTCCCTCCTCCGCCTTGGACGCGAAGCCGCATAACGCCGCTCGCTGATCCACGCCCCATTGCCCCCGAGGTCGTTACCCGCCCCTTCCCGGCTGTGACATTTTGCGGCTGCCGCCGTGTGGGGGCTCCGCCCCAGCCCCCGGTCCTTGATCGCTGGACGGGCTGAAAAGTTGCCGCAAGCGGCAACATCCAGCCCGTCCAGCGATCAAGGACACGCCCGAAGGGCGTCCAGGGGGTCCGGGGGCCTGCCCCCGGTCACGGGAAGAGCCGAAGTGGGGAACAAGCCCCGCACAGCGGTCAGCCCCTTCCGCGTGCCCTCGCCCGTACCAGCACCAGCGCTCCGCTGCCCGCCGCCAGCAGGGCGACCGCGCCGCCCGCGATGTACGGCGTCGCGGAGTTGCCGCCGGTCTCCGCGAGGTTCGCCTCGGTCGGCGGGACGGGTGCCGTCTGGGGCTCCACTCCGGGCTGCTCCTTCGGCTCCTCCGGCTTCGCCACCGGTGCCTTCGGCGACTCGCAGGTCGCGCCGGCCAGCGTGACCGTGCCCGCGACCTCGGCGACGTTCAGCTTGAGCGGGTTCACGGAGACCCTGAGTTCGAGCGCGGTGGCCGCGGCCGTGCGCGAGGTGGTGCCGCGCTTCGACAGGTCGAGCGTGACCTCACCCACCGCGGGCACGTCGACCCGCGTGGTGCCGCCCGCAGTCAGCGTGACCTTCTTGCCGAGTACCGTCACCGCGCCCAGCACATTGGACTCGGCGACGGGCTTCTTGCCCGCCTCGCACAGCGCCCTCGACGTGACCTTCTCGACCTCGATGAGGGAGAGCAACGGCAGCCCGGGCACATGGATCTTGGCGTGCGCGAGGTTGGTGTACCCCTCCGCCCTGTGCGCGTCGGCGGTCGCTCTCGACGTGGCCACGTCGGCGCGCAGCACATTGACCGCACCGCCCTGCCCGACACCGTCCAGGGAGACCGTCAGCGCGGTCTTCTCGGCACTCGCCGGGGCCTGCACCTCATTGAGGACGGTCCTGAGCGGCACGTTGACGGTCTTGTTGAGCAGTGACACATCGAGCCCGGTGCGGAGCACGACGGCACTCGCCTTCCCTTCGCCGCCTCCGGTGGCGTGCGCCGGGGCAGCGGCGGCGAACAGCGCCGCGGGGCCTGCGGCCAGTGCGACGGCCGTCGCGACGACGGCGCAACGGCGCGCGGGCATGCTGAAGAAAGAGCTGTTCAAGGTGGTGGAACCCCCACAAGTGACATGGCGTCGCCCGGCACCCGTCAATGGGGGGACATCGTGGGTACCGGCGACCGAGACACCGGAATCTTTACGCACTTAGGGTGAACAGGCAGCAACCTGGCGTGAGTTCACCCCAAAGGGGGGTTTCCGTGTCTGTATTCGAATCTGTCGGTACAAATTTTCCCATGCGGCACCTGCGCAACGGCGAAAAAGGGGTCACCACCGCTCCCGCGCCGGGCGGGCGTGGGAGCGTACAACGACGCACAAGGTGCGCGGGTCACGCTCTGTCAACACACTGATGCCCGCTGACGGGCGCTGCCCGCCGAGCAGGCAGAGCCGTCAGCCGACGATCCGCCCGTCCAGCACGATCCGCCGCGGCGCCGCCAGCACTCGCACGTCCGCCCGCGGGTCCTCGTCGTACACCACCAGGTCCGCTGGGGCGCTCTCCTCCAGCACAGGGCGCCCCAGCCACTCCCGCGCCCCCCACGCCGTCGCCGACAGGGCGTCCAGGGCCGGGATGCCCGCCTTCACCAGCTCGGCCACCTCGGCGGCCACCAGACCGTGCGCCAGCGACCCGCCCGCGTCCGTTCCGACGAAGACCGGCACTCCCGCGTCGTACGCCGCGCGCACCGTGTCGTAGCGCCGCTCGTACAGGTCCCGCATATGGGCGGACCAGCGCGGGAACTTCGCCTCGCCGCCGTCCGCCAGGTGCGGGAAGGTCGCGATGTTGACCAGCGTCGGGACGATCGCGACGCCGCGCTCGGCGAAGAACGGGATCGTGTCCTCGGTCAGCCCGGTCGCGTGCTCGATGCAGTCGATCCCGGCCTCGACGAGATCGCGAAGCGCGTCCTCGGCGAAGCAGTGCGCGGTGACGCGGGCGCCCAGCCGGTGCGCCTCGGCGATGGCCGCCTCCACCTCGCCGCGCGGCCAGCACGCGCTCAGGTCGCCGGTCTCCCGGTCGATCCAGTCGCCGACGAGCTTGACCCAGCCGTCACTGCGGCGCGCCTCCCGGGCCACGTACGCGACCAGGTCGCCGGGCTCGATCTCATGGGCGTAGTTGCGGATGTAACGGCGCGTGCGGGCGATGTGCCGACCCGCCCTGATGATCTTCGGCAGGTCGGCGCGGTCGTCGATCCAGCGGGTGTCGGACGGTGATCCCGCGTCGCGGATCAGCAGGGTGCCCGCCTCCCGGTCGGTGAGCGCCTGCTTCTCGCTGGTGGCGTCGTCGACCGGCCCATGCCGGTCGAGCCCGACATGGCAGTGCGCGTCGACCAGGCCGGGCAGCGCCCAGCCGTCGACGGTCGTCACGTCGCGTGCGCCGACGGGCCGTTCGTAGGTGATCCGGCCGTCCACGGCCCACAACTCGTCCCTGACGTCGTCGGGTCCGGCGAGTACCCGCCCCTTCACCCGGAGCACCCCGTGATCACTCATGAACAGCACTGTACGAGGACGCCGCGGGGGCTGTCGGAGGCGGTGGGTAGTCTCGGCCGAAAGCCCGATCACCCTCGCGAAGAGAGCACCGCCGTGACACACCCGCTGCTGGACCTGCCCCCGCTGACCGCAGAGCACTTCGCGCAGATCGAGCGGCGGGTCGCCGCGCTGCTCTCCACCGAGCAGGACGTCGTCATCATGCAGGGCGAGGCGCTGCTTCCCTTGGAGGGCTGCATCCGCGGGGCCGCGCACCCCGGTTCGACGGCGCTGAATGTCGTGACGGGGCCGTACGGGCAGACCTTCGGCAACTGGCTGCGCGACTGCGGTGCGACCGTGATCGATCTGGCGGTCCCCTTCGACACGGCCGTGTCGGCGGACCAGGTGGCGCACGCGCTGGCCGAGCACCCGGAGATCGACTTCGTCTCCCTGGTGCACGCCGAGGCGGCCACCGGCAACACCAACCCGGTCGCCGCGATCGGTGAGGTCGTACGGGCCCACGGCGCCCTCTTCATGCTGGACGCGGTCGCCTCGGTGGCCGCCGAGCCGTTGCTGCCCGACGCGTGGGGGGTGGATCTGTGCGTGATCGGCGCGCAGAAAGCGATGGGCGGCCCGGCCGGTGTCTCCGCGGTGTCGGTGAGCGCGCGCGCCTGGGAGCGCATCGCGGCGAACCCGCAGGCCCCCCGTCGCTCCTACCTTTCACTTCTTGACTGGAAGGAGCGGTGGATCGACGGTGGCCGAAGGACGCTGCTGCACGCGCCGGCCCAGCTGGAGATGCTGGCGCTCGACGCGTGTGTCGAGCGCGTCGAGGCGGAGGGCCTCGACGCGGTCATGGACCGCCACAGCGCCGCCGCGTCGGCCACCCGCGCGGGTGCGCTCGCGCTGGGCGGCGGCCTGGAGCCGTACGTCCACGAAGCGCGGGACGCGGCGCCGGTGGCCACGACGCTGCGCTCCCCCGCCGGGGTCGACGCGTCGGAGCTGGTCGCCACCGCCCTGGCGGCCGACCCGTCGCTGCCGCTGATCGCGGGCGGCGGCACGCTGGCCAAGGAGATGATCCGGGTCAATCACTACGGGGTGGACGCCACCCGGGGCGTCGTGCAGTCCTCGCTCGCGGCGCTGGGGGCGGCACTGAGCGGCTCGGGCCGACCGGTGGACCTTGAAGCTGCCCGCAAGGCCGTGACGGAAACCTGGCCCAATGAATAATCGCCTTTGAATTCCATGAATTCCGGATGACATATGGCCGCTTTATTAGCGCAGCTTCCCGTATTCTTCTGCCCGCTTTTTCCAACCCTAAACGCCACGATTTCAACATGGCCGAAAGGCTCAATTCGGGCACGTCTCACGAGAGTTACGGCCTTGTGACCGACCCCACACTCAAGACGATTTGCCCGTATATTTACGGGCAAATCATCTGTTTTCGCAACACCTTTGCGCCCGTGTGGGCCCGCGCGATAACACAGCGTCGCCTCTCAGCCAACCTCATCCGACGATGCACTTTTTGAATTTGCTCGGTAAATTCCTTCCACATGACTGCCGCACAAGCAGACCTTGCACGTGCCCGAAGCGAATTCATGCAGATCGATGCTCCACGAGTGGAGGACGGAGCCGCGATCTGGCGCATTGCCCGCGACTCCGAGGTCCTGGACCTCAACTCCTCGTACAGCTATCTGCTGTGGTGCCGTGACTTCGCCGCGACCTCAGTGGTGGCGCGCGATCACCCGGAGGGCGAACCAATCGCCTTCATCACGGGCTACGTACGTCCTGATAGCCCCGAAACGCTGGTCATCTGGCAGGTCGCCGTCGGTCACGATCACCGTGGCCGCGGGCTTGCCGGGGTTCTGCTGGACGCGCTGACCGCAAAGGTCGTCGCAGGCCAGGGGGTCAAGGCGATAGAGACGACGGTGACGCCGGACAACACCGCATCCGACCGGCTCTTCACCTCGTACGCCGAGCGCCAGGGAGCGTCCCTGGAGCGCGAAGTCCTCTTCGACGGCGGGCTGTTCCCTGAGGGATCACACCTGCCCGAAGTGCTGTACCGCATCGGCCCGATCGCTTCCTGACACCCCCCACTCACCAGGAGACCGCCATGACCATCACCCCTCCCGCCCTGAGCGTCTTCGAGACCCTCGAATCCGAAGTACGAAGCTACTGCCGCGGCTGGCCGGCCGTGTTCGACCGCGCGCAGGGCAGTCACCTCCACGACGAGGACGGCCATACCTACCTCGACTTCTTCGCCGGCGCCGGGTCACTCAACTACGGACACAACAACCCGGTACTCAAACGGGCGCTGATCGACTACATCGAACGCGACGGCATCACCCACGGCCTGGACATGGCGACGACCGCGAAGCGGGCGTTCCTGGAGACCTTCCAGAACGTGATCCTGCGACCGCGTGATCTTCCGTACAAGGTGATGTTCCCGGGCCCGACCGGCACCAACGCCGTCGAGGCCGCGCTCAAGCTGGCCCGCAAGGTGAAGGGCCGCGAGTCCGTCGTCTCGTTCACCAACGCCTTCCACGGCATGTCGCTGGGCGCGCTCGCCGTCACCGGCAACGCCTTCAAGCGGGCCGGCGCCGGCATCCCGCTGGTGCACGGCACCCCGATGCCGTTCGACAACTACTTCGACGGCACGGTGGAAGACTTCCTGTGGTTCGAGCGGCTGCTCGACGACCAGGGCTCCGGCCTCAACAAGCCCGCCGCCGTGATCGTCGAGACGGTGCAGGGCGAGGGCGGCATCAATGTGGCCCGCGCCGAGTGGCTGCGCGCGCTGTCCGAGCTGTGCAAGCGCCAGGACATGCTGCTGATCGTCGACGACATCCAGATGGGCTGCGGCCGTACCGGCAAGTTCTTCTCCTTCGAGGAGGCGGGCATCACGCCGGACATCGTCACGCTGTCGAAGTCGATCAGCGGTTACGGCATGCCCATGTCGCTCTGCCTGTTCAAGCCGGAGCTGGACATCTGGGAGCCGGGCGAGCACAACGGCACCTTCCGCGGCAACAACCCGGCGTTCGTCACCGCGTCCGCCGCGCTGGACACCTACTGGACCGACGGCCAGATGGAGAAGCAGACCGAGCTCCGCGGCGAACAGGTCGAGCGCGCGCTTCTCGCCATCGTCGAGGAGAACGACGGGGCCGGCCTGAGCTTCCGCGGCCGCGGCCTGGTCTGGGGTCTTGAGTTCACCGACAAGCCGCGCGCCTCCGCGGTCTGCCGCCGCGCCTTCGAGCTGGGGATGCTGCTGGAGACCTCGGGCCCGCAGAGCGAGGTCGTGAAGCTGCTCCCGGCGCTCACCATCACCGCCGAGGAGCTCGACCAGGGCCTGCGCATCCTGGCCCGGTCGGTCCGCGAGACCGCCTGACGCACGACGTACGACGCACCACCGTATAGAGAAGGGCTACGACTCACCGTGATCGTCCGATCTTTCAAGGACATCGAGAACACCGACCGGCATGTGAAGGCTGCCTCCGGGACCTGGGAGAGCAAGCGCATCGTGCTCGCCAAGGAAAAGGTGGGCTTCTCGCTCCACGAAACCGTGCTGTACGCGGGTACGGAGACGTCGATGTGGTATGCGAACCACATCGAGGCCGTGCTGTGCACGGAGGGCGAGGCCGAGCTCACCAACGACGAGACTGGCGAGACCCACTGGATCTCGCCCGGCACGATGTACCTGCTGGACGGCCACGAGCGGCACACCATGCGGCCCAAGACCGACTTCCGCTGCGTGTGCGTGTTCAACCCCCCCGTCACCGGACGGGAGGACCATGACGAGAACGGCGTATACCCGCTGCTGACAGAGGAGGGCTGATCCATGACCGACGTACTGACCCCGACGACCGCCCGCGAACCGAAGACCGACCGATACCCGACGCGCGGTACGGCCGAGGTGACCACCCCCCGCCAGGACCCGGTCGTCTGGTCCGTGCCCGGCGCGCCGGGACCGGTCGAAGCCCCGGAGCTCCAGAGCTTCGAGCGGGACGGCTTCCTCACGGTCGACCAGCTGATCACCCCCGACGAAGTGGTGCTGTACCGCGCCGAGTTGGACCGGCTGATCAACGACCCCGGGGTCCGGGCCGACGAGCGCTCGATCATAGAGCCCAAGTCGCAGGACGTACGGTCGGTCTTCGAGGTGCACCGGATGAGCGAGATCTTCGCCCAGCTGGTGCGTGACCCGCGAGTGGTGGGCCGCGCCCGCCAGATCCTCGGATCCGACGTGTACGTCCACCAGTCGCGGATCAACGTCAAGCCGGGGTTCGGGGCCTCGGGCTTCTACTGGCACTCGGACTTCGAGACCTGGCACGCCGAGGACGGTCTGGCGAACATGCGGACCGTGTCCGTGTCGATCGCGCTGACCAAGAACCTGGCGACCAACGGCGGCTTGATGATCATGCCGGGGTCGCACAAGGAGTTCCTCGGCTGCGCGGGCGAGACACCGAGGGACAATTACCGGCAGTCGCTGCAGATGCAGGGCGCCGGTACGCCTTCGGACGCCGCGCTGACCCGCATTTCCGAGGAGCACGGCATCAAGCTCTTCACGGGGAACGCCGGTTCCGCGACCTGGTTCGACTGCAACTGCATGCACGGCTCGGGCGACAACATCACGCCGTACCCGCGCAGCAATGTCTTCATCGTGTTCAACAGCGTGGAGAACGCGGCGGTCGCGCCGTTCGCGGCGCCCGTTCCACGACCCGACTTCATCGGGGCGAGGGACTTCACGCCGGTGAAGTGAGGCAGTACGCGAGGCCTGCGGTGTGGGGTCGGTCCGGGTTCGGACCGACCCCACCCTGCGTTCGCAGACGTCGGCCGTCGCCCCTCAGAGTCGGGCCGGTGACGCCGCGGGCTCTATTGCCCCCGAGGTCGTAACGACCTCGGGGGCAATGGAGCGTGGATCAGCGAGCGGCGTCATGCGGCTTCGCGTCCAAGGCGGAGGAGGGAGGCGACGCGGAGCGTCGTCGACCGACGACAACGCCGGAGGCGGAGTCGCAGGGCGTCGGGAGCCCGCGCACTATTGCCACCGAGGTCGTAAGGCGGTGGCCGCGAGCAGGTCGCCGCCGATGCCGCGCGGCACCTCGTCCGGGGCGTACCGGCCGCCGAGGAGAAGGCGGAAGTCGACCGGGGCGAGGAAGAGTTCGGCCACCTGGCGCTGGGGCGGCGGCCCTGCGGGCCTGGCCCAGCATGCCGATGTCCTGGGCGTCCGCCGTGGAGCGCGTGACGTGCCACGCGACCCGCAGGACGAGCCCGCCGAAGGCGCACGCCTCCGCCGGCGCGGACTCGTCCCCGTACAGCAGCCGTTGACGCAGATCGGCGTGGGTCGGCGACCTGCTGAGTATCGACTCCACCGGCACCACCTCGTGCTGCCTTCCTACGCCCGGCCGCCGAGGACGTCCAGCACCCGGTCCACATCGGCGGTGGAGTTGTGGACGTGGAAGGAGACGCGCAGGTTGCCTGCCCGGACGGAGGTGACGATGTCGGCCGCCTCCAGCGACCCGTGCCGGCCGGCCAGTGAGGGGGCGGCGACGATGGGGCCTTCGCCCGGGACCGGGGTGTGTCCCAGGTCCGCGATGCCGGCGCGCAGGCGCGCGGCGAGAGCCGTGGTGTGGGCGTGGACCGCTTCGGTGCCGATCTCCTCCATGAGCGCCAGGGAGTGCTGGGCGCCCAGGTACGGGATGGACGCCGGGGGCTCGTCGAAGCGGCGTGCGTTGTGGGCGAGTTCCGCCACGGGACCGTAGGTGCTGCCCCAGGGGTCCTCCCCGGACAGCCAGCCCGCGTGCAACGGCGTGAGGGTCTCCTGCGCCTGGGCGGTGACGGTGAGGAACGACGTCCCGCGCGGGCACAGCAGGTACTTGTAGCCGCCGGTGACGCTGTAGTCGTAGTCCCCGGCGTCGAACGGCAGCCAGCCGGCCGCCTGGGTGGCGTCGACCAGGGTGCGGGCGCCGTGGGCGGCGGCCGCGGCGCGGATCGCGCGGAGGTCGGCGATCCGGCCGTCGGCGGACTGCGTCGCGGAGAAGGCGACGAGGGAGGTTCCGGGGCGCACCGACTCGGCCAGGGCGTCCAGCGGCACGTACCGCAGCTTGAGGTCGCCGCGGATCGCGAGCGGGTTGACGAGCGAGCTGAAGTCCCCTTCGGGAACGAGGACTTCGGCGCCTGCGGGCAGCGACGCCGCGATCAGCCCGACATGGACCGCCACCGCGCTGCCGACGGCGACCCGTGCGGCGTCCACCCCGACGATGCGTGCGAAGGAGGCACGAGCGGCGGCCACGGCGTCGAAGGGATCACCGACATCCCTGCGGCCGGAGGCGAATTCCTCGGCCGCGGTCTTGACGGCCGCCACGGTCCGCGCCGGCAGCAGGCCGCCGGTGGAGGTGTCCAGATAGGTCGTCTGCGGCGCGAACTCCGCTGCCGCCCGGTCACTGAGAGAAAGAGGCTCCATGCCCCCCACTCTGCGGCCCCGCGAACTCCCCGTCCATTGCCAATGTTTACCGGGTACCTCTAAGCGATGCTTATACGTACCCGCCGGCCTGCGGAATCTCGCAGGACCCATCCGTGTCGCACGCTTCTCCGTCGGCGCTGTCACCGATCGTGGTGAGGGCCCGGCCCTGCCACGCCTGCTCCAGTGCCTGGGTGAAGGTCTCGGCAGGCTGGCCGCCGGAGACGCCGAAGCGGCGGTCGAGCACGAAGAAGGGCACACCACTCGCGCCCAGCTCGGCGGCCTCGCGCTCGTCGGCCCGTACGTCGTCGGCGTACGCGCTCTCGTCCGTCAGGACGGCCCGCGCCTCCTCGGCGTCGAGTCCGGCCTCCACGGCGAGGTCCACCAGGACCTGGGCGTCGTAGACGGAGCGCTCCTCGGCGAAGTTGGCGCGGTAGGCGAGGTCGAGCAGCTGGTCCTGGCGGCCGCGCGACTTGGCCAGGTGCAGCAGCCGGTGGATGTCGAAGGTGCTGCCGTGCTCGCGCCCCTCGGTGAGGTAGCCGAGGCCCTCGGCCTGCGCGTTGCCCGCCACGTGCTCCTCCATGGCGCGGGCCTCCTCACGGGTACGCCCGTACTTCGAGGCCAGCATGTCGATCACGGGCGCCGTGTCGCCCTTGGCGCGGCCGGGGTCGAGCTCGAAGGAGCGGTGCACCACCTCGATCTCGTCGCGGTGCGCGAAGGCGGCCAGGCCCTTCTCGAAGCGGGCCTTGCCGATGTAGCACCAGGGACAGGCGATGTCCGACCAGATCTCGACGCGCATGTGACTTCTTCTCTCCACGGTCCGACGGGCACGGAGGCACCCTCCGCTCCCGCCTCAACACAGGTGGTGGCCTGCTCATTCCCCCGCAGACCGCACATCCAGCCACAGCACCAGATGGGCACCGGAGCGTGGCGTCACACGGTCGGGGCGCCAGCCGTGGCGGGCGTAGAAGGCCTGGGCGCGCAGGTTGCGCTCATAGACCTCCAGGCGCGCGGCGCGGACATCGGAGCGCTGCCAGGACGTGACGCAGGCGGCGTGCAGGGCGGTGCCGATGCCACGGCCCCAGCTCTCGGGGGCGACATGGAGCTGGGTGAGGGTGAGGGCGCCGTCGACCTCGTGGAACGCGGCCACGCCCGCGAGCGTGCCGTTGGCGGCCTCGGCGCACAGCACACCGCGGCCCCGGGCGAGTGCGCGGGTCCAGCCGCCGCGGACCCGGGCCTGTTCGATGGGCCCGTCGAAGTCGTCCTCGGGGATACGGCCGCGGTAGTACGTGGCACGGGCGGCCGCGTGCAGGGGGATGATGGCGTCGAGGTCGGCGGGGGTGGCGTTTCTGATCATCATGAGGTGGACGCGATCTTGTCGGCGTGCGGTTGCGGTTGCGGGGCCGCGACGCGGCTGAACAACGCACGGTACGCGCCGGGGCGAGGCCGACCTCGCCCCGCAGCTGCCGACGCGGCGAATCGGCCGCGCACGGGCCTGCTGATCGGCGCCGCCCTGCTGACGGCCACGGCGCCGACGACGCTCCGGCTGCGGCCGGGCGCACGGCCCGGCCGCAGCCGATCACCGGGTGTCAGGTGCCGTCGCGCAGCCCCCTGGGCCAGCTCGGGCGGAACTCGATCCGGTCGAACGTCACCACGCACCCCTCGCCGACCGGGGACTGTGTCATGAAGCCCACAAGCGCGGCCGCCGCCCGCTCCGGCGTACCGAGGGTGAAGATCCGGACGAAGGTCCAGTGCTCGCCGTCGGTGGAGGCGTGGAAGGCGAAGGTCTTGCCCGTACGACTGATGCGCAGCCAGACCCGGTCGCCGTCGACCACGAAGGAGTTGGCGTCGTCGGAGTGCCCCCGGGTGACGACCGTACAGACCGTCGGCCGGTCCGGAGACAGCTCCAGGCAGAGCTTGGCCCACTCCCGCTCGCCGACGTGCAGATACAGCACCCCGGCGTCGCCGGAGGCGGCGAGCCCCGCCGTCACCCGGGCGATGAGCTGGAAGTCGCCTTCGGGCGCGCCGAGCAGGCGCGGCGCGCCGGACGCGGAGTCCAGGGCCTCGCCCGACGGCGGCACGAAGCGGTCCTGGCGGGGCCCCGCCCAGCCGGTGAGTGCCCCGCCCTCCCGCGACCAGGAGCCGTCGGGACCGTACCGGCGCAGCGGGAAGGGCAGCTCCGGCAGTTCGAGCTGGTCACTCATGGACGGGGCTCCTCCGGGCGGCCGTCCACACGGCGCGGCACCGCTCCCGGGTTGGCGTCGCACAGCTCCGCCGGGAGCAGCGCATCGGGCGTCGACTGGTACGAGACCGGGCGCAGCCAGCGCTCGATCGCGGTCGCGCCCACCGAGGTGGAGGTCGACGTCGTCGCCGGGTAGGGGCCGCCGTGGTGCTGGGCCGGGGCCACGGCGACTCCGGTCGGCCAGCCGTTGACGAGGACGCGGCCGGCCAGCGGGGTGAGCTCCGCGAGCAGCTCGGCGCCCGAGCCCTCGGTGCCCGCGCCCTCCTCCGCGGAGAGCTGGAGGGTGGCCGTGAGGTTGCCGGGGAGCCGGGCGAGTACCGCCGTGATCTCGGCGGGGTCCTCGTAGCGGGCGACGACGGTGACCGGGCCGAAGCACTCCTCCAGCAGGAGGTCGTGCGGTCCCTCGGTGGCCAGGACGCGCGCCGGTACGGTCAGGAATCCCGCGCTCACCGTGTGCTCGCCGCCCGCGCCGGGCGTCACCGGGGCGTCCACGTCGGGCAGTTCGACCCGCTCCCGGACGCCGGCGACGAAGCTGTCGCGCATCCGCTGGTCGAGCAGGACCCCGGACGCGGTGTCGCTGACGGCCTCGGTGAGGGACTTCAGCAGCCGGTCGCCCGCCGCTCCCGCGGGGGCCAGTACGAAGCCCGGCTTGGTGCAGAACTGGCCGACGCCCATCGTCATCGAGGTCGCCAGTCCGGCGCCGATCTGCTCGGCCCGCTCGGCGGCTGCGGCCTCGGTCACCACGACCGGGTTGAGGCTGCCGAGCTCGCCGTGGAAGGGGATCGGCGTCGGCCGGGCCGCCGCGGCGTCGAAGAGGGCGCGCCCTCCCCGTACCGACCCGGTGAAGCCCGCGGCGGTCACCAGCGGGTGCTTGACCAGCTCGACGCCCGCTTCGAAGCCGTGCACCAGGACGAGGATGTCCTGGTCGAGCCCGAGCCGCTCGGCGGCGCGGTGCACCACAGCGGCGCACAGCTCGGAGGTCGCCGGGTGGTCGGGGTGCGCCTTGACGACGACCGGGCAGCCCGCGGCGAGCGCACTGGCCGTGTCGCCGCCGGGCACCGAGAAGGCCAGCGGGAAATTGCTCGCGGAGTAGACCGCGACGACGCCGAGCGGCACCTTCCAGCGGCGCAGGTCGGGCCAGGGCGGGGTCTGCGCGGAGTCGGCGTGGTCGATGCGGATGTCGAGATACGCGCCCTCGTCGACGACCTCCGCGAAGGTCCGCAACTGGGCCGTGGTGCGGGCGAGTTCGCCGGTGAGGCGGACCGGGCCGAGCGCCGTCTCGGCGTCCGCGGCCTCGATGATGCGCTCGCCGGTCCCGTCGAGAAGATCCGCCACCGTGCGCAGCAGGGCCGCACGCACGGTGCGGTCCGCGAGGGCCCCGCGCGCGGCGTGGGCCGCGCGCACCGCCGCGTCCACCTCCGCCGCTGTAGCCTCCACCGCAACCTGCTCGCGCGGCTTCCCGGTTCGAGGGTCGACGCTCCAGACTGGTGCTGCTGCCACCGAGATTCCTTCCAGCTTCACTGCCGACCATCAGAAGTTGTTCGGTATTCTGAACACAGTTCCTGATGATGAATATGATGGGGACTTTATTTCCGGGTGTTCTGTGTGGTCAAGAAGGGCGAAGAGCAATGTCGGCTGCCGATTCAGGTGGAGCACAAGTCAAGTCCGCGGTGCGGACCGTGGAATTGCTCGAATATTTCGCGGGACGCCCCGGTATGCACTCCCTCGCCGCCGTGCAGGAAGCCGTCGGCTACCCCAAGTCCAGCCTCTACATGCTGTTGCGCACCCTGGTCGAGCTCGGCTGGGTGGAGACCGACGCGACGGGCACGCGGTACGGCATCGGCGTGCGGGCCCTCCTCGTCGGTACGTCGTACATCGACGGCGACGAGGTCGTGACCTCCGCCAGGCCCACCCTGGACCGGCTCTCCGACGACACGACCGAGACGATCCACCTGGCCCGTCTCGACGGCACGAACGTCGTCTACCTCGCCACCCGCCAGTCGCAGCACTATCTGCGCCCCTTCACCCGCGTCGGGCGTCGGCTGCCCGCGCACTCAACATCCCTCGGCAAGGCGCTGCTCGCGACCCACACCGACGAGCAGGTCCGCAAGCTGCTGCCGGAGACGATGGCGCCGCTCACCGAGCACACCATCACCGACCGCGAGAAGCTCATCGAGGAGCTGCATCTCATCCGCGAGCAGGGGTACGCGGTGGATCGCGAGGAGAACACGCTGGGTCTGCGCTGCTTCGGCATCGCGATTCCGTACCGCACACCGGCGCGCGACGCGATCAGCTGCTCGGTGCCGGTCGCCCGGCTCACTCCCGGCCACGAACAGATGATCAAGGACGCGCTCTTCGACGCGCGCGACCGGCTCACTCTCGCCACCCGGAGGCTCTGACTCTTGATGGATGTCAATTTGCGCGAAGTGCGGCCGTCCGACCTGCCTCTGTTCTTCGAGCAGACGCAGGACCCGGAGTCCGTTCTGATGGCGGCGTTCACCTCCGAGGACCCCTCGGACCGGGCCCATTTCGACGCGCACTGGGTGCGGATCCTCGACTCCGACGTGGTGGTGCGCACGATCCTGGCCGACGGAGAGGTCGCGGGCAGCGCCGCGGTGTACGGGCCGCTGGACGAACGTGAAGTGACGTACTGGATCGCCCGCGCGTTCTGGGGCCGCGGGGTGGCCACCGCGGCCCTGCGGGCGCTGCTCGCGCTGGTGCCCGAGCGGCCGCTGCTCGGCCGCGCCGCCGCCGACAACACCGGTTCGATCCGGGTGCTGGAGAAGTGCGGCTTCACGGTGGTCGGGCGCGAGCGGACCTACGCGAACGGCCGAGGCGCGGAGACCGAAGGGCTGATCCTCACCCTCAGCGGGTGAGGTCCGCCGGGTGAGGGACGGCGCGTGAGGTCTGCCGGGTGAGGCGCGGCGAGTGGGCGCCATCGGGCGAAGGCCGTCTCCGCCGCGCGGCGGAGGCGGATCGTCGCCGCGCAGGACGTGCCCGGCGGCGGCGGCCGGAAGTGTGGATGCCATGACACACCCACCGCTCCTCCCCGCCTCCGCCGGCCCGCCGGCGGCCCGCCCGTCCGCCCACCCGTCCCGCACCGGGCCGCTGCGCCGGACGCTGCGTGCCGTCGCCGTCGTCTCCTGCGTGCCCTACCTCGCGCTGAAGATCTCCTGGATCGCCGGGAGCCACGTGGGCATCCCGGACGACAGCGTGCTGCTCGACAAGCCGGGCGTGATGGCCGTCGCCAACAGCGTGACGGTCCTGATGGACAGCGCCGTCATCGTGCTGGCGCTGCTGCTCACCCAGGCCTGGGGGCGGCGCGTCCCGGCCTGGCTCCTGGCGCTGCCCATGTGGGCGGCGGGCGGGCTGCTGACGCCGATCATGACCGCGTATCCGCTCCAGCTCGTGGTCAAGCTCTTCACCGGTGCGGGCAGCGGGTCCGCGTCGAGGGAGCCCTTCCTCGACGAGTGGGTCTTTGCCGTCGTCTACCCCGGCTTCATCATGCAGGGCCTCGCGCTGGGAGCCCTGTTCGCGCTGTACGCCCGCGAGCGGTGGGGTCACTTGTGGCAGGGTGTCCCCGTCCCGCGCCCCGGGGGCGGCCGGGGCCTGCGCCGCATCGCGGAGCGGACCACGCTGCTCGGCGGCCACGCCGAGGCCGGGCCGCGCGGCGAAGTCTGGCGGCTCACGGCGCACCTGCCGACCGGCGGCGGCGCCCGATGAGCACACCGAACCCACAGAACCCACCGACCACGGCAACCGCACCGGGCACGGCGGACACACCGAACACGGCAGCCGCACCGGACACACCGGGCACCTCGCGCACGGTCCGCGTCGTGGTCGCCGACGACGAGCGCATGGTCCGCACCGCGCTGCGGGTCATCCTGGACGCCGAGCCCGACCTGGAGGTCGTCGGCGAGGCGGCGACGGGCGCGCAGGCCGTGTCGGTGGTGCGCGAGCTGCGGCCCGATGTGGTGCTGATGGACGTACGCATGCCGGAGATCGACGGCATCCGCGCCACCGAGCAGATCCTGGCCACCCTCTCCGAGCCGCCGCGCATCGTTGTCGTCACCACCTTCGAGAACGACTCCTATGTGTACGACGCCCTGCGCGCCGGCGCCTCGGGCTTCCTCCTCAAACGCGCCGCCGCCGAGGACCTCGTCCAGGCGGTCCGGCTGGTGGCCCGCAGCGACTCCCTGCTCTTCCCGGCCGCGCTGCGCGGCCTGGCCGCCGGGCACGCCGCCCGGCGGCCCGCCGCACCGCCGCCCTGGGTGGCGCGGCTCACCGACCGCGAGTCGGAGGTGCTGCGCCTGATGGCGGCGGGCCTGACGAACGCGGAGATCGCCGGAAGGCTGCTGGTCGGCCCGACGACGGCCAAGAGCCATGTGGCGGCCGTGCTGGCCAAGACGGGGGCGCGGGACCGCACCCAGGCGGTGATCAAGGCGTACGAGTCGGGCTTCATCACCCCCGGCTGACACCGGGGGGCGCCAGATGAAGTTTTCCTGAGAAGCGCGACATATGGGAACGTCCGCGCCCCCGTCGCTCGTCCTTCGTACGGGATGAACAAAACAATCAGGCACGCTTCGGTCTTCTGCCTGCTGATGGTGCTCGCCCTGCTGGTGCGGGCCACCTGGGTGCAGGCATACCAAGGCCAGGCCCTCGCAGACGACAAGAACAACCGGCGGAACACGATCGCGCAGTACGCGCAGCCGCTCGGGAACATCATCGTGGCCGGTTCGCCGGTCACCGGATCGAAGAAGACGGAGGTCGGCGATCTCGCGTACAAGCGCACCTACACCAACGGTGACCTCTACTCGGCCGTCACCGGCTACGGCTCACAGGCGTACGGGTCCACCCAGCTCGAAGGCATCTACAGCGATGTCCTGGACGGCACCGACAACCGGCTGAAGAACCCGGCGGATGTCATCACCGGCAAGCAGACCGAGCCGGGCGACGTCGTGACGACCATCGACCCCGCCGTGCAGAAGGCGGCGTACGAGGCGCTGGGCGAAAAGAAGGGCGCGGCCGTCGCCGTGGATCCCAAGACCGGGCGGATCCTGGGGATGGTGTCCACCCCGTCGTACGACCCCTCGAAGATCAGCGGGACCACGGACGGCGACACCTGGCAGCAACTGCTGAAGGACCAGGACAAGCCGCTGGTCAACCGGGCACTGCGCCAGCCGCTGCCGCCGGGGTCGACGTTCAAGCTGGTGGTCGCCGCCGCGGCGCTGGAGGACGGGATCCACGGGTCGGTCGACGAGAAGACGGAAAGCCCGAACCCGTACACCCTGCCCAACACCCGGACGGTCCTGAAGAACGAGAACGCCTCCGCCCCTTGCGAGAACGCGACGCTGCGCAGCGCGCTCAAGTTCTCCTGCAACAACGTCTTCGCGAAGCTGGCCGTCGACCTCGGCCAGGACAAGGTGAAGGCGATGTCGGAGAAGTTCGGTTTCAACACCGAGAAGCTGGATGTGCCGGTCAGGGCCTCGGAGAGTGTCTACCCGTCCGGCATGGACAAGCCGCAGACCGCGCTCACCGGCATCGGCCAGTTCGAGGTGACGGCCACCCCGCTGCAGATGGCCATGGTCTCGGCGGCCCTCGCCAATGGCGGCGAGCTGGCGTCGCCGCACATGGTCTCCAAGGTGACGGACGGCGACGGCAACGACCTTGAGGAGCTGGACGACGCGGGCAGCGAGCGGGTCGTGTCCTCGTCGACCGCCGAGCAGTTGCAGAGCGCGATGGTCACGGTCGTCAAGGACGGCACGGGCACGAACGCGCAGATCGACGGCGCCGAAGTGGGCGGCAAGACCGGCACCGCGCAGCACGGCGTGGCGAACAGCAAGACGCCGTACGCCTGGTTCACGTCGTACGCGAAGGACAGCTCGTCCGGCAAGGAGGTCGCGGTCGCGGTCCTCGTCGAGGACTCGGGTGCGGCGCGCTCAGAAGTCAGCGGCAACGGTCTGGCGGCGCCGATCGCACAGAAGGTGATGAAGGCGGCGATCGGCCGGTGAGGTGAGACAGCACCGGACGGGCTTGAGCGGCGCTTCAAGCCCGTCCGGGGTTCCCGCTGCTCCTACTGGCCTGCCCAGCGCTTGACCGTCGCCTCGGCCTTGGCCCGCTCCTCGGGCGTCAGCTTCGAGATCAGGGCGCCGTGGTTGGTGTCCGGGGCGACAAACAGGTGCGAGTCATGCCGGCTCGGCCTGAACCGCTCCGCGCTCCACGGGTCGTTCTGTCCGTACACGAACATCATCTGCGTGCCCTGCGTGGCCACCCAGCGGTCGACGTCCTTGATGGCGCGGCCGTTGTACGACGTGCGCATGTCCTCGGGCAGCACCGAGTTGGGCTGGTAGACGCCTGGGTAGTTGCGGACGTCGCGCAGGTGCTTGAACTTCAGGTCGGCCCAGCCCAGCTGGCTCGCGGCCTGCCGGTAGTACGGGCCGGTGCCCTCCGGGCCGTTGCCCTCGTCCGAGTAGATGCTCAGGCCGTGGTCCAGCGACCAGGCGTACAGCTCGTCGTCGGTGGCCTTCTTGGCGTCCGGGACGGCCGGGCAGTCGGTGTACGTACCGCTCTGCCAGAAGTTCCACACCTGGTCGAGCACCGAGAACTCGAAGGCACGGTCGGGTGTGCCGAGGTACTTGAAGGTGAGGCCCTGCTCCTTGGACGTGGCCTCGAAGCGCGGCAGCATCGCGTCGCGCCGCACCAGCATTTCGCGCTGCACGGCGTTCAGCGCACTGCGGCACTCGGCGGTGCCGACGGTATTGAAGAACTCCTCGTAGACGCTGTCGTCCCGGTTGTCCGCGTCGTTCGGCGCGACATAGGCGACGACGGCGTCGAGGTCCTTGGGGTAGTAACGCTCGTGGTAGACCTGCGTCATGCCGCCCTTGCTGGCGCCGGTGCCCAGCCACTTCGCGGTGTAGATGCCCTTGAGCGCCTTGACGATCGCGTGCTCGTCGCTCGCTTCCTGCCAGACGTTCAGGTCGTCCCAGTCGACGTCGGCGGGGCGCGAGGTGTTGAAGTAGCGGTGCTCCAGGCTGACCTGGTTGGCGCCGAGCAACGTGGTGATCTCACGCGTGCCCGAGGACAGCCCGTAGCCGCCGGTGTAGTGCACCACCGACGCGCTCTCGGCCTTGTGCCACAGCGTGAAGGTCTGCTCGAAGGAACCACGCCCGGGGCGGCTGTGGTCGACGGGCTGGGTCAGCCTCAGGGTGTAGAGAGGGAATCCGCCCTTGTCCCCCTCGGACACGACGGTCAGTCCGGGGATCCGCTCCAGCTTCTCGCGAATGCCGGCCGCGGCGGTCTGCGACGCGGGCGCGGCTTCGGCGGCGGTGGCCGCTGTGCCGGCCAACACGCTGGTGGCCACTATGAGCCCGGCACAGAACAGGGAAGGCAGAACCTTGTTGCGCACGCTGAGTCCCCTCGGACGGAAGTGCTGCGATGGATACATCGCGCGCATGTTATGCGTTTCCCGTTTCCCTGTGATCACTCCGCAGGAGGGTTCCACCGCCGCGTGTCGCGCACCGCGCGCGCTGTGACGTCTCTCACTGCGCTCCTGTGACTCCCGTGTCAACCGGATGGGTGTTCCCGGGCGTATGCCAGATGAGACCGAAGAGACCCAGGAGTCGTTGTTGACCGTCGAGGAGTTCGAAGAGTTCTACGCGCATGCGGCGGCACGGCTCACCGGCCAGTTGTACGTGATGCTCGGCGATCTGCACGAGGCCCAGGACGTCGTGCAGGAGGCGTTCGTCCGGGGCTGGAGCAGGCGGCGCCAGCTCGACCGGGGTCGGGAACCCGAGGCGTGGATCCGCACGGTCGCGTGGCGGCTGGCCGTGAGCCGATGGCGTGGGCACCGCCGCTCGGCCGATGCCTGGCAGCGCGGCGGCAGCCCACCGTCCGTCGACGGGCCGGGGCCCGAACAGGTCGCGCTGGTCTCGGCGCTGCGCGAACTGCCAGGCAGGCAGCGGCGGACCGTGACGCTGCATTACGTGTGCGACCTCACCGTCGAGCAGATCGCGGCCGAGACCGGTCTTTCCGCGAGCACCGTGAAGACGCATCTGGTCCGGGGACGGGCCGCTCTCTCCCACCTTCTGCAGGACCCCCGCGCTGAGGAGACCTCCGGTGCCTGAGCCCCACGACCCGCTGAAGTCCGTGTTCAAGCAGGCTGCCGCCGCCGGTCGGGCGGGCGCCAGGTCCGTGCCCGTCTCGGTGATCGTGGAGCGCGGCGACCGGCGTCGGCGCCGGCATCTCGCCGCGCTGGCCGCCGTTCTGTGTGTGGCCTTCGCCGGTACCGGAGCGGCCGTGGCGGCCCTGCTGCCGAGCAATCGCGGCGCCACGGTTCCGGCCAGTACGCCGTCCGACGCGCCCGCCTCCTCCCCCTCCCCCGCACGGACCACGCTGCCCACCGGCCCTCCCTCGTCCGGCTCGACGGACGGCACACCGTCGGACACCGCGAGCGACGCCCCGCCCGGCACCGCGTCCAGCGCGCCGACGTATCCGGGGTCGGGTACGCCGTCCGACTTCCCCTCGACCTACTCCTCGACCTCGGCGCCGCCCGGCTCATAACGCGCCCGCGCGCCGCACCCCCTTCCCCCCAACTCTCCTGCCCGTCATGACCGCCGCCGGGCGATTCCCCATGCCCCGATGCCCCTCCGCCCGCACTCAGGAGTCCGCCCATGACCGCACCGCCACTGCGGCCCCCGGCTGCCCCCGCCCGTACGAGCCGAAGGCCGCGCCGCGTCTCCGGCAGGGGGCGTCCGCACGCCGACAGTTCACCGGCCGGCTGCCCCTTTCGCTCACTCCCGGCGACCGCGACGCGCTGTGGCTTTATCTGTTCACCAGAGCGGGCATCTGGACCGTCGCCCACTGCACACGGTGGCTGTTCCCCGACAACCCGAAGAGCAGGCACGCCCCTTCGCTGCTGTCGCCGTGGGAGCAGTGGGACTGGTGGCACTTTCTGCACATAGCGCAGAGCGGCTACTTCCCCGAAGGGACGGGCCCCTGGACCGCCGGCTGGGACAACAGGGAGGCCTTCTTCCCCGGTTTCCCCCTCCTGCTGCGGGCCGTTCACACCGTGGTCCCGCACTGGACAGCGGCGGGTCTGCTGATTTCCTTCGCCGCCGGGGCCGTCGCCGTCGTCGCGCTCGCCCGCATCGCACGGCTCCATCTGCCCGGGAGGGCGGCGGGACAGCGTGCCGTTCTCTTCCTGCTGCTCTCACCGTTCGCGGTGTTCCTGGCCGCCGGTTACACCGAGGCGCTCTTCCTCGCCCTCGCTCTGCCCGCCTGGCTGGCCGCCCAGCGCCACAACTGGCCCCTGGCGGCCACCCTGACGTGCCTGGGGACCACCGTGCGCATCAGCGGCCTCTTCCTCACCGCGGCCCTCGCCGTCCACTTCGTCACCACCGCGTCCAACCGCCGCGACTGGTACCGGGCACCGTGGATCGCGCTGCCCGCCCTGCCCGCGGTTCTCCACAGCTGATACCTGCACGCGCACACCGGCGACTGGATGGCGTGGAAACACGCCCAGGAACGCGGCTGGTACCGGGAGTTCCACGCCCCCTGGGAGGCCTGGCAGCACACCTGGCGGGCCGCCTTCGAGCATACCCAGGCCACCGGGTACGCCCTGATGTGCCAGGCCGAACTGCTGGCGATGGTCGGCGGCGTCGTACTGCTCGGCGTCCTCCTGAGACTCCGGCGCTGGCCGGAGGCCGTCTATATCGGGCTCAGCCTGTGGGCGCTGGGGACGCCCTACTGGTACACGTCTGTTCCTCGCGCCACCCTCCTGTGGTGGCCCCTGTGGACACTCCTAGCCGCCTGGAGCCTGCGCCGGGCCTGACTGAAGAGTGCCTATCTGTACGTCGCCGCCCCCCTGTCGACCCTCGTCGCCGTCGCCTTCCTGTCCGGTCACTGGGCGGGCTGACCTCGCGGAACGTCCCCGGCCGCTACGCGGAGCCCGCTTCCCGCCACCACCCGGCTCCGGATTGCTCGGCGCTGGAGCGCGGCCGCCCAGGCCGTGGCGGCGACGCCCAGGGCGCCGACACCGGCGCCGACCCAGGCGACCGAGGCGTAGCCGAGTCCGGCGTCGATGGCCATGCCGCCCAGCATCGGCGTGAGGGTGATGCCCACGTTGAAGGCCGAGGTGTTGACCGCCGGAACCAGCGTCGGTGCGTCGGGGGCGATGCTGAACACCCGTGACTGAAGCACCGGGTTGGTGACATAGCCGGCCACGCCGAGGAGAAGGACCAGGCCGATCGTGACGACCGGATTCGACGCCGCCGCGGCGAGGGCGGCGGACAGGACCGTGAGTCCGCCGACCCCGAAGTAGAGCGTACGGATCGGGTGGGCGTCGGCGACGCGTCCACCGATGGTCATGCCGATCAGCCCGCCGACTCCGTACAGGGAGAGCACGGCGGGCACCCAGCTCTCCGGCACTCCGCTGACCTCGGTGAGCAGCGGCGCGAGATAGCTGAAGGTGACGATGGCCGCGCCGAAGGTCAGCACGGTGACCGCGAACGACACCCAGAGCGCCGGCCGGGCCATCCCCTTCAACTCCCGCCGCACCGAGGGAATCTGCCGGTCCGCCGCGTGGCCGCCGGGCAGGACGGCCAGCATCGCCACGAGGCTCACCAGGGTGAACACGGCCACGCCCCAGAACGCGGCCTGCCAGTCGACGTACTGACTCAGGAGCGTCCCGGCGGGTACGCCCACGATCGTGGCGAGCGTGAGGCCGGTGGCGACGACGGAGAGCGCCTTGCCCTTGGCGCCGACGGGCACCAGGCTGACGGCCGCCGCGGCGGCCACGCTCCAGAACCCGGCGTAGGCGACCGCGGTCACCACACGGGTCGCGAACACCACCCCGTAGTCCGGCACCAGGGCCGCCACCACGTGCCCGGCGATGAAGACGAGTTGGAAGGCGGCGAGGGCGGTGCGCCGGGGCACACGCAGGGTGAGCACACTCGTCACCGGTGCGCCGACGACCATTCCGACGGCGAAGGCGGAGATGAGCAGGCCCGCGTCGGGGATGGAAACGCCCAGGTCGGCGGCCATGGTGGGCAGCAGCCCGGAGAGCATGAACTCGGAGGTTCCCTGGGCGAAGATGCCCAGGCCCAGTATGTAGACGGCGATCGGCATGAGTGTGGCGCTCCTTTTTGTACCGTTCAGTTCAAAACGAACCCGTAAAGAAACCCCCGGACGACGGGGGCGTTTTTCACCGTGCGGTCTTCGCCACGCGCGCGGTCTTCACAGTGCGCTGAGAGCCGCGTCCGCGATGCTTTCCAAGGTGGACCGCTCCGAAGTGACCCGTGCCGAGACCCGCAGTCCGGCGACGGTCGCGATCACGAAGTGCGCGAGGGCCAGGGCATCCTTGTCGCGGGCGATGTCGCCGTCCCGCTGCCCGGATTCGATCGCGGCGCGGATCACCGACAGCCGCACCCCGTAGTCACGCGCCAGATCCTCCTTGAGCCCCTGCTCGCGAGTGGCCGCCTCGACGGCCGTATTGACGACCAGACAGCCGCGGCCGTCGCGACCGCGGCCGAACTCCTCGTCGATCACCAGCTGGAGTTGGGTACGGAGCTTCTCCCGCACCGGCAGATCGCTCTCCATCAGGGCGGTCAGCTCGGCGTTCTTGAACTCCATATAGCGGGCGAGCGCCCGGTCGAAGAGATCGCGCTTGCTCTTGAAGGTGTTGTAAATGCTGCTGCGGCCCAGACCGGTGGCCTCGCACAGATCCTGCGTGGACGTCGCCTCGTAGCCGGCGGCCCAGAACGCCTCCATCGCGGCATCGACCGCCTGCTCCTCGTCGAACTTCCTCGGGCGGGCCATGACGAGGACGCTAACATGTTTTGAACCGACCAGTCCATAACTTCGCCGGGGCCCTGGCACCACAGAGCGCGCCGCCGACTCCCGGCTCGTTGACATAGGAGACAGAGCTAGCGTTCTATCGCCGCCGCCGTCGTCGGACTGCTCAGCCTCCTGGTGACGTGGCGGGCCGGTCCGCTCGGCCGGATCAACCTGGACCGGTTCCCCCCTGCTGTTCAGCGGACGCGCGATCGTCCCCCTCGGCTACGCCGCCTTCGCCGCCGGGGCCTGGCGGTCGGCCGAAGCCACCACGCAACCGGCTTCGGCCGACCCTCACACCCCCAGAGCCTCCCGCACGAGCCTCAGGTCCGCGTCGGACGCCAGGCCCGCGTGATAGAGCCGCAGTTCAGTGGCGCCGAGTCCGGCCGCGCGCTCCACGTCCGCCGCGAGCGAGGCCGGACTGCCGCCCATGCCGGAGACCACGGTGAGGTTGGCCGCGAGGACGCCTCCCCCGGCGCGGTGCTCCGCGAAGGGGGCGATCAGATGCGGACCGGCGGCGCAGGGAACGACCACGCCGTCGGCTACCCGCATGATGTGCTCCGGATCGACGCCGACGTTCGCACCGCAGTGGTACGCCGTCGGATCGGCGTGCAGCAGCACCTGGAAGCCCGGCGGCGCCGCTGCCCGTACCGCGCCGACCGCCGACTCCTGGAGCGTGCGGGCGGTCCGGGTGCGCCACTCCAGGGTCGTGGCCGCGAGGTCCGCCCCGATGAGCTTCTCCACCGCGGGCCAGCCTGCTTCCAGCGAGCCCGCAGACCACACGGGGTCCAGCGCGCGACGTACGGTCGCGCTCAATTCATCTGCGTTCAGGCCGAGTTCCGCGTAGCCGGAGCGGCAGGCCGGGCAGAAGCAGAGCGACATCAGATACTGCGCCGCGTCCCCGAGCCCGACTCCCCCGATCTTGTCGTGCGCGTGCAGATGGGCCAGCCCGTACCAGCCGCAGGACTCCAGCTCGGTGCCCCGCGCGCCGGGTCGTACGGCCGCTTCCGCCGCGAGGGCGACGAGGTAGGCACGGACGGCGGGCTGGGCGATGCAGGGCGCCCAGGGGTAGCGGTCGCTGTAGGCGTTGACCACGCTGGTGTCCGGATGCTCGGCGCCGAGACGGGAGTTGTGGGCCAGGACGACCCAGGAGTGGACGTCGAGCCCGGCCTCCGTGAGCGCGTGCGCCGCCTCGCCGTACGGGTCGGCGGTCGGCGCCCAGGCGCCGGCGGCGTACGGCCGCAGGGCGCGCCCGGCCCAGCGGTCCTCGTCCACGGGGTAGAGCACCGAAGCGTGTTCGGCGGTGACGATGCGGTGGCCGGGGTGGCGCGGGGTCAGGGCCCTGGTCGAGTGGTAGGCCGATGCGAGGGTCACCTGCCGGACGCCGAGGTCCGCGATGCGGACGGCGACGTCCGGGTCGCCCACGACGTCCCAGGGGTAGACGAAGGCGGAGGCCCTCACGCGTCGTCCCCCAGGAGACTCCGCGCGCTCGCGATCAGTTCGGCCAGCTCCTTGACGTGCGAGGCGTCGGGCTCATTGAGCGGCGGGCGGACCTCGCCGACGTCCAGACCACCGAGCCGTACACCCGCCTTGACGAGCGATACGGCGTATCCGCGGCCCGCGTTGCGCAGTTCGACCAGGGGCACGAAGAAGTGGTCGAGCAGCCGGTTGGCGGTGACGTCGTCGCCGTTGTTCAGCGCCTTGTGGAAAGCAAGGGCGATGTCGGGAGCGAAGCAGAAGACCGCCGACGAGTAGAGAGTGACGCCGATGGCCCGGTACGCGAGGCCGGTGAGCTCCGCGGTGGGCAGGCCGTTGAAGTAGAGGAACGGGTGGCCGGGAAGCTCCCGGCGCACCCTGCTGACGATGCGCTGCATCAGATCGATGTCGCCGTGGCCGTCCTTGAACCCGATGATGCGGGGCACCTGGGCGAGTCCGACGACGGTCTCCGGAGCGAAGATCGCGTTGTCGCGCTGGTAGACGATGACGTCGAGGGAGGTCGCGGCTGCCAGCGCGGTGTAGTGGCGCAGCAGCCCCTTCTGGTCCGCGACGACGAGGTACGGAGGCATGGCGAGCAGTCCGTCCGCCCCCGCCGCCTCGGCCGCCTTCGCGTACTGGATCGCGAGCGCCGTTCCGTAGCCCGCGCCGGCGACGACGGGCACCCGGCCCGCGGCCTCCTGCACGGCCGCGGCTACGCAGTCGCGGAATTCCTCCGGGGTCAGGGCGTGGAACTCGCCCGTTCCGCAGCACGCGAAGACGGCGGCGGCGCCGGAGTCGATGCCAGCGCGTACGTGGGCGCGGAAGACTTCGAGGTCGAGACCGCCGTCCGGTCCGTACGCGGTGACGGGAAAGAAGAGCAGACCGTCGAGTCGGTCGGCGAGCGGGGCTGAGGTCACGAGCGCTCCCTGTGCGTGCACAATTCTGATCTGCGTCCATATCCCTGAACGCCGTCACGCTAAAGCAGGTCCACGGGGCCGGTCAAGACGAGAAACCGCAAGACCCAGACGGATCGACCCCCTCCGCGCAACACTTGACGTGGTCCGGCGGCGATCCGTAGCGTGTCCACATATGTAAACAAGGTTCACGGACGCGTCCATGCCCTGTGGACCACGCCACGCTCACACACCGCCCTGCCGCGCACCGAGGAGACCCACCGATGCCTGCTCCACGCACCGTCCTGCTCACCGGCGCCGCGGGCGGCCTCGGCACCCTGATGCGCGGGATCCTCCCGGCGTACGGCTATGAACTGCGGCTTTTCGACGCGACTCCGATCGAGGGCGAGCCCAGGGCGATCACCGCGGACCTGGCCGACAAGGAGGCGCTGCGCGAGGCCGTGCGGGGCGTAGACGGGATCATCCACCTCGCGGGCATCTCCCTGGAAGCCTCCTTCGAGAAAATCGTGCGCGCCAACATCGAAGGGACGTACAACCTCTACGAGGCGGCCCGCGAGGAGGGCGTCGCCCGGATCGTCTTAGCCTCGTCGAACCACGCGGTCGGCTTCACCCCGCGTCCCGCCGAGGGCGCGCCGCTCATCCCCATCGACACCCCGCACCGCCCCGACACCTTCTACGGGCTCTCCAAGGCCTTCGGTGAGGACCTCGCGCAGCTGTACTGGGACCTGCACGGCGTCGAGACCGTCTCCGTACGGATCGGCTCCTGCTTCATGGAGCCCAGCTCGGTGCGGATGCTCTCGGTCTGGATGAGTCCGGGCGACGGCGCGCGGCTCTTCCACGCCGCGCTCACCGCCGAGAGGGTCGGCCACACCGTCATCTACGGCTCCTCCGCGAACACCCGCCTGTGGTGGGACCTGTCGTCCGCGCGGGCCATCGGCTACGAGCCGCAGGACGACTCGGAGCAGTTCGCCGAGACGCTGATCGCCGAGCACGGCGAGCTCGACCCGGACAATCCGGCCCACGCCAATCTGGGCGGCCCGTTCTGCACCGACCCGCCCCAGTGGCCGTACTGAGAGATCGCGTACGAGGAGTCCCGGGCACGGCCTGCCGCTCCCGGCGGGCAGAGCGCGCCGAGGCGGGCGGACCGGTCCTCGCGCCCGGTGCACACCGGAGAACCGACCCGGACGAGTGAAACCCCAGCGAAACCGCCGGGCGCCTAAAACACATGGCCGCAAGCGCGTCCGGCGGGCACCATGCCTCCATGCCGAAACCTCATGGATTCGGTTGGGAAGCGCACAGCGACGGCAGCGTCGTCATCACCCACCAGGGGCGCGCGGCCGGCACCCTGCGGGGTGAGCGCGCGGCGAAGTTCCTGGCCGAGGCCGAAGCCGACGACAGCCAGCTCGTGATGGCCCACTGGACCGGCGCGTACAACGACCTCACCCACGATTGGCAGCGGCGTCGCGGCGCCTGGGACCTCCGCCTCCCACTGTCAATCGCGGGTGAGGTCGCAAGCACGGAACCGAGCGGGCGGCCCGCAATCACCCGCGCAACAGATAGCGACAGGTAAGGGAACGGCAAAGAGGTGTCGGTCGTTAGCCCTGGCATGACCGCAATGACACCCGGCTCGAACATCCCGCTTTCGACCGCCCGCGTGGCCGTGGACGTCGCCGCTCCGGTGCGGCTCGACGTATCGGGCCTGCTGCTCACCGCCGACGGCAAGGTGCGCTCCGACGACGACTTCATCTTCTTCAACCAGCCTACGGGACCCGGTGTCGTCCACCGGTCCGGCGGCGGCTCGGCGCCCGACGCGATCGTGGTGGACACCTCCGCGGTGCCGGCCGGCATCGAGAAGATCGTGATCACCGCGAGCCCCGACGCCGCGGGCCAGACCTTCCAGGGCATCGAGCCCACCGCCACCGTGCGCAACGCCGACGACGGCAGCGCCCTCGCCACGTTCACCCCGCCGCAGCTCGGCAGCGAAACGGCACTGGTGATCGTGGAGATCTACCTGCGCAACGGCGCCTGGAAGGTGCGCGCGGTCGGCCAGGGTTACGCGAACGGGCTGGCGGGCATCGCCACGGACTTCGGCGTCTCGGTGGACGAGCCCGCCGCCGCAGCCGCTCCGACGCCCGCTCCGGCTGCTCCAGCGGCCCCCTCGGCCCCTCCGGTGGCCGACCCGAGGGTTACCGCCCAGGCGCCTCCCGCGGCCCCTCAGGCGCCGCCTGCGCCCCCTGCCGCGGCCGGCAAGATCAACCTGGACAAGGGGCGGGTCAGCCTCCAGAAGAACCAGACCGTTTCCCTGGTCAAGGGCGGCCGTCCGCTGCTCTCCCAGGTCAAGATGGGGCTCGGCTGGGAGCCCGCCTTCCGGGGCAAGGACATCGACCTGGACGCGTCCGTCATCGCCTACGACGGAAACCGCAAACACCTCGACAGCTGCTACTTCGGCAAGCTCTCGATCCTCAACGGCTCCGTGAAGCACTCCGGTGACAACCTCACCGGTGAGGGCGCGGGCGACGACGAGGTCATCACCGTCGACCTCGGCCGCATCCCCCCGGAGGCGACCGGCCTGGTCTTCACGGTGAACTCGTTCTCCGGCCAGAAGTTCAGCGAGGTCGCCAAGGCCTACTGTCGTCTGCTGGACGCGGCGACCGGCGAGGAGCTGGTGCGCTTCGATCTGACGGGCGCCGAGCCGCAGACGGGCGTGATGATGGCGAAGCTGATCAAGCAGTTCTCGGGGGAATGGGAAATGACCGCGATGGGCGACTTCGCGAAGAGTCGCACCGTTCGCGGCATGGTCAAGCCGGCTGCCCAGGCCCTCTAGCGCTTGCGCGCCGGAGGGACTAGAGCTTCGTCAGCTTGACGAAAGGACTCAGGATGCGGCCCTGTCGCCCCGCGAAGTCGATGAGCACTGCGGCATCTCCCTCGACTGCGACAACCCTCCCAAGTCCGAACTGGTCGTGCGAGACCCGGTCGCCCACATCGAAAACCTCGATCGGTGGGGCGGCCGCGGCCGGGACGTTGAAGGGACTGGACGGCAGGTAACGCCGGGCTCCGGCTGACTTTGTCATTGCTTGAGAGTATGCGCCCCGCGCGCCCGCCACGCCATGCCCGTCCTTGATCACTTGCCCGAGGGCCAGTTCGCACCCCCTCCCGCCACGGTCGACGCCACCATCCGGAACGCCGCGTCCCTCGCCCCGTCGAGGGTGCGGCGACCAGGCATTCCGGACGGGGCGTGACCGCCGCGACACCCTGCGGAATTGGACGATTGCCCCGTCGGCGGTGCGCCCGGAGGCCGTCACACGGCCTTCAATCGGTGTCCCGCTGTTTGCCTTGGCGCGTACGGGCAATTCATTCCTCCGCGAATCCGCCGACCCGCGAGGCACTCGACGGACCGCTGCTCCTGTTCGACCCAAATCCTCCGCACGGAGCAATACGGGCACAACTTTTCGATTCCGACAGCGAGCCGATTCCGAACAGACGCGCGCCGCCATCGAGGCCGCAACCGAGGGGGCGCGGCGCGCGTCGCTCATGGCGTCCGGGAAACTGATCACTGGCAGCAACCGCATCACTGGATCACGCGAGGGGATCACGGCATGGCCGAGCGCGCGGAGTACCGCATCGTCTCGCTGCTCGGCGAGGGCGCGACGGGCCGCGTGGAGCTGGCGCAGGCGGCTTCCGGACAGCTGGTCGCCCTCAAGACCGTGCACCAGCACCTCGCGGCGGAGCGCAGCTTCCGCGAGCTCTTCCGCCGTGAGGCGACCGCCGCGCACGCCGTCGGCGGGCCGTTCACGGCGGCGGTCGTCGACGGCGGGATCGAGAACGGGCAGCCCTGGCTGGCGACCGAGTTCTGCGTGGGCCCCGCCCTCGTCGAGACGGTCACCACACTCGGCCCGCTGGACCCGCCGAGCCTCGGCACCCTCGGTACGGCGCTCACCGTCGCCCTGTCCGCCCTGCACGCCGCGGGACTGGTCCACCGTGAACTCAAACCGGCCCATGTGATCGTCACCCGCGGCGGCCCGAAGGTCATCGGATTCGGCGCCGGATACCCCGAGGACGCCACCGGACCGCTCGGCTTCATCGCCCCGGAACAGCTGATTTCCGGCGCCCAAGTGGGCCCGCCCGCCGATGTGTTCGGGCTCGGCGTGCTGCTGGCCCTGTCCAGCACCGGGCGCAATCCGCACGGCTCGGGCGGCGCCGAGAAGGTGCTCCGGCGCACGCTGCACGAAGCGCCTGATCTGATCGGTGTCCCCGGCGTCCAGTGGCCGGGCTTCATCGCGCACTGCCTCGCCAAGAGCCCCGCGGACCGCCCCAGCGTCCCCGAGGCCCTGGCCTGGTGCGCCGGTCAGGCAGCCCCCGTGCCGTGGTGGGAGGAGGAACCGATGTCCGGGGTGATCCGCGAACACGAGGACGAAGTGACCGAACTTCTCGGTCTCGGTGAATCCGACCCCGAAATCGACGCCGCCACGGACCCGGACTGGCGAGCATGATGCCGGGCTCCGGGATATTCGCGCGACGGGCGATCTTCGCGTAACCGGCCTTTCCTGTCGGCGAGAAGATTCCGTGCGTTGAAGACAGCGGGGTGAAGACAGCGGGGGAATTCGCCGAATTCCGACTCCGCCCATTTCTCCGAATCCGGAAGCCCCAAGTGCGCCACACGGCCCTCTGTCCGGGCGCACCAACGACGGCTGTACATCAACCGAGTTCCGAGAGGCACCGCCGATGAACCCGCCCGCCACCGAACGCCCCGAAGGCCCCGAAAGCCCCGCTCGCCGTGTCCTCGTCAGTGGCGCCTCGCGCGGCCTCGGCCGCGCCGTCGCCCGCGCCTTCGCCGGCAACGGCGACCGCGTCGCCGTCCACTACGGCTCACGGCGCCAGGACGCGCGGCGCACCCTCGACGGTCTCGCCGGTACGGGCCATGTGCTGGTCGGCGGCGACCTCTCGGACCCGGCCGGGGCGGCCGAGGTCGCGGCCCTGGCGGCGGAGGGGCTCGGCGGCATCGACGTCCTGGTGAACAACGCCGCCGTCAACGAGCGGCACCCGCTCGCCGAGACGTCGTACGAGGACTGGGCGGCCGTATGGCAGCGGCATGTGTCCGTCAATCTCCTGGCCACGGCCAATCTCAGCCATCTCGCCGCGCGCCGGATGATCGACCAGGGCGGCGGCGGCCGGATCGTCAACATCGGTTCGCGCGGCGCCTTCCGCGGGGAGCCGGACCACCCGGCGTACGGGGCGACGAAGGCGGCGGTGCACGCGCTGGGCCAGTCGCTGGCGGTGTCGCTGGCCCCGTACGGAATCGGGGTGGCCTCGGTCGCACCGGGGTTCTTCGAGACCGAGCGGGTGGCGCACCGGCTCAGCGGGGCGGAGGGCGCGGCGATCCGGGCGCAGAGCCCGTTCGGCCGGGTGGCGTCGGCGGACGAGGTCGCGTCGGCGGTGCTGTGGCTGGCCTCGCCGGCCGCCGAATGGTCCTCGGGCGCGGTGCTGGACCTCAACGGCGCTTCGCATTTGCGTACTTGAGCGCGAGCGTCACCGGACCTCCCACGAGGCGGCTCTCGGCGTGCCCGACAAGTGGTTCGAAGAATCTTCGTAAAGAAGGTCAACAGGCATGGAACGCCCGTAATCCCAAGATTTAACGCAGAACGCCTTGACCGCAGCCGAAGGCCGCAATAGACATTCCCTACCGGCCCGGGACCGGGGGGAACGTACCCGGGCAGATCCGTACCTGCGGGGGAGGCGAGCCTGTGGATGCCAGGCAGGCCCGCGACCTCCATGAGAGCCGGCTGATGCAGCTGGCCAATGTGACCGGGGTCGGCACCGGGAGGGATGAGCACTCGGGCGTGGACATGATCGTTGTGTTCGTTACGCGCAAAGTGCCCCGCGACCGGCTTCGGACCGAAGACGTGGTGCCACCGGAGCTCGACGGCGTTCCCGTGCGGGTGGTCGCGATCGGCGACGTCCACGCACAGGACGACGAGCTCTGACGCGCCGTAGAACCGGGGAAGAGGTGGTCTGGCATGAGCCAGCCCGAGATGATGCGTGGTCCGACCGGCGGGCAGGTAAGTGACAGTTCCCGCCAGCAGGCAGTGCACGACTTCCTGAATCCGCAGGAACCGCGAACCAATGTGGTCGGCTTCGGCCACGGCGTGAAGTGGAGCAACGGGCAGCCCACCGGCGAGCCGGCCCTGCTCGTCTTCGTGAACCAGAAGGTTCCAGATTCCATGCTTCCGGAGCGGGACCTGATCCCGCGCCGGATGGACGACGGCACCCCGACCGATGTCGTCGCGGTCGGCCATGTCTCCGCGCAGCGCCAGCGGCGTCAGCAGCGCCGCGGCGCCGAGCAGGAGTCCCAGTACCGGCCGGACGGCAGCGTGAGCGAGCAGCTCTCCCAGCTGTCCCAGCCGCAGCTCGAAGAGCTCAGCGGGCTCGGCGCGTTCGAGCCGCAGCTCCTCAAGCGCCGTATGCGTCCGGCGCCCTCCGGCATCTCGGTGGGCAACGTACGCGTGACGGCCGGCACGCTCGGCAGCGTGGTGTACGACTTCCTGCCCGGTGCCACCACCGACCCGCCCGGGTCGGGGCTCGGCACCCCGGCGAAGTTCTACATCCTCAGCAACAACCACGTACTCGCCGACTCCAACAGGGCTCCGGCGGGCGGCGCGATCGTCCAGCCCGGCGTGTTCGACGGCGGGCAGGACCCGGCCGACAGGATCGCGACGCTGGACCGGTTCATCACCATCCAGTTCGCCCCGCAGATCCCGCTGGACCGGCACAACAACGTCGTCGACGCGGCGCTGGGCGCGGTGGACTTCCAGGACGCCACCCGTGAGCAGTACTTCAGCGGCGCGCCGCGCGCCTGGCGGCGCAAGGCCAATGTGGCCGTCGGTGACCTGGTCAAGAAGACCGGCCGTACGACCAACATCAGCTTCGGCCGGATCATCGCGGTCGACGCGACGATCGACGTGAACTACGGGACCGCCGGGACGGCGCGGTTCAAGGACCAGATCCTGACGACGAACATCTCCGCGGGCGGCGACTCCGGTTCGCTGGTCACCTCGCAGGACAACGTCGCCCTCGGCCTGCTCTTCGCGGGCTCCCAGGTCGTGACCGTGGTCAACCACATCGAGACCGTCCGCGCACTGCTGCGCGTCGAAATCGCCGAGCAGCTGGCCTGACAGGAGGAGGCACCCATGACCACCCAGACACGGAAATCATCGCAGAGCCAGGACCGCTCCGCGCACCGCTACCTCAACGCGCAGGGCGCGGAGGTGAAGTCGCGCGAGGAGGCCTTCGCGACACCGATGGACCTCTCGGCGGAAGCCATCTCGACGGCCGCCAAGCTGGAACTGCACAACGGCCAGACCACGTTCGCCATCGAGGTGAAGTACAACCCCAACACCTACCCGCACGTGGTAACGGGCGGTCAGATCACGTCCGGCATCTGCGGCGCCCCGTGGGACATCACGGGCGGCTTCGTCGGCGAGCAGATCAGGCTCGACGCGAAGCGTGCGGGGCAGGGTTCCTGCGCCAACACGATCACGATCGTGGGCGAGTTCCAGAATCCGTCGTCGTACCGGGGTACGTACGGGTTCGACGGGGCGTCGTCCTCGTTCAAGCACACGACGAAGTACCTGTGACGCGTAGTTACGCGCCCACGCACCGAGTACGTGAACCGGCGGGCGGCCGGCTCCATCGGAACCCGCCGCCCGCCCACACGCGCGCGATTCACCGCAACGGCGCAGCCGCGCCCCGCCCCGCCGAGGCGGGGGGGGTGATCAACTCCCGGTGCGCGAGCGGGCCTTGAAGGCCGCCTTACGGGCCTCCTTGGCCGACTTCCGGTCCGGGTGCAGGCGGCCCATCGCCTCCAGCACGTCCGCCGTGGACGGGTGCCGCACCCGCCAGGCCGTGTCGAAGAACCCGCTGTGCTGTCCGGTGAGTCCCGCCACCAGATCCTGGAGCTCGGCCGGCTCGCCGTCCGCGTCGAGCTGGGCCGCGATGGTGTCGATCGCCAGCCAGAAGATCATCGTGTCGGGCGGCGGCGGCACGTCCGACGCGCCGCTCTCGGCGAGCCAGACCCGGGCCAGGCCGCCCAGCTCCACGTCGTCGAGCACCTCGCGCACAGCGGGCTCGGCCTCCGGGCCGACCAGCGAGAGTGCCTGCTGGCTGCGGAGCCTGCGCAGCGGCGCGCCCCGGTCGGCGCCGCGCGCGGCTGCGAGCAACTCCCGTGCCGCGGTGGCCGGTTCGCGGCGGGCGAGCCACAGCACGGTCTCCCCGCGCGCCGAGATCTCCGGGAAGTACGCGATGCCGTCGAGCAGCGTGTCCGCGCCCTTGTCCACGAGGTCACCGACGGCGGGCGCGTCCACGCCCGCTTCGAGCATCCGGGACCTGACCCCGTACAGGCCGAGCGGCGTGAGCCCGACCATCCCGTACCGGGACACGTCCTCCTCGTCGACGGGCGGCTGCGGTACGTCCGGCTCGTCCTCGCCCGCCTCCGCCATCAGCGCCTCGTCCACCGGCCGGTAGACGACGAGCCCGACCGGCTCAAGCATCCGGAACTGGTCGTCGAGCCGCATCATCGCGTCCGACACCTGCTCCAGTACGTCGTCGGTCGGCTCGCCCATGTCGTCGGGCACGATCACCGAAGCGGCGAGCGCCGGCAACGGCACCGGCCCTTCCGCCGCACCTGATGCCACGGTCAGCAGATACAGATTGCCCAGTACGCCCTCCAGGAAATCGGCCTCCGCCTCCGGGTCCCACTCCAGTGCCCCGAAGTCGATCTCGCCGTCCTCGTCGATGACCTCGGCGAGGTCCTCCAGGACGGGCGCGGTCGCGTCGGCGAATACGGCGTCGAGGGCGTCGAGCCAGACCGCGAGGATGTCCTGCGGGCTTCCGGAGGTGAGCGTCGCCAGGTTCTCGCCGGCCGTGACCGTGCCGGTCGCGTCCGACTGGGCGGCGCCCGCTTCCCCGTCCTCGTCGGCGTCCGTGATGTCGACCAGGCCCGTGTCGACGGCGATCCGCCAGGCCTCGCTCGCGTCCGCGGCGCCGTCCTCGTCGCCGGCGAGGCCGAGGTGCTCGGCCGCGGCGGGCAGTTGCTCGTCGGCGAGCTCGCCGCCCGCTCCGACCCGGGTCGCGGGCCCGGCCCAGCGGGCGAGCAGGGCGGCGCGCGCGAGCAGCGGGGAGGCGAGCGCCTCGCGTGCCAGCTCGGCTTCGGAGTGCAGCCGCACCGGCGGCAGGGAGGGGCGGTCTCCGGACATCTGGTGATTCTCCTCGGGGCATGCGGCTCGGGCGGCCCCCAGCGTAGACGTATTTGCCCCCATGCCACCTGGTTCATCTACCGGCCGTGAGCCGTACACCCGACGACCCTTGACAACACCTGGGCCGACACAAGAGATTGACGCGCGTAGACCCTTGTTCGTCCACCCTTCTCGCACTCACTCACACCCTCCCGGAGTCTCGTGATGACTGCCCGTTCCTCCCTCCCCAGGTCCGCCGCCGTCGCGGCCGTGGTCGCCGCCGCGTTGGCAGGAGGCCTGCTCGCGGCCTCGTCATCGGCCTCCGCGTCCGGCGCCGCCGACGGGACGCGGATCCACGACATCCAGGGCAGCACCCGGATATCCCCGCTCGTGGGACAGCAGGTCACCGACGTCACCGGGATCGTCACGGGGGTGCGGACGTACGGCTCGAAGGGCTTCTGGTTCCAGGACCCGCGGGCCGACCGCTCCGCCGCCACCAGCGAGGGCATCTTCGTCTTCACCAGCTCCGCGCCGACGGTCGCCGTGGGTGACGCGGTGAATGTGTCGGGCACGGTCGGCGAGTACGTTCCGGGCGGAGCCACCTCCGGCAATCAGTCGCTCACCCAGATCGCGAAGCCCACGGTGTCCGTGACGTCGTCCGGCAACGCGGTGCCCGCGCCGGTCGCCCTCTCCTCGAAGTCCGTCCCTTCGGCGTACGCCCCGGACGGCGACCCGGCGGCGGGCGGCAGCATCAACGCGCTGCCGCTGCGGCCCCGCAAGTACGCCCTGGACTTCTACGAGTCGCTGGAGGGCAGCAATGTCCGCGTCGGCAGCTCGCGAGTGGTCGGCGCGACCGACGCGTACAACGAGCTGTGGATCTCGGTGAAGCCGCACGAGAACGCGAGCCGGCGCGGCGGGGTGGTCTACGGCTCGTACTCCGCACAGAACACCGGCCGGATCCAGATCCAGCAGCTCGCCCCGGTCGCCCAGCAGCCTTTCCCGAAGGCCGATGTGGGTGACGTGCTCTCCGGCAGGACCGAAGGGCCACTGGACTTCAACCAGTTCGGCGGCTACACCCTGACGGCCCGCACGCTCGGCACGGTCACCGACTTCGGCCAGGTGCGCGAGGCGACCCGGGAGCAGCGCGGCGGTGAGCTGGCGGTGGCGACGTACAACGTCGAGAACCTCGACCCGAGCGACCCGAGGGAGAAGTTCGACGCCCTCGCCGCGGCGGTCGTCGACAACCTGGCCTCCCCCGACATCCTCGCCCTGGAGGAGATCCAGGACAACAACGGCGCGAAGAACGACGGCACAGTGGCCGCCGACGAGACGCTGCGGAAGTTCATCACGGCGATCACGGCGGCGGGCGGTCCGGCGTACGAGTGGCGGAGCATCGACCCGGTCGACAAGAAGGACGGCGGGGAGCCCGGCGGCAACATCCGCCAGGTCTTCCTCTTCAACCCCGAGCGGGTCTCCTTCACCGCACGCCCGGGCGGCGACGCGGTGACGCCGACCGGTGTCGTACGGGAGAAGGGCCGCGCGGCCCTGACGCTCTCCCCCGGCCGTATCGACCCGGCGAACGCCGCGTGGAACAACAGCCGCAAGCCGCTCGCCGGTGAGTTCACCTTCCGCGGCCGTACGGTCTTCCTGATCGCCAACCACTTCGGTTCCAAGGGCGGTGACGAGAGTCTGGTCTCGCACCACCAGCCGCCGGTGCGGGGCTCGGAGGTCAAGCGTCTTGAGCAGGCGAAGTCGGTCAACGCCTTCGTCAAGGACATCCTCAAGGCCCAGCGCGACGCCGATGTCCTGGTCCTGGGCGACATCAACGACTTCGAGTTCTCCGCGACGACGAAGGCGCTCACGGACGGCGGGGCGCTGTACCCCGCCGTCAAGTCACTGCCGAAGTCCGAGCGTTACAGCTACGTCTACCAGGGCAACAGCCAGGTGCTCGACCAGATCCTGACCAGCCCGTCGATCGACGACTTCGCCTACGACAGCGTGCACATCAACGCGGAGTTCGCCGACCAGAACAGCGACCACGACCCGCAGGTGCTGCGCTTCCGCCCGTGACCGGCGCCCGCTGACCGCTACGGCGCGGTGTGCCAGGCGGTCACGGTGAACTCGTCCAGGATCCGCATCTCGTCCTCCAGCGGGAACTTCCGCGCCTTCCCGCCGGGGGTGGGGGTCGGCGACGGTTCGCCCTCACCGTCGGGCACCACGAGACTGCCGCACCCCGTCAGGGCAAGCACTCCGGCGAGCAACAGTGCGGCCGGGCGCCCGGCTCCTCGTATGTCCATGACAGCTGCTCCCCCATGTGCGGCCCGCGGTTTCGCCTGGGTAATCATTCCAGACCACTGCCCCCGGGGGCCGGGACCGCCGGGACGACCGACAACGACTGCGGCCCGCACCGGAGCAACACCGGTGCGGGCCGCGGAAGTTGCGCGCAGTGTGGCTAGTTGTGGCTGTGCAGGACGTCGTTGAGCCCGCCCCAGACCGCGTTGTTGGGCCGGGCCTCGACCGTGCCGGACACCGAGTTGCGGCGGAAGAGGATGTTGCTCGCGCCGGACAGCTCGCGCGCCTTGACGATCTGGCCGTCGGGCAGCGTGATGCGGGTGCCCGCCGTCACGTAGAGACCCGCCTCGACGACGCACTCGTCACCGAGGGCGATGCCGACGCCCGCCTCGGCGCCGATCAGGCAGCGCTCACCGATGGTGATGCGCTCCTTGCCGCCGCCGGAGAGGGTGCCCATGGTGGACGCGCCGCCGCCGATGTCGGAGCCGTCGCCGACGATGACTCCGGCGGAGATGCGGCCCTCGACCATGGAGGTGCCGAGCGTGCCGGCGTTGAAGTTGACGAAGCCCTCGTGCATCACCGTGGTGCCGGCGGCGAGGTGCGCGCCGAGGCGGACCCGGTCCGCGTCGGCGATCCGGACGCCCTTGGGGGCGACGTAGTCCGTCATCCGGGGGAACTTGTCGATCGAGGTGACCTGGAGGTGCAGCCCCTCGGCGCGGGCGTTCAGTCGGACCTTCTCGACGTCGTCGACGGCGACCGGGCCCAGCGAGGTCCAGGCGACGTTGGCGAGGAGCCCGAAGACGCCGTCCAGGTTCTGGCCGTGCGGCAGCACCAGGCGGTGCGAGAGGAGGTGCAGGCGCAGGTACGCGTCGTGCGCGTCCAGCGGCTTGTCGTCGAGCGAGGCAATGACCGTACGGACGGCGACGACCTCGACGCCCCGGCGGGCGTCGGGACCGAGAGCCTTGGGCGCGGCCTGGCCGAGCAGCTCCGCGGCCCGCTCGGCGGAGAGCCGTGTGGTGCCCGCGGGGCCGGGCTCGGCGACGAGCTCGGGCGCCGGGAACCAGGTGTCGAGGACGGTGCCGTCTTCGGTGAGGGTGGCGAGTCCGGCGGCGACGGCGCCGGTGGTGCGAGTAGCAGTCGAATCGGTCATGGCCGAACGCTAACCGGGAGGGGTACGCGGAGGCGAACCGGTCCCGGATGCCGGGCGCGGAATCAGCCGGGCGAGCATCTCGCGGGCGTAGGCCTCGTCGTACCTGGCGCCGGTCAGCAGCACCTGGAGGCAGATCCCGTCCATCAGTGCGACCAGCGCACGGGCGGTCACCGGATCGGTGCGCCGGGCCAGCACTTCGGCCACCCCCTCGCACCACTCGGCGGCGACCGGACGCAGCGCGGGCCGGCGCAGCGCGGCCAGATAGAGCTCGTACTCCAGTTCCACACCGGTTTGGTCCCCGGAGAGCCACTCCCCGAGCAGCGCGGCGAGTTCGGCCGCGACATCGACCCCGGGGTCGTCGAACGCGCCGCGGGCGCTGACCGCCTTGGCGAAGCCCTCGTTGGCCTGGCGCAGTGCGGCGACCATCAGTTCGTCGAGGGTCTTGAAGTGGTACGTCGTCGAGCCGAGCGGCACATCGGCCTCGGCGGCGGCGGACCGGTGGCTCAGGCCCGCGATACCCTTGCTGCCCACCAGCCGGATCGCGGCGTCGATGATGCGCTGGCGGCGCTCGGGGTCGTATCGGCGGGCCATCAGCGCGCGCCCCCGGCGTTGAGCAGGACGACACCGCCGATGACCAGGGCGATGCCCGCCAGCTTGACCGCGTTCGCCGACTCGCCCAGGAAGAACATGCCGATGGCGGCGACGGCGGCCGTGCCGACGCCGGCCCAGATCGCGTAGGCGGTGCCGACGGGCATCGTCTTGAGGGTCTGGGCGAGGAGGGTGAAGGCGAGCAGATAGCCCGCGACCGTTCCGAGCGAGGGCCACAGCTTACTGAAGCCCCCGCTGTACTTCATGGCCGTGGTCCCGGCCACTTCCGCCGCGATGGCCGCGGCCAGCAGTGCATAAGGCATGCGTACGAGTGTACACATCGTTGCGTACGCCCGTACACAAAGCAGCTCCGTCCCGCTCGCTCCGTCACGGCGAACCAGACCGCCCGCGTTTTCTTCAGCTCGGGATGAGGCAGGTCCTTGGCCTCCGTGCCGTCGCCGTACCAGTCCGTCGAGCCACTGTCCGTGATCAACTGCACGCGGGCGCCCGGCACTTCGAGGTCCGGCACGTGCACGACGCACTCCCAGCCGCCCGGATCACTCGTCGGCAGGTCCATGACCCGGACCGGGGCGTGGTCCGCGATGCCGTCCCAGGAGTAGAGGGCGTACGGGTCGGTGTTGTCGTCGGCCGCGTAGGAGCCGGCCACGATCAGGAACTGGTCGGCGGAATTCTTGCGCAGGTCGCGGATGCTCAGCCCGCCCAGCCCGGACTCCCCTCGCCCGTACAGGCGCAGCACGTTCGTCTCGTCGTCGGCGACGACGACATGGCCGCCGCCGACATCGACCGCGGCCGAGGCGTCGCACGCGTGCGTGAAGTAGCGGGTGTCGGAGGCGTGCTGGACAACGCCGGATCCCGCGTAGTGCAGCGTCGTCGCGGACATCCGCCCGCCGAGCCCCGTGACCCGCAGCGTGAGATCGCAGTAGCCCACGCCTCGTGCGCGGACGCTGATCCGCCGGCTGACCCCGCGGCCGCCGACGGTGACGTTGCCCCCGAGGTCGTAAGGCTGTTGGTCCACAAACCTAGGCCCGCACGTCCATGAGCAGAATGTCTGCGCAGCCACAGTCTCCGTTCCGCGCCCGGCGCCCACCCGCTACGGTGTACCGCCTGGTCAGGCATGAAACACGACGGAGTGAGCAGCAGTGACGCAGGATTCAGGACCGAACGGGCCGCCCCACGGGGGGCCGCACGACGCCGGGCCGCAGAACAGCGGCCCGTATCCCGGTGGCGGTCCGCAGGGCGGCGGCCCGCACCACGGTGGCCCGTACGCCGGGCCGCCGCCGCCCGGCTGGCCCGGCTGGGCGCCCCCGCCGCCGCCCAAGCCCGGCGTGATCCCGCTGGGCCCGCTCGCCCTCAGCGACATCCTGGGCGGCAGCTTCACCACCATGGGCCGTTACTGGAAGCAACTGTTCGGCATAGCCGTGCTGATGTACGGCGCCGCCCTCCTGGTATCGGGCGCGGCGCTGGCGGTGGCGATATCCGCGGTCAAGAACGATCTGGACCTGGTCTTCGACTCCTCCGCGAACAACGACGACTTCACCTCCGAGACCGGCTGGTCACTGGGGATCGCCTTCGGCGCGGTATGGCTCGTCGCCATCCTGGCCATGGTGGTCGCCACCGCGACGATCCAGGCCGCGTGTCCCGCGGTGCTCCAGGAAGCGGTTCTCGGCCGTCGTACGACCATCGGCGCGGTGTGGCGCCGTGCCTGGCCCCGGGTGCCCGCAGTGATCGGCGCGATGCTGCTGCCGTGGCTCGCCGTGGCGGTCGCCGCAGGCCTCTTCCTGCTCGGCTATGTCTCGCTGCTCGTCAGCCTGACCCCCATGGAGTCGGACGTCGCCTCGGGTGTCTGGGCCGCGGTGGGCTTCGTGGGCTTCCTCGCGACGATCCCGCTGGTCACCTGGGCCTGGGTGCTGTTCAGCCTGGCCCCGGCCGCGGTGGTCTTCGAGTCCCAGCGCCCCGTGGCCGCACTACGCCGCTCGATCGAGCTGGTGCGCGGCTCCTGGTGGCGGATCTTCGGCATCACGACGCTGGCCGGGTTCATGGCCATGATCGCAGGCTACATCATCCAGATCCCGTTCACCATGATCGGCGTGCTGTCGATGCTCCCCACCATGTCGGACATGGGTTCGGAGCCCGGTCCTGCGCAGATCCTCGTCGCTGTGGGCACCTACATGGTGTTCATCATGCTGGGCGTGATGGTCAGCCAGATCTTCGCCACCACCTTCCCCCAGCTGGTGACCGGCCTGCTCTACGTCGACCAGCGCATCCGCAAGGAGAACCTGGCGCCGGTTCTCGCCGAGAGCGCCGCGGTGCCCCCGCCGCCCGCCGGCCACTGAGCGGGACCCCGACGCGAACAGCGATGCCCGCCGGTCATGAGGACCGGCGGGCATCGCTGTCGGGGCCGTAGGCCCCGGTGATCGAACTCAGACGTCGAAAAAACGAACTCAGACGTTGAAGCCGAGCGCGCGCAGCTGCTCGCGACCGTCGTCCGTGATCTTGTCCGGGCCCCACGGCGGCATCCAGACCCAGTTGATCTTCAGCTCGTTGACGATGCCCTCGGTCGCCGACTTCGCCTGGTCCTCGATGACGTCGGTCAGCGGGCAGGCCGCGGACGTCAGCGTCATGTCGATGGTGGCGACGTTCGAATCGTCGACGTGGACGCCGTAGATGAGGCCCAGGTTGACGACGTCGATGCCCAGCTCGGGGTCGACCACGTCGTACAGCGCCTCGCGGACCTCCTCCTCGGAGGCCGGCTTGGTCGTCAGGCCCGCGGTCTCGACGGGTGTCACTGCGTTCTCGCTCATGCGGTCTTCCTCTCGGCGCCGTCGCCCAGTGCCTGGGCCGTCGCGTCCTTCCATGCCATCCAGCTCAGCAGAGCACACTTCACTCGCGCCGGGTACTTCGAGACACCGGCGAACGCGACCGCGTCCTCCAGCACCTCTTCCATCGCGTCGTCGGGCTCCAGCTTGCCCTTGGACTGCATCAGCTCCAGGAAGTTCGCCTGGATGTTCTGCGCCTCGGCCAGCTCCTTGCCGACCAGCAGCTCATTGAGCACGGACGCGCTGGCCTGACTGATGGAGCAGCCCTGGCCCTCGTAACTGATGTCCGTGATGGTGTCGCCGTCGTACTTCACGCGGAGCGTGATCTCGTCGCCGCACGTCGGGTTCACATGGTGCACCTCGGCGTCGCCGTCTCTGAGACCGCGCCCGTGCGGATGCTTGTAGTGGTCCAGGATGACTTCCTGGTACATCGAATCCAGCTTCACGATCCCCAGCCCTAACCGAAGAAGTTCCGTACGTGCTCCAGGCCGTCGACCAGGGCATCGACCTCGGCCGGCGTGGAGTACAGATAGAACGACGCCCGCGTGGTCGCAGGAATTCCGTACCGCAGGCAGACCGGCCGTGCGCAGTGGTGTCCGACCCGGACCGCGATGCCCTGCTCGTCGAGGACCTGGCCCACGTCGTGCGGGTGAATGTCACCGAGCGTGAAGGAGATCGTCGCGCCGCGGTTCTCGGCCGTCGTCGGGCCAATGAACCGCAGGTCCGGGACGTTCCGCAGTCGCTCCATGGCGTACTCGGTGATCGCGTGTTCATGGGCGGCGATCTTGTCCATGCCGATCGCGGAGAGGTAGTCCACGGCCGCACCGAGGCCGACGGCCTGGGCGATCGGGGGCGTACCCGCCTCAAACTTGTGCGGGGCCGGCGCGTAGGTCGACGAGTGCATCGACACGGTCTCGATCATCTCGCCGCCGCCGAGGAACGGCGGCAGGTCCTCCAGGAGCTCCTGGCGTCCCCACAGCACACCGATGCCGGTCGGGCCGACCATCTTGTGCCCGGTGAAGGCCACGAAGTCGGCCTGCAGCGCCTGCACGTCGAGCACCATGTGCGGCGCGGCCTGCGAGGCGTCGATGCAGACAAGGGCGCCGACCTGCTGCGCCCGGCGGATGATCGCCTCGACCGGGTTGATCGTGCCCATGATGTTGGAGACCAGCGTGAAGGAGACGATCTTCGTCTTCTCGGTGATGATCTCGTTGATGTTCGACAGGTCGAGACGGCCGTCGTCGGTGATGCCGAACCACTTCAGCTGCGCGCCCGTGCGCTGCGAGAGCAGCTGCCACGGCACGATGTTGGAGTGGTGCTCCATCTCCGTGATGACGATTTCGGTCTCGTTGTCGACGCGATACGGCTCGTCGGCCCAGGCCAACATGTTGGCCACGAGGTTGAGCGACTCCGAGGCGTTCTTGGTGAAGATCACCTCGTCGCGGCTCGGCGCGTTGATGAAGGCGGCGACCTTGTCGCGAGCGCCCTCGTACAGCGCCGTGGCCTCCTCGGCCAGCACATGCACGCCACGGTGGACGTTCGCGTTGTGCTGCTCGTAGTACTCGTTCAGCGCGTCGAGGACCTGGCGCGGCTTCTGCGAAGTCGCCGCGTTGTCCAGGTAAACGATCTTCTTCCCGTCGTGGACCACACGATCCAGAAGGGGGAAGTCCTTGCGGATCGCCTCGGTGTCGAGGAGGCCGGGCAACTGTGTCACGCGGTCGCGCCACCCTTCGTGTATGCCTCGTAGCCCTCGGCCTCGAGCTTGTCGGCGAGCTCGGCGCCGCCGGACTCGGCGATGCGGCCGTTCGCGAACACGTGCACGAAGTCGGGCTTGATGTAGCGCAGGATGCGCGTGTAGTGGGTGATCAGCAGCGTGCCGACCTCACCGGACGCGCGGACGCGGTTGACGCCGTCGGAGACCTGGCGCAGCGCGTCGACGTCCAGACCGGAGTCCGTCTCGTCGAGGATCGCGATCTTCGGCTTGAGGAGCTCCAGCTGGAGGATCTCGTGGCGCTTCTTCTCGCCGCCGGAGAAGCCCTCGTTGACGTTGCGCTCGGAGAAGGCCGGGTCCATCTGGAGGGTCTCCATCGCGGTCTTGACCTCCTTCACCCAGGTGCGCAGCTTGGGGGCCTCGCCGCGCATCGCCGTCGCCGACGTGCGCAGGAAGTTGGAGACCGAGACGCCGGGGATCTCGACGGGGTACTGCATCGCCAGGAAAAGACCGGCGCGGGCGCGCTCGTCGACGGTCATCTCCAGGACGTCTTCGCCGTCGAGGGTCACCGTGCCGCTGGTGATCGTGTACTTGGGGTGGCCCGCGATCGAGTAAGCGAGGGTGGACTTGCCGGAGCCGTTGGGCCCCATGATGGCGTGGGTCTCACCCTGCTTGACCGTCAGGTCGACGCCCTTGAGGATCTCCTTCGTGGCGTGGTCGGCCTCGACGGATACGTGCAGGTCACGGATTTCAAGCGTTGCCATGGCTGTCTCAGGACTCCTGTGTGACGGAGACGAGCACATCGTCCCCTTCGATCTTTACGGGGTAAACGGGGACGGGGCGCGTCGCGGGAAGGCCGGACGGCTTGCCGGTGCGGAGGTCGAAGCTCGAGCCGTGCAACCAGCACTCGATCATGCAGTCCTCGACCTCGCCCTCCGAGAGGGACACGTTCGCGTGCGAGCAGATGTCGTTGATCGCGAACACCTCCCCCTCGGTGTGCACGACGGACACCGGCGTGCCGTCGAGTTCCACCCGCTTCGGGGTGTCCTCCTCCAGCTCGCTCAGCGCACAGGCTTTGACGAAGGCCATCAGACGGATGCCTCCAGCTCCGCGTCGATCTTGGCGAGGAGGCGCTCCTCCACATCCGGCAGACCGATCTGCTGGACGAGCTCGGCGAAGAAACCGCGGACGACGAGGCGGCGGGCCTCGTCGGCGGGGATGCCGCGCGACATGAGGTAGAAGAGCTGCTCGTCGTCGAAACGGCCGGTCGCCGAGGCGTGGCCCGCTCCGACGATCTCGCCGGTCTCGATCTCCAGGTTCGGCACGGAGTCGACCCGCGCGCCGTCCGTGAGAACGAGGTTGCGGTTCATCTCGTACGTGTCAGTGCCCTCGGCGGCGGCCTCGATGAGGACGTCACCGATCCACACGGCGTGGGCGCCGTCGCCCTGCAGCGCACCCTTGTACACGGCGTTGGACTTGCAGTGCGGCACGTTGTGGGTGACCAGGAGGCGGTGCTCCTGGTGCTGGCCGTGGTCGGTGAAGTACAGGCCGAAGAGCTCTGCCTCGCCGCCGGTGCCCGCGTACGTGATGCGGGGGTGCAGCCGCACCAGATTGCCGCCGAAGGTCACCACGACCGACTTGAACGAGGCGTCCCGGCCGATCAGCGCGTTGTGCTGCGCGACGTGCACGGCCTTGTCGTCCCAGTCCTGGACGGACACGACGGTCAGCTTCGCGCCGTCGCCGACGACGAAGTCGACGTTGGCGGCGAGCACGGCGTCACCGGTGTGGTCGATGACGACGACGGCCTCGGCGAAGGCGCCGAGCTCCACGACCTGGTGGCCGTAGGCGGTGCCGCCCTCGCCGTGCACGGCGATCCTGATCGGCTCGCTGAGCACCATCTCCTTGGGCACCGAGACGACCGAGGCCTTCTCGAAGGAGCTGTACGCCTGGGCGGCGACCCGGTCAACCGGCGTACCGGCCTTGCCGAGCCGCTTGTCGCCGCGGTCCACCGTCTCGACGACGACGCCCTCGGGCGCGTTCACCTCGACCGTGAGGACACCGCCTGCTTCGGCGGTCCCGTCGTGCAGACCGCGCAGCCGCTCAAGCGGCGTGAAGCGCCACTCCTCCTCGCGGCCGTGGGGCACCGGGAAGTCCGCCACCTCGAAGGACGGCGGGGCGCTCATGCGCGTGGCGACGGTGGACTCCGCGGCCACCGCGATGGACCCGGCGGTCGTGGAGCCGGCCGGAATGTTCTGAGCCTCAGCCATGGCTGTCGTTGTGCTCTCTTCCTAGGTGCGAATTCAGTCGCTGCTGAACGGGAACGGTCGGTCCGGCGTCAGCCGACCGAGCCCTCCATCTGCAGCTCGATCAGCCGGTTGAGCTCCAGGGCGTACTCCATGGGGAGCTCCTTGGCGATCGGCTCCACGAAGCCACGGACGATCATCGCCATGGCTTCGAACTCGGTCATGCCGCGGCTCATCAGGTAGAAGAGCTGGTCCTCGGAGACCTTGGAGACGGTCGCCTCGTGGCCCATGGACACGTCGTCCTCGCGGACGTCCACGTACGGGTACGTGTCGGAGCGGGAGATCGTGTCGACGAGCAGCGCGTCACAGAGCACGTTGGACTTCGAGCCCGGAGCGCCCTCGCCGATCTCGATCAGACCGCGGTACGAGGTACGGCCGCCGCCTCGCGCCACCGACTTGGAGACGATGTTCGAGGAGGTGTTCGGCGCCATGTGCACCATCTTCGCGCCGGCGTCCTGGTGCTGGCCCTCGCCCGCGAAGGCGATGGACAGGGTCTCGCCCTTGGCGTGCTCGCCCATCAGGTAGACGGCCGGGTACTTCATGGTGACCTTGGAGCCGATGTTGCCGTCGACCCACTCCATGGTCGCGCCCTCGTACGCCACGGCGCGCTTGGTGACCAGGTTGTAGACGTTGTTCGACCAGTTCTGGATGGTCGTGTAGCGGCAGCGGCCGCCCTTCTTCACGATGATCTCGACCACGGCGCTGTGCAGCGAGTCCGAGGAGTAGATCGGGGCGGTGCAGCCCTCGACGTAGTGGACGTACGCGTCCTCGTCGACGATGATCAGCGTCCGCTCGAACTGGCCCATGTTCTCCGTGTTGATACGGAAGTAGGCCTGGAGCGGGATCTCGACGTGGACGCCCTTGGGCACGTAGATGAACGAGCCGCCGGACCACACGGCCGAGTTCAGCGACGCGAACTTGTTGTCGCCGACCGGGATGATCGTGCCGAAGTACTCCTGGAAGAGCTCCGGGTGCTCCTTCAGCGCGGTGTCGGTGTCCATGAAGATGACACCCTGCGCTTCGAGCTCCTCGTTGATCTGGTGGTAGACCACCTCGGACTCGTACTGCGCGGCGACACCCGCGACGAGGCGCTGCTTCTCCGCCTCCGGGATGCCGAGCCGGTCGTACGTGTTCTTGATGTCCTCCGGCAGGTCCTCCCAGGACTGTGCCTGCTTCTCGGTGGACCGCACGAAGTACTTGATGTTGTCGAAGTCGATGCCCGACAGGTCGGAGCCCCAGTTCGGCATGGGCTTCTTGCCGAACAGCTTGAGGCCCTTGAGCCGCAGCTTCAGCATCCACTCCGGCTCGTTCTTCTTCTCCGAGATGTCGCGGACGACAGCCTCGGACAAGCCGCGCTTCGCCGTGGCGCCTGCCGCGTCGGAATCGGCCCAGCCGAATTCGTACGTACCCAGGCCCTCAAGTTCGGGGTGGGCAGTCTCCGTGGGGAGAGTCATGCGGGGTTCCTCCCGGCAGTGCTTGCGGATGCTGAGTGGGTCGTCTGTGCGGTGCTGTGCCGCGTGGTGCTGTGCGGGATGTACGTCGTGCACACCCCGTCGCCGTGGGCGATGGTGGCCAGTCGCTGGACGTGGGTCCCGAGCAGGCTGGAGAAGATCTCCGTCTCCGCCTCGCACAGCTGTGGGAACTTCTCCGCGACATGGGCGACAGGGCAGTGGTGCTGGCACAGCTGCTCGCCCTGCCCGTTCGGCGCGATTCGCGCCATGGCAGCGTACCCGTCCGCGCTCAAGGCCTTCGCGAGCGCCTCGGTGCGTGCTTCGGGCGGAGCGACCTCGACGGCCTCCCGGTACGTCTCGGCCTGCGCGGCGAAGCGGGCACGGGCGAACGCCGTGACGGCCGCCTCCCCCTGCTCGCCGCCGCCGCCGGCCTGCGCGATCCAGTGCAGGGCGTCGGCTGCCAGCGTGTCGTAGGACTGGTCGAAGGCATCCCGGCCGCAGTCGGTCAGTGCGAACACCTTCGCGGGGCGGCCACGGGTACGTGCGCCGTAGACGCGCTGCTCACGGGGCTCGACCACATCGTCGGAGACGAGGGTGTCGAGGTGGCGCCGGACCGCGGCCTGAGTGAGGCCGAGGCGCTTGGCCAGATCGGACACGGTCGAGGGGCCGTGGTCCAGGATGGAGCGCGCGACACGGTTGCGGGTCGACCGCTCACCTGTCGCGAGTTCCTCCTGCGGAGCCTCGCCAATGTATTTCACAACACCATTGTTGCGTAATTCCCCAGCGTCCGACAAGCGGAGCCGTGAGCAGATGGCGGTGGCCTCGATCACTTAGGGTCACCTAATCTCCCTGCTGCCGGGCCCCGCGGCCCGGCTGTCCGGCCCCCCTGCCTACACTCGCCAGCATGCGAAGCGAGCCCGTCGTCCAGGTCCGCGGCCTGGTCAAGCGGTACGGAACCAGGACCGCCGTGGACGGCCTCGATCTCGAGGTCGGCGCGGGCACCGTCACCGCCGTCCTCGGCCCGAACGGCGCCGGAAAGACCACCACAGTGGAAACCTGCGAGGGCTACCGCAGACCGGACGCGGGCACCGTGCGTGTCCTGGGCCTCGATCCGGTCGCCGACGCGGCGAAGCTGCGCCCGCGGATCGGCGTGATGCTCCAGTCCGGCGGCGTGTACACGGGGGCCAGGGCCGGCGAGATGCTCCGCCACATGGCCAAGCTGCACGCACATCCGCTCGGTGTGGATGCGCTGATCGAGCGTTTGGGGCTCGGCGACTGCGGCCGTACGACGTACCGGCGGCTCTCCGGCGGCCAGCAGCAGCGCCTCGCGCTGGCGATGGCCGTCGTCGGCCGCCCCGAGCTGGTCTTCCTGGACGAGCCGACCGCGGGCCTCGACCCGCAGGCCCGCCGCTCGACCTGGGACCTGCTGCGCGAGCTGCGCGCCGACGGGGTGAGCGCCGTACTGACCACGCACTTCATGGACGAGGCCGAGCAACTCGCCGACGACGTCGTGATCATCGACGCGGGCCGGGCCATCGCCCAGGGCAGCCCCGACGAGCTGTGCCGCGGCGGCGCGGAGAACACCCTGCGCTTCACCGGCCGCCCGGGTCTCGACGTCGTGTCGCTGCTCAAAGCGCTCCCCGTGGACACCCTGGCCGTCGAGCTGACCCCGGGCACCTACCGGATCACCGGCAAGATCGACCCGCAGCTGCTGGCCACCGTCACCTCCTGGTGCGCGCAGCACGGCGTGATGCCCGAGGGCATCGCCGTCGAGCGGCGCACCCTGGAGGACGTTTTCCTCGAGCTGACCGGTAAGGATCTGCGTTCATGAGCAGCGGCACCTACACTCCGAAGCCGGGCGCGGCTCCGCTGCCCACGATGATCGCGGCGCAGGCCGTGCTCGAAACGAAGATGCTGCTGCGCAACGGCGAGCAGCTGTTGCTCACCGTGATCATCCCGGCGCTGCTCCTTGTGCTGTTCTCGTCGGTGGACATCATCGACACCGGAGCGGGCAAGGCCGTCGACTTCCTGGCGCCGGGCATCCTGGCGCTCGCCGTCATGTCCACCGCCTTCACCGGGCAGGCCATCGCGACGGGCTTCGAGCGCCGCTACGGCGTGCTGAAGCGGCTGGGTACGTCGCCGCTGCCGCGCTGGGCCCTGCTCACCGCCAAGACCCTGTCAGTGCTGGTCACCGAGGTCCTCCAGGTGGTGCTGCTGACGGTGATCGCGTTCGGCCTCGGCTGGTCGCCGCACGGCAGCCCGGTCGCCGTGTTCCTGCTGCTGGTCCTCGGTACGGCGGCCTTCTCCGGTCTGGGGCTGCTGATGGCCGGCACCCTCAAGGCGGAGGCGACCCTGGCCGCCGCCAACCTGGTCTTCCTGCTGCTGCTGGTGGGCGGCGGCGTGATCGTGCCGCTCGACAAGTTCCCGGACGCCGCCCAGTCGGTTCTCGGGCTGCTGCCGATCTCCGCCCTGTCGGACGGTCTGCGCGACGTGCTCCAGCACGGCGCGGGCACCCCGTGGGGCGGCCTGGGAATCCTCGCGGTGTGGGCGGCGCTGGGCCTGGGCGCGGCGGCGCGTTTCTTCCGCTGGGAGTAGCGGGAGAGGATGCCCGCTCCTCCGGGAAAGAACACCCGCTCCTGGCACCGAGTCACCGGGTTCTCCAGGGACTCGCAGCGCGCTTTCTCCGGGGACACGCCTCCCCCGGACCCCTCGTGAATTCCCGCACAAGCACCGCTCTACGATGGTTGCCGTGTTGACCCCCCTCGCCTTCATCGCGCAGCGCTGGACACCCACCCCCCGTACGCTGCGCCGCGCCGCGCTCGCCGCCGTCGTGATGAGCGTGCTCATCGTCGTCACCGGCGGTGCCGTACGCCTGACCAGCTCCGGCCTCGGCTGCGACACCTGGCCCAAGTGCACCGACGACAGCCTGTTCGCGACGCCCGAGGAGGGAATCCACGGCGCGATCGAGTTCGGCAACCGCATGCTGACGTACGTGCTCTCGGCGGCGGTCGGCTGGGTGATCATCTCGGCGCGCGCGACGAAGCCCTGGCGGCGCGGGCTGACCCGGCTCGCCTGGGCCCAGTTCTGGATCGTCATGCTCAACGCCGTCCTCGGCGGCATCACCGTGATGGCGGGCCTCAACCCGTGGACCGTCGCGGGCCACTTCCTCGCCGCCACCTCGCTGCTCACGGTCGCCGTGATCACCTGGCAGCGCACCCGCGAAGGCGACACCGCTCCGCGCCCCCGCGCCCCCGGACCCGTGCGCAAGCTGTCCTGGGCCCTGCTCGCCACCTCCGCCGTACTGATCGCGGCGGGCACCGTGGTCACCGGCTCGGGACCGCACGCGGGCGACGGCAGCGACGTACCGCGGATGCCGTTCGACTGGGCGACCACCGCGCATGTGCACGCGATCGCGGCCTGGGTCGTGTGCGCGCTGGCGCTCGCCATGTGGCTGGCCCTGCGCGTCGTCGACGCGCCCAGGGACACCAAGGCGCGCGCGCGTGACCTGCTGCTCGTGCTCCTCGCCCAGGGCGCCGTCGGCTATGTGCAGTTCTTCACCGAGCTGCCCGAGATCCTCGTCGGCATCCACATGCTCGGCTCCTGCCTGGTGTGGATCGCGGTCCTGCGGGTCGCCCTGAGCCTGCGCGAGCGGCCGGTGGCCACCGCGTCGCTGCCCGCGCGGTCCGACTCGTCGGTGTCAGCCTCCGTCTGACGGCGGCCGGGCCGTAGACGCGGCGGGCGTTGCCCGCCGCGATCATCCCGGCGACACGTTCGGCGTCCGACCGCAGCCACGCCCCGTCGCCGACCCAGCAGCCCAGCACCCGCTCCAGCGCCTCCCGGAAGACCCGGGCGCCCACCACGTGCGGCTCGGGCAGGGCGCTCGCGCCGCTGGCGAAGAGCAGCTTCCCGAAGGGTGCGAGCTCCAGGATCTCCTCAAGGACGGCGGCGACCCGTGCCCCCGTGTGCGCGAGGGCCGGGCCGAGGTCGGCGTACACATACGGGAAGACACTCGCCAGGTGCGCGGCGTGCCGGTGGTACGGGTAGCCGTGCAGCAGCACCAGATCGGTGCCGAGCCCGGCCGTGGCGGCCACGAAGTCGGTGAGCGGCATCGGGTCCGTACGGTCAATGCGCGACTGCGGGTCGGCGGCGCCGACGTGCAGTCGCAGGGGCGGGCACCAGCGGCGCACCGCGAAGCCGGCCGGGGTGTCGAAGAAGGTCGTGCCGGCTGCGGGCGGCGCGGCGGTCCTGCCCAGATGCGCCTCGAAGGTGCCCAGAGGCCAAGCTCCGTACGGAGCACTCCGTGGCAGTACTGGTCGACCAGGGAAGGCGTATCGATCATCCGGGGCTCCCCGTGGTGGACGTACCTTCCACAGGCTCTAACGGGTGAACCGCCTTGGGTGTTGCTACCCGTTGGACGGGCCGCCGATCTGGATGCCCGCCATGCGGCTCCACTCGTACGGTCCGGTGCGCACCTTGGCCGCGAACGCGCCGTCGAAGGACTCGTGGAGGGTGATCCCGGCCTTCTCGGCGGCGCTCCGCGCGATGGCGTGGTCGGGCGCCACCAGGTCGCCCCAGTCGCCGTCCTCGCCGACGAGCACGATGCGGGTGCCCACCTGACCGATGTACGCGAGCTGGCCCTCGGCCCCGCCGTGCTGCTTGGCGAAGGCGCCGATCTCCTTGGCGAGCTTCGACGCCTTGCGCTCTGCCTGCTTCGTCGCCTGCTTCGTGTCTGCCATGAGACAGGATGCTACCGACGAGTAGCCCGATGGGCGAGGGGTGGGGTGCGGCTGCCGCGCCAACGGGTACCGGCCGGACACCCCTGCTAGCGCAGGAAGGGGTCGACCGCCACGGCGACGAAGAGCAGCGAGACGTAGGTGATGGACCAGTGGAACAGCCGCATCTCCTTGAGCTTCGCGCCCGTGACCCCGGCCTTGGCGCGGGACCGCAGCCCGTGCGCCTCCTTGAGCCACCACGCGCCCGCCACGACCGCGACCACCGTGTAGAACCAGCCCGTGTAGCCCAGCGGCGTCAGCAGCAGTGAGACGAACACCATCACCCAGCTGTAAGCGACGATCTGGCGGGCCACCACCTGATTGGAGGCAACGACGGGAAGCATCGGCACGCCGACGCGCGCGTAGTCCTCCTTGACCTTCATCGACAGCGGCCAGTAGTGCGGCGGCGTCCAGAAGAAGATGACGAGGAAGAGGATGATCGCGGCCCAGGACATCGAGTTGGTGACCGCGGACCAGCCGATGAGGACCGGCAGGCAGCCCGCGATGCCGCCCCAGACGATGTTCTGCGAGGTGCGCCGCTTGAGGATCATCGTGTAGACGACGACGTAGAACACCAGCGCGGCCAGCGAGAGCGCCGCGGACAGCCAGTTGACGAGCAGCCCGAACCAGAGGGTCGAGATCACCGCGAGGGAGATGCCGAAGACCAGGCATTCGCGCGGGCTCACGATTCCGGTGACCAGGGGCCGCTGCGACGTGCGGTCCATCAGCGCGTCGATGTCACGGTCGATGTACATGTTCAGCGCATTTGCGCCGCCTGCGGAAAGATAACCACCGAGGCAGGTCACCAGGACCAGCCACAGGTCGGGCACACCCTGCTCCGCCAGGAACATCACCGGGACGGTGGTGATCAGCAGCAGTTCGATGATCCGAGGCTTTGTCAGTGCCACGAACGCCTTGACCCGTGCTCCGAATGGCCGATGGCCTACCGGGCTCGGAGTCAAGACGACCCCTGCGGGTCGGGACTCGACGGCCGTCACGCACACCCCTGACAGAGAAATCCAGCAAGCTCCGGGCGTGAAGGCCCGGTAAAGGCTTGCGCGTACCACGCCACTGTAGACGTTGCCCATACGCCGCTCTTCGCGGGGGTGGGGTCGTGTTGAGCAGGGAGTCGCACAGCCACGTACCGAGGCAGCGCAGGGAAATACGTCCGCCGGGAGGCGGGCTCGCGCACCGCCCCGCAGTCTGACTGTGTCTGTTTTTCTCGAAGTCATGCAGTCGAAAAGATGCGTGTTCCCACGGGGGTAGGCTCGACAACGCCCGGTGCGGCTGCCAGTCACCGGGATTCGACATGTGGAGAGGAGCCCTGACGCAGGGTGAGCACCAAGCCGACCGCTACAGACCTCGAGTGGACCGAATTGGACCAGCGGGCTGTCGATACCGTCCGCGTCCTGGCCATGGATTCCGTACAGAAGGTCGGCAACGGCCACCCTGGTACGGCCATGAGCCTGGCCCCCGCCGCATATGTGCTGTTCCAGAAGCTGATGCGGCACGACCCTTCCGACGCCGAATGGACCGGACGCGACCGGTTCGTCCTGTCCGCGGGTCACTCCAGCCTGACGCTGTACATCCAGCTCTACCTGGCCGGGTACGGCCTGGAGCTGGACGACCTCAAGGCGTTCCGCACCTGGGGCTCGAAGACCCCGGGGCACCCTGAGTACGGGCACACGACCGGTGTGGAGACCACCACCGGCCCACTGGGCCAGGGGGTCGCCAACGCGGTGGGCATGGCCATGGCCTCCCGCTACGAGCGCGGCATGTTCGACCCGGACGCCGCAGCGGGCACCTCCCCGTTCGACCACACCATCTGGGCGATCGCCGGTGACGGCTGCCTCCAGGAGGGCATCTCCGCGGAGGCGTCCTCGCTGGCCGGGCACCAGAAGCTGGGCAATCTCGTCCTGCTGTGGGACGACAACCACATCTCGATCGAGGGCGACACGGAGGCCGCGGTCTCCGAGGACACCCTGGCGCGGTACGAGGCGTACGGTTGGCACGTCCAGCGCGTAGCACAGCTGCCCGACGGCGACCTCGACCCGGTCGGCCTGCACAGGGCGCTGCTCGCGGCCAAGGCCGAGACCACCCGCCCGTCGTTCATCGCGGCCCGCTCGATCATCGCCTGGCCGGCCCCGCACGCGCAGAACACCGAGGCCGCGCACGGCTCGGCGCTCGGCGACGAAGAGGTCGCTGCGACCAAGAAGGTGCTGGGCTTCGACCCCGAGAAGTCCTTCGAGGTCTCCGACGAGGTCATCGCGCACACCCGCGCGGTCCTCGACCGCGGCCGTGACGCCAAGGCCGGGTGGGAGAAGTCGTTCGCCGCCTGGCGGACCGCCAGCCCCGAGCGCGCCGCCGAGTTCGACCGCATCGCCGCGGGCGAGCTGCCCGTCGGCTGGGAGGAGAAGCTCCCGGTCTTCGAAACCGGCAAGGGTGTCGCCACCCGCGCCGCCTCCGGCAAGGTGCTCCAGGCGCTGGGCGAGGTCGTGCCCGAGCTGTGGGGCGGCTCCGCCGACCTCGCCGGCTCGAACAACACGACGATCGACAAGAACTCGTCGTTCCTCCCGGTGGGCAACCCGCTGCCGGGCGCGGACCCGTACGGGCGCACCATCCACTTCGGGATCCGCGAGCACGCCATGGCCGCGGCCATGAACGGCATCGCGCTGCACGGCAACACCCGCATCTACGGCGGCACCTTCCTGGTGTTCTCCGACTACATGCGCAACGCCGTCCGGCTCTCGGCGCTGATGCACCTGCCGGTCACCTACGTGTGGACACACGACTCGGTCGGCCTCGGCGAGGACGGTCCGACGCACCAGCCGGTCGAGCACCTGGCCACGCTGCGCGCCATCCCGGGCCTGAACGTGGTGCGCCCGGCCGACGCCAACGAGACGGCGATCGCCTGGCGCGAGATCCTCAAGCGCTACACCAAGGAGTTCGGCAAGGGCGCCCCGCACGGGCTCGCGCTGACCCGTCAGGGTGTGCCGACGTACGACGCCAACGAGGACGCCGCGCGCGGCGGTTACGTCCTGTTCGAGGCCGAGGGCGGCACGCCGCAGGTCGTCCTGATCGGCACCGGCTCCGAGGTGCGGCTCGCCGTCGAGGCGCGCGAGCAGCTCCAGGCCGCGGGTGTCGCGACCAGGGTGGTCTCGATGCCCTCGGTCGAGTGGTTCGAGGAGCAGGACCAGGCGTACCGGGACTCGGTACTGCCGCCGTCCGTCAAGGCTCGGGTGGCAGTCGAGGCCGGGATCGGTCTGACCTGGCACCGCTTCGTCGGTGACGCGGGCCGCATTGTCTCGCTGGAGCACTTCGGTGCTTCGGCCGACGGCAAGGTCCTCTTCCGCGAGTTCGGCTTCACCGCGGACGCAGTTGCCGCCGCCGCCCGGGAATCTCTCGAAGCCGCAGCGCGCTGACGCCGGTATACGACAAGTAGGAGATGGAAACCTCATGACAGACGCACTCAAGCGCCTCTCCGACGAAGGCGTCGCGATCTGGCTTGACGACCTTTCGCGCAAGCGGATCACGTCCGGCAATCTCGCCGAGCTGATCGACCAGCAGCACGTCGTGGGCGTCACGACCAACCCGTCGATCTTCCAGAAGGCGATCTCGTCCGGCGACGGTTACGAGCAGCAGCTCGCCGACCTCGCCGCCCGCAAGGTCACCGTCGAAGAAGCCATTCGCATGATCACGACGGTCGACGTCCGCGACGCCGCCGACATCCTGCGGCCGGTCTTCGACGCGACCGGCGGCCAGGACGGCCGGGTCTCCATCGAGGTCGACCCGCGCCTGGCGAACAACACCAGGGCGACGACCGCCGAGGCCAGGCAGCTGGCCTGGCTGGTGGACCGGCCGAATACCCTGATCAAGATCCCGGCCACCAGGGCGGGTCTCCCGGCGATCACCGAGACCATCGGTCTCGGCATCAGCGTCAACGTGACGCTGATCTTCTCGCTGGAGCGCTACCGCGAGGTCATGGACGCCTACCTGGCGGGTCTGGAGAAGGCGAAGGCCGCGGGCCTGGACCTGGCGAAGATCCACTCGGTGGCGTCGTTCTTCGTGTCTCGGGTGGACACCGAGATCGACAAGCGTCTGGACGCCCTGGGCACCGCCGAGGCCAAGGACCTCAAGGGCAAGGCCGCGCTGGCCAACGCCCGTCTCGCGTACGAGGCGTACGAGGCGATCTTCTCGTCCGACCGCTGGTCCGCGCTCGACAAGGCCCACGCCAACAAGCAGCGTCCGCTGTGGGCCTCGACCGGCGTCAAGGACCCGTCGTACAAGGACACCCTGTACGTCGATGACCTGGTCGCCCCCGGCACGGTGAACACCATGCCCGAGGCGACGCTCGACGCGACTGCCGACCACGGCCAGATCACGGGCAACACGATCGCCGGTACCTACGGGCAGTCGCGCACCGATCTGGACGCCATCGAGAAGCTCGGCATCGCCTACGACGATGTCGTGCGGCTCCTCGAGGACGAAGGCGTCGAGAAGTTCGCGGCGTCCTGGAACGACCTGCTCAAGTCCACCGAGGCGGAGCTCAAGCGCCTCTCCCCTTCGGAGGCCTGACCCTCTTGTCTGCTGTACGCGGAGCTAACCCGCTCCGTGACGCTCAGGACCGGCGGCTCCCGCGCATCGCGGGGCCGTCCGGCCTGGTCATTTTTGGCGTCACGGGCGATTTGTCACGCAAAAAGCTGATGCCCGCCGTCTACGACCTGGCCAATCGCGGCCTGCTGCCGCCAGGCTTCTCGCTCATCGGCTTCGCACGCCGCGACTGGGAGACCGAAGACTTCGCCCAAGTCGTCCACGACGCCGTCAAGGAACACGCACGCACGCCTTTCCGCGAGGAAGTCTGGCAGCAGCTGATCCAGGGCATGCGGTTCGTCCAGGGCGACTTCGACGACGACAAGGCGTTCGCGACGCTCAAGTCGACGATCGCCGAGCTCGACCAGGCGCAGGGGACCGGCGGCAACTTCGCCTTCTACCTGTCCGTCCCGCCCAAGTTCTTCCCCAAGGTCGTCAAGCAGCTCAAGAAGCACGGGCTCGCCGACCAGCAGGAAGGTTCGTGGCGGCGCGCCGTCATCGAGAAGCCCTTCGGGCACGACCTGGCCTCCGCACAGGAGCTCAACCGGATCGTGCACGAGGTCTTCCCGCCCCACGAGGTCTTCCGGATCGACCACTACCTGGGCAAGGAGACGGTCCAGAACATCCTGGCCCTGCGATTCGCCAACCAGATGTTCGAGCCCCTCTGGAACCGGTCGTACGTCGACCACATCCAGATCACGATGGCCGAGGACATCGGCATCGGCGGCCGCGCCGGCTACTACGACGGCATCGGCGCCGCTCGCGACGTCATCCAGAATCACCTCCTGCAGCTGCTCGCGCTGACCGCCATGGAGGAGCCCGCCTCCTTCGAGGCGGACGCGCTGGTCGCCGAGAAGACCAAGGTCCTGGGCGCCGTCAGGCTCCCCAGGGACCTGGGCCAGGAGACCGTGCGCGGCCAGTACGCGGCGGGCTGGCAGGGCGGCGAGAAGGCCGTCGGCTATCTCCAGGAAGAGGGCATCGACCCCAAGTCGACGACCGACACCTACGCCGCGGTCAAGCTGGAGATCGACAACCGCCGCTGGGCGGGTGTGCCGTTCTATCTCCGTACGGGCAAGCGCCTCGGCCGCCGTGTCACCGAGATCGCGGTGGTTTTCCAGCGCGCCCCGCACTCCCCCTTCGACCGCACGGCGACGGAGGAGTTGGGGCAGAACGCCCTGGTCATCCGCGTGCAGCCGGACGAGGGCGTGACGGTCAGGTTCGGCTCGAAGGTGCCGGGCACCTCCATGGAGGTGCGGGACGTCTCGATGGACTTCGCGTACGGCGAGTCCTTCACGGAGTCCAGCCCCGAGGCGTACGAGCGCCTGATCCTCGACGTCCTGCTCGGCGACTCCAACCTCTTCCCGCGTCTGGAAGAGGTCGAGCAGTCCTGGCGCATCCTCGACCCGATCGAGGAGTACTGGGACAAGCACGGCAAGCCCGCGCAGTACGTGGCCGGCACCTGGGGCCCGGACGAGGCGGACGAAATGCTCGCACGAGACGGACGGAGCTGGCGTCGGCCATGAAATTCGATCTGACGGACACCACGGCCAGCAAGATCAACAAGACACTGGTCCAGGGTCGCCGTGCCATCGGCACGCCCGCCGTCGGCATGGTGCTGACCTTGGTCATCGTCACCGACGAGGAGAACGCGTACGACGCGCTCAAGGCGGCCAACGAGGCCTCCCACGAGCACCCTTCGCGCACCCTCGTCGTCATCAAGCGGGTCTCGCGCTCGCCCCGCGACCGCGCCAAGGCGCGCCTCGATGCCGAGGTGCGGGTGGGCGCGGACGCGGGCACCGGTGAGACGGTCGTCCTGCGGCTGTACGGCGAGGTCATCAACCACGCCCAGTCGGTCGTGCTGCCGCTGCTGCTGCCCGACGCGCCGGTCGTCGTGTGGTGGGCGGTGAACGCGCCGCTCGACCCGGCGAAGGACCCGCTCGGTGCGCTGGCCCAGCGCCGCGTCACCGACACGTATGCCGCCGAGCACCCCATCCAGGAGCTGTCGGCGCGCGCCGACACCTACACGCCGGGCGACACCGACCTGTCCTGGACGCGCATCACGCCGTGGCGCTCGATGCTCGCGGCCGCGCTGGACCAGGTGCAGTGCGAGGTCACCTCGGTGGAGGTGGAGGGCGAGGAGTTCAACCCGAGCGTCGAGCTGCTCGCCATGTGGCTGGCCGGGCGGCTGGCCGTACCGGTCAAGCGCGCCCTGTCCGCGGGGCCCGGTCTGACGGGCGTGCGGATGGAGACGGACTTCGGACCGATCTCGCTCGGCCGGTCGGACGGCTCGCTCGCGACGCTGTCCATCGATGGCCAGCCAAACCGCGCGGTGGCGCTCAAGCGGCGGGAGACCGCCGAGCTGATCGCCGAGGAGCTGCGCAGGCTCGACCCGGACGACACGTACGCGACCGCGCTGAAGTTCGGCGTCGACCGGCTCGGTGAGCCGGAGGAGCAGACGCGGGTGCCTGTTGCGGAGGCGGAAGCGAGTGCCACGGCGGACGACGCGAAGGCGCAGCCCGCCGCTGCCGCAGCGAAGAAGGCTCCGGCCAAGAAAGCGGCGTCGAAGTGAGTGGTGCACCTCAGCTTGTCGTGCATCACGACAAGGAGCTGATGGCGCAGGCCGCGGCGGCCCGGCTGATCACGAAGATCGTGGATGCCCAGGCCGCGCGCGGTTCGGCGTCGGTGGTGCTGACGGGCGGACGCAACGGCAACGGGCTGCTGGCCGCGCTGGCCTCCTCACCGGCCCGGGACGCGATCGACTGGCGCCGCCTGGACCTGTGGTGGGGCGACGAGCGGTTCCTGCCGGACGGTGACCCGGAGCGCAACGTCACGCAGGCCCGCGAGGCCCTGCTGGACTCGGTGCCGCTCGATCCTGCCCGGGTGCACGCGATGCCGGCTTCGGACGGTCCGTACGCCGATGACGCGGACGCCGCGGCTGCCGCGTACGCCGCCGAACTGGCCGCCGCCGCTGGGCCGGAGGACCACGGCCCCGTGCCGTCCTTCGACGTCCTGATGCTGGGCGTCGGCCCGGACACGCATGTGGCTTCGCTGTTCCCTGAGCTGCCCGCCGTCCGGGAGACGGAGCGCACGGTGGTCGGCGTCCACGGCGCCCCCAAGCCGCCGCCGACCCGGATCTCGCTCACGCTGCCCGCGATCCGTGCGGCGCGTGAGGTGTGGCTTCTCGCCGCGGGCGAGGACAAGGCGAAGGCCGCGGCGATCGCCCTGTCGGGCGCCGGGGAGATTCAGGCGCCGGCGGCAGGCGCGTACGGGCGCAGCCGGACCCTGTGGCTGCTGGACGACGCGGCGGCTTCGCAGCTGCCGCGCTCGTTGTACCCACCGGCTACGTCCTGACGGACCCGAGTTACGCCGAAGGCCCGGCCCACCATGTGGTGGGCCGGGCCTTCGGCATGGGGGTTGCCTGCGGCGCTGTTCCCCTACCCGTCCCTTCCCGAAACCGGGGCAGGCCCCGGACCCCGGACGGGCTGAAGCCCCTGGCCCACTTCAGCCCGTCCGGCGATTGAGGACCGGGGTCTGGGGCGGAGCCCCAGTTCGGGAAGGGGCGGGTAGGGGACAAGCCCGCCGCAGGCGCCCACCCGCACCCGCGACCCCGCGCCCCCTACTCCCCCCGCTCCAGAAACGGCCCCAGCACCCCCGGCACCGCATCCGCCGCGAACCTCAGCCCTTCGGGCTGCCCCGCGTCGTGGACCGAGTACGCCCCCGCCCCCGCTGCCGTCGTCGCCGTGAGCGTGATCAGTCCGGCCCGGCGCTGGAAGACGGACTGCTTGACCGTCCAGCCGATGACCCCGCCCCGCTGGAGCGCCACCGTCGTACGACGTACCGTCCCCGACCGCGCCACCAGGTAGTCGCCGCTGATCGCGTGCCCGAGGCTGCGGTACGCGTCGGCGGCCAGGTAGTACGCGAGCGGCAGCAGCACCACCACGCACGCCCCGGCCACGTACAGCAGGACGTCGGTCAGCAGGACGCCGAGCACGGCGAGGACGAGCACCGGCGGCAGGGCCGCGGCGAAGGCCCAGCGCAGCCGCCGGGCGCGGGCCGCGCGCGGGTGCGGCGCGAGGCGGGCCGTGCTCGTCGGGGACGATGCCACGCGCAGGACGTCCGCCGCCACCGACTCCGCGACGGCTCGGGGTGCGGCGGGCAGCAGCGTCTTGTGGTCGGCGTTGCGGCTGCTCTCGTCCTCGGCGAGGCCGGTGGCGACCGCGTCCACCCGGGCCGCGCCAAGGGTCCGTACGCCGAGCGGTTCGACCAGCTCCACCCCACGCAGTCTGCGCTCCTCGATGGAGATCGAGCGGGTGGTGAACAGCCCGCGGCGCACCCGCAGTGTGCCGCCGGGCTCCCGCTCCAGGCGGTAGTTCCACCACATCTCGACCCACAGGCCGAGCGCGCCGACGGCGCCCGTCACGCAGGCCCCGACGACGAGCGACACGACGATCCAGACGACCGAGGTGTCCTGGAAGCGGTCGCCCACCCAGTTGATCAGCTTGCCCTGGGCGCCGAACCATTCGCTGACCTGCATCAGACCGCCGACCGCCGCGCCGCCCAGCGCCGGGGCGACGAAGGAGACCGGCGCGTACCGGATCCAGCGGAGGTCGAGCGTGGCCAGTTCGCCCTCGCGGTGCGCTCCGGGTTCGCCGGGAGCCGCCCGCGCCAGCAGTTCCCGGCGGAGCCGTTCACCCTCCTCGCGGGTGACCGGGTCGAGTTCGAGCGTGGACTCACCACCGCCGGTGCTCTCGCCCGTACCGATACGGACCTTCACCAGGCCGAGCAGTCGCAGCATCACATTGGCCGTCAGGTCGACGCTGCGGATGCGCTCCCGGGCCAGTGAGCGGCGCTTGACGAGCAGCAGCCCGGTGTGGAGTTCGGCGCGCTCGGCGCCGATGCGGTAGCGGGTCCTGCGCCACCGCACATAGTCGGCCGCAGTGCCACCCACGATCACCAGGACCGCGCCGGCCAGTACCCAACCGATGGCGACCCACAGGGGCCGGCCGTTCGCCAGGCCGAGCGTGGCGGGCACTCCGGCGCCCACCCCCACACCGCCCATGACCAGCGCGGTGACGAGTACCGTGCGCACACTGAGCCGCTGCCAGCCGTCCGGCGTCTCCTCCATCGCGCTGTCCCCCGCTTTCGTCCCCGTACCGGTCACGTCGCGTCCCCGGGCGTCGCCCGGGTGATCCGCGTCAGCTGTTCGGCCAGTGACGCGGCCAGCTCATGGTCGAGCCCCTCGATCTTCACCGCGCCCTTGGACGAGGCGGTGGTGACGATGACGGTGGCGAGTCTGAAGGCCTGCTCAAGCGGGCCGCGCACGGTGTCCACGGTCTGGATCCGCGACATGGGCGCGATCCGCCACTCCTGCCAGAAGAAGCCGGTACGGACGTACACCGCGTCGTCCGTGACCTCCCAGCGGTGCACCCGGAACCACCACAGCGGCAGGAACACCGCGCAGGCCAGCCCCGGCACCCCGACCGCGGCGGCGGACAGCAGCAGCCACGGCCGTGCGGGCGCGACGAGCACGCTCAGCACGACCAGCACGGCCACCACGGGCAGGACCAGCAGCAGCCACTGTGTGCGCCACCAGCCGACGACCCGCCCGTCCAGCGTGTTGTTCGGCGGTCTCAGCCGGACGGGGGCCTCTATGGAGTTCAACGGCCGCGCAGCGTGCGGTACTTGCCGACAAGTGCGGCGGTCGAGCTGTCCAGCTGCTCGCCCTGGGTCCCTTCGGTCAGCACGGGCTCGATCTTCTTGGCGAGGACCTTGCCGAGCTCCACACCCCACTGATCGAACGAGTCGATGTTCCAGACGGCCCCCTGGACGAACACCTTGTGCTCGTAGAGCGCGATCAACTGCCCCAGCACGGACGGGGTCAGCTCCTCGGCGAGGATCGTCGTCGTCGGGTGGTTGCCCTGGAAGGTCTTGTGCGCCACCAGCTCCTCGGCCACACCCTCCGCCCGCACCTCGTCCGGCGTCTTGCCGAAGGCCAGCGCCTGGGTCTGGGCGAAGAAGTTCGCCATGAGCAGGTCGTGCTGCTCTTCCAGCCCGGGGGTCAGGTCGGCGACCGGCTTGGCGAAGCCGATGAAGTCCGCCGGAATGACCTTGGTCCCCTGGTGCAGCAACTGGTAGTACGCGTGCTGCCCGTTGGTGCCGGGGGTGCCCCAGACGACGGGGCCCGTCTGCCAGTCGACGGCGTTGCCGTCACGGTCCACCGACTTGCCGTTGGACTCCATGTCCAGCTGCTGGAGGTACGCCGTGAACTTCGACAGATAGTGGCTGTACGGAAGGACCGCGTGCGCCTGCGCGTCGAAGAACCCGCCGTACCAGACGCCGAGCAGGCCCAGTAGCAGCGGTGCGTTCTCCTCGGCGGGCGCGGTGCGGAAGTGCTCGTCGACGAGGTGGAAGCCGGCCAGCATCTCGCGGAAGCGGTCGGGGCCGATGGCGATCATCAGTGACAGGCCGATGGCCGAGTCGAACGAGTAGCGCCCGCCGACCCAGTCCCAGAATCCGAACATGTTGGCCGTGTCGATGCCGAAGTCGGCGACCTTCTCGGCATTCGTGGACAGCGCCACGAAGTGCTTGGCGACGGCGTCGTCACCGGCGCGGAGGTTCGTCAGCAGCCAGTCGCGCGCCGAGGTGGCGTTGGTGATGGTCTCGATCGTGGTGAACGTCTTGGACGCGATGATGAACAGCGTCTCGGCCGGGTCCAAGTCCCGCACGGCCTCGTGCAGATCGGCCCCGTCGACGTTGGACACGAAGCGGACCGTGAGGCCGCGGTCGGTGAAGGAGCGCAGCGCCTCGTACGCCATGGCGGGTCCGAGATCGGAGCCGCCGATGCCGATGTTCACCACGTTCTTGATGCGCTTGCCGGTGTGGCCGGTCCACTGCCCCGACCTGACCCGGTCGGAGAAGGCGGCCATCTTGTCGAGCACGGTGTGCACGGCCGGTACGACGTTCTCCCCGTCGACGTCGATCACCGCGTCGCGCGGGGCGCGCAGCGCCGTGTGCAGCACCGCACGGTCCTCGGTGGTGTTGATCCGCTCGCCGCGGAACATCGCGTCACGCAGCTCGGCGACGCCGGTGGCGGCGGCCAGCTCGCGCAGCAGTCCAAGGGTCTCGCCGGTCACCAGGTGCTTGGAGTAGTCGAGATGGAGATCGCCGACCGTGAGGGTGTACCCGGTGCCCCGCTGCGGATCATCGGCGAACAGCTCTCGCAGATGTGTCCGGCCCAGCTGCTCACGATGCTTGCCCAGAGCGGTCCACTCGGTCGTGTGGTTCAGCCTGGTGCGGCTCTCTGCGTTCATCTCGGACATCAGCCCATTCTTCTCGTACCTGCGTCCATGCCCCCCGCCTCTCCAACCTAATTGATCAGAGCGGCAGACGGCGTGCGGAAGCACCCAGTGGCACGCGGTGGCCGACAAAGCGATCCGGCCGGACACCCTGAGGCATCCGGCCGGATCGCAATTCCTAGATTTCGCCGCGTAGTTTCGCGAGCGCTTCGGCGAGGATCGCCTCGCCGTCCGCGTCGCTGCGCCGCTCCCGTACATACGCGAGATGCGTCTTGTACGGCTCGGTGCGTGGTGGGGCCGGCGGGTTGTCGCGGTCCTGGCCCGCCGGGAATCCGCAGCGCGGGCAGTCCCAGTTGTCCGGAACCTGCGCGTCGCTAGCGAAGCTCGGCTGCGTCTCGTGCCCGTTCGAGCACCAGAAGGACATGCGGAGACGGGGCGCGGACTCGCCGCGCTCAGCCTCACCCATCGGCCCCGCTCCGACCCGGCTTCCCCGGATCGCGTTGCCACTTGCCACGGTCGTAACTCCCTGCGTGATGGTGCTGCGAAGCGTCGTCAAACAGCTCGGCTGCTGCGCCCCGGTCTACCGAAGGCCCAACGCGCATCCCGCTACTGGAGTTACATCCGCACTCCAGGACGCGTGGAGACGCTGGGCCCATGATAGGCCGCACCTCGCCTCCCTATCGGAGGACGGGTCAGCTGTCCAGCTTCATCAGCAACGCAAGAACGACAATGCACGCGAACCACAACAGACCGATGACCACCGTGATCCGGTCGAGGTTGCGCTCGGCGACCGAGGACCCTCCGACGGACGACTGCATGCCGCCACCGAACATGTCGGAGAGGCCGCCGCCTTTCCCCTTGTGCATCAGAACCAGCATCATCATCAGCAGGCTGAAGACGATCAGGGCGATCGAGAACCCCATAACCACGGCTGGACCAACTTCCTCGGACTTCGCAAACGGACGGGACTCACATACGACGACGGGGGCCGGACGGCTGTCTGTACAGCCCCCGGCCCCCGCAAGACTACGACGGATCGCCCCTAAGGCCTACTCACTGGTCGCCCTACTGGTCACGGAACCGGACGATCTTGACGAACTCGTCGACATCCAGTGCCGCACCGCCCACCAGGGCACCGTCCACGTCCGGCTGCGCCATGATCGCGGCGACGTTCCCGGACTTGACCGAGCCGCCGTACTGGATGCGGACCTTGTCGGCCAGCTCCTGCGAGTACAGCTCGGCGAGACGGCCGCGGATCGCTCCGCAGACCTCCTGCGCGTCCTCGGGGGTAGCGACCTCGCCGGTGCCGATCGCCCACACCGGCTCGTACGCGATCACGATGGACTCGGCCTGCTCGGCCGGGATGTCCTTCAGTCCGCCGTCGAGCTGGGCAAGGGTGTACGCGACCTGATTGCCGGCCTTACGGACGTCCAGGCCCTCGCCGATGCACAGGATGGGCGTCAGGTCGTGCTGGTACGCGGCCTTCACCTTCGCGTTGCAGATCTCGTCGGTCTCGGCGTGGTACTGGCGGCGCTCGGAGTGCCCGACCGCGACGTACGCACACTTGAACTTGGCGAGCATGAGGCCCGAGATCTCGCCGGTGTAGGCACCGGACTCGTGCGCCGAGATGTCCTGGGCGCCGTACTTGATCTTGAGCTTGTCGCCGTCGACCAGGGTCTGTACGGACCGCAGGTCGGTGAAGGGCGGCAGGACCGCGACCTCCACGGCGTCGTAGTCCTTGTCGGCCAGCGCGAAGGACAACTTCTGGACGTGGGCGATGGCCTCGAGGTGGTTGAGGTTCATCTTCCAGTTGCCCGCCATCAGCGGGGTGCGGGTGCTGCTCATATGGGGTCAGTCCTCCAGTGCGGCGAGGCCGGGAAGCGTCTTGCCCTCGAGGTATTCGAGGCTTGCGCCGCCACCGGTCGAGATGTGGCCGAATGCGTTTTCGTCGAAGCCCAGGATGCGGACGGCCGCGGCGGAGTCGCCACCGCCGACCACCGTGAAGGCGGGGCTGTCGATGAGGGCCTGGGCGACCGCCCTGGTGCCCTCGGCGTAGTCGGGGTGCTCGAAGACGCCCATCGGGCCGTTCCAGAAAACGGTGGCCGCGTCGGCGAGCTTCGATGCGTACAGCTTGCAGGACGCAGGACCGATGTCCAGACCCATCTGACCGGCCGGCATGGCGTCCGCCGCGACCGTCGTCGGGTGAGCCGGAGCCTTGGTCTTGAGGTCCGGGAACGCGGGCGCGACCAGTACGTCGACGGGGAGCACGAACTCCACGCCCTTGGCCTTCGCGCGCTCCAGGTACTCCTTGACCTTCGGGACCTGATCCTCCTGAAGAAGCGAGCTGCCGACCTCGTGGCCCTGGGCCTTGAGGAAGGTGTACGCCATGCCGCCGCCGATGAGGATCCGGTCGGCTCGGTCGAGCAGGTGGTCGATCACGCCGAGCTTGTCGGAGACCTTGGCGCCGCCGAGGGCCACGACGTACGGGCGCCGGACGTCGTCGGTGAGCCTCTTCAGCACGCCGACCTCGGTGGCGATGAGGCCGCCGGCGGCGTGCGGGAGGCGCGCCGGGAGGTCGAAGACGGAGGCGTGCTTGCGGTGCACGGCGCCGAAGCCGTCGCCCACGTACACGTCGGCGAGCTCGGCGAGCCGGTCGGCGAAGGCGCCGCGCTCGGCGTCGTCCTTCGAGGTCTCGCCCGCGTTGAAGCGGAGGTTCTCGATGACGGCGACCTGGCCGTCGGTCAGGCCCGCGACCACGGCGGTGGCGGACTCGCCGACCGTGTCGGTCGCGAACGCGATGTCGGTGGCGAGCAGTTCACCGAGGCGTGCGGCGACGGGGGCCAGCGAGAAGGCCGGGTCCGGGACGCCCTTGGGGCGGCCCAGGTGCGAGGCGACGACAACCTTGGCGCCCGCAGCGGCCAGTTTCTCGATGGTCGGCTGGACTGCCCGGATGCGGCCGTCGTCGGTGATGGTCGTGCCGTCGAGCGGCACATTGAGGTCGGCGCGGACGAATACCCGCTTGCCCGCGACCCCTTCGGCGAGAAGTTCGTCGATGGTCTTCATCTGTTGTTCCTGGACTCCTTGGGAGACAAAACACGTGACAGGGCCCGGGCAGCGCCACGTTGCGCCGCCCGGGCCCTGTGCTCACATCGAGGTGCCTGCCGTACGGATCAGAGCTGGTTGCCGACGAAGACCGTGAGGTCGACGAGGCGGTTGGAGTAGCCCCACTCGTTGTCGTACCAACCGATGATCTTCACCTGGTTGCCCTCGGCCATGGTCAGCAGAGAGTCGAAGGTGCAGGAGGCCGGGTCGCCGACGATGTCCGAGGACACGATCGGGTCCTCGGTGTAGACCAGCTGGCCCTTGAGGTCGCCCTGGGAGGCCTTCTGGAACGCGGCGTTGACCTCGTCACGGGTGACCTCGCGCTCCAGCGTGATGACCAGGTCGGTGACCGAACCGGTCGGGACCGGGACGCGCATGGCGATGCCGTCCAGCTTGCCCTTGAGCTGCGGGAGGACCAACGCGGTGGCCTTGGCGGCACCCGTGGTGGTCGGAATGATGTTCTCCGCGGCAGCGCGCGCCCGACGAAGGTCGGAGTGCGGGAAGTCCAGGATGCGCTGGTCGTTGGTGTACGCGTGCACCGTCGTCATGAGGCCCTTGACGATGCCGAAGCTCTCGTCGAGAACCTTGGCCATCGGCGCCACACAGTTGGTGGTGCAGGAGGCGTTGGAGATGACGTGGTGGTTGGCCGCGTCGTACTTCTCCTGGTTGACGCCCATCACGATGGTGATGTCCTCGTCCTTGGCCGGAGCCGAGATGAGGACCTTCTTGGCGCCACCGGCGATGTGCTTCTCGGCGTCCGCCTTCTTGGTGAAGATGCCGGTCGACTCGATCACGATGTCGACGCCGAGCTTGCCCCACGGAATGTCCGCCGGGTTGCGCTCGGACAGCACCTTCACGGTGTGGCCGTCAACGGTGATGGTGTCCGCCGTGTGCGACACCTCGGCCTTGAGGCGGCCCATGATGGTGTCGTACTTCAGGAGGTGTGCAGTTGTCGCAGTGTCACCCAGGTCGTTGACAGCCACGATCTCGATGTCCGCACCCTGCTCCAGCAGCGCCCGGAAGTAGTTGCGCCCGATGCGGCCGAAGCCGTTGATGCCTACGCGGATCGTCACGAACCGATCTCCTCGTTGGTACGCCGGGTTTCGACGCCGGCGAGATGTATGGGATGTCCCCGACCGGTTCCGACCCTACCTCTCCGTGGGGGCCGGGGTGACATCGAGCGGTCCCGGACGGCGGGCGGCGGCCCGTACTCCCCAGTAGGAGTACGGGCCGCCGCCCTCGCGAGGGCTTGCGCCCCCGTCACTGAGAGTCAGCTTCGCAGGGAACGCAGCGCCTTTCCGAGCAGTGCCGCACGGTCTGCGGCGGTCGGCACGTGCTCCAGGCCGAAGCCCAGCAGCACGGTGTCACGCGTTGTGACGGCGCCGTAGGACTGGAAGAGCGCCTGGGAGCGGACCCAGTCGCCCTCGACAACCGGACTTCCCTCGGGGCCGCCGGGGACGGTCCAGGCACCGAGCGAGGTCTCGAAGCCCTCGGACTCCTTCTCCGCGCCGCCCACGAACAGCTTGGCGTTGTCCGCGAAGACGCCGCGGCCGCCGCTGCCCGGGTCGGTGATGTAGCCCAGCGACAGCTCGACTTTCTTACCCGCGTAGGCGCTGAGGTCGAAGGAGACCTGCTGCCAGCCGTTGGCCGCGCCGGTGAAGCTGTTCCAGGCGCCGCTGGTGCCGGTGGCCGTGCAGCCGCCCGCGTCCAGGGTCAGATAGTGGCGCAGGAAGGGATGGCCGTTGATGAAGAAGCCGGCCTCGCACTCCGCCGGGACGGTGGACGAGGTGGCGCCACCGGCCTCCGGTAGCGTGGTCCAGTCCTCGGCGCCCGCGGTGTGCGCCTCTAGGACCGCGTGGTCGTAGCCCTCCTCGGTGTTCCAGTTGAGGGCGAACTTCAGCTCGGGCTTGTCGGCCGCTGCGACCCCGGTGAGGTCGACGGTGCGGGCCAGCCTGCGCCAGTCGCCGTCCTCGTGCGTGGCGGCCGCCATCCACTCGCCCTCATAGGGGGCGTAAGGGTTGGTGACCCCGGTGTACTTGCCTGCCTGCGCGCTCTTGAACTGCGGGAACTCCGCGACGGGCAGGGTGTCGGAGGTGACGGTGTACGCACCCGCCGCGTTCAGCGGATTGGTCGCCGTGCCCGCCAGTGGTCCGGTGAACCCGGCCAGACCGCCCGCTCCGGCGAAGCCGGTGGCGGCGGGCGTGGGGGTGCGTCCGTACGCACCGAGGTAGTACTGGCTGAAGTCATTGGTCGCGGCGCGGCCGACCTGGGTGTTGCCGCCCGCCAGCTCACCGGCCTCGATCAGCTTGCCGCCCTCGTTGAGGAAGGCGCGGACCGCCAGCTGGGTGGGTCCGCCGGGGGCCTGGGCGCCGGTGTAGTGGACCGCGGTGGAGAAGTGGCTGAGGACGCCCAGTGCGTGCGGTGCGCCCTGTGTGGCGACGTCCCAGACAGCGGCGCCGCGGCCGTTGGCCTTGAGCGCGTCGACGTACTTCTGGGTCTCCTTGGCGGCTGCGCCCTCTTCGGCGATCACCAGCGTCTCGGCCTTGGGCCGCGCGGCCAGTGTGTAGGTGAAGTGCTCGCTGGAGGTGGGCTTGCCCGTCTTGGTCCGTCCGGTGAACCAGACCTCGACCTTGTCGCCGACGTCGCCGTCCTGGACCTTCGCCCGGTACTCGTCGAAGTAGATGTTGTCCTCGCCGCCGTACGTCTCGCCGCCCTTCCAGGGCCTGAGCGCCTGGTCGTGCGTACGGCCGCCGTTGACGCGGTACTTGAGTTCCTTGTCGCGCACGGACTTGCGGGCGGTGACGGCCACTTCCTGGGCGTCCCAGCGGGCATAGGAGGTACTGAAGGCGTCGACGGTGAAGTCGGGCGCTGCCATGCCGACCGCGGAGGAGGGCTGGTCCGGGTGGGAGGCCGTCTCCGCGACGGAGAGCGCGAAGGGGATGTTCTTGGCGAACTCCGCCTGGATCAGCCTCTCGTCGTCGGGGAAGTTGAACCCGGACTGGCAGTCCTCGGGGCGCCACTGGTCGTTCGGGTCGATGTTCGACGCCGCCTGGCAGGTCGTCATCTCCGGGGTGAACATCATCGTCCCGTTGATGTTGGCCGCGTGTCCGTCGGCCTCACCGTTGGTGGTGTAGAGCTCGGAGGAGACCTGCGGGTAGTAGCCGGGGACCGCGGAGTTCTCCGGGGTACCGGCGAGTGCCCGGTAGAGGACGTCGTCGGGGGTCGGAGTCGCGACCTGCCAGCCCACGCCGTAGAGGAGCAGTTCTGCGGCAGAGTGGTAGTTGATGCCGTACTCGAAGCCGATGCGCTTCTGGAAGCGGTCGATGGCCTGGGTCTCGGGCTCGGAGGCCGGACCCGCGCCGCGGTAGGTCTCACTCGCGGGGCGCGGCGAGGAACCCTCGTTGTCGTAGCCCCACTTGTAGGAGAAGTTCCGGTTGAGGTCGACGCCGTCGCCCGCGGTGATGGCGCCGTCGGCGTTGATGTCGCGGAGGTTCTTGCGCCACAGGCGGTCGCCGCCGGCCTGGTGCGTGAAGTCGTAGCCGTCCGGGTTGGCGGAGAGCACGAACCACACCTCGGTGGAGTCCACGATCTTCGTGATTCGCCGGTCCTTGCCGTAGCTGTCGACGTAGTGGTGCATCAGCCGCCGGGTCATCTCCGGGGTGATCCACTCACGGGCGTGCTGGTTGGACATGTAGAGCACGGAGGGCTTCGCGCCGTCCTTGGTCTTCTTCGCGCCCTTGGAGAGCTTGAGCGCGAGGATGTCCTGGCCCTTGATGGTCTTGCCGATGGAGACGACCTTGGTGATGCCCGGGTTCGCCTGCCCGGTCTTCACGATCTCTTCCTGGAGATTGCCCGCGCCGCTGTACGGCCGGTAGACCCCGTCGCCCGCCGCCCGCAGCCGGGCCTCACTCTTGGCCGAGACCTTGCGCTCGGTGACCTTGACGCCCTTTTTCCCCAGGTCACGCGCCTGGGCGTCGGTCAGGAAGAGCTCGACCTTCGTGGTGCCCTTGTCCGGCACCTGCTCGCCCAGTTCATGGGCGTCCTGGCCGGCCGCGAGGACCAGGGGTATCTGCTCCTTGGTGACATCGGCGTTGAACACCTTCACCGCGTCGGCGCCCGCGTCCGCGGTGCTCGCCCCTGCGGCGCCCGTCCCCTCGGCCTGCGCGACGGGTGCCGCCGCCATGCCGCCTATCAGCAATGCGCCCGCTGCGAGGATCGATCTCGCTCTGCGTCTCATGTGCCCCCCTTGCTGTTGTCTGCCACGTAAGTGGACAGACGCCAGGCTCATGACAGTTCATGGTCATGTCAATAGGGCGCAGGGTGGCAGTACATGCCGCTGCCGGCGCCCCAAGGGGACACCGGCAGCGGCGGGTTGGGCGTGGTGGGGGCGTCGGCCCGGCCTCAGCCGACGAGGCCGTCCGCCATCTCCTCGGTGAGCGTGGACTCCGTACCGGGAATGCCCAGGTCCTGGGCCCGCTTGTCGGCCATGGCAAGCAGTCGGCGGATCCGGCCCGCGACCGCGTCCTTCGTCAGGACGGGATCGGCCAGCGCGCCGAGCTCCTCCAGGGAGGCCTGCTTGTGGTCCATGCGAAGCCGGCCCGCGGCGGCGAGATGCTCGGGCACCTCCTCGCCGAGGATCTCCAGCGCGCGCCCCACCCGGGCACCCGCCGCGACCGCGGCCCGCGCGGAGCGGCGCAGGTTGGCGTCGTCGAAGTTGGCGAGCCGGTTGGCGGTGGCGCGGACCTCCCGGCGCATCCGCCGCTCCTCCCAGGCCAGCACCGAGTCGTGCGCGCCGAGCCGGGTCAGCAGGGCGCCGATCGCGTCACCGTCACGCACGACGACACGGTCCACGCCGCGCACCTCGCGCGCCTTGGCCCCGATGGAGAGCCTGCGGGCGGCGCCCACCAGGGCGAGGGCCGCCTCCGGTCCCGGGCAGGTCACCTCCAGCGAGGACGAGCGGCCCGGCTCGGTGAGCGAGCCGTGCGCGAGGAACGCACCCCGCCAGGCCGCCTCGGCGTCGCACGTGGCGCCGGAGACGACCTGTGGGGGCAGTCCGCGGATGGGACGGCCCCGGCCGTCCACCAGCCCGGTCTGACGGGCCAGCTGGTCACCGCCGGCAACCACCCGAACGAGGTACCGCGAACCGCGGCGCAGCCCGCTCGGGGCCATCACCACCAACTCGGATTGGTGTCCGAAAATCTCAAGAATGTCCTTTTTGATTCTGCGGGCCGCGAAACTCACGTCCAGCTCCGCCTCGATCACAATGCGGCCGCTCACCAGGTGCAGGCCGCCCGCGAACCGAAGAATCGCCGAGACCTCTGCCTTCCTGCAGCAGGTCCGGGTGACGGGAAGCCGGGAAATTTCGTCCTTCACCGCTGCCGTCATCGCCATGGGCCGATCCTTCCATGCATCCGAAAAATACGGTCGTACGCGGCGGCCAACAGCTCCGGGTCGTGCTTCGGGGAGCCGTCGGGCGCGGCGACCGGCGCCAGCTCGACCGCGGCGCCGAACCGTTTTGCGGCATCGGCCAGGGAATCGCGGTCGGGCACGGCAGCCTCGTCGGCCAGCACCACGTCCAAGGCGAGTTTAGGGGCGTGTCGTCCCAAAACCTCCAAATGACGCTGCGGTGAGAAGCCATCGGTTTCTCCGGGTTGCGGCGCGAGGTTGAGCGAAAGGACGCGGCGGGCCTTCGTCTCGACCAGCGCGTCGAGCAGTTCGGGCACCAGAAGATGCGGAATCACGGAGGAGAACCAGGACCCGGGGCCGAGCACCACCCAGTCCGCGTCGAGGACCGCGGCGACGGCCTCGGGGACGGCGGGCGGGTCGTGCGGCACCAGGTGGACGGACTGCACCTCGCCGGGGGTCAGTGCCACCGTCGCCTGACCGCGGACCGTGTCGACGGCGTCGGGGCGCAACGGGTCGTGGCCGCGTACGAGCGCCTGGAGCTCCAGCGGCACGGCGGACATGGGCAGCACCCGGCCATGGGCGCCGAGGAGCTTGCCGACCAGGTCCAGGGCCTGGACGTGGTCGCCGAGCTGCTCCCAGAGGGCGACGATCAGCAGATTGCCGACGGCGTGGTCGTGCAGGTCGCCGCGGCTGGAGAAGCGGTGCTGGATGACCCGCGACCAGGTCTGGCCCCAGTCGTCGTCGCCGCACAGCGCGGCGAGCGCCTTGCGCAGGTCGCCGGGCGGCAGGACGCCGAGCTCGTCGCGCAGCCGGCCGCTGGAGCCGCCGTCGTCGGCGACCGTGACCACGGCGGTCAGGTCACCGGTGATCCGGCGCAGCGCGGTGAGCGAGGCGGACAGCCCCATGCCGCCGCCGAGGGCGACGACCTTGGGGTGGGCGCCACGCTTGCGGCTGCTGCGCGCGGCGGATTCGCCGTGCTCGGGGGTGTGCCGCCGCAGCCGGCGCAGCCGGAGATTGCGGACGGACGGCGCCGGGGTGTCCGGGGGCGGGCTGGGGGACGGGGTGCCCGCCTTCGCGATGGCGGGCGTGCCGTCCTGGTGCCGGGTGGCGGGCGTGCCGTCCTGGTGCCGGGCCCGGGGCCGGTCCTGGGGCCTTTCCACGGGCTGCTCCTGGGCCGGGGGCCGGAGGTCGGCCTCGGCCTGTGCCTGGTTCCCGGCCTGTGCCTGGGCGGGCACAGTGCGGTCGGGGACCCGGGGCGCGGCCGCAGGCAGTCCCGGTGTCCCGGTGTCACGTCTGCCCGGCCGGTGCAGCTTCACTCGCGCCCCATGTCCCGGTGTACGAGGACGGTCTCGACCCCTTCGGAGGAGAGGCGCGCGGCCAGCTTCTCCGACATGGCGACGCTGCGGTGCTTGCCCCCCGTACAGCCGACCGCGATGGTCACATAACGCTTGCCCTCGCGGCGGTAGCCCGCGGCGATCAGCTGGAGCAGCTCGGTGTACTGGTCGAGGAACTCCTTGGCGCCCGGCTGGTTGAAGACGTACGCCGAGACCTCTTCGTTGAGCCCGGTGAAGGGGCGCAGCTCGGGGACCCAGTGCGGGTTGGGCAGGAAGCGGCAGTCGACGACGAGGTCGGCGTCGACCGGCAGGCCGTACTTGTATCCGAACGACATGACCGTGGCACGCAGCTGCGGCTCGTCGTCGCCCGCGAACTGGGCGTCCATCTTGGCGCGCAGCTCGTGGACGTTGAGGCTGGAGGTGTCGATCACCAGGTCGGCGTCGCCGCGCAGCTCGCGCAGCAGGTCGCGCTCGGCCGCGATGCCGTCGGTGATCCGGCCGTCGCCCTGCAGCGGGTGCGGGCGGCGTACCGACTCGAAGCGGCGTACCAGCGCGTCGTCGGAGGACTCCAGGAAGACCACTCGCCGGGTGACCTGCTTGGAATCCAGGTCGGCGAGGGATTCCCTGAGGTTGTCGAAGAAGCGCCGGCCGCGGACATCGACGACCACGGCGATGCGGGCCACATTGCCCTGCGAGCGGGCTCCGAGCTCCACCATGGTGGGGATCAGGGCGGGCGGCAGGTTGTCGACGACGAACCAGCCGAGGTCCTCCAGGCACTTCGCCGCGGTGCTGCGGCCGGCCCCGGACATGCCCGAGATGATTACCAGCTCAGGGATGGGTGTATCGGCTGCTTCCACGGTCTCCCGCGGTGTGCCCGTGCTCACCTGTGCTCCGTCTCCGTCGTTCTCAGTCATTTCGCTGCCCCCGTTCATTCCTGCTGTTCCCGCTCCGGTGGGCATTCCTGCTGGTCCCGCTCGGGCGGGGAGGCCGCGGGTGCGGCCTGCGCAGCGCCCTCGTCGTCTTCAATGATCTCTCCTGTCGCCATATTCACGGCAGGCGCGGCCGGTGCCGCCTGCGCGAGGACCACGGCGACGGTCTCGGCCGTCTTGCGGCCTATCCCCGGGACCTCGCAGATCTGCTCGATTGTCGCGGACCGCAGCTTCTTCACCGAACCGAAGTGCTTGATCAGCGCCTGCTTGCGCGTGTCGCCGAGGCCGGGGACCGCGTCCAGCGGCCCGGCCTTGAAACGCTTGGCGCGCTTGGTCCGTTGGTAGCGGATGGCGAAATCGTGGGCCGTGTCACGGACCCGCTGGAGGAGGTAGAGACCCTCGCTGCTGCGGGGCAGCACCACCGGATCGTCCTCACCGGGCAGCCAGACCTCTTCGAGGCGCTTGGCGAGACCGCAGATCGCGACATCGTCGATGCCGAGCTCGTCGAGAGCACGTCGGGCGGCGGCCACCTGCGGCTGCCCGCCGTCGACGACGACGAGCTGGGGCGGGTAGGCGAAACGCTTGGGCCTGCCGTCGTCCTCCGCGTCCGCCGCCACCTCGTGGGACGTCTCGGCCGTCGTGTCGAGGGACGCTCCGGTCCCGTCCTCTGCCTCCGTCCACTCCCCCGTTTTCTCCTTCTCCTGGAGATAACGCCTGAAGCGCCGGGTGAGCACCTCATGCATGGAGCGGACGTCGTCCTGCCCCTCGAAGGTCTTGATCTGGAAGCGGCGGTACTCGCTCTTGCGGGGCAGGCCGTCCTCGAAGACGACCATGGAGGCCACCACGTCGTCGCCCTGGAGGTGCGAGATGTCGAAGCACTCGATGCGCAGCGGCGCGGAGTCCAGGCCGAGCGCTTCCGCGATCTCCTCCAGAGCGCGGGAGCGGGTCGTCAGGTCCGAGGCCCGCTTGGTCTTGTGCAGGACGAGGGTCTGCTGCGCGTTGCGCCGGACCATCGCCATCAGGTCCTTCTTGTCACCGCGCTGCGGGATGCGCAGCGACACATTGGACCCCCGGCGCTCGGCGAGCCACTGCGAGACGGCAGGGGCGTCCTCGGGGAGGGCGGGGACGAGCACCTCCTTCGGGACGGCGTCGCCCTTCTCCTCGCCGTACAACTGCTGCAGGGCGTGCTCGACGAGGCCCGCCGTGTCGACGGCCTCGACCTTGTCGGTGACCCAGCCGCGCTGGCCGCGGACCCGGCCGCCGCGTACGTGGAAGATCTGGACCGCCGCTTCGAGCTCGTCCTCGGCGACGGCGATCAGGTCGGCGTCGGTGGCGTCGTTGAACACCACCGCGTTCTTCTCCAGGGCGCGGCGCAGGGCCTCCATGTCGTCGCGCAGGCGGCCCGCCTTCTCGTACTCCATCTCCTCGGCGGCCTCGTGCATCTGCCTTTCGAGACGGCGCAGATAGGCGCCGGTGCGGCCGGCCATGAAGTCGCAGAACTCGTCGGCGAGTTCGCGGTGCTCCTCCGGGGTGACACGGCCCACGCAGGGCGCGGAGCATTTGCCGATGTAGCCGAGGAGGCAGGGGCGGCCGGTCCTGGCCGCGTTCTTGAAGACTCCGGCCGAGCAGGTGCGTACGGGAAAGACGCGCAGCATCAGGTCGACGGTCTCGCGGATGGCCCACGCGTGTCCGTACGGACCGAAGTAGCGCACGCCCTTCTTCTTGGGGCCGCGCATGACCTGGACCCTGGGGAACTCCTCGCCCAGGGTCACGGCGAGCGACGGATAGCTCTTGTCGTCGCGGTACTTGACGTTGAACCGGGGGTCGTACTCCTTGATCCAGGAGTACTCCAGCTGGAGCGCCTCGACCTCGGTGGAGACGACGGTCCACTCGACGGAGGCGGCCGTGGTGACCATCGTGCGCGTGCGCGGGTGGAGATTCGCCAGGTCCTGGAAGTACGAGGAGAGGCGCGGGCGCAGGCTCTTCGCCTTCCCGACGTAGATCACCCGGCGGTGCTCGTCGCGGAATTTGTAGACCCCCGGCGAGTCGGGGATCTGTCCCGGTTTGGGGCGGTAGCTGGAGGGGTCGGCCATGTCAGACACCCTACTTGCGGTCAGTGACAGTGCGGCTGTCTCCAACCGGGGGCGGGAGGACTCGACGCCTCCCGCCCCCACCGTCCGATCCGCTGCCGGACCTTCGGTCCGACCTGCTGCCCGACCGCCGGTCCGTGCCGGATCCACCGCCCGGCCCGCGGGTAGGGCATCGGGGCTACCGCCCGGCCCGCGGCCTGGTGCCGATCAGCCGCCGGAGCGCGTCCGGCGCCGCAGCCCGAGCACCGTCACGCCCAGGGCGAGTGTCACGAGCCCTGCGGCGAGCACGGCCGACGGGACGGCGGGCGAGGACTCGCCGGACGACGCCGTGGGTGCGGCGTCGTCCGCGAGCGATTGCTGTTGCTGTTGCTGTTGCTGTTGTGACTGCGGTTGCGTTTGTGCCTGCGGATTCGCTTCTGACGCGTAGCCGCCCGCCTTGCCCTTCTTCGCGTACGCCGAGCCGGGCAGCTTGTCCGCGTACGCCTTCTCTACGCGGTCCTGGTAGGCCGCGAGCGTGGTGCCGCGGGCGCCCACAGCCTTCACCGCGTCCTCGTCCAGGGGCAGCACGCGCGCGTGGCGCTGCACGTACCAGGCGTCGATCTGCGGTTCGCGGAAGACGGTGCCGCCGGGGAGCCTGCGGGCACCCTCGGAGGCGTACCGCGTCTCGTCGTCGCCGGTGGAGATGTTCACCACCTGCCACGAGCCACCCTGCGGCACGCTCCACAGGGATGCCTTCTGCCCGTCCGACGAGACGGCCCTGCTGGCGAGGTACTCCAGGTGCGCGACCGGGGCTCCCTCGCGTCCCGCGACGAACTCGGGGGCGAGTGTGTAGACGGGCACCGCTGCGCCGTCGATGCGGGGCTCCGCGGCAGCGCGGGTGACGGCGCCCTCGCGGGCGAAGAAACGGGCGAGGGTGTCGAGGGTGTCGGGTGCGGCTGCGGCCTTGTGCGCGGCGGCGCGGTTCTCGGCGGAGGGCGCGGCGGGCGCGGCCGGCTTCTCGTCGGCGACGGCCTGCGGGGCCACGCCGATAAGGGCGGCCGCGACGGTGACGGTGAGGACGGCGGCGGTGCGCCCAGCTCCTCTGACGTGTCCGGTCATGGCCCTCACGCCCCTATCCGGTAGAGCGAGTGGGTCCAGGAGAAGGAGTTGTTGTTCACGTACCAGCTGTGCGAGGCCCAGTTGTAGCGGTCGCTGTTGGCCCAGGGATCGCCCCAGTACACCCAACTGTTGGCGGTGTCGTAGCCGTAGATGACGTGCATGTGGCCACCGCCGCTCGACCACTGGATGCGGGTCTCGACGGGGCGGTTCGCGTTGACCTCGCTCTGCACGGTCGGGTAGCGCAGATATCCGGTGACGTACGAGCCGGGGTTGATGCCCGCCCAGTCGAGACCGTCCTGGACATTACCGAGGGTGGCCTGGTTGTTCGGACACTCGCTACTCTGCGAGCGGCCGAAGGCGGCGTTGCAGAACTGGTTCTGGCTGTAGTTCTTGCCGAACCAGGCGGCGATGGTGTTGCCGCCCGCCGCCCAGCACCAGTTGGTCTTCTGCTGCGCCTGCATGGTGATGTTCAGGCGCTTGGTGGCGAGCGCCGACGAGTCGTCGTTGGGGGCGGCCGTGGCGGTGGCCGCCGCGGTCGGCAGAGCGAGCATGAATGCGGTGAAGACGGCTGCGAAGGATAGCCGTCTCTTTCGGTTGCGCATCGCGTTCCTCCCAAGGCGGGGGGGGGGTGGGTTGGAGGAGCGCGTCCGGACGCTGTTGAGGAGCATCAGCTGTTGTCGGGTGCAGGTCAACACGCTTCAATGCGGGGGTACGGCGCTGTGAACGGTGTGGCCTGTGATGTGAACACCCCCGCCTCGCCCACCTGGCCCCGGCCCCCCACCGGCGCACCGCCGCGCCGGCCCGGTAGTGAACGTTCACTGGAGGTACCCGATGCCGCGGACCCTGGAGCAGGGGGCGGACGCGCTGGCGGCCGACCTGTCGCAGATGCTGCACACCGGCCCCTTCCACCTGGCGCTGCGGGCCGCACTCGCGGCGCGCGGTCTGCCCTTGCAGCGGGTCCGCCATCATCTGGCGAGCCGCGGGATCAAGGTCGGTGTGACGAGCCTGAGTTACTGGCAACAGGGCGCGCGCCGCCCTCAGCGCGCCGAGTCGCTGCGCGCTGTGAGCGCCCTGGAGGAGGTACTGCGACTGCCCGGGGGTTCACTGACCCGGCTGCTCGACGTGGGGGGCGTGGACGGCACCACCGAGCGCCCCGCCACGCGCTCGTACCGCGCCCTCGTCGAGCCGTTCGGCGCCCTGGAGCAGCTGCTAGCCGAGCTGGAGTTCCCCACCGACGGCGGACTGCACACCGTCGGCCACCACGAGCGCGTAGGCATCGGAGCGGGTCGACAGCTCCTGGGCCGTGACTCGCAGCATGCCGTACGGGCGCACCGCGACGGCATCGACCGTTATCTGGCCATCCACCACGGGGACCCGGGCTGTGACCCCGGTCGGGTCGTGGTGCAGGCGCGGGAGAACTGCCGGACGGGGCGCGTGCGGTGGGACCGGGAAGCGGGGGTGGTGGTCGCCGAGTTGCTCTTCGACGCGCGGCTGCGGCCCGGTGACACCTACTTCTTCGGTTACGCCTTCGAGGACGGCACCGGGGGCCCCAGCAGCGAGTACGTCCGCGGTTTCAGCTTCACCGGTGGCCAGTACGTCCTCCAGGTGCGCTTCGACGAGCAGGCACTGCCGGTGCGGTGCCACCGCTTCGCGAAATCCTCGGCGGGCGCGGCGCACGCGGCCCGCCAGGACCTGACCCTCAGCGGACGGCACGGGACGGTGCACCTGGTGGAGCAGGGGGTACGGGCCGGGATCCTCGGGATCGACTGGGACTGGGAGTGAGGGCTGCCCGCCTGCCTGGGTGGGGCGGAACGCGGGCCGTCGTTCCGGGTTCGGGCGCGGCGCGCGTGGCGCCGCCTCGTCGGGCCGGTGGCACCCCGCCCGTGCTGAAAGGGACGGGCGGAACGGCGGGCCTGCGTGCGGGACGGCTTCCGGTCGGCCGAACGCAGGCCGCGCTCGCGAAGCAGTCAGTCTGCTTGCCACCGCGGGCCCGGTCGCGACGCGGGCGGTCGGGCTCGCCCTCAGTCGTCGAGGCTGATGCGCAGCTCGGCGTGGTCGCGGTGGAAGGTGATCTTGGCCTGCCCCTCGGCGGCCTCGTACTTACCGGTGCCGCCGGTGACGGCCGACGCGCCGCCGTGCGGGCCGTGGCCGAAGTAGTCGATGGTGTCGCTCAGGGTGATGCTGCCCCGGTCCGTGCGCAGAACACGGTGGCACTGCGCGACATGCCCGTGCGGGGTCACGTCGACAGCGCCGCACTGCGCCGTGGCGTCACCGATCTTCTTGCCCGCGCCGCCCTTCTTGTTCTCGAACAGGTGCGAGTAGACCGTCCAGTCGGAACCCGCACGCACCGAGCGCGGTTTGGTGTCCGAGTGCTTGTGCGCCACCCAGTTGAGCACCGTGACCTTGTCCTTGCTCTTGTCCTCGGCCGCGGGCGCGGCCTGGGCGGTGAGAGCGAACGCGCCGGTGGCAGCCAGCGCCGTGGCAGCGGTGACCACGGCGGCGGACAGCTGGCGGGCACGGAAGCATGGCATGGGACCTCCACAGGATGAGAGAGGGGTCGCCCGTCCCCACGGAGGCGACGGGCACAATCGAACCCACCTCAACGCGGCAGGCGCTCTCCGAGCAACGACCACGAACAAGAGGACACCCACCTGGTCGCGCGCTGTCACTCCTTCAGCCCCCGGACCGCTACGCGCACGGCGGTCGATCGTGCCCGTGCTGCGGCACCGCGGCGCTGGTGCACCGCGGCGCTGGTGCGCTGGTGCGCTGCGGCACCGCGGCGCTGGTGCGTTGCGGCGCTGGTGCGCTGGGCGCGCCCTCGGCTGGGGAGAGTGCGGGCCGGGCTCGTGCACGTGCACGTGCACGAACTCAAGCACTGGGCGCGCCCTCGGCGTGGGAAGCGTGCGTGCCGGGCATCGCGGGCGGGCGCGGCTTCAAGGGGCGCCCCAGGACGAGCTCTCCTACGCCGCCGGGCTGGCCGCCGGTCCCGCGATCAGCTTGCCGCCCTCGACCTTGACCGGGATCACGGACAGCGGCACGGTCGCCGGGCCCTTCAGCACCTTGCCGGTGGTCACATCGAAACGGCTGCCGTGGCAGGGACAGATCCCCACGCCCTTCTCGACCTTCTCCAGTGCGCAGCCCGCATGAGTGCACTGGCCGCTGAACGCCTTGAACTCGCCCTTGGCCGCGCAGCTCACGAGGATGCGCTGCTCGCGGTAGAGCTTGGCACCACCGACGGGGACCTCGTCCGGCGCACCGAGGTCCACGGGAGCGGTCGGCAGCGGCTCGGCGTGCCCGAGCTTCGATTCGGTGGAGCAGGCCGCCACGCCCAGTCCGGCCGCGCCGGCGAGAGCGACGCCCTTCAGCACGGTGCGACGGGGGGCGGGCTGGCCGGGCATGCGGTCTCCACTGGTCAGAGGTGTTGGTGACAGACCTGACGATACTGGCGGAGATCGGCAGCCTCTCGCGCGGGCCACGCACAGGCCTCGCACCTGCTGTCGTACCGAACGGTGATGGGCTACGTTCTTCCGCGTGATCATCGTCGCCGGAGAGTCCCTGATCGACCTGGTGCCGCAGGAGACGGGTGCGCTCGCGCCTCTGCTGCCAAGGCTGGGCGGCGGACCCTACAACACCGCTGTCGCGCTGGGCAGGCTGGGCGCGCGCACCGGTTTCTGCTCCCGGATCTCGACGGACGGCTTCGGCGAGGCCCTCGTTGACGGGCTGCGGACGGCCGGGGTGGACACCTCGCTCGTCCAACGCGGCCCCGAGCCGACGACATTGGCGCTGGCGACACTGGACGAGGGCGGGTCAGCCGGGTACGGCTTCTACGCCCAGGGCAGCGCCGACCGCCTCTTCGACTTGCCGCCCGATCTCCCTTCAGGCGTACGGGCATTGGCGTTCGGCACCTGCTCGCTGGCGCTGGAGCCCGGTGCGAGCGCGTACGAGGCATTGCTGCGGAGGGAGGCGGGGCGCGGGGTGTTCACCCTGCTGGACCCGAACATCAGGGCCGGACTGATCCCGGACCCGGACGCCTACCGGGCCCGCTTCCGGAGCTGGCTGCCGTACGTCACCCTGCTGAAGCTGTCGCAGGACGACGCCCAGTGGCTGGGTGGGTCGGTGGAGGAGTGGCTGGCGGCGGGTCCGGCAGCGGTGGTGCTGACGCGGGGCACCGACGGCCTGACGGTCCGGACGCGGAATGGGGCCGCGGTCGACGTCCCGGCGGTACGCGGCGAGGTTGCCGACACGATCGGCGCGGGTGACACGGTGAACGCGGCGCTGCTGCACCGGCTCCCTGCACATGACGCGCTGTCGGCGCGGGCACTCGCGGCGCTGGACGAGGACGCCTGGACCGACACCCTGAGCTTTGCGGCGCGAGCGGCCGCGATCACCTGCTCCCGCCGGGGAGCGCAGCCGCCGTACGCAAAGGAACTGCCGGGCTGAGACGCCTACTTCCCGAAACCGGCGGCCGGCCCCCGGGACGCCCTGCGGGCGTGTCCTCGAAGGCCGGACGGGCTGAGAACCCTGCCCATTTCAGCCTGTCCGGCATTGAGGACCGGGGTCTGGTGCGGAGCCCCCACGCGGCGGCAGCCGCGAAGTGTCACAGCTGGGAAGGGGCGGACAGGGGACAGCGCCGCAGGCAACCCGCCCACGCACCCGCACCCCTTCCCCGCCGTCAGGCCTTCGGCGAGCGGGCCGCCTTCCTCGCAACGGCTGTCTTCGCCGCAGCCGTCTTCACCGTGGCCGCCGTCCTCTTCGCGGGAGCCTTCGCCGCCACCGCCTTCTTGGCGGCGGCCTTCCTCACGGGCGCCTTCCGCTTTGCCGGAGCCGCGTCGGTGACCCGGTCGCCCAGGGTGTCCCGCAGGAACTTGCCCGTGTGACTGGCCGGTACGGACGCGACCTGCTCCGGGGTCCCCTCGGCGATGACCAGACCGCCGCCGTTGCCACCCTCCGGGCCCATGTCGATGACCCAGTCGGCCGTCTTGATGACATCGAGGTTGTGCTCGATGACGATCACCGTATTGCCCTTGTCGACCAGGCCGGACAGCACCTTGATGAGCTTACTGATGTCCTCGAAGTGCAGACCGGTGGTCGGCTCGTCCAGCACGTACACAGTCCGCCCGCTGGAGCGCTTCTGGAGCTCCGAGGCCAGCTTGACGCGCTGCGCCTCACCGCCCGACAGCGTGGGCGCCGACTGTCCCAGCCGGACATATCCGAGGCCGACCTCGTTGAGCGTCCTGAGGTGGCGGGAGATCGTCGGGACGGCCTCGAAGAAGTCCAGGCCCTCCTCGATCGGCATGTCCAGCACCTCGGCGATGGACTTGCCCTTGAAGTGGACCTCCAAGGTCTCCCGGTTGTAGCGCGCCCCATGGCAGACCTCGCACGGGACGTACACGTCCGGCAGGAAGTTCATCTCGATCTTGATGGTGCCGTCGCCCGAGCAGTTCTCGCAGCGGCCGCCCTTGACGTTGAAGGAGAACCGGCCCGGCAGGTAACCGCGGACCTTCGCCTCCATCGTCTCGGCGAACAGCTTGCGGACATGGTCGAAGACGCCGGTGTACGTCGCCGGGTTCGACCGGGGGGTGCGGCCGATGGGCGACTGGTCGACGTGGACCACCTTGTCGACGAGGTCGTCGCCCTCCACACGCGTGTGACGGCCGGGCACCGTGCGGGCGCCGTTCAGCTCGCGCGCCAGGTGCGTATAGAGGATGTCGTTGACCAGCGTCGACTTGCCCGAGCCCGAGACACCCGTGACCGCAGTCAGCACACCGAGCGGGAAGGACACGTCGATGTCGTGCAGGTTGTTCTCACGGGCGCCGTGGACGGTGAGCTGCCGGGTGGGATCCACCGGGCGGCGGATGTCCGGCGTCGCGATGGACCTTTTGCCCGACAGGTACTGGCCGGTGATGGACTCCTCGTTGTCGAGGAGCTCCTTGAGGGAGCCGCTGTGCACGACCTTGCCGCCGTGCTCACCCGCCCCGGGGCCGATGTCGACCACCCAGTCGGCCACCTTGATGGTGTCCTCGTCGTGCTCGACGACGATCAGCGTGTTGCCCATGTCCCGCAGCCGCACCAGCGTCTCGATGAGCCGGTGGTTGTCGCGCTGGTGCAGGCCGATGGACGGCTCGTCCAGGACGTACAGCACGCCCACCAGACCGGAGCCGATCTGGGTGGCGAGCCGGATGCGCTGCGCCTCGCCACCGGACAGTGTGCCCGCGGCGCGGTTCAGCGAGAGGTAGTCAAGGCCCACGTCGACCAGGAACTTCAGCCGCTCGTTGACCTCCTTGAGCACCCGCTCGGCGATCTTCTTGTCGCGGGCGTTCAGCTTCAGCCGGCCCAGGAAGTCCGCGCACTCGCTGATCGACATCGCGGCGACGGCGGCGATGGACTTCTCCATGACCGTGACTGCGAGGACGAGCGGCTTGAGTCGCGTGCCGTTGCAGGTCGGGCAGTGCACCTCGCGCATATAACCCTCGAAGCGCTCCCGGCTGCTGTCACTCTCGGCCTCCGAGTGCCGCCGCTTGACGAACGGCACCGCGCCCTCGAAGGCTGTGGTGTACGCCCGCTCGCGCCCGTACCTGTTGCGGTAGCGGACCTCGATCTGGGTCTTGTGGCCCTGCAGCAGAGCCTTCTTGGCGCGCTGCGGCAGCCCCGCCCAAGGGATGTCCGTACGGAAGCCGAGCGCGTCGGCGAGGGCTCCGACGAGCCGCGCGAAGTAGTCCTTGGTGTGTCCGTGCGACCACGGGTTGATCGCGCCCTCGTCGAGGGACTTGTCCTCGTCGGGGACGATCAGCTCCGGGTCGACCTCCATGCGCGTGCCGATGCCGGTGCAGTCGGGGCAGGCGCCGAAGGGCGAGTTGAAGGAGAAGGAGCGGGGCTCCAGCTCTTCGAAGGACAGGTCGTCGTATGTGCAGTAGAGGTGCTCGGAGTACATCCGCTCACGCTCGGGGTCGTCCTCCGGGAGGTCGACGAAGTCGAGGATGACCATGCCGCCGGCCAGCCCCAGCGCGGTCTCCACCGAGTCGGTGAGCCTGCGCTTGGCGCTGTCCTTCACCGTCAGGCGGTCGATGACCACCTCGATGGTGTGCTTCTCCTGCTTCTTGAGCGTGGGCGGCTCGGAGAGCTGGATCGTCTCGCCGTCCACGCGCGCCCGGCTGTACCCCTTGGTCTGAAGGTCGGCGAAGAGGTCGACGAACTCGCCCTTGCGCTCGCGCACCAGCGGGGAGAGCACCTGGAAGCGGCTGCCCTCGGGCAGCTCGAGCACCTTGTCGACGATGGCCTGCGGCGACTGTCGCGTGATGGGGCGGCCGCACTCGGGGCAGTGCGGCTTGCCGATACGGGCGAAGAGCAGCCGGAGGTAGTCGTAGACCTCGGTGATGGTGCCGACCGTCGAGCGCGGGTTGCGCGAGGTCGACTTCTGGTCGATGGAGACCGCGGGCGACAGACCCTCGATGAAGTCCACATCGGGCTTGTCCATCTGGCCCAGGAACTGGCGGGCGTAGGAGGAGAGCGACTCGACGTAGCGGCGCTGCCCCTCGGCGAAGATCGTGTCGAACGCGAGGGAGGACTTGCCCGACCCGGAGAGCCCGGTGAACACGATGAGGGAGTCGCGGGGGAGGTCGAGCGAGACGTTCTTGAGATTGTGCTCGCGCGCGCCACGGACGATGAGACGGTCGGCCACGCCGGTCCGCACCTTTCTTGAGAGAAGCAGGGGGCTGAGCCCCCCAATCCCAGACTATGGGGGTCGCCACAGCGATGTCTTAGCGATGTCTTAAGGAGCAACGACTTCAAGGATGCCTGATGGCTCTGACGAGCTTATAGCACGTGCATTCGAATTACGGTCGTCGCCAAACAGCTTCACCCGATCGAGTGGCGGAGCTATTGTCGGCGCCATGAACGATCATGTGCGCGACCTGGCTTCTGTACGCGAAGCGACCGACCGGCTCCTCACCTCGGCCGGCAAGCTGGACAACGCCGGAGTGACGCAACCGTCACACCTTCCCGGCTGGACGCGCGGCCATGTGCTGGCCCATGTCGCCCGCAACGCGGACGCCCTGGTCAATGTGCTGGCCGGCCGCCGCATGTATGCGAGCGCCGAGACCCGCGACGCCGACATCGAGCGTGACGCTCCCCGCCCCCTGTCCGTGCAGCTCCAGGACGTGCGCGACAGCGCGGCCCTGTTCCAGGAGGCGGGCGCCGCCCCCGCCGACTGGACCCGCACGGTCGCCCTGCGCAACGGCGTGACCGACGACGCCTCCCGCATCCCGTTCCGTCGGCTGATCGAGATCGAGCTGCACCACGTCGACCTGGGCGTCGGCTACGAGCTGGAGGATCTGCCGGAGGACTTCACCGGGCGCGAGATCGCGTTCCTGGCCGCGCGTTTCGCCGGGAACCCGGATGTGCCCGCGGTCCTGCTGACCGCGGCCGACGGACGGCAGTGGCACACGGGACGCACGCAGGGTGATCCGATGCCCGTCACGGGCGCGGCTCCCGACCTCCTGGGCTGGCTCGCGGGCCGCCGCGACGGTGCCTCGCTCAACACCTCGGGGGCCCTGCTGCCCGCCCTGCCCCCGCTATAGGCTGAGCGTATGACGTACAGCGGAACGGTCAGGGTCGGCGGTCCTGCGGACGTGCACGAGCTCGCGGACCTGATGATCTCGAAGGTCGCGGTCGGCTCGATGAACAACAACTCCTACCTGCTGCGCTGCCGTGCCACCGGCGAGCAGTTGCTGATCGACGCGGCGGCCGAGCCGGACATCCTGCTCCGGCTGATCGGTGACGACGGCATCGCGTCCGTCGTCACCACCCACCAGCACGGCGACCACTGGCAGGCGCTGGCCGAGGTCGTCGCGGCGACCGGGGCGCGCACGTACGCCGGCCGGTACGACGCGGAGGGCATCCCCGTCCCGACCGATGTCCCGGTCGAGGACGGTGACACGATCAGGGTCGGCCGGGTCGAGCTCACCGCGCACCGGCTGGTCGGCCACACCCCCGGCAGCATTGCCCTCGTGTACGACGACCCGCACGGGCATCCGCACGCGTTCACCGGGGACTGTCTCTTCCCGGGCGGCGTGGGCAATACACGGCAGGACGCGGCGGCCTTCACCAGCCTGCTCGACGACGTGGAGAAGAAGCTCTTCGGCAGCCTGCCGGACGAGACCTGGGTCTACCCGGGCCACGGCGACGACACCACGCTCGGCGCCGAGCGCCCGCAGCTGCCGGAGTGGCGCAAGCGCGGCTGGTAGACCGCGACCGTATGCATGACTGGGGCCCGTACGCACGATGCGTACGGGCCCCAGTCATGCATACGGATCGGGTCGTCAGGACTCGATGCTCTCCTTGTCGCCCGCTGCGGCCGCCTCGGCCGCCTCGCGCTGCTCGGTCTTCTTGTTGGCGATCAGGCTGGTGATCGTGGTGATGATCAGCACGCCGCAGATGACAGTCAGCGAGAAGGGAATCGAGATCACGGGGACGTTCACCCCGTTCTCGTGCAGCGCGTGCAGCACCAGCTTGACGCCGATGAAGCCCAGGATGACCGACAGGCCGTAGCTCAGGTGGACCAGCTTCTTGAGCAGGCCACCGATGAGGAAGTACAGCTGGCGCAGGCCCATCAGGGCGAAGGCGTTGGCGGTGAAGACGATGTACGGGTCCTGGGTGAGGCCGAAGATCGCGGGGATCGAGTCCAGCGCGAACAGCACATCGGTGGTGCCGATGGCGAGCATGACGACCATCAGCGGCGTCATGATGCGCTTGCCGTTCTTCTGAATGAAGAGCTTGGTGCCGTGGTAGCTGTCGGCCACGCCGAAGCGGGTCTCGATGGACTTGAGAAGACGGTTCTCCTCGAACTCGTCCTCCTCGTCGCCGGAGCGCGCCTCCTGGATGAGCTTCCAGGCGGTGTAGATCAGGAACGCGCCGAAGATGTAGAAGATCCATGAGAAGTTGGCGATGACCGCTGCGCCGGCGGCGATGAAGATCGCACGCAGCACCAGGGCGATCAGCACGCCTATGAGCAGCACACGCTGTTGGAGGTGGGACGGCACCGAGAACTTCGCCATGATCAGGACGAAGACAAAGAGGTTGTCCACGCTGAGCGATTTCTCGGTGATGAAGCCGGCGAAGAACTCTCCGGATGCCTGGGTGGTGCCGAACACCAGCAGGCCGAGGCCGAAGAGGATGGCCAGGACGATCCAGACGACCGTCCAGATTCCGGCTTCCTTGATCGACACGTCATGGGGCTTGCGCCCGATGAGGAAGTCGACAGCGATCAGGGCGGCCAGACCGAGAATGGTCAGGATCCACATGTTCAATGAAACGTCCACTGCGCCTCCGGCAGGTAGCTACGGCAACTCAATCAGCGTCGTCGCTGCCGGAGGTCTCTTCCACCCGAGCGCTGTTCTCGCGCTACGGGCCGACGCCCCGGGACCGATGGCGGTCCGTATTGACGGGTACGTCGCAGCCGGGAGTACTCCCCTCCGCTGCTCGAAGAGTACAGGAATACCCAAGAGAAGGTAAAGGGGATGATAAAAACGCCCCAAGCGCGCAGGTCGGCGTCGGGTTGTCAGCCGCGCAGTGAGCGCCTCGCCGCCGCCACCCGGGCAAGAACCTCCTGCAGCACCTGGCTGCCGGTCGGCGGCAGCATCGGCTCGTACGTCCACACATGGCCGACCCACGGGTCGATCAGGTGGTCGTCGGGCACCGGGGTGACCCGCAGCAGCGACCGCCACAGCGGGTCGAGCACCGGCCCGTACTCACTCGTGTCCTCGCGGTCGGCGACCATCATCAGGTGCACGCCGACGGCCGGGCCCTCGTCGGCCAGATAACGCAGCTGGGTGACGGCACGGTCGTCGAAGCCGTGCGGGAAGTCATTGACGATCAGGAGCTGCTCGGCCGTGTCCAAGTCGGGCGGGAGCGCGTCGGCGGCGCGTCCCCGCACTGCCATCTGCACCAGGTCCACGCGCTGGGTGAGCTTGGCCAGCACGGCGCTGACGCCCTGCGCGCCGGCCGCGGGCGCTGCGTCGAGCACCCCGGAGCCGGTCAGCGGGGCCAGCGCGAGCGCGCCCGAGCCCGCCGGGTCGATGACATGGACGGTGAACTCCCCCGCGGGGTAGGCCGCAAGGAGCCGTGCGGCGTGCGCGACCGCCGTGTCCATGGCGGCCCTGCGCAGCTGGTGGGAGTCCATCATCAGCGCGGCCTCCGAACCGGAGCGGCCACTGTCGATCCACAGACCCCGCTCCAGCGGCAGCCGCACCAGCATCGGGATGCGCAGGTCCGGGCTCTCGGGCAGCTGGAGATCACCGAGGCGCAGCGCCATCGGGATCTCCATGGGGGCCCGGTAGCCGTGCCAGGTGGGGTTGTGCCAGGAGGCGAAGGCCGGGGGCAGGGCGGGCTCGACGACTTCGGCCTCAGCGATGAGCTGCGCAAGGTCCCGCTCCAGCACCACGCGGGCCTGCTCGACAAGGTTGTCGTGCTTGGCGCGGGCCGCCTGGCGGGCGGTGTCGCCCGCGGTCCCGATCCGGCTGCGCGGGTCGGAGAGGACCTTGTCGAGCTCCTGCTCCATCCTCGACTCGGCGAAGTCCACGGCGCTGCGATACGCCGCGGTGGTGCGGGCCAGGTCCTCGAACATGCCCCACACCTGGTTGTACAGCCGCTCCTCCATGGACCAGCCGGTCGCGTCGCCCGCGACGGGCTGCGCCGGCTGCCCCGGCGGGGTGGGGGGCGGCGGCGGGGGCGCGGTGTTCTGACGGCGGGGGTGCGCGTAGTCGATGGGTCCGCCGGAGGCCTGCGGTGCGCCGGTCTCCGGGCCGCCGGGAACCGCGGCGGACGGGGCGCCGGCCACGGAGCCGCGCGGGGAATCGGGCGCTGCGGGCGCTGGCGTGGGAGTCGCGTCGGCCGGGGTGGTGCCGCTGCCTGCCTGCTCCTGGCGGGCCCTCGTCCGCGATGCGGTGTGCCGCGCCCGGTCGTCGTCCTGGGCGCGGGGCGGGGGTGCCTGCACGGAGCGGGCCAGGCCGCTGCTCACGGCCTCCTGGATGGCGGCGGCGAGCTCGTTGGCCTGCGGCAGGCCCTGGTCGGCGAGCATCTCGGCGAGGCCGCCCGCATACCCCTGGCCCATGGCACGTACTTTCCAGGCGCCGTGGCGGCGGTAGAGCTCCAGGGCGACGACCGCCGACTCGCTGTCCAGTCCGGTGACCGTGTAGCTGGCGACCTCGGAGCCGTCGAGCCCGGTGACGGCGACGAAGGGGGCGGCGAGCGCGCCGAAACTGCTCGGGCCGCCGACGCCCAGCGGGAGGGCGAGCAGGACGCTCACCCGGTGCACGGACGCGGGCAAGGCCCCGAGGTCGACGGCCAGCCGGTGGTCGGCCGCGGCCTGCTTGGACACTTCGACCCCGGGGAGATGGGGCGAACCGGGGTGGGCAACCCACTCCGTACCGCGCACGGTGCCCTGCTCGTCGCCGAGCGTGGCACCGGCCACGATCGGCTTGCCGGCCGACACCCGGATCTCCAAACGGGCCTGGGGCAATGGATGGTTCTGTCCCCGGACCAGCTCGGCCGTCATCGCCTGTCTCCCCCACGTAGAAGTCGAATTGGATCGGTCGGTGCCTGACAGCGCCGGGTGGTGCACGTCATACAAGTGGTGCAGCTCCCGGCGGCGCGATGCCTCCGAGAGCTGCCTGTAGCGAGAACGACCCTGCTCAGAGGTGCGGCAGGATCGACGGCATCAGGTCCTGAAAGGTCCGGCCGTTGGCCGGGTTGCCGATGGCTGTCATCTGCCATCCCGTGCCCGCGCGGTGCACCTTCGCCATGATCTGGGCGGTGTACTGGCCACCACCGTCGAGCGTGTAACGGGCCATCTCCTGGCCGTTGGTCTCATCGACGATGCGACAGAACGCGTTCTGCACTTCCTGGAACGTCTGGCCGGTGAAGGAGTTCACCGTGAAGACGATCTGATCGATGTGCACGGGCACGCGCTGGAGATCGACGAGGATCGCCTCGTCGTCGCCGCCCTGGCCGGCGCCGCCGACCAGGTTGTCGCCGGTGTGCTTCACCGAGCCGTCGTCACTGACGAGGTGACGGAAGAAGACCACGTCCACCGGCTGCTTGTCCGCGAACAGCACCGCCGAGGCATCGAGGTCGACTTCTCGCGTGCGAGAGCCGAACAGGCCACGACGCGGCGCCGCCTGCCAGCCGAGCCCCATCCGCACCGCGGTCAGGGTTGCCCCGTCGCTCTTCTGCAGGCTGATGGCCTGGCCCTTGGTCATGTTGACCGTCACGCGCTGTCCCCTCTCCCCATGCCTTGCACCGCCCGTGGGTGCGGCTGACCAGCACCCTACGCAGTGGCGCCGACCGAGCCACAACCCCGGTGCATTTCGTGTCGGTCTTGCAACACATAAGGTGCGGCCCTGTGCTGACTTGTCGGATGCAGGTCTGTCGGATGCCAACGCGTCGGATGCGGACCTCTCGGATGCAGACCTCTCGGCCCGGGCCCGGCGTTCCGGCCATCAGGCCTGCCCCCGTTCCGCCGGGCCCGGTCGCAGGTGTCAGGCCTGCCCCGCCTCCCGCATCTGGCGCAGCTCCTTCTTGAGCTCGCCCACCTCGTCGCGCAGCCTCGCGGCGACCTCGAACTGGAGCTCGGCCGCCGCCCCGCGCATCCGCTCGGTCATCTCCTCGATGAGTTGGGCCAGTTCGGCGGCCGGGCGGTCGGTGAGGACCTCGCTCTTTTTGCCCGCGGCGCCGGCCTTGGCCGCCTTGCCGCCGAGCGCGGGCACCGGTGCCTTGGCGCCCTTGCCGTCCTTCGCCTGCCGGTAACCGGAGCCGAGGAGTTGCTCGGTGTCGACCTGCTCGCGCGCGATCGTGGCGACGATGTCGTTGATCTTCTTGCGCAGCGGCTGCGGATCGATCCCGTGCTTGGTGTTGTACGCGACCTGCTTCTCACGGCGCCGGTTGGTCTCGTCGATGGCCTTCTCCATCGCCGGGGTGATCGTGTCCGCGTACATGTGGACCTGGCCGGAGACATTGCGCGCCGCGCGGCCGATGGTCTGGATCAGGGATGTGCCGGAGCGCAGGAAGCCCTGCTTGTCGGCGTCGAGGATGGCGACCAGCGACACCTCGGGAAGGTCGAGGCCCTCACGCAGCAGGTTGATGCCGACCAGGACGTCGTACTCGCCGGCCCGCAGCTCGCGCAGCAGCTCGATGCGGCGCAGTGTGTCGACGTCGCTGTGGAGATAGCGCACCTGGATGCCCAGTTCGAGGAAGTACTCGGTGAGGTCCTCGGACATCTTCTTGGTGAGCGTGGTGACCAGGACACGCTCATCCTTCTCGGTGCGCTTCCTGATCTCGTGCACCAGGTCGTCGATCTGCCCCTCGGTGGGCTTGACGATCACCTCGGGGTCGATGAGGCCGGTGGGACGGATGATCTGCTCCACGAAGCCGTCGGAGCGGGAGAGCTCGTACGCACCGGGGGTCGCGGACAGGTAGACCGCCTGGCCGACGCGCTTTTGGAACTCCTCCCACTTCAGCGGCCGGTTGTCCATCGCGGACGGCAACCGGAAGCCGTGCTCGACCAGGGTCCGCTTGCGGGACGCGTCCCCCTCGTACATCGCGCCGATCTGCGGCACCGTGACATGCGACTCGTCGATAACCAGCAGGAAGTCTTCGGGGAAATAGTCGATGAGCGTGTGCGGAGCGGTGCCGGGCTCGCGGTCGTCCATGTGCATCGAATAGTTCTCGATGCCCGAGCAACTGCCGATCTGGCGCATCATTTCGAGGTCGTAGGTGGTGCGCATGCGCAGTCGCTGGGCCTCCAGCATCTTGCCCTGCTTCTCCATCTCGGCGAGCCGCTCCTCCAGCTCCTTCTCGATGCCCCTGACCGCCTTCTCCATGCGCTCGGGCCCGGCGACGTAGTGGCTGGCAGGGAAGACGTACAGCTCCCTGTCCTCGCTGATGATCTCGCCGGTCAGCGGGTGGAGCGTGGAGAGCGCTTCGATCTCGTCGCCGAACATCTCGATGCGGACGGCCAGCTCCTCGTACACCGGGAAGATCTCGATAGTGTCGCCGCGGACCCGGAAGGTGCCGCGCGCGAAGGCCACGTCATTGCGGGTGTACTGGATCTCGACGAAGCGGCGCAGCAGCTGGTCCCGGTCGATCTCCTCGCCGACCTTCAGCGGCACCATGCGGTCCACGTACTCCTGCGGGGTGCCGAGGCCGTAGATGCAGGAGACGGAGGCGACCACGATGACGTCCCGCCGGGTCAGCAGCGAGTTCGTCGCGGAGTGGCGCAGGCGCTCGACCTCCTCGTTGACCGAGGAGTCCTTCTCGATGTAGGTGTCCGACTGAGGGACGTACGCCTCGGGCTGGTAATAGTCGTAGTACGAGACGAAGTACTCGACGGCGTTGTTGGGCAGGAGCTCGCGGAACTCGTTCGCCAGCTGGGCGGCGAGGGTCTTGTTCGGCGCCATGACGAGGGTGGGGCGCTGGAGCTTCTCGATCATCCAGGCGGTGGTCGCAGACTTGCCGGTGCCTGTCGCACCGAGCAGGACGACATCCTTCTCACCTGCGCGAATGCGCCGCTCCAGCTCGGCGATGGCCGCCGGCTGGTCACCGCTGGGCTGGTAGGAACTGACGACCTCGAAGGGCGCCACCGTACGTTCGATCTTGGAAACGGGCCGCATGCACCAACCGTACGACTCGCCACTGACACTCACGTGGTGATCGCTCGGGTCACCGGCGCTGCGTGGGTCTCAGGGCCGGTCTCGGGACCTCGGCTCTGCGCGGACTCCGCCAGTCCGGCTGGCCCATCACCAGCAGCGGATCGAACATCACCACCACGCCCGCGATGAACAGGAAGACGATGGGGCCGATCAGCAGCGGTGCGAGGAGCATGGCCGGCGACTCCCCGCCGGAGGCGCTCGCGGCCCCGTGCAGATGGACGCTGAGCGCGGCCATGCCCGTGTAGTGCATGCCACTCACCGCTACGCCCATGACGAGGCTGGCGCCCAGGCTGGCCAGGAAGCCACGGATCGATACGGCCGCCCAGAGCGCGGCGGTCGCGGCCACGACCGCGATCACCACCGAGAGCGCGACGGTGAGGGTCTCGTACTGGAGCTGACCACGCAGTCGCACTCCGGCCATGCCGAGGTAGTGCATGGAGGCGACGCCAAGGCCGGTGATCGTACCGCCGGTGACCAGGGCCATGGGGGTGACGCCGCGGTATCCGACGATGAAGATGCCGACACCGACCATGACGATGGCGACGCCGAGACTGGCGAAGGTCAGGGAGGGGGCGTAGTTGAGCGACGTCTCCTTGACGGTGAAGCCCATCATCGCGATGAAGTGCATGGTCCAGATGCCCGACCCGATGGCGGTCGACCCCAGGGCGAGCCAGCCCGCCTTCCAGCCGCGTTCATTCATCAACGACCTGGTGGTGCAGCGCAGCCCGAGTGCGCCACCGAGACACGCCATGATGTACGCCGTCACCGGGGTGACGAGACCGTAACTGAACCCGTCGACAGTGCCCTGCATACCCTTACCGCCCCTTCGACCGTGCCCGCTGGGTGAGAGGCCCGATCAATGGTGCGGAGGCCCTGGTTGGGGGCGAGAGTAAGCCGATCCGCATGATCCGAACATGTTTTTGCGGCATTTTATCGACACGGGTCGACGGGATCATCACCAACACCCCGGACGTCGTGCGGGAGGCGATCTGTTCGTAGCGGTCGGCCTGCCGTCACCGGCCGACTGTCACCGGTCGGCTTTCAGTGCCCGGCTGTCAGTGCCCGGTCGTACGGTGGTTCGCATGAGCAGCGACGAGCAGGGCGGGCAGTTCGTGGAGTGGGCCGTCATCGGCAGTGGCGACACCGACATCGGTTCGCTGCTGCTCGCCGCCACCAGTGAGGGGCTGGTGAGCGTGGTCTTCCATGCGGATCCCGCCGTGCGGCGGAAGGCTCTCGCGCAGATGCGGGCACAGTTGGGCGCCGAGCCGGCCGAGGCACCCGGCTCGGCCCGACTGGCCGAGCCCATACGGCAGCTCGCGGCGTACTTCGCGGGCGAGCTGCGCGACTTCGATCTGCCGCTCGACTGGTCGCTGAGCTCCGGGTTCAACCGGCAGGTGCTGCGGGAGCTGGCAACCGGCGTTCCGTACGGCGCGGTGGTCGGTTACGGAGAGCTGGCGAGGCGCGTGGGGCAGCCCGGCGCGGCGCAGGCCGTGGGAGCGGCGATGGGTTCGAACCCGCTGCCGGTGGTGGTGCCCTGCCACCGGGTGGTGGAGAGCGACGGCGGTCTCGGCGGGTTCGGGGGCGGCCTGGAGACCAAGCGGGTGCTACTGGCTCTGGAAGGGGTACTGCCCCGCCCGCTGTTCTGAAAAATCCGCTGTCCCGAGGAAGATGCTGTTCCGAGAGGATGCTGTTCCGAGGAAGCCGCAGTCCTGAAAATTCCGCTGTTCCGACCTGAGGGATCTCTGTTCCGAGTCCCGAGCCATATCCGGTTTCGTGCATACGTACGGGCTGGCACACTTCGGCGGTGACTACGACCGACAAGGCGACCGGCGGCTCCGCCGGCAAGAAAAGCTCGGCGGCGACCGCGCTCGGGCCCGAGGCTGTGCGGACGCTTCAGCGGCGTACCACCGCCGTGCTCATCGTGAGCCAGATCCTGGGCGGCCTGGGCGTGCCCATCGGCATCGCTCTCGCCCCCGTCCTGGCGACGGAGGTCAGCGGCACCGAGGCTCTGTCCGGGCTGGCGCCGACCGCATCCGTGGCCGGTACGGCACTGCTTTCGATACCTCTGGCCGCCCTGATGACCTCACGCGGCCGACGCCCGGGGCTCGTCCTGGCCTATCTGATCGGTGCGCTGGGCGCGGGGCTCGTGGTGCTCGCCGCCGTCATCGAGAACTTTCCGCTGCTGCTGCTCGGCATGGCCGGCTTCGGCGCCGCGTCCTCGGCCAACCTTCAGGCCCGGTTCGCCGCCGCCGACCTGGCCCCGCCGGACCGGCGCGCCCGCGCCATCTCCACGGTCGTCTGGGCGACAACGATCGGCGCCGTCCTCGGCCCCAACATCGCGGCGCCCGCGGGCCGGGGCTTCGCCGGAACGTCCATCCCCCAGACGGCGGGGCCGTTCCTGTGGGCTGCCGGCATCTTCCTGATCACGGGCCTGGTGGTCGCGGTGCTGCTGCGCCCCGATCCCCTCCTCACCGCGCGGGCCCTGGCCCCGCCGGAGTCGCAGTCCGTGGAAGGCCGCTCACTGCGCGCGGGTATCGCGGCGGTCAAGGCCTCCCCGCACGCGAGGCTCGCCCTGATCACCGTGGCCGCTACACACACCGTCATGGTTTCGATCATGGTGATGACCCCCGTCGACCTGGGGCACCACGGGGCCGACCTCGAACTGGTCGGCCTCGTCATCAGCGGTCACATCGCCGGTATGTACGCGTTCTCACCGGTCATGGGCTGGCTGTCCGACCGGGTCGGACGCCTCGCGGTCATCGGGCTCGCGGTCGGGCTGCTCTCTTTCGCCGCGTTGCTGGCCGGCACGGCGGGTCCGAGCCATGCGCAGACCGCGGCCGGTCTGTTCGTGCTGGGTCTCGGCTGGTCCGCGGGCCTGGTCTCGGGATCCGCGCTGCTCACCGACTCGGTGCCGCAGCAGGCCCGCGCCGCGGTCCAGGGGCTGTCGGACCTGACGATGAACACGGCGGCGGGCATCGGTGGCGCGGCCGCGGGCCTCATCGTCTCGCAGGCGGGCTACGGGTGGCTCAACGCGATCGGCGCCTGTCTGCTCCTGCCGATGGCCACGCTCGCTCTGCTCGCCGCCCGCCGCTCGACGAGGAGTCCCGCCAAGGCCGAGATCAAGGCCGAGATCAAGACTGAGGTCAAAGACTGATGTGGTAGGCCTTGCGTAGCGTCTCGTGCACGGTCCACGTCGTACGGTCCCCCTCGCGCAGCACACAGGCGTCACCCGCACCGACCTCCAAGGTCGCGCCGCCCTCCACCTGCACGGTGGCGCGCCCGCTGACCACCACGAAGAGCTCGTTGGCCTCGATGTCGGTGACCACGCCGGGCGTGATCTGCCAGATGCCGCGAAGCTGCTTGCCATCGGGTGACTCCCACAGCGACTTGCCCGTCACCACCGGTTCACCGGAGACGATCTGCTCCGGGTCGAGCGGCTCCGGCTCCAGTTCGGCGTCCGGAATGTGCACGGCGAAGGATGGGGGAACTTGATCAATTGTCGTCATGGCGCGACACCTTAGCCGGACGCCGCCGGACGCTCAGCAGCGAGGCATACTTCGCGCGACACGGGGCCTCCGGATCGGCACACGCCTCTGCGAGGAAAGAAGCATGGAGATCTCGGGCATCTTCAGCGCGATCGTGATCGGCATCGTCATCGGCGTCCTGGGCCGGCTCGTCCTGCCCGGCCGTCAGCACGTCGGCGTCCTGTGGACGATTCTGGTGGGAATCGCCGCCGCACTGCTCGGCACGGCGATCGCCCAGGGCTTCGACGTGTCCGACACGGACGGCGTCGACTGGGTCGAGTGGCTGATCCAGATCGGCCTCGCGGCGATCGCTGTGGCCGTACTGGACCGGGTGAAGCCGAAGCCGCAGCCGCCACGGCTAGAGAAAGCTCCTGCTGGATCCTCAACGCCCTGCGAACTTCCCCCAATGCGCTCAACACCCCGTCGTTCGTGGGCAGACGCGGCGCCCCGCCTGGCCGGCGCACACCCGCCCCGACCGGTTCCGGCCGGCCCCAGGACCCATTGTCAGTGGCTGGCTCTACTTTGGGATCAGTCGAGATCGGCTGCACCGGCCGGTCCTTGGGGAGGGGTGTGCCATGTCTGCTGCCAGGACGCGGGTTTCGCGGGAGACAACCTATCTGGAGCTGTCGCAGGACGACGGTGGGGCGCACAAGTTCTACGAAGTGACCGTCAACGGGCTGACGGTATCGGTGCGTTACGGAAGGATCGGCGCGGACGGCCAGTTGCAGACCTCGACGTTCCCGAGCGTGGAGAAGGCGAAGGCCGCAGCGGCGAAGAAGGTCGGCGAGAAGGTGCGCAAGGGCTACGCACCGGCGGTGCAGGGGCAGCGGGCCGCCCGTGCCGTGTCGCGCCGCCAGGTGACCTCGGCGCCGTCCACGGCCCGTGCGACGGCCCCGGTGCTGTGGCGGTTCCGCACCGGCGCGACGGCCCTCGGCATCCACATCGAGGAGGACCGGTGCTGGGTGGGCAATCAGAACGGCGATGTCTACACCCTGGGTCACGACGGCGAGGTGCTGGCCAGGTATCAGCTGCCCGACGGGGTGAAGTGCCTGGTCGCGGACGATTTCTGGATCTATGCGGGCTGTGACGACGGCAGGGTGTACGACCTTTCGTCGAAGCTGCCGTTCGCGGCGTACGAGATCGCCGAAGACGTCGACATCTTCTGGCTGGACATCCACGAGGGCGTGCTGAACGTCGCGGACCGCAACGGCGGACTGACCGTGATCGACCACGAGGACGAGTTCCAGTGGTCGCGCCGCTCGACGGGCGGCAGCGCCTGGATGGTGCGGGCGGACGAGGAAGCCGTCTACCACGGGCACACGCGCGGGGTCACGGCCTACGCGACCGACGGCAGCGGCGAGTTGTGGCACACAGCCACCACGGGGAACGTGCTGTTCGGCTGGCAGGAGGACACCGCGGTGTACGCGGGCACCGGTCGCCGGGTCGTCGAGCGGCTGTCCAAGGTCTCCGGTCGTATCGAGGCCAGGTACCAGTGCGACTCATCGGTGTACTCCTGCGCCACCTCCCCCGGCGGCCGCTACGTCTTCGCGGGTGACTCGTCCTCGTCCGTGTACTGCTTCAACTCCGACGGCACCCTGCTGTGGAAGCTCGGTACGGGCGGTGGTTCGGCCCTGTCCATGCAGTACCGCGACGAGAAGCTCTACATAGTCACCACCGACGGCTCGCTGGCCTGCATCGACGCGAGCGAGGCAGCGATCTCCGCCGCCCAATCCGGCTCCGTGCCGGTCGCCATGGACATCAAGCAGGCGGCAGCACTGCCCACCTATTTGCCGACGGCGGCCGTCGCGACGGTCAGTGCGGTGCCCGCGCCGGGGGCCGGAGTCGTCGTCGAATGCGTCCAGGAGGGTGGCCGGATGCGGGTCCACGTGGTGTCCGAGGGATATGAGCCGTCGTGGAACGTCCAGTTCCCCCGCTCCATGCGTCAGCTCGGCACACGTTACGTCGTCGACGCGCTGCACACGTCGCAGGGCGGCTTCTACCGGGTGCGGGGCGAGATAAAGCGCCTGGTGTAGGGCGGGCGGACAACCACCCCTCACCAACTGCCTCTGTTCTGCGCATTGTTGTTTGACGGCAGTCTGCTGAGGCTCTGGGGGCGAGGTTTGCTCGTGGCCCGTGTGCGCCAGGGATGGAGCATGTCTGACACCACGCTGCTGCTGTCCGAGGAGGTACGGGAGGCGCTGGACCGGCGCCGTCCCGTGGTCGCCCTGGAATCGACGATCATCGCGCACGGACTGCCGAGCCCGCGCAATCTGCGCGTCGCGGAAGAGCTGGAGGAGGTGGTCCGTACCGCAGGCGCTGTTCCTGCCACTATCGCCGTTCTCGACGGGAGGGCACTTGTCGGGCTGGACAAGTCCCAGCTGGAGCGGGTGGCGAACGACGACTCGGTGCGCAAGCTGGGGCACCGCGATCTCGCACCGGCCCTGGCGGCGGGCGCGAGCGGGGCGACGACCGTGTCGGCGACAGCGTTGCTGGCCGCACGGACGGGGCTGCGGATCTTCGCGACGGGCGGGCTCGGGGGCGTACACCGCGAATGGACCACTACGCAGGACGAGTCGGCGGATCTGGGGCTCCTCGCGCGGACACGGATCACGGTGGTGTGCGCGGGGGTGAAGTCGATCCTCGATGTCCCGGCGACGTTGCAGCGGCTGGAAACGCTCGGGGTCGGCATCCTCGGATACGGCACGGAGTACTTTCCGGGATTTTACCTGAGCAGTTCGGGCGAGCCGGTGGACTGGACGGTGCGTACGCCCGACGAGGTGGTGGCGGTGATGCGGGCCCAGGACGCACTCGGCGGCCCGGAGGCGGCGCTCCTTGTCGCCAACCCCGTGGCGGAGTGCGAGCAACTGGATCCGGCGCTGCACGACCGGGTCCTGGCGGACGCGCTGACCGAGTGCGGTGAACGCGGTATCGCGGGGCAGGGCGTCACACCCTTCCTGCTGGATTACCTGGCTCGGCACAGCGAAGGTGCCTCGCTGGAGGCCAACTTGGCGGCGGTGCGGGGCAACGTACGGCTGGCGGCGGAGATCGCGGTCGCTTGGGCGCCTGCGTGAGTGGCGACGAGACCCCCCACATGAAGGGCGGCGGAGCGAAGGACGACGGCGTGGACAGCGACAATCTGGAGGGCGGCGGCATGGAGGGCCAGGGAATGGGGCGCGGAGGCGCGGACGACGATGCGGTGGGAGGCGGCCTGTTGGTGGTCGGCGATGTGGTGACCGATGTCGTCGCCCGCCATCGTGGGCCTCTGGCGCCCGCGACCGACACGGCGGCCGAGATCAGGACGCTGCCGGGTGGAGCCGGTGCCAACGCCGCTTGCTGGGCCGCGCATTCGGGCCTCTCGGACGTACGGATCCTCGCGCGGGTCGGCGCGGACTCTGCGGCCTGGCACGAGGAGCAGCTCCGGCACGCGGGCGTGCGACCCCATCTCGTCCTCGACGCGGAGGCGCCGACCGGCACCGTGATCTCCCTCGTCGACGCCGGCGCCGAGCGCACGTTCCTCTCCGACAACGGCGCGGCCCTGCGCCTCTCCCCCGCCGACTGGTCTCCGTCCCTTCTCGACGGCGTCGCCCACCTCCACCTCTCCGGGTATCTCTTCTTCTCCGATATGAGCCGGGCGACGGCTCGCCTCGCCCTGCGGGAGGCTCGGGAACACGGGGTGACGGTGCAGGACGTCGGCTGCTTCCGAGGGGCCCACTTCCTCCTCGTAGCGGGCGAATGCCGGCAGGGTCCAGCGCTCGCTCTCGTCGCTGCGCCGCGCCAGGGCGCCGGGCGACAGCCGTACGTGCACGGTCAGGTCGAACGGGAACCAGTGCCCGAGGAGCAGCGGTCCGTGCAGCAACAGCACACCGCCGGGCGGCAACTGTACGTACGGACTGCGCGTGGCCCGGTCGGTGGCCGGGTCCCAGAGGTCGGGAAGGACCCGCCCGCTGCCGTCCGGTTCGAGCGGCGCGAAGACCTCACGCCACAGGGCGCCGGTGTCGAACCAGCCGCTGTAATAGGCGTCCGGGTTCTGCTTGCCGTACTCCAGACGCAGCGAGGCGGGCCGCAGGAAGCCCTCCGTACCGACCACGAGGACCGTGTGACCGCGCAGCCGCAGGGCCTCGGCGAGGTGCTCGGCCACCTCTGCTGTGCGGGCGGCGGGCGCGCCGTCGAAGGCGGCCTTGAGCCACGGGCAGCCGTCGGCCGGTTTCAGTGCGGCGAGGTGGTCGGCGAGGGTGTCGGTCAGGCGATCCCAGGTGATCGCTTCGAACCGCACGGCTACATCGCCCGGGTCATCCGGATCGCCCGGATCACCTGGGGCAACGCGGTCATTCAGGGGCTCCCACGAAGCGGAATGGCACCCCGAGCCGCTGTGCGAGTGCCTGCCCGGCCGCAGTCACGTCCGCCTGCTCGGTCCCCAGGTCGTGCCGGACACGCGCCAGGCAGTGCGTGTCCGCCGGGTCGGCCATGACCGCGAACAGCCGCACGAACCAGCCCTGGTCGTCACTGTGCCAGTCCGCCTCGACGGCCACCGCGGGCGCCGGCAGCGCGGCGACCTCGGTTGCGAGCGTGTCCACGTCGCGCAGCGGCGGGGGGCCGATACGGTCGGCGAGTGCGGCGCTGCGCTCGGCAACGAGGGCCTGGCAGCCGCGGAGACCGGGCCTTGGTTCAACCCCGGAGGAGCGGATGGCGAAGACGGCCTGGACCGATCGCCCCTGGACGACGAGTTCGTCGACGTTCTCGCGTACGGCGGCGGGCAGTGCGGCCCAGAGGTCGGAAGTCATGGAGCCGACCCTAGTCGGAGCCCCCGGGACCGCTTGACCTCGCCACCCGCCTCACACACGTCACCCACGTCTGGCACGCCCTCGTCCGGGGCGCTCACGTCCGAGGCACCCACGTCCGAGGCACCCACCTCGGGCGCGCCACCGGCTCACACACGTCACCCACGTCGGACGCACCCACGTCCCACGTGCCGCCCTACCTGCTTCACGCCCTTCGAGCCCTTGGCGCCTGCTTCGCGCCTACTTCCCCGCCGCGCAAGCCGGTGCGTCCGAGTCGACGGAGAGCGGGCTGCCGGCGGGCAGCATGTAGGTCACGTACAACACGACCGGAGTGCTGCCCAGGTTGCGGCCGATGTGCCGGTGCTCGGCGCCGGAGGGCTCGATGAAGGACTGGCCCGCGGTGGTCCGCTCGACGGAGCAGTTCTGGAGTGTCCGGGTGAGCGTGCCCTGCTGTACGACGGCGATCAGCTGCCCGGTGTGATGGTGCCAGCCGGTGGATCCGCCCGGCGCGATGGTGATCGTGCGTACGACCACATCGACAGGGCCCTTGGTCTTCACCTTCAGCGTCTCGGCGGAGGTACCGGTGGCGAGGACCATGCCGGTCACTCCGCTGCCGGGTGTCGCGAGTGCGGCTGACGGCACCATGCCGAGCGCGGCCGCGCACCCGATCAGGACCATGACCCGGCGCATCGGCCCCTGCCGACCGCCCTGTCCCACAAATTCCTTGAACCTCATCGGAATTCCCCTCAACTCCCGGCGCGGGCAGGGGATCCCGGATCACTCCCCCTGCTGCCGCGACTACCGTCCCCCGCTACCACTGCCGCCGAAATCGCCTCACCGTACCCTGACGATCTGGATGCGGCGATCAGTCGTATCGATCGTTTCTGAGTGGATATCGCGAATGGCCGACCTCACCAGTACCAACTACCTCATCAGCAACACAGACCCCATGTGTTCCATCTGCAACATCCCCATCCACCCCCAGTTCGCCTCCCCGCATCTGATCGAGCAGATCGTGTACGACCGCCTGGACCCGGCTGCCGACCCGGCATGGGAGCCCTCGGGCGCGGCGACCGTCGAGGACTACGGCCGGTGGTGCGGTCATCTGTGCGGCCTGACGTGCCTGTGGATGGGGCTCGGCAGGGCGTCCCAGGCCGCCCCCCGCCCCCTCGCTCTTCGAGCTGCGTGACGGTGCGCTGAAGTACGGGGCATGCACGGAGGACGCGGACGGGGCGATCCACGGCATGATTTACGCCCCGCTGGCAACGTACGCCGAAGAGGCTCACGCTCTTCCCACCACCGTCCACCGCCACCTCGCCCCGGCCGAGATCCTTGAACACCTCGACGAGCGACGGACGGTGATGGCATCCGTCCACTACGAGGTCCGCAACCCGGACTGCCCGGCGCCGGGCAGGCGCGGCCATCTGGTGCTGATCACGGCCCGTACGCCGGACAGCGAGGGTGTCCACTTCCACAAGCCGTCGGGCACAACCCCCGACTCACGGGCGGCAAATCTCCCCCTCGGCGCCTTCGAGCGCTTCTTCGCGGGCCGAGGGGTCTCCCTCGCCGGTCCGCGGAAACACACCGCACACGTCACAAAGGAAGCGGGCCCGGGGGCGTAGCCGGCCCCCGAGCCCTGTTGATGCCACCTGGTTGATGCGCCGCCCGTTGAAGGGACCGGATCAGTCGTAATGTCGCCGCGTCCTGCCTTTGGACCACCGCGGATCGAAGCTCCGCGGGCCGGAATTGAACCGGCATCTCGACGCGCATGGGCCCGGGCCCGGTTGGTACGGCGATCGGCGGCGAATGCTGAGTCTGGAGCAAGAGTCTGAGATTGAACGCGGCCCGAAGCCGGTACCACGCAGTCACGACGAACTTCAGTTTCAGCTTGCGCTCTTCGCGCACCCCCACCGCGCGATGGCGGCAGGGGAGTTGATGAGGCTACCCGAACAGGTAGCCGAAGACAGCGTCGCCCACCCGCTGGTCGGTGACCTCGGCGCCGTTCGCCTCCTCGCGGGCGAACTTAACGGCCTGCTGGAGCTTCTCCACCCGCTCCAGCACGTCGTTCACGCGCCGGGCCGTCAGCGCACCGGAGAACTTGACGGTCGTCCAGTACCCGACCGGAATGTCCTCGTAGTACACCTCGACCTGCGCCGGGTGCTTCTCGGTCGCCTCGGCCTTCACATGGTTGCGCGGCACCTTCTTCGTACGAAGGGTCCGTACCGCGTCCGTCTTCCAGTCGTCGGTCGACGGGTCGAGCGTCCACGCCTCGGAGGCGTCGAGCAGGGGAAGCTTCCGCACGAAGGCGTAGATGTCCGTCAACTGCTTCTCCAGAAACAGCAGATAGGACACAGGCACCGCGCTCACAAGCACCCGACCGTCGACGGTCACATCGGCGCGGGCCTCGCAGTTGGCCCAGTCCTTGGTGGCGGTCACGTCGAAGAGCCTGGTCAGCGTCTTCGCGGTTTCGCGCAGCACGTCCTCGGCCTTGACCTGGACCCGCGTGGACTCGGGCGGAAGCTGCTCGCCCTCTTCGTCCTTCGGCTGATACGTACGCGAGATGCCCGCGAGCAGCGCCGGCTTCTGGAGCCCGTGATGGGCCGCCGTCAGGTCCTGCTGCGCCTTGGACTTGACGCCTTTCTCCACCGCGATGATCTGATTAAGTTTCGCCACAACCATGACGCTAGCAAGATCGCCCGCATGTTCCGAACGATTAATTCGATCAGCCGGACCTTCTGACCACGCCTCCACCCACCTCAACCCATTTGCACCGATTTTCGCGCGTCCGCACCTCAACGCCTCCTGGGAGTAGGCACGATGGGAACAGCACTCGTCGCAGTCTTAGGTACTCTTCTCGGCTCGCTCGCGACGCACTTATTCCAACGTCAGACGGCGGAACGAGCCGCCACTCTCGCCCGCGTCGAGCAGCTCCGCCAGGAGCGGATCTCCGCGTACAGCGCGTTCGCGGGGGCGGTCGTCGACTACCGGCGCGGCCAGAACGATCGCTGGCACCGCAAGACCGAGGCGCCCGGCAGCGAGCAGGCGGAAACGAGCCGCATGGAATCGTACCGATTACGCTCGTCCGCCCATCAGGCTTTGTTTCGGGTCCAGTTGGTGTGCGACGACGGTGCGGCCGTACGGCTGGCATCCTCGGTATTCGAGGCGACGAACTGCATGCACGACGCGACGGACGAGACGGAGCGCGCGACGCGCTCGAGGAACGCGCGCGAGGCGGTGCGCGCGTTCATCGAGGCGGCGGCGCCAGGGGTGCGCTGACATGGCCGGCACCGAGCCACCGGTCGTCGTCGTCCAACCACGCGAACCCCGCCTGCACTGCACCGAATGCCACCACGGCCCGCTCCCCTTCCTCGTCCTGGAGTGCAACGCCCCGCACTGCCTGGACTGCGCGGATCTCGGCCACCTCAGCTACCTCCCGCGCGGCAACGCGGCCCTCACGCGCCGCGCCCGGGAGGCCAGTTCACTGTGGGCGGTCGTCCTGCGCCACAACAGCCGTCGTACGCGTTACGAACGCCAGGGCATCCTCGTCGAGGAGCAGGCACTGCTCCGGGCGGAGGCCGCCTGCCTGGCGGACGCCGATGCCCGCGCCCGCCGCCGCGAACGGGACGCGGCACGCCGCGCGGCCGAGGACGTCCACTTCACCGCCGCCCTCACCGCGGAGATCCTGCGTCTGTTCCCGTCCTGCCCGCCGGTCCGGGCCGAGGCGGTCGGCGCGCACACCTCCCTCCGGGGCAGCGGCCGCGTGGGCCGCAGCGCGGCGGGCCGCTCACTGGACGAGGGCGCGGTGACAGCCGCGGTGCGGGCGGCCGTACGGCACGACGACACGGCGTACGACGCGCTGTTGATGAGCGGCGAACGACGCAACGAGGCGCGGGGGCGGGTGGCGGGTGAGGTCGTAACCCTCCGCGCGGTAGTCCTGGATACTCCGGTCGGCGCGACGCTTGACCAACTCAGTTATTCTTCCAGCCAGTTCACCAACAATCGCGGGCACATCGAGAGTGGGCAGCCGCCGGTCCCTCATGAGAACGCGCCCGTCGACGATGGTGGTCAGCACATCGCTGGAGCGCGCTTTGGGCACCAGGGGTGCGGCGATGTCGTGCAGTGGCTGGGTGTGGGGCCCGGTGAGGTCCACCAGGATCAGATCGGCCCGGCGCCCGGGCGTGAGCGCCCCCACTACACCCTCCAGCCCAATGGCGCGGGCGCTCTGACGAGTCGCGTGGTCAAGTGCCTGCCGGGCGGTCATCCAGGTCGGATCGGCCTCGACGGACTTCTGCACCAGCGCGATGAGGGTCATGCTCTCCCATACGTCAAGGGTGTTGCTCGAGGCGGCGCCGTCGGTCGCCAGACCGACCGGGATCCCGATGGAGCGCAGCGCGCGGATGGGCGTGGTGCCCCAGCCGAACTTCAGGTACCCCTTGGGAGCAGTGGCGACGGCAATGCGCCCGCTGCTGCCTTGCAGCATCGCCAGGTCCTCGCGCCTGATGCCGGTGCCGTGCGCGACGAGCAGGCCCACATCCAACAGCCCTGCACGTGCGAGCACTTGGATGGGAGAGACCCCGTAGCGCTCAAGACTGCTGTCCGTCTGCGCCTGGTTCTCGGCGGCATGAATATGGACGAGAAGCCTGTGCTCGCGAGCGAGTTCGGCGGTGGCCGCCAGATCGGAGTCGTCGACGGTGTACGGCGCATGGGGAGTCAGCGAAGTGGTGATCCGCCCACCGGCCGCGCCCCGCAGCCGCAGCGCGAAGTCCAGTGACCGCTCACGCCCTTCGGCTCCCTGGCTGGAGAAGTAGGCGGAGCCGAGGTTGGCCCGCAGCCCACTCGCGGTGACCGCGGCGGCGACCCGGTCCATGGCGAAGTAGTGGTCGGCGAAGGAGGTGACACCACCACGGATCACCTCGGCGCAGGCCAGCACCGCACCCAGTTCGACCACGGGGTCGGTGAGGTTGCTCTCGATGGGCCAGATCCAGTCGTTGAACCACTCCTCGGCCGCCATGTCCTCCGCGATGCCCCGCAGCGCCACCATCGGCGTGTGGGTATGACAGTTGATGAACCCGGGCATGGCGAGCTGCCATCGCGCGTCGATCCGCTCGGCGGACGGCAGACCGACAGCGTCCCGGGCGGACGTAATGGCCTGGATGACTCCGTCACGTACGACGACGGCGGAGTCCGCGACGAAGTCGAACCGGCCGCCCTCGCCCGCGCCGGGCAACATGGCAATACAGCCTGCAACAACAAGGTCGGCGGGCATCCAGCGCCTCCTCAGTTCACCCTGTTCAGGGTCCTACCCCAGACAGGATCAAAAAACGGGACCCTGAACAGGCCCTCATCGGTACGTGATTCAGCCTCCACCATGGGGCCTGCCGTCATTGGCATGGACCTGCTCGGCTCACTCGGCTACGCTCCGGCCCGGGTGGAAAATGAGAGCGCTCTCATCCGCCTGATCGCTCTCATCCGCCTGCTGTTCCGCCCCACGCTGCTGGAACGACAGAAGGGCCAATGCCTTGAGACGCACCACAGCCATACGCACCGGTCTGTCCGTGATCCTCCTCCTCGGTACCTGGGCAACCGCCGGGCTCGTCCCGGCCACTGCCGCAGTACCGGAACCGACCGCCACCCCCCAGGCTTCCACCGGTCTACTCACCGCCATGCAGAAGGACTTGGGTCTGACGCAGAGCCAGGCCAAGGCAACGCTGAAGGCGGAGAAGACGGCAACCGCTCTTGAAGGCGACGCGCGGCGCGCCGCGGGAGCGTCGTACGGCGGATCCTGGTTCGACGCGGACAGCGGAAGGCTGACCGTCGCCGTCAACAGCGCGGAAAGGGCCGACGACGTACGGGCTACAGGCGCCGCCGTCCGACTCGTCACACACAGCGCGAAGGAGCTCGACGCCGTCAAGAAGCGGATCGACTCGCTCTCCGCGCCGGCCGGGGTGAGCAGTTGGCATGTGGACCCCAAGGCCGGTCGGGTCGTGCTGAACATCGTCGCCTCGGCGCAGGACGACAACGGTGTCCAGAAGTTCGTCGAGCGGGCCCGAAAGGCCGGACCTGTGAAGGTCGAGAAGACCTCCCAGGCCCCGACCACCTTCGCCGCCGGGACCGTGGGCGGTGACCCGTACTACACGGGGAACGTCCGTTGCTCCATCGGCTTCTCCGTGCACGGCGGCTTCGTCACGGCCGGACACTGCGGGTCGGCGGGGGCCTCCGTGCGCGGGTGGGACAACTCGGCCATCGGCAACTTCCAGGGCTCGTCCTTCCCGGGCAACGACTACGCCTGGGTGAGCGTCGGCAGCGGCTGGTGGACCGTCCCGGTGGTCCTCGGCTGGGGCGCGGTCCCCGACCAACTGGTCCGCGGCTCCGCCGAGGCCCCCATCGGCGCCTCGGTCTGCCGGTCCGGCTCCACGACGCACTGGCACTGCGGCAGGGTCCTGGCCAAGAACGAGACCGTCAACTACAGCCAGGGCGCCGTCCATCAGATGACCAAGACCAGCGTCTGCGCCCAGGGTGGCGACTCGGGCGGCTCCTTCATCAGCGGGGACCAGGCACAGGGGGTGACCTCCGGCGGCTGGGGCAACTGCAGCAGCGGCGGCGAGACCTGGCACCAGCCGATCAACGAGATCCTCGGCCGGTACGGCCTGAGACTGCACACGGCCTGAGGTACACAGCGCCTGAGGTTACACACGACCTAACGGCCCGACCGTCTGACCGCCTGACCGCCTGATGAAAGACCCTGCGAGCACCCCCCACGGGCACCCGTCGCGACAAGGGGCCGGCCAAGTCCGGTCCCCCTCCCCTTGTCGCGGCGGGTTTTCCCTTTCCCGCGACCCGCCGCCGTCTTCTTTCCGCTGCCCGCCGCCGGGCTTGCGCAGCCGCAACCCAACAGCCTCACCAGATACCCCCCGAGTGCCATTTACCGATACGGGCGGAATGGCCTTCCGTGCCTGGATAGGCTCCACCTCACGCTCCTGAGGGGGAGCCTCATCTCATCGTTCGAGGGAGGGCACACGGCCTGCCGTCCAGCCTTGCGCTCCGGCCTGTGGGGGGTCTTCCGTGCACGAAATGGTCAAGGGTTCCAACGTCGGCGTCGGCACACTCAGCGACAACGCCGACTCCGTCATCATCAGTCTGAGCTGGAGCAGCCCGAGTGGCGAAGGTGATGCCGATGTCTCTGTGCTGCTGCTCGGCGGGAACGGCAAAGTTCGCCACAACGAAGACTTCTTCTTCTACAACAATCCCGCCGCGTCGGACGGCAGCGTGCAACTCCTGGGGCTCACGCCCACGGAGAACGGCACTGAGGACCGGATCAGACTCGATCTCTCCGTCCTGCCCGCCGATATCGACCGTGTCGTCATCGCCGCGAGCCGCCATCAGCGAGCGGCATTCGGCGAGTTGGAGAACATCCGGCTCGTACTCACCGACGGCAGCGGTGAGGGTGTCCTCGGCTTCTCCATCATGGATGCGAGCGTGGAGAGCGCTTTCGTGTTCGGTGAGGTGTACCGGCGCAACGACGCGTGGAAGTTTCGCGCCGTGGGGCAGGGGTACGAAACCGGGCTCGCGGGGCTGGCGACCGACTACGGCATCGAGATCGACGAGGACGACGATCAGGACACCCAGACTCAGGACGCCGAAGCGCAGGACACCGAGGCTCAAGGCACCGAAACCGCGGTGCAGTCGGGTGCTGAGACCGCTTCGACGGCGGAAGCGGTGCGTGCGGAACCCGTGCGCGCGGAAGCCACCCGTATGGAACCAACCCGTTCGGAACCCGCACATGCTGGGCCGATCGTCGGCGCCCCGGCAGGCGTGGTGCCGTCGGCCACCGTCCCGGCCCAACCCGTAGCTCGGTCCGTACCGGAGCCGGTTCCGGCCCCGGCCCCCGCGAAGCGTCTGCGCACCGCGAAGAAGAGGATCGTCCCGCCCAAAGTCGCTAAGCCCTCGCTCGCCGAGAACGACTCCTGGCACAGCGCACGGCTGTTCCCCGCGTCCTCACTGAAGAGCGACCACGAACGCGAGGTGCGGGCGACCTCCATCCTGCTGTCCATCATGGCCCAGGTCCCCAAGTTCGGGCATCGCCTCACCGCCGGTTTCGGCGCACCCGCCGGCCGCATGGAAACCTTCACCGAGGTCTCCCTGCCGAACGGGGACTCCCCGAGGCGCCCGGACGGCGTCATCCGGGTCGAACGTGCGGGCAAACTGTGGACCGCCCTGGTGGAAACCAAGACCAACGGCAACCCTCTCAAGGCCGAGCAGATCCAGGCCTACATGGACATAGCGGCCCGGCGCGGATACGAAGCCGTCATCACGCTCTCCAACGATGTGGCTCTGGAGGGCAGCCCACTGGTCGATGTCAGGATCGACGGCCGCCGCAAGCACAAGGTCGCCCTCTGGCACCTGTCCTGGGCCGAAGTCACCCACCAGGCCCAGATGTTGATCAACCACGAAGGCGTCCGCCACGAGTCGCAGGCCTGGCTCCTGCGCGAGCTCCTCCACTACCTCCAGCACGACAACTCCGGGTGCCACGGCTTCCAGAACATGGGCCCGGCGTGGGTCCCCGTACGCAGGGGGATCGACGAGGAGACCCTGTGCACCGGGGACGCCCGCACTGTTCTCGTCGTGGAGAGCTGGGAGCGGCTGATTCGGCAGGTGTGCCTGCGGCTCGGTGGTGAGATCGGTGAGAAGGTCGTTCCCGTCCAGCGCGCCAGGCGCGGCACGGACCCCCGCTCGCGCCGGATCGCACTCGCGGACCGTCTCTGCGAGGACGGGCTGCTGCACGCGGAGGTCCGGATCGAGGGGGCACCGGGCATTCTGTTGATCACGGCCGACCTCCGGTTGAGCAGGCTCCGGACCTCCATCGAGATCCCCGCTCCGGAGCTGGGATACCCCCTCACCTGGGTTAAACGGCTGGTGAAGCAGTTGGGTGAAGCGCCGGCGGATCTGCACGTCCAGACACTCGTCGAGGGCGACGGGACCGGGCCACGCAGCACGCTGGAGAAGCTGCGACCCGAACCCGGCGATCTCCTGCCGAAGGACAGCAGCCAGATCACCGGCTTCCGCCTGTCGCTCTCCAAGGGGATCGGCAGCACGCGGGGCAACGCGGAGTCGGGGTTCATCCGCAGTGTGGATTCCGCTGTCGACCGTTTCTACTCGAGCGTGGTCACACAGGTGGTGGCACAAGCACAAGCACAGGGGGAGAAGCGAACGACTCAGCGCAGCCGAGGCACTGCCACGGTCGGCGTCTCGGCCTGACCTCAGGCCAGGTCCCGGTCCCCCGCACTTCCCCCTAAGTCTCTTGCATCGCGTACGTCTCCTACGTCTCGTACGCCTCTGCTCGTACGCCGTCCCTCAGTCGTCCAACAGTGCGCTGAGCGCGCCCACCGGGTCCGCGTCCGGAATGCCCGTCGGCCACCAGTCGTCCGTGCCCGGGTCCGATTCGTACGGGTACCAGCGGTCGTCGTGGCCGAGCCGGAGCTGGATGCCTCGCTCCGCGTCGCTGAGGCGGTTGCGGTGGGGGCGCAGGCGGGGGAGGCGCGCGGCGGCCAGGGCAGGCCCGGCCCGGTCGAAAGGGCCCGCCGGGGGGTCCCAGGGCACTTCCAGGACCGCCAGACCCTGGCGGCCTCCCTGCTGCCAGGCCGCTACCGCGCGGGCCAGGTCGGTGGGGGTGCGGCCGGTCGCGGACGCGAGGGCGGCGTACAGGCTGCGGGTGGCGGCGGTGAGGCCCGAGCCGGGCTGAGCGGCGGCCAGCCGGACCGCGTCCTGCCACGGGCTGAGCGGGGCAATGGGGTCCTCACCCGTGGTGAGCAGGGTGTGGGCGCGGGCCGCGGCGTCCGTCACCAGGAGGTCCAGGGCGAGCGGGTCCGGGGCGCCCCGCGAACCGGGGTACGCCGCCGAGGCGTGGCCGGGGTGCACGGGCACCGGCAGCGGACCCGGGAGCGCCGGGAGCGTGCGCGGGGTCAGGGCGGTGGCAGCCGGGACTCCGGGGAAGGGCGGCGGTGCGGGCTTTTCGCGGGCCGAGTGGGCCGCGTTGCGGCGGGCGAGGTCGTCGAGGAGGTCGCGCTCGGCCCGGCCGCGCATCAGCAACAGGACGAACGGGTCGCTGTCCAGGAGGCGGGCGGTCTCGTAGCAGAGGGCGGCGGCGTGCTTGCAGGGGTGGCCGTGGTCCGGGCAGGAGCAGGACGGGGCCAGATCTCCCGGGACGGGCAGCAGGTCCACGCCTGCCTCGGCCGCCGACTCCACCAGGGAGTGCGGCATGTCCTTGTCGAGGAGCGCCGCCATGTGGCCTGGGTCGGCCGCCGCCGTGGTCAGGAAGCGGTCCCAGTCGTCGTCGGACAGTGCGCGGAGGCGAATCTCCGTACGGTACGGGCGGGGTCTGCTGCCGCGTACGTAGGTGATGATCCGACCCGGCGCGACACTGATCGCGCCCACGTTGCCCTCGCTGGCGTAACTGCGGCCGCGGGCCAGGCGGGCCGGGTCCAGGGAGAGCGCTTCGAGGGCCTCGATCCAGGCACCGCCCCACCAGCTGACGCTCATGCTCCCACTCCCACGCCCGCTTCCCTTTCCCCTTCCACTCCCGCTTCCCCTTCCACCGACGCTTGAGGCCGCTCCCGTGCTCATGCGGGCCTCCGCAGGGAGACCAGGTCCGCCAGCTCGCGGTCGGTGAGCTCGGTGAGGGCGGCCTCTCCGCTGCCGCCGAGAACCGCGTCCGCCAACGCCCGCTTGGAGGCGATCAGTTCGGCGATGCGGTCCTCCACCGTGCCTTCCGCGATCAAGCGGTGCACCTGCACCGGCTGGGTCTGGCCGATGCGATAGGCACGGTCGGTGGCCTGATCCTCCACGGCCGGGTTCCACCAGCGGTCGTAGTGGATGACATGGGCGGCCCTGGTGAGGTTCAGGCCGGTGCCCGCTGCTTTGAGCGAGAGCAGGAAGACGGGAACCTCGGCCGACTGGAAGCGGTCCACCATTTCCTCGCGCTGCGCGATGGGCGTTCCACCGTGCAGGAGTTGGGCGCCGACGGCTCGGGCCGCCAGGTGGTCGGCGAGGATGCGGGCCATCGTCACGTACTGGGTGAAGATCAGGACGGAGCCGCCCTCCGACAGGATCGTGTCGAGGAGCTCGTCGAGCAGTTCGAGCTTCCCGGAGCGGTCGGCGAGGCGCCTGGTGTCCTCCTTCAGATACTGCGCCGGGTGGTTGCAGATCTGTTTGAGGGAGGACAGGAGTTTCATGACGAGGCCGCGGCGCGCGATGCCTTCCGATGCCTCGATGACCGCCATGGATTCACGGACGGCCGCTTCATAGAGCGAGGCCTGCTCGCGGGTGAGCGAGACGGCGTGGTCGGTCTCCGTCTTCGGCGGCAGCTCGGGCACGATGCCCGGGTCGGACTTCTTGCGGCGCAGGAGGAACGGGCGGACCAGGCGGGCAAGACGCTCGGAGGCATCCTGGTCCTCGCCGCTCTCGACCAGACGCGCGTGCCGGGCGCGGAAGGACTTGAGCGGGCCGAGCAGCCCCGGGGTGGTCCAGTCGAGGAGGGCCCACAGCTCGGAGAGGTTGTTCTCCACAGGGGTGCCCGTCAGGGCGATACGGGCGGGGGCGGGGATGGTGCGCAGTGCCTTGGCAGTGGACGAGTACGGGTTCTTGACGTGCTGCGCCTCGTCGGCGACGACCATCCCCCAGGCCTGAGTGGCGAGCTCGGGTGCGCTCGTACGCATCGTCCCGTACGTCGTGAGGACGAAGCCGCCGTCGAGAGGGTCGAGGTCGTCGAGGGTGCGCGTCGTGCCGTGGAAGCGGCGGACCGGGACGCCGGGCGCGAAGCGGGTGATCTCGCGCTGCCAGTTGCCCAGGAGGGAGGCGGGGCAGACCACGAGGGTGGGCTCGGGGCGGGCACGGCGCAGATGCAGCGCGATGACCGTGATCGTCTTGCCCAGGCCCATGTCGTCGGCGAGACAGCCGCCCAGGCCGAGCGAGGTCATCTGGTCCAGCCAGGCGAGACCGTGCAGCTGGTAGTCGCGCAAGGTGGCGTGGAGGCCGACGGGCTGGGCGATCGGCAGGGCGCCGGCCGCCGGGTCACCGGCTTCGGCGATCAGGCGGTTACGGACTGCGGCCAGGGTGCCGACGGGGATCGCGTCGACCTGCTCGCCGTCCACCTCCGCACTGCCGGTGAGAGCCACGACGAGCGCGTCGACCGGGGCCAGCAGGCCCAACTCCCGCTTGCGCGCCTTGCGTACGAGCGCCGGGTCGACCACCACCCACTGGTCGCGAAGCCGCACGATCGGGCGGTGCGCCTCGGCGAGCGTGTCCATGTCGGACTCGCTGAGCTCCTCGCCACCGAGCGCCAACTGCCAGCTGAAGGCGAACAGCTCCTGCGCGTCGAAGAAGGACGTGCCGTCGGTCGCCGAGCCGGGGGCGGCGCGCACCACCGCGGTCGCCGTGAGCGTACGGGCCAGCTCCCTGGGCCAGTGGACGGATACGCCCGCCTCGGCGAGCCTGGCCGCCGCCGGACCGAGCAGCTCGTACAGCTCGTCCTCCGACAGAGGCAGTACGTCGGGAACGGAGCGCTCCAGGAGCCGCCCGAGCGGCGGCCAGACACGCGCCGCCCGGCGCAGCGCCAGCACCGCGTCGATCCTGGACCGCGGGCCGAAGCCGTCGCTTCCCCCGCCCGCCCACAGCGCGGCGGCGTCGATGACATGGGTGGGGTCGGCCAGGCTGTGCACCTGGACCAGGGCGGTGCCGGCGCGGCGCTTCACGGCGGCATCGGCGACCTCTCTGTCCGCGTCGAACCCACTCGAGTCCTGACCGGCCGCATCATGACCGGCTGCCGTGTCCGCGTCGTCCGCACCCCCGTCGAAGAGCTCGAACTGGGACAGGTCCAGACGCAGCGATACGCGCACCCCCGCGTCCATCCCGGACGCGACCTCCGCCGCCCACTCCCGCAGGCCCGGCAGATGCTGGGCGGCGCGCGCCGCGAAGGGCGCGCCCACCGCGAACGCCGCCGAAGGGGTCCGGGGCAGCGTGTCCGCGACCGCGTCGAGGAACGCCTTCACCAGCGCCTCGGGCTCGGGGAGCTGGAGCGGCGCACGGCCGGGGAGCGGCACCGCGTGCGCCTCGGCGGGCATGGCCGCCGCGATGGCCCGCACCTGCGCGATGTCGTCGGCATCGAGTGGCCCGGCCCGCCAGGCGTCGTGGTCGCCCACGGTCAGACCGGGCAACAGCCGGGCCCGCGCGGTCAGGTGCAGCGCGTGCAGCGAGGCGGCGCCCCAGCAGCGGGCGGCGGGGTGGGCCGCCGGGTCCTGCCGGGCGCGGGCCAGCAGCGGCAGCGCTTCGGTGAGGGACATGAGCACGGCGGGAACGGCACGGCGGCGGACGGTGGTGCCGTGGCGGCGGACGACCGTGATCTCGGCGGTCGCGCCGGGCAGCGCGTCGCCCTCCGGGTCCCAGAAGGCGACCTTGCCGTCACGCGGCAGCTCGGCGGGCAGGAAGACGGCGGCAGCACGCCGGGCCGAAGCGAGGAAAGCGGGCGCGCGCGGGGCCCCCGATGGCTGCTGCGCGCTGTCCACGTCGACTCCCCCGCCCCACTCGTGTGCTTGTGTCCCTGTACACGTGCGAGTGTACGGGCGGGGTCTGACAGCCGGTCTTCGCGATGCGGCACAGGTAGGGGCAGCGGCACGGCGCTCCAGCCGCGCGGCCGGGCGGGGTTAGGCGGGGCGGACTCGGGAGGGCACGGGGGCGAGAGCTCACTTCGGAACGGCTCATGGCCCCGCGCGCCGCGCCGGGCAGTGGTTCCGGCAGCGCGCGCGGGGCCATGAACGCAACGGGCGGGCGGCTACGCGCGATGGCTTACCAGCGCGATGAGGTCCGCGTTGTGGTGGCGGCGGACCCAGGCGATGACGAGGAGCAGCGCCATCACGATCAGCGGCGTCGCCGCGTTCTGCCCGTCGAAGGCCGTGATCTGCGTGATGAACGCCCCGACCATCAGCCCACTCAGGGCAAGCGCCGAGACTCCGGACAGAATCGGTATCACCAGGGCGATCGCACCGGCCAGTTCCAGCCCTCCCATCAGGTACATGAACCAGTCGCCGAAGCCGATCCTGTCGAAGCTCTCGGCGGCCGAGGGGTGCGCGATCAGCTTGGGCAGCGCGCTGGGGACGGCGAAGAACAGGGCGAGTACGAACTGGAGCACACGTACGGCGATGTTCAACCGGCGGCCCGTCCCGGCCGGTGCCGACGCGCCAGCAGAAGTGACGGTGGAGGTGGAGGCGACCGTAGAAGCTGAAGTGGAAGCTGAAGCAGGGGCGGAAGCAGGGGCGGAAGCAGGGGCAGTGGTAACTGCGGCCTCGGACATCGTGGTCTCCCTCTGTGAAACAGTGCGGTGCGCGCTTTTCACAGATACAGACCCGGCGGACCCACAGAACTCATCGGCCCGAGCGGCCTTTTCCTGATCGCCGGCTCGTTCGGTCGGCCGACCACCCCACGGCGGGGCGGCCTGTTCACGTCCCGCACACCTTGATGCTCCCTGTTCATGTCCCGCAGGCCAGACGACCATTCGATGCTCACGCTGCACTTGCCATGCTCCCGACATCGAGAGGCTCTCCGTGCCCCGACACCGAACGCTCCGCTCGACCGCTCTCGCCCTGAGCACCGCGCTGGCGACGCTCGCCCTTGCCGCGCCGGCCGAGGCGCGCGGGCCCGCGGCCGATCCGCTGCCCGCCGTCACTCCCCGGGCCGAGACCCCAGCGCTCCACGACGACGAGGCCGGGGGCAACGCCGACGCGGACGACCCGGCGATCTGGCGCAATACGAGCAATCCCGACCGCAGCCTGGTCATCGCCACCGCCAAGGAGGCGGGCCTGCGGGTGTACGACCTGGACGCGCGCCAGGTGCAGGCGATTCCGGCCCCCTCGACGGGTGTTGCGGGCGACGCTCCGGGGCGGTTCAACAACGTCGACCTCGTGGCGGGCCTCCGCCTGCCCTCGGGGCGCGCCGATGTCGCCGTGACCAGTGACCGCGGCAACGACCGGCTGCGGTTCTACCGCATCGACCGCGACCGCCCCGGCGGCCCGCTCACCGACATCACCGACCCGGCCGCCTCGCCGGTCTTCTCCGGCAGCCAGGGCGAGGTCAACGACCAGCGGACGGCGTACGGTCTGGCCACCTGGACCGACCGCAAGTCCGGGCGCACCTACGCGTTGGTCAGCCGGCGTGAGCGCACCGGCATCGCCCTGCTGGAGCTCACCGCCGGCGCGGGCGGCAAGGTCGGCTACCGCAAGGTCCGCACGCTCGACCTGCCGTCCGCCTTCCGGCTGCCGAACGGCGCCACCTGGTCCCCCTGCGCCGAGCCGGGTGAACTCCCCCAGATCGAGGGCATGGTTGTCGACCCTGCCAACGGCATGCTGTACGCGGGCCAGGAGGACGTGGGCATCTGGCGGCTGCGCGCCGACCTCACGAGCGCACCGCAACTCGTCGACAAGGTCCGTGAGTACGGCGTTCCGGGCCTCTACGACGAGGAGACCGAGGAGTGCACTCCCGGGGCCGATCCCGGCTTCGGCGGGTCCCGGATCTCGTCCGACGTCGAGGGGCTGACGCTGCTGACCGAGTCCGACGGTGACGGATACCTTCTCTCGTCGAGCCAGGGCGACAACACGTTCGCCCTGTACGACCGTGAGCTCAAGGACAACAATGAGCACGAGGGCGGCTTCCGCGTCACCGCGGCGTCCAAGACCCTCGACGGGTCGGAGGAGTGCGACGGCGCGGCGGTGCTGAACGCTCCGCTCGGCAGCAAGTACCCGCGCGGCCTCCTCGTCGTACAGGACGGCCACAACACATCGGCGGACGGTGACGGCGGCCGGGAGTCGACGGACTTCAAGTTCGTGGACCTCGGCAAGGTCATGGACCGTATCGACGACTGATCAACGACTGATCAGGCCCTCGACCGCGGCTGTCGACGTGGTGGGCACCGGCGCGGAACACCGCGCGGGCGCTCACCGCGAGCGGCCGCTCGTTCACACCAGGTCGTGAGTCATCACGCGAGTCATCACGCGAGCCTGCACACGGTTGATTGCGCGTCGGAGGTGTTGTCGAGTCGGCCCTGTCATTGCGCGTCGGAGTCGAACCGCGCCGCCGCCAGGTACTCCGGCTTCGGGTCGAGCGCGGCGGCCAGCCGGAAGTGGCGCTTGGCCTGATCCGGGCGGGCCACCCGCTCGTACGTCCGCGCCAGGGCGAAGTGGGCGAAGGCGTTGTCCGGTTCACGCTCCAGGACGAGCTGGAACTCAAGCTCGGCCAGCCGGAGTTGGGCTGCCGCGAAAAAGGAGCGGGCACGCAGAAGGCGGGCTGCCGTGTTTTCCGGGTGGACCGCTATCACGGAGTCGAGGAGCTTGACGGCGCCCCGCGGATCGCGCGCCGCGAGCAACTGCTCCGCCGCGCGGTAGTCGATGATGTGGGTTTCCGGGCTGCGTTCGGACACGCTGACATCCTTCCCCTCGCCTCACACTTTCAACGGTCGGCACGGCATGCCGTATTCCGTGGGCCGCCCGCGACCCGATCCAGTGCCGCGGCAGGCAACGTTTGCCCGTCAAGGAGCGGCGTCCGGTGCGTGCTCTCGGCGCGCCGGCCGGAAGTCCTCGTACTGGACGTACCTGGGCTTTCGGCCGGCCGGCCGGCCGCGACCCGATCTAGCTCCCCGTGGCGTCGATCCGCCCGGCGCGCCCGGTCAGCTCGGCCCAGACCTTGCGGACCTGTGGCTCGAGCGCCTCCAGCGGCCCGTCGTTGTCGATGACCAGGTCGGCGATCTCCAGGCGCTGCTCGCGGCTCGCCTGCGCGGCCATCCGGCTGCGGGCCTCGCCCTCGGTCATGCCGCGCATCCGCACGAGCCGCTCCAACTGGGTCGTCGTGGACGCGTCCACGACGACCACCAGGTCGTACAGGGGGGCCAGTGCGTTCTCCGTGAGCAGCGGTACGTCGTGGATGACGACGGCGTCCGTGTCCGCGCCGTCCTCCAGCTCCGCCGAGCGGGCACCGACCAGGGGGTGAACGATCATGTTCAGCGTCGCCAGACGGGCAGGGTCGGCGAAGACGATCGAGCCGAGCTTCGGGCGGTCCAGTCTCCCGTCGGCGGCGAGGATGTCCTGGCCGAAGGCCTCTACTACGGCCGCGAGTCCGGGGGTTCCCGGCTCGACGACCTCCCGGGCGATCTTGTCGGCGTCGATCAGCACCGCCCCGTACGAGACGAGCATGCGCGACACTTCGCTCTTGCCGGCACCGATACCGCCGGTCAGGCCCACTTTCAGCATGCGCGAAAGCTTACGACCTCACCCACGATTGGCAGCGGCGTCGCGGCGCCTGGGACCTCCGCCTCCGGCGTTGTCGTCAGTCGCGATGGCTCCGCCATCACTCCCTCCTCCGCCTTGGATTCGAAAGCCCCAGACGTCGCTCCTTCTCCCACTGTCAATCGCGGGTGAGGTCGTTAAGGGGAACCTGCGGGGCTTTACGCTCCCCGCCCCTTCCCACCACTGGGGCTCCGTCCCGGACCCGGCCTTGGTCCCGGCATCCTGGCCCCGGTCCTGGAACGCCCGACGGGCTGGACACTGCCGCAAGTGGCGGCGGCATCCAGCCCGTCCGGGGGCCGGGCCATGCCTAGCCCTCGCCCTCCCGCTCGGCGAGAAAGCGCTCGAATTCAAGGCCGATCTCGTCCGCCGACGGCAGATCGACCGCCTCCGCCACCAGATTGCCCCGCGTCTCCGCGCCCGCCACCGCGTCGTACTGGTGCTCAAGCCCCTGCACGAGCGAGATGAGCTCCTCGTCTCCCTCGCCGATCTGCCGGGAGATCTCGTCCTGCGTCAGGCGGGCCTCCGTGCGCAGCGAGTGCGCGACCCCGGGCAGCACGAGCCCGGTCGCCGCCGTGATCGCCTCCAGGGTGGTCAACGCGGCGTCGGGGTACGACGAACGCGAGACGTAGTGCGGCACGTGCGCCGCGACACCGAGCACGTCGTGTCCGGCCTCCGACAGGCGGTACTCCACGAGCGACTCCGCGCTGCCGGGCACCTGCGCCTCGTCAAAGGGGCTGCGGTGCCCAGGCATGAGGTCGGTGCGGTTGCCGTGCGGGGTGATGCCGACCGGGCGGGTGTGCGGGACGCCCATCGGGATGCCGTGAAAGTTCACCGAGAGGCGCACACCGAGGCGCTCGACGACCTGGCGCACGGCGAGCGAGAACCGCTCCCACTCCACGTCCGGCTCGGGGCCGGAGAGCAGCAGAAAAGGCGCACCTGTCGCGTCTTGCACCAGGCGGACGTCGATCGCCGGGGTCTCGTACTCCGCCCATTTGTCGCGCCGGAAGGTCAGGAGAGGGCGGCGGGCTCGATAGTCCACCAGCCTGTCGTGATCGAAGCGGGCCACCACCTGGTTGGGCAGTGTGTCCAGCAGCTTCTCGACGATCTGCTCGCCGGTCTCACCCGCATCGATGTAGCCGTCGAAGTGGTAGAGCATGACCAGTCCGGCCGATTCCTGGGCCAGCGCCATGTCGACGACGGCCAGGCCCTTCGGCTCCCATGCGTACAGATCCTGCGGTTCAAGCACGATTACCGCTCCTCCTCGTGTTCCTACTGGAGAACGTGCTGTGCGAGGCGGGCATTCCCTGAACACGCCGGTCACCTGCCGAACACCGGGGCAGGAGTGACGGAAAACGAAGTAAGGCCCGCTCTCCTGGAGAGCGGGCCTTACTTGTCAGCTACTCGGCTTTACGCCGACGCGCTGCTCAGCGATTCAGCTCTGGCCGCCGGCCAGCTTCTCGCGGAGCGCCGCCAGGGCCTCGTCCGACGCCAGGGCGCCGGAGTTGTCCGCCGACTCCGAGGAGTACGAACCGGCACTGCTGCTGCCGCCACCAGCACCGCTGGAGGCTGCCGGGGTGCCACCGGCGGGGGCGGCAGCGCCCTCGGCGGCAGCGGCCTCGTCGGCCTCGCGGGACTTGATGACCTGAGCCTGGTGCTGCTCGAAGCGCGTCTGCGCCTCGGCGTACTGGGTCTCCCACACCTCACGCTGGGACTCGAAGCCCTCGAGCCAGTCGTTGGTCTCGGGGTCGAAGCCCTCGGGGTAGATGTAGTTCCCCTGGTCGTCGTACGACGCGGCCATGCCGTACAGGGTCGGGTCGAACTCGACCGACGCCGGGTCGCCACCGAAGGCCTCGTTGGCCTGCTTCAGCGAGAGGCTGATGCGGCGACGCTCGAGGTCGATGTCGATGACCTTGACGAAGATCTCGTCGTTGACCTGGACGACCTGCTCCGGGATCTCCACGTGGCGCTCGGCCAGCTCGGAGATGTGGACCAGACCCTCGATGCCCTCGTCGACGCGAACGAACGCGCCGAACGGAACGAGCTTCGTGACCTTACCGGGAACAACCTGCCCGATCTGGTGCGTACGGGCGAACTGCTGCCACGGGTCTTCCTGCGTCGCCTTGAGCGACAGCGAGACGCGCTCGCGGTCCATGTCGACGTCGAGAACCTCGACGGTGACTTCCTGGCCGACCTCGACAACCTCGGAGGGGTGGTCGATGTGCTTCCAGGAAAGCTCGGAGACGTGCACGAGACCGTCGACGCCACCGAGGTCCACGAACGCACCGAAGTTGACGATCGAGGAAACGACGCCGGAGCGGACCTGGCCCTTCTGCAGGGTCGTGAGGAAGGTCTGACGGACCTCGCTCTGGGTCTGCTCGAGCCAGGCACGGCGGGACAGGACCACATTGTTGCGGTTCTTGTCCAGCTCGATGATCTTGGCTTCGAGCTCCTTGCCCACGTAGGGCTGGAGGTCGCGGACACGGCGCATCTCGACGAGGGAAGCCGGCAGGAAGCCACGGAGGCCGATGTCGAGGATGAGACCACCCTTGACCACCTCGATGACGGTGCCGGTGACGATTCCGTCCTCTTCCTTGATCTTCTCGATCGTGCCCCAGGCGCGCTCGTACTGTGCGCGCTTCTTGGACAGGATGAGACGGCCTTCCTTGTCCTCCTTCTGGAGAACAAGAGCCTCGATCTCATCGCCCACGGCGACGACCTCGTTGGGGTCGACGTCGTGCTTGATGGAAAGCTCGCGGGACGGAATGACGCCTTCGGTCTTGTAACCGATGTCGAGGAGAACCTCGTCCCGGTCCACCTTCACGATGACGCCGTCGACGATGTCGCCGTCGTTGAAGTACTTGATCGTCTCGTCGATCGCGGCGAGGAATGCTTCCTCGTCACCGATGTCGTTGACCGCAACCTGCGGAGTGGTGGCGGTGGTCTCGGTGCTGCTCGTCATGTGGGTAAGGGCTCCGGTACGGACAGTAAGTCGTAGGTACTGCTACGCCGGGAGCCCGTATCGACATCAGCTGCAGCCGGGCAGCCTAGGAGGCGCACATTCCGTGTGGAACGGAAGCGCCTCGACAACCGAGGGGGCATACAACCGATGCAAGCGCAGCCTGCTCTGTCTGAGGTGCGCAGGCTCGCAGCGCAACTTGTAGCATACGGGGGCAGCCGAGCAGGGTCAATGCGCGAAGGCGCACACCCGGGGCGGAACGCCTCATACCCGGCACACCTGGGCTTTCACGGGGCTTCCACAGGCCAGATGGGCCGCACCGCACCCGGCAGCCCCAGGTCCGAGCGACCCTACGCAGACGAGACAGACGGGCGCAATGATCCACGAGGACGACACTTACGAGGCTCTCGACTCCTTCGCGGCGGACGACGCCGACGAGAGCGAGGCCACCCGGCGCGACGCCGACGAGGCCGAGAGCAGCCGGGCCAGCCGGGGCTGGTGGGACCGGAACGCGGACGACTACCAGATCGAGCACGGCACCTTCCTGGGCGACGACCGCTTCGTCTGGTGCCCCGAGGGGCTGGACGAGACGGAGGCCGGCCTGCTGGGGCCGCTGGATTCCCTCAAGGGGCTCGACGTCCTGGAGATCGGCGCGGGCGCGGCCCAGTGCTCGCGCTGGCTCGCGGCGCAGGGGGCCCGCCCGGTGGCGCTGGACCTGTCCCACCGGCAGCTCCAGCACGCGCTGCGGATCGGCGGCGACATCCCGCTCGTGCAGGCCGACGCCGTGAAGCTGCCCTTCCAGGACGGCTCCTTCGATCTCGCGTGCTCCGCCTATGGGGCGGTGCCCTTCGTCGCCGACCCGGTGGAGGTCTTCCGCGAGGTGCGACGGGTCCTGCGGCCCGGCGGCCGCTGGGTCTTCTCCGTCACGCACCCGGTCCGCTGGGCCTTCCCGGACGAGCCCGGCCCCGAGGGCCTCTCCGTCTCCGCGTCCTATTTCGACCGGACGCCGTACGTCGAGCAGAACGACGAGGGCCGCGCGGTCTATGTCGAGCACCACAGGACGGTCGGCGACCGGGTCCGGGACGTGGTGGCGGGCGGCTTCACCCTGGTCGACCTGGTCGAGCCGCAGTGGCCGGCGTGGAATACGCAGGAGTGGGGCGGCTGGTCCCCCCTGCGCGGCAACTTGATCCCGGGCACGGCGATCTTCGTCTGTGTACGGGACTAACGACCTCGGGGGCAATGGAGCGTGGATCAGCGAGCGGCGTCATGCGGCTTCGCGTCCAAGGCGGAGGAGGGAGGCGACGCGGAGCGTCGTCGACCGACGACAACGCCGGAGGCGGAGTCGCATGACGCCGGGAGCCCGCGCGCTATTGCCCCCGAGGTCGTAAAGGGGGCTGGAGGCTCGGGGCGTGGCGCTGCGCGGGGCCTTGTCCCCTACCCGCCCCTCCCCACAACCGGGGCTCTGCCCCGGACCCCGGTCGTCAACCGCCGGACGGGCTGAAGATGCGCAGCATCCGGAAAACTCTCAGCCCGTCCGGCGATTGAGGACACGCCCGCAGAGCGTCCGGAGGTCCGGGGCTTGCCCCGGCTTCGGGGAGGGGCGGGTAGGGGAACAGCGCCGCAGGCCGGCCCGCACCCGCCCCCCGCACCGCCCAGGCACGACACTGGGGGCGTGATTCGCACCGACGCCCTCGCCCAGCTCCCCGTACGCACCGCTCTGCCCGACCTGCAACGCGCCCTGGAAGAGCACGGCACCGCCGTCCTGTGCGCCCCGCCCGGCACGGGCAAGACGACGCTCGTGCCGCTGGTTCTGGCCGGGCTGCTCGACGAGGGCCGCCCGGTGCGCAGGGTCGTCGTCGCGGAGCCCCGCCGTATCGCCGCACGCGCCGCAGCCAGGCGCATGGCCTGGCTCCTTGACGAGAGCGTCGGGGAGCGCGTGGGGTTCACCGTGCGCGGGGAGCGCGTGGTGGGGCGCGAGACGGTGGTGGAGGTCGTGACCACCGGTGTCCTGCTGCAACGCCTTCAGCGCGACCAGGAGTTGGCCGGGGTCGACGTGGTCGTCCTCGACGAGTGCCACGAGCGGCATCTCGACGCGGACACCGTCGCGGCCTTCCTGCTGGACGTACGGGCGGCTCTGCGGCCCGAGCTGCGGCTCGTCGCGGCGTCCGCGACCACCGACGCGGCAGGCTGGGCCCGGCTGCTCGACGACGCGCCCGTGGTGGAGGCGCGCGGGATCTCGTACCCCGTCGAGACCGTGTGGGCGCCGCCCGCGCGGCCGGTACGGCCGCCGCACGGCATGCGGGTCGACCCGGTGATGCTGACGCACGTGGCGTCCGTGGTGCGCAGGGCCCTCACCGAACGGGCCGGCGACGTGCTGTGCTTCCTCCCGGGCGTCGGTGAAATCGCACGGGTGGCCGGACAGCTGGGCGGTCTGGACGTCGAGGTGCTCCAGGTGCACGGGCGCGCGCCGGCCGCGGTGCAGGACGCGGTGCTCGCGGGGTCGGGCGCCGGTGCGCGCCGGGTGGTGCTCGCGACGTCGGTGGCCGAGTCGAGCCTGACGGTCCCCGGAGTGCGGATCGTCGTGGACTCCGGGCTGGCCCGTGAGCCCCGTACCGACCATGCGCGGGGGCTGAGCGCCCTGGCGACCGTGCGGGCCTCCCTGGCGGCGTCCAGGCAGCGCGCGGGGCGGGCCGGGCGTGAGGCGCCGGGCGCGGTCTACCGCTGTTGGTCCGAGGCGGAGAACGGGCGGCTTGCGAGCTACCCCGCCCCCGAGATCAAGGTCGCGGACCTGACGGCGTTCGCCCTTCAAGTGGCCTGCTGGGGCGATCCGGAAGCGAGCGGCCTGGCCCTGCTCGACCGACCGCCGGGCGGCGCGATGGCCGCGGCGCGCGAGGTACTGGCCGCCATCGGCGCGGTGGACGGCGCGGGCCGTGCGACGGAGCGCGGCGTACGGATGGCCCGCCTCGGTCTGCACCCCCGGCTCGCGCGGGCGCTCGTCGACGGCGCGCGGGAGGTCGGTGCACGCCGGGCGGCGGAGGTGGTCGCGCTGCTCAGCGAGGAGCCTCCGAGGGAGTACGGGGACGACCTGGCGGCGGCCTGGCGAGCGGCCAAACGGGGCAATGACGCGTACGGGGCGCGCTGGCGCCAGGAGGCGAAGCGTCTGGCAACGGCGGGCGGCGCGGGGTCCCGCGCGGGCACCACCGCGAGCGGCCCCACCGGAGCCTCGTCCGCGCCCGGAGCCACCTCCGCGTCCACCTCCGCGAGCGATGACGCCGTCGCCGGGCTCGTGGCCGCGTTCGCGTTTCCCGAACGGGTGGCCAGGGCCCGCGGCGAGGGGGCCTTCCTGATGGCCTCGGGCACCGGGGCCGAGCTCGGTGACGGATCACGGCTGCGCAGTGCGCCCTGGCTGGCGATCGCCGTCGCCGACCGTCCCGTTCACGCTCCCTCCGCGCGCGTGCGGCTCGCCGCGGTCATCGACGAGGACACCGCGCGGATGGCCGCCGAACACCTTCTCGCCCGCGGCGAGGAGGTCCGCTGGGAGGGCGGGGACATCGTGGCCCGGCACGTGGAGCGGCTCGGGGCGGTCGAGTTGGCCGTACGACCGCTGAAGACTCCGGACAAGGCGCTCGTACGGAACGCACTGCTCGACGGGCTGCGGCGGGAGGGTCTGGGCCTGCTGCGGTGGTCGCGCGACGCGCAGGCCCTGCGGGACCGGCTGGCGTTCCTGCACCGGGTCAGGGGCGCGCCCTGGCCCGATGTGTCGGACGCCGCGCTGGCGGACCCGGCCCGTATCGACGCATGGCTGGAGCCGGAGCTGTCCCGCGCCCGGCGCCGGTCCGACCTGGGGCGGATCAGTGCGGCCCAGGGGCTGAACCGACTGCTGCCCTGGGCGTCGGGCGAGGCCGCCCGGCTGGACGAGCTGGCGCCGGAGCGCATCGAGGTGCCCAGCGGATCGCGGGTGAGGGTCGAGTACGGCGGGGAGCAGCCCGTACTCGCGGTGAAGCTCCAGGAGATGTTCGGGCTCCCCGAGACGCCGCGGGTGGCGGGTGTGCCGGTGCTGGTGCACCTGCTCTCCCCCGCGGGGCACCCGGCCGCCGTCACGGCCGATCTGGCGTCCTTCTGGCGCGACGGATACCGCGCGGTGCGTGCGGATCTGCGCGGCCGCTACCCGAAGCACCCGTGGCCGGAGGACCCGGCGGGGGCCGTGCCGACGCGGTACACGAAGGCGCGGCTCAGCCGGGGCTGAGCAGGAAAGTCGGTGATCCGGACAGGGGTTCACCTGCCTCAGGTGCTGCCGACCGGTTCGGGCGCCGGGGACGCGGTGCCCGCCCGCGCGGGGTCGCCAGGCCTTCGGCTGCGGGCCTCCAGGAACAGGGCGAGGGCCAGCAGGGCGACGGCCGGCACCAGGAAGCCCCAGGGGAGGTAGGCCGTGAGCAGCAGGACCATGAGGCGGTTGGACTTGACGAGGTCGACGGTGGAGTCGATGTAGTCGGCGCGCATCTTCACATGTCCGGAGAAGGCGGTGACCTTGTCGCGGCCTCCCAGCAGGGTCCCGCCGCGCAGCTCCTCCTTGTGGACCTCCTCACCGTTGACCGGGGCGCCGGTCACGGGCTCGACCCAGAACATCCGCTTCGTGGTGTACCAGCGGGTGGTGCCCGTCTGCTCCTCCAGCTTGGACGCGTCGACGCCCGGCATGGGCAGCTTCTTCGGGTACTTGACCTTGGTCCAGGGGATGGTCTGCTCGAAGTAGTAGACCTCGAGCCCGCGGAAGTCCTGGGTCCCCTTGTAATGGATCGGGGCGGCGGTGCGGGTCTGCGCGTCGAAGTACTCGTAGTCGCGCTTCTCGGTGAGGAAGGGCCACTTGAACTCGATGCCCTCGCGCCTGACCGCGTCACCGTCGACCATCTCGCCGGTGGCGTGCACCGGTGCCTGGCTGTGGGCGTCGAAGATGTAGCGCTCGGGGAGAGCCGAGACCATTTTGCCGTCGGGCCCCTCGACGTACGACAGGGCGTCCCAGACGACGACGTCGCGTCCCGCGCTGCGCTCGATCTTCTCGGACTCCTCGACGTTGCCCTTGAGGGTTTGCACGATGGTGAGCTTCTCGACCTCTTCGGCCTTCATGGTGCCGTAGTCGAGAAGGGTCGCGGGCTTCGCCTCCAACACGGCCTCCTGGTACTGGCTGGGCGGGATCTTGGCGAGCCGCGGGAACGCGTACCAGCGCAGCAACGGTGACATGGCGGCGAAGAAGACCGCGAAGGCGAGCAGGATCAGGCTGGCTTTACGGCGCACGGTGCGGCCCCCACTACTTCTTCGGCCCGGGAACGGTGGTCAGCAGCGGCTTGGGCGAGGTCTCCCCCGGTGGGGCGCCGGCGGCCGTGACGGTCAGGACGAGGGCGAGGGCGGCGGCCAGCCCGATGGCGGCGGCGACGAGAGCACGCATGCTCGACCTCCCGGCATCTGATGCATCATCAGGGCGGGGGCACCGTAGCAACGCGTCGGCCAGATGAGAAGGCGGTGCGCGGACACTTCGCGCGAACATGCAGCTGCCCCGCCCGGTGCGCAGGTCCGGTCGGGGCAGCGGCAGTTCGGCTGTGCGCGGCTACGCGCCGGGTGTGGTGGGGGTCGTGGGGGGAGTGCCCGTCGGCGGCGTGGTGGGCGCCGCGGTGACGGTCAGCTCGACGGTCAGGACCACGCCGTCCTCGGTGGTGAGGCGGAGCTTGTAGGTGCCCGCGTTCCCGTCGGTGTAGATCTTCGGGAGCTTCACCAGACCATTGGCGTCGGTCTTCAGGCCGGTCAGTGCGCGGACCGCCTTGTCCGCGGCGTCCTTGAAGTACGGGCCCTTGTCGTTCTCCACCGGCGTATCACCATCGGTGACCAGCGAGGCACTCACCCCGATGCCCGCGGCGGCCTTGCTCTTGTACGTCGCCTTCAGCTCGACGAGGTCGGCGAACGAACCGCCGGTCTGGGCCGTGAGTGCCTTGTCGGACGTACGAGCCAGCGCGTCGGACTTGGGGTCCGGTGCGGGCTTGGCCTTGACGGTCGCGCCGAAGTCGGTGGTGGGCGCGGTGGTGCTGAGCGCCTTGGCGCGGACGGTGAAGGTGCCGGTCCGCTGCCCCGCGCTCAGGGCGGGGGCGGCGGCGATGCCGTCGGCGCCGGTGGTGGCGGTGACGCGCAGCACGCCGCCCGGGAAGCGGGCGCCGGTTTCGCCGACGATCTGGAACTGGACCTTGGCGCCCTTGACCACCTTGCCCGCGGCGGTCTCGCCGCGCACCCGCAGCCGGTCGGCGAAGTTCTCGCCGGCGGTGGCGGTGACCGTCCGTGCGCCGAGGCGCTCCAGGGCGGTGAGCGGCGCGGGGGCCGGCGGGGTGGGCTTGGTCGGCGGGGTGGTGGGCGGCGTCGGCTCGGTCGGCGGGGTCGTCGAAGGAGGCGTCGGCTTGCCCGGCTCGGTGGGCCCCGGCGCGCTCGGGCCTGACGGGCTCGGCCCCGGCGTGGGGCTCGTACCGGGGGTGGGCTGTCCTGCCCCGATGGGATTGATGTCGGGCAGGGAGCTGCCGGGCAGGACGCCCTCGCCGTCCGGGACCTCGTGGCTGCCGCTCTTGTAGTACTCGAACCAGGACAGGACCGTACGCAGGTACTCCGTCGACCGGTTGTAGCCCAGGATCGCCGCGTCGAGGTCGTCCTTGGCCGACACGTCCCGGTTGTTGGCGCAGAGGTAGCGTCCCGCGCCGAGCGCCGCGTCGTAGATGTTGTTCGGGTTCTTCTTGCCGTCGCCGTTGCCGTCCTGGCCCCAGGTCGCCCAGGTCGAGGGGATGAACTGCATCGGGCCGACCGCGCGGTCGTGCGTCACGTCGCCGTCGTACGCGCCGTTGTCGGTGTCGGAGATGTTGGCGAACCCGACGCCGTCGAGCTTGGGGCCGAGAATCGGCTTCAGGGTGGTGCCGTTGTCGTCGACCGCGCCGCCACTCGCCTGTCCGGACTCGACCTTGCCTATCGCCGCGAGCAGTTGCCAGGGGAGGCGGCAGCCGGGGTCGGAGACCTTGATGGCGGCCTCCGCCCGCTTGTACGCGGCCAGCACCGAGGACGGTATGCCCGCTTCAGCCGAACCGGGCGAGCCCGGGAGGTCGACCGAAGTGCCCGGCTTGTCGGGGGTGCGCAGCGGCGGAAGATCGGTGTAGTACGGCGAGTCACCGGTCACCGGGGTGTCCGGAGTATCGGTCGCCCCCGCGGCCGGCTGGTCGCCGTGAGCGTGCGTGATGCCGGGCGCCTGCGAGGCCGAAAGCGCTGCCACGGCGAGCGCCGCCACTGTGGTGGCTGTGGCCCCCTTGCGCAGCCTGCGACCGAATTGCGCTGTCATACGTAAGGCCCTCCCCGTCGATGCCCGCGCTCCCCAGCGTCAGGACTCACGCGACACTACGACAACTCGCCGCGCCGGAGCACCGATCCCTGCCCCTTTATTGCCGGTTCTTCACATGGCGGGTGGCTCAGGACACTCGCCCGTAAACGTCCCGCATACTGATCGGCACTGTTCGACGCCGCTCAGAAGCGGTCCGAGGGGGGTCCTTGCCGTTCACACTCAGTCATGCCGCGGCGGTACTGCCGGGCATGCGACGCGACGGGACCGCGCGCGGCCCGTTGTTCGCCTCGGCGCTCGTCGCCGGGTCCTTCGCACCGGACATGACGTACTTCGCCGCCACCGCGATCCCGGCAGCGATGACCTTCGGGGACGTCACCCACTCGCTGCCGGGCATCGTCACCGTCGACGTGCTGATCACGGCGGCCCTGGTGGGGATATGGCTGCTGATGCGCGAGCCGCTGCTGGCGCTGGTGCCGCGCCACCGCCAGGCGCGCTTCCACCGTTTTGTCCGTGGCAGCGACTGGCACGGCATGCGACTCTCCTCGCTGGCCTGGCGGTTCGTCCTGTCGGCGACCGTCGGCGCGTGCACGCATGTCCTCTGGGACAGCTTCACGCACCTGGACCGATGGGGTGTGCGAGCTCTGCCGGCGCTCGGTGAGTCGGTCGCGGGCTTCCCGGTGTACTCGTACGCGCAGTACGGCAGTTCAGCGCTCGCCCTCGTGGTGATCGGGTGGTTCACCGTCACCGCGCTGCGGCGCGGTCCCGACGGGGAGGCGCCCGCTTCCGTACCGCTGCTGGACGCGCGGGGGCAGTGGGCGGCCGCCGCTCTGCTGGGGGTGTGCGTTCTGATGGGCGTCGCACACCGGTGTCTGCGCCTGATCGCCATGGACACCGTGCCGTTGCAGCCGCTGGACTTCGTCCCGACCGCGTGCTTCGGGGCCGGTGCGGGGCTGGCGGCGGGGCTGGTGCTGTACGCGGCGGGAGTACGGCTGCGGCAGCGGGGCCGGGGCCGCGACGCAGCCGGTCCCGGCCAAGCGGCGCCGGACGCGGCGGCGGTCGGTTCCACGGTCGCCGACCGGGGGCGCTGACGCACTCCGCCTTGGGCGGGAAGGCCCGCTCGCCCATTCCTTGTCGTACTCCGACTCGGAACGAGTGAGCGGGCCGCCGGCCCTGCGGGTCAGTGCGCGGCGGACTCCCAGTCGGTGCCCACTCCCACCGACACGTCGAGCGGAGCGTTCAGCTCGACGGCGGCGGCCATCTCGCGGCGCACGATCTCCTCGACCCGCTCGCGCTCGCCCTTGGCGATCTCCAGCACGATTTCGTCGTGCACCTGGAGCAGCATCCGCGAGGTCAGCCCGGCCTCTTCGAGGGCCTTGTCGACCCTGAGCATGGCGACCTTGACAATGTCGGCAGCCGTGCCCTGGATCGGGGCGTTGAGCGCCATCCGCTCGGCCATCTCGCGGCGCTGGCGGTTGTCACTGTTGAGGTCCGGCAGATAGCGGCGGCGGCCGAGCATCGTCTCGGTGTACCCGGTGGCGCGGGCCTCCTCGACAGCGCGCTGCAGATAGTCCCGTACACCGCCGAACCGCTCGAAGAAGGTGTCCATCAGCCCGCGGGCCTCACCCGCGTCGATGTTCAGCTGCTGGGACAGGCCGAAGGCCGAGAGGCCGTAGGCCAGTCCGTACGACATGGCCTTGATCTTGCGGCGCATCTCCGGGTCGACCTGGGACTTCTCCACGCCGAACACCTGGGAGGCGACCGTGGTGTGCAGGTCCTCACCGGTGGCGAACGCCTCGATGAGTCCCGCGTCCTCCGACAGGTGCGCCATCACGCGAAGCTCGATCTGGCTGTAGTCGGCGGTCATCAGGCATGCGTAACCCTCGCCGACGACGAAGCCACGGCGGATGGCCCGGCCCTCGTCCGTACGCACCGGAATGTTCTGCAGATTGGGCTCGGTGGAGGAGAGCCGGCCGGTGGCCGCCACCGTCTGGTTGTACGTGGTGTGGATCCGGCCGTCCGACGCGATGGTCTTGACGAGACCCTCGACGGTGACGCGCAGCTTGGCCTGCTCGCGGTGGCGCAGCATGATGACCGGCAGCTCGTGCTCGGTCTGCGCCGCCAGCCACGCCAGGGCGTCCGCGTCCGTGGTGTAACCGGTCTTGGTCTTCTTCGTCTTGGGCAGCGCCAGCTCGCCGAAGAGGATCTCCTGGAGCTGCTTGGGCGAGCCGAGGTTGAACTCGCGCCCCGCCGCGTCGTGCGCCTCCGCCACCGCATGCTGCACGGCGGCCGCGAACTGCTGCTCCATGGTGTCGAGATGGGCGCGGTCGGCGGCGATGCCGTGCCGCTCCAGGCGGGCCAGCAGAATGGAGGTGGGCAGCTCGATGTCGTGCAGCAGGTCGGTCGCGCCGACTTCCTTCAGGCGCTCCGTGAAGGCGTCGCCCAGGTCCAGGACGGCGCGGGCCTGCGTCATCAGGGCGTCGGCCTCGGCCTGCTCGTCGGTGCCGAAGGCCAGCTGGCCGTCGGCGGACGCGGCCGGGGCCAGCTCACGGCCGAGGTACTCCACGGACAGCGCGTCCAGCGCGAACGAGCGGCGCCCCGGCTTGACCAGGTAGGCGGCCAGCGCGGTGTCCATGGAGACACCGTCGACCTGCCAGCCGTGCTCGGGGAAGACCCGCATCACGCCCTTGGCGTTGTGCATGACCTTGGGCCTGGCGGGGTCCGCGATCCAGGCGGCGAAGGACTTCTCGTCGCCCTCGTCGAGCTGCGTGGTGTCGAACCAGGCGGCGGCGCCGTCGGCCGCGGCGAGCGCGATCTCGCTGACGCTGCCCGTGCCCAGCGCCCAGGCGTCGACGGTGGCGACACCGAGCGGCTGATCACCGTGGACCGCCAGCCAGGGCGCGAGCTCACCGGAGCCGAGGACCGTGCCGTCGATGGCGATGCCGGCGGCGGGGGCCGCGGCCTCCTCCTCCACGGCGCCCGGGTCCACGGCGAGCAGCCGCTCCCGCAGGCTCGGGTTGCGAATCTCCAGGACGTCCAGGACGCCCAGCATCGCCTCGCGGTCGTACGGGGCGCGCTCAAGGTCGGCGGGCCCCTTGGGCAGCTCCACGTCGCGCACCATCTCGGTGAGGCGGCGGTTGAGCTTCACGGCGTCCAGGTGGTCGCGGAAGCTCTGCCCCGCCTTGCCCTTGACCTCGTCGGCGCGCTCCACCAGCTCGGCGAACGAACCGAACTGATTGATCCACTTCGCGGCCGTCTTCTCGCCGACGCCCGGGATGCCCGGCAGGTTGTCCGAGGGGTCGCCACGCAGCGCAGCGAAGTCCGGGTACTGCTGCGGGGTGAGCCCGTACTTCTCCTCGACCTTATCGGGCGTGAAGCGGGTCAGCTCCGAGACGCCCTTGGTCGGGTACAGCACGGTGACGCGCTCGCTGATCAACTGGAAGGAGTCCCGGTCGCCCGTGACGATCAGCACGTCGAAACCGGCGGCCTCGGCCTGCGTCGCCAGGGTCGCGATGACGTCGTCCGCCTCGAACCCGTCGATCGCGAACCGGTCCGCGTGCATCGCGTCGAGCAGCTCGCCGATCAGCTCGACCTGCCCCTTGAACTCGTCGGGGGTCTTGGAGCGATTCGCCTTGTACTCGGGGAACTCGTCCGACCGCCACGTTTTGCGCGACACGTCGAAGGCCACCGCGAAATGCGTGGGCGCTTCGTCGCGCAGCGTGTTCGCCAGCATCGACGCGAAGCCGTAAATGGCATTCGTCGGCTGGCCGCTCGCGGTCGTGAAGTTCTCCGCGGGCAGCGCGAAGAACGCCCGGTACGCCAGGGAGTGCCCGTCCATGAGGAGCAGGCGGGGACGGATTTCTGCGCTCTTCTTCGATGCTGTCTCTACCACGCACCCGATCCTAGGCCGCCGCACTGACATTCCCGGCCCACCCGGCCCCGCTGTCAGCGCTGCGTGACAGGATCGGATGTGTACGTAACGGAACTGTGGGCGCGGCGGACGGACTGCGCTCGCGGCAGAACGACGCAGCGCACTGCGCACGCTCAGAGCTCAAAGGGGAGCACCATGGCCGCCAAGCCGCCCGCAGACGACCCGGTCCAGGACGCACCGCAGGTCACGGCGCCGCAGCACACCGCGGCCGGGATGCCAGCCATCGGGCACACCCTGCGGATCGCGCAGCAGCAGATGGGGGTGCGCCGCACCGCGCAGACCCTCCTGAAGGTCAACCAGAAGGACGGCTTCGACTGCCCCGGCTGCGCCTGGCCCGAGGAGGACAAGCGGCACACCGCGGAGTTCTGCGAGAACGGCGCGAAGGCCGTCGCCGAGGAGGCGACTCTGCGCCGCGTCGCCCCCGACTTCTTCGCCGCGCACCCAGTAGCGGACCTCACCGGCCGTAGCGGGTACTGGCTGGGACAGCAGGGCCGCATCACGCAGCCGATGCTCCTGGAGAAGGGCGCCGAGCGGTACGAGGCGGTGAGCTGGGAGCGGGCCTTCGAGATCATCGGCGCCGAGCTCAAGGCGCTGGCCTCGCCCGACGAGGCCGTCTTCTACACCTCGGGCCGCACCAGCAACGAAGCGGCTTTCCTGCTCCAGCTCTTCGCCCGCGAGCTCGGCACGAACAACCTGCCGGACTGTTCCAACATGTGCCACGAGTCGTCCGGCTCGGCGCTGAACGAGACCATCGGCATCGGCAAGGGCAGCGTCTCCCTGGAGGACCTGCACCAGGCCGACCTGATCATCGTCGCCGGGCAGAACCCGGGCACCAACCACCCGCGGATGCTCACCGCGCTGGAGAAGGCCAAGGCCGCCGGGGCGAAGATCATCTCGGTCAATCCGCTGCCCGAGGCGGGCCTGGAGCGCTTCAAGAACCCGCAGACACCGCAGGGCATGATCAAGGGCGCCGCGCTCACCGACCTGTTCCTGCAGATCCGCCTCGGCGGCGACCAGGCTCTCTTCCGCCTCTTGAACAAGCTGATCGTGCGGACCGACGGCGCGGTCGACGAGGCGTTCGTGCGCGAACACACCCATGGGTACGAAGAGTTCGCGGCCAAGGCCGCCGGGGCCGACTGGGACGAGACCCTCATCGCGACCGGCCTGGACCGTGCGAAGATCGAGGAGGCCCTACGCATGGTCCTCGCCTCGCAGCGCACCATCGTGTGCTGGGCGATGGGCCTCACCCAGCACAAGCACGCGGTGCCGACGATCCGCGAAGTCGTCAACTTCCTGCTGCTGCGCGGCAACATCGGCCGCCCCGGCGCCGGTGTGTGCCCCGTGCGCGGGCACTCCAATGTGCAGGGCGACCGCACCATGGGCATCTTCGAGCGCCCCGCCCCCGCCTTCCTGGACGCCCTCGACAAGGAATTCGGGATCACCTCGCCGCGCCATCACGGCTTCGACGTCGTGCGGGCCATCCAGGCGCTGCGCGACGGCCGGGCGAAGGTCTTCTTCGCGATGGGCGGCAACTTCGTCGCCGCCTCCCCCGACACCGACGTCACCGAGGCCGCGATGCGCCGCGCCGATCTCACCGTCCACGTCTCGACCAAGCTCAACCGCTCGCACGTCGTGACCGGGACCCGCGCCCTGATCCTGCCCACCCTGGGCCGCACCGACAAGGACGTGCAGGCTGCGGGCAAGCAGTTCGTGACCGTCGAGGACTCCATGGGCATGGTGCATGCCTCCCGCGGCAACCTCACCCCCGCCGGACCGCACCTGCTGTCCGAGCCGGCCATCGTCGCCCGCCTCGCCCGCGCGGCCCTGGGCCCCGCGTCCCTCACACCCTGGGAGGACTTCGAGAAGGACTACGCGACGATCCGCGACCGGATCTCCCGCGTCGTCGCCGGCTTCGAGGACTTCAACGCGCGCGTGGCCCACCCCGGCGGCTTCAGCCTCCCGCACGCCCCACGCGACGAGCGGCGCTTCCCCACCGCCACCGGCAAGGCCAACTTCACCGCGGCGCCGGTCGAATACCCGGCGCTGCCCGCAGGCCGGCTACTGCTCCAGACCTTGCGCTCCCACGACCAGTACAACACCACGATCTACGGCCTGGACGACCGCTACCGCGGCATCAAGGGCGGCCGTCGCGTGGTCCTCGTCAACCCCGACGACGCCCGCGACCTGGGACTGGCCGACGGCTCGTACACCGACCTGGTCAGCGAGTGGAACGACGGTGTGGAGCGGCGCGCACCGGGCTTCCGGGTGGTGCACTACCCAACCGCGCGGGGCTGCGCCGCCGCGTACTACCCGGAGACCAATGTGCTGGTCCCCCTCGATTCGACCGCCGACACCAGCAACACACCCGCCAGCAAGTCCGTGATTGTCCGTCTGGAACAATCACCACCCGCCTAAGCGTTCGCTTAAGCACGTGGGCGGCAGGACGCCGCACGACGACCCGCACAAGGATCGGAGCCGGGCCCCATGGGCGAGCAGACAGCTGTGAAGTTCCCGCAAGAGGTCATCGACGAGTACGCCGCCCTGGGCGTGGACCTGCCCGCGCTCTTCTCCGCAGGCCACCTCGGCACCCGGATGGGCGTGCAGATCATCGAGGCCTCCGCGGAGCGCGTCGTCGCGACCATGCCGGTGGAGGGCAACACTCAGCCGTACGGGCTGCTGCACGGTGGCGCCTCCGCGGTGCTCGCCGAGACGCTCGGCTCCATCGGGGCCATGCTGCACGGCGGCATCTCCAAGCTCGCCGTAGGTGTCGACCTCAACTGCACCCACCACCGGGGGGCCCGCAGCGGTCTGGTCACCGGCGTCGCCACCCCCGTGCACCGCGGACGCTCCACGGCCACCTACGAGATCGTGATCACCGACGACCAGGACAAGCGGGTCTGCACGGCCCGCCTCACCTGCCTGCTGCGCGACGCCGACAGCTCCGCGGCCCCGCCCGCCGCGGGCTGAGCGCCAGCGGCACGCCGCTCACCCGGCCCGAACGCCCCACCGCGTCCCGGCCGGGTGGCGCAGCGGACAGCGACCTGCCGCTCGGTGTCCGCGAACACCGAGCGGCCGCACAACCGGCCGAAGACAACTGAACCGCCAACCCCTAAGCTGCGAAGATGGGTTCAGTCGGTAGATCGACGCGCCGAGCGGGCATCGGGTGCACGCTCGCACTGCTCGTCGCCTTGACCGGATGCGGCGGAACCGGCACTTCCGAGATCACCCCGAGTGACAGCCCGGCGCCCCGGCGAACCACCCCGGCGGAAGTGTGCGCCTCGCTCGTCTCGTACTGGGCCAAGGAGGCGCTCAGAGGCGGGAAATGGGCCGGGATCGACTGGGAGCAGAAGGGCTTCTCGAACGATCAGTACGAACTCCACGAGCAGATCCTGGCCGCAGCACGCGCTGAGCAGCGGAAACGCGGCGCCGCCGCCGCCGAGGCACTGATCGGCCGTGAAAGCCAGGCGCGTTGCGAGGCCGCGAAGGGCGCCACCGGCAGCTCGGAGAACTGGCGTCCGCCGAGGTGAACCGCCCCGAGCGATACCGGCCCGACCGGGACCGCCGACAACAGCCCACTCGCCGAACCCCGCAGGCTTTCGACGCCAACCACCCTACTGGAGCGCCCTGTTGGTTCCCGGCGACGATCGCGGCAGCCTCCGCATCCCCTCCTCCGCTGCCGCGGTGCCCCCGAAGCCCGCGCCGGGCCGACCACCGGACCTGCTCGTGGCCTGGCCCCCCGCAGTTCCCGCAGCTGACGCAGCGGCCCGACCGACAGCCTCCCCACGGCTGCGCCTTCCCGATCACCACCCCCGCCACCAGGGGGCAACGGCCTCAGCGGAAAGGGCCGGCAGCCGCACACGTCCGCACCCCCGGCCCTCCACCTCTTCGGCAGCGCCCCGCGTGACCATCAGCGGCTGCCGCCGCACAGCGCGCGGAGTCCGGCCGATCCTCCTCGGCGTAACGCTCCGTAATAAGAACGCCCGAGGAAACCAGGCTTCACTCTCGAAGGCCGCCACAGCGCCGACGCCGCCTCCACACTTCGCACACTCTGCCCAGGGTCAGTACCAAGATCGCCTCAAGCCCCTTAGCGGAACTGGGCTTTCTCAGCATGTGAGCAGTTCACCAACGCGGCGACAAGTCCCCTTTGGTGGCAAAGTTCCCCCCGAGCATTGGCCCCGGCATAACAAGACAGTCACATCCTGCCCTGCCCGCTCCCCGACCCCGTCACCTGCGCTTAGAGTCACGGCCAGTCACCGCGCCGCCGGGCGCGTCTGCAGCCCGCCCCTTCCGCCCCAGTACGGCCCGGCGAACGAAACGGCACCTCAGCAGAGGAGGCCGCGCCAGGGAAAGGACTTACCGTGCGACACCGTTCCTTGTTCATTCTCACCGCAGTGGTCACCACGGGAGCGCTCACGCTCACCGCCTGCGGGTCGCGCGACGACGGCGACAAGAAGAGCGACAGCAGCAAGAAAACCACCATCGTCATCGGCGTCGACGCACCGCTGACCGGATCGCTGTCCGCACTCGGCCAGGGCATCAAGAACTCCGTCGACCTCGCGGCCAAGACCGCGAACAAGAACAACGAGGTCCCCGGCGTCGAGTTCAAGATCGAAGCCCTCGACGACCAGGCTGTGCCCGCCTCCGGCAAGGCCAACGCCGCCAAGCTCGTCGGCAACAAGGACGTCATCGGAGCCGTCGGCCCCCTGAACTCCGGCGTCGCCCAGTCCATGCAGGGTGACTTCGACAGGGCCGGCGTCGTCCAGGTCTCCCCCGCCAACACCAACCCGGCGCTGAGCCAGGGCGACGACTGGGGCAAGGGCAAGCTGGACCGCCCGTTCAAGACGTACTTCAGGACCGCCGCCACGGACGTCGTCCAGGGCAAGTTCGCCGCGCAGTACCTGTACAACGACGCGAAGAAGAAGAAGGTCTACGTCGTCGACGACAAGCAGACCTACGGCGCCGGCCTCGCCGCCATCTTCTCCGCCGAATTCAAGCGCCTCGGCGGCAGCATCGCCGGCACCGACCACGTCACGGTGAAGGAGACCGACTTCTCCAGCACCGCCGACAAGGTCAAGTCCTCCGGCGCCGACTCCGTCTACTTCGGTGGTCAGTACCCCGAGGGCGGCCTGCTCTCCGACCAGATCAAGAAGACCGGCGCCAAGATCCCCACCATGGGTGGAGACGGCATCTACGACCCGGCCTTCATCAGCGCCTCCGGCGTCGCCAACGACGGTGACTTCGCCACCTCGATCGGTTACCCGGTCGAGAAGCTCCCGACGGCGAAGAAGTTCATCGCCGACTACTCGGCAGCCGGCTACAAGGACCCGTACGCCGCATACGGCGGTTACTCGTACGACGCCGGCTGGGCCATCGTCCAGGCCGTCAAGAGCGTGGTCGCCGCCAACGACGGCAAGCTCCCCGACGACGCCCGCGCCAAGGTCGTCGAGGCCATGGCCAAGGTCTCCTTCGACGGTGTGACCGGCAAGGTCGCCTTCGACAAGTACGGCGACACCACGAACAAGCAGCTCACCGTCTACAAGGTCGAGGGCAAGGTCTGGAAGGACGTCAAGTCCGCCACCTTCAAGGACTGATCCACCGCACCACCCCGCTCCACTTCACGACCTGATCCCCACCGCGCGAGGGCGCAACAGCGCCCTCGCGCGGAGTCATATCCGACAAGCTCATCGGAGGCCCTGCGGTGCACGAACTGCCGCAACAGCTGGCCAACGGCCTCGCACTCGGCGCGCTCTATGGCCTCATCGCCATCGGGTACACCATGGTGTACGGCATCGTCCAGCTCATCAACTTCGCCCATGGCGAGATCTTCATGATCGGGGGCTTCGGCGCCCTCACCGCCTACATCGCGCTCCCCAGCGGAACGTCACTTCTCGTGGCCATTCCGCTCATGATCGTCGGCGGCGCCATCGCCTCCGTCGCCGTCGCCACCGCCGCCGAACGCTTCGCGTACCGGCCGCTGCGCGGCGCCCCCAGGCTGGCACCGCTCATCACCGCGATCGGCCTCTCGATCGTTCTCCAGCAGCTTGTCTGGGGCTTCTACCCGGACGCCAAGAAGCCACGCAGCTTCCCCGAGTTCCAGGGCGAGTCCTTCAAGCTGTTCGACAACCTGTACCTCCAGCGCGCCGACGCCTTCGTTCTTGTCCTCGCCCCCCTGTGCATGCTCGCCCTGGGCATCTTCGTGGCCAAGAGCCGCAGCGGCCGCGCCATGCAGGCCACCGCGCAGGACCGCGACACCGCGAAGCTGATGGGCATCAACACGGACCGCATCATCGTGATGGCGTTCGCCATCGGTGCCGCGTTCGCCGCCGTCGCCGCCGTCGCGTACGGCCTCGACAAGGGCCAGATCAACTTCGAGATGGGCTTCATCCTCGGACTCAAGGCCTTCACGGCCGCCGTCCTCGGCGGCATCGGCAACATCTACGGAGCCATGGTCGGCGGAGTCGTCCTGGGCCTCGCGGAATCTCTGTCGATCGCCTACATCGAAGAGATTCCCGGGATGCAGCAGCTCGGCGGCGGCGCTTGGGCCAACGTCTGGGCATTCGTACTTCTCATCGTCGTGCTCCTCGTCAGGCCACAAGGCCTGCTCGGTGAGCGCGTCGCGGATCGGGCGTGAGAGCCATGACAACCGACACCACGCAGACAGCCGAGACCGCACCGGCCGGCAACAACCCCCGCACGGTGCTCTTCCGTCGGCTCACCGCCGTCGGCGGACTCGCCACGATCGCCAGCACCTTCCTGTCCTGGACCTACACCGACGAGTTCCCCGGCGACCTCACCGTCTACGGGTACCCCGGCGGCCTCCAGGTCCTCACCCTGGTCGCGGGCCTCCTCACCACCCTGTTCGCCCTGGCCTCGCTGGACATCAAGGGGCTGCGCTGGCTGGCTCCCACCGGCACCACCAAAGCCCTCCAGCTGTTCGCCCTCGGCGCCTTCGGCACCACCTGGTTCACGGTCGTCGCCATCACCGTCGAACTCGGCGGCGTGGTCAACCTCGAACCGGGCGGCTTCGTCGCAGCGGTGGCCTCCGTCATCCCGCTCGTCGCGGCATTCCAGCTCCCCGACGACACACGCAAGGCCCGACGCCCCAAGGCACTGCCCTCCTGGGCCGAGATCCTGATCATCGTCGTGGCCTTCGGTATCGGCCTGTTCGTCATCACGTACGGCATCGACACCGAGTACGCCGAACTCTTCACCGGCTACATGATCACCGCGGGCTTCGCCGTCGCCGCTCTGTTCAAGGCCGGCCTCATGGCACGGCTCTCGGGGCTCACCACCAAGTACCGCCCCATCGCCGTGACGGCCGCCTTTGTCGCCGCTGCGGCCTTCCCCTTCACCCAGAACACCGACCAGTTCACGCTCATCGCGGTCAACATCCTCATCTTCGCGACCGTCGCGCTCGGACTGAACATCGTCGTCGGCCTCGCCGGACTCCTCGACCTCGGATACGTCGCCTTCCTCGGCGTCGGCGCCTACACCGCCGCCCTCGTCTCAGGCACCACCGCATCCGCCTTCGACGTCCAGTTCCCGTTCTGGGCATCCGTCCTCACCGGCGGACTCGTCTCGCTGATCTTCGGCGTCGTCATCGGAGCCCCGACCCTGCGGCTCCGCGGCGACTATCTCGCCATCGTCACCCTCGGCTTCGGTGAGATCTTCCGCATCACCGTCGGCAACCTCGACGGCGTATCCGGCCCGCAGATCACCAACGGCCCCAACGGCGTGCCGAACATCCCCGACCTCGTCTTCTTCGGATACGACTTCGGCGAATCCCACACCATCGGCGGCTTCGAACTCGGTTCGTACGCCAACTACTACCTGCTCATGCTGCTCGCGATGATCCTCGTGATCCTCGTCTTCAGCCGCGCGGGCAGCTCCCGCATCGGACGCGCCTGGGTCGCCATCCGCGAGGACGAGACCGCCGCCACCGCCATGGGCATCAACGGCTTCCGCGTCAAACTCATCGCCTTCGCCCTCGGTGCGACCCTGGCCGGCCTGGCCGGCACGGTCCAGGCACACGTGCAGAGCACCGTGGTCCCCGAGATGTACGTCTTCGCGGGCCCCGTACCGCCCAACTCCGCCTTCCTCCTCGCCGCCGTCATCCTCGGCGGCATGGGAACCATCAGCGGACCCCTCATCGGCGCGACGCTCCTCTACATGATCCCCGCCAAGCTGCAGTTCCTTCAGGACTACCAGCTGCTCGGCTTCGGCATCGCGCTCATCCTGCTCATGCGCTTCCGCCCCGAAGGCCTCATCGCCAACCGGCGCGCCCAGCTCGAGTACCACGAGACCGACCAACTCGACGTACCGGACAAGGGCTTGACCGGCTCCGGCGTCGGCGTCACGAAGGCGGGGGCGTGAACGACATGACGACCACCACCGAGACCACCACGGTCCTCGACGCCAGCGGCGTGACCATGCGCTTCGGCGGCCTCACCGCCGTACGCAACGTCAACCTGACCGTCAACGCGGGCGAGATCGTCGGCCTCATCGGGCCCAACGGCGCCGGCAAGACGACGTTCTTCAACTGCCTCACCGGGCTCTACGTGCCCACCGAGGGCAAGGTCACCTACAAGGGCACTGTCCTGCCGCCCAAGCCCCACCTCGTCACCCAGGCAGGCATCGCCAGGACCTTCCAGAACATCCGGCTCTTCTCCAACATGACCGTCCTGGAAAACGTCCTCGTCGGACGCCACACCAGGACCAAGGAAGGCCTCTGGTCGGCCCTGCTGCGCGGCCCCGGCTTCAAGAAGGCCGAAGCCACTTCGCACGCACGCGCCATGGAACTCCTGGAGTTCATCGGCCTCCAGGACAAGGCCGACCACCTCGCCCGCAACCTGCCCTACGGTGACCAGCGCAAGCTGGAAATCGCCCGCGCACTCGCCAGCGAGCCCGGCCTCCTGCTCCTCGACGAGCCCACGGCCGGCATGAATCCCCAGGAAACCCGCGCCACCGAAGAACTCGTCTTCGCCATCCGGGACCAGGGCATCGCCGTACTCGTCATCGAGCACGACATGCGCTTCATCTTCAACCTCTCCGACCGCGTCGCCTGTCTCGTGCAGGGCGAAAAGCTCGTCGAAGGCACCGCTGCAGTCGTGCAGGGCGACGATCGCGTCATCGCCGCCTACCTCGGCACCCCCTTCGAAGGCGCCCCCGGTGCCGACGAAATCGCCGAGGTCGAAGCGGCCGAGGCGCACAGCACCACCAGCACTACCAGCCCCACCAGCACGGAAGGAGACGAGACCAAGTGACCGCACTTCTCGAGGTCGAAGACCTCAAGGTCGCCTACGGCAAGATCGAAGCCGTCAAGGGAATCTCCTTCAGCGTCGAAGCCGGCCAGGTCGTCACGCTCATCGGCACCAACGGCGCCGGCAAGACGACCACCCTGCGCACCCTCTCGGGGCTCCTCAAGCCCCTCAGCGGGAAAATCACCTTCGAGGGCAAGCCCCTCAACGGCGTGCCCGCCCACAAGATCGTGGCACTCGGGCTCGCGCACTCCCCCGAGGGACGCCACATCTTCCCCCGCCTCACCATCGCGGAGAACCTCCAACTGGGCGCGTTCCTCCGCACCGACAAGGCGGGCATCGAGAAGGACATCCAGCGGGCCTACGACCTCTTCCCGATCCTGGGAGAGCGCCGTAAGCAAGCTTCGGGCACCCTCTCCGGCGGCGAACAGCAAATGCTCGCCATGGGCCGCGCCCTGATGTCCCGGCCGAAACTGCTCATGCTCGACGAGCCCTCCATGGGCCTCTCCCCGATCATGATGCAGAAGATCATGGAGACCATCGTCAGCCTCAAGGCCGAAGGCACGACGATCCTGCTCGTCGAGCAGAACGCCCAGGCCGCGCTGTCGCTCGCCGATGAAGGCCATGTCATGGAGATCGGCAAGATCGTGCTCTCCGGCACGGGCCGGCACCTCCTGCACGACGAGTCCGTCCGCAAGGCGTACCTCGGCGAGGACTGACACTCTCCGTACGTACGTCTCGTACCGGCCAGGGCCGTCAGCCCTTCGCGGCCTTCTTCTCCTCGGCGTCCTCGATGACCGCCTCCGCGACCTGCTGCATCGACAGCCTGCGGTCCATCGACGTCTTCTGGATCCACCGGAACGCGGCCGGCTCGGTCAGCCCGTACTGCGTCTGCAGCACCGACTTGGCCCGGTCCACCAGCTTCCGCGTCTCCAGCCGCAGCGTCAGGTCCGCGACCTCGGTCTCCAGCGCCTTCAGCTCCGTGAACCGCGACACCGCCATCTCGATGGCCGGTACGACGTCACTCTTGCTGAACGGCTTCACCAGATACGCCATCGCGCCCGCGTCCCGCGCCCGCTCGACAAGATCACGCTGCGAGAACGCGGTCAGCATCAGCACCGGAGCGATGGACTCCGCGGTGATCTGCTCGGCCGCGGAGATGCCGTCCAGGACGGGCATCTTCACATCGAGGATGACCAGGTCGGGCCGGTGCTCACGAGCGAGCTCGACGGCCCGCTGCCCGTCTCCGGCCTCGCCGACGACCGAGTAGCCCTCTTCCTCCAGCATCTCTTTGAGGTCGAGGCGGATGAGGGCCTCGTCCTCGGCGATGACGACACGGGTCGTCAGCGGCGGTACGTGCGACTTGTCGTCGTCGGCGACGGGCTGGGGCGACTCGGGGGTGGTCACGGGGACTCCTCGTTACAGGGCAGGTGCTGCACCCTGAGCCTACCTAGCTGCAACCGCAGGTGGTGACCCGGTACACTGCTCGACAGCTCCCTACCTTGCCCGGTTGGAGGAACTGGTCAGACTCGCGGCACTCAAAATGCCGTGCCCTTAGGGCATGTGGGTTCGAATCCCACACCGGGCACTTTTATCGCAGAAGCGGATGTTCACGTTCTCGTGAACATCCGCTTTTTTTCACGCACTGCAAGCAAGCGTCACGCAGAGTTGCAGCATGTACTTCCATGCCATAGAGGTACGCCACAAGGCGCTCGCTCTCCTCCGATCCGGTTCAAAGAACGCGGACGTCGCACGGCAGTTGAACGTACCGGCTGGCACCGTCTCGTACTGGTTACACATGGACCGTTCCAGGCGTGGGGAATGCCCCGGTCGGGCCCGGCAAGAAGCACGACCGGGAGATCGCGCTCGAACCCTGGCAGCAGAAGATCGTGGACGCGCACCCATGGGAGTTCGTCCGGGGGCTCATCCACTCCGACGGATGTCGGAACATGAACTGGACGACCCGCGTCGTGGACGGCGAGCGGAAGCGGTACGAGTACCCGCGGTACTGGTTCACCAATGTCTCGGATGACATCCGGCAGCTCTACACGGACCCCCTCGACAAGCTCGGCGTCGAGTGGAAGCACTGCACCCGGCACGGGAAGCTCTACAACATCTCCGTCGCCCCGACGGGCGTCCGTCGCGTTGATGGACGCTCACGTCGGGCCGAAGTACTGACGCGACTCCTACTTCGGAACGTCGTCCTCGCCGATGTGGTGGATGCGGACCAGGTTGGTCGAGCCGGCCACCCCGGGCGGGGAACCGGCGGTGATGACCACGACGTCGCCCTTCTGGCAGCGGCCGATCTTCAGGAGCAGTTCGTCGACCTGGGCGACCATCGCGTCGGTGGATTCGACGTGCGGGCCGAGGAAGGTCTCGACTCCCCAGGTGAGGTTGAGCTGCGAGCGGGTCGCCGGGTCGGGGGTGAAGGCGAGCAGCGGGATGGGTGAGCGGTAGCGGGAGAGGCGCTTGACCGTGTCGCCGGACTGGGTGAAGGCGACGAGGAACTTGGCCCCCAGGAAGTCGCCCATCTCCGCTGCGGCGCGGGCCACGGCTCCGCCCTGGGTGCGGGGCTTGCTGCGTTCGGTGAGGGGCGGGAGGCCCTTGGCGAGGATGTCCTCCTCGGCGGCTTCGACGATGCGGCCCATCGTCCTGACCGTTTCTACGGGGTACTTGCCGACGCTGGTCTCGCCGGAGAGCATCACCGCGTCGGTGCCGTCGATGACGGCGTTGGCGACGTCGGAGGCTTCGGCGCGGGTGGGGCGGGAGTTCTCGATCATCGAGTCGAGCATCTGGGTGGCGACGATGACCGGCTTGGCGTTGCGCTTGGCGAGTTTGATGGCGCGCTTCTGGACGATCGGGACCTGCTCCAGCGGCATTTCCACGCCGAGGTCGCCGCGGGCGACCATGATGCCGTCGAAGGCCGCGACGATGTCGTCGATGTTCTCGACGGCCTGCGGCTTTTCGATCTTCGCGATGACGGGGAGGCGGCGGCCCTCCTCCTTCATGATGCGGTGGACGTCCTCGATGTCGCGTCCACTGCGCACGAAGGAGAGGGCGATGATGTCCGCGCCGATCCGCAGGGCCCAGCGAAGGTCGTCGATGTCCTTCCCGGAAAGGGCGGGAACGGAGACGGCGACGCCGGGGAGGTTGAGTCCTTTGTGGTCGGAGACCATGCCGCCCTCGACCACGGTGGTACGGACGTGGGGGCCTTCCACTGCGGTGACTTCGAGGGCGACCTTGCCGTCGTCGATGAGGATGAGTTCGCCGGTGGTGACGTCGTCGGCGAGGCCCTCGTAGGTGGTGCCGCAGGCGTTGCGGTCGCCTTCAATGGGTTCGACGGTGATGGTGAACTCGTCGCCCCGTTCAAGCAGTACAGGGCCTTCGCGGAAGCGTCCGAGGCGGATCTTCGGGCCTTGAAGGTCGGCGAGCACGCCGACGCTGCGGCCGGTCTCCTCGGAAGCTTGGCGTACGTGCTCGTAGCGCTCCTCGTGCTCGGCGTAGGTGCCGTGGCTGAGGTTGAACCGGGCGACGTCCATTCCGGCTTCGACCAGTGCCTTGATCTGGTCGTATGTGTCGGTGGCGGGCCCCAGGGTACAGACGATCTTTGCTCGGCGCATGAGTCGAGCCTAAACCTTACCGACGAGTAGAGAATTGGCCGAGCATGACTACTCAACAACCTCTGAGTGAAAGGTTATTGACAAGTGTTGAATTGTGCGCGGGGGCGCTCTGATGAGCAATTCAGAGCGCCGTCGCGTGAGTTCCCCGCTGGAGTGGCGAGGCATCGGGTCAGAGCTGGGGCCGGTTCATGATGAACCGTGCGTTCACCAGGGCGTGGACGGCCTGACGTTGGGGTTCGAGGTCCAGTGAGGGGGCGTCCTCCGCCATTTCCGGGCCGGCCGCAGAGCGTGAACGGCCCGCGAAGCCCATCTTGAAGTCGGCGTGGACGGGGTGCGCTTCTTCCGCCCCCGGGTCCGCCAGTTCGACCAGGGCGGCGAGATCAGTGCCGAGCGCGTCCGCATATTCGCGAGCACGTTTGACGGCTTCCTTCACTGCTTGGCGGCGGACTTCGCCGTATGCGGGCGATTCGAGGCGCAGGCTCCACCAGGGTCCGTCGATCCGGGTGAGTTCGAGGTCGGCGACGCGGGTGGTGAGCTCGCCGAGCGCGGTGAAGTCGGTGAGGACCGCGGTGACGTAGACATGGCCGTGGTAGGCGCGGACGCGCTCGCCGCGGCCGTGTTTGGTCAGCTCGGGGCCGATGGAGAAGGAGCCGGTCTCCAGCTTTTCCACGACTTCGCCGTAGGTTTTGATGAGGTCGAGCACCAGGGTGTTGCGTCGGGTCAGGTCTTCGAGCGCGGTGCGCCGGTCTGTACCGCGAGCGCTGACGGTGATGCCGATAGTGGCGATTTCCGGGTCGAATTCGAGGCGCGCCTCGCCCTGCACCGCGAGGCGGGGTGCGTCGGGGGTGCCGTAGGGGGCTGCGGTGTTCGGTTCGTCGGTCACTCAGCCACTGTCGCACCCGGGTCGGACAAGTGGCAGTCATCAGATCGAAACCCCTAGGGGGTGTTGTCCTGTGTGGCTCCCGGGTCAGAATCTACGCGCGTTGCGCAACGACGTCTCATGGGACGTCTCTCAGTGAACCGAGGAGACAGCAGCATGCCGCTGAACCGTAGGACGTTCCTGGGCCGCTCGGCCGCCGCCGGGGCCGGTGTGGCCGTCGCGGGAAGCGCCGTCGCCCCCGCCAAGGCCCACGGGCACGGGCACGGGCACGGGCGTCCCCCGAAGCGGTACTCCTTCACTGTCATGGGCACCACCGACCTGCACGGCAATGTCTTCAACTGGGACTACTTCACGGACAAGGAGTTCGACGACAAGGACCACAACAATGTGGGCCTCGCGAAGATCTCCACGCTCGTCGAGCAGGTCCGCAAGGACAAGGGCCGGCGCAACACTCTGCTGATCGACGCGGGCGACACCATCCAGGGCACCCAGCTGTCGTACTACTACGCCAAGGTCGAACCGATCACCGCGAAGCACGGTCCGGTGCATCCGATGGCGCAGTCCATGAACGCGATCGGACCCGCTCCTTCCCGAAGCCGGGGCAGGCCCCGGACCCCGGACGTCCTTCGGGCGTGTCCTCGATCGCCGGACGGGCCGAATGTGCGCGGCATCCGGAAACTCTCAGCCCGTCCGGCGTTTGAGGACCGGGGTCTGGGGCGGAGCCCCCACGCGGCGACAGCCGCGAAGGGTCACAGCCGGGAAGGGGCGGGGAGGGGAACAAGCCCGCCGCAGGCATCCGCACCCGCACTCCCGCTCAGTTCCCCTGCGCCAGCGGTGTCAGCTCCGGCTGCTGGGACGGGACCCTGGGCGCCTCCCGGGATTCCAGGCCGAAGCTGGTGAACGCCGTCCGGCACGGCATGGGGTAGGCCTCCGTGCCGGTGAGCGAGTTGAGGATGATCGCGCTGCGCCAGGCGGCCAGTCCCAGGTCGGGGGCGCCGACGCCGTGGGTGTACTGCTCGGCGTTCTGCACGTACACCGACCCGGTGACGGAGGCGTCGAGCATCAGCCGGAAGCGCTCGTCGACGCGAGGGCGTTCCCGGGCGTCGCGCCGGATGTACGGGTCGAGGCCCGCGAGGAGTTGCCCGAGGGGGCGCTCGCGGTAGCCGGTGGCGAGAACGACCGCGTCGGTGGTGAGCCGGGAGCGGGTGCCCTGCTGGATGTGTTCCAGGTGGAGTTCGACCTTGGTGGTGGCGACGCGGCCCGCCGTACGGACGGAGACGCCGGGGGTCATGACGGCGTCGGGCCAGCCGCCGTGGATCGTGCGCCGGTAGAGCTCGTCGTGGATGGCGGTGATGGTGTCGGCGTCGATGCCCTTGTGCAGCTGCCACTGACGGGGCACGAGCTCGTCGCGTACGGGCTCGGGCAGCGCGTGGAAGTAGCGGCTGTAGTCGGGCGTGAAGTGTTCCAAACCGAGCTTGGAGTACTCCATGGGGGCGAAGGCCTCGCTGCGGGCGAGCCAGGTGATCTTTTCGCGGCCTGCGGGGCGGGCGCGCAGCAGGTCGAGGAAGACCTCCGCGCCGGACTGGCCGGAGCCGATGACGGTGATGTGCTCGGCGCCGAGGAGGCGTTCGCGGTGGTCCAGGTATGCGCCGGAGTGGATGACCGGGACGGTCGGGGCCTCGGCGAGAGGCCTGAGCGGTTCGGGGATGTACGGCTCGGTGCCCACGCCGACGGCGATGTTGCGGGCGTACGCGCGGCCGAGGGCTTCGGCTTCCCCGTCGGCGTCGAGTTGGGTGAAGTCGACTTCGAAGGCGGCACGTTCGGGGTTCCAGCGGACCGCGTCGACCTGATGGCCGAAGTGGAGTCCGGGCAGGTTGGTGCTGACCCAGCGGCAGTACGCGTCGTATTCGGCGCGCTGGATGTGGAAGCGCTCGGCGAAGTAGAAGGGGAAGAGCCGTTCGCGGGTGCGCAGGTAGTTGAGGAACGACCAGGGACTCGCGGGGTCGGCGAGCGTCACCAGGTCTGCCAGGAAGGGGACTTGGAGGGTGGCGCCTTCGATGAGCAGGCCGGGGTGCCAGTGGAAGGCGGGGCGCTGCTCGTAGAAGGCGGAGGTGATACCGCCGTGGATGCCGTCCGCGAGCGCGGCGAGGGAGAGGTTGAACGGGCCGATGCCGATGCCCACCAGGTCGTGGGGGTGTTCGGGCTCTGGGGACTGGGGGACGGTCATCGGTGAGTACGGCCTTCCAGGAGGTTCAGGAGTGCTTCGAGGTCGCTGGTTGTGGTGTGGGGATTGAGCAGGGTGGCTTTGAGCCAGAGGCGGCCGTCGATGCGGGCCCGCCCGAGGACGGCCCGGCCTTCGGTGAGGAGGGTGCGGCGGATGTCGGCGACGGTCTCGTCGGAGCCGGCGGCGGCAGCGGCGGTGGCGGTGTGGGATGCCGTGGCCGCATCGGGGGCCGGGCGGAACAGCACCGTGGAGAGCGCGGGGCGTTCGTAGAGTTCCAGGTGCGGGCTCTTCTCGACCAGGTCGGCGAGTTCCCGGGCGGCGGCGAGGGTGCGGTCGACCAGGTCGCCGAGACCGCTGCGGCCCAGGGCTCTGAGGGTCGCCGCGACTTTGAGGATGTCGGGGCGACGGGTCGTGCGCAGTGACCGGCCGAGGAGGTCGGGCAGGCCGGCTTCGGTGTCGTCCTCGGCGTTGAGATAGTCGGCCTGGTGTCGCAGTACGTCGATGAGGCGCCTGTCGGGTACGACGAGGAGCCCGGCGGCGACCGGCTGCCAGCCGAGTTTATGCAGGTCCAGGGTGACTGAGTGGGCGCGGTCCAAACCGTCGAGGGCGCCGCGATGCCTGTCGCTGAAGAGCAGAGGGCCGCCGTACGCGGCGTCGATGTGCAGCTCGGCGTTGTGTCGTGCGCAGAGGTCGGCGATCTCGGGGATCGGGTCGATGCGGCCCGTGTCGGTGGTGCCCGCGGTAGCGGCCACGAGCCGAGGGTGGTGCAGATCGGTGAGGGCTTCATCGAGGGCGACGAGGTCGATCACACCGGAGGGGGCGGGGACGGTGACGGGTTCGGGGAGGCCGAGGAGCCAGGCGGCGCGGCGCAGGGAGTGGTGGGCGTTGGCGCCGCAGATGAGCTGTACGGCGCCGTGGCGCTCTCTGGCGAGGAGGAGGGCGAGCTGGTTGGACTCGGTACCGCCGGTGGTGACGAGGGCGTCGGGGGTGGCGGGTGCGGTGAGGGTGGTGTTGAAATCCGTTGTGGGGGCTGATGCGGTGCCTGTTGCGGCTGCTGTCCCCGGGTAGACCTCGGCGGCAACGGCCTGGGTGACGGCGGCCTCCAGCGCGGAGGCGGCGGGAGCCTGATCCCAGGAGTCCATCGACTGGTTGAGCGCGGACGCGGCGAGGTCGGCGGCCGTGGCGACGGCGAGCGGCGGGCAGTGCAGGTGGGCTGCGCACCGCGGGTCGGCCGGGTCGGCGGCGCCTTCCGCGAGGGCGCGGACGAGGGTGTGCAGGGCCTCTTCCGCGCCGCTGCCGTGGGCGGGGATGACGGGCCCGACGGCGTCGCGCAGTCGTTTCGCGACGGCGTCGGGGCCGCCCGCGGGCAGTGGTCCGCCGCGGGCGACGGCGCCTTCGTGGAGTGCGTCGAGGACGGTGGCGAGCAGCGGCCGCAGGGCGGTGGGCCCGTCCACGCCGCCTGCGAGGGGCGGGATGGCGGTGCCGGGGGGCGGCGGCGTACTCATGCGGGGTCCTTCGGGTGCGTGCGGGGCCGGCGCGCCTGCGTGTGCGGGCCGGAGCCGGGGCGTCCGGAGTGCTCAACGAGCCGGACCCGAAAGCGGTACTGCCGCGCGCGGAAGGAGGGTGAATTTTGTGCAGGGCGGCGGAGTTGGGCGGGTGCGGGCGGGGG
>NZ_JASITA010000079.1 GCF_030063415.1 Streptomyces sp. H27-C3 | reverse complement strand
TCAGACATCCCGGCCTCACCTCAGTGAGGTACTGACCTCAGTGAAGTACTGAGAGAGGCAGGACAGGCCAGACAGGGGGGTCATACAGAAAACCGGAGGGCTTAATCAGGGCAACACAAGAGCGGCCCCTCTCCGGTGGTAGACGGAGAGGGGCCGCTCTTGGTGCTGATCTTGTCCGGTGAACCGGACAGCTCCAGTTGGGGTCAGCTATCGCAGACGAAGCACTTGCGGTCGTTGTCGGAGTTCCAGGTGTCGCAGGCGGTGCAGCGCCAGGACTTGGTCTGTCGGATGAGGCGGGCCAGGAGGCTCATGCTGCTTTGCCCTTCGGGACCGTGCGACCGAAGCCGCGGAGCTTGCGGCCGGCGGCCGTGAGTTTCTCCCACTTCTGGGGGAGGTCTTCGTTGGCCCACACCTGGTACCCAGCCCACTGGAGGGTGATGGCCTTGAGACCGTGCTCGCGCTCCTTGAAGAGGCGGACCAGAGCGCCGCCGACGAGGCAGTAGACCGCGAGGACGATCCAGGTGAAGAGGTGGAGCTGGTGGAACGCGTAGGCCAGGCCGAGCACGATGTTGAGGACCAGGAGGCCGACGAGGATCGCGGCGGTGGCCCCGGCCTTGATGGCCAGCCCGGGGAGGCGGTCCCCGAACGTCTTGGGGGTCTGGTCCTCTTCCTCTTCGGGCGTGAATTCCTCGGATTCCGCCGGGAGTTCACCGGATTTGAGCAGTTTCAATTCAGCGGGGCTCATGCGTCCATGCTCCTTACGGTGTCCGGGGTAACAACGTATCCGCGCTGGTTGAGGCGGGTCACTAGGGCCCAGTTGGCGTCATCGACGGTCAACTCGATATTGAAGAGTTCGCGTGCCCTTTCCTGTACGTCCAGGGTGCTGATTTCTCCGCAGATTCCCACCGAATTGATTGCCGCATCGGTCGCGAAAATGACACGCCGTGCGAAATGAACGGCGCCTTTCCGGGCTGCCTTTTTCCTTTTTCCGAGGTTCCACATTGGAATGCGACTGCCTTTCCTTGGGGCGGGGGATTCGTGTTGAATCCCCCGCCAGGGAGGGTTATTCGGTGCCGGTTCCGGACTCTTCGGAATCGCTGAGATTGGCTGCGGACTTCACGCGGTTTCGGGCCCAGCGGGAAAGTTCGGTGGGGTCGTAGAGTTTGTCCCTGCCCTTGAGTTCCTTGTGGTCGGGGAATTGCTTGTCTCGACCTCGGGCGTTGCGGAGGGCGGTGAGGTCGCGCTGAACTTGGGTGGTCGTGGTGCCCGGCTGGCCGGGGCCGGCCACTCCGGCGCAGACGGTCTTGGCGGCCTGCGCGAGGGTGATCGGAGCGTTCTCGTCGGGGGTCTGGGGTTCTGCCTGGTCAGGGTCGGGAACGACCCTCAGGGGGCGCCCGTGTGTGTCTGACACAACCTGATCCCCCTGGTGGGAACCCCCGCTGTGTCGGTTGTTCAGTGTGTCGGCGGAGCCCCTCAGCTCCTCGATGGAAGGCACCGCGGTGACCGTTCCCGAGAGGGCCAGCTCCCGCGCCTCCTCGTCGGTCATGAAGACCACCTGGGTCTCATGGGCCTGGCCGGCCAGCACGACCTGGACCCGGCCGGAGTGCCGCGACGCCTTCGGGATCGGGGTGACCTCGGGGACCAGCATTCGCCACGCGTTCTGGGTGTAGCGCGCGAGAATTCGGGCGGTGAATGCCTCTCGCATTTCCGGTCCGCCGACCGTCTGGGCGGTGAGGGACTGGCCGATAAGAAGGGCGTGCATGAGCTGAGAGCGCCCCATGAAGAGGAACTCTCCGTAGGCTTCAACCGCCGGAGACTCGTTCTTCTTCTCTCCTTCCGGTTTGTTCTTAGCCCAGTACCGCTTAAGCCGCTTCTGGAGGGTGTTGGCCTCCTCCATGATGAGGAGAATCCGGGGCCCCATCGGGAGCGGGGGTTCCCCGCGCATTTCGCGGTGGACATTCTCCTCTGCGATGGCCATGCGCCGGTTTCCCTCGGCGGCAAGGGCGATCAGGAGGTCGTGTGCGTCCTTTTCGTGGCGGATGTACATGAGGTTGGGCAGGCCGTATGCCCATTTGTGGGACGTGCGCTTGAAGTCGATCAGGAATGCAATTCCGCCGTGGTGGAGCACCTGTGCGGCAAATGCCTTTGCCAGTACGGACTTTCCACCGCCGGGGGCGGCGGAGAACATCACGTGCGGCGACTCGTCGTCCAGGTCGATCGAGACGGCGACGCCACGGTGGGAGAGGCCGAGGAACGGCGCGCTCGCGCTCGCCTTCTCGACCATCGCGCGGACCTCGGGGTCCGCGTACATGACCTTCATGGGCGCGCGGGGCGACTGCCGGAAGGTCATCCGGTGCCGGTTCCCCGAGAGCTTCACGGACGCCTTGACGTCCTGGAGGCCGAGCTTGGAGATGACGGCCTGGGCGATCGTGGAGGTGTCCCGGTCCGGGGACCAGTTGCCGGGGAGCTCGACGGTGACGACCTCTCCGGCCATGTCCGCGTAGGCCGGCGGCACCTTGAGGTACTGGCCCGGGGCGACTCCCTCGGGCAGGCCCAGGAGCTCGCGCAGGACCACGTGGAGGGGCCAGACCCAGTCCTTGCGGTGGCGCCACGTCACCATGCCGTCAACGCCCCGGAATCCGGCCCAGGAGGCCGCCGAACAGGCCGCCGCGAGGCCGGAGACCTGGAGCGCGACGAGGGTCTCGGTCGGCTCTACAACGGCCGCGTAGCCCGTTCCCGTGACCACGAACGTGCTGAACGCCCGGAGTCCGAGGGTCTCCCAGCGCGAGAGGTAGTCCAGGGCGCGCGGCATCTTGCCGTCCGCGCGCTTCGTGGTGAGCGGGGTTCCGCGGTGGGTCCAGGTCCGGTCGGTGCGGGGCTCTCCGTCCAGGGTGTCGCCGGACGCGAACCTCCAGACGCCTTTCGCTCCGTCGGTGATGCCTTCCTCTATGGCCTTCCAGTCGGTTGGGGTCGGTGCCTTGCTGTGGCTGGGCTGCTCGGGCGGTGCGAACATCAGGGTGACTCCTGGGTGGCTCTGGCTGGGCTGGCTGGGGAGTTGTGGACCGGGCGGGAACCCGGTCCGGTGCCCGGTCATCCCCGCTGCTATCGGGGGTGACCGGGCCGTTCTGGTTGGACCTCATCACCCAGACCGGACAGGTCCGATCAGGGCTGTTGGGGCGGGTCTTTCGCTTGCTACAGGTGTGGATCTGGGCTTCGGTGTGACAGTCGGATCGAGTGACCTGGGTCACCCCGGCTGCTATCCGGGGCGGTCCGAGTCGCGGTTTCGTGCATCACCCATAGAGGTGTGTTGGAGCCTCGGCGTGTGACATCAGGGGCTGAACATTTTTCGGTTCCTCTTGATCAGTCGAGCCAACAGACGGGACCTCACCAACCGGCTCCCCAGAGGGGCCGGTCCGGGTCCCGATTCGGCATCGGGGCCCGGTTGGTGAGTGCCGGTGAACTCACCGGTGAGGCGGGAACCTCACCGGTGAGTTCGATCCTGGAGCGTTGAGCCTGTGGATAATTTCCGGCGACCGACTGACGGAGCGTCAGAGGTACATGCCGACCCTGCGGCCTTCCTCGCGGGCAGTCTTGGCGGCCTCGATGGCCGGCCGCTGACGGGAGATCTCCCGGCGGAGCGAGGTGGGCTTGAGGTCCCAGTCCCCCATCAGTTCCTTCGCACGGACGGCGATGGCATCGGTCTCCAGGACGCCTTCGTCAACGGCCTGTCGGACCGCTGCGGCCATCGTGGCGGGAGGGGTATTACCCAAAGGCTTGCCCGATGCCCGGTTGGCGGAGCGGGCAGGCTTACCCATTTCGGCGGACGCCGCGAGAGGGGTGGGCAAGCCCACCGGGGCGACAGGCTTACCCAGGTCTGCCTGGGTCTTACCCAGGTCGATCGGGGCGGGCACGACCAGGGCAATCGCAGGCACTACACCCGTGTTGACCTGGGTGTTCGTGTTGCCCGAGGTCTGCCCGTGGTTGCCCATGGGGGCACGCTCGACACTGACCTCAGTACCTTCAGGCAGTTCAGTGACCTCAGTGGGCTTGCCCACCGGAATCGCGGCAACCGGCGCGGTGTCACCGGCGCCCAGGGCACGGACACGCAGCTCCTGGTACTCCTCGCGGGTCATGCCCAGGGCCTCTGCCATCTCGCGGTGCTGGTGCTCGATCGCCAGGAGCTCACCGATGACTCCGGCCTCGGCGCGGGCAACCTGCCGCTGCACCTGAGCGCGGGCCATCATCAGCGCGGCCTTGCTGTTCTCCCCTTCGAGCCAGGCCGCGTCCGCCGGTCCCAAGTCGCGGTCGATGAACTTCAGGACGCCGAGCCAGAGCACCTTGGCCACCGCCGAGACGGCCGCGCCGACGACCGCGAGCGGGATGCTGCCCGCAACCCAGCCGTGCCAGAAGATCGCGCCCATGGTCGCGGCGACCAGGATGTAGCCCAACACCCGGGCGAACTTGCGCTTGTCCCGGTCGTAGCGGGCGAGGACTTCGAGGATGATGCAGGTGATCCAGGCCGCGTCGAAAAGGCCGGCGGCCGCGTACCCGACGCCCCCTTCGAGGAGCGCGCCGATCGACACGGTGGACCAGACGACCGCCACGGCGGTGAGGCCCAGGACGACCGAGGCCGCCGCGCGGATGCCGACGACGTCCCAGTTCCGCGGGGCCATCGGGATGCGGCTGGTGACGTTCTTGTCGTAGGTGTGGGTGGTTCCGTCGCGGGTGACTTCGGCCTGGACGGTCTTGACGATGTTCTTGAAGCGGAGCACTTCGGGGGTCCTTTCGGGGTGGCCGGGGGGCGGGCGAGAGGCGCCCCCGGCCAGGGGAGGGAAGGTCAGTTGGGGTCGGGGATGTACTCGAACCCGGCCCAGTCCGCGACGCGGTCGGCGGCCTCCATGAAGGCGTCGATCGCGGGGCGGCGGGCCCCGGGCAGGGGGAGCTTGACCAGGGCGTAGGCGACAACGGCGACCAGGAGCGAGAAGAAGAACGCGGCGTCGGGGGCGGCCCCGGCCGGGATCAGCACGCCGAACATCGAGGTGATGAAGGTGCCGAGCGGGACCAGGGGGCCGGCGAACGCGAGAGCGGCCACGACCGGCGTTGCGATCAGCTTGCGCACGCCGCTCACCTGACGATCATGTGGTCGGGGCAGCCCTTGAGCATGTGGTCCACGCACTCGGGGCAGTCCTGACGCGGGGCCAGGTGGCGGTGTACCGCACGGCTGTCGTAGGCGTGGAGCCAGCACTGTCGGCACTGGCGCTTCGGCGGGTTCAACGCCTTGTGACTCGGCATGACTACCACCAGCCCTTCGACTGGGCCTTGCGGTCGGTCTTGGCCTTGGCGTCCTTGTTGATGACCTGCTGCTTGGCGCTCTGCGCCGCGCTGATCTCCGCGAGGAGACGGGCCTCGGCGTTCTGCCAGATGAGGTCGATGCCGCGATCAGCGCGGCGGGAGGGCTGCTGACCCCTGACGCCCTTGGCGATGACCGCGCCGACGTGGCCCGCCATCTTGGCCTGCTCCCTGGCGGGCAGGGCGGAGAGGTCCCGGCGGCGGACTCCGGCCAGCTTGAACTCTGCGACGCGGATGGCCTGGTCGAGCTTGCGGGTGCTGGTCATGGGTCAACCCCTCTTCGGGTAGCGGCGGCCGGCGGGCGGGTTGGCGGACTCGTTGACGTACAAGGCGTGCGCAACGACGGATTCGAAGAGGGCCCGCTCCGTCGGGGTCTCCTGGTCCGGGGGCAGGAGGCTGCCACCCAAAGCGGCCATGAGGCTGTGCGTGCGGTCGTAGTCCTCGTGACGGGTCTCGCGGCGGATGCTCACGACTGGCCCCCGTTCTTGCCCGACTTGTTGCCGGACGAGTTGTCGTTGATCTCCTTGAGCTTTCGAGAGAGGTCCTCGTCAGCCACGGCGATCACCCGGCCAGCGGGAGGGAGCGGAGGCGCCGGGCGCCCCGGTGGATGTTCTGCTGTACGGCCTGGCGGGACTTGCCCAGCCGGTCAGCGATCCGCTGGTGGGACAGGCCCTGAGCGGCGAGCTTCACCGCGGTGGACTGCGGGGCGGTCAGCTCCGCGAGGGCGTACAGGTCGATGTCGGCCGGTGGAGTCGCGGGGACCAGGCGGACCGCGATGAGGACGTCACCGAAGTCGGTCGGGGCCTCGGAAGAACGGCGCAGCCGGTAGTGGTCGATCGCCGCGCGGACCGTGATCGAGCGGAGCCAGCCGTAGGCCCGCTCGTTGTCGGCCTGGAGCTGGTGGATCGAGAGCGCGGCCCGGACCCAGGTCTCCGAGACGACGTCCTCGGCCGTGGCGTAGTCGCGGGTCCGGGTGACTGCAAAGCCCAGGAGACGGGCGTTGTGGAGGCGGAACAGACGGTCGAGACGATCGGCCGACTCGGCGGTGAGCCGGGTTTCGGGCGATACGCCCAGGTCATACGCTGTGGACACGGTCCCTCCATCGGGATCGAGGGCCCAGACAGAGGGACTTAGCGGGATCTCTGTCTGGGCCCGTTTGCGTTTCCGTCGGGCTGATGTCACCACCATTACAGGAATTGTGGCACAATGCAAGTGATGACGGCACAGACGCGAGTGTGGTGGCGCCATCAGGCCAGACACGGCGCTAAGTGATACGTTGTGTGAAGATCTAACGAGAGTCGCTACTGACTCCGTCAACCCAGAAGAGGACCCTCATGACCAGCGGAAAGGCCACGCTCCCCGAAACGATCTTGGGACTGCGCGCATTCGTGAACGCTCAGGAACCCGGCACCGCGCTACCTGCCGAAGCCGCCCTGGCCGAACTCATCGGAAGCACCCGCACCCTCGTGAACACGGCGATCGGTCACCTCATGGCTGAGGGACAGCTCATTCGTCAGGGAAAGAAGGCCGTAGTGCAGCCGATCCGAACGATCCTTCGCCAGGTGCCGACCCGTTACACCGCTGCCTACCGAGAGGCTCAGGGCGCCCGTGGGGCGTTCGACGCTGAAGTCAGGGAGCACGGGATGCAGCCCCGATGGACTACGGAGCCTGGGCAGGAGCCCGCGCCGGAGTCAGTCGCAAAGCTCCTTGACCTGGAGACCGGCACCCTCGTTGCGACACGTGCACGCGAGATGTACGCCGACGACGTCCCGGTCCAGGTGGCGATCACCTACCTGCCTGTCGATGTTGCGACCTCGGCCGGCCTCACCGAGGTCGAAAGCGGTGCTGGTGGTCTGATCAGCCGCATGGGCGAGACCGACAGCAAGCAGACGAGTGTCACCGAGACGATTCAGGTACGTGTACCGACCGAGCGTGAACAGCAGCAGCTCAAGGTCCCGGGCGATGCACGTGTGTACGAACTGACACACGCGGCGCGAACTGCCCAGAACCGGTGTGTAGAGGTGACCGTTCACGTCATGCCGGTCCACCTCTGGGACCTCTCGTACACCTGGGACCTGAGCTGATCGGTTGACCGGCCGACGCCCCAGCCTGCACAAAGAGTTAGGGTCACAGGACAAAAAAGAAGAGAGGTCCTTCCCTCAGTGGCTACCACACCCCTGAGAGATGACCTCTCTTCAACGAAACAGCACTACCAACACAAGAAGGCAGAGCGCCTACCTACCACTCTAAGGCCTCCTCGGAGGTCTTGGAAATGGAGCTCTGCCAGATACGGAGAGTCGAGTGCCCCAGTCGGCACATGCTGTAGAGCAGGAAAGTGATGTTCAGGAGGGGCCTGCCAAGGTCCCTGACCAGGCAAAGAACCGCCGAACGAGTGGCGGTGCAGGAGGCGGCCAGGGCAGCGTGTCGTTCTTCGGCCGATCGGTCGATGGTGACCCGTCCCTCCGGTACGTCCTCAACGGTCGTCGCCCGGGGCTGTTCACCGTGGCCGGCCCCGACAAGCCGCCGACGCGGTTCCTGTCCTGGGCCCCGAAGGTGACCCGTCACCTGGTCCGCCTGGACGACGATGGCCGTTGCGTGGAGCGCCGGTACGAGATCCAGGTGGACGGCGTCGATGCCACGATCACCTCGGACGACCTGACGACCGGTCGTGTCTGGCGTGAGCTGATCCCCGGAGCCAAGGGCACCGGCCGGAGCAAGGTCCGCGACGCGCTTGAGAACGTCGTGATGGAACAGGCCGTTGACCTGCCCAGCACGTGGATGCTCAAGCGCACCGGCTGGTTCGACCTGCCGGACGGACGCTGGGTGTACGTCCGGGCCAATGACGACGTCGTGGACGGTGTCCGTACCGTCGATCTCAAGCCGGAACTCGTCAAGGCATCCCTGCCTCTGCCAAAGGCCGCGACGCTGCCCGCGCAGAAGAAAGTGGTCAAGGAGCTGGCCACCCACGGATGGGGGCCGGCCTTCGGTCTCGCGGTCGGCGTCCGGGCCCTGGCCTGGTCGGTCGTTCCCGTCCGTGGCTCGCTGATCCCCCACGGCCGGAACAACACCGGCAAGACCCTGACCTTCTGGGTCGCGTCCTGCCTCACCCTGACGAACGGGTGGCCCCCGTACGTGGATTCCTCGTTCTCCGACACCATCACCGCGATCGAGATGAAGATCCGCTCCGTCCAGGACCGGGTCATTGCGATCGAGGACATGCCGCTGACGTCCAACTCCGAAGCCGCGGCCGTCAAGGACGCGGTGGAGAAGTCCGACCGGATGACCCGCGCTCAGTTCAACAACACCCCCGTGCGCGACCGCTCCGAGCGGAAGTCAGACCGGATCGCGGAGTCCCCGTACGTCCGGGGCATCCTCATCCTGACCGCCCAGCAGATTCCCACCGCCGTACAGGCATCCATGCTCCGGCGCGTGGTGTGCGCGGAGTTCCACAAGGGCGACAACGACTGGCGCTGGTACACGGACAACGGCGCCGGTATGGAAGCGCCGATCCGCACCATCGGTGACCGGGTCATCAAGCACATGGCCGCGCTGGGCAAGGAGAAGGCCGAAGCCTGGGTCAAGGACTGCGACCAGCGGGCCAAGGATGCGTTCCTGCCCGTGGCCCGTGCGGCCGTTGGCGCCGATGCCCCGGACGGTATGGACGGAGTGCTCAAGGCCGCCTACCAGATGATGGCTGGCCTCCTGATGGTCAAGGACGCGTGCGGGCTCGACGTCCAGCCGCTGTGGCACGCGATCATCCCGAAGTTCACCGCGTCGCTCAAGGCGCAGGCGGACATGATCGGTGACCGACAGACCGCCGACACCGGTATCCCCGAGGCCCTCGGGTCCGTGCTCCGTCGCTCCCTCCAGGAACGGCGCGCGCATATCAGGTGCCCGAAGGAGGCCGCGCCCAAGTCCCTGGTCCCGGGCCAGACTCCGCAGGCTCAGGGCCTGCGGGAGGACACCTTCGATGGAACCTCGAAGGCCATCGGCGGAGAGGGGTCCTCCCTCTACTACATGGAGGACGGGGAGCTCCTCGGCATCACCGCATCCGACCTGCACACCCTGGTCATGCAGACCAAGGACATCCGGCTTACCGGATTCCAGGTCAAGAGCCTGCCCGGGTTCCTCCTGAAGGAGGGAGCGATCCTGCGGAGCACCCAGGCCGGGCAGGTCGCCACGACCAAGGTCCGGATCGGCGCCAACAAGAAGGCGATGCCGCTGGTCCTGATCCCGGCCTCCACCGTGTTCACCCTCCCCGAGGCCGACGACGACACCCCGGACGACGATGACGACCAGGACCAGCCGGAGAACGGCGGGCCCTCGGAGGGACCGGAGGAGGAGCACCTCCAGGAGGAGCTTCCCTCACAGCTCACAGCCTCACAGGACAACAACAGCACCCCTGTTGACCAGGGAATTCAGGCTGTTGACCACACAGCCTCACAGCCCTCACAGGCTGAACCTCACAGGCTGACGGTCGTTCCCGCACAGGCCACGGGACCTGTCGCCGTGGCCCCGGCCAGCGCGACGGGCGGTGTCGTCCTGGCGGTGACCGGGGGCCAGCTCGTCAACGCGGCCGACGCCACCTCGGTCACCCTGGAGGAGGATGCGGCCACCAGCCTCGCGGCCCTGGTGGACCAGGCCGTGCGGATGGTGCCCAACGGCCGGCTGACGCTCCTCATCGGGACAGACGCTCACCGCGGCTTCAAGCTGGGCCCCGAGGCACCCTCCATGCTGGAGAAGGACCCGTGGGCCCCGGCTTTCCAGACCCTGGCCGACGCGGGCTGGCACAAGCCCATGTCTAAGGAGAAGGAGCGGATGTACGTCGGGCAGTCCGCCCTCATGCAGCACCCCGCCCGCGCGGACTGGGTACGGATCACACCCGTCCAGTGGCTCAGCCCCGACTCGTTCCCCAAGGCCCGAACCAGGGCCATGCGCAAGGCCAACGAGCTCGACACCAGCGACGTCCTGACCCTGGCCTACCGCCTGGTCCGCTTCGCTCAGGTCACCGGCCACGACTTCGAGGGCAAGGCCGCCGGCACCGGCATCGCGATGCTCCGGGCCCGGATCGAGGAGACCGCACGCCAACACCCGAAGTGGCAAGGCTCAGTGGCCGACTGGCCGCAGGCCCTGGACGACAGCGGCTGGAGCCGCACGGAGAGCGACGCGGAGACCGCCCAGCCGTGGCGGAACCTGTACGACGCCAACAAGGCGTACCTGCCCGCGTACCGGCAGGCCACCGTGGCCCGCGATGATCTGGCCAAGGTCGATCACCCGATGTTCGACCGGACCATGGCCGGTTTCTGGGACATGGTCGTTCCCGAATGGCCGCACCCGCTGGTTCCGGCGCCGGTCCCCAACCACCGTGCCGGGCAGGTCGTCACGGTGACCACGGACATCGTCCAGGCGTATGTGGACCTCGGGATCACCCCGGAGATCCAGAGCGCGTACATCGCCCAGGCCGTCTCATTCGACGGGTTCCGGGCGTTCAGCGACAGCATCCGTGACCAGCTGCTCGGCCTCGGAGCATCGGCGGACACCGACGACCAGGCTGTAGCTCTGGTCCTCAAGGAGGTCTACCACACGGTCCACGGGAAGCTGAGGAACGCTGACCAGGGCGTGATCCGGCGCCCGGACTGGGGTCACGCGGTCCGGGATGCTGCCTGGACCAACACCCTCAGGAAGGTCTACCGGGCCGCCGGGATCACCAAGGCCGTGGCCGAGCCGCGCTTCCCGGTCCGGGTGAAGACCGACGAGATCACCTACGCCAGCGACCACCAGGACCCCGAAGCCGACGTGCCGTTCGGCCTGCGGATCGACAACACCGGGGCCAAGCTTGGCTACTTCAAGGCCAAGGCCCAGCCCCAGAAGGAGTACGAGGCAGAGCAGAAGGCCGCGAAGGAGAAGGCCACTCTTCAGAAGGAGCGCATGGAGGCCCGCAAGGCCGACCGTGCCGCCCGCGCCGCACGACGAGGAGGTAACCGCTGATGGGATCGGTCAAGGACGCCATGTTCAAGGCCCTGGCGAAGCGGTCCGCCAAGTCGGAGGACCGGGCCGCGTCGGTCCGGGCCGCTCAGCTCATCAAGCGGTTCGGCGGATCGGTGACCGAGGCCGCCAAGTCCGTGGGCCGAAGCTCCAAGACGCTCAAGGCTTGGGCCGAGGGCAAGTCCACCCCGAGGGCCGACAGCAACGAAGCGCTCAACCGGGCCAACCGCGAGGCTCTGGTTCCCGAAGGCCGGCGCGAGCGGTTCTTGAAGTCCGCGAGCGACGACAACATGGAGCTGAACAGCGACGGGGAGAACTGGAGTATCCAGCGGCCCTCGGGTGTCGGTAAGCCCTCGGGCGGAGTCGTCCTTCACGCCACGATCCGGGTCAGTGACGACGTCCGCGAGCGGAAAGTGAACCTGGGCGAGTGGCTGTCCGAGGGTCACATGGAAGACCTCCTCCAGGCGTTCATGGACGGCGACGAAGAGGCGATGCGGGGCGTGTTCATCGAGGGCCTGGACGTGTACTTCCACGAAGCTGAGCTCCAGGACGTCCTGGGCGTGCAGTTCAACCCGCTCGACTACGGCGACCAGTAGAGCCCCGAACAGCACTGGGCCCCACCCTCATAAGGGTGGGGCCCAGTCACATGACCTGTCGCGTGTCGCGTGCTGTCACACGGTCTACCAGCGGAAACCCCCGCCCCTGTTTTACGTGTGACAGGCGACAGTTACAGCTTGCCGTCCTTCGCCGCGAGCCTCTTGGCCACCTTCTCCGCGAGCTTCTCGTCCTCCAGGAGCTCATCCGCGAGGATGCGGAACACCGCCGACAGCTCGACAGAGGAGAGGTCCCGCTCAAGTGCGGTGCCGTTGCACCATCGTTTGAGCCTGCGGTGCAACGTCGGCCTGACGTCCACCGTGATACGGATCGGGGTCGTCCTGGCGACCACGGGCGCCACCGCGGCCTGGCTCGTCTCGGCCCGCTTCACTGTCCGGTCATAGCCCCGGCCTGCCGCGCTCATCCCAGCTTCTCCGTCCTGCGGGCCAGCAGCTCCTGGGCCAGCTTCCGCGCATTGGTGCCAGGCGTCTTCGGGATCATCGCCTGGCGGAACTTGTCGTCGTTGTACGGGATCAGAGTCTCCAGGACGTCGAACCCCTCACGCTCCAAGACACCACGGACCTCGGCGTCCGGGCCTGACTTCGTGCGCTTGGACCTGTTGGTCCTGTTGAGCAGAACCGCGACGTCCGCCGGCACGTTCCTCATGTCCTGGACCTCGGCAAGGAGTTCCTTCAGGAGGGAACGGTCACTGTCGTCCGGGGCACCCCGAGGAGGCTCGAACATCCGGTCCACCTCGTAGTGGCTGGGCGCAACGGGCAGAATCCAGGTCTCCGCGTAGCGCATCGCGCCCCGGGCGATCCGGGCATGGTCTTCGAGCTGGGGGACGTCGATGAGGACGACATCGACTCCCTGGTCGATGTCCGGGATCTTGCGGTGGAGGTCTGGCTCATCCATGCCGATGACAGGCCAGTTCAGACCGCCCGCGCGGTTGTACGCAGCGAGCGAGGACCGACCGGAGTCGGCATCGACCAGGAGGGGCTTCAAGCCCATTTCGTAGAAGGCTTGGCCCAGGAAGACCGTGGTGGTGGACTTCCCCACCCCCGGCTTCAAGTTCACGAACGCCCATGACATTGCCATGATCAGTATTCTACTGAGCTCACTGAAGTCCATGAGGTACTGGACCTCAGTACCTGAACGCGGTTGTGCCCCGGACCTCATAGCCCCGGGCACAAGAGGGCACGCGTTTTCTGTATGACCCCCCTGTCTGGCCTGTCCTGCCTCTCTCAGTACTTCACTGAGGTCAGTACCTCACTGAGGTGAGGCCGGGATGTCTGAG
>NZ_JASITA010000078.1 GCF_030063415.1 Streptomyces sp. H27-C3 | reverse complement strand
ACTTACCAGGTGCCCTCTTGCTCGGGTCTGATGGAAGCGTAAGAACTCCCATCATCCCAGGCCAGCGGGCACCTCTTCTGATTTCTCCATCCACAGCCCGACCACTACGCGGTGGATCGAGGCTGAGTCACCCAGCAACGCGGGCAGTTCATCGAGCTGCCGGTCGTACTCCGCCCCAATCCGCTCCGCCCCGATCCGCTCCGCCGCAAGCGGCACCAGCGTGGTCTCACCGGCACTGGTGAACGTCAGGTCGGACCCGCCCTCGCGGTTCGGGCTGAACCCGAACGTGCAGCGCAACGAGGCCACACCCGCACTGCCCTCAACCTTGCTCAGCGTGACGTCGCGCGCCTCGTGCGAGGCCCAACTCGCGCGCAACGCAACCGAGACACCATCCTCCGTAACCAGGAAGCCTCGGACGGTGTCCTCAACGTCCCCACCCGCCGCACCACTGCCCGGCACCGGCGAGTCGTCGCGCCAACCAGCCCGCTCACCAGCAGAGTTGACAAAGTCGTCGCACACCGTGCCGACCACCTGCGTAATGCCAACCAGCCCCAGAATCGGCGCAACGCTGTCCAGCAGATGCCACCCGAGGTCCACCAGCGCCCCGCCACCCGCAAGCCGCGCCTGCGTGAACCAGCCGCCCGAGTCCGGAACGCCGCGCGCCCGCACCCAGGACACGTCGATGTGCCGGATCCGCCCCACCGCCGCCGTCCGCTCGTACAGCGCGCGGACATCGGTCCGGTACCGGGCCGCGCTGCCGGCCAGCAGTACCGCACCCCCGGTGCGCTCCGCCACGGCGAGCCGATCGGCCTCCGCAGACGTAAGGCACACGGGCTTCTCCAGGAACACGGGAATGCCCCGGGCCAGCAGCTTCTCGGCGATATCGGCGTGCAGATGGTTCGGCACGGCGACAACCGCGAGGTCAACGGTTTCAGACGTGATCGCCGCGATATCGCCGAGCAGCGGGACCCCCAGAAGTGCGGGGTCGGCCGCCGGATCCACCACAGCCGTGACCTCGAAGGCCGGGTGCTCGATCAGCCGCGGCAGCCAGATCTCCCGGCCCGCCCACCCCAGCCCGACCACCACGACACGGACAGGCCCGTTCATGCCCCGGCCACGCTCTCGGCAATGACAGCCGCGATGTCGTGCATCTGCTGCTCGGTGCCCAGCAACGTCCGGTGGTGCAGCCAGACCGAATCCCGGCTAACGACCTCGGGGGCAATAGAGCGTGGATCAGCGAGCGGCGTCATGCGGCTTCGCATCCAAGGCGGAGGAGGGAGGCGACGCAGAGCGTCGTCGACCGACGACAACGCCGGAGGCGGAGTCGCAGGACGCCGGGAGCCCGCGCACTATTGCCCCCGAGGTCGTAAGCGCCTCGGAGTTCGGGCAGCGGCGGGCGATCTCCTCCACGGACTCCTCCGGAGCGCAGGTCTCCCAGAAGCCATCGCTGCGGTAAATGGCGCGGAAGCCGACGAAGGCCGGGAACTTACGCTCGATCAGAGTGTCCACGAGGGCGTTGCGCCGCTCCTCGCCGAGCTCGGGGACCCGGAACATGGCCATGTAGTGCGGATTACGGTCGTTGCGCTCGTCCCGGCGCTGCGGTACGACGCCGGGGATCTCGGCGAGCAGGCTCGCCAGCAGCGGCCAGCGTTCCTCACGGGTATCGATCTGACCGGCCAGCCGCCCCAGTTGGGCACGCAGGACCGACGCGGTGAACTCGTTCATCCGGAAGTTGGAGCCCGAGGTGTTGTGGAAGTACTTGCGGTCCGTCGGGGGCCGCCCGCAGCTGTGCCGCAGGAACGCGCTGTCGTACAGCTCACGAGTCGGGAAGGTCACCGCGCCGCCCTCGCCCGCGGTCATCAGCTTGCCGTTCTGGAAGCTGAACGCGGCCACGGACCCGAGTTCACCGACCTTCTTCCCCTGCCACTGCCCGCCATGGGCATGCGCTGCGTCCTGCAGGATCGCCACGCCGGAGTCGGCGGACAGCTTCTCCAGCACATCCATGTCGGCGATCTGGCCCGCCATATGGACCGGCATGATGGCCTGGGTCCTGGGACCTATCGCAGCGGCGACGGCGGCCGGATCGATGCAGTACGTCTCCGGGTCGACGTCCACCGGAACGGCCACCGCGCCCAGCCGCTGGGCGGCCTGCGAAGACGAAATGAAGGTGAACGCAGGAACGATGACCTCAGAGCCGGGACCGACCCCGAGCACCTGAAGGGCAAGCTCCAGCGCATGCGTCCCGTTGGTCACCGCAAGCGCGTACGGGGCACCGTGGTACTCGGCGAACTCCTCCTCGAAGGTGTCGACCTCACTACCCCCGATACGCCACCACTGCCCCTGGTCGAGGGCACGGTTCAGAGCCGTCCGCTCCTCGTCCCCGTACTGCGGCCAGGCGGGGAATTCAAATGACTGCGGTGAACGACCCATGAGTTACACACTCTCTCAGTGAATTGACTCGACTTGGGCCGCGACACTATCGCAGCAATGAATTCCACCCGCCCCCTTCTCTTCTCCCTATTACCCCCCTATCGCCCTTTCGCAAAGACGAAATAGCGGCCCGCGGGATGCGCATTCCTGAACCTGCGGCGAACACGCCGTTACGACGACAGGCCCCGGGGCGGGGCCGGACCGCCGGGGAACCGGTGGGGGTATATCGTCAACCGTGAAGGGCGCCCGCACGCACCGGCCGCACATGGCCAAGTGGTTCGTGTTGCGCGCTGTCCTGTCCGGCCTGTTCCTCATGCACGGCGCCCCGGCCAGTGCTGCCACCGGCTGCCACACCTCCACGGCGGCACCGGCCCCCTGCACGCATACACCGCCGACACCGGCGCGGCCGCCACGGACACCCCCGCAATGAGCGGGACCACCTGCGTGGCCACCGCGAGAGAACGGCCTCCCCCACCCCGGCGGCCCTGCCGGCCATCGTCACCCTCGCCGTCGCAGCCCTGTGGGCGCTGTCGCGATGGCAGACCGGCTCCCCCGCGACACGACGGCGAGGCCCACCCCCATACGGGCGCACCCGACGCTCAATGCCAAAGAGGTCTTGGCGGCGGCTCGGCAGTGCTCAGCCCGAGAGTCTGGTGATCTGCGAGCGCCTGGAGAGTGCCCCGCTCCTCCTGGACGGCATCTGGGAGGGCGAGCTGGAGGACGTCCTGCTGAAGGACTTGGCCTTCGCGTGGGGATCCCGCTTCCGCCCCGGTCGGTGACCATCGAGGAGATGCACGCCTCGGCGCATAACCAAAACCGCCAAGTGCCCACCCGCCGGGGGCGGATCCGCTGTGCTGGTACGAGCACAGGCGGCCCTTTCTCCGGGAGCGACAAATGACCGATATCCGTATGAGCGCCGACGTGCGTTCCGCACTCGGGCCGGACGGCGTCGCCAAGGCCGGCGCGGTCACCCTCAACAACGCGATCTGCCTGGCCTGCGAGAACAGGATCTCCCCGGACGAGCCAGCCAACGTCGTCGTACGGATCGCGGGTCTTGAGCGGGCCACGGGCCGTGTCGCGCACGTGCGGTACGCGCACGCCCACTGCCGCCCCTCGGCCGTTGTCGAGGTACCCGAAGCCCGCTCCCGTCGGTCGGCCCGGCGACGGCATGGCGATGCGAATGACAACCGACACCGTCGAACACGGCCGCTCGTCCTGCCCACCCTCATCGCCGAACTCGAAGCGTCTGGACGAGGTGTTCCTCAAGATCAACGGTGAGCTGAAGTACCTGTGGCGGGCCGTCGACACCGACGGCAACGTCCTGGACATTCTCGTGACCGGCCGTCGGGACAAGGCCGCGGCCAGGCGTTTCTTCAGGAAACTGCTGCAGGGCACCGGGTCGGTGCCGCGGGTGGTGGTCACCGACGAACTCCGTAGTTACGGAGCCGCCCTCCGGGAGGTGATGCCCTCGGTCGAACACCGCTCGCACAAGGGATTGAACAACCGGGCGGAAAACTCGCACCAGCCCACGCGGCAACGCGAACGCACCAGGAGAGGCTTCCGCTCCGTAGGCTCAGCCCAACGCTTCCTCGGCGCCTTCAGCTCCATCTCCCCGCACTTTCGACCCCGCAGGCATCTCCTCACCGCCCCCGACTACCGAGCCGAGATGACGGTCCGCTTCACCACCTGGAGACGCCTCACCACCGGCGCCGGCTTGCCCACGGCCGCCTGACCCAGGGACCTCGCAACGGCCGGACACGTCCCGATCCCGATCACGCCACCACAGGCTCCAGCAAGTTGACAACGCCCCGCCGCGAGCGCTCAGCCAGGAACCGCAGGACGTGCGGTGCGCCCGGTGCGGCGCAGGTCGTCGCACGGCGCAGAGCCTCGGTGTACTTGCCCCCGCTCTGGGTTTCCCTGCGGGCGGTCTGCGCGGCAGTGGACTGGTTCTTCGGCATGGCGTACTCCTCTGCCGGGTCGGGCCACGCCCCCGACCCGGCTCGTACGACTGACGTTGACACGACGGAACGCAGAACCGGGAAAGCGGGCCCCGGAAGACCTTGCCCCCCGCATCCGGTCGCCGTGGATCCGGAAGCGGGTGGTGATCGGCAGTACGCCTCTAGCCGCGATACCGGCCCGGTAGTGCTTCTAGACCGTCGGCTTCTTCATCAGTTCCACCAGGCTGGAGAAGCTGTCGCTCGCGTGCCCGGCGTCCATCCCGCGGCGGAACAGGTCGGCCACGGCGGCCGGTAGGGCGGTGTCGACGCCCGCGTCGGCGTTGCTGTGCAGCACGTGCTCGACGCTCGCCATGCCCATGGCCAGGCGGTCGACGTCGCCGCCGTGCTCGCCTGCGTCGATGCGCGCCGCATAGAAGGACAGGAAGCCCGGCATGGACGTCATGGTCTCGGTGGCGTGCGGCAGGATGTCGGCTGCGGTCAGGCCGTTGGCCTCGGCGAGGGCAACGGCCTGCCAGTAGCTGAGCATCGACGTCCAGAACATGATCATGCCGATCTGGTAGAAGAGTGCGGCCAGCCCGGGGTCCTCGCCACGGAAGTCCGCGCCCGTGAGGGCTTCCAGGGTGGGCCGGTGCGCGTCGAACGACGCGCGCGGGCCGCTGTAGAAGGTCGACGACTCGGGCAGCCCGATGCCCGACGGCGGCACGGTGACCCCGCCGGTGAGATGCACTCCGCCGCGCTCGGCGACCCACCGCGCGCCCGCCCGCGTCTTGTCGGGGGTGTCCGAGCTGAGGTCGACCACCACGCGGCCGGACAGCGCAGACGCCACCGGCCGCAGTACGGCGTACATCGCGTCGTAGTCGGTCAGGCTGAGGATCACCAGCTCGTTGGCCGCAAGTGCCTCCTCGATACTGCCGGCCAACCGGGCCCCGCGTTCGACGAGAGCGTCCGCGCGGGACGCGGTGCGGTTCCAGACGGTGACTTCGTGGCCCTTGTCCAGGAAGGCGTCGACCATCGCCTGTCCCATGAGGCCGAGGCCGATGACGGTGACCGGCTGCTTCGTGACCGGCTGCTTACTGCGCATGGTGAATTCCTCCGCGATCGCCTGTGCGGCGTGACTAGAACGAACGCTCTATCCAGAGCGTGGGGCGGAAGCTACCACACCACCAAAACGAACGTTCTAACCAATAGGGTGTGCTCATGAGCCAGACCAACACCCGGGAACGGATCGTCGTCGCCGCCGCGCGCCTCGTACAGCGGCAGGGCTATGTCGGCACCGGCATCAAGCAGATCGCCAGGGAGGCGCAGGCCACCCTCGGTTCGGTCTACCACTTCTTCCCGGGCGGCAAGGAGGCCGTCGCGGTCGCCGCACTCCAGTACGGCGACGAGGAGTTCGCGGTCCTGCTCGGTTCGGCCCTGGACAGCGAGGAGAACCCCGGCGCGGCCGTGCAGGCCTGCGCCGTGCAGCTCGCCGAGGCGCTGCACGATTCCGGCTGGACCGACGGCTGCCCGATCACCGCGGCGGCACTGGAGACGCTCGGCACCGATTCCGAGATCCAACGAGTGTGCGCGGCCGCGCTCAGCCGCTGGGAGCAGCTGGTCTACGACAAGCTGCTGCGCTCAGGCTTCCACGCCGAGGACGCCCACGACCTGGCGACCACGATCATCAGCACCCTGGAAGGCGCCGAAGTGACGGCCCAGGTCAACCGTAACGAAGAGCCTCTGAGGGCGGCGGGCCGGCAGCTGGCGCGGCTGGTCGGCTCGTACGAAACGACACCGTCAGCGACCCTGTGACGGGGCTGCTGTCGGTGTACGTGCTCGCCTGGCGCCGGCAAGATTTTCTTAGCCGGAGATCATCAGCATGATGCGGCCGGCAGGGTACTGGCCAGTGGGAATCTCTCGCATGCCTGCCAAGGACCCCTCAGTGCAGGGAGTCGGGTACTTCGTCGTGTGCGGTCCGCCCGCCGAGGATGTGCTTTCTGCCCCAGGCGCCGAGGGGACTCAGCGCCCCGTTGAGGGAGAGACCCAGCGGGGTGAGAGCGTAAGTGACGCGGCGTACCGCCCCCTCGAGAGCCTGTCGCTTGCCACCTTGTTGGCAGCAGTTCCCAAAGCTGGGCCTCAGCGGGGGCGGCTGCTTTGCCGGTGGCTGCGAGGAGCCAATCGCCGCGAAATTGAGCGACTCTTGACCGCCCATCAGCCATACCTTCGCGCACATGGCTGATGAGATCTTCGAGCACCCGCGGCTGACGGCAATCTACGATCCGCTCGATCCAGATCGCAGCGACCTTGACGCCTACCTGGATCTCGCCGAGCAACTCGATGTCGCTTCGTCGATCTCTAGGAACAGCGTTTGTCGACTGGTTCCGGAGTCAGTTGGTGATCATGCGGTTCATGAATATCGAGCAGAAATGATGGCGTTGCCCTGGGGGCGGCGATAAAAGGGAAGGCGGGAGCCGCTGGGGTGCTGGCAGGATGTCTGCGCTCAGCACCCGAGGAGAAAGGCCCCCACGACCGTGGCTCGTGCCATTACTTTGATCCGCTCCGCCTCCCTGTCCGACGTCGCCGAGTACGCCTACGCGGCCACGGCGCCCGCCGAGTCACGCCTGATCTTCCTCGCCGGGTCATGCCCGCTGAACGATGACGGTTCCACGGCAGCGATCGGGGACTACGCGGGCCAGGCAGCGAAAGCGATCGAGAACATGCAGGCTGCTCTTACTGCCTCAGGTGCGTCACTCCAGGACGTCATCACCACACGGGTTCTCGTCGCATCGACCCGCCAGGAGGACCTGGTGGCCGCCTGGCGGGTAGTCCGGGACTCGTTCGTCGACCATGACGTCCCCAGCACCTTGATGGGCGTCACCGTGCTCGGTTACAACGACCAACTCGTCGAGATCGAGGCCGTCGCCGCCGTTCTCGATTCTTGAGACCCCTTCAAGGGCGTTGTCAACTTGGCTGAAGGCGGTCTGGTTGGCATGATCATCGGGTTGGTCGTCGCCGTCGGAGAAGGGCCGTTCGTGGAGACCCCCTCGTACAAGGGTTTCCGCTACCCGCCGGAGATCATCGCGCACTGCGTATGGCTGTACTACCGCTTTCCGCTCAGTTTCCGTGAGGTGGAGGAGATGATGTTGGAACGTGGCGTCGTCGTGTCGTACGAGACGGTCCGTCAGTGGGCGCGGAAGTTCGGCCCTGCCTACGCGGCCGCCCTGCGCCGACGCCGGCCGCGGCCGGGCGATAAATGGCATCTTGACGAGGTGTTCATCAAGATTAACGGGAAGATCCAGTACCTGTGGCGGGCCGTCGACGCCGACGGCAACGTGCTGGATATTCTGGTGACCGACCGTCGGGACAAGGCTGCGGCCAGGCGTTTCTTCCGCAAACTCCTCAAAGGCACCGGGTCGGTGCCCCGGGTGGTGGTCACCGACAAGCTCCGTAGTTACGGGGCCGCCCTGCGGAAGATGCTGCCGTCGGTCGAGCACCGCGCGCATAAGGGATTGAACAACCGGGCGGAGAACTCCCACCAGCCGACCCGGCAAGGAGAACGCGCCATGAAGGGCTTCCGCTCCGTCGGCTCAGCGCAACGCTTCCTCGCCGCCTTCAGCCGGATCTCCCCACACTTCCGACCCCGCCGTCACCGGTTCACCGCCCCTGACTACCAAGCCGAGATGACCCACCGTTTCACCACCTAGAGGCACATCACCACCGGCGCCGGCCTGCCCGCGACCGCCTGAATCAGGGACCCACCGCGGCCAGACACGTCCCGACCCGGACCACCCCACCGCAGGCTCCAGCAAGTTGACAACGCCGTCGTCAGCGTCCGGCTCGTTCTTGCCGTCCTCCAGTGACTTGCGCAGTTGCCGGTACAGCGCCGCCACCGCGGCCAACTTCAGCTCCAGGGCGTCGTGTGGCGGGCTGGTCCGGCCCAAGGCGACGGCCCGGTCGGAGTGGCGGGCGGTGCGTGTCCGCAGTGGTGTTCCTCGGTCAGTGTGTTGCGCTGGCTCCATCTCCAAGGGGAGCGCAAGTTCCAGCCGGTGGGGGTGTGGCGAAGGTGCACCAGCCGTCGACCCTCAGCTGGTCGAGATGGACGGCGCCGGCGAACCGGCACCCGCTCAGGTCGATGTCGTGCAGCATCAGAAGCGCGGCATTCGCTCCGGCCACCGACACCAGGCGCACGCCGGGCTCCTCGCCGGACAATTCTGCCTCCGACAGCGGGTCACCTGATTCAGGGCGGGGAGAGGGGTCGGGTCTGGCGGCGACCAGCACCGGGTACTCGAAGATCGCATCACGCAGCTCCAAGTCGGCGTAGCGCAGTTCCGGCGTGGCGGTCGACACCCACCGTGTACGCACACAGCTCACCTGCCGGGCGGCGATCTCCACCGTCACCGACTGCTGGAGCACCGCACCGTCCAACACCACCCGCTCACTGCACACCAGCGGCCCAAGCGAGGCGCCTTCTCGAACTGCACCCTTTGAAACCGGGCACTGCCGGTGAAAATCGCTTCGTCGAACCGGGTGACGCTGGTGAAAATCGCCGTGTCGAAGGAGGCGCCGCTTATGAAAGTCGCCTTGTCGAACCGGGCGCTGCTGCTGAAGGTCGTCCCGCCGAACGCGGCGCTGCCGCTGAAAGTCACCAGTTCGAACCGGGCGCTGCCGCTGATAGTCGCCCCGATGAACCCGGCGTTGCCTCTGAGTCGCTCCGTAGAACCCGGCGTCGCCGGTGAACGTCGCCCAGTCGAACTCGGCGTCGCCAAGGACAGGGCGTCCGGTGGGATCGCGCAGGGCGTCGAGTACTTGATTCAGCAGGTCTGAGGTGAAGGGGGTGCCGCGGTGGTCTATGCCGGTGCCAGGCGACAGGGTGGCCGGGTAGGCGGTCCGGTCGGCCTCGGGCAGGTGGGCCAGACACGCGGCGTGCGCGCCGACGTGAATGCCGCGACAGCCGACCGGGTCGGGTGCAGGGTCGGCTCTGTGGCCGCAGTGCGACCAGGGCGGCGGAGTTGAGGACGGCGCGGGGCTTACGACCTCGGGGGCAATGGAGCGTGGATCAGCGAGCGGCGTTATGCGGCTTCGCGTCCAAGGCGGAGGAGGGAGGCGACGCGGAGCGTCGTCGACCGACGACAACGCCGGAGGCGGAGCCGCGGGGCGCCGGGAGCCCGCGCACTATTGCCCCCGAGGTCGTTACAGACGTCATGCCTCAAGGACGCCCGACACGGCCGACCAGTTGCCTTGCCTCCTGCCTCGAAGGCTGCGGCACTGAAATCGTCGGTGCGCCACTGAGGACACACTGAAGTGAATCGTGCACTACTGAAATCTTCCTAGCGGTCCGACACTCAGGCACACAAACCGGCTGAAGCTCATAGCCTTCGGTTTCCTTAGGATCGCTCTGAGCGAAGAATCGAACAACCTCGAAAATATTCATGATGGCCATAGATGCTGTGGTTTTGGGGTTTTGGGGTTTTGTGGCCCGGCGTTAGAGGTCGTGGCATCTGCTCCGGTCTGGGAGACGTCTGAGGGGCAATAGCGGACTGTCTTCTAGCCCGCCCCGCTCCCCCGGTCTGGCGGGGGAGCGGGGCGGGCCGGTGTGCACGCTAGGCGTCGGGGCTCTTGCGTGCGTTGAGAAGAAACCCGATCAGCTTGCTCAGGACTGCCGGGTCCACTCGCTCAATCAGCATGTGTCCGAGGGCTACCTCGTCCTCCCAGGGCACATCGTGCCTGCCGTCCTCGGCCTCAGCGGAGTGAGGTGCCTTGCGTGGATCGGGCACTCCCGCTTCGGCTGTCTTCACCACGGCCTGGGTGTGCTTCGCCGCCCCGGGCTGGGCGTCTTCTGCGGCCGCGCTCTTGGTGTCTGGGGTGGGTTCGCCTCCCCCATGGCCGTCTATCACGCCGTGATTTTCCTGCTCCGCTTCGGCGCCGGAGGTCACTTGCTTCCTGTCGGCCTTCGCGGCGCGGCGTCGCGCCTCTTCCGCTTCGGCCCGGGCTTGGGCTTGGGCGCGCTGCTCTTCGGCGGGAAGCTTGCCGAGGTTGCGGACGTGTTCTACCTTCACCTCACCGTTGGCCAGGTCGGCCTGCAGTTCGGGGCTGAGCTTGAGGAATGAGAGCTTCGAGGAGATTGTGGACTGCGGCATGCCGAGACGCTTGGATGCCTTGCTCTGGCTTCCGTAGTGCTTGACCAGTGCCTCAAGGGCGTGGGCTTCTTCGAGTTCGGTCATGTCGTCACGGTGGAAGTTGGTGACGAACGCGGACTCGAGGAGGGTCTCGTCCGTGGCCACCAACGCGTCGTTGATGGTGACCTTGATGGTGGTGTGGCCGGCACGGCGGGCGGCTTCGAGGCGCCGGTGGCCGTCGACCACCAAGTAGCGGGCGCCCTCGTCCAGTTCATTGGCGCGCGTAGGCCGTTCACGCAGATAGGCCTCGACACGGGAGACCGTGATGGAGTTGATGACGCCCAGCTCACGTACGGAGTTGGTGAGGTCGTCGAGATTACGCAGATGGTCGCGCGGGTTGTCGGGATTCTGGCTGATCTGCGCGAGCGGCAGCTCTGTCGGATCCGGTACACCGGCAGTCGCCGTGCCCGTGGCCGCGGCAGTCGCGGCCCGCCGGGCGCTGACGGGCCGGGCGTTGCCAAAGGACGTTCCTGTGCCGAGTTCGTCGGCGACCCTGCTCACCAGACCTCCCGGGCAAGGGCACGCATGGCGATGGCCTGCTCGCTCTTGGGGGCGTAGTCGAGCAGGGGGCGCTTGAGGCGCACCGCCTTGCGCTGTTCGGTGAGGTCGCCGACGACGGCGACCACCCGGGGGTCCTTTATATCCATCCATGCCTGGAGAGAGGAGGTGGCGATGTAGCCGCGCCGGGGGTCGTAGAGGTTGACGACCAGGCCCAGGTACTCCAGTTCCAGGGCGAGGTCGCCGCGCAGGTCCTCGATCTGGTTGGTGAGCAGGTCGTAGGCATCGGCGGAGCTGTCCTCGGCCTGGACGACGATCAGCGCGCCGGACGATCCGGGGGCCTCGTTCGGGCGGCGGCGCCCGTAGTAGATGGCCGCGTCCATGCTCAGGCCGAGGCTGGGCGGGCAGTCGATGATGATGGCGTCGTAGTTGGCCTCGACGGGGGCAAGGGCGCGCTCGAGGGCAGCTTCGCGGGCGCGGACCTTGGAGAGACTGACGTCGAGGAGGAAGCCATCCTGGCATCCGGGCAGCAGGTGCAGCCGACCGCCGAAGCGGTCTCCCCCGGTGCCGATAGGGACAATCAGGTCCTTGATGTCTCCCTTGGCGTCGCCTCCCATGTGCTTGGTCAGGCTGTCACCGTCCATGGGGAGTTCCTGGTGGCCGAGCTGCTTGGTGAGGTGGCGCTGGGGGTCGAAGTCGACGAGCAGGACGTTCAGGCCGAGGCCGGGGACGTCTTCGATACTCAGGCGGTTATCGTCGGCGTCGTCGGTGTCCTGCAGGAGCGCGGCGAAATGCTTGGAGATCCGGACGGAGTGCAGTTGGTCGCTGTCCTCGGCGAGGCCTTCGCCGAGGCCGGCGGCGATGGCAGTTTTGCCGACGCCGCCTTTCTGGTTGCAGACAATGAAGCGCCGCGGGATGGCCGGGCGCTGCACGCTGGGTGCCGGGTTCTTCTCCAGCCACAACTGCACGCCCTGGGCGAGCCCTTGAATGAGGGAGACCTTGCGGTCGGCGCACAGCGCCTTGAAGTCCTCCCACTGGCCGGGAGGGAGCCAGGTCGCGAAGGAATCGGCGCCCTTGGTGTCGACCGCGGCGGGGGTGGAGGCCAGGGCGGTCCAGGCAGAGAGGCCCTGCGCGACGGCCGACTGGATCTCGATGCCGTGCTGGGCGGTTCGGACCTTGAGGTCCTGCCAGAGCCATCCCGGCAGTTTGGAGACGACCTTCTCGCGGTCGTTGGCGGAGGCTGGAGAAGTCATGGAAGACACCTTACTAACGTCTGTGATCGAATCAATCACCGACACGTTAGTTAAATAGGCCCACCGTGTAGACGGAATTATCACGCCGTGATAATTGCCCGGCGGCGACCGCCACCTGATGCACCGTGAGGTCTGCCGCACCCGCCGTACCAGGCACAACCACCCGGCGCGCACAACAACAAGCCCAGCACCGCCCACTCCCCCACCAGCAACTCCCCATCCCCACCAAACTGAGCAGCGCCACCGGCGCCATCACGTGCCGCTACGGCAAAGAGGCCGCCGCGCAAAGCTGGTCATAACCGCGCTACGCCCCGGGACTGCTTCGCGAACCTACGCGCCGGCGTGACCGAGCACCGTGCGCCGCCGTAGTTCCTTCTCCGACCAAGTCCCGCTGTCCCTCGCGCAACAAGTCCGGGCAACACGGCACCCCGGCGCTGTGAGGGGCCGCATCCGGGTAGCCGGCGTGAGCAAGGTGGCGGAGAGCCTGCTGGCGCCGCCGGACTGGAGCGAAGGCCGGATAGTCGCGAAGGCGGTTCAGCACTCTCCGCCGCCCGCAACCACAACGGCGCGCTCTCTGTGCACCTCATGCCCCGGACACGCACTGCCGGTAGCGATCGGTCGTGGCCGCGCGAGCCGGGAGACCTGATGGGCTGCTACTCCCCCGCTCCCCCGATGCGCCGCTGCTGCGCGGAGGGCCGGAAGACACTGTGGGAGGACCGAGTCAGATCGATCGCCCGCGTACCCGCAGCCGAATCACCGGGTGAGTCGACCGCACCTACTGACTGCGTCTCGCAGGGACAGCCGGCACACCTGCGGCTCCGCTCAAGGCGCCGGGCAGCACGAGACCAGCCACCACAGCCTGGATGAGGACGTCGTTGGCTGATCGCTCGCTGCCCACCCCGGCAACGTAGAGCCGGACGGAAAGGACCAGCAGGAGGGCCCACCAAGGCGATTCCAGCCAGCTGAGCGCGGCGGTCAGACCCACGAGGGCGTAGGCGACATTCTTGCGGAACTCTGCTTCACCCACGGCTCGGTCGTACTCGTTGAACAGGTCATAGTTGGCAATTGAACTGCCCTGAGTTTCGTAGCGGCCGGTTTGTGTGGTTTCAGGCGGTGTTCGTGGTCGCCTGGGTTCGGTGGTGCTGGGCCTCGAATTCTTCGGGTGGGAGGTAGTCGAGGGCGGAGTGCAGGCG
>NZ_JASITA010000077.1 GCF_030063415.1 Streptomyces sp. H27-C3 | reverse complement strand
GGGGGGGGCACCCCACCGCTCCGCACTGCCCCGGGCGAACAGCCAGGGGCACGACGAGAGGCTCACGCTGGCAGCGCTGCGTATTCTGGGCGCCGATGCCCTGCTGCCGGCCGCACTCTCCCCCGAGCAACCGGTCGATGAAGCCGGACTGGCCCTCATGGACAGATCCCTCCTTGCCCATACCCCGTCCGCCACGGCACCGGCGACGGCGCTGTGGAGCCACTGGGCCATGGACCGAGCGGTCCGCCGACTGCGTTCCCCCTCCCCCACAACCTGCGCGCCGGAGCCGGACACCCAATGGCTCCACGGCACGTCCTGGCAGATGCTGACTCATCAGCTGGCCGTACTCAGCGCGCTGGCCGTGCCCGGTGCCGCCTGCGGCGTGAGCCACCTGGCCGCGAGCCGGCCGGTCGATGTGGCCCGCGGGTTCGTCAGGGCGGTACGCCGCCGTGACTGGCTGCAGGCCGCCGGAGCCGGGCGATGGCTGACGCTGCTCGACGGCGTTCCCCCGTCCCTGGGGCTGGATACGGGCCTGGAGTTCGTCGCCCAAATGGGCGCCCCCGATGCCAGGGTCGCGTTGCAAGTCCAGGCCGCCCGGATGCTGCGCCCAGGAGCAGCACAGTGACGTCCGAGGTGCCCCGGGGCGTGGCCGAGGCAGCGGCGGGCTGGCTCTGGGAGCACCGGGAGGGCTTTCGCCTGGGCCAGGACGCCCTCGCAGCGCACGGGGATGTGAACAGGACATGGAAGCCGCTGGGTGAGCTGGCCCAGGTGTGCGTACCCGTGCTGCATCACACCCCGGTGGGCACCCTGCTCCACGAGAGTGCGGCCGGTCTGCTGGACTTCGCATGGCAGGAGACCGGGCAAGGCGCCGTGCTAAACGAGTTGCAGCGCCTGGAGCCGTTCGCGACCTATCCCTTGGAGATCTACGCAGCCTTCACGTCCGGGGGTCTGCGGCACGCAGGATTCGAGCAGGCCACGGCGCTGGTGGCCGCCACCCGTGGGTGGCGGGGGTGGGAGCAGGTTCCGACGCGCAAGCTCGGTGTGCTCAACAGCGAGCGCCGCGCCGGGCTGGCGCAACATGACACGGTGTCCGCCGCCCTGGAGCGCACCTGGCTCGCCAGTCTCGCCGAGCCATGGGTGTTCGACCGGGAGGTGGGCTACACGCTGACGCACACGGTCTTTCATCTCACCGACTGGGGCCACGACGCGCAGGGTGTCCCGCCGTATCTCGCCGATTACCTGGAGCTGTGGCTGCCGGCCTGGCTGGCCACCTGTATGGAGGACGACCAGTGGGATCTCAGCTGTGAACTCCTGGCCGTGGCCGCCAACCTGCCGCGCCTCTCGTCCCATCCAGATACAGACACAGAGGCAGAGGCAGACACCATCTGGGAGACCATCGCCGCAGCGCAGACGGGCGGTTGCCTGCCCGAGGTGGGTCCCGGTCCACTCGGCCGGGCCATGGCCCAGGACTTTACGCACTGCTACCACTCGACGCTGATGGCCCTGTTCGCCGGTGCTCTCACCAGCGCCCGTCCCCCCATGGGGAACACACACGATCCGGGGGGCGACGGTCGGCAGAGTTTCCAAGAAGCCCGCGGACAGGGAGTGGCGACATGACCAGTACGCGGCTGATCCACGCCGTCGGTGCCAGTGCCATCGAGTGGTTGCACGCCCACCGTGACGGGTTCCGTCTGGAACTGGACGTCGACCCCGAAGTCGGCTTCCTGGATCGCTTCAAACCGGTCGGGGAACTGGCGCTGATCTGCGCGGTGCTGTTCCGCGAGGGGGTGTCCGGGTCCCGTCAGACCGCACTCGCACGCCAACTGATCGACCACGCCTGGCGGGAGGTTCTGGACGGCGGGAACATGCTGATGCGCGGCCACCGCATCGAGCCGACCTCCCCCATCCCCTTCGAGGTGTATCTGCCGTTCAGGGAACTCGGTTACACCCACCCCGACGTGGAACGGGCCGCCGCACTCCACCACCGCCTGACAAGCGCAGCGGCGCTGGAGACCACAGCGGTACGCCGGCTTGGGCTCTCCGCCTTCGAGGGCCGCTTCGGCCTGGAGCCGCGCACATCGATCCAGGACGCCACCGCCCGGACCTGGCTGGCCCACTCCCCCGAACCCTGGACGGTCGGGGCCCGTATCGGCTACGACATCACCCACACCGTCTTCCACCTCACCAACTGGGGGGAAAACGCGCGGGGTCTGCCCCCTCCGATCGCCGACTACCTCGCCCTGTGGCTACCGGCCTGGCTGGACGACTGGCTGAACCTGGGGCGCTGGGACCTGTTGGGCGAACTGCTGGTCGTCGATGCCTGCATGCCGCAACCGACCCTCGACGCGCGTATCTGGGAAGGGTTCGCCGCCGCCCAACAGGCCGACGGAGCCATGCCGGCCATGCTCGAGATGCCTCAGGGCGACCCTCAGGACGTCTTCGACCTCATCTACCACCCCACACTCGTCGCAGCCTTCGCCTCCGTACTGGCGACCTCACGCACGTTGACCCGTCTGTCGTCCCAGGCGCAGGCGCAGGCATGACCGCAACCGCCCGCTGGCCCGCCGGGCCGGCTCCGCACATCACAGCGTTGTCCGACCCCCCACCGGGCAACGTCCCAGCAGGAAGCGCCGGTTCGGGCCCCGAGGAACTGGCCGAGATGCTGCTCACCGCAGTGGACAGCATGGACGCCCCCGATGTCGTCTTCGCCCTCTCCCGAAACGGCCATCGCCTCATCCGCAGCGGAGGCACCGGCACTCCCCCGGATCTGCCCCGCGACCAAATGCGCTACGAACTCGGCTCGGCCTCCAAGACCTTCACCGGACTGCTGCTGGCCCACCTCATCCAGACCGGCCGACTCACCGGCGGCGAAAGCGCGATCTCCTGCCTGGCGCCCGCCAGAGCGGCCGGGGAGCACCCCATCACCCTGGCGCACCTCATCACCCACACCTCCGGGTTGCCGCCCCTGCCTGCCGACTTCTACCCTCAGGCACTCCCCCGCTGGTCCACCAGCCCCTACGCCCACTATTCGCGCGACCAAACCATCGCCGCGTTCCTACGGGCCCGCCCCCGCCACAGCCCCGGCGACCGCTGGCGATACTCCAACTTCGGCGTCGCCACGCTCGGACACGCCCTCGCGGCGGCCACCGCCACCCCCTGGGAGACCCTGCTCACCTCCCTGGTCCTGCACCCCCTCGCCCTCACGGACGTCACACTGCAACCCACCCCCGACGGTTTCGACGCCACAGGGCACCGGGCCGACGGAATCACCCCCACCCCGGCCGTGCTCATCCCCGGCTTCCGAGCAGCGGGCACCGTACGCTCCACCCCCCACGACCTGCTCACCTACCTCGAAGCGCACCTCCGACCCGACAACCACTCCTTGGCACAAGCTCTGCACGCCGTACGCGCCCCTGTCCTACGCCGAGGCCTTCGCCACCGCCACACCCACACCCTGACCTGGTTCCGCCACCCCACGTCCAACGGCCCCCTGTACTTCCACAGCGGCGCCACCAGCGGCCAACAAGCCTTCCTCGGCTTTCACCCCCCCACCAACACCGCACTCGCGGCCTTTGCCACCCGCCGCTTCCGCCGGGCCGACACCTTCATCTCCACCGCGTACAGCCTCCTCGCCCAAGAGGCCGCTCTCACGAAGTAGGTCGACCAGATCCGGTCGCGGGTGCGGACCAGTGCTCCGCAGCGGGATCACCCGGCGGAGTACGGTGCTTGGGCTCGTCCGGGACGGGAGGTGCACCGGTTCGGGGCAACGGCAGAATCCACCGCGCGCCAGGTATGTCCTTGGCCGTGCTTACGCATCCTGCCGGCCCCCGCATTACCGGGCGGGGCCTATCTGGGACCGCTCGACCGCACCGGCCGCACCATTGACGAGCACTGGATCTGCCTGCACGTCGAGTCGTGGTCCTATTCCGCTTCCGGAACCGGCCGGATCGACCTCACGCTGGACATCTCCTGCGACGATTTCCGCACCGCGTGGGCTCGCAAAGCCCACGAGCTCTGGTCGGCAGGACCGCCGACCGAACCCAACCTCTGAGCCGCAGTGGACTCGATCGGCCACGCCGACTTCCTGCGGGAGCGCATCGACGGGACAACGGGTGACTGATAGCCCCGCCCCGTCCACGGCAACATCACCTTGCGGTTGCCGTGGATCTGACCGCGACCGTGAAATCCGGGTCTACAGGCGGGTGCTGCTCTCGGCGCTGGCGCGGGCTCCGTTGCGAACCGGCGGCTCGACGGATTGCGGAGTCGGCTTCGCCGACGGCACGCTACCGGTGGAGACCGCCGGGTTGCTCGGGGTGGCGGGGCTGTCGGTCCGGGACGGCTCGCTGGGGCGGGGGTTGACTCGCTCGGGTGACGCCGGCGGGGTGGGCCCGGTCGACGGACTGCTCGCGGTTGGTGGGGCGAGGGGGACCGTTGGGGACACGGGTGCGCCGGGTGTCGTCAGAAGCAGCGGCAGTGCGATACAGGCAGCGGCGACGCACGACAGCCCGACCCCGGCTGCTGCGCGCAGCAGCCGACGGCGGGAGGCACCTCGGCGGATCTCCTCGTACCGGCCGACGGGTGGGCCGAGGTAGTCGGAAGTGGGCCGCAGGATGCCGGCGAGCGGGTCGTCGGGTTCGAAGTCCGGACCGTCGTCAGAGTGTGTGATCAAGGCTTCTCCTCAGGTGGGCGCGGAGCAGTTCTCGGGCCGCGTGGAGGTCGGCCTTGACCGTTCCTTCCTTGCGCCCGGTCAGCACGGACACCTCCCGGATCGGCATGTCGGCGTAGTAGTGCAGCAGGATCGGAACGCGCAGCCGTTCCGGCAGCGACTGTACGAGCAGGCGTACCGACGGGTCGGCCTGTTCGGTAGGTGGGCGGACGGCGGCTTCGGCGGTGGCGCGGTGCACGGCTTTGCGTTCGCGTTCGACCTTGCGCCAGTGGTCCCGGACGAGGTTGGCCGCAGTGACATAGAGGAAGCCTCGGGGCTCCGTCACGGAGGTCCACCGGGCCCAGAGCCGGGTGAACGCCTCGGAGGCGATCTCGTGGGCCGTCTCGTCGTCGTCGACCAGGCGGCGGCACCAGCCGGCGAGGCGTGGGTAGAGGGCGGCGAACAGCTCGGACGCTGCTGTCTCGCGGGACCGTTTCAACGCTCTCCATGCTCGTGAGGGCACTCGTGGGCAAGGATCCCGGGCGGGCCGGACATGCGGTCCACCGGCCCGGGATCCCGGCAGCGGGTCAGGAGCCGTCGGAGCTCAACATGGCGAAGACGATCACGCTGTCGCGGTACCCGTCACCGGAACGGGGGCCGGCGCAGGTGATGAGCCGCAGCTCCGGACGGCCCACGTTCCCGTAGACCGCCCCTGTCGGAAAGTCCGCCTGCGCGACCGTCCGTACGGCGTCGACGGAGAACACCGCCGCTGTACCGTTCTCCAGGCGCGCCACGATCCGCTCGCCCCGCCGCAACCGCGCGAGGTGCCGGAAGACCCCGTCCCCGTATGCGCCGACCGTGACATGGCCGAGAATCACCGACGGGCCGATCCCTCCCGGCGTCGGCGAGTGCCGGTACCAGCCCGCCCGGTCGTCCGCCGCGATCGGGGGCACCTGCACGCTGCCGTCCGCGGCCAGCCCCAGCTGCATGACCGGGGTGTCGACCCCGATCGCCGGGACCTGCAACCTGACCGGGACCGAACGCCCCAGAGCCTGCGCCGCCTTCGCAGAGGGCCGCGCGGGCGAGTGCGTGTTCCGGGGGTGTGCGGTCGTGGCCCGGTCGGGCCGGTGGCCGCCGCAGCCCACGAGCAACGAAGCCATCGCCGCGGTGGCGAACGCGCGCCTGGAGGGCGAGGTCATGCCCCGGTCGCCCGCAGGCGACGTACCAGAAAGACCGTGCCGGCGGCGAACACCGCGACGGCACCCCCGCCGATCAGTCCACCCTCGGCGCCGGACTGCGCGGACACCGGCGCCACGCCGGTGTCGGGCGCCCCCTTCGGTACGGCGGCGACCTCCTTCGGGTCCGTCACCCGGGGCCGTACGGCGCTCGGAGTCCGTGCGACGCTCGGCGCCGGAGTGGCGCTCGCGGGGGGTGCGACCCTCGGGGTCGGGGCAGCGGGTGCAGGGGACGGGATTGTCCCGTCGGCGAAGGCGGGCACCGCGCTTGCCAGCACCGCGGTGCACGCGAGGGCCATGGCACTGAGGACAGTTCGGCGCATGAATCGCTCTCTTTCGTCGGTTCGCCCGCCCGGTGACGCGGCGGGCCGGGTTATTGATCGAGAGCAGAGACGACACAGCAGCAGAGTGAGTTGCAAAGAGATGGCAAAGGCGTCGGAAGCTGCCGTCTCACACGCAGGATGCACACAGCAGCCCTGGCGCAGCCGCTGGACAAACGAGCCGGATAGCGCTCCTCAGGTCAGGGAGAGGAGCAGCTCCTCCAGCCGGGCCCGCATCCAATCGCGGCACCCGGCACCCGCCCGGCACTCGTCGGCCATGCAGTGCTGCGGCCCGGTCGCGACGATGGCAGAACCGGCCCGTTCACGGCACGCGAGACACGGTCGGCTGCGTGATGACGTCCCCACAGTCCTGGCCCTCCCTGATCATCTTGATGATTCCGGCATTCTGTCCCTGCGCCCCGCACAGTCGGTTGGGCACCGACGTACGGTTGGGCGGGACGGACCACCCCTGCACCACGAGAGGACATCACCCCCCTCATGAGCACCCCCACCACCGTCGTTCCCGCCCAAGCCGCCGCCCGCCTGGAGCGGTATACCGTCATCGACGTCCGTGGCCCCGGCGAGTACGCCGCGGGCCATGTCCCCGGCGCGCACAACATCCCGCTCGACCGCCTTCACACCGCGCTGCCCGCTCTCAAGGCCGCAGCCGTCTCCGGTGACCTCCTCATGGTCTGCGCATCGGGCAATCGCTCCACCACCGCCTGCCGGCAGCTCGCGGCCGCCGACATCCCCGCCGCGACCCTCACCGGCGGCACCACCGCCTGGGCCCAGCAAGGGCACCATCTGGACCAGCCCGAAGGCGTGCGCAACGTGTGGCCGATGGAGCGCCAGGTCCGCCTTGCCGCCGGCTCCCTGGTCGTCCTCGGACTCGCCGCCGGCACCCGCTACAAGCCAGCCCGCTGGCTCTCCGCCGCCATCGGCACCGGCCTGATCTTCTCCGCCGCCACCAACACCTGCGGCATGGCAGCCGCCCTGGCCAGACTTCCCCACAACCAGCCCCGCCACGCCGACCTCCACACGACTCTGCTGGCCCTGCAGAGCTCGTAACGCTCCGTTGGGTTCCGGCTGTTCCTTTACTGGGAGGCGCCCGCAGGTGTCGGCGTCGGTCCGGCGCGATCATGAAGTCGTCGATCCACGTCACCCGCGAGCGTGCCGAGGAGTCCGCCGTGCCCGGTGCTGCCCTCTGCCCCTGCGGGTCGCCCGGTCGAGCCGCACATAGATCAGACAGCACTCAGGAGAGCTGGTCGCAAGTGCGGCAAAGGAAGCCTCGACTTGATGACTTCAGGACTTGAAAGGATTCTCCACCGACATGTCGTGGGCTCTGATCGCCGATTCGCTCTGCCGTCCACCATCCCTCGCTGGTTAGGTTCGCCTAACCAGCGAGGGGAAAGGGACTGAAGGACTCATCCTCAAAGCGTGGCGAGCCGACGACTACCGGCCGCGCGTCACCTCGATCGCGATTTCGCTGAGTTCGCCCCAGTTGACACTGCTCGGCGCCACGCGTTGGAGCGCGTACGGGGCAGCCAGCAGAACGCCGCAGACGAGAACAGCGCCCACGCCGTACGCCAGGAGTCGGCCGGCAGGTCTGCCGAGCGAGGCGCCCCACCAGTCGATCAAACGATCCAGCACTTCGCATCCCCCTTGGCTTCAGCGACCCGCAGCTCTGGTGCCATACCCCTCCGAAAGGCGAACACAACAGATCTCGACCAGCCGGACCACGTCGAGCTTCAGCTCCGCGGCCAGGGCGACGATCTCGCCGACAGCGGCCTGGTTCATCATCAGCAGGGCGTTGTTGAAGAGCTTCGTCCTCTTCCCGGCGCCCCCACATCGCCCGGACGGACGACGTGACGGGAGAACGAGGCGAAGACCTTCTCGCACCCTTCGGCGACCGGCCGCGGGCCACCGACCATGGTTGTCAGCCGGCGTTCCTCGGCCGCCGGCCGGCCGCCGCTGACGGTTGCGTCCAGGGCCGAGATGCCGGCCTCGGCACACACCTCGGTGAGCCGTACGGCGTTGCCCGGCAGGCCCGTGCCGTGGTTGACGACGATCGATCCCGGCCGCAGCCCTTCCAGCAGGCCGGTGACCAGCTGGAGCACGTCGTCATCGGTCCGCACGCGCAGCGCGACGATGTCGCACGCCGCGGCCAGGTCCTTGACGCCGTCGTGGCCGATGTGCGGCGAGGCGCTCAGAGCGTCCAGGAATGTGGACCGCCAAGCCCAGGCATGCAGAGGGAAACCGGCCTCGGCGACGGCCTTCGCCATGGGCAGCCCCTGGTCGCCCAAGCCGATCCAGCCCACAGCGGGCGCCGTAGATGCTCCTGTTGCTGTGTCATGCCTCCACCGTGCAGACAAAACATGTGAACAGCCAGTAGACCCGCCTTCACAGGACTATCAGTACCAGGCACATCTACCAGTACATTTGCCACACTGTCCCGTATGTCAACGACGGAACTCGACACAGCAGCACTGCGGCACTGCGGCACTGCGGCACTGACGCGATCAGGTCTCCCCCGAGGCAGCGGGCCTGCCCTCCGGCGGCCACCGGCGCACCGCAGGGCTACGCCGCGAAGAGCTGGCCCAGCTGGCCGGAATCTCCGTCGACTACATCACTCGGCTCGAGCAAGGCAGAGCCACCACGCCCTCCGCGCAGATCGTCGAGGCCCTGGCCCGTGCCCTGCGGCTCTCCGGGGACGGGCGCGCCCACCTCTTCCAGCTGGCCGGCCTCGCGCCACCGGGCCCCGACATGATCTCCGCGTACATCACCCCGAGCGTCCAGCGGATGCTGGACCGGCTGACCGGCACCCCGAAGCGGTCTTCGACGCCACCTGGACCCAGCTCCTTGCCAACCCCTCTACGCCGCTCTGTGCTGTCGGGCCTCCGTCAGGTGCCGACGTAGGCCGCCAGGTGCTCGCCGGTGAGGGTGGGGCGGTCTGCCACGAGGTCGGTGGGTGTGCCCTCGAAGACGATCCGGCCGCCGTCGTGGCCGGCGCCGGGACCGAGATCGATGATCCAGTCGGCGTGTGCCATGACCGCCTGGTGGTGCTCGATGACGATGACCGACTTGCCGGCGTCGACCAGCCGGTCGAGCAGAGCGAGCAGCTGCTCGACATCGGCGAGGTGAAGTCCGGTGGTCGGCTCGTCAAGGACGTACACGCCGCCCTTCTCGGCCATGTGCGTGGCCAGCTTGAGCCGCTGCCGCTCGCCGCCGGACAGCGTGGTGAGCGGCTGTCCGAGGCTGAGGTAGCCAAGGCCGACGTCGGCGAGCCTGCCGAGGATGGCGTGCGCGGCCGGGGTGCGTGCCTCGCCTGCGCCGAAGAACTCCTCGGCCTCGGCCACCGACATCGCGAGCACCTCGCTGATGTCTCGGCCGCCGAAGTGGTGGTCCAGCACCGATGCCTCGAACCGCTTCCCCTCGCACTCCTCGCAGGTGGTGGCGACTCCGGCCATCATGCCCAGGTCGGTGAAGATGACGCCGGCGCCGTTGCAGTTGGGGCAGGCGCCCTCGGAGTTGGCGCTGAACAGCGCCGGCTTCACGCCGTTGGCCTTCGCGAACGCCTTGCGGATCGGGTCGAGCAGTCCGGTGTACGTTGCCGGGTTGCTCCGTCGCGAGCCGCGGATCGCAGCCTGGTCGATGACCACCACACCTTCGCCGGCGGGGATCGACCCGTGTACGAGCGAGCTCTTGCCGGAACCCGCCACCCCGGTGATCACGCAGAGCACCCCGAGCGGGATGTCGACGTCGACCTCCTGAAGGTTGTGTGTCGTCGCGCCGCGGATCTCCAGCGTGCCGGTGGGCTTTCGCACCGTCTCCTTGAGGGTGGCCCGGTCGTCGAAATGGCGGCCGGTGACAGTGCCGCCGGCCCGCAGCCCCTCGACGGTGCCCTCGAAGCAGACGGTGCCGCCCGCCGTACCGGCGCCGGGGCCGAGGTCGACGACGTGGTCGGCGATCGCGATCGTTTCCGGCTTGTGCTCCACGACGAGGACCGTGTTGCCCTTGTCCCGCAGCCGCAGAAGCAGGTCGTTCATCCGCTGGATGTCATGGGGATGCAGCCCGATGGTGGGCTCGTCGAAGACGTAGGTGACGTCGGTGAGCGAGGAGCCGAGGTGGCGGATCATTTTGACGCGCTGCGCCTCGCCGCCCGACAGTGTGCCCGATGCACGGTCGAGCGAGAGGTAGCCAAGGCCGATGTTCACGAACGAGTCGAGGGTCTGCTGCAGCGCGGCGAGAAGGGGCGCCACCGTCGGCTTGTTGAGGCCGCGGACCCATTCGGCCAGGTCGCTGATTTGCATCGCGCAGGCATCGGCGATGTTGATCCTGGCGATCCGCGAGGAACGGGCCGCCTCGCTGAGCCGGGTGCCCTCGCACTCGGGGCACGAGGTGAAGGTGACCGCCCGGTCCACGAACGCGCGGATGTGCGGCCGCATCGCCTCCCGGTCTTTGGAGAGGAACGACTTCTGGATCTTCGGGATCAGCCCCTCGTAGGTGAGGTTGACACCCTCGACCTTCACCTTGGTCGGCTCCCGGTAGAGGAAGTCCTGCATCTCCTTCTTGGTGAACTTGCGGATCGGCTTCTCCGGGTCGAGGAACCCCGACTCGGCGTAGGTCCGCACAGTCCACCAACTGTCCGACTTCCAGCCGGGGATCGTGAACGCGCCCTCGGCGATCGACTTGGAGTCGTCGTAGAGCTGGGTGAGGTCGATGTCGGTGACCGCGCCCCGGCCTTCGCAGCGCGTACACATGCCGCCGGTGCGGGTGAAGGTCTGCTTCACGGTCTTGCTGCCGGCGCCGCGCTCCACCGTGATCGCACCGCTGGCCCGGACCGAGGCGACGTTGAAGGAGAACGCGTTGGGTGAGCCGACGTGCGGCTTCCCGAGCCGGCTGAAGAGGATGCGCAGCATCGCGTTGGCGTCGGTGGCGGTGCCGACTGTGGAGCGGGGGTCGGAACCCATCCGCTGCTGGTCGACGATGATGGCGGTCGTCAGCCCTTCGAGTACGTCGACCTCGGGCCGCGCCAGCGTCGGCATGAAACCCTGCACGAAGGTGCTGTAGGTCTCATTGATCAGTCGCTGCGACTCCGCGGCGATCGTGTTGAACACCAGCGAGCTCTTGCCCGAGCCGGAGACACCGGTGAACACCGTCAGCCGGCGCTTCGGGATCTCGATGCTGACGTCCTTGAGGTTGTTCACCCGCGCGCCGTGCACGCGGATTGAGCCGTGCACGCCGATCAGCTCGTGGCTGTCGGCACCGTGCGGCGCAGGCGACTGCGTATCCGCCCCCTTGGCCTTGCTCATTGCGTCTCCATCGGTTGGGCGGGGCCGCATTCGCGGTCACCGTCGGTGTCGCCTGGCTCGATCCGACCAGCTGCGAGCAGTGCGTCCGGCTTCTGCTTCGTCGGCGCGGTCGCGGCAGCCATGGGCCGGGACCTTACCGCCGCCGCAGGCGGTTGTTACCGCTTTCGGGGCTGGTTGAAGCGGAGCATGTTGCCGGCCGGGTCGCGGAAGGCGCAGTCGCGGACGCCGTACGGCTGGTCGATCGGCTCTTGCAACACCTCTCCGCCGGCGGACCTGATGCGTTCGAAGATGGCGGCGCAGTCGTCGGTGGAGAAGATCACGCCGCGCAGCATGCCCTTGGCCAGCAGCTCCGCCATCGCCTGCCGGTCGGCCGGGGAGGCGTTGGGGTTGGCGAGCGGCGGTTCGAGGACGATCTCCACGTCGGGCCGCGCGGTCGATCCGACGGTCCCCAGCGCATCCCCTCGAAGGCGACGTCGTTGCGTACCTCAAGGCAGAGGACGTCTCGGTAGAAGGCAAGTGCCTTGTCATGGTCGTCAACTGCGATGAAGCACTGGGAGAGCTTTATGTTCATGCCTTTGACGCTACGAGGCGGCGTCGGATTTCGCTTCTCCGATCCTGACCGGTCGCGTAAGGATCTTGGCGACGCACGCCGGGATCGCGGCGCCGACGTCGTGGCGGCGGGCCCGGTAGGCGCTGGGGCTCTCGCCGACCAACTCGGTGAAGCGCGAGCTGAACGACCCCAGTGACGTGCATCCGACCGCGAAGCAGACGTCGGTCACGCTCAGGTCGCCTCGCCGCAGCAGCGCCTTCGCGCGCTCGACACGGCGGGTCATCAGGTACCGGTAGGGCGTTTCCCCGAAGGCGGCTCGGAAGCTGCGGGAGAAGTGCCCGGGCGACATGAGCGCGACGCTCGCCAGGGCCGGAACGTCCAGCGGCTGCGCGTAGTCGCGATCCATCGTGTCCCGGGCCCGGCGCAGCCGTACGAGGTCCTCCAGGGTCATGGGTACCAGCATTGCACGGTGGCGGTGGCCTGCCTCTGTGTCTGTGCTCATGCCGTTCGGCCGGTCACCTCCCGGCCGGGACAGTGCCTCTGCGCACGCGCGCGGAGCCGGCGGTCCAGCCTGCCCCGCAGCACTGCTCTCGGAGCTGCCGCGGGCCAACCGAGTGACCTTGGGCGCGCCCAACCGCCCGAATGTATTCGAACACACGTATCATTTCGAGAGTGACGACGTACGACTTCCCCCGAGACCTCCATGCCGCCCAGATGCGCCTGCACCAGCTGCGGGCCGAGCAGTACGCGCTGGGGCGGGCCCTGCCCTGGTCAGTCGAGCCGGCCGATGGCTGGACCGCGCCGAAGACGGTTCAGGGCGGTGAGCCCCGGAGCCTGCCGGCCAGCCCCGGCTACACCGAAGCGCAGACGGGCGAGATCGCCCGGCTGCGCGGCGAGGTGCTCGCCCTGGCCGTCACCGTGACCACCCACCCGTACTGGGGCACCTGCTCCGAGGGCCTGGTCGATCTACGGACGGCGCTCAAGCACTTCCACGGACCGGCCTGCGAGTACGACGAAGCGGCGTAGGCAGCCATGGAGGAGAAGCGGTCGTCCTGGGACGGGGAGATACCCGACGCGGCGACGGAGATCGGGCCCCCGGTCCGGGTCCTGCTGCCCGACGGACAGGAGGTGCGGGCTCTACTCCTGGCCAAGGTCCAGGTCGGCGACGGTTCCTGGTGGTTCGAAGTGGCCCTGCCGCTGTGGAGCCAGCTCGTCACCCGCGAAGGCCGAGTGACGCACACTCCCGCCGACGCGGTTTTCCTCGCCCCGGCGAAGGTCGTCACCCCCGTCGACGGCCAGAACTATCGCGGCACTGCCGTGCGGCGCGCCCCCTCGGCCGTGAGGCGGCAGAGGCAGACCGGTCGCTCACGCGGCAGCGGGCCGCCGGCGCCCTGAGGAACCGGTCGTCGCCTTCCTGCGTCACGCGGCACCGACCGAGCGGGAGGAGCCATACGCACTCGCCTCCGGCTCCTTGGCGCAGGCGATGGAGTGTTTCAGCGGGTGGTCCTCGCCCGGGGACGGCAACGGCGGCGGCCGATCCCTGCACTCCGGGCAGGCGCTCGCCCACGGTGCGGTTGAGCAGGATGTAGCGGCCCCAGCAGACTGCGGCGATCAGGGCCAGGCCGATGCCGAGACAGTCGGTGCTGGGTTGGGGGCGGTAAGAACCACCACGCCCGCGGCGGCGAGAGCACGGCCAGATCGATACGGCGGCGCGAGCCGCCAGGGCCACGGCGAGAGGGCCGAGGAATTCCAGGGTGACCGCGAGGCCGAGCCCGATCCGGTCGATCGCCATGTACGGCGTCAGGTTCATGGCCGCGAACACGGCGGCCAGCCCCAGGACCGGCCGCCACTGGGCGGCGGTGAACGAACGCAGCTTCGACACCGGCAGCTTCACCGACGCCGCGATCGAGCTGGGTGTCTCCCAGGCAGCGGTCTCGCGCACGCTGCTCGCCTTGGAGG
>NZ_JASITA010000076.1 GCF_030063415.1 Streptomyces sp. H27-C3 | reverse complement strand
GGGTGCGGCTGCGGCACCGCACCAGCCGCACCCTCACCCCCAGCACCGCCGGTGTAGAGGTCCGCGCCCGCGCCCGCGCCCACCTGCTCGCCGAGACCGACGAACTGGTCCGCCAGGCCACCACCGGCCGCACCCGGCTGCGTATCGGCCACGCATGGTCCGCCATCGGCCGCCACACCGCCGAGTTCCAGCGCCGCGGCAGGCGCCCGGCGCCTGCTCTACACCAGCCACATGGGGATGAATCCGGCCTCCCCGTTCCTGCCCATGCCCGACCACGCGGCCACCGAGGACCTGCTGCGCGCGTCCGGGATGCCCTTCACCTCGCTGCGCAACGGCTTCTACGCCACTACGACGCTGCAACTGATCGGACAAGCCCTGGAGACGGGCAAGCTGTACACGCCCCAGGACGGACCGGTCTCCTGGACCACGCACACCGATCTGGCCGAAGCTGCCGCCATCGTTATGGCCGACGAGGGCCGCTTCGACGGCCCCAACCCGCCACTGACCGCCTCCCAGGCCCTCGACCTCACCGCCGTGACGAAGATCGCCTCCGAGATCGCCGGCCGGGAGATCAAGCACGTCTCCGATGAGGAGTGGAAGACCAGCCTCGTCGCCCACGCCGACGTCGCCGAGGCCCAGGCGGACCTGCTGCTCGGCCTCTTCGCCGCAAGCCGCCAAGGCGAGTTCGCCGCCGTCGATCCCACCCTCGAGGAGATGCTCGGCCGAGAGCCGATCATCCTGCACCGGTTCCTGACGGACCGACTCGCCAACTGAGTTCCACAGCCCCGTGGCAATCCTTACGCGGCACAGCCCACACCGGCACGCAGACAGCCGGGCAGGCCGGGACACGGCCCCGCGTTTCACCCGGCGCAGGTTCGCCGGTCTGCGCCCCTGCGCGCGGCCCACCCGCCCAGCGTGACGGCTGCGGCGACCCCGTAGGCGACCGCGACCGTCGCGCTCACGGCGTGCGGGTCGTCGAACGCCCGTGAAGTGACGTAGGCCGCCTGGCCGGCCACGGCGACCCCGAGCCACTCCCAGCGGCCGTCCAGGGCAACCAGGGCGACCAGAAGCAGTGCGTACCAGGAGTAGCCCGGCGTCATGAGCAGGAAGGCTGCGCCGGTCACCAGCAGGGCACCACACCACGGACGCCGGGGATCGCCGCGGCGCAGCACATGCCAGACGGTGAGGGCCATGACCACACACACCACGGGCAGCGCCCACGCGTCGGGCAACAGCAGGCGCAGCACTGCGTAGCGGTTCTCGGCCGCCGCGTCGTCGTAGCCCTCCTCCGCGACGTAGTCGCCGAGGTAGCCGAACACCGACTGCTGGGACGCGAGGACGTATGGCAGGTAGGAGAGCGCGAGGACCGCTGCGGCCGGCAGCAACACGGCCGCGGCGGCACGCAGCCGGACCGGGCGGCCCAGCGCTCCCGACAGCGCACCGGGCAACACCACGGCGGGCAGCAACTTGACCGCGATCGCCGCGCCCAGCAGCGCGCCGCCCGCCGCCCGGTGGGCCACCACCACGCCCAGCCCGGCGACGGCCAACAGCGCTCCGAGCACGTCGGCATGGGCGTTGTTGACCGCTTCGACGGGAACAGCCGGGCACCAGGCCCAGTACGCGGCCCCGCGAAGGTCATCGCCGCGGCGGCGCAGGACCAGCAGCAGTGCGCCGCTGACACCCATCGCCAGCAGGGCGCCGCCCACCTGCAAGGGCTTGTGACGGGTGCCTTGCGGGGAGAGCTCGTGGACCAGCAGAAAGTAGCCCTGGGAGACGGGCGGGTAGATGGTGTGCGCCTTGGGTCGGTTCAGGCGCGTGCAGTGCCTTCCGCCCCCTTCCGTGGCGATGCGGGCCCGGTCGGGCCCCCTGCAGGCGGCACCGGACGGAAAAAGCCAGGGGTCGCGCAGCTCGGCGAGCGCGGTGTCGGCGGGCGCGTGGTCGTACGGAGAGATACCCGCCGCCTGCACCCGGCCGTCCCAGGCATAGCGGTAGGAGTCCGTGCTGGTGCGCGGCGGCGCGGCCAGGCCGGTCGCCGCCACCGCGACACCACCCGCCAGGATCAGCAGCACCGCGCGGCGCACCGGTACCTTGCGCACCGACCAGGCCGCGGCCCCGAAGAGCAGCCACGCCGCCGCGTACCACCAGGACAGCCCTGCCGGGTCGGTGAAATATCCGTCCTTGCGGACCGTGCCGATGAGCACGGCGGTCAGGGCGGCGAGCAGGACTGCGGTGAGTGCGGTTCGTACGTTGATCACGTGGCTCAGCGTCGCAGCCGGGGCCCCGCTCCGGGTTCGCCACGCCCCTGACGTCCGCGTTTCGTAAGGTGTCCTACCACCCGTTCGGGGCCGGCCGGGGGGTGTCATAGGCGCATGAAGCTGCATGATGCCCGTACGGCGATTTCGCTCGGCCGGTGGCTGGGACCGGCGATCGCGGTCTGTTTCGTGACCGGAGTGACCAGCCACTACCTGCAGCATCCGCCCGACTGGCTCGCGGGTTCGCTTCCGAGCCGGCCGGCGTGGGGGTACCGGCTGACCCAGGGACTTCACGTCGCGAGTGGCATCGCGGCGATTCCGCTGCTGCTGGCCAAGCTGTGGGCCGTGTACCCGAGGCTGTTCGTGTGGCCGCCGGTGCGCTCGGCGGTGCACGCCCTGGAGCGGCTGTCCGTCGCCGTCCTGGTCGCCGCCGCCGTCTTCCAGCTCTTCACCGGGCTGCTCAACATCGTGCAGTGGTACCCGTGGCCGTTCTCCTTCGTGCCGGTGCACTATGCCGTGGCCTGGGTGCTGATCGGTGCGCTGCTGCTGCACCTCGCGGTGAAGACGCCCGTTATCGCGGCGCATTGGCGGGCGCGTTCTTCGGGCAGCCTCACCCTGCCCGCAGAGGATGCGGTGGACCGGCGGGCGCTGATGCTCGGAGTGGGGGCGGCGGTCTCAGCGGTCACGCTGACCACGGTGGGGCAGTCCTTCACCCCGCTCAAGCGGCTCGACCTGCTCGCGCCCCGGCATCCCGACTACGGACCCCAAGGGCTGCCGGTCAACCGTACGGCGGCGGCTGCCCGGGTGACCCAAGCCGATGTCCAGAACTGGCGGCTGACGGTGGCGGGCCCCCGCCCGTACGAGCTGACCCTCGACGAACTCCGGGCACTGCCTCAGCGCGAGGTGACCCTGCCGATCGCCTGCGTAGAGGGCTGGAGCAAATCCGCGCACTGGACCGGCGTACGCGTCAAGGATCTCTTGGACCTCGCGGGCGCACGGCCGGGCGCCGGGGTGCGCGTCGTGTCGCTGGAGCGCCGGGGAGCGTACCGGGTCATGGACATGGGGCGCGGGTACGCCCACGATCCGCTGACACTCCTCGCGCTGCGTCTCAACGGCGAAGTCCTCGCGCCGGACCATGGATTCCCGGCCCGGATCATCGCCCCGAACCGGCCCGGTGTGCTCCAGACCAAGTGGGTCGCGCGACTGGAGGTCAGCTGATGCGTCTTGCCCTGGGTGCTCTGGGTGTGGTCCTGATGGGAGCAGGCGCGTGGCTGCTGCTGGCGGGCGAGCGCGTCCGCGACCCGTGGGAGGTGCTGCTGTGGCTCGCCGGGGCGATCGCCCTGCACGACGGGGTGATCGCGCCCCTCGTGCTGGCCGTGGGCCTGTTCCTGGTGGGCGCCCGTGCACGCGGCGTGCTGCGCGGCGCGCTGATCGTGGCCGGCAGTCTGACGGTGATCGCGCTGCCGCTCCTGCTGCGGCCGGGCGCGCCGGCCAACCCCTCGGCGCTCCCGCTGGATTACGTACGCAACTGGCTGCTCACACTCACCACGGTGGCGGTGGTGACGGTGGGGCTCCTGCTCGTGCGCCGACTGCGGCGCCGCGGCAGCCGCCCTGGGCGGCAGGGGGTTCCCGGTTCTGCGGAGCGGTGGTAGACCGAGCGGTGTGCCACGGGGGCCGCTCGCTTCCGCGAGGAGAACGAACATGGGTAGAGCACGGGACATCGTCGAGCAAGACATGGACCTGTAACGCAAGGGCGACCTCGACCGACTGCTCGGGCTCTACGCACGGGACGTCGTCGCTGTCCTGCCCTCAGGGCGCCGTGAAGGGCGCGAGGCCGTGGGCAGGCAGTTCCCTTTGGAATGGCAGAGCTACTCGGACGCCGAGCTGCGCGCCGACCTGATCATCGAGAACGGTGACCAAGTGGCCGTCGAGTATGTCGGGACGGCCACCCACGACGGCCCCCTCCCCCTGGCCGACGGGCAGGTGCTCGCGCCCACGGGGCGCCGGGTACGCCAGCGCGGAGTCGTCCAGTACGTGGTGCGGGAGGGGCAGGTGGTCTCCGAACGGGTTTACTTCGATGTGCTGGCGGCCATCGCCCAGCTCGGCGGCACGGCGGTGCTCCCCGGCCGGGCCTGACCCGCCGCTACGGTCGCCGCCGCGCGAGCGCGACGAAGACCCTCCCGTCCGCCGTCCACTCGTCCGCCACAGACCAGCCGGTGGTTGCGGCATGCCGCAACAGAGCTGCTGCGCCTACCCGGGCCCATGGGAAGGGCGCGCCGAGCGCTCCCCTGCCGTCATCGACGCGCACCTGCACCCGCTCGTCGAGCTCGGTGTCGACGCCGGCCGGGGCGCTCTCCACGATCAGCACCCCCTGGGGGGCGACGATCCGCGCCACCCGCCTCAGCAGGGCGCGCGGATCGCCGCCGATGCCGATGTTGCCGTCGACGAGCAGCGCTGTGGCCCAACAGCCTTCGTCGGGAAGGGAGTCGAAGACCGAACCGCACACCGCGCTGCCGCCCGACCGGGTCGTACGGGCCACCGCGGCCGGGCTCACATCGACGCCCAGCGCCTGATGCCCGAGCGCCGCGAGTCCCGCGACCAGCCGTCCGGGGCCGCAGCCGATGTCCAGCACCGCGCCCCGGCACCGCGTCAGCACCGTCAGGTCGGCGCTGTCGGGCCCGGCGCACCAGCGCTCCACCTCAAGCGGCAGCAGCCAGCCGTCCTGGCGGCGCAGGAACAGCGGACCCCGTCCGGTGCGCAGTGCGTCCGTGTACGGGTCGGCCCGCCAGGCCGTCGCCGTGGACAGGGCCGTCACCGGGCACCCATCCCGGACAGCGCGGCCATCGTCGCCGCGAACCGGCTGCCCGGCGCCTCAGCCGCGACCACTTCCGCGTCGTACGCCGTGTCCACGTCCCGCAACAGCGGGAGATCCCGCACCGCCAGCCCCGCGCAGGTCAGCCGTGCGCGCTGCACTTCCCCGGTCTCCGGTACGGACATGGGCACCCCGCGCAGCAGTGCGGGGTCCGGCGCCGCGAGCCCCAGCGCCCAAAATCCCCCGTCGACAGCGGGCCCGAACCAGGCGTCGCAGCCGTCCCAGGCGTCCGGCGCCAGTGCGGGCGCCAGCAGTGCGGGCGAGAGCTGCGGGGTGTCCATCCCGACCAGCAGAGCCGGGCCCGTGCACAGCCCGAAGGCCGCGGCGAGCCGCTCGTCGAGGCCACCCGCACACTGCGCCACCACCTCGATGCCACGCGGCACCCACGCTCCCGGCACGCCGTCGAGCACCAGCACCCGCCGACGCACCGGGGCTGCGAGGACCGCGGACAGTGTGTCGGCCAGCGAGGCGGCGGCGAGCCGGGCGGCTTCGACCGGGCTGTAGGGCGGGCTCAGCCGGGTCTTGACCCGCCCGGGCACGGGCTCTTTCGCGATGACGAGCAGCGTGGTCACCGGCCACCACCGGCCGTACGTGTGCCGTTGTCCGCGCTTGAGGTGGTGGTTGCGCCGGAGGCTGTCCCGGTTCCGGCACGCGCGCCGCGCGCATCCGTCCCCGGGCCTGTGCCGTCCGCGAGCACGCGTCGCATGTCGTGCACCGCGTGCCATGTGCCCCGCCAGGTGCCGGTCACCTTCGACTTGCCGGACCTGGGCAGATACGGCACATCGGTCTCGCGCACCCGCCAGCCCGCGTCCGCCGCGCGCACCACCATCTGGAGCGGATAGCCGCTGCGCCGGTCGGTCAGCCCCAGCCCCAGCAGCGCCTCTCGACGCGCCGCCCGCATCGGGCCCAGGTCGTGCAGCCGCAGCCCGGTGCGGCGGCGCAGCATCCCGGCCAGCGCGATATTGCCGGCGCGCGCATGGAGCGGCCAGGCGCCGCGGCTCTGCGGCCGCCGCCTGCCCAGCATCAAGTCGGTTTCACCCTCGGCCACTTGTCGCACCAAATCCGGCAGCAGCCCGGGGTCCAGTGAGGCATCGCAGTCGCAGAAGCAGACGAACTCAGCCTCCGCCGCCAGGAGCCCCGCATGGCAGGCCGCGCCGAACCCGCGCCGTTCCTCGTGCACGACAGTGGCACCGAGCCTGCGGGCGATGTCCGCGGAGCCGTCACTCGAACCGTTGTCCACGACGATCGCCCGCCAGCCTGCGGGGATGCGCTCCAGCACCCAGGGCAGCGCCTCGGCCTCGTCCAGACAGGGCAGGACAACGTCCACGGCCGGCCCACGCGCGCCACGCCCACTCACGCCGCACCCGCGATCGCCGCGCCTGCCCGAGCCGCACCCGCGAACTCGGTCATGCCCTCGTCGAAGGACACCGCCGGTGTCCACCCCAGCTCCGCCCGCAGCCGCGCGGAGTCCGCCGTGATGTGCCGTACATCGCCGAGCCGGAATTCCCCGGTCACCACCGGCGCGGGCCCGCCGTGCGCAGACGCCAGCGCCCCAGCCATCTCACCGACGGTGTGCGGCACGCCGCTGCCCGTGTTGTACGCGCGCAACGCCCCCGGCTCATGGCCACCCACCGCCTCCAGGGCGGCCCTGTTGGCGGCGGCCACGTCCCGCACATGAACGAAGTCCCGCCGCTGCCGCCCGTCCTCGAAGACGCGCGGTGCCTCACCCCGGGCCAGTGCCGACCGGAAGAAGGACGCCACCCCCGCGTACGGGGTGTCCCGCGGCATCCCGGGCCCATACACGTTGTGATAGCGCAGCGACACCGCCCGCCCACCAGTGGCCCGCGCCCAGGAAGCGGCCAGGTGCTCCTGCGCCAGCTTTGTCGTGGCGTACACATTGCGCGGATCGCACGGCGCTTCCTCACCCACCAGGCCGGGCGTCAGCTCCGCACCGCAGTACGGGCAACCGGGCTCGAACCGGCCCGCTTCGAGGTCGCGGACCGCACGTGGCCCCGGCGCGACCGTGCCGTGACGCGGGCAGTCATAGCGCCCCTCGCCGTACACCACCATCGACCCGGCGAGCACAAGCTCAAGCACGCCGGCCCGCGCCATCGCGGCCAACAGCACGGCGGTGCCCACAGCGTTGTGGTCGACGTAGTCGGGTGCGTCGGCGAAGTCCTGGCCCAGGCCGACCATCGCGGCCTGGTGGCAGACGGCGTCCACACCGCGCAGCGCCCGCTCCACCACGGCCCCATCACGTACGTCCTGTGCTCCTCCTTCCGCGTCCGCCCGCCGCAGGTCCAGCACGACCGGTTCATGGCCGCCCGAGGTCAGGGCGGTGACAATGTGCGAGCCAATGAAGCCCGCGCCTCCTGTGACAAGTACGCGCATGCCATCGACGCTACGGTCCCGCACCCTGCTCGACGGTCTTACGCGCGGCGACGTCACAGGTCCGTAAGGGTCTTCGGCCCACGTGACGCCGGGGCGGCAGGCCGGGCGGCGGGATCGGCGTGCCGTTCGGCCGCGTGGGTGACCGCGACCGGTGGAGATCCGGCCCGCCGACGGCCCGGCGCCGCGCGTTCACCGTCCCCAGAGGAGGCGAACACTTCGTCCAGGCCCTCCGTCACCTTCGCCCCGATGTCGCAGCGGTGCCCGGTCGGCCGGGCACGCGGTCGGTCGGTCAGCTGTCGGTCAGGTGTGGTCGAGGGCCCAGGCCAGAGCGTGATCGGCGATCTCCTCCCAGCCTTTCTGCGCGGGCGTCGGAGGGGAGCGTCCCGCATACTTGACGATGTTCGACTCACCGATGACGGCGCCTGCGCACTGCCGGTCCTGCCCGACGTGGCGACCTGCGTGCTGCCCGACCTGGAACTGCTCCGCACCGATGCGATCGAGGCCGGTCAACTGCACCCGCTCGTGGCCTCCGCACTGGTACCGGACCATGCGCCGACAGGCGCGTCCCGGACTCCGGACGGGGCAAGCCGGCCACGCCTGGTGGAGTGCCGGCGGCCTCAGCACCGGATCGGCCTGGTCGAGGGGGTACTCGCCCCGCTGGGCCACGACCCCGCCGAGATTCGGCGGGAGGAACTGCTGGCCGCCCTGACCGGCACGCCACTTCCATGCCTGCGGGCCATCGACGAAGCGCACCGCCATCCGGACTGCCTCACCGGCGTCCGCGAACGCCTGGCCATGGCGACACCGCCGGTGCACTGGCCGTCGTCGAGGGCCTGTTGGGCCCCGAAGCACTGCTGCGCACCGGCGCTCTGCGCGACGAACTGACGGCGACCGCAGAGCAGGGCATCATCTACGGGCTGTACAGGTCGGGGCTGATCGGGCCCGGGCCCGGGCCCGGCAGCGTCCGCCCGGACTGCCACCGCCGCCGTGGCCGCCGCTCGCACTCGCGTCGTACGACCGTTCGCTGAACCTCGGAGCCGGCCACCGCGGGGCTCTGTGGTCATCGATACCTCCGGCTCGGTCAGCGACACCGAACTGGGCAGCGCGCTTCTGGAGGTTGTCGCCGCCGTTCTCGATGTTGGAGTTGTAGACGACGTAGGTGATGTTGTTGCGGTAGTGAAAGTGCGGGCCGCCGATATTGACCGCACCGACGTCTGCGTGCCGGACCAGGGGCTTGCTCAAGCTCCAGCCCAAGCCGTCGTCGGCGCCAGCGCCAGGGCAAGACGGCGCGGAGGACCGCGCAATGCCTCTGGTGACGCAGGCGATTCCCTGACTAGAGTCAGAGAATGGATGCGGCGCGGACAGAACAGGTGCGGCGGTTCAACCGCACCGTCACCGAACGCGTGGGCGTGCTCCACGACCACTACCTGGGCCTCGACCGGCCCATCGGTGAGGCCCGGCTGCTCTGGGAGATCGACGAGCAGGGCCAGGACGTACGGCGGCTGCGCGAGCGCCTCGGGCTCGACTCCGGCTACGTCAGCCGGCTGCTGCGTTCCCTGGAGGCCGACGGCCTGGTGACAGTGGAGCCGCAGCCCAGGGACAGACGGGTGCGCACCGTCCGGCTCACCTACGCGGGCCGCGCGGAGCGCGCCGCGCTGGACGGCCGCAGCGACGAGCTGGCAAGTTCCCTGCTGGAGCTGCTCAACACCGCCCAGCGCGCCCGGCTGGTCGCCGCCATGGCCGAGGTCGACCAGCTCCTGACCGCCTCGACGGTCACGCTGCACGTCGTCGACCCGGATCACCCCGACGCCCAGTACTGCTTGCGTTCCTACTTCCACGAGCTGCACGAACGCTTCGAGGCCGGCTTCGACCCCGCGCGGAGCCTGCTGCCCGACGCAGGCGAACTCCGGCCGCCGCACGGGCTGTTCCTTGTTGCCCGGCTGCACGGCGAGTGCGTCGGCTGCGCCGGTCTGAAGCTACCGCCCGGCGCTCCGGCCGAGATCAAGCGCATGTGGGTCGCGCCCCACACCCGGGGCCTCGGCCTCGGTCGGCGGTTCTTGGCCGAGTTGGAGGCCCGGGCAGCCAGGCACGGCTTCGGCGTACTGCGCCTGGACACCAACACGACTCTCAGCACCGCGATCGGCCTTTACCACTCCTACGGTTTCCACGAGGTCGCGGCCTTCAATGACGAACCGTACGCCCACCACTGGTTCGAGAAGCAGATCACCACAGCGCCGTCGGCGTAGGGGGTTCCGACGAACCTGGAGTCCACGGCCGCGCTTCCCGAAGCGGCGTCCGGCGAATCCAATGCGCCAAGCATGCTTTGATGCGCTCCGCGAGGCGGGTCAACTCGCCCGGCCTGGACCCAGGGCTGAAACATCCTCACACGATGGAGCGGCCGAGTGGAGTTACTCCGAGCCCCTCGCGAAACTCCGTAATATCGAATAGCGATTTCCCGCATGGTCGTGCATTGGCGCTGCACGAAGGTGGCCGCATCGGGCCGGCGAGCAGAACGACGAAACCTGCGTATCAAGGGACTGATGCCGCACCAATATGCGAGAACCGAGGGTTAGTCAACCTCGGCTGTTCGCCGACGCTCACCCTCGGCCGACTGGAGGCACCTGTTCCGCCACTGCGCGGAGGCTGCGACCGATCTTCCCCGGAGTCGCGAGGTCCTACCAAGCCGCACGGTAGGCCGGTTCGGCGTCGGCGCCACGGTACTGCGGCCCATCCACCGTTCCCGCTCGCGCGGCGCTCGGCGAATCGCACTCAGCCACGAAAATGACGCCCGAAATAGGCGCATCCAATGGATTCTGCCCTTTTGGCGCCGAAGGCTCAAATAGGGGAAGTTGAGCCCATTAGTGTGCTTGCGCGCCGCCGTACACCCGCACATCACCCCCCGTGAAGTGGCTCACATCCGCGGAGATGCGCGAGTTCCGTCGTCGCGCCCGATCCCGCTTTGCCGAACGACAGTTGAGCCTTCCCCTTCGGAAGCAACAAAGGTCATTTACCCGACGAGCCCGTCCTGCGCAATGCGCTGCCGAATTCAGGTCTTGCTTTGTCCGGCCTGCTTCACCTACGGTCACCGCAATCCGAATGGAACGCCAAATCCTGTCGTCGGCGGACAGCTCTCTCTTCCGTACACGCCCGGCAGGATCGGACCCGGATCTGCCGTCGATCCGGAAATCCCTGAACCAGGCCGCAATGAAATGCGGCCAGGCGTCTCCGGACCGGACCTGACACCTCATCTCGTGAGCCACACAGAGGAATTCGCCATGCGTACAAAGGGTAGACACCGTCGCCCCCGGTCCACTTCGCTCCATCGCGCTCTCGTCGCCGCGGGCGCCGGTGGCGCGGCCCTGGTCGTGCCGGTGATCGGTGCGCCCGCCGCAGGTGCGGTACCTGCACAGTCCCTCCATACCGAGAAAGCTGCGGCCCCGACCACAGCACCGGTCCGGGCGTACCGGGCCGCCCCCACGACCACGATCTATTCCGTGGCCGCGGGGGACTCTCTCTCCGGGATCGCCCAGGAGCTCTCCCTGCCGGGCGGCTGGAAGAAGCTGCACCAGGACAACCGCAAGACCGTGGGCGAAGACCCGTCGCTGATTCACCCCGGCCTCAAGTTGACCATCGGCAAAAAGGCCCGGACTGCCGCTCCAACCGGCCGGGCCGACCGATCGGAGCGGCGGACTGCTCCGTCCACCACCAGTGCCGCCCCCGAAACAGCGAAGGCCGCGACCTACTCGAACGACCTTGACGGCTGGATCAGGGAGTCGCTCGATGTGATGAGCCAGCGCGGCATCCCCGGCACCTACGAAGGCATCCGCCGCAACATCATCCGCGAGTCCGCGGGGAACCCCTTGGCCATCAACAACTGGGACTCCAACGCCGCGTCCGGAACGCCGTCCAAGGGGCTCCTTCAAGTCATCGACCCAACGTTCCTCGCCTACCACGTGCCCGGCACATCGACAGACAGCTACGACCCGGTCGCCAACATCACCGCCGCGTGCAACTACGCCGCGGACAAATACGGCTCGATCGACAACGTCAACGGCGCCTACTGACATCCCTCCACCTGCCGTTTCGGTCACCGCGGTAGGTCACGGCACGGGGTCACCGCTACCAGGTAGGTCACCGCCGCCGGCGAACGGAAGCCTGGTAGGGAAACGATCACTCCGTGCTGTGAGCAGCCGCACCGGGCATCACACCTGCCAGGGGCTCCGGCTGGAGCGGCTGGTCGAAGAAATCACCGGGGAGGGTGGCACCGCCGTCGGCGCGTACGAGGTCTCGCCCACCGCCGCCGTCCACTGCGCCACCAAGTTCGCCGTCCGCGCGATCTCCGAAGGACTGCGCCAGGAGTCCGCCGGGGACATCCGGGTCACCCTCGTTTCTCCGGGCGTGACCGAGTCCGAACTCGCCGACCACATCTCCGACCCGCGAGCCAGAGAGGCGATGAAGAGCTACCGCGCCGTAGCACTGCCCGCCTCCGCCATCGCGGAGGCCATCGCCTACGCCATATCCCAGCCCTCGCAGGTCGACGTGAACGAAATCGTCGTCCGCCCCACCGCGAGCGCCCAGTGAAGTGGCCACCCTGATGCGCGTGCGCTCCGCGGAGATCGATGGACGGTGAGGAGCCGGACCCAGTGAGACCGGGTCCGGCTCTTCACCGTGTCGGGTATCCGCTACGAGCCGTCCCGCACCGTGCCGGTCAGCGCCGGGCCCGGTTGCGGTTCCCCGGCCTGGTCGTAGATGGTCACCTGAAGCTTCAGCGACTCCTCCGGCTCGCTGATCCCGTCAGCAACGGTGGGCACGCTCATTTCGGCGCTCAGCGTCCCCGGGGGTACGGAGACGTACAAAGCCGCGCCTTCTGTCATCCTGGACAGCGGTCGGGCCGGGCTGGGCGACTCACCGAAGGTCTCCTCCAGCCAGCGCGGGTCGACGTCCATCGTGGACAACTCCACTCCGTTGGTGAGCGGTTGGAAGGCGACCTCGGCCATGACGTCCGCGTCGGCGGCCTGCGCGAGTGACATCCGCCAGGTCAGCTGCGGACCCTCGGTGACCCGGTCCTTGACGGGCGTCACGCTGACCTTGGGCATCGGATCGTCGTTCAGCGCCGTCACCCCGCCGCGGTGGGAGCCGACCGCCACGCCGCGTACCGCCTTGACGAACGCGTCGTGCGAGATGTCGTAGTCGTAGCGGGTATTGCCCTTGACCGTGACGGGGATGTCGATGGCACTGCTGCCGGGGCGTACCGTCACCACCCGGGACGTGACCTCGTCGGTGCCCGGCTTGGGCACGAACAGCCGGACCCGGCCGCTGCCCTTTCCGGAGACATTGACCGGCATGCGATAGGTCCGCTCCCCGGCGTTGCCTTCCTTGACCGCCAGGCGGCCGATGTCGACGCGGGGCAGTGCCGCCGCGCGTACCGCGGGTGTACCGGGGCGCCAGCCCCATGTGTCCATCAGCCAGGCCCGCCCGGAGCCGGTGCGCGGGGTCAGTTCCAGGGCCGTTACGTGCTTCAGGTCCAGCTTGGCCGGAACCGCTGCTGACAGCGGTACGCGGATTTCGCGCGCCCAGTAGGAGGCGGTGCGGGCGCTGTCCGGCAGTCCGTCGACGCGGGCCTGGCCAAGGGTCGCCCGGCGGCCCTTGGTGTCTACGAGCGTGACGTCCAGCTCGGTGCCGGTGGTGTTGGGCGGCGCGATCACCCGGAGCGCCAACGCCTCGGCGCCTGCCAGGGAGATCGGCTTCGCCGGGCGCACCCGGGCCGGGGTGCCCGGCTTGGACCAGCTCATCGCGACCGCGTCGCGGCCCGGCTCCGGTGAAGCCTCCCAAGAGGCGAAGTGTGGTGACACCTCGGCCTTTTCACCATCCAGGCATGCGCGAGCCGGATCGGGGTGCACCTGCGCGCACAGCCGACCGCCGGTCACGGCCACGGAGGTATCCGGCAGAAAGGCCGACGTGCGGTTCACACCGACGGCGTGGGTCAGTACCCGCGCGGGGTCCGCGGAAGGTGCGCGCCGGTCGGAGCCGTCGAGGAGCGGGCGCACCCGGTCGTCCCGTGCGACGAACAGCCGGGCCGCCGCTGCGATGTACGTGGCGCCCGCGGCCTGGCTGCTGGACCAAAACGTTCACGGAGCCAAGGCTCTGCGCGGCCATCGTGGACCGATTGACGTTCGGCGGCAACATCATCGAGACCGGCACGGACTCCTACCGACTGGCCGCCACCCGCGCCAGCGCCGAACAGCAGGCGCGCGACGAGGACGCCGGCTGACGGCGACCTCCAGGCCCAGGATCCGGTCTGAGGCGTCGCCCCTGAGCCGGTCGCGCTGGATCTCGTGAGCGAAGGCGCGACGCACAGAGGCTGATGCGGTGCTGGTGACCTTCGAGGGGACGTCGAGACTACGGCTGATCTCGTCGTTCACCTCGCGGTAGCTGCCGAGTCCTATGAGGCAATCGTCAGCAACCTACCGAAGAGAGACCGCCCGGCAAGGGGCTGACTGAACACGCCCCCGTGTCCCCTTCTGGGCTCGGCATGGACGCCGCCACAAGAACGGGCACCGTTCAGCCCTCCTTGATCGGTGTTCTTCATGAGCAACGGCTCATTCAGCCTCGATCCACCGTGTGAATTCTGATCGGGTTTCCGGCTGGGCTTCTCGTGATCTTTCCGGGTGCGGGCAGCACGTTGTGCCGGGTGGCCGTCCGGGGCGGGGTCTCCGAGGTCTTCCAGGTCGT
>NZ_JASITA010000075.1 GCF_030063415.1 Streptomyces sp. H27-C3 | reverse complement strand
CAGCCCGATCGAGTTCGAGGAGAGGTACTACTCCGATCAGGCAACGACCAGAAGAGCGAACCTGAAACCCCGTCAACCCTCCCTGACCAGCTGATCAGCATCTCCCGAGTAACGGGGGAACCTCAGTCACGCCGTCCGGGAGCGGGGCGGCTTCCCGGCGGACACCTGCCGGCGGCTCTTCGCGGCGTTGGCGGAGGGGCTGGCGAGTGTGCACGCGTACGGGGTCACGCATCGGGATCTCAAGCCGCAGAACATCATCCTGTCCCCACAGGGCCCGCAGCTGATCGACTTCGGGATCGCCCGGAGCGTGTCCGACACGGCGCTCACCCAGACCGGGTTGGCGACGGGGACGCCCGGGTTCACCGCTCCTGAGGTGCTGATACGTAATCAGGTCGGCTCGGAGGCTGACGTCTTCGCGCTGGGCGCGACCCTCGCCTACCTGGCCACCGGGCGACCGCCCTTCGGATCCGGGCCGACCGACGCGGTCTCGTACCGGGCCGTGCACGAGGAGATCGACCTCGCCGGGGTCGAGCCGGAACTCGCGGCGCTGATCCGGGTCTGCGTGGCCAAGGACCCGGCCGAGCGGCCCGCCGTGGAAGAGATCATCGTCCGGTGCGCGGTGAGCTCCGCGCTCGCCGAAGACCCTTGGTACCGGACGCTCACGGGCCTGGTCGAAGCGGCGCCCGTGGATCTGCCGAATGCCGTGGCTGCCGGGTTCGTACCACTGGGGTTCAGCGACGCACCGACTGCCGGACCTGGATACGTGCCGACGGCCGGCCCCGGGTACGTACCCACTGTCGCGCCGAACGGGCCGGTCCGTCCGGGGGCGCCGCGCCGCTCGCGGCGTATGCCGTGGCTGGTGGTCCTCGCGGTGGCCGCCGTGGTGGGCGTCACGGTCGCGGTGACGCTCCAGATGACGCCGGACGGGAAGGGGGACGAGGGAGGCAAGCAGGCTCGGGGAGACGTCCAAGGCACACCCTCGCCCCCGAAGCCGTCGGCGCCGTCGGGCGGCGCCTCGCGGAAGGTGCCGGACCACATCGAGAACAACAGGATCTCCCGCGACTACTGGACGCTCTCGAACTCCGGGACCGACGTGGAGCACGGCATCGGCCGGTGCAACCTGGCTGCCGAGGAGCGCGCGCCCGGGGCGGACCTGCAGATGGCGATCAGCGATGCGGAGTCGGACGACAAGCTCCTGTCGGGCAAGGTGAAGATCGAGATGCGGATCAAGTACGCGGAGAACTCCGCCAGGAAGCCGGAGCCCTACTACGTCTCGGTGGGCGTCAAGCCGCCTCATGAGATCGATCCGGAAACTTCCAGGCCGTTCGCCGGCCTGATCACGGAGAACAAGAGCATCGGCTACACCAGCGAGCCGGTCGACATCTACTCCGAGTGGAAGACGGGCGGGTTCGTCGAGCTGACCTACCCCGACGACTTCGAGAGCCACTTCCAGGGCGGGACGGACGAAGCCATTCCCGTCCGGAACGACCCGGGCGACTGGACCGTGGTCTTCCACCACGTCAAGGGCAGTCCGGAGGACTACGCCAGCATCGCGTGCTCCGGCTTCCGCGCGGAGTAGTCGAAGCAGTCGGAGCCGGTGGAGCCGGTGGAGCGGTCCGAACAGATGGAAGAGACAGCGGGCGCGCGGGCTAAAACAGCAGTGAACCCGGCTTCGATGGGGGAGGGTTGAGGAGTGCGCAAAGTCTGGTTGGCCTCCGGTATAGGGATCGGGCTCTGCCTGAGCTTCGTCGCGCTGCTCGTCGTCGGGACCTTCTCCGCAGCCGCGGGGCTGGCCAGTGGCGCGGGAGGCGGCAGGGCCGTCGGGCTGGCCAAGGGTGCCGTGCCCGCGCTCTACCAGCCGATCGTGCAGAAGTGGGGCAATCTCTGCCCCGCGATCAATCCGGCGCTGCTCGCCGCGCAGCTCTACCAGGAGAGCGGCTGGGACCCGACGGCGAAGAGCCCGGCCGACGCGCGTGGCATCGCGCAGTTCATCCCCGGTACGTGGGCGGCCCATGGCGTCGACGGGGACAAGGACGGCGACCGGGACATCTGGGACCCCGCCGACGCGATCCCGTCCGCGGCGACGTACGACTGTGAATTGGCTGGATACGTCAAGAAGGTGCCCGGCGATCCGACCAAGAACATGCTCGCCGCGTACAACGCCGGGTCGTACGCCGTCATCAAGTACGGGGGTGTACCTCCGTACCGCGAGACGCAGAACTACGTGAAGATCATTACGACCCTGGAGCAGAGCTTCGCCAAGCCTGTCGGCCGGGTGCAGCCCTCGCGGCAGGCTGCCGGGGCCATCTACTTCGCGCAGAAGAAGCTCGGTACGAAGTACCTGTGGGGCGGGAACGGGACCGCCGACCAGGGCGGTCGGTTCGACTGCTCCGGGCTGACCCAAGCGGCGTACCGGACCGTGGACATCGAGCTGCCGCGCGTCGCCAACGACCAGTACAACGCCGGGCCGCATCCCTCGCGCGAGGAGCTGCTGCCGGGGGACCTGGTCTTCTTTTCGGACGACCTCACCAATTCGCGCACGATCCGGCACGTCGGGCTGTACGTCGGCGGCGGGTACATGATCAACGCGCCGTACACCGGAGCCGTGATCCGCTTCGACAAGATCGATACGCCGGACTATTTCGGCGCCACCCGGGTCACCGAGGATGGCGCGAAAGCGCTCCCGAAGCAGCGGCCGGGGGAGCCGGGCGGAGCGTGAAGTGGGGCGTAACGTGGCTGGAACTCTCCGTTAAGAGCAGGCCCTGAGCTGCAGCTATGCGTCTCTCTTCGGTAACGTGATGGTGATCTTTCCGTGGAGAGTGGAACGGCCGGGTGCAGTGGCGCGTTTCCTTGGAGTGGGACAGCCGCCACGATGTCTTCGGACCGTGCGCTGTGCCGACAGGCTGACCACGGCATGGGTTGTGACGGACCAACGGGGGTTCGCAGGAGCGGCACGCACCCCGTGTGTCGCGGAGCAGGTAACAAGGCAAGGGGCCGCGGCAGATGGCTGGACTCGCACTGGACAGGGCGAACCCCGATGTCAGTCTGCTCTACGACATCAACGGGCTCGCCACGGACGCACCGGGCTGGCTGGACCGGGTCATGGAGTTCGTCGGTGAGTACGGGATCATGCTTGGGCTCGTCGTGGTGGGCCTCTGGGCGTGGTGGAGCGTGCGCAGGCGCGAGGACGCGGTCGTGTCCGTGGCCGGGCTCGTCTGGGCGCCGCTGGCGGCCGGTATCGCGCTGCTGATCAATATCCCGATCCGCGGGTTCGTGGAGCGGCCCAGACCCTTCCTGGACCACAAGGGCCTTGAGGTCCTGGTGGCGGGCAAGACTGACTACTCGTTCGTCAGCGATCACGCGACGATGGCCATGGCCCTCGGGGTCGGAGTCTTTGTCGCCAACCGGAAGTTCGGGCTCGCCGCGATCGGCTTCGCCGTGGCTGAGGGCTTCTGCCGGGTGTACATGGGCGTCCACTACCCGACCGACGTGATCGGCGGATTCGCCCTCGGCACGGCGGTTGTGCTGCTGCTGGCTCCGCTCGCGATGCTGCTGCTGACGCCTCTCGTGACGGCCATCTCCCGCTCGGAGAAGGTGGGTTGGCTCGTACGGTCCAAGGAGTCGGTGGCCGCTGCGGCAGCCTCCGCGCAGGCTGCCGCAGCCGGTGCTGCCGCGGCCGTTCCCGGGCCGCGGGCCGAGGAGGACGTACGCAGCAACGATCTCGCCGCGTGATCTGACGTGAGTTGACGGGTGCGGGGCGGGGCGTGCTCGCCCCTACAGCGCCTGTGGGAAGTCGAAGAGCCTGTCCGGGTCGTAACGCTTCTTCAGCTTGGTGAGACGGTCCGCCGCCGGCCCGTAGTACGCCTTGCGCCAGTCGGTCAGCGCCGCGTCCGTGTAGTTCTGGTAGGCCGCCCCCGAGGCGTGGCGGCGCATCGCCCCGTGCGCGGTTTTCAGCCAGGCCTGCTGTGCCGTGCCGGATGTGCCCGCGCGCCACGAGCCGATGTACTGGGCCAGCATCCGTGAGCGGCGGTGCACAAATGCCGTCGCGAGCGGGTCGACGCGGTTGACCGCCCCGCCGAGCGCGGTCAGCGCGATGCTGCCGCCGCCACCGCCCTGCGCCGCGGTGACGCGGGTGAAGGCCTCCGTCTGGGAGAGCAGGGCGCGGATCCCGGCGGGCGAGAGCGAGCGGTCGAAGAAGTCCGAGCGGGCTGCGTACGTCTCGCGCCCCAGCGCGCCCGTGCCGGTGCGGCCGGGTGTGCTGCCGGGGAGGTGGCACTGGGCGTCGCTCAGGCCCGAGCAGCCCGCGTAGATGAGCATCGCCTCCTGGTACGTGCGGCGGCGCAGCGAGACGGAGCGGGCCGGGGCGCCGACCTTGCCGGCGAGGCGGTCCACGGCGTTCTGGAGATCGCCGTACGTCCCCAGCGAGAAGGCCGAGACGGATACGGTGGGCGTCCCGCCGCCCGCGCCGGCGGCGAGGTGCGCCGACGACCAGATCTCGTCGGGCTGCGCCGGGCCCCACTCCTGCCAGGCGGCGAGGACCGCCTGGGCCTTCGACCAGGGCCAGGACAGGTACGCGGTGACCGCGGCCGGGGCGGGGTGGGTGCGAAAGGTGAGGCTGGTGACGACGCCGAAGTTGCCGTTGCCCGCGCCGCGCAGGGCCCAGAAGAGGTCGGCGTTCTCGGTGGCCGTGCAGTGGAGGCGCTTGCCCGCGGCGGTGATCAGGGTCGCGGAGGTGAGGCTGTCGCAGGTCAGGCCGTATGCGCGGGAGACGACACCGTGGCCGCCGCCGAGGGTCAGACCGGAGATGCCGACGGTGGGGCAGGAGCCGGCGGGGATGGTGCGGCGGTGGCGGGCGAGGCCCTGGTATACGTCGATGAGCTTGGCGCCCGCGCCGATGGTGCCGTCCGCCTTGACCCGGGCCAGCTTCGATAGGTCGATGACCAGGCGGCCGTTGCCGCTGGACCAGCCCGCGTAGGAGTGGCCGCCGTTACGGATGGCCACGGGGGTGCGATGCGCCCTGGCGAAGGCGAGGCACTCCTGGATGTCCGTCTCGTTCGCCACATAGGCGACTCCGGCGGGCTTCAGAGTGTCGAAGCGGGTGTTGTAGAGCTGGCGGGCGGTCTTGTACGTGGCGTCGGCGGGGCGCACGAGTTTGCCGTCGAGGCCCCGGCCGAGAGCGGTCCAGTTGGCTGCGGCGGCGGGGGCGCGGCTGGGGCGGGTGGTCGTCGCGGTGACTGCGGTCGCTGTGGTGGGGGTACCGGTGGTGCGGCTTGGGCTACTGCCGTCCTCGCTGCCTGTGCAGGCGGTGGCTGCGGTTGCCGCGAGGGCGGTTGCTGCGGTGAGAAGTGTGCGCCGGTGCATGTGGCCTCCTGGGGGACCAGACGGCACGGCGGGGCGGAGGGTTCCGGGGCGGTGGGTTTTTTCCCAGCCCCGCCCCTTCCCGGTACCTGGGGGCCGCCGCCGGGGCCCCGGCGGTGAGGGGAATGTGTGGGTACGGGTACCCCCGCATTCCCGGCGGGGTGCGGCTGCTTCGCGCCCCGTGCGTCGGGTACGGGCGGGCCGGGGCGCGTTGCGGGGCGGGGTGCTTGTCGCCGGGTGGCTGGATGTGTCACAGGGAGGGGCGGGTGCCCCGGCTGTGGCTCCGGGGGCGTACGCCCTGGCGCAGGGGGTGCTTCGCGCCGGGGCGCGGGGGCCGCGTCTCGCGGGGTGGGGGTGTCGCGCCGGGATCAGGAGGCCCCCGCGTGCGACTCCGCGTCCTTGCGGGCCAGGTCCCGGGAACGACGCGCCGGGCCGCGCCAGCCGCAGCTGCAGTGCGCGACGCAGAAGGAACCGCGGTCAGTGGTGCCGGTTCGGTGGGGATGGGCTTCCGGTGGGGCTTGTTGGAGCACTCGTTCACCGTACTGGGGTGACGGTGCCCGCGGGACAGCCGGTGGGGGGTCGGTTGTCGTCAGTCGTCAGCGTCAGCGTCAGTCGCTGGCCGCTGGCCGCCGGTTGCCGGTTGCCAACCCCCGCTCCCGATCGGAGGTCGGTGGCCACGCGGCCACGTGCGCGGCCCGGCGATCGGCCGGCCGGACGGTCGGGGATCGGATGGTCGGACGGTCGGACGGTCCGGGGCCGGACGGTCGGCGGTCGGAGGCCGCCGCAGCGCACCGAAGCCCAGGAGGCCCCCTGGGGCCGAGGGGCGTGAGGGGTGCGTGGAGGAGGGTGTGGCCCCCTGGGGCCGAGGGGCGTGAGGGGCGCATCAAGAAGGGGAAGGAGCGGCGACACGCGGTGCGCGCCGGTGCGCGTGACCGGGGGGCCGCCGTGGTCGTTAGGCGGGGCGGACACAGTGCGGTACAGCGTGGGGGGGGATGGGCGGCCATGGTGGTGCAGCAGCACAGGCTCAGGGGCGGGGCAGTCGCCGTTACGGCCGTGGCGGGGCTGATGGCGAGCACCGCCGGCTGCTCCGGTGGTGGTGGCGCCGTCGCCGAGGACCGGCAGGGCGGTGACCCCGTCGGTGTCGTTCACCGCGCTGCCGAGGTACTCGCCGGGGCTGGGAGCTCCAGGACCCGTACGTCCATGGAGATGGCCGCGGGCGGGACCCGGGTCACCATCCGGGGCGAGGGGGCGTACAACTTCCGCAAGCGGATGGGGCAGCTGAAGGTTCTGCTGCCGAAGGATCCCGCAGGCGTCGACGAGCACCGGCCCATCACCGAGCTGCTCTCGCCCGGCGCGCTGTACATGAAGAACCGCGGCGCCGGCGTCCCCGTCGACAAGTGGGTGCGGATCGACGCGGCGGCCCTCGACGACGGGAATCTCGTCACCGGCGGGGCGACCGACCCGCTCGTCGCCGCCGAACTGCTGCGCGGGGCAAGGACGGTGACGTACGAGGGCAGGACGGGACTGAACGGCGAGAGCGCGCGGCACTACCGGGGCGTCGCCGACATCGGGCGGGCCGCGCGGGCCGCTTCGCCACAGGTGCGCGGGGCGCTCGCGGCGGCGGCGAAAGGATTCGCCAAGGATGCCATCCCCTTCGACGCGTACCTCGACGACCAGGGTCGGCTGCTCAAGGTCCGGCACCGCTTCAGCTACGTCAACTCGGGCCGCGCGGTCGCGGTCGCCTCAACGACGGTGCTGTACGCGTTCGGGACGCCGATCCAGGTACGACTCCCCGCGGAGGGGGACATTTTCGCCGGAAAGATTCAGTCATAGCCCTTGCGCCCCGGCCGAAATGGTCCGTCCGTGCCATGCGCGGCATGTGCCGCGCTGCCTACCCTGGGAAGCCGACGACGGCAGGAAGAGGTGATGCACGTGGCGCCGATGCGCAGCATGGCCGTCCAGGACCACATCGCCCTCGCCGAGATCGAGCTGTGTGGTGAGTTGATGATCGCGGCGTCGGCCGCGGACGGAGAACGGCTCAGCCCGGACCGTATCGACGAGGTGTTGGAAGTCCCAGGAGCCATGGGAGCGGGAGCCACGGCCGCAGGAGTCACGGCCGCAGGAGTCGGGGGAGCAGGAGTCATCGGAACAGGAGTGCCGGGAGGGAGCGGGGGAGTTCCCCGCTCCGCCACCTGGCCGCCGCGCGGCTGACCGGGGCGGGGCGCGCGTATTCCGCGCCCCCCGGGATCACGTCCGCAGCAGGCGGGCGATCGCCTTCGTCGCTTCTTCGATCTTCTCGTCGATCTCCTTGCCGCCCTTGAGCGCGGCGTCCGCGACGCAGTGCCGCAGGTGCTCCTCGAGCAGTTGCAGCGCGAAGGACTGGAGCGCCTTCGTGCTCGCGGAGACCTGGGTGAGTATGTCGATGCAGTAGACGTCCTCGTCCACCAGCCGCTGCAGCCCGCGGACCTGGCCCTCGATCCGGCGCAGCCGCTTGAGGTGCTCGTCCTTCTGCTTGTGGTATCCGTGCACCCCGCGGTCGTGGTCGGTGACCACTTCCGGGGTTGATGCGTCGGATGCGGCAGATGTGACAGAAGCGACTGATTCGGGGCTTTCGGAGGGCGCTTTCGGCGTCGCCGCGCCAGTCGTCGTGCCGGCCGCCTCGGTGGTCGTCATCGCGTCCTCCCGTTTCCCTGAAAGGGTTTTATACCCCTGATGGGTATATGGTAACGAACTTTGCGGGTAGGGGCCCGGGGCCCTGTGCTGATCACTGTGCCTGATGCGCGACACTGAAGAACGCCGGTTAGCCGTGGCCGGATGATGCGCCTAGCATCACCCTGACCGATCCCAATGCACCCCGAGGACCCCACGTGCGCTTTCGTCTGACCCCCAGGGAGACGAGCTTCTACGACATGTTCTCCGCGTCTGCGGACAACATCGTCACGGGCTCCAAGCTCCTGATGGAACTGCTCGGAGCGGATTCCTCCGCCCGGGTCGAGATCTCGGAGCGGATGCGGGCAGCGGAGCACGCGGGGGACGATGCCACCCACGCGATCTTCCACCAGCTGAACTCTTCGTTCATCACTCCGTTCGACCGCGAGGACATTTACAACCTCGCCTCGTCGCTCGACGACTGCATGGACTACATGGAGGAGGCCGTCGACCTGGTGGTGCTCTACCAGATCGAGGAGCTCCCGAAGGGCGTGGAGCAGCAGATCGAGGTGCTGGTCCGGGCGGCCGAACTGACCGCCGAAGCCATGCCGCACCTGCGGACCATGACCAACCTCACCGAGTACTGGATCGAGGTCAACCGCCTCGAGAACCAGGCCGACCAGGTCCACCGCAAGCTGCTCGCACAGCTGTTCAACGGCAAGTACGAAGCCATGGACGTACTGAAGCTGAAGCAGATCGTGGATGTACTGGAAGAGGCGGCCGACGCTTTCGAGCACGTCGCCAACACGGTCGAGACCATCGCCGTCAAGGAGTCCTGACCCCCGGTGGACACGTTTGCGCTCATCGTGACCATCGGGGTCGCGCTCGGATTCACGTACACCAACGGCTTTCACGACTCCGCGAACGCCATCGCGACTTCCGTCTCCACCCGGGCGCTGACCCCGCGTGCGGCCCTGGCCATGGCCGCTGTGATGAACCTCGCCGGCGCCTTCCTCGGCAGCGGCGTCGCCAAGACCGTCAGTGAAGGCCTGATCGCCACCCCGCACGGTCACAAGGGGATGGGGATCCTGTTCGCGGCGCTGGTCGGCGCGATCGTGTGGAACCTGGTGACCTGGTATTACGGGCTGCCGTCCTCGTCCTCCCATGCCCTGTTCGGTGGCATGGTGGGTGCGGCCCTCGCGGGCGGCACCGAGGTCATCTGGGACGGCGTCCTGGAGAAGGTCGTCATCCCGATGTTCCTCTCGCCGTTCGTCGGGCTGATCCTCGGCTATCTGGTGATGGTCGCGATCCTCTGGATGTTCCGCAGGTCCAACCCGCACAAGGCCAAGCGCGGCTTCCGTATAGCGCAGACCGTCTCGGCCGCCGCGATGGCGCTCGGCCACGGTCTGCAGGACGCGCAGAAGACGATGGGCATCGTCGTGATGGCCCTGGTCATCGCCGATGTCGAGGGCCAGGGCGACGACATCCCGGTCTGGGTCAAGATCGCGTGTGCGCTGACGCTTTCGCTCGGTACGTACGCGGGCGGCTGGCGCATCATGCGCACGCTGGGCCGCCGGATCATCGAGCTGGACCCGCCGCAGGGCTTCGCCGCGGAGACCACGGCCGCGTCCGTGATGTACACGGCCTCGTTCATGTTCCACGCGCCGATCTCCACGACGCATGTCATCACCTCCGCGATCATGGGCGTGGGCTCGACCAAGGGCTCGCGCGCGGTGCGCTGGGGTGTCGCCAAGAACATCGTCCTCGGCTGGTTCATCACCATGCCGGCGGCGGGACTCGTGGCGGCGCTGAGTTACTGGCTCGTCCTGCTGGTCTTCGGATAGCGGACAGCGGCCGGCGGACAGCGGCCGGCAGACAGCAAAGCGAATGGGCCCGGCCCCGCTCCTGGAATGGAGCGGGGCCGGGCCCTTTGCCTTGCGGTGGCACCGCCATGCAGCACCGCAGGGCAAGTGCGGGACACCTCTTAGCCGAAGCGGCCGGAGATGTAGTCCTCGGTGGCCTGCACGGACGGGTTGGAGAAGATCCGCTCCGTGTCGTCTATCTCGATGAGCTTGCCGGGCTGGCCGACCGCCGAGAGGTTGAAGAAGGCCGTACGGTCCGAGACGCGCGCCGCCTGCTGCATGTTGTGCGTCACGATGACGATCGTGAAGCGCTCCTTCAGCTCGCCGATCAGGTCCTCGATCGCGAGGGTCGAGATCGGGTCCAGCGCCGAGCACGGCTCGTCCATCAGCAGGACCTGCGGCTCGACCGCGATGGCGCGGGCGATGCACAGACGCTGCTGCTGGCCGCCGGAGAGGCCGGAGCCGGGCTTGTTCAGGCGGTCCTTGACCTCGTTCCAGAGGTTGGCGCCCTTGAGGGACTTCTCGACGACATCGGCCAGGGCGTTCTTCCGGTACGAGCCGTTGAGGCGCAGGCCTGCCGCGACATTGTCGAAGATCGACATCGTCGGGAACGGGTTGGGGCGCTGGAAGACCATGCCGATCGTACGGCGCACCGCGACCGGGTCGACGTCCTTGCCGTACAGGTCCTCGTCGTCCAGGAGGACCTTGCCCTCGACCCGGCCGCCCGGGGTGACCTCGTGCATACGGTTGAGCGTGCGCAGGTAGGTGGACTTGCCGCAGCCCGAGGGGCCGATGAAGGCGGTCACCGAGCGGGGCTCGACGGTCATCGAGATGTCGTCGATTGCCTTGTGGGCGCCGTAGTAGGCGCTGAGGCCGCTGATGTCGATTCGCTTTGCCATCGTGGTCACTTCGCTTTCGGTTGGTCGCGTCAGCGACCGGACTTGGGAGCCTTCCAGCGGGCGATGCCGCGAGCCACCAGATTGAGGATCATGACGAAGGCGATCAGGACCAGGGCGGCGGCCCAGGCGCGGTCGTACGACGCCTCGCTGCCGACCCGGTACTGCTCCCAGATGTAGAAGGGGAGCGAGGACTGGGCGCCGTCGAAGGGGTTCGGGTTGATCAGCTGGCTGCCGAAGACCAGCAGCATGATCGGCGCGGTCTCACCGGCGATACGGGCGATGGCGAGCATCACACCGGTGGTGATTCCGCCGACCGCGGTCGGCAGGACGACCTTCAGGATCGTGCGCCACTTCGGTACGCCCAGGGCGAGGGAGGCCTCGCGCAGCTCGTTCGGTACGAGCTTGAGCATCTCCTCGGTGGAGCGGACCACGACCGGGACCATCAGGATCGTCAGGGCCAGGGCTCCCATCAGGCCCGACGGCTTGAGCTCGGCCATCAGCATGATCGACAGGATGAACAGGCCCGCCACGATGGACGGGATGCCGGTCATGACGTCCACGAAGAACGTCACCGCCTTGGCCAGCTTGCCCTTGCCGTATTCCACCAGGTAGATCGCGGTGAGCAGGCCGAGCGGGGCGGCGATGGCCGTGGCCAGGCCGACCTGCTCCAGCGTGCCGATCAGCGCGTGATAGACGCCGCCGCCGGTCTCGAAGCCGGGGACGCCGGCCATCGAGTGGGTGAGGAAGTACCCGTCCATGACCTTCATGCCGCGGCTGGCCGTGACCCAGATCAGGGAGAACAGCGGGATGATCGCGAGGAGGAAGCAGACCCATACGACGCTGGTGGCGACCCGGTCCTTGGCCTGGCGCTTGCCCTCGACCGCCGAGGAGATCGCGTACGTGAGCACGACGAAGAACAGGGCCGAGACCATGCCCCACTGGATGCGGCTCTGCCAGCCGGCGACGTAACCCAGGCCGCAGCCCAGGACGACGGCGGCGGCGGCGAAGGCGGTGGGTGCCCAGCGGGGGAGGCCCTTGCGGGACAGGGTGACCGTCCGCACGTGGGGCGTGGGGCGCTTGTCCTGGATGGTTGCGTTGCTCATGCGTTGGCCCCCGAGTACTCCTTGCGGCGGGCGATGATCAGGCGGGCCGCGCCGTTGACCAGCAGGGTGAGGAGGAAGAGCACCAGGCCCGACGCGATCAGGGCGTCGCGCCCGTACTCGTTGGCCTCGTCGAACTTCGCGGCGATGTTCTGCGCGAACGTGCCGCCGCCCGGATCCAGCAGATGGCCGGAGATCAGGAAGCTCGGGGACAGGACCGTGGCCACGGCCATCGTCTCGCCCAGTGCGCGGCCCAGGCCCAGCATCGAGGCGCTGATCACGCCCGAGCGGCCGAAGGGCAGCACCGAGATGCGGATGACTTCCCAGCGGGTCGCGCCGAGCGCGAGCGCGGCCTCCTCGTTCATCTTCGGAACCTGGAGGAAGACTTCGCGGCTCACGCTGGTGACGATCGGCAGAATCATGATCGCGAGCAGGATGCCGACGGTGAAGAGGTTGCGGGCCGCGCCCAGCTCCGTCTTCTCGAAGAGGTACGTCCAGCCCAGGTACTCGTCCAGCCAGGAGTTCAGGCCGCCGAGGTAGGGGACGAGGAAGAGGGCGCCCCAGATGCCGTAGATGATGCTCGGCACGGCGGCCAGCAGGTCCACGACGTACGCGAGGGGCGAGGCGAGCTTGCGCGGCGCGTAGTGCGAGATGAACAGGGCGATGCCGACAGCGATCGGAACCGCGATGACCATCGCGATGATCGAGCTGACGACGGTGCCGTAGAGCAGGACCGCGATGCCGAAGACCGGCGGGTCGCCGGCCGGGTTCCAGTCGAAGGTGGTGAGGAAGTTGCCCTCGTCCTTCGAGATGGCGAGTACGGCGCGGTAGGTCAGGAAGGCGGCGATCGACGCCATGACCACCAGGAGCAGGATGCCCGAGCCGCGGGACATGGCCAGGAAGACCTTGTCGCCCGCGCGGCCCGTGGACGTACCGCTCGCTTCTATGACTGGTGGAGGCGGAGGCTGTTGAGCCTGCGGGGTGTCCGTGGGTGTGAATGCCATGCGTCTTTCCGGTCTGTGTGGGGGAGCGGACTCCCCTGGCGGCGGTGCACCGGATGGAGGGTGGCGGCCGGCCCGGTGTCGGGCCGCCCGCCGGTGGGTCGGTTCGGTCGGTTTGGTTAGTTCAGGGCGGTGACGGTCTCGCGGACCTTGGCGTTGATCTCGGCCGGGATCGGGGCGTAGCCGGCGTCCGAGAGCAGCTTCTGGCCGTCGTCACCCGCGGCGTAGGTCAGGAAGGACTTGACCGTGCCCAGCGTCTCGGGGGTGTTGCCCTTGTCGCAGACGACCTCGTACGTCACCAGGACGATCGGGTAGGCGCCCTCGGCCTTCGTCGCGTAGTCGAGCTTCAGCGCGAGGTCCTTGCCCTGGCCCGCGACCTTGGCGGCGGCAATGGCCTTCGAGGCGTTCTCGGACGTGGCCTCGACCGGCGCGGCCGCACCCGTGTCGATCTTGAGGGTGGAGATGTCCTGCGAGGTGGCGTACGACAGCTCGAAGTAGCCGATCGCGCCGTCCTCCTGCTTGACCTGCGCGGCGACACCGGCGGAGCCGGATGCGGCCTGGCCGCCCGGGGCCGGCCACTTCTTCTCGGCCTCGTAGGGCCAGTCGGCCTTGGCGGTGGCGCCCAGGTACTTGCCCAGGTTCTGGGTGGTGCCGGAGTCCTCGGAGCGGTGGAAGGCCTGGATCGGCTTGTTCGGGAGCTTGGCGTCGGGGTTGAGCTTGGCGATCGCCTCGTCGTTCCAGTTCTTGATCTTGTTGTTGAAGATCTTGGCGATCGTGGAGGCGTCCAGCTTCAGGTCGTCGACGCCGTCCAGGTTGTAACCGAGGGCCACCGGGCCGCCGACCATCGGCAGGTTGATGCCCTGGCCGCCCTTGCAGATCTTCTTCGACTCTTCGACCTCGTCGGGCTTGAGCGCCGAGTCGGAGCCGGCGAAGCCGACGGTGCCCTGGTTGAACGCGACGATGCCTTCGCCCGAGGAGGAGGACTTGTAGTTGATCTCCACGCCCGTGCAGCCGGCCATGTAGTTCTTGACCCAGAGGTCCATGGCGTTCTTCTGCGCGCTCGATCCTGACGCGAGCAGCTTGCCCTTGGCGTCGTCACACTTGATGGTCTTGCCGGCGGTCGTCTTCTCGCCGGAGCCGCCAGTGGAGCCGCTGTTGTTGTCCGAGCCGCACGCCGTGAGGACCAGGGCGCCGGAGACGGCGAGTGCGCCGAGCGCGGTGGCGCGAAGCCGGTTCTTGCTCTGAAGCTTCACTTTCGGGTGTTCCTTCCAGGAGCCGCCGGGTTTGGTGTCATGGCGGCGTGCGAGGTGGTTTGGACTGTTCAGCTACGCAGTGGGGCGAGCATCTCGTGATGTGCCGCGCACTGTGTAAGTCCGAAATTAGGCAGAACAGGTGAAGCGACCAACGGGAGAGGGTGAACGGGAGGTGAACCGTGACGGTCGGACCGGGGTGCCTGTCCGGAGGGGGTCGGGCCGGGGGGCTGTCCGACCGTCCGGGGCGGTGGGCGGTGGGCGGGGGCGTGCGGGGCGGTGTGTCTCCGGGGGTGGCGTGCGGGGCGGCGTGGGGGCCCGGGTGTCTGCGGGGGTGGCGTGCGG
>NZ_JASITA010000074.1 GCF_030063415.1 Streptomyces sp. H27-C3 | reverse complement strand
CATCTGGGACCACATCACCGGCAGTACCAGCCTGCCCTCCACGGCCTGACCCAGGACCGCCACCCGGGCCCACTACGCCCTGACGCACCGCCAGAAACTCACACCCCCACCAACGTGACAACGCCCGTCGAGGAGCTCCAGTTTCCCGCTGCGGCCGGTCAACCGAGTCGCGTCGGGCTCCTTCAGATACTGGGCGGGGTGGTTGCAGATCTGCTTGAGCGCGGTCAGGAGTTTGAGTACGAGACCATGCCGGGCAATGCCCTTCGCCTCCTTGATCGCGGCAAGCGACTCACGTACCTGCGCCTCGTACAGCACGGTCTGCTCCCTGCTCAGCAGCACCCGCTCATCGGTCTCGGTCTTCGGCGGCAGCTCGGGCGCGATGCCCGGGTCGGCTTTGCGCCGGCGCAGCACGAAGGGGCGAATGAGCCGGCCGAGCCGCTCGGCCGCCGCAGTGTCCGCTTCGCCGGTCGCACCACCGCGCGCGGCCCGCTCGGCGGCCCGCCCATAACGGTCCCGGAAAGCCTTCAGGGAGCCCAGGAGCCCGGGGGTCCCCCAGTCCAGGAGCGCCCACAGTTCACTGAGGTTGTTCTCCACCGGGGTGCCCGACAGGGCCACGCGCGCCGAGCTCGGCAGGGTGCGCAGCGCTTTCGCGGTGGCCCCTGCCGGGTTCTTCACGTGCTGCGCCTCGTCCGCGACGAGGAGCCCCCACGGCCCGGCTTCGGCGAGCGCCTGGGCGTCGCGGCGCATGGTTCCGTATGTGGTGAGAACGATCTCGCCCGGCCTGAGGCCGCCCAGATCGCGCCCCGGTCCATGGTGGCGGCGCCAGGGGGTGCCGGGCGCGAACCTGTCGATCTCCCGGCCCCAGTTGCTGAGCAGGGATGCCGGGCAGACCACCAGAGCCGGCCTGCCCGCGGTCGCCGGATCCTCCTGGCGGCGCAGATGCAGGGCGATCGTGGTGATCGTCTTCCCCAGGCCCATGTCGTCGGCGAGGCAGGCGCCGAGGCCCAGCCGGGTCATCCGGTCCAGCCAGGCAAGTCCGCGCAGCTGATAGCCGCGCAGAGTGGCGTTCAGAGCGGCGGGCGCGGCCAACTCGGCCGCACCGGCCTGCTCGGGAGCGGCGAGCCGGTTGCGCAGGGCGGCCAGCCACCCTCCTGCCCGTACGGGAACGAGAACACCGTCGGGGTCCTCCACACTGCCGGTGAGCGCGGCGGCCAGCGCATCGAGGGCGCCCAGTTCCCTGCGGGCCCTGCGCGCCTTGCGCAGCAGATCCGCATCCACCACGACCCACTGATCACGCAGCCGCACCAGGGGGCGTCGGGCCTGCGCGAGCCGGTCAAGATCGCCTTGCGTCAGCGTACGGTCGCCGACCGCGAACTCCCAGCGGAAGGAGAGGAGTTGCTCGGGCGAGAAGAACGCGGGGGCCTCGGCATCTTGATCGCGTTCGGCCGGCCCATCGGGCTCGATCACCGCACGGGCCGTCATCTCCCGCGCCAGCTCCTTGGGGAGGTGGACGGCCACCCCGGCGGCCGAAAGCGCAGCCGCCCCGCCTTCAAGGAGGCCGATGAACTCATGATCGTCCAGGGCGAGTTCATCTGGAACCGGCAGCGAGAGGATTCGGTGCAGCGGCGGCCACGCAGCGGCGGCCCGGCGCAGAACGTCCTCCACCTGGACGCGGGTACGCGGACCGAAACCGCCGCTCTCGCCGCTGAAGGCGCCGGCCGCGTCCGCGAGGAGCAGCGGATCGGCCAGCGAGTGCACCTGCACGACGGCCCGCACTGACGCACCGGCCGCCTCCGGGGCGGCGTCGTACGCGTCCTCGCCGTACGCGTCGCCCTCGTCGTCCGCGTATTCACGCATCGCGCTGCCCGGCAGTTCGAGCCGCAGCGAGACGCGTACACCGGCATCCCGGCCGTCGGCCACCCGCGCGGCCCACGCCCGCAGCCCCGGCAGGTGCTGCGCATCACGCGAGGCGAACGGCCGCATCCCTGCGGCCGCCGATGCGGCAGGGGTACGCGGCAGCAGATCCGCCACCGCGTCCATGTACTCCCTCAACCGGGCGTAAGGATCGAGGAGTTGCAGCGACGTACGCGCACTCCCCTCCTCCGCGGACTCCAGCGGTACGGCGTACGCGGCGGGCGGCATGACCTCGGCCAGCGCCCGCACCCAGGTCGCGTCCGCCTCCGCATAAGGGCCAAGCCGCCAGGCATCATGGTCACCGGCGCTGAGCCCTGGCAACAGCAGCCCGCGTCCCGCCAAGTGCAGGGCGTACAGAGCAGCATGCCGCCAGACCGCCACCGACTCCCCACACGGCGCATCCGCCTTCACGCCCAAGAGCCAGGGCAGCACCTCGGCCAACGGCCGCACCACCGCCGACACCGTACGCCGACGCGCCCCACGCCCATGCGCGGAAACGATCTCCACGTCCTCGACCGGCACACCCGCGGGAAGCCTGCCACTACCCGCCGCGTGAAACGCTACGCGCCCCCTGCGCGGCGGATCCGCCGGCAGAAAGACCGCCACACGCTCGGACAACACCACCCACTGCTCCCCGGCGAACTCCGGGGAGGTAACCCTTTCCCGACCCCCCGCGGGCTCAACAGCCGCATGAGCTACAGCAGCAGGGGGTACATCAGCACGGGATACGGCGCCGCGGGCCGACCCGCGCCCGACAGACAGCCGAGGGGCAGGGATCTCGCCCCCCGCCTCGTCGTAGTACTGCGTCCGAACCTCACGGCCGTCCTCGTCATCCACGGTCACCACCCGAAAAACGGTGGCCATGCGCCGATCCCTTCGCCTGCCGACAGACGGTGTCCCACCCGGATCCACCCCGCCATCCCCGACAGGCAAGCCTACCGGGCCCGGCCGCACCCCTTGACAACCACCCAGGGGTGGCCCTGAAACACGACGATGTCGACCTCGGCGTCCAGCGTCGCCTCCCACCGCGCCTCAACGGGACATCTGATCGAACCGGGGGCCCGGTTACGTGATCTTGGCGGGGGTGGGCAGCCACCAAGCTCCCTGGTACCGAAATTCGTACCGATGATGTACGTTTTTCAGTACCATTCGAGAGTGGCTGGAACGAAAGGGACAACAGCAATGACGATCACCGGAACCGAGGCGCGGAGGGACTTCTTCCCCCTGCTGAAGAAGGTCAACGACGATCACGCGCCGGTGCGGATCGCCTCCAAGCAGGGAAACGCCGTCCTCATGGCGGAGTCCGACTACGAAGCGTGGACGGAGACCATGTACCTGCTCGGCAACGCGCGCACCGCCGCTGAGCTGATGGAGTCCGTTGCCGAGCTGGACGCCGGACGCGGCACCGTGCGCGACCTGATCGACCCGGAGGCGGCGGAGTGAAGGTCATGTTCTCCACCCGCGCATGGGAGCAGTACGCGCAGTGGGCCGTGACCGACCGGCGCACCCTCAAACGCATCAACGTCCTGATCGCGGACATCCAGCGCAACCCCGATGACGGCAACGGCATCGGAAAGCCCGAGATGCTGAAAGGCGCACTCAAGGGCTGGTGCTCGCGGCGCATCACCGAGGAACACCGCCTCGTGTACCGGGTGAGTGGTGACGTACTGGAGATCGCCCGCGTCTACGGCCACTACACCGACCGCTAGCGGGTCAGCCCCGGATCGGTGCACCGAGACCGCCTCAGCCCCAAAGCTCTCCCGCGAGGTGGGGGAGGGGGGCTCAACGGATGGCGGCCGGGCTGGCAGGGTGGGACGTGCAGGGGCCGGGCGCGGGGCCCTATGCCTGCGGTGGCTTGCCCGGCCCCGGGACGGATTCCTTCGTTCTGCGTTTCCTGGGCGCCCGCCGCTGGCCAGGCGGCCCTCTCGGCACCAGAACCAGGCACCGGCTGTCGGTCCGCTGGTGCCGGTCGTTAGTCTTTCGGTATGTCTGAGCGTGTTGTCCCGGGCCGGGCAGATAGTCTGGTCACTCTGGCCGCCGCGGACAGTGCGTGGGCAAGCCTGACGGCCGGTAGCGCGGTACCGACAACTTCCGCGGTATTCACCTGCTTTCCTTCTGATGCCCGGCAGGGGCGGTACGTCATGCTCGGTGCCTGTGTGGTGGAGCTGGTGATGACGGGCGACGGCCGGTGGAGTGTTCCGGAGGCTGAGGTGCGCCGGGCGGCGGCGGCATGGACCGCGGTGGAGATGGACGCCCTGGACCTGGTCCGTATCGGTCCGTTCCGTGGTGTGCCGGAGCAGGAGTGCACGGGTGGAACGCTGCATGGTTGGCGCCGGCGCATCAGCTGGGAACTGCAAGAGGCAGATCACCCCGGACGGCAGGCGGGCCGTGAGCCCGGACAGTGGTCTCATCTGGCAGGGATCGACTGGCGGCGGTTGCTGGTGCAGCGGTCCCGTGCCAGGGTCGAGCGGTCGTGGTGGCTTCCGCGTGCCGTGGTCAGGCTGCTGGACGCTGCCGAGCACACCGAAACCGAGTGGCTGCACACCACGCGGGCCTGCAAGGTGGACACAGCTGTCACCGAACAGCACCGCCGGGATGCCCGAGCCACCGACAGCCAGTCCACGACGGGCGTGAACGGTCCAGCCATCCCGCAGCGCCTGTATACGGGGGAGCTGCGAGGTCAGTTGTACTCGGTGCTGAGCCGCAAGCCGGGTATGTCCCGCCAGGTGGCCGGGTGGGTGTGTGCCATCTGCAGTACCGCGCCGGCTGCTGTGCTGGATCACTGCCATGAACACGGCTACGTCCGCGCCCCGGTCTGCCCGTCCTGCAACACGCTGGAGCGCCCCGACCACCTGTACGACAACGACATCCGCGTCGCCAGCCGCTACCGGCGCCTCTTCGACACCGACGCGGTCGGCTGGCTGCGCCACTGGCACCGCTGTCCGGGCTGCCGCACCCGCACCACCCTGCCTCTGCCTCACCTCGCCGCATGGACCGCCTGCACATCCACCCGCACCCTGCGCCCCACCCACTCTGGGTCCCGCGGGCGGAAGCCCTGCGGAGTGCTGCGCGTCTCGTGGACGGGCAACCAGAACACACCCCGCTCCTGCCTGCTCACCGTCTCCGTCGACTTCTGCCCCTCCGGTGAGCACCGCGTCCTGGCACGGGTGCCCTACCGGGAGGCCGTCGAGCAGTTCGGTACCTGGCTGGCCGAAACTGCCCCTGCTGTGGCGGCCGCAGCCGGTCCCGACCGCCTGGACGGCCTCCCTGCCGCACCTCGGCCTGTCATCGCCGACACCAGCGGCGAAGGCCTGGCGCTCTTCTGACCGAACACCAGCAAAGCGGCTCCACAGGTCGCCGGACCGCGTCCGGCGACCTGTGCTCCGAGATCGAAAGGAGCGTCTGTCAGGTGGAGCCGTTGATGCGGCTGCGGGGTGTGATGCCGTGGACGGCGAGGGTGTTCCAGAATGCTGGTGGTGCTCTGGCCGGTGCGTTCGGCAATCCGGCCGACGGGCTCGCCGTTCGCGTAGGCATCCAGGACGGCGGCGGCCAGCTTTCGGCGGGCAGCGTGCAGCGCCTCCTGTACCGACTGGTATTCCCGCCGGGCTGCTTCCAACGCGTCCTCGCTCATACGCCCATCCTGCCAGCCAGCTCTCTGGTCACCCGTACCACTGCCGGTCCGGACGGCGCTCCCTTTATCTGAGCGGAGCGCGGTCTTGTTGCGGCAGCAGCGGGTCGGTCGCGGTGGGGAGTGAGGTGGCTGCGTTGCATTCGCGGCAGGGGACGGTGCGGGGTTGGCGGAGGATGTCGAGGGCCTGGTCGAGGGTGATGAGTGTGGCGTGAGGCTGGCAGCCAATGACGTGGATCAGGCGTGCTCCGGGGTGGCCGGGGCGGTGAGGGAGGTCTTGTACCGTCCAGGCCTGCCGCCCGTCGGCGGTGGGAGCAGCGAGGGTGGGGATGCGGCTGTAGTCGCTGCCTTCGAGAGGGCGGACATGACGGGCGTCGAGCCAGACACTCTGTTCCGCGGGCTCCGTACGGCCGCTGCTGCCAACTGCCCAGAAGGTGATGCCCACCCGGTACTGCCATCCGACCGCTGCGCGCCGCCGCTCATACAGGCGGGCCAGCAATTTCTGCCCGTCAGGCATCGTGACGGTCACCTGGGCCGCGTTCTGCGGCATTGCGATCCCCTCCACCCTACCCAGCATCCTAACCGGACGCCTTGCAGGTTGAGGTTCCCCCGCTGATCAGCACCTCCCGCACAGCGGGGTGTCAACATCTCCTCAGTCTTCAGGAACCAGCGACAGCCAGACGTCAGTGGGAGTGCGGGAGTCGAGTGCGTACTTCGGGAACTCTCCATCGCCTCCTCCACCTACTACCGCTGGCGCCGCGCCGAGAAGGAGCCCTGCGAGCGGCGTCGCCGCGACGTCGAGCTCACCGAGCAGATCAAGGAGATCCACACCGGGTCCGGTGGCGTCTACGGGTCGCCGCGTGTCCACGCCATACTGAAACGCGAGGGCGTCCATGTGGGCCGCAAGCGGGTCGAACGGTTGATGCGCGAGGCCGATCTGGCGGGTCTCAGCCCACGCCGCAAGGGCTTCACGCGCCGCGATCCCAAGGCCACGCTCGCCCCGGACCTCGTCAACCGGGACTTCACCGCCGAGAGACCGAACCGGCTGTGGGTCACCGACCTGACGATGATCGCGACCAGCGAGGGCCCCTTGTGGCTGTCCGCGATCCGCGACGCGTTCTCCCGCAGAGTGGTGGCCTGGGAGACCTCCGCCCGCGCGGACGCCGACCTGGTCCTGTCCAGTCTCGAGTACGCGCTCGCCTCCCGCGAGGTTGAGCCCGGCAAGCTCGTCCACCACGCCGACCACGGCTGCCAATACACATCCATTAAGCTCACAACCCGCCTTCTACGGGCGGGCGTTGAGGCTTCGATGGGTTCGGTCGGGGACAGTTACGATAACGCCCTCGCGGAGAATCTGTGGATGCTGACAAAGACCGAGTGCGTCCGCGGCCGTGTCTTCGCCACGAGGGCCGAAGCGAACCTCGCACTCTTCGAGTACTTCGACGGCTTCTATAACAGCCGGCGCATCCAGAAGCGGCTCGGCTACCTCAGCCCGATCGAGTTCGAGGAGAGGTACTACTCCGATCAGGCAACGACCAGAAGAGCGAACCTGAAACCCCGTCAACCCTCCCTGACCAGCTGATCAGCATCTCCCGAGTAACGGGGGAACCTCAGTACGCAACCCGCAGTCCGGCAAGTGTCTCGAAGCGTCCGGGAGCGTCCGGGAGCGTCTGGAAGGACGGCACCCCTGTCCATCTGTGGGCCTGCCACAGCGGCACCAACCAGAAATGGGTTCTGCCGTGATACATCGGGTGGCACGCGGGACATGCCGCGCGGCACCCGACGGGCGAGGGCCGGGAGATGTGCTCGGCTCTCGCCCATGCCCTCGGTGCTCGGGCGGGAAAGTCATGCCGTTCATTCTGGGAGCATTGGGGGTAGCGTCGCTCGCGATGTGGTCCTATGTGCTTCACAAATTCAGGACCGACCAGGAATTGGCCGAAAGATCCACTATGGCTGCCTCCTCGTCGAGGCCTGGCCCACCGTTCGCGACCGGCTGCGCGCCAGGGTCGCGGTCAAGACGACCGCCTGATCCGCCGCAGTCCCCGAGGTGATGGTGGAGGCTTGGGTGACCTTGCCCGGCGGCGGCCCAGACCAGCCGGAACGCTCAGCCCACCACCTCATGCGACTCCACTCAAACTGGTTCGAGCCGCGGTTGCGGTTGGGGTTGCTGCGCCGGTGCGGCTTTCGGATCCGACAGCTTGGTGGTCCGCACGTAGCCGTAGACCACTGAGGCCATCGCCAGAAGGAGAAGTGGTCCAGACACCCACGGATGTTTTGCCATCTCCATCGGCAGATAGCGATATGACACCAAGAGCGCAGCGAAGACCGTCGCACCATAGGTGACCAGCTGGATTCCTGGCCACTCCCAGCCACGGTCGAGCAAGCGCAGCGCTGCCTCGATCGTGAGCGCGAACACCACGCCGGCAACGAGATCCACGCCGTAGTGGTAGCCGAATCCCAGCGTCGCGCCGAGCGTGGCGATCAGCCAGAACGTGCCTGCGAATCGCAGAATCCGTGGGCCCTTGCGGGAATGGATGAAGATCGCGGTGGCCCACGCCGTGTGCAGGCTGGGCATGCAGTTGCGTGGGGTGATCTCGTCGTATGCCATGGGGTGCGGGGTATCGATCGGTAGCGGCATGTCCGGCCACAGGTTGGCCGCCGCCCAGCCCTCGCCGGTGCCGAAGGCGCCGGTGCCGTAGGCGAAGACCGGTCCGACCACCGGGAAGATCATGTAAATGGCTGGCCCGAGGAGGCCGATGACCAGAAAGGTGCGCACCAGATGATGGCTTGGGAAGCGACGCTCGACTGCCACGTTCCGTAGCTGGTACAGCGCGACAATGACCGCGGCAACCGCGAGCTGAGCGTAGACGAAGCCGAGAACATGGTCGCCGATCGGGCCGGTGGCCGTGACAATCCGGCCTGCCAGCCACGACGGATTGCCCAGCGCCTGATCGGCAGTTGCCACGTATTGGTCGAGCACCGCCGTGCGGGTTTTCGACGTGATGAGTAGCCAGGTATCGCCAGTCTTGCGGCCGGCCACCAGGAGCAGGCCAAGCCCGACGCCCTTCAGGAGCAGGACACGTTCCCGGCCGGTACGGCGCGTGACAGCTATGACCGCATAGCCCACAAGTACCCACAACGCGCCGTTACCGTAAGGGTGGTGCCCTTCGGGCACTTCGGCATCGACCGCCCACCGCACCAGCAAGAAGGCGACGTCGATGCCGATCGCGGCACCAACCGTGATGAACCGTTGCCGCCAGGTGAGTACCACCGTCATCAAGGCCATGCAGGCGTACAGCAGCGGCCCTGAGGTGGGGGCGAATATCAACTCTTGCGCCTGATTGGTGATCGGTCCCGGTAGGCCGTAGCGACGCGCGGCAATCTCCAGCGTGACGAGGAATCCAAGGGTCGCCACACCCGCCGCGGCCCACAGCATCGCCCGTGGCTGACGCCACGCATGGAACGTAAATCTGCTGTCTATTCGCGAAATCAACCGCGATGCTATAGGTGTCAATTGTTGGCCGATTCCTTAGAAATTAGCTAAATGGGTTGGTGTTCACGCCGAATAGCATGGTTTTCCGGTGAAGGTGGGCGATCAAGGCGCTCGTCGTGAGGCCGATCATGCTAGCGGAGCCGTGCGGGGGCATTTGCTGCCCACGGGTGGTGCGAAGATCGGTCGATCCTGCGCTCGATGGCTCACCGCCTCGGGAATTACCATGAAACTCTCGACGCCCGGCGGGCATTGAGGGCGTCACAGCGGGACTGTCCGACGGCGGGCGGTGGGGCCGCCCCCGCGCGCACCCGCCCGCTCACGCGACTTCAGCAGTGGGCGGGACGGCTTCGAGGTCCTCGAAGCCGCTGTTGAGTACGCCTGGTTGAAGTGGCCGAGTCCGGTCCAAGAGGGTTCCTGTTCAAGGGGGCGCTCGCACAAACCGTTTCACGAGCCTGGCTGCAGATGGCCGACGCCGACCGCCCAGCGTGACGCTTGTGTAACGCACTTGGCTGGACGGCTCCAGGCCACGGCCCCGACGACCCCAACGGACGGCCGAAAATCGTCATGATCTCGGAGATGCCACCGGCGGACGTTGATGCGGGACATGAGCTGCTCGAACAGGGTGCTGTTGTTGACGTTTCGAGCGGTGGCCGCGAAGGTCAGCGGCCGGCCCTACCCGTTACGGGCCAGATGGATCCTCGTGGTCAGTCCGCCGTGGGACGTCCTTGAGGCGGCCGGTCACCACCAGTTTGCCGTCCGGGGTGCGCCGCGCGAGGTCGCCGGTGCGGAAGTAGCCGTCGGTGGTGAAGGAGCGTGCGTTGTGGTCGGGCGCCCGGTAGTAGCCTCGCACTGTATACGGACCGCGGGCGAGGAGTTCGCCGGGTTCGCCGTCGGGCACGTCCTTGCCGTCGACGTCGACCACGCGGATCTCATCGTCGGGCGAGAGCGGGCGGCCCTGTCTGGTCAGTACGGTCTCCTCCGGATCGGCGGGCAGGGTGAGAGTGAGCGGCCCCTCAGCCGTGCCGAAGACCTGCTGCGGGCGGCAGCCCAATGCGGGGCCAATGCGTTCGGCGGTCGCCCGGTGCAGGGGCGCGCCGCCGATCTGCACAAGATGCAGACTGCTCAAGTCGCCCTGGACGGTAGGAGGCGCGTCGAGCCAGAGCTGGGCGACGGCGGGCGCCAACGATGTGATGGTGACCCGCTCTCGTCCGATGACCGGAAAGCATTCGACGGGTCCCGGGTTCTCGACCAGGACGACGGCGCCGCCGACTGAGAGGGTGCCGACGATGCCGGGACAGCCGAAAGTGAAGTTGAACGCGGCGGGCAGTGCGGCGAGATACACGTCGTTCTCGGTGAGCGGCACCAGCTCGGCGGCGGCCCCCGCCTGATAGGCGTAGTCGTTGTGGGTGCGCGGAATGAGCTGGGGCGCCGTGGTGGTATCGCCGGAGAGCAGGAAGAACGCCACCTGGCCGGCGTTCTGCGCAAGCACCGGCTCGGGCGGGGCGTCGATGGAGCCCAGCGGGCTGTAGTGGTAGCCCGACGGGTCGGTCGTCAGGCCGCCGTACGGGGACGCGGCGCCCGGGGCTTCAAGGGTGAACACCTGCCGCAGGACGGGCTCTCGGGCCGCGATGTCCGCGGCCATCGCCGTGTGGTCGAAGCCCTGGTACGTCGAGGGGCCGATGTAGCCGACGGCCTGGGCGACGCGCACGAGGTGGGACACCTCGGACGCGCGGTGCGAGACCGGGCAGAACACGAGGACCGCGCCGGCGCGCATCAGCGCGAACACGGTGATGACGAACTCGGGAAGTTCGGCAGCTGTACGACGAGTCGTTGTCCGGGCCGGAGGCCGCGCAGCCGGAAGCCTGCTGCCATGCGGTCCACGCGCCGGTTCAGCGCCGCGTACGTGATGCGGATGTCGCCGCCCACGAGCGCGGTCCGTACTGCAGAGCCCAGCCGCGCAGCAGGGTGTCCAGCGTATCGCCACGCCAGTGCCCGGCCGCCCAGTAGCGGTCGACGAACTCCTCGGGCCAGGGCGTGCAGCCGTCGAGCATCGATGTCATTCGCTTCCTTCTGTACCAGTGGGGCCGGTCCAGCATGACGGCGACCTCCAGGAGGAGCTGGGCTCCCGCCGACACTCGGGCCAGCCGGTGCTCATCCAGGTCAATGTCGCAATGCGCCATGGCGGAACCCCGTGACGTCGGAGCCCTGGCCCAAGGGAAATGCCGTGATGCTGTTGGTGATCTTCAGGTGGTCGGGGTTCTACAGAGCCGCTGGAAATGACTGGCCGGACGGGGTTGGCGTGATGGCGAAGTGCCCGGTGGAGGGGTGTCCGCTCAGTCGAACGATGCTTGTTCCGGCGGCGGTGGGGATGTGGTGGACGTGCGTTTTGGCCAATCCCCGGTAGCGGCGGGATCGGACCGTCTCCGACACGATGCGCCACCGGCGGCTCGAGGGTGGGCCGGCAGCCCTCCGCGATCCACGTCTGCGCGAGTTCTGCGGGAGACCTCGGGGCGATCACGTTTCGCCGGGTCGCCGTTGGGAGTTCCCGCTGCCGAGGGGCCATGACTCGATGTCACGGTAGTGGATCGGTCCGCGGCTGCGGCCGACGTTGCTGCCGACCAGGTGCAGACGTTCGGCAGGCCATCGGCGGCCGGTGAATCCGGCGAACCCTTCGGCGACCTCTCCCGTCGAGGACCGGTCTCCTCGGCGGGCACGGGCCAACGTCAAGTGGGGGCGCAGGGGGCGATCCTCGAAGGCGATACCGCAGCTCTTGACGGCGGTACGCACATCGGCGGCGAGCAGGTGCAGCTCATCGAGGTCTCCGTCGATTCCGGTCCACAGCACCCGGTCGTCGAAATTCCCGCTGTCGCGTAGTGCCAAACAGGGAGGTTGGTGGTTCGCTGCGAGGTGGGCGAGTGGCAGTCGCAGGAGCGGAACTGTCTCAGCCGCTTGCTCCCCGAGGAATGCCAGGGTGATGTGCCAGTCCTCAATGCGGTTCCACCGCAGGTGTGGGTGTGTGTCATAGGCGGGGCGCAAGGCCCGGGCCATTTCTTCTTTCGCGTGGTCGGGCGGGGCGAGGGCGATGAACACGCGAATGGTCGCCGGCTGAGTCTGATCGTTCACACCGGACTTCGTACCGCACCCGGGTAGTGGATGCGACGGCCCAGGCTCGGTGTCTGTGCCCAGGTGGCGGCGGCCGGGTGGGCGCGTGTGCAACGCCTCGTCGCGGAGGCCCGGTCCTGCGGCGGCCCGGTCCGCGACGGTGTCGGCGCGCTCGGTCGCGGTGTTCGGGGTTTGGGGGCCGGTTTCCAGCGGGCGGCGGGTGCTCACGGCTCCTATTCTCCCTGTGCCTGGGTGCCCAGGACGCCACGGATGCGGAGCGCGGCCATGTCGGGCAGGTGCGGGACGTGCAGGTCGGTGTCTACGTCTACGCGGCTCGACCGGCAGCCGGCGGCCCGCAGTCGAATACTCGCCTCACCGAGACGGTGACGGGCCTGCCGCCGGGTGACGCGTTGGACCTCGGATGCGGCAACGGAGGCGACGCGCTGTGGCTCGCCGGCCAGGGGTGGCACGTCACCGCCGTCGACATCTCGGCCGTGGCGGTCGAGCGGCTCGCCGCCCTCGCCCGTTCGCACGGCCTGGGTGACCGCGCCATCACCGTGAGACACGACGTGCACAAGTCACTCCCGCCCGGCGGATTCGACCTGATCTGCGCCCACTACCTGTACAGCCCCTTCGACCTGGACCGGGCAACCGTACTGCCCTCGGCCGCGCATGCACTGCGCCCGGATGTGCGACTGCTGGTCGTCGACCACGGGTTGGCCGCGCCGTGGTCGTGGAACCAGGATCCCGACACCCGGTACCCGAGCCCGCGTGAAGTCGCCGCGGGTATCGGTCTGGACTCGGCGACATGGGAGGTCGAGCGGGCCGACGCACCCCGCCGGATCGCGACCGGACCGGGCGGGCGCACCGCCGAGATCACCGACCACGTTCTCCTCGTCCGCCGCGCCGCCTGACACGGCGGCCACAGCCGATCCCCACGCAAGAAGGAGACCAATGCCCGGCAGCACGCGCCCCAACCGCCGCGGCGACACCCCGCCACCCCGGACCGGAAGCAGTGAGAGCGAGGTCCTGCGCGGATTCCTCAACTACCTCCGGACTTCGATCGCCGCGAGGGTCGACGGCGCACCCGAACCGCAGGTGCGAACAGCCGCAGTGCCGTCGGGCACGAACCTGCTCGGCCTGCTCAACCACCTGACTTTCGTTGAGCGCTCGATGTTCCTCGGGGACGACGTCACCGACTGGAAGTCAACGTTCCAGGCCGCACCGGCGGACAGCGTGGCCGATGTCGTCGCCCGCTACCGAGACGTGGTCAAGCGCGCGAACGAAGTGCTCGACGAGTACACCAACCTCGGTGCACCGGTCCCGCGGCCGCGGCCGGAACGCCCCGCTCCCAGCATCCGCTGGGCACTCACCCACATGATCAAGGAGACAGGCTGCCACGCGGGCCACGCGGACATCCTCCGCGAACTCATCGACGGCACGACGGTGATCTCATAGGAGCCCTCTACCCTGCACGAATACGACGTCACAGCGACCACCAGCGCCTCGCCGGAATTCGTCTGGAAGCTGCTGGTCGAAGTCGCAAGCCGGCCGCTGTGGTCGAAGGTGGACAGCCTGGACATGACCCGGTCGGTCGGCCTCGACCCCGGCGGCGACGACGGTGTCGGTGCCATCCGGGCTTTCCGGACGGGACGCGGTGTGACCGGGTAGCGGCTGACCGAGAAGGGCGAGCGACGCCTCTTGGCATATGAAGACGCGTTCAATCCGCCGATACACAACTATCGTGCGCGCGCTGAGCTGGAGCCGACATCCAGCTCAGGCGCGGTCATCCACTGGTACGGCGAGAACGAGACGGCCTGGCTGTTGCGCTGAGTCCTGCCGCGCAATCTCCAGAAGTTCATACAAGGCATGGCGGAAGGGCCGGCGCGCTACGCCGAGGAGTGCAAGCCGGCTCAGTGAGTCCTACGCTGCAGTGCGCGTTCAGTCAGGCCTGTTCGCACGGGTCTTTAACCGCGACGCTTGCGGGCTGATTCGCGACCGGGACGTGAACGCGGCCCGCAACATCCTCGCCGCCGGACGGGCGGAGAGACTGAACACCTGTGGAGCGCGGGTCGGACTGAGGTCGGCAATCCCAGCACAGCGCGGTGAAACAGGAACCCACCGGGACGGTCAGACGACCGTGGTAGGAATCCCGGCCCTCTGGGCCGGGAGAGTGTCAATCAAACCAGTTCGGGCTGCGGTTCGGGCTGCGACTCGTGCCGCGGTTCCGGCAGATGCGCCGACACGGCTTTCCGTTCCCACCCCCTGGTGGTCCGTACGTAGCCGTAGACCACTGAGGTCATCGCCAGAATGAGCAGTGGCCCGAACACCCACGGATGGTCGGCCATCTCCTTCGACAGGTAGCGATACGTCGCCAAGAGCGCAGCGAAGACCGCGGCACCGTAGACGACCAGCTGGGTTCCCGGCCGGTCCCAGCCGCGGTCGACCGAGCGCAGCGCCGCCTCGATCGTGAGCGTGAACACCACACCGGCGCCGATGTCCGCGCCGTAGTGGTAGCCGAATCCCAGCGTCGCGCCGAGCGTGGCGATCAGCCAGAACGTGCCTGCGAATCGCAGAATCCGTGGGCCCTTGCGGGAATGGATAAAGATCGCGGTGGCCCACGCCGTGTGCAGGCTGGGCATGCAATTGCGCGGGGTGAACTCGTCGAAAGGCATCGGGTGCGGAGTGCTGACCGGCGGCGGCGTGTCCGGCCACAGGTTGGCCACCGCCCAGTGCCCCCCGTCGGCGCCGTAGGCGAAGATCGGTCCGACCACCGGGAAGACCATGTAGATGCCCGGCCCGAGCAGGCCGATGACCAGAAAGGTGCGCACCAGATGATGGCCCGGGAAGCGGCGCTCGACCGCCACGTTGCGCAGCTGGTACAGCGCGACGACGACGGCGGCCACCGGGAGCTGAATGTAGACATATTCGAGAACGTGGGCTCCGACCGTGCCGGTGGCCTCCACGATCCGGCCTACCAGCCACGACGGGTTGCCCAAGGCATGATCGGCGGTTGCCACGTACTGGTCGAGCACCATCGGGCGGGTCTTCGACGTGATCTGCAGCCAGGTGTAGCCGGTCTTGCGGCCGGCCACCAGCAGCAGGGCCAGTCCGACGCCTTTCAGTAGCAGGACGCGGTCTGGGCCGGTGCGGCGCGTGACGGCGATGACGGCACAGGCCAAAGTCACCCACAACGCACCGTTGCCGAACATCATCTCGGCGTCGACAGTCCACCGTACGATCCAGAAGCTGACGTCGATGCCGATCGCGGCGCCGACCGCGATGAACCGCTGCCGCCAGGTGAGTACCACCATCATCAAAGCCATGCTGACGTACAGCACCGTCCCCGATTTGGGGGCGAATATCACCTCTCGCGCCTGGTCGGTGATCGGCCCCGGCTCGCCGAACCGACGTGCGGCTATCTCCAGCGCAATGAGGAATCCGAGGCCCACCACACTGACCGCGACCCACAGCATGACGCGTGGTTGACGCCAGGCAGCCAACCGAAGGTTGCCGTCTATTCGCGAAAACCCTCGCGGTACCCTAGATATCAATTTTTCAGCCGATGTGTCATATTTCAACGTGATCGTTGCGAGCTCGAACATGTTAGCGGAGCGGTTGGGTTTCGCTGATCACGGGTACCTCCAATACAGCGATCGGCTCTCCTCTGCCCACGGCCGCAGCGGACATGAAACCGGTTCCGCAACCGCCGCGATGACGTCGGGCAAGGTGGGCATCACGTCCGCCGAGGTCGCTACTGCCGGTATCGACGCGAAATGCCGGAGCCACGGCCGCAATTACGTTGTACGGAACTACCACCGTGGGCCCGCCAAGTACACGTTGCGCTGCGGCACTACTGAACGTGACTGGTTGCCTTTTAGGCGAGGATCGAACGCATCGCCCGCTGACCGTCAGGTCCGGCCCCAGTTCCGGCCCCGGTGCGCGGGCCTTGACCCCGGAGTTTGAACACGTCTATGCGGCTCGGGCCAGGGTAGTTGATGTTGATGGGACGGTGGGCCGATCACCGCGGCCGTCCGGCGCCTGCGCACCGCCGGCATCCCCATCGCCCAGGCCCACCTGCGCCACCTCAACCCCTTCCCCCGGAACCTCGGCGAGATTCTGGGACGTTACGAGAAAGTGGTCGTGCCCGAGATGAACCTCGGGCAGCTCACCACCCTGCTCAGGGCCAAATACCTGGTGGACGCGCACTCCTACAACCAGGTCA
>NZ_JASITA010000073.1 GCF_030063415.1 Streptomyces sp. H27-C3 | reverse complement strand
GCCGGCCCCCGGGCCCGGCGCCGGGGCGCTGTGCCGACCAGGCGTCCCAGTTCGAGGGGCCTCCGTCGTACGGGGCCCAGTCCGTGGGGGAGCTGACCGATGGGGTCGCGTCCAATGCGGGCGCGTCCCGTGGGGTCGAGTCCGGTGGAGCGTCCTCACCGGTACGGGAGCCGGACATACGGGAGCCGGGCACGGGTGTGTCCGTCGAGGCGTCGGCGGAGCGGGCGTGCTCGTGATCCTGCTCGGGCTCGTGCCCAGGCCCCTGATCCGCTCCCTGCCCGGGGGACGTCACTGCTGCCCCCGAGGTCGTCGGCGGACCCTGGGGGCGTTCGGGGAGGAGCGTGTCCCAGTCCGAGGGGGGCTCGTCCTCGGGGGCGTCGCCGTGGTGGTAGCCCTCGCCGTGCGGGGAGCCGTCGTCGTACGCAGAGCCGTCGTCGTACGGGGGGCTGTCCTCGTCAACGGAACCGTCAGGGAACGGAAAGCCCGGGGCCTCGCCGGGCCGGTCGGCCGGGGGCGCGGTCTCCGGGGTCGCCGTCAGGGCGTCCAGGTGGGCCAGCACCGTCTCCGCCGCCTCGCGGCGGCGCGTCAGGGAGGCCTCGTCCAGCGGCAGGGGCCAGGCCCGGTCGGCCGCCGCCTCGCGCAGCGACGGGTTTCCCTCGTCCGGTTCGGGCTGGTCCGCCCAGGCCTCGATCTCGCCGAAACCGGCCGCGCAGTGGTCGTACAGCGCCCGCAGGAAGTCGGAAGGGCCGCGTGGTTTCTTCTGGGTCGGCCCCCACCAGTGGCCCGAACCGAGCAGAAGCGATCGCGGGCGCGTGAAAGTGACGTAACCGAGGCGCAGTTCCTCCGTCCGCTGGTGTGCGCTCATCTCGTCCTTGAAGGCCTTCAGGCCCTTGCTGTCCCACTCCCCCACGTCCGGGAGGGTCTGCGCGTCTCCGCGCAGTGCGTGCGGTAGGACCTTCGCCTGCGATGCCCAGGACTCGCGGGCCTGGTCGTTGGGGAAGTGTCCGTGGACCAGGCCCGGGGCCGCCACGACGTCCCACTCCAGACCCTTGGCCTTGTGGGCGGTGAGGACCTTGACGGTGTTCTCCCCGCCGGGCAGTGCGTTGTCCAGGCCCTTTTCGTACTGCGCGGCGGTGCGCAGGAAACCCAGGAAGGCCAGCAGGGTGGCTTCCCCGTCGAGCGCCGCGAAACCCGCCGCGGTGTCCAGGAAGTTGCTCAATGTCTCGCGGCGGCGGGCGGCCAGGGCGTGCGGTGAGGCGGAGAGCTCCACTTCGAGGCCCGTGGTGGCCAGCACCCGGTGCAGTACGTCCATGAGCGGGTCGGCCAGCGAGCGGCGCAGGTCCCTCAGCTCGGCTGCCAGCCGGGCGAAGCGGACCCTCGCCTGAGAGGAGAACGGCAGGCCGTCGTCCTTGCCGCCGGCCGACTCCAGGAAGGTGTCGAGCGCGTCGGCGAGCGAGATGACCTCGGACGGGTCGACGCCCTCGACGGCTTCGGTCAGCCTGCGGTCCGGGTCAGCGTCGTCGCCCGAGGGGCGGTGGACCAGCAGTCGCGCCCTGCGTCCCAGGAGCGCCAGGTCGCGGGGGCCGATGCGCCAGCGGGGGCCAGTGAGGAGGCGTACGAGGGAGGCGTTGGCACCGGGATCCTGGAGGACTTCACAGACCGCGACGAGGTCGGCGACCTCCGGGAGGTGCAGTAGCCCGGACAGGCCGACGACCTCGACGGGGATGTCACGGGCGACCAGCGCGCCCTGGATCTCGGCGAAGTCACCGGCCGTCCGGCACAGGACGGCGATCTCGCCGGGCTCCTTTCCGGTCCGCACGAGGTGCGCGAGCGAGTCGGCGAGCCACTCGATCTCCTCGGCGTGGGTGGGCAGCAGCGCACAGCGGACCGTGCCGTCGCGCTCGGCGCCCGGCGCGGGGCGCAGGGCCTCCACGCCCGCGTGCATGGCGCGCAGCGGGACAGCGAGGCCGTTGGCGAGGTCGAGGAGGCGGCCACCGCTGCGGCGGTTCTCGCTGAGCGAGTGGCGGGTGGCGGGGCGCCCGTCGGCGTACGGGAAGTGCTCGGGGAAGTCGTCGAGGTTGGCCACGGAGGCGCCTCGCCAGCCATAGATCGCCTGGCAGGGGTCGCCGACCGCCGTCACCGCGTGCCCCGTGCCGCCGCCGAACAGCCCGGACAGCAGGAGGCGCTGCGCGACGGACGTGTCCTGGTACTCGTCGAGGAGGACCACCCGGAACTCCTCGCGCAGGATCCGCCCCGCCTCCCGACTGGTCAGTGCGAGCTCGGCGGAGAGCGCGATCTGGTCGCCGAAGTCGAGGAGGTCGCGGCTGCGCTTGGCCGCGCGGTAGCGGGTCGTGAGGTCGAGCAGTTCGAGGCGGGCGGCTGCGGCCTCGGGGGCCTTGCGCAGGTCGGCGTTGGTGAGCTTGACGCCTTCGAGGGTGCGCAGCAGCGCGGTGTCGTACGCCGCGAGCCGCTCAGGCCTGACGAGGTGCTCGGCCAGCTCGGCGTCCAGCGACAGCAGATCGCTGACCAGGGCCGGGAAGGACTTGGTCAGGGCCGGGTAGGGGCCGGGCGCTTCACGCAGCACGCGCGCGGCGAGCTGGTAGCGGGTGGCGTCGGCGAGCAGGCGGGCGGTCGGCTCCAGGCCTATGCGCAGGCCGTGCTCGGCGAGGAGCTGGCCGGCGAACGCGTGGTACGTCGAGATGCGGGGCTCGCCGGGAGGGTTGTCGGGGTCGATGGCGTCGGGGTCGGTCACCCCGGCCCTGATCAGCGCTTTGCGGACGCGCTCGGCGAGCTCACCGGCGGCCTTGTTGGTGAAAGTCAGACCGAGGACCTGCTCGGGGGCGACCTGGCCGGTGCCGGCCAGCCACACCACGCGCGCGGCCATGACCGTGGTCTTCCCCGACCCGGCTCCGGCCACGATGACCTGCGGGGCAGGCGGTGCGGTGATGCACGCCATCTGCTCCGGGGTGAAGGGGATGCCGAGGAGCTCCTTGAGCTGTTCGGGATCGGTGATGCGAGCGGACACCTCAGAGAGGCTATCCGGACCCACTGACAACCACGGTCCACCGGGACGGCTGGGGCTGCTCGTGCGGGGCGCGCCGATTGGCACGGAGTCGGCCGTGCGGGGCGGAGCCGCCCGATTGGCGCCGGGCGCGCGGGGCTGTCGGCGTGCGGAGCGGAGCCGCCCGATTGGCGCGGGGCGGGGCGCGCGGGGCGGGGCCAGGCAGGACGGAGCCAAGCCGTGCGTCGCAACACCGTGAACGAGCCGGCCGATTCATACGAGGTCGGCCGTGCGGAGCGGGCCGTGCGGGGTCGGCCGATTGCTGCCGAGCCGGCCGATTCCTACGAGGCCGGCCGTCCCGTGGGCCAGTGGGGCCGGCCCCACGCAGGGCCGCCCCGCCTACTCCACTATGTGGCGGCCCTCCGGCTGCGCGCTGCACGCGGCGCGGAAGGCGCAGTGCGTGCAGTGCTGGCCGGTGGCCGGGGTGAAGCGCTCGTCGAGGACCCGGCCCGCCGCGGTCGCGAGCAGGTCGCCGACCCACTCCCCTGCGAGCGGCTCCTGCCCCTGGATCTTGGGGAGGGTCTCCCCGCCGTCCTTCTTGGCGGCCGGCTGCCGCAGCTGCACCAGTTCGGCGCCGCCGGGTTCGGGGCGCCGTCCGCCGAAGGCCTCGTCCACCGCGCCCTCGCGGACGGCCAGCTGGTAGACCGCGAGCTGGGGGTGGTGGGCGACCTCGTCCTTGGTGGGGGCCGCTTTGCCCGTCTTGAAGTCGACAACGTACGCGCGTCCCTCCGCGTCCTCCTCGACACGGTCCATGGAGCCCCTGATGCGCACCTCGTACGAGCCGCCCGCCTCCAGGGTCACGTCGAAGCCGTGCTCGGTGGCGACAGGGGTGCGGCCGGCGCGGTCCATGACGTGCCAGCTCAGGAAGCGTTCGAGCGCCACGCGCGCGTGCTCCTTCTCCTGCTGGGACTTCCAGGGGGCGTCGAAGGCGAGCGCGTCCCAGACCGAGTCGAGGCGCTCCATGAGGACAGCGAGGTCGGCGGGGCTGCGGCCCGACGCCACCTCGTCGGCCAGCACGTGCACGACGTTGCCGAAGCCCTGGGCGGCCGTCGCGGGAGCGTCTGCCTTGACCTCGCGGCCCAGGAACCACTGGAGGGAGCAGGTGTTGGCGAGCTGGTCGAGCGCGCTGCCGGACAGAGCGACCGGCTGGTCGCGGTCGCGCAGCGGGACGGCGCTGCGGGTGGGCTCGTCCAGCCCCCACCAGCGGGAGGGATGCGCGGAGGGGACGAGCAGTTGACCGTCGTCGTCGCTGAGCGCGGCGAGGCGGGCGAGGCGGCGGGCCGCCGCGTCGCGCAGAGCGGGGGTCGTGTTCGGGTCGACGGTGGTCGCGCGCAGCTCGGCGACGAGTGCGGCGACGGCGAGGGGACGGCGAGGGCGGCCTGTGACGTCCTTCGGCTCGACGCCGAGTTCGGCGATGAAGCGGGAGGGCTGGTCGCCGTCGTCCGCGGGGGCCTTCACGGCGGTGACGACCAGGCGCTCGCGGGCGCGGGTGGCCGCGACGTAGAAGAGGCGGCGCTCCTCGGCGAGCAGGGCGCCGGGGGTGAGCGGTTCGGCGAGGCCGTCGCGCCCGATGCGGTCCGCCTCAAGGAGCGAACCGCGGCGGCGCAGGTCGGGCCAGAGGCCCTCCTGCACGCCCGCGACCACCACGAGCCGCCACTCCAGGCCCTTGGAGCGGTGTGCGGTCATCAGGCGTACGGCGTCGGGCCGTACGGACCGCTTGCTGAGGGTGTCGGCGGCGATGTCCTGGGCGTCGACCTCTTCGAGGAAGTTCAGGGCGCCGCGGCCGCCCGAGCGTTCCTCGGCGCGGGCCGCGGTGTCGAACAGCGCGCATACGGCGTCGAGGTCACGGTCGGCGTTGCGGCCGGCCGCGCCACCGCGCAGGACCGCGCGTTCCAGGCGCCCCGGCCAAGAAGTGCCGGACCACAGCTCCCAGAGGGCCTCTTCGGCTGTGCCGCCGCCTTCGAGGAGTTCGCGGGCCTTGCGCAGGAGCGCGCCGAGCCGCTGCGCGCCACGGGCGTACGCGGGGTCGTGCGCGACGAGGCGCTCGGGCTCGGCGAGTGCGCGGGTGAGGAGCTCGTCGGAGGGCGCGGGGACACGATGGCCCGCGGCCCGCTCCTCGTCGCGCAGGGCGCGGCCGAGGCGTCGGAGGTCGGCGGCGTCCATGCCGCCGAGGGGAGAGCCGAGCAGTTCGACGGCGATCTCGGTACTGAGCCAGGGGCCTGGGGGCGTGACACTCCCCCGGCCTGCGCCGTCCGGAGGCTGGGGAGCGGGTTCCCCGAGCCCCTCAGCCTGCGCCCCCGCGTCCGCATACGCGTCGGTTGCCGGAGACGCTGAGGCAGCAGGCTCCGCGCCGGCAGACGGATCAGCTTCGGTAGCCGTGTCCGCCGAAGCAACCGGCTCCGCGCCGGTCGCCGCGCCCTCGCCCTCGCCCTCGCCCTCGCCCTCGCCCTCGCCCTCGCCCAAGGTCACACCCGCCTCCGCCCCCGGCGCCTGTACCCCTCCGGCCGCCGCTGCCACCGCTGCCGTCGCCACTGCGCGCAGGGCCGTCAGGAGCGGGGTCACGGCCGGTTCGTGGCGCAGGGGGAGGTCGTCGCCGTCGATCTCCAGGGGGACACCCGCGGAGGTGAGCGCACGGCGCACGGCGGGGATCGTGCGCCCCCCGGCGCGGACCAGCACCGCCATCTCGCTCCACGGCATGCCCTCCTCCAGGTGGGCGCGGCGCAGGATGTCCGCGATGTTGTCGAGCTCGGTGCCGGCTGTCGGGTACGTGAAGACCTCCGTGCGGCCCCCTTCCCGTACCGGAGCCAGGTCGCGGTGGGCCCGTACCTTCTCGGCCGGCAGACGGGTCATCGGCATCCGCCGGGTAAGCAGACGGGTGGCCGTGAGCAGGTCGGCGCCCGAACGGCGCGAGGTGGTGAGGACCTCCACCGGGGCGGGGGTGCCGTCGGCCCGGCCGAAGGTGTGCGGGAATTCGAGGATGCCGCCGACATCGGCGCCGCGGAACGTGTAGATCGACTGGTCCGGGTCGCCGAACGCGACCAGCGTGCGGCCGGAACCGGCCAGGGCGCGCAGGAGACGGACCTGGGCGGGGTCCGTGTCCTGGTACTCGTCCACGAAGACCGCGTCGTACTGGGCACTGAGCCGACCGGTCAGCTCGGCCTGCTCGGCGAGCAGCACCGCACGGTGGACCAGTTCGGCGTAGTCGAGGACCCCCTGCATGTCGAGTACGTCGAGGTATTCGGCGAGGAACGCCGCCGCGGCCCGCCAGTCCGGCCGCCCGGTACGGGCCGCGAACTCGTCCAGCGCCCTTGGGCCGAGGCCCAGTTCCCTGCTGCGCGCCAGCACCGCGCGGACCTCGTCGGCGAAGCCGCGCGTGGTCAGACAGGCGCGTAGTTCGTCCGGCCAGCGAACATGGGTCAGCCCGGAGCGCTCCAGGTCCAACTGGCCGGTGAGCAGTTCTCGTACGGCCACGTCCTGTTCGGGGCCGGAGAGCAGCCGCAGCGGCTCACTGAAGAGATCACTGTCCTGGTGGGCGCGGACCAGGGCGTAACAGAAGGAGTGGAAGGTGGTCGCCTGCGGCGCCCTGGTGCCGCCGAGCCGCAGCGCCATCCGGTCGCGCAGTTCCACCGCCGCCTTGCGGCTGAAGGTGAGCACCAGGATGCGCTCGGGGTCGGCCCCCTTGGCGACGCGCGCCGCGACCGCCTCGACCAAAGTGGTGGTCTTGCCCGTACCCGGTCCGGCGAGGACCAGCAGTGGCCCGCCCGCATGGTCAACCACAGCACGCTGCGGTGCGTCCAGAAGAGGAGGATCCACCGGGCCCGGTGGGGTACGCACCAGCCGGTACGCGCCCTGGGTCCGCTGCCGCACCTGCTGGTGCGGCGGATTCCGGGCGGAACCTGCGGAACCTGTGGAAATGGAGGAGCTCACGTGGATCGCCGGTCCTGGTGGGGGTGCTGGTGGACTTGTCCACCGCGCGTGGGGAGCGGTGGATGCGGGAAATGCGGGGGGCGCGGGACGGACGTTCCGCGCGTGCCGCGTGCCGACGACGCTACGCCAGTGGGCGACGGGAGCGCAGGCAGTCCGTCACCCGGAAGGCGGCCCGTCCCGCGGTCCACTGAGCCACCTACCGCGCCACGTACCCCGTACGGTCCTCGGACCGCCCACGACGGCGCGGCATGCCGGAAGCTGTCAGGTGTGAGCCGTGTGAGCTTCCGCATCCCTGTCCGTACCGCCGCCGTCCCACCGCGCCCGCTTCAGGTCGAGGCGCGGCAGATGGCCTTCGGTACGGCTGGACGCGGTGCGCAGCGGGGTGCCCTCCGCCCGGTAGTGCTCCATCGCCCGCAGCTCGTGGCCCGGCAGCAGAAGGCCGTCCGCGCGCACCACGCGCCACCAGGGCGCGGCGCCGCCGTAGAGCGCCATCACCCGGCCCACCTGGCGCGGGCCGCCCTCCTCCAGCCACTCGGCGACGTCCCCGTACGTCATGACTCGGCCGGGCGGGATCGTTTCCGCGACCTCCAGCACCTTCTCCGCGTACTCGGGATACTCGGGGTAATCCGCGGACGCGGGTCCTTTCGGCAGCTGCGGCTCATCGCTCATCCGACCCATCCTGCACCACGACACCGACAATGGTGTGGGCCCTACCGCCCACCTGGGCTTCCACCCAGGGGGGCGTGCTCAAATCACCACACGCCCCCACAATGCACCCTGATGCCCCCCTCTCCCATCCGGTCATGCCACCATCATCCGGGCGGTGACTGGTGATACGAGATCAAGAAGAGACGACGAAGGAGCAGAGCTTGCGGCCTCCACCGGCAGCGAGCACTCCTGGCGCCGAGCCACACCCTGACGTGCCCGGCAAGGCACCCGAAGGAGCCCTGGGCGAGGCCGCCGACAAGGCTTCCGGCACTTCGGACGAGGTGGCCGGGCAGGCCGCCGCCGAGGCCCCTGAGCTCTGCGAAGGGGGCGAGCACATCGACCGGGTGTCCGGCGACGAGCCACTCCTCTCCGCCCGCGTGCACCGCCCCGCAGACCTGCTGCGGCTCCTCATCGGCGTCTTCGGCATCGCCTGTGTGCTCGCCATGGCGGCCTTCGCCCACGGCACGACAGCCGGGCTCGAAGAGGACATCAGCAAGGGCACCGGACAGACCCCCGACGTCTTCATCAAACTGGCCGGACTGATCTCCAGCATCGCCGTGCTGATCCTGCCGGTCGCCTTCGCGATCGAGCGGCTGGTCAAGCGCGACGGGCTGCGCATCGCGGACGGTGTGCTCGCGGCCGTCCTCGCCCACGGGGTCTCCCTCGCGACCGACCTGTGGGTCTCCGACGCGGCGCCCGAGACCATCAGGAACGCCCTCACCCAGCCCACCGGGGGCGGTGATCTCACCGATCCGGTGCACGGTTATCTCGCACCCGTCATCGCCTATATGACGGCAGTGGGAATGGCCCGCAGGCCGCGCTGGCGGGTGGCTCTGTGGGCGGTGCTGCTCCTCAATTCCTTCACGGTGCTGGTCGGCAGGCAGACCACCCCGTTCTCCATCCTGCTCACCGTGCTGATCGGCTGGACCGTCGCGTACGGCACGCTCTACGCCGTCGGCTCACCGAACGTGCGGCCCACCGGCCAGACCCTCCTCGCGGGGCTGCGGCACGTGGGCTTCCGTCCCGTGACCGCGATGCGCGCCGAGGACGTCCCCGACTCCGCGGACCAGCGCGACCGGGGCCGCCGCTATTTCGTCACCCTGGAGGACGGCCCGCCGCTGGACATCACGGTCGTCGACCGCGAGCAGCAGGCGCAGGGCTTCTTCTACCGGGTGTGGCGCCGGATGACGCTGCGCGGCATCACTCAGCGCCGCTCCATCCAGTCGCTGCGCCAGGCCCTCGAACAGGAGGCGCTGCTGGCGTACGCGGCCATCGCCGCCGGCGCCAACGCACCCAAGCTGATCGCCACATCCGAGCTCGGCCCCGACGCCGTCATGCTGGTGTACGAGCACCTGGGCGGCCACTCCCTGGACTCGCTCTCCGACGAAGAGATCACCGACGAGCTGCTGCAGGGCGCCTGGCGTCAGGTGCGGGCACTCCAGTCGCGGCGCATCGCGCACCGCAGACTCGTCGGCGACGCGATTTTGGTGGATCGTTCCGGCACCGTGATCCTCACGGACCTGCGGGGCGGCGAGATCGCCGCGGGCGACGTCGTCCTGCGGATGGACATCGCGCAGCTGCTCACCACGCTCGCGCTGCGTACGGGCGCCGAGCGCGCCGTGGCCGCCGCCGTCGCCGTGCTCGGACCGGACGCCGTCGCCGGCAGCCTGCCGCTGCTCCAGCCGATCGCGCTCAGCCGGTCCACCCGCGCGACGCTGCGCAAGCTGGCCAGGGAGCGCTCGCAACGCGAGCGCGAGGCGGTGCTGGAGGCCTCGCAGGCTGCGAGGGAGGCCAAGGCGAGCGAGGCCGCGGCCGCGGAGGCCACCCCCGGCGGACGCAAGGCCGTACGCGCCGGGAAGAAGGCCGAGAAGGAGGCCATCGACGAGGCGCTGGAGGAGGCACGTGAGGAGGACCTGCTGTCGCAGATCCGCCACCAGGTGCTGCTCATCCGCCCGCAGGCGCCGGTCGAGCCGGCCCGCCTGGAGCGCATCAAGCCGCGCACGCTGCTCAGCTTCGTCGCGGGCGCGTTCGCGGCGTACTTCCTGATCTCGGCGCTGACGGACAACGGCATCAGCCAGCTCGGCCAGGCGCAGTGGGGCTGGGTCGCGGCGGCGGTGGCGCTCTCCGCGCTGAGCTATCCGGCGGCGTCGATGAGTCTGCTGGGCTTCGTCCCCGAAAAGGTGCCGTGGCGGCGCACGATCATGGCGCAGGTCGCCGGTTCGTTCGTGAAGCTGGTCGCCCCCGCGGCCGTCGGCGGGGTCGCGCTCAACACCCGCTTCCTCCAGCGGGCGGGGGTGCGGCCCGGACTCGCGGTGGCGAGTGTCGGCGCGTCCCAGCTGTTCGGTCTCGCGAGCCACATCGTGCTGCTGATGACGTTCGGCTATCTGACCGGGACCGAACGGACGCCCACCATGTCGCCGTCCAGGACGGTGATCGCCGGGCTGCTGACGGCGGCCGTGCTCGTGCTCGTGGTGACGGCCGTTCCCACACTCCGCAAGTTCGTCGCCACCCGGGTGCGGTCGCTGTTCGCCGGTGTCGTGCCGCGCATGCTCGACGTACTGCAGAGACCGCAGAAACTGATCACCGGCATCGGCGGGATGCTCCTCCTGACCCTGACCTTCGTGATGTGTCTGGACGCCTCGATCCGTGCCTTCGGCGGCGGCGACCGGCTGAGTTACGCGGCGATCGCGGTGGTCTTCCTGACCGCCAACGCCATCGGCTCGGCGGCGCCGACCCCCGGCGGTGTCGGCGCGGTGGAGCTCGCTCTGACCACGGCCCTGACGTTCGCGGGCCTGCCGTACGAGATCGCGGCGCCCGCGGTGCTGCTGTACCGGCTGCTGACGTTCTGGCTGCCGGTGCTGCCTGGATGGTTCGCCTTCAACTACCTCACGCGCAAGGGCGCGCTCTGAGCGTCCGCGCTCCCCAGGGCGTGCGCCCTGGGGTCACGAATGGCGCCCCCGGGGCGGCACGCTCCGGCGCCCCGGCGCACGATGGAGTCATGCCGACCTCCTCCGCCCGGCGCGGCGCACTCCTGCGCGCTTCGGCCGTCGCCGCCGCCACCGCCGTCCTCGTGTCCCTCGCCGGCTGTTCCGACAGCGGCGACGGGAACAAGGACAGGTCCAAGGACAGCGAGCAGGGCAAGCCCAAGGATCTCGCTTCCCAGAAGCTGGACTGGAAGGACTGCCCGGCCCCGTCCGCCGCGGAAGGCGGCGGCGAAGCGCCCTCGCCGCTGCCCGGCGGCGCCGAGTGGCAGTGCGCCTTCATGGACGCCCCGCGCGACTACGCGAAGCCGGACGGCGACACGATCGAGCTGGCGCTGGTGCGCGCGAAGGCCCGCCAAACGGACAAGCGCATCGGCTCGCTCGTCTTCAACTTCGGCGGCCCCGGCGGCTCCGGAGTGACCGGCCTGCCCTCGCTCGCCGCGGACTACGAGCGGCTGCGCTCCCGCTACGACCTGGTCAGCTTCGACCCGCGCGGCGTCGGCCGCAGCGTTGGCGTCGAGTGCGAGGACGACAAGCAGTTGGACGCGTACTACGCCGAGGACAGCACCCCGGACGACGCCGCCGAGGAGAAGACCTTCACCGACGGCCTCGCGGCGTACTCGGCGGCCTGCGAGAAGAACTCGGGCCAAGACCTTCCGTACGTCGGCACCACCAACGCGGCGCGCGACATGGACCTGATGCGCCAGGTGCTCGGCGACAAGAAGCTGAACTACTTCGGAATCTCGTACGGCACGGAACTGGGCGGCGTCTACGCCCACTTGTTCCCCAAGAACGTCGGCCGTGCCGTCTTCGACGCCGTCGTCGATCCCACCCAGCCCTCCGAACAGGGCTCATTCGGCCAGGCCAAGGGCTTCCAGCTCGCGCTCGACAATTTCGCCAAGGACTGCGTGGACCGCGGCGACGAGTGCACCCTGCCCGGCAGCGATGTGAAGGAGATCGAGGCCTTCATCGTCGATCTCCTCAAGAGGCTCGACAAGAAGCCGATCCCCGGCATCGGCAGCCGTGAGCTGACCCAGACCCAGGCCACCAACGGCATCGCGCAGACCCTGTACTCGCGGGAGTACTGGGAGTATCTGGAGAAGGGCCTCGACGAGGCGGACGGCGGCAGCGGCCAGGTCCTCCTGTCCCTGTCCGACTCCATGAACGGCCGCGGCCCCGACGGCTCATACAGCAACATCGGCGCCGCCAACGCCGCTATCAACTGCGTGGACTACAAGGACCGTCACACCATCGAGCAGACCAAGGCGAAGCTCCCCGAGTTCCGGAAGGTCTCGCCCGTGTTCGGTGACTTCCTGGGCTGGGGCCTGATGGGCTGTTCCAAGTGGCCGGTGGCCGGCCAGTGGACGACTCCGGACGTGAGCGCCCCCGGCTCGGCCCCAATCGTCGTCATCGGCAACACCGGCGACCCGGCGACCCCCTACGAAGGGGCCCGGAAGATGGCCGACGAACTGGGCAAGGGCGTGGGCGTGGAGCTGACGTACAAGGGCGAGGGCCACGGCTCGTACAACAGCGGCGACAAGTGTGTGCAGGGAGCCGTGAACGCGTACCTGCTGGACGGAAAGGTCCCGGACGACGGGAAGGTCTGCGCGTAGACGTGGCGGACTCCTTGTCATAGGCCCCGCCTAGGATGGCGAACCTGCATTCGATTGCTGAGCACTTGCGCTCTCGGGGGGGCCACGATGGCGTTGCGTGTACGGGCGGTATCCCTGCTGGCGGCCGCCGTGGCTGTCGGCTGCGACAGCGGCGCCGCGGGCACCGCGCGCGTCGTGCGCCTGCTGGAGCGGCTCGACCGCGAGCCGTTGACGACCGGGACCGGGCGCCCGCTCACCCGGAGCCTCGCGGTCACCGGCATCCTCTCCCCGCTCTACGGCAAGGACAGCTGGCCGCTTCTGACCGAGGGGCTGCGCGAGGCCGATGGCGGCGACGGCACGACGCTGCTGCGGCTCGCCGATTCCTACAACAACCGCGACCAGGACGGCGGTTACGGCACAGCGCAGCATGCCCAGCGCGCCATATCCTGCGCCGACGCCAAGGGGCGGGTGAGCGCCGACGAGGTCAGGGCGACCCATCTGGCCGACTTCCGCAAGGTCTCCCCCGCCTTCGTCCCGTACCTGGCCTGGGACCTGGCGGGCTGGTGCGCGTCCTGGCCGGTCACCGGCGAGCACGAGACCCCCGGGGTCGGCGCGAAGGGTGCGCCGCCGGTCCTGGGCATCGGCGGGAAGGGAGACCCCGCCACGCCCTACGAGGGGTCCCTGCGGATGGTCGAGGAGCTGGGCGAGGGCGTGGGCGTACAGATCACGTACGAGGGTGAGGGGCACGGCGCGTATCTGACGGGCGACGCGTGCATAGGCCGGGCCGTGGACCGGTACTTCCTGGACGGCGAGGTTCCGGGGGCGGGAACGACCTGTCCTTGAGGCCCGCGGGTGCGAGGTGCCCGCTGCGCGGGGCTTCTCCCCTGCCCGCCCCCTTCCCACAACTGGGGCTCCGCCCCAGACGGGTCCTCAAACGCCGGACGGGCTGGAAGGTGCCGGACGGCTGAAAGCAACGGACCGGCTGCACGCCGAAAAGGGGGCTGCCCGCACGGCTTCGCGCGGGGCAGCCCCCTCAGGAGCAGCAAGCAGGCCTAGTAGATCGGCTTCTCCGGCTCGATCTGGTGGACCCAGCCGATCACGCCACCACCCACGTGCACCGCGTCCGCGAAGCCCGCGGACTTGAGTACCGCGAGGACCTCCGCGCTGCGGACGCCCGTCTTGCAGTGCAGGACGATCTTCCTGTCCTGCGGCAGCGACGCCAGGGCGGTGCCCATCAGGAACTCGCCCTTCGGGATCAGCTTGGCGCCGGGGATAGAGACGATCTCGTACTCGTTCGGCTCGCGGACGTCGATGATCTCGATCTTCTCGTCGGCGTCGATCCACTCCTTGAGCTGCTTGGGAGTGATCGTCGAACCGGCAGCCGCTTCCTGGGCCTCCTCGGACACGACGCCGCAGAAGGCCTCGTAGTCGATGAGCTCGGTGACGGTCGGGTTCTCGCCGCAGACCGCGCAGTCGGGGTCCTTGCGCACCTTGACCTGGCGGTACTGCATTTCCAGGGCGTCATAGATCATCAGGCGGCCGACCAGGGCATCACCGATGCCGGTCAGGACCTTGATGGCCTCGGTGACCTGGATCGAGCCGATGGACGCGCAGAGCACGCCGAGGACGCCGCCCTCGGAGCAGGACGGGACCATGCCGGGGGGCGGGGGCTCGGGGTACAGGCAGCGGTAGCAGGGGCCGTGCTCGGACCAGAAGACGGACGCCTGGCCGTCGAAGCGGTAGATCGAGCCCCAGACGTACGGCTTGTTCAGCAGGACACACGCGTCGTTGACCAGGTATCGGGTCGCGAAGTTGTCCGTGCCGTCGACGATCAGGTCGTACTGGGAGAAGATCTCCATCACGTTCTCGGCTTCGAGCCGCTCTTCGTGAAGGACAACATTCACGTAGGGGTTGATGCCGAGGACCGAGTCCTTCGCAGACTGGGCCTTCGAGCGGCCGATGTCGGCCTGGCTGTGAATGATCTGGCGCTGCAGGTTCGACTCGTCGACCTCGTCGAACTCCACGATGCCGAGCGTGCCGACACCGGCCGCGGCCAGGTACATCAGCGCCGGCGAACCAAGGCCGCCCGCACCAACGGCGAGCACCTTGGCGTTCTTGAGCCGCTTCTGCCCGTCCATCCCGACATCCGGGATGATCAGGTGGCGGGAGTACCTGCGAACCTCGTCGACGGTGAGCTCCGCAGCGGGCTCGACCAGGGGTGGCAGCGACACGGGGACTCCGTAGGTCGGTCAATCAGTACGGTTGTTCTCCGCGTAACACTGCCACGCCCCTTCTCATTCCGAGACACCCGGTCCGATCCGCGAGACGATTTCGTCCCAGTACCCGGGCAGTGTCTCGAATGGGTCGTTTTGCCCACCCCGGTCGCTGCGGTCGGTCAGATAGACCGTCGCCGCGCCCTGCCAGCGGGCGATCCGCACCGCTTCCTCCAGGTGCGTGCGCGGGACGCCGTGCACCAGGTGACAGAAGCGTTCCGGCGGATAGTCCGCCGTCCACTCCGCGACCTGCGACCAGCGGTAGTCGGTCCAGGGGCCGGAGAAGGTCACCAGCTGGTCGGCGGTTTCGGCGTAGCCGGGGTAGGGGTGGGTGCCGTGCCCGAGCACCAGGTGCGCCTTGTCCTCGGTGAGCGCGGACAGTGTCGATGTCGTACGCCGCACTTCGGACAGGGACGTCCGCCCGGTGGGGCAGCGGTCCAGATAGAAGCCATCGACCCGGTACCAGTCGAGGAAGCGCTGTGCGTCGGTGACGATCTCCCCGAAGGGCCGCGCCCCGTACGTCATGTCGATCCGCCCCAGCACGCGGACGCCCGCGTTGCTGAGGCGGCCCGCCGCTTCCAGGCAGTGCGGGTCGGGCCGGGCGCCGGGCCCGTTCGCGACGTTGAGCACCGCCCAGTGCAGTGGGGTTCCCGGGCGGGTCAGTTCGGCCCATTCGACGGGGGCGACCAGCGGATGGGCGTAGCCGGGGACGCCGACGCCCATCCGGTCGGCGGCGGTCGCCGCGAACCGGGTGCCTGCCGTGGTCAGATGCGACATGCCGCCTCCATCCAGATGTCGGCGAGGGACTCCTCCAGATTGATGCGGGGGCGCCAGCCGAGCCGGTCGCGCGCCGTGCGCACATCGGCCTGCTGCCAGCTGCCGCAGCCGTCGGGGTACGGGAACGGGCCGCCCCCCAGGTGCTCGGGAGGCGTCTCGCCGCGGGGGGCGCCCACCGTGGCGAGCATGCTCCCCGCGCCGCCGTTGCGCGCCGTCGCCGCCGCGCTTCCGGCGGAGTAGGCGGCGGGGGCGTCGAGTTCGTGAAGGGTGCCGGCGTAGCCCGCGACTCTGGCCAGGACGGCGGCGGCGTCGCGCAGCCGCACCGCGCGGCCGGTGCCGATGTTGACGACGCCCTGGGCGGCGGAGAGCGAGGCGGCGTGCACGGCGCGCGCCACATCGCGTACGTCGACGAAGTCGCGCTGCACTCCGAGGCCGCTGAGCTTGAGCTCGCCGTCCCCGGCCTGCATGGCGCGGCGCATTGCCTCGGCGAGCCGGCCGAGCGGTGAGCCCGCCGGGGTGCCGGGGCCGACCGGAGAGAAGACGCGCAGCACAACGGCGTCCAGATCGGAGCCGAGCACCAGCTCGGTGGCGGCGAGCTTGCTCACGCCGTACGGGCCGCCGGGGCGCGGCACCGCGTCCTCGGCCGTGGACGAACCGGGCTGCGAGGGCCCGTACTCGGCGGCGCAGCCGAGCTGCACCAGCCGTGCCCCGCAGCCGCTGCGGCGCAGGGCCTCGCAGACGGTGGCGACGGCGATGGTGTTGTGGCGGGTCAGGTCGCGGGCACCGCCACGGGTGGCGCCCGCGCAGTTGATGACGACTCCCGGGTGTACGGCGTCCAGGAAGCGGGTCAGTGCTCCCGGGCTGCCGGTGGCGAGGTCGAACCGTACGTCGGCGTCGTCGCCCCGGCCGAGAGCCGTGAGCTGCACCGCCGGGTCCGCGAGGAGCCGGTCGGCGACGAAGCGGCCGAGGTATCCGTTGGCACCGAGCAGTAGCACCCTCATCGCGCGCCCCCTCGGTGCCGACTGCCTGCAGCTGGGGGTTGGGGGGTCATGGTCACGTTCTCCTT
>NZ_JASITA010000072.1 GCF_030063415.1 Streptomyces sp. H27-C3 | reverse complement strand
CATGTCCTGCACTGGTCCCACTGGCGACGACAAGCACAACACCGGGCACGCATCAGCCACTACAAACGACGAGGCCACAACCCCTGCCCTGAACCACCGTCACGCCAAACACGGTTGCAGTATTAGGTCGCCTTGGCGGCCGCCCGTACGCGGATGCCCCTGATTGAGCTGCATCTGTGTGGACTTCTTTTCGGCCGCGCTCGCCTTGAGCTGCTCCCACTCGTCCCATGCCATCTGTAGATTCCTTCCCCGTGCGTATTGACTGGATGGTCATTGCCACGGTCAACCCGCAGAGCTGCCCCGCTGGCCCTTGCAGTCGCCGTCCGCGCCTTGCGACTTACGACTTGCGCGTAGCGGTCGCACCCGCTCACGACTGGTGCACCTCCGGCATGACCCCCGTCTGCACCAACGGCTTCCCCCGCCGCCGCGACACGAAGATGCCCCGCCCCGCAGGCATCGGCCGCGGGCGTACGTTGCCGAAGATGTCGCCCTCGTTCGGGTCGCCGGAGAGGATCACGCCCTGCGCGCCCAGCTCCATCATTCGCTGCATGAAGGGCTCGTACGCCGACCTGCTCGCCCCCGCCGAGCTGCGGGCGATGATGAAGCGGACGCCGACATCCCGTGCGAACGGCAGCAGTTCCGTCAGCCTGGCCAGCGGGTTGCCGCTCGACGTGGACACCAGGTCGTAGTCGTCGACGACCACGTACACCGTCGGGCCCTGCCACCAACTGCGCTCCCGCAGTTGCTGCGCCGTGACGTCGGCCGCCGGGGTGCGGCGCTGCATCAGGTCCAGCAGGGCGTCCACGTGGTGCTCCATGTTGTTGGACATGGGGACGTACTCCGCCAGGTGCGTCGGCGGGGTCACGTCCAGCAGTGCGCGCCGGTTGTCGATCACGAAGAGCTTGCATGCGTTGCCGTCGTACCGCTCGCTCAGCTGCTTGATGAGCAGCCGCAGCAGGTTCGACTTGCCCGACTCGCTCTCGCCGAACACCAGGAAGAAGGGGTCGTGCTCGAAGTCGACGAAGACCGGCTCCAGGTTGTTCTCGTCGATACCGAAGGCGATCCCACGCTCCGGGACGGCATGGCCCGCAGGGAGTTCCGACACGGGCAGCTCGCGTGGCAGCAGCCGCACCGCGGGTGCCCCCGGCGCGGTCCAGTGCCTGGCGGCCTCCTGGGTCATGGCGGTCGTGGCCTCTGACAGGTCGCTGTCGGAGCTGATGCCGTCGATGCGCGGCACCGCCGCCATGAAGTGCAGCTTCTCCGGGGTCAGTCCGCGTCCCGGCACACCCGCCGGGACATTGGCCGCGAACTTGCGGTCGAGCTCGGAGTCCATGGTGTCGCCGAGCCGCAGTTCGAGCCGGTTCATCAGGTGGTCCTTGAGGTTCGCGCGGACCTCCATCGAGCGTGACGCGGTGAGAACCACATGGATGCCGTAGCCCAGTCCGCGCGCCGCGATGTCCAGGACCAGCTGCTCCAGGCCCTCGTAGTCCGTGCGGAAGTTGCCCCAGCCGTCGATGACCAGGAACACGTCACCCCACGGCTGTTCGGTCATCGAGATGTCGCCGCGCGCCCGCAGCCTGCGGAAGGTGGCGATGGAGTCGATGCCCGCGCTGCGGAAGTACTCCTCGCGCCGCGACAGGATGCCGTACACCTCGGAGACCGTACGTCGTACCCGCTCGGGATCGAGGCGTGACGCGACCCCGCCGACATGCGGCAGACCGGCGATCGACATCATGCCGCCGCCGCCGAAGTCCAACGCGTAGAACTGCACCTCCTGCGGTGTGTGCGTCAAAGCGAAGGACGAGATGAGCGTCCGCAGCAGCGTCGACTTGCCGGACTGCGGTCCACCCACGATCTGCATGTGTCCGGCCGCACCGGAGAAGTCCCGGTACAGCGTGTCGCGGCGCTGCTCGAACGGCTTGTCCACCAGCCCCAGCGGTACGACAAGTCGGCCCGCCCCCTCGAAACCGGGCTGGGTCAGCCCGCGACCCTCCACAGCCGCGAGTCCGGGCAGCAGCTCGTCCAGCGGCGGCGGACTGTCCAGCGGCGGCAGCCACACCTGGTGGGCCTCCGCCCCCCGCCCTTCAAGCCGGCGCACGATCACATCGAGCACCGTGTCGGCCAGCGCGTCGTCGTCCACCGTGCGCGCGTCCGGTACGAGACCCCGGGCGTCCGGCGCGACGTAGCGGATCGGCACCGGAGCAGCCGTGAACGGCATCGGCCTGCGGTCCACCGGGAGCGGACCGCCGGGCGCGGCGCCCTGCTGGGGATTGGCTCGGTACACCCCGGAGACGTACGCCGCCTTGAACCGCACCATCTCGTCCGTGCCGAACTTCAGGAAGCCGGAGCCGGGGACGTTGGGCAGCGTGTAGGCGTCGGGGACACCCAGCGCCGCGCGCGACTCGGCCGCGGAGAAGGTCCGCAGACCGATCCGGTACGACAGATACGTCTCCAGGCCGCGCAGCCGGCCCTCTTCCAGGCGCTGTGACGCGAGCAGCAGGTGCACGCCCAGTGAACGCCCGATACGGCCGATCTGCACGAACATCTCGATGAAGTCCGGCATGGCGGTGAGGAGTTCACTGAACTCGTCGATCACCAGAACGAGTGAAGGGATGGGCTGCAACGGGGCGCCCGCGGCCCGCGCCTTCTCGTAGTCGTGGATGTTCGCGTAGTTCCCCGCGTCCCGCAGCATCTCCTGCCGGCGGTTGAGCTCGCCGCGGATGGAGTCCCCCATGCGGTCGACCAGCGTCAGGTCGTCCGCGAGGTTGGTGAGCACCGCGGCGACATGCGGCATCTGCGACATTCCGGCGAAGGTCGCGCCGCCCTTGAAGTCCGCGAGGACGAAGTTGAGGGTTTCCGAGGAGTGGGTGACGGCAAGGCCGAGTACGAGCGTACGCAGCAGCTCGGACTTGCCCGAGCCGGTCGCGCCCACACACAGGCCGTGCGGCCCCATGCCCTCCTGGGCGGCCTCCTTGAGGTCCAGCATTACGGGAGCGCCGTCCTCGCCGACGCCGATCGGTACGCGCAGTCGCTCCGCCTGGGAACGGGGTCGCCAGGTGCGGGTCACGTCGACGGAGGCCGCGTCGCCCAGGTTCAGCAGATCGGTGAACTCCAGGTTCGCCAGCAGTGGTTCGTCGTCGTCCCCGCCCGTCGCCACCCGTAGCGGCGCGAGCTGGCGGGCGAGCGCCTCGGCGGCCTCACGGCTCAGCTGGTCCGGCGCCCCGTCGTAGACGTGGCCGTGGCCCGACTCCAGCTGGAGAGAGTCGGGGTGTACCACCACGGACAGCCCGCCGCGCGCCCCGTTGACCTCGCCGGGTACCACCTCGATGATTGTCACGCCCTGCAGCCCCTCGGCCGCCGCGAGCGCGGACATCGCGGGGACCGACCGCCCGTCGAGTACGACGACGATATGCGGCTGCTCCAGCAGCGGATGGCCACCCGACTGGAAGCGGGGGCGGCCCTCCAGCCGCGCGGCGAGCATCCCCTCCAGGTCTTGCGCGTCGGTGGTGATGAGGCGTTGGCTGCCCGCGCCGTCACCGCCGCCCTGGGCCTGGACGTGGGGCAGCCACTTCGCCCACTCCCAGTGCGGGGCCGCATCGGGCCCGGTGGCGATGGCGACGACCAGGTCCTCGGGGGAGTGCAGCGAGGTGAGCGAGCCGACCATGGCGCGTGCGGTGGAACGTACGGACTGCGCGTCGCCACTTATCGTCAAGTGGTAGAAGGCGCGGAGCGAGACGGCCATCGGCAGGCCGTCCAGCGTGCCGTGCGCCGACAGGAACTGCTGCATCGCGCCCGCGGTCAGCGGCTCCAGCTCGTCCACGGGCGCGGTCTCGGGGGCGACGAGCGGGGTGGCGAGCTGCTGGCTGCCGAGTCCGATACGCACCTGCCCGAAGTCGGCGTCACCGATCCGGCGTTCCCACACCCGGCTGCCCTCGGCGACCAGCGCCCACAGCTGCTCGGGGGAGGGGTGCAGGTAGTACTGCGCGTCCCGCTGGAGGTGTGCGGTCCTCAGGACGGTGCGCCTGGTCTGCGTCAGGTACTTCAGGTAGTCACGCCGCATGTCGGCGAGTTGACCCTGGGTGCCGCGCCGGTGGCGCACCAGCATCGCGATGGCCATGGCAACCGTCGACGCAATCATGATCATGCCCATGATCCGCATGATCGGGTTCGGCGTCATGAAGAAGAAGACGACGCTGCCGCCCATGCCCAGCATCGGCAGCAGCTGCATCAGCGCGCCCTCCTGCTGCCCTCTGGGCAGTTCAGGCGGGGGTTGCAACTGCACCTGATCACCGGGCACTTCGGTGGGCAGGGCCCGTGGAGGGCGCTTGACGACGATCTGACTCACAGCTCACCAATTCCCTTGCCGGACAGAAAAGTTCCTTTCGGCGCCCCGTGGCGACGGGTCCCGTCCGCGGGTGGATCTTACTGGCGCGGCCGTTGACCGGTTGGCGATAAGGTGACGCGACGCGTGTGCGCAACCGCGAACTACTGCAAAAAAACGGTCATTCGGGACGTGATGCGAAGCCCGCAATCCGTAACCACGGGCGATCAGCCAGAACGCCACACGTGACCACCACACATGAACAGCACAGGGGGAGCAGCAGGTGAGTATGACGGCCCAAGCGGCGGCGACCGGAACCGGCCACCCGGGTTTCGGGACACCGTCCAGCAGCGGAACGGGCTTCTGCCGCGTCACTGTTGTGGCGCCCGACGGACGCGTCGATGTGGCACTGCCCGACGACATCCCCGTCGCCGACCTCCACCCGGAGATCCTCCGGCTGTCCGGCCAGAGCTCCGCGCAGGGCGCCCCCGTCGGCTACCACCTGGTGCGCCGAGACGGCACGGTACTGGACAGCACACGCTCCCTGCTCGCCCAGCGCATCCTCGACGGCGAGCTCCTCTCCCTGCGCCCCTTCGCCGAGTCGCTGCCCCCGGCGGTCTTCGACGACGTCTCCGACGCCGTCGCCTCCGCCGTGGCCCGCGACCGCACGCTCTGGAACGACCGGCTGATGCGCGCCGCAGGCCTCCTCGGCGGATCCGTTCTGCTCGTCCTGCTCGCCTTCGTGCTGTGGACCGCCGACCCCCGGCACGACATGCACGGCCTGCCAGGCATCCTCGCGGCCGTCACCGGTGTGCTGCTGCTCGCGCTCGCCGGCGTACGCGCACGGGTGTACGACGACCGGGGCTCGGCCGTCGCGCTGGGACTGGGCTCGCTGGCGAACGCCGCGGTCGCCGGCGCCGGACTGCTCCCCCTGGAGGCGGGCCAGGGCATCGGCAGGCTCCAGTTCCTGCTCGCCTGTACCGCAGTGCTGCTCGCCGCGGTCATCCTGATGATCGTCGCCCCCGCCGGGGACGGTCCCTTCGTCGCGTTCGTCTTCGCCGCCGCCGTCGGCCTGCTGGTCACCTTCGCCGCCATCGCGACCGGCATGAAGTCCGGCGAGACCGCCGCCGTGTGCTCCCCGCTCGCCGTGGGAGCCCTCGCCTTCCTGCCCGGCCTCTCCACCCGCTTCGCCCGCCTCCCCATCGGCTTCGAACCGCCCCGCACGAGCGTCGGCGACTACGGGAGCGACCCCGAACCGGCCGGCCCGGTCGACGGCGAGCGCATCGCCGCCCAGGCCAGGCGCGGCCACGAGCTGCTGGTCGGCCTGGTCGGCGGCTGCGCGCTGGTGGCCGTGGGCGCCGCCGCTGTGCTCGGGTTCTCCGACAATCTGTGGGCGCAGCTGCTGGCCCTCACCACCGGCCTCGCGATGCTGACGCGCGCCCACCTCTTCCGCTACACCGCGCAGGTCGGCTGCGCCCTGGCCGCAGGCCTCGGCGCACTGGTGCTGCTCGGGCTCGGCCTGGCCCTGAACCCGCCCGAAGGGCTCGTCCAAGACGCGCTGAAGGGCGAAGGCGCGGGGCTCGACGTCCGTACGGTCTGGCTCGCCGCCGCGGTCGCCGCCGTCGCCGCACTGATCACCGCCATCGGCCTGATCGTGCCGCGCAAGGGCGTCACCCCGTTCTGGGGCCGCTTCCTGGAGATCGCGGAAGCCTGCGTGCTGCTGTCACTCGTACCCTTGTGCCTGGCGGTCTTCGACGTCTACCACTCCATCCGTGCGATGACCTCCTGACTGGCTGGTACTCTGCGTAGTGGCCGTTTGTGTACGCGTTCGCCGCAGCCGCCACCAGGCTGCGCGGACTGCGCTCGGCGGACCCCGCTCCCGAGTAATGGAAGCTCCCCAGAGAACTAGACCTGGGGCACTCGGAAGCCACGAAGACCAAGAGGAGTACGCGTGCCGCTCGACGCCGTAACGAAGAACCAGATCATGACCGAGTTCGCCCAGAAGGAAGGCGACACCGGCTCCCCCGAGGTCCAGGTCGCCATGCTTTCGCGCCGTATCTCGGACCTGACCGAGCACCTGAAGGTCCACAAGCACGACCACCACTCGCGTCGTGGTCTGCTGATCCTGGTCGGCCAGCGTCGCCGCCTGCTTCAGTACCTGGCCAAGAAGGACATCCAGCGCTTCCGTGCCCTGGTCGAGCGCCTCGGCATCCGCCGCGGTGCGGCCGGCGGCGCCAAGTAAGACGGACGTCGTGAAGGGAGCGGTTCCCAATTCTGGGGGACCGCTCCCTTTGCTGTACGTGCGGGACGTACCGGACGCTCAGTAGTCTGGTCGTGCAACGAAACACAGTACGAGCGAGAAGCGGCTTCCCCGCCGCCGGTCCTCGGTAGTGGCCCCCGGATCACACACCCCGGGAGCTTCGATCGAAGACCGGCCCGCAGCTGAAGCGCTTCTCCGCCACCGTCCCCCCGCCACACGGGCCAGGGGACGAAGACGAGGAGATAACGCTAGTGGAGAACGAGACCCACTACGCCGAGGCCGTTATTGACAACGGTACTTTCGGCACCCGCACCATCCGCTTCGAGACGGGCCGGCTGGCCAAGCAGGCCGCCGGTTCCGCCGTGGCGTACCTGGACGACGACACCATGGTGATGTCGGCCACCACCGCTTCCAAGAAGCCCAAGGAAAATCTCGACTTCTTCCCCCTCACGGTGGACGTCGAGGAGCGGATGTACGCAGCCGGCAAGATCCCCGGCTCCTTCTTCCGCCGTGAGGGCCGGCCCTCCGAGGACGCGATCCTCACCTGCCGCCTGATCGACCGGCCGCTGCGCCCCTCCTTCAAGAAGGGCCTGCGCAACGAGATCCAGATCGTCGAGACGATCATGGCGCTCAACCCCGACCACCTGTACGACGTGGTCGCGATCAACGCCGCCTCCTGCTCCACGATCCTGGCGGGCCTGCCCTTCTCCGGCCCGATCGGCGCGACCCGCGTCGCCCTGATCAAGGGCCAGTGGGTCGCCTTCCCGACGCACACCGAGCTTGAGGACGCAGTCTTCGACATGGTGGTCGCGGGCCGCGTCCTGGACGACGGCGACGTCGCGATCATGATGGTCGAGGCCGAGGCCACCGAGAAGACCATCCAGCTCGTCGCGGACGGCGCCGAGGCGCCGACCGAGGAGATCGTCGCCGCCGGCCTGGAAGCCGCGAAGCCCTTCATCAAGGCGCTCTGCAAGGCACAGTCGGACCTCGCAGCCAAGGCCGCGAAGCCGACCGGTGACTTCCCGGTCTTCCTCGACTACCAGGACGACGTCCTGGAGGCGCTGACCGCCGCCGTCAAGTCCGAGCTTTCGCAGGCGCTCACCATCGCCGGCAAGCAGGACCGTGACGCCGAGCTGGACCGCATCAAGGAGATCGCCGCCGGAAAGCTGCTCCCGCAGTTCGATGGCCGCGAGAAGGAGATCTCCGGTGCGTACCGCGCGCTGACCAAGTCCCTCGTCCGCGAGCGTGTCATCAAGGACAAGGTCCGCATCGACGGCCGTGGCGTCACGGACATCCGTACGCTCGCCGCCGAGGTCGAGGCCATCCCGCGCGTGCACGGCTCGGCGCTGTTCGAGCGTGGCGAGACCCAGATCCTGGGCGTCACCACCCTGAACATGCTCCGTATGGAGCAGCAGCTGGACACTCTTTCCCCGGTGACCCGCAAGCGCTACATGCACAACTACAACTTCCCGCCGTACTCCGTCGGTGAGACGGGCCGCGTCGGTTCGCCCAAGCGCCGCGAGATCGGCCACGGAGCGCTCGCCGAGCGCGCCATCGTGCCGGTGCTGCCGTCGCGCGAGGACTTCCCGTACGCGATCCGCCAGGTCTCCGAGGCGCTGGGCTCCAACGGCTCGACGTCCATGGGCTCGGTCTGTGCCTCCACCATGTCGCTGCTGAACGCCGGTGTGCCCCTCAAGGCCGCCGTCGCCGGTATCGCCATGGGTCTGATCTCCGAGGAGATCGACGGCAAGACGCACTACGTCGCCCTCACCGACATCCTCGGTGCGGAAGACGCGTTCGGCGACATGGACTTCAAGGTCGCCGGTACGAAGACCTTCGTCACCGCGCTCCAGCTCGACACCAAGCTCGACGGCATCCCCGCCTCGGTCCTGGCCGCCGCGCTGAAGCAGGCCCGCGACGCCCGCCTCCACATCCTCGATGTGATGAACGAGGCCATCGACGTCCCGGACGAGATGTCCCCGAACGCCCCGCGGGTCATCAGCGTCAAGATCCCCGTGGACAAGATCGGCGAGATCATCGGCCCCAAGGGCAAGATGATCAACCAGATCCAGGAAGACACCGGCGCCGACATCTCGGTCGAGGATGACGGCACCATCTACATCGGTGCTTCCGACGGTCCGGCCGCCGAGGCCGCCCGGGCGACGATCAACCAGATCGCCAACCCGACCATGCCGGAGGTCGGCGAGCGTTACCTGGGTACGGTCGTCAAGACCACCACCTTCGGTGCGTTCGTCTCGCTCATGCCGGGCAAGGACGGTCTGCTGCACATCTCGCAGATCCGTAAGCTCGCCGGCGGCAAGCGCGTGGAGAACGTCGAGGACATCCTCGGTGTGGGCCAGAAGGTCCAGGTCGAGATCGCCGAGATCGACTCCCGCGGCAAGCTCTCCCTGATCCCCGTGATCGAGGGCGAAGAGGCTTCCGACGCCGATGAGAAGGACGACACCGACAAGTGACGTCCCGTAGTTCTGTGACGACGGCCCGCGCCTCTTCGGAGGCGCGGGCCGTCGCCCGTACCCAAACACTGCTCAAGGGCAAGGACGGCATCGGCACGGTCCGCAGAACCACCCTCCCCGGGGGCCTGCGCATCGTCACCGAGACCTTGCCCTCCGTCCGCTCGGCGACCTTCGGTATCTGGGCGAATGTGGGGTCCCGCGACGAGACCCCCGCACTGAACGGCGCCACGCACTACCTGGAGCACCTCCTCTTCAAGGGCACCAAGAAGCGCAGTGCCCTCGACATCTCCTCCGCCATCGACGCGGTCGGCGGGGAGATGAACGCCTTCACGGCGAAGGAGTACACCTGCTACTACGCACGGGTGCTCGACACCGATCTCCCGCTCGCCATCGACATCGTCTGCGACATGCTGACGGGGTCCCTCATCGAGCCCGCGGACGTCGACGCCGAGCGCGGTGTCATCCTCGAAGAGATCGCGATGACCGAGGACGACCCGGGCGACTGTGTGCACGACCTGTTCGCGCACACGATGCTCGGCGACACCCCTCTCGGCCGCCCGGTCCTGGGCACCGTCGACACCGTGAACGCGCTGACGGCCGACCGGATCCGCCGCTTCTACAAGAAGCACTACGACCCGACGCACCTCGTCGTCGCGGCCGCGGGCAACGTGGATCACGCCACGGTCGTACGTCAGGTCCGCAAGGCCTTCGAGAAGGCCGGCGCGCTGGGCCGCACGGACGCGGTGCCCATCGCCCCGCGCGACGGCTCCCGCACGATCCGCACAGCGGGCCGTGTCGAGCTGCTGAACCGCAAGACCGAGCAGGCCCATGTCGTCCTCGGCATGCCCGGCCTGGCCCGCACCGACGACCGGCGCTGGGCACTCGGCGTGCTCAACACCGCTCTCGGCGGCGGCATGAGCTCGCGTCTCTTCCAGGAGGTACGCGAAAAGCGCGGCCTGGCCTACAGCGTGTACTCGTACACCTCGGGCTTCGCCGACTGCGGACTCTTCGGCGTCTACGCGGGCTGCCGGCCCAGCCAGGTCCACGACGTCCTGAAGATCTGCCGCGACGAGCTCGACAAGGTCGCATCCGACGGACTGCCGGACGAGGAGATCGCCCGCGCCGTCGGACAGCTCGCGGGCTCGACGGTCCTGGGCCTAGAGGACACCGGTGCGCTGATGAACCGCATCGGCAAGAGCGAGCTGGCCTGGGGCGAGCAGATGTCCGTCGACGACATGCTCGCCCGGATCGCGGCAGTCACCCCCGACGAAGTACGGGAAGTGGCCGCCGAGGTGCTGGGACAGCGGCCTTCGCTGTCGGTCATCGGTCCGCTGAAGGACAAGCAGGCCGACCGCCTGCACGAATCAGTCACCTAAGCCGGTCGGGCCGGTCCGAGCGACCGTTCGGGCCGGCCCGAACGCTCGGGTCGTTCGGAAAGACGTCTGGAAAGAGGCAAGCAATGAGCAAGCTGCGTGTGGCCGTTCTCGGTGCGCAGGGCCGTATCGGCTCCGAAGCGGTACGGGCCGTCGAGGCCGCGGACGACCTGGAGCTGGTGGCGGCGCTCGGCCGGGGCGACAAGCTGGAAGCCCTCGCTGACGTGGGCGCCCAGGTCGCCGTCGAGCTGACCACCCCCACCTCGGTGATGGGCAACCTCGACTTCTGTGTGCGCCACGGCATCCACGTGGTGGTCGGCACCACCGGATGGACCGACACACGCCTCGCGCAGCTCGGCTCATGGCTCGACGCCAACCCGCTGACGGGCGTGCTCATCGCGCCCAACTTCTCCATCGGCGCGGTCCTCACCATGAAGTTCGCGCAGCAGGCCGCGCCGTACTTCGAGTCCGTCGAGGTCATCGAACTGCACCACCCGAACAAGGCCGACGCCCCGTCCGGCACCGCGACCCGCACCGCGCAGCTCATCGCGGCGGCGCGCGCGCAGGCCGGCAGCGCCCCCCAGCCCGACGCCACCACAACGGCGCTGGACGGCGCCCGTGGCGCGGACGTGGACGGTGTGCCCGTGCACTCGGTGCGGCTCCGCGGCCTCCTGGCCCACCAGGAGGTCCTCCTCGGTAGTGAGGGCGAGACCCTCACCATCCGGCACGACTCCCTGCACCACAGCAGCTTCATGCCGGGCATCCTGCTCGGCGTGCGCCGCGTGGTGACCACTCCCGGCCTCACCTTCGGCCTGGAAAACTTCCTCGACCTGAACTGACGGCACGAACAGCCATGCGCGCAAAGATCACGTACTTCACCCTCGCCGCCGTCCTGATCGTCTATTTCGTCCTGGTCGGCACCCGCGGTTACATGCTCATCCGGGAAGGCACCCTGCTGACCGTCACCTTCGGCGTGGCGGTGCTGATCCTGCCCGCCATCGGCCTCTGGTTCCTGTGGCACACCACGCAGTTCGCCCGCAAGGCGAACCTGCTGGCCGCCGAGCTGGAAGCCGAAGGCGGTCTGCCCGTGGACGAGTTGGTCCGTACGCCGGGCGGGCGCATCGACCGTGACTCCGCCGATGAGGTGTTCGCCCGGCGCCGCGCGGAGACCGAGGACACGCCGGACGACTGGCGTTCCTGGTTCCGACTCGCGGTCGCCTACCACGACGCACGGGACACCCCGCGGGCGCGCAAGGCGATGCAGCACGCGATCGCCCTGCGCGACGGCAGAGCGGTGCGCGCGTAGGAACACGCGCGCAGACGTGGCAGACAGGCGAAGGGGGGCGTCCGACCGGGCGCCCCCCTTCGCCTGCCCTGTCTGTTACGGCTCAGACGGGCCGGTACTCGTCGCCCCAGGCCTCAACCGTGTCTGCCGCCCGATCGAAGGCCTCCACCCGCGACAGGAAGTCCGCGTTGTGATCGGTGAGCAGCTGCAGCGGTTCACCACCGAGCCGTACGAGGACCAGCGCTTGGCCTTGCACGGCGCGCGGCAGTCCGAGCCAGCGGACCGGCTGCTGGACCGTACGAACGGTCGAGGCCCGGTCCCACGCCACGGTGGTCGTCACGAAGAAGCTCACGCGACGCAGCCCGTGCCGGCTGACCCAGGCGCCGACGCGCAGCAGCCGCAGGGCGCAGGCGATCACCACTACGGCGATGCCCAGACAGATCCCGGCGCCCGGCAGGGCGCCGGTGAAGGCGATGATCGTTGCGGCCAGCAGAACGAACGATGCCAGCAGCAGCAGAAGCGCCGCCGCTCCGACGCGCCACGGCCCGGGACGGTAGGGCCGTCGCCATTGGTCGTGGTCGTCGAAAGGCAGCGCAACATCTCCAGCCGTCTCACCGGGCGCTTCAAAAACACGGTCGGCCGTCAGGAAGGGCAGGGGCACGACTGATCCTCACTCACCAGCACGCTCGATTCGGCTGTGCCCGGTGAGGCTACCGAGGCGGTCTTCGCCGGGCCACCTGAGGGGGTCCGGAAGAGTCACAGGCCACGATTTACCGCCCTTCGGCGGCTTCGGACTTCTGCGTCGCGGCGGGAGACTGCGCGGGATCGAGGGCGGGAAGCCCGAAAAGCAACGATCCGACCAGTCCGGCGACGACGGTCATGCCGATCAGCACACTGCCGAAGCGCTGCGAGGCGCTGGCACGTTCGCGAGGAGGTGGGGTGACGTTACTGCGGAATCGGTCGGCCTCGGCAACGAATGCGAAGGGGACGGACTCTCGCCGGCGCAGCATGGGGCGGCTCCTAAAATCTCTAACGGGGGTGTCTACAGGTACAGACGTATAAAACGGCTGCTTGGTGCCCGATTTCCCGGAATTGGCAGAAGAATGTCCGAGTGGCCCAACGTGATCGGGCGGGCCGTCGATGTCGGTCCCGCGCCGTACAGTGTGCGTCGCCCGAGCGATGCAAATGGAAGGACCCCCGCAGGTGACTGTGACCCCTGACGGCACCCCCGCCGAGACCGCCGAGCCCACGTTCCGCAGCGAAGTCACCGTAGAGCTGGTGAAGCACACCGCGGGCGACTCCGACGTACTGTGGGCCGCCCGTGTCTCCACCGCGGGCGAGCAGTCCCTGGAGGAACTCTCGAAGGACCCGGAGCGCTCCAAGGGGCTCATCAACTACCTGATGCGGGACCGCCACGGCAGCCCCTTCGAGCACAACTCGATGACCTTCTTCATCAGCGCCCCGATCTTCGTCTTCCGCGAGTTCATGCGGCACCGCGTCGGCTGGTCGTACAACGAGGAATCCGGTCGCTACCGGGAGCTCGACCCGGTCTTCTACGTCCCCGGAGCGTCCCGCAAGCTCGTCCAGCAGGGCCGTCCCGGCAAATACGAGTTCGTCGACGGCACCGAGGCCCAGCAGGAGCTCACCGGCCGCGCCATGGAGGACTCGTACCGTCAGTCGTACGCCGCCTACCAGGAGATGCTCGCCGCCGGCGTCGCCCGCGAGGTCGCCCGCGCGGTCCTCCCCGTCGGCCTCTACTCCTCGATGTACGCGACGTGCAACGCCCGCTCGCTGATGCACTTCCTCGGCCTGCGCACCCAGCACGAGCTGGCAAAGGTCCCGTCCTTCCCGCAGCGCGAGATCGAGATGGTGGGGGAGCGGATGGAGGCGCACTGGGCCGGACTGATGCCCCTCACGCACGCGGCTTTCAACGGCAACGGACGGGTCGCGCCGTAGGGTCTGAGCAGGCTCTACGGAGGTCCTGGGCACAGATGTACGGGTTGGCAGCCCGAAGTGTCCGTATTGCGACACTTCGGGAATTTCATCTAGGCTGATCAAACGGACCCGGCACTGCTTGAACCCCCGAGCAAGCAGTGCCGGGTTCTTGTTCAGACACGTCTCACGTCCCCCGAGGGGACATCAGGCCATGAGCAGCGAGTAGCGTGTTACCCATGGCTCCGATCTCCACTCCGCAGACCCCCTTCGGGCGGGTTCTCACCGCCATGGTCACGCCGTTCACGGCTGACGGCGCACTCGACCTCGACGGTGCCCAGCGCCTCGCGGCCCATCTGGTGGACGCAGGCAACGACGGCCTGATCGTCAACGGCACCACTGGTGAGTCCCCGACCACCAGCGACGCGGAGAAAAACGACCTGGTACGGGCTGTGGTCGAAGCCGTCGGGGACCGGGCCCATGTGGTGGCCGGTGTCGGTACCAACGACACTCGTCACAGCATCGAGCTGGCCCGCGCCGCCGAGCAGGCCGGCGCCCACGGCCTCCTCGCTGTGACGCCGTACTACAACAAGCCCCCGCAAGAGGGGCTGCTCCGGCACTTCACGGCCATCGCAGACACTACCGAGCTTCCGGTCATGCTCTACGACATCCCCGGCCGCAGCGGTGTCCCGATCAACACCGAGACGCTCGTCCGGCTGGCCGAGCACCCGCGGATCGTCGCCAACAAGGACGCCAAGGGCGACCTCGGCCGCGCCAGCTGGGCCATCGCGCAGAGTGGCCTGGCCTGGTACTCCGGCGACGACATGCTGAACCTCCCGCTGCTGTCCGTCGGCGCCTGCGGCTTCGTCTCGGTCGTCGGCCACGTGGTCACCCCCGAGCTGCGCGCCCTGCTCGAAGCCTTCCTCTCCGGCGATGTCCGGAAAGCGACCGAGGTCCACCAGCGACTGCTCCCGGTCTACACCGGCATGTTCCGCACTCAGGGCGTCATCACCACCAAGGCCGCGCTCGCCCTCCAGGGCCTGCCCGCAGGCCCGCTGCGCCTGCCCCTGGTCGAGCTCACGCCCGAGGAAGAGACGCAGCTCAAGAGGGACCTCGCGGCCGGTGGGGTACAGCTCTAACCACAGACTTCACAACTGAATACGCACAGCCCACCCAGACAACAGCAAGTGCACGAATGTCACACACGCCACGTGCCTCAGCGGCACGTGGCGTGTGTGGTGAGGAGAGTCTTTTGAGTCATCCGCATCCTGAACTCGGTACGCCGCCGAAGCTCGCGAACGGCGGTCTGCGCGTCACACCGCTCGGCGGCCTCGGCGAGATCGGCCGCAACATGACGGTCTTCGAATACGGCGGCCGGCTGCTGATCGTCGACTGCGGCGTGCTCTTCCCCGAGGAGGAGCAGCCCGGAATCGACCTGATCCTGCCGGACTTCACGTCCATCAAGGACCGCCTCGACGACATCGAAGGCATCGTGCTCACGCACGGCCACGAGGACCACATCGGCGGTGTCCCGTTCCTGCTGAGGCTGAAGCAGGACATCCCGCTGATCGGCTCCAAGCTGACGCTCGCGCTGATCGAGGCGAAGCTGCAGGAGCACCGCATCCGCCCGTACACCCTTGAGGTCACTGAGGGACAGCGCGAGCGCGTGGGCCCCTTCGACTGCGAGTTCGTGGCGGTCAACCACTCGATCCCGGACGCGCTGGCCGTCGCCATCCGCACCCCGGCCGGCATGGTCGTCCACACCGGCGACTTCAAGATGGACCAGCTTCCGCTGGACGGCCGTCTGACCGACCTGCGTGCCTTCGCCAGGCTCGGCGAGGAGGGCATCGACCTCCTGCTCTCGGACTCCACGAACGCGGAGGTCCCGGGCTTCGTACCGCCCGAGAAGGACATCTCGAACGTCCTGCGGCAGGTCTTCGGGAGCGCCCAGAAGCGCATCATCCTGGCCAGCTTCGCCAGCCATATCCACCGCATCCAGCAGGTTCTCGACGCGGCGCACGAGCACGGCCGCAGGGTCGCCTTCGTCGGCCGCTCGATGGTCAGGAACATGGGCATCGCCCGCGACCTGGGGTATCTGAAGGTCCCGGCCGGGCTCGTCGTCGACGTCAAGACACTCGACGACCTCCCGGACCACCAGGTCGTGCTGGTCTGCACCGGATCACAGGGCGAGCCGATGGCCGCGCTCTCGCGCATGGCCAACCGAGACCATCAGATCCGCATCGTCCAGGGCGACACCGTCATCCTGGCCTCGTCGCTGATCCCGGGCAATGAGAACTCGGTCTACCGCGTCATCAACGGTCTGACCCGCTGGGGCGCCAACGTCGTCCACAAGGGCAACGCCAAGGTCCACGTCTCGGGCCATGCCTCGGCCGGCGAGCTGTTGTACTTCTACAACATCTGTAAGCCGAAGAACCTGATGCCGGTCCATGGCGAGTGGCGCCACCTGCGCGCCAACGCCGAGCTCGGCGCCCTCACGGGTGTCCCCAAGGACCACATCGTCATCGCCGAGGACGGCGTGGTGGTCGATCTGGTCGACGGCCGCGCGAAGATCGTCGGCAAGGTTCAGGCCGGCTATGTGTACGTCGACGGCCTGTCGGTCGGCGATGTCACGGAGACCTCGCTCAAGGACCGCCGCATCCTCGGTGACGAGGGGATCATCTCTGTCTTCGTCGTGGTCGACAGCACCACGGGCAAGATCGTGAAGGGTCCCGACATCCACGCACGAGGCTCCGGCATCGACGACGCGGTCTTCTCCGCCGTGGTCCCCAGGATCGAAGAGGCCATCGCCAAGTCGGCCGCCGACGGCGTCGCCGAGACCCACCAGCTCCAGCAGTTGATCCGCCGCTCGGTGGGCAAGTGGGTCTCCGATACCTACCGCCGACGCCCGATGATCCTGCCCGTCGTCGTCGAGGTCTGACAGCGATCCTGGAGCGGGGCTCCCCGATTTGCATCGGGGAGCCCCGCTCCAGTACGTTTACGTCTCCACCTGAGCGGGAACCGGGCACACTCGTGCGTCTGGAGTCAGCCCGATCGGGTCGGGAATTCCGACTGAGAACTTCTGATAAAGTCGGAATCGCCGGAAAGGGAAACGCGAAAGCGGGAACCTGGAAAGCACCCCGCCGACGGGGAATCGGACACGAAAGCGTCTGGTAGAGTCGGAAACACGAAATACCGAAGGGAAGCGCCCGGAGG
>NZ_JASITA010000071.1 GCF_030063415.1 Streptomyces sp. H27-C3 | reverse complement strand
GATCACCTCGGACCGATGCTGGCCCTCCAGCCCCGCAAGCGGTTCGCGAAGGACACCGTGCTGATCGTGGACGGCACCCTGGTGCCCACCCGCGATCACACCGTCGCCGAGCAGTCGAAGAACTACCCGCGATGACTCCAACCCAGGTGGCGAGATTGCGCGAAGGCCGCCATCCTCCGGGCCCGTCATCGTTTCGGGGGCTCGACAAGGCCGCCGCCGCGCGCAAGGAACGAGCCGCGGTGCGGCCCGGCGCTGTTCAGGGCTGAGCGGGGGCAGAGCCATGAGGGGTGGTCCTCTCGTCGTACGACACGGCAGAGACCTGTGCGGCGTGGAGAACGGCGGTGCGGTGGGCTGCGGGCTTGTTGATCCAGGAGGGTTTCGGAGGGCCGGGTGTCCGGCGAGCATCTCCAGCACCAGGCCGTGCGCGGTCAGGTGGTCCGCGAGCGCGGTCAGCTCGGCTGCGTCCCGTCCCAGCCTCTTCATCTCGTTCACCGTCAAAATGACCCGGCAGTGCGGGGCGTGGGCCTTGATCTCGCGGGCTGCGGCGAGCGCGGCCTCGAACTGAGGGCGGACCCGCACCCGGGTGCTGATCTTCTCGGCGAAGATCTTGTCCCGGGGGATGTTCTTGGCGGCGAGCGCGTCGAGCTGCGACTGGAGTTCCTGGGTGAGGCTGGAGCACCGTGCGTATCCGATTCGGATGTCCGCGGTCGGGGTGTCCGGGTCGATCGCCGCCGGAACGGGAGTGCCCGGCCGCCACGGCTGACCCGGGCCGCGGTCGGCGGGGGTGGGCACGCGCAGGAGTTTCGCGAGCCCGGGCACCTTCGTGAAGCGGCCGGTGTGATAAGTGCCGGCGACCGCGCCGGAGCGCGAGCGGCAGGCCGACGGAGATGCCGACTCCGGCCGCGATGTCGCGGATCGACTGGCCTTCGGCGCGGCGTGCGAGGATCACACGTCGTTTGTCGGCGTCCACCACGGGCCGTCTGCCGCCGACCCGCCCGCGGACGCGGGCGGACTCCAGGCCGTTCTTGGTTTTGCGGATAATGTCGCGGCGCCGGTCCTCGGCGAGTGCGAGCGCCAGGTCCAGGATCAGTGAGCGTTCGGTGTGCTCGCCGGCCGCGATGCCCTGAAGGACCTTCACCGGGATGCCGCGCTGGAACAGGTCGTTGAGGACGATCAGCCCTTCCAGGAGGCTGCGGCCGAGCCGGTCGGCCTCCTGGACGCACAGCATGTCGCCGTCGCGCAGGTAGCCGAGCGCGGCGGCCAGGCCGGGGCGGTCAGCCACGGCCAGTTTGCCGCTGGTCTTCTCCTCGAAGACCTTCAGGCAGATCGGGTCCAGGGCGTCGTGCTGGCGCTGGGTCTTCTGCTTGTCCGTGCTGACGCGGACGAGCCCGATGATCGCCAAGATCCCACGACTTTGATCCACTTGCGGACGCTCCCGAGGGGAGAGGGGCAAGCGCCTACGTCAACCGCCCGCTCAGGACTGGGGGGCGGTTTGGTGGGCGTTGCGGTTGTGGTGGATTTCGGCGGCGTGGGTCTCAGCCCAGTCCCTGATGGCGGCGAACGGAGTGATCAGGGTGGCGCCGAGCGGTGTGAGGGCGTATTCGGTGCGCGGGGGGACCTCGGCATACACGGTGCGGGTGATCAGGCCGTCGCGTTCGAGGTCGCGCAGGTTGGTGGTCAGCACCTTGGCGGTAATGCCGGCGATGTCACTGCGCAGCACGGAGAACCGGCGGGTCCCAGTGGCCAGAGTCAGGATGATCAGCACGCTCCACTTGCTTCCGAGCCGGTCGAGTGCGTCCCGGCTGGGGCAGTCGGGGTTCTGCAGATCTCCGCGCGACGGGATCGGCGAGTGGTCGCCGACCTGGATGGTTTCCATACGGAAACTATAGCACTTTGATGACATTGGCTCCTTTAGGAAATGATGCGCTGGTCCGACCGGTTTGAACGGTATGTGGGGTAATTGCTCCACGGATCTTTCCCGGGCCTTCCCGCCCCAATTGCAAGGAGCCTTCATGAGCACGCCCACTACCCCCCGCGCCATCGCCGCCCGTGTCTACCAGCTCTTCGACGACGGCGACATCGCCGGCCTCGACCAGGTACTGTCCGCCGACCTCATCGACCACAACCCCGTGCCCGGCGCCACCTCGGGCATCGAAGGCATGCGCATGCTGGTCGCGGCGGTCCGGGACGGCTTCACCGACACCCGCCACGAGCTGATCTACCAGGGCGAGCCGGGCGACGGCTGGGTGGTCAGCCACTGGCGCATGACCGCCACCCACACCGGCGACTGGTTCGGCACCTCCGCCACCGGCCGCCCGGTCTCCTTCACCGGCACCGACCTCATGCACGTCACCGACGGCAAGATCACCGAGATCCGCCACGTAGAAGAGCTCTTCCAGCTCCACCACCAGCTCACCACCTGACCCATCCCCCTGGCCCTCGGGGCGCCGGCAACCGTCGTCGGCGCCCCACCCCCTGCCCTGCCGCCCCACCCCGAGGGGCGGGCCGATGAGACGAAGGAGCCCCCTTGTGATCCCCCCCGCCCGTGGCCATGTGACCTATGTCTTCGATGCCTACTGCGGCTGGTGCTACGGCTTCACGCCCTGGCTGCGCCAGGCCCTGGCCGAACGCCCCCACCTGAGCGTCGAAGTGGTCTCCGGCGGCCTGTTCACCGGCGCCCGCCGCGTCCCGATCCGCGAACACAGCCACATCCCCACCGCCCGCCACCGCGTCACCGAGGTCACCGGCGCCGTCTTCGGCCCCGCCTTCCTCGATCTCCTCCAGCACGGCGACGTCGTCATGGACTCCCACGACGCCGCAGCCGGCCTGGCCGCCCTGCGCACCCTGGCCCCGGACAAGACCCTGGACTTCGCCCACGACATGAGCCACGCCTTCTACCACGACGGCCTGAGCCTGTCCGATACCGCCACCTACCGCACCCTGGCCACCCGCCACAACCTGGACCCCGACGCCGCAGCAGCCGCACTCACCGACCCCGCCCACCGCCACCAGGCAGACACCGACATCGCCCGCGCCCACGCCCTGGGCGTCACCGGCTACCCCACCGTGTTCCTCGACACCGGCACCGGCCCCCTGAACAGCCTGGGCACCTCGCCCCACGACCTCGGCCGACGCCTGGACTCCACCCTCACCCTCACCCGCACCTGACACCCTGCTGTGACCACCCGGCACGACAAGCTCACCATCCGCCACGACGCGACGGTGCCGGTCGCAGCCACCAACGAGTGCTACGACCAGCACTTACGAAACACGCCCTACGAGCTCGTGCATGGTTGGCGGTGGCGCGTCGAGTCCTTGACCGTTGACCATGGTATGCGTGGTGGGAAACCGGGCACGTGCGGCGATCATCCGCAACCAGCAGATCACAGGACTGGCGCCCGAAGTGATCGCCGAACTCGTCGCAGAGATCGGTCCGTTGTGGCACGAGAAGCACCAGGCCGCACTCGCCTCGCGTCCACGTCAGCGCGCGGTCGGCGCCGGGGCCAAGTACAAGCTGGTCTTCATCGACCGTCTCCTGGCCACGCTGGTCCACCTCCGCCACGGTGCCACCCATGACGTGCTGGCCTGCTGGTTCGGCGTGGACCGCTCCACCATCACACGCGCAATCGGTGAAGTACGTCCCTTGCTGGCCGAACGAGCCACAATGATGCTCGCTGACGGCGGCGAGACCATCTCCGACCTGGCGGTGCTGCGGAACCAGGACGCCGTGTTCGGCCCAGTGGCCTCCACCCCGACGGCCTGGCGGCTGCTCGCCGACATCGACGACGCCATGTTCGCCCGGCTACGGACCGCCCGAACCCGCGCATGCGAAGTCGCCTGGCTCCGGGCCGCTGAACACCGCAATGGCATACCCGCGGTGACGGCCGGCGGCCGCGAGGTGCCCGGCCTGGTGGTGGACCTCGATGCCACGCTGTCACCTGCCACTCGGAAAAGAGGCGGCCGCACCGACCTGCAAGGGCGGCTTCGGCCACCCGCTGCTGGGATTCCTGGCCAACACCGGCGAAGCGGGAGCCCCTGGAAGAGATGCGGGCCCAGCCACTGCGGGGGCTCGGGGCTACGGCGGCGGATGACGGACGGATCGCCGCGTTCGTTGCTTGGCGGGAGCTGACCGGGGAAGACGCGATCAGCATTGACCGTGTGTGTGTCGATCCCCGGTGGTTCCGACCCGGCCTGGCGTCGAGGCTGCTCCGCCATCTGCTGATGGAGCTGGCCCCGGGCCGGGACGCGCTGGTGAGTACCGGTGCCGAGGACCATCCTGCCGTGACCCTCTATGAGCGCTTCGGCTTCTCTCGTGTCGGCACCGTCGAGCCCACTCCCGGCTTGCGTTTGGCCCAGTTCCGACTCGCGCGGCGATCTGCGGAGTCCACGGAGTAGGACTGTGTGGCGAGCGTGGCTGGGCAGGCCGGGGCTGGCCTTTACTTTTTGCTGACAACGCCCCTATCCCCATGGCCCGTATGAGAGTTTCGCTGCCTGATGGCCACTATGCCCTCCATCGCAGCGTCGCCGCCTACCTCCGCCGCCAGGACGTCTCCATCGATGCCCGGCCGGTGCGCCTGGCCCCCAAGGAGTTCGCCGTCCTGCGCCTCCTGATGGAGGCCGGCGGCAGTCACGTCCCCCACCACGTACTGATCCGCCGGGTGTGGGGCAAGGACACCAATCCCCGCACCAGCGCCGCGCACGTCACCATCTACCGACTCCGCAACAAGCCCGGTGACTTGCACACCACCGACGCCGATGACGGCAGGGGATACCGGCTGCGCTGAGGCGTCGCCGTCGTGTCCCCGGCAGTTCCTCACTCTCAATGCCGTTGCGGTTCCCCGGAACCACCCTCATCCGACGATTCGGCAGGCAGCTCCAACGTCATGGTGAGGCCTCCCCCGGGGTTGGGCGTCGCGGTGACGGTGCCCTCGTGCGCCTGGGCGACGGCCCGGACAATGGACAGGCCCAGACCCTCACCACGGCCGCATCGCCGGTCGCGTCCCGGGCCTCGCCGGAAGGGTTCGAACAGGCTCTCCACCTCGGCTTGTTGGATGACGGGTCCGGTATTGGAGACGGTCAGCCGTCCGGTCGGGCTCGTGTGTACGCGTACGACACCGTCCTGGTGGTTGTAGAGCACTGCGTTGCGCAACAGATTGGCGACGAGACGGCCGATCAGAACGCGGTCTCCCCGTACGGAATATGAGTCACCGTCCGCAGTGATGCGAACGCCGTGCTCGCGGGCGGTCGGCTGGACCGCGGCGATCTCCTCCTCGACGACGTGGCCCAGGTCGAAGGTCTCGTAGCGTTCGATGCCCCGCTCACCGTGGGCGAGCATCAAGAGTCCGTCGATGAGCCGCTCGCTGCGGCGGTTGGCCTCCAGCAGGCCCTCTTTCACCCTTGCCAGCTCCTCTGGACCCGGGTTGTCCTCCAGACCGATCTGGATGGCGGCCCGCTGTCCGGCGAGAGGGGTACGCAGCTCGTGAGAAGCGTTGGCGATGAAGCGCCGTTGGCTGTCGAAGGCGGCGTCGAGGCGGGAGAGAAGGGCGTCGAAGGTGTCGGCGAGCTCCTTGAGTTCATCCTGCGGGCCGTCCATGGCGATGCGTTCGTGCATGTTCCGCTGCGAGATGCGGCGGGCTTTGGCGGTCATGGCGTGGATGGGGCGCAGGACCCGGCCTGCCGTCCACCAGCCGACCGCGACCGCGAGAACGCCGGTGATCAGCAACGCCACCGCCGACCAGATCAGCACCTGCTGGGAGGCGACGTCGCTCACGACGGTCACGATCATCTTCCTGTTCGATCCGCCGATGGCCGGAAGTTCGATGACGGGCTTGCCCGTCGGGTGAGGTGTGCGCGGGTCAGAGCTTGTCGGGGACGGTCCGATGGAGGGGCCCAGGGCGTTTTCGGCGGCAACGTGGGTGCCCGCGCGGGACAGCACGTTCACGAGTCCCAGGAGCACCACTCCCAGCGCCACGAACACCACTCCGTACACGAGCGCGATCCGGCTGCGGACGGTGCGGCCACGGAGTGGGTTCGCCAGGCGCAGGGGGCTCACAGGCGGTAGCCGATACCGTGCACCGTGGCGATGAGCGGCGGGTCGCCGAGCTTGGCCCGCATTTTGCTCATCGTCACCTGAACCGCCGTGGTAAACGGATCGGTGTGCTCGTCCCAGGCCTGCGCCAGGAGCTGCTCCGTACTGACCGGCACCCCTTCGGCGGTCAGGAGAATGCGCAGGACCGCGAACTCCTTCGGGGTGAGTGCCAGCGGGCGGCCGTCCCGGGTGGCGGTGTGCCGGACCGTGTCGAGTTCAATGCCGCTGCGGTGCAGAACGGGGGGTGTGGGCGGTGTGCTGCGGCGGCACAGCGCCTTGACCCGCGCGATCAGCTCGGGGTACTCGAACGGCTTGGTCAGGTAGTCGTCCGCGCCGAGGTTGAGCCCTTCCACCAGGTCCTGCATGGCGGAGGCCGCGGTGAGCATCAGGATGCGGGTGCGCACTCCTGACCCGGCCATCCGGGCCGCGACCTCGTCGCCGTGGGTGCCGGGCAGGTCCCGGTCGAGTAGCAGGACGTCGTAGTCGCCCACTTCCAGACTGAACAGGGCCGCGTCCCCGTCGTGGACGACGTCCACGACGAAGCCGTGCCGCGTCAGACCACGGCTGATCATCTCGGCCATCATGGGCTCGTCCTCAGCCACGAGCACTCGCATCTGCTGTGCTGCTCCTTCTCTCAGGCCCCGTAGGTCTTGCAGGCTGCGTAGGTACTACAGGTGCATAGGTCTAAGGCTGCCTGGCGGTGTGGGTCACGTCGCGGCGAGCGCCGCCGTCGGTGCGAGGCGTGCGGCCCGCACCGCCGGGTAGAGCCCGGCGATCCCGCCTATGACAAGCGTCGCGCCCAGCCCACCCGCCATCACCCAGGGCGGCACCACCACCGGCCAGCCCTGCGAAAGGGCGTACGCGGCCGTCACCCCGGAGCCGAGGACCGCGCCCGCGCCGCCGCCCAGCGCGGACAGGAGCAGCGACTCCGTCAGGAACTGCCCGCAGACCTGTCCCTGGGTGGCGCCGAGCGAACGCCGAAGCCCGACTTCGCCGCGCCGCTCCATTACGGAGATGACCATGGTGTTCGCGACGCCGATGCCACCGACCAGGAGCGCCACCGCGCCGAGTCCGACGAGGAGACCGGTGAACGCCTTGTCCCCTGCCTGTTGTGCGGCCAGGGCGTCGGAGGGACGGGAGACCGCGACCGTGGTGGGGTCCTCGGGGTTCGCTATGGGCGGGAGCAGCGAGCGTACGTCCTCGACCTTGGTCTTCAGCGCCCGCGCGTAGATGGTGGTCGGGCTCCCGTCGAACCCCAGCTTCTTCTGTGCTGTCTCCCAGCTGACCAGGGCGGCGGTGTCCAGTTCGGGGGCCAGGGGCGTGGGCGCGAGGATCCCGGTGACGGTGAACCACTGGCCGCCCAGCCAGACCTGGTCGCCGGGCTTGTTCACACCCAGGCGCTTCGCGGTCTCGGCTCCGAGGACAGTGGTGGGGTACTTCGCGGTGGCACTGTTGAACCAACGGCCCTGGGCGAGTTCCGCGCCGACCGCGTCCAGCAGGTCCGTTCGTGCCGCGTAGGTGCCGATACCGCCGGACTGCTCGGCGGGTACCTGGTCGCTACGGTACGTCTTCACGCCCGCGACCTCGCCGATGGCGGAGGCGGTCTCCACGTCCTTGATCCGGCGGATCATGTCGGTGGACTCCTTGGGCAGCTTGGCCTCGCCTCCGCCCATGCTCGTGCCCGGAGTGGCGGTCAGCAGGTTCGTGCCCAACGCGTCGAGGGTGCGGTCGAGTTCGGCTCGGCTCGAGCTGGAGATGCCGACGACGGCCACCATGGCGGCGATGCCGATGGCGATACCCAGCGCGGAAAGGAAGACCCTCATGGGGCGTGTGAGCAGGCCGAATCCGCCGACGCGCAGGACGTCGCGGGGCGAGAGGCGGGCGGGGATCAGCATGCTGCCCCCATCTGCGTCGTCGAGGCGTCAGGGTCGTCTGACCGGTCGGAGTGATCGGGGTGGTCGGAATCGTGCTGAACGCGGCCGTCGAGCATGGCGACCTGGCGTGGCAGGCTCTCGGCGATGCCCTGGTCGTGTGTGATGACGAGGATGGTCGTGCCCGTTGCGTTCAGCTCGTTCAGCAGGTCCATGACGGCCTTGCCTGACGTCGAGTCCAGAGCACCGGTCGGCTCGTCCGCCAGCAGCAGAGCGGGCTCCCCTACGACCGCTCTGGCGATGGCGACGCGCTGCTTCTGACCGCCCGACAGCTCGGCGGGCCTGTGATGGATCCGGTCCCCGAGGCCGACGCGCTCCAGGACGGCCGCGGCGCGGTGCCGGCGGTCTTTGAGGCCGCGGCCGCTGTAGAGCAGCCCGTCGGCGACGTTGTCGAGCGCGCTGACGCCTTCGGCGAGGTGGAACTGCTGGAAGACGAAGCCGATGCTCTGTGCGCGCAGCGCGGACAGTTGACGGTCCGTCAGTCCTGCAATCTCGTGGCCGTCTATGGTGACGCGGCCCGCGGTGGGCCGGTCCAGCGTCCCGATGACATTCAGCATCGTCGACTTCCCTGAACCGGACGGGCCGATGATGGCCGCCAACTCACCTCTGCGCACTGTCAGATCGACGCCCGCGAGCGCGGTGACCCCGGGGTATTCGCGGGTCACGCTCGCGAGCTCGACGACGGAGTGGGGAGCGCTCACTGGGGCACCGACACCTTCATGCCGGGGCGCAGGTCCTTGCCCTTGACCTCGACCTGTCCGTTGCTGAACATGCCCAGTTGGACGGGGACGGTACGGGTCGTGTCACCGTCGACGACCTCAAGTCCGTATCCGCCGCCGGTCCGTGCCACGAGGGCGGTGACCGGAACGTAGAGGACGTTCTTGCGGACCTCGCTGGTGAAGTCCACATCGACGGCCGCCTTCTGAAGGTCGCCCAGGGACTTCTGGTCCGGGATCTTGATGGTCACCTTGACCTCGGACTTCTTCTCGTCACCCCCGCCGTCCGATCCCTCCGTACCGCCCGGATCGCCCTTCTCGTCGGAGGCATCGGACGACACGGTTTCGATGTCGGTGACCCGTCCCTTGACGGTCTTCCCGCCGGGCAGGACGACGTCCACCGTGTCTCCCTTGCGCGCCAACTTCTGGTCGGATAGAGGAAGTTTGGCCGTGGCCGAACGCTCCCGGCCGGTGAACGTCAGGATGTCCTCGGCCGCGGCGGCGCCGGTACGGGCCTTGAGCTCCGCGACGCGCAGGGCACCGGGCACGAACGCGACGAGGCCCTTCTCGACCGTGCCCGTGACCTTGAGGCCGCGGGCCTTCTGCCTGGCTCGCACCGCCGATTCGGTATCCGCTGTGTACGTGTCACCGAGCGGGGCCCCGTAACCGAGCGCGCGCAGATTCTCGTTGAGCTGCTCCACGTCCGGTCCTTCGTGGCCCTGCTTGAGATCGCGGTACATCGGAGTGCTTCCGTACATGGCGGTGACGGGCCGGTTGTCCACCTTGTAGAGCGTCTCGCCCCGCGTGATCGTCTCGCCGACCTTCGGAAGCCAGGTCAGCGTGCCCTCAAGGCCCCCGCCCAGAGTGGTCGGATCGCCGTGGCCGAGGCTCCCGGCCACCTTCTTCGTGGCCGGGAGGTCGCCCTTGCCCAGCGGAACAGTCGAGGTCGACGTGGTCTGCGGAGCCTTCGCGCTGGTGCTGTCGCCACCGGAGAGAGCCAAGGTCGCACTGACGGCTCCCGCAGCCGCTATGACCACGATGCCCGTAGCGATGCGGCGGCGCCGGCGGGAGGCCGCGTGTTGCTTGTCCGCCATGACCGTCATCCCCCCTGGTTCTGGCGCTTGAAGCTCTTCAGCTTGTCCTGGCACTTGGTCTCGGCGTCCTGGTACCTCTGGGTCTGCGCCACCTCCTCGCTCGGGGGAAGCAGCGTGCCGTTCTCGTCCGGGTCGGCTTGTTCCGGGACGCCGTTCTTCCGCATGCACTTGGCGAACACGCGCAGTTCAGAAGCGAACTTCTTCTTCTCCGAGTCGGACACCTGCATCGGGTTGTACTTCTTGCACTTCTGCCTGGCGGCATCCGCCTTGGCCTCATCCTGGCCCTGGCTCATCATGGGCATCTGGCCCGGCTTGGGGTCCGGTACGTCCAGGCCCTTCGCACGCATGCACTCCGCCCACTTGAGTTCCTTACTCTTCCCGCCGCCCTGCTCGCCACCGGCCTTGTCCTCCGCATCGCCGCCACAGGCGGTCAGGAGCAGTGCGCCGATCAGCATGGCGGCAGGTGCGGCAGCAGCACGTGCGCCGAATCCGTACTTCCGGGCCATGGCATTCCCCTCGGGTCGCGGGCGGCACGTCACCGCCTCGGCCCCTCCAGGTGTACGGACCGACCCCTTTCGGCAACCTTTCGCCGACGCATGCCAACTCCGTGATCCACCTCACGCACTTCAAGCAGAGATGCTCGGCCCGTTCATCGACACCGTCGTCGTCTGCATGATCACCGCCATCACCATCTTCATCGCCCGCCCGTAGAGCTGGCTCGCCGCCCGTGACGCGGTGGCGAACGGTGAGGCGATACACGACCTCGGCCAGGTCCGCAGGTGGGTGCGGGGCGTCGGCGGCACGCGGTGAGCCGGGCCGGGCCAGGTCGGTGGCCAGGTACCAGGTCGCCTTGGCGGGCAGGGTGGCCGGGTCGGTGGTGGCCACCACCAGGCGGGTCAGCCCGTCATCCGTCCGCGTACCTCAGGTCCGCGGGCGTGTGTCCCACTGCCCGGTCGCGGCTGTCGAGAATGCGGCCGACGCGTTTGACGGAGCGCAGGATCAGCATCCGGTCGCGGATAACCAGGCGGTAGTGCCCTTGCGTGATGTGCTTCTCGAACTGCTGCAGATGCTCCAGGGAGCTCACCCAGACCACGAAGCCCAGGTTGAAGGGGCCCACCGAGGAGAAGGCGGCCCGCACTTCGAGTCGGCGCATGAGCAGACCGGCGATGTATTCCAGCTGCCCCACGGGGGCGTCCGCGTAGAAGACCGCGTGCACGGGAGTCGCGGTCGCCGAGCGGGCCACCTCGGTGCGCAGCGTCAATTGCCCACTGCCGAGAAGGCGTTCGAGACGGCGCCGGGTCGTCGACTCGTTCATGCCGGTGACCTCGGAGAGCCGCGTGATGGAGGCACGTCCGTCCCTGCCCAGCTCCAGCGCCATCTCCCAGTCTGCGCCGGACAGTTCGGTCCATGGCGCCGGCTCCCCCTTGGGAAAGGTGCGGCGGATCAGTCCCTGTTGTGAGCTGTCCAGCGCCCCGAGCCGCCATCGGCTCGCGTTGGTGAAGGTTCGTACAGCCATGTACGTACGGACTGCTCGGACATGCCGGAGCTTCTGGAACCGGCCGAGCGCGTAGGACGCCAGGGCCTCATAGGAGCGTGCGGCCACGACGACCAGGAGGTCCGTGGACCCGCTCGCCAGATCGATGGTGTAGGCGCAGGGGTCGGCGCAGAGCTCCCGAGCGACCTCTTCCGCCTTCCCGTACTCACAGTCGATCTCGATCATCCCGAACCGGGTCTCGGGCTCCCGGGGCGGATGACACGTGACCCAGCCGATTCCCTCCTCCTCCAGGCGGCGCCACCGGCGCGCGGCCGTCGAGGCACCGATGGACAGGGCCCTGCCCACTCCGGACCAGCTGCCTCGGGGCGCCAGTTGCAGCGCATGAAGGATTCTCAGGTCGATCTCGTCCGAGATGCCTGAATCAGACAATTTCTCGCTCATAGCGCCATAAATTACGCAACTATCCGTCTCGATGAAGTCACTCACGCACATGCCCGACCTATTCGGCAGCGCGAGCCGCGTCGACGAATGAGGCGATCAGGTCCGGATCCTTGATGCCTCGGGCCCGTTCCACCCCGCTGGAGACGTCCACTCCCCACGGGGCGGTGCGGCGGACAGCCTCTCGTACGTTCTCGGGGGTGAGTCCGCCCGCGAGGAGCCAGCGCCCCTCGGGCGGAGCGAAGTCCGGCGCGGCCCAGTCCCAGGCCCGGCCGGTGCCGGGCGCGGGGGCGTCGAGCAGCAGCAGGTCCTCGCCGAGCTCGCCGCACCGATGCCGGCGGTCCTGCCCCTGTGCGGCGACGGCGCGGATGAGGGTCCGGTCCGACTGCGACAAGGCCGCGTAGTACTCGCTGCCTTCGTCGCCGTGGAGTTGAACGGCACGGACCCCGCTGGTCTCCGCCACAGCGCGTACCTCGTCCAACGGCTGTCGCCGGAAGACGCCCACCGTCAGGACATCGTCGGGAACCGCCCGCGCCAAGTCCCGCGCGGTGGTGGCGTCGACGCGGCGCGGGCTCTCTGCGAACACGAACCCGATCGCGTCGGCTCCGGCCCGGACCGCGGCCTCCACGTCACGTTCCGTCCGCAGGCCGCAGATCTTGATGAACAGGGAGGAGCTCATGAACCGCACCGACCGCCGCGTCCGCCCTTGCCCGCCGCTACCAGGTCACCCACGGCGGTGGCCGCGTCCACGCCGGTGACCACGGCTTCGCCCACCAGCACCGCGTCCGCGCCGGCCTGCGCGTACGCGATCACATCGCGCGCGTCGCGCACGCCGGACTCGGCCACCTTCAGGGCCGAGCCGGGCAGCATGGGCGCCACACGGGCGAACGTGCCGCGGTCCACCTCGAGCGTCTTGAGGTTGCGGGCGTTCACGCCAATCAGCAGTGCTCCAAGGGCAGCCGCCCGTGCGGCCTCCTCCTCGTCGTGGACCTCCACCAAGGCCGTCATGCCGAGCTGCGCAACGAGCTCGTGGAGGGCGGCGAGACGGGCGTCGTCCAGCGCCGCCACGATCAGCAGGACCAGGTCGGCGCCGCGCGCCCGGGCCTCCCACACCTGGTACTCGGAGACGATGAAGTCCTTGCGCAGCACGGGAACGTGGACGGCGTCGCGTACAGCGGACAGGTCGTCCAGCGAACCGAGGAACCGCCGCTCCTCGGTGAGCACGCTGATCGCCGCGGCTCCGCCGCGTGCGTACTCGGCTGCCAGGTGCGCGGGGGCGGGAATGTCGGCGAGGCGCCCCTTCGAGGGGCTCGCGCGCTTCACCTCACAGATCACCGCCACGTCGGGGCCGGACCACTCGGCGAGGACGTCACGGGGCGGGGGAAGCCTGTCGGCGCTCTCCCTCACCTCGGCCAGCGGTGTTTCCGCTACCCTCCGCCGGTAGTCCTCCGTCGCGCCTGTCACCAGCCCGTCGAGCCACGTCACGTGCTACCACCCTCACTTCTGTTTCCTGGTGTCGACTGCCGACTGCCGACTGGCCATTCCTGTCCGGGGGACGCCCTCAGCGAACCTGCCGTCCGGCCCCCGAGGCCAGAGACTTTCGTCCCGTTTCGACGTGCGGCCGCAGGAAGTACGGCACCTACACCCACACCTCGGTCGGCTTTCCCTCAACAGCGGCAGGCACCGTACACGAAACAGTCATCCTGAAGACTTCTTCATACTTGGAAAGGTTCCCTTGGTCGTCGTCTTGCGGCTTTCCATCGACCAAATAACCGCGCCCATCAAGGGTGATGTCCTTCTCGCGCCGGCCGAGCGCCCAGGGAGCGTAACAGTGTCTCGTCTTTCTGTAGTGAACCCGGACGGACACTTCAAGGGGAACCGTGTAGTGATTTACACCCTGTCCGTAGCGTACGGTGCCAGAATTCTGGTAACTGGATTCGTTGCCGGACACCGTCCCCTTCGTGGCGGCCCAGGTAGCGCTGGGACCGATATTGCTCGGTTTGGGGATCGGCTCGATCCCCAAGGCGCCCGACATGCCGAGCGTCAGGGCCGTCCCGTTGTTGCGGCCTCGGGACCGGCTTCTCGCATCCCCGTGTGTCGCGTCGACGGAGCCCTCCGGATCGGCGATGCGGCTCATACCGGGACCAGGGTGCAGCGAGTAGGCCAAGTATCCGGAATAGTTCCAGAACGCGCCGCTTCCCTTGAGCGGGATCTGCTCCTCATCACCCACACAAAGAGATCCCGCCTTCGCCATGATGTCCGCCCTGATCAAGGGCGATATGTCCCCCGGTGCGAGATCGCCTTTCAGTGCGTCGGGAATCGCGTCATATACCGCAGCTCCCATGCTGGGCGAGCATTTCACTTCCGTGACCTTCGATTTCGACGGAAGTACGCTCTCCCCGTCACCCGCACGTGAGATGGCTCTACCGACTGCCCCGGCACGCATTTGGCGGATTTTCTCCTGAGAACGGCTCGTGGCCCAAGCCATGAGCCCCCTGCCCTTCTCCTTCTGCGGGACGGCCGCAGCAGCAGGCGGCAAAGCGGCTGCCGTACTCGGCACCGGGGAGGGCGGGCGCGGCGCTGGACGGCGTGTCCTCGGCGCTGGGGCGGGAGTGGACATGCGTTCACCTCTCTGTGTCCCCAGGACTTCAACGGCCGCCCCTTCGCGTGGAGTTGCACGGGGGACGGAAAGTCAGGGAGTTCAGGCCGAACGTGGGCGGCGGTGCCCCGGATAGGGGTCCGCGAGTCCTGTGGTGCCACACGACACCAGGCCCTGGTCCGGGCCAACAGCTGGGGGACATTAGGCATTGGCCCGGACCAGACCCGTGCGCAGGGACCACTCAGATGGCCCGCGCGCCGTACTGGACGGCCCGGAATCTCGCGATACCGGGCCGCCCCTGAACAGTAGGAACCGCGCCGCGGCGGGCGGATGAGCCGGAAGTCGACTCCGCCCGCCATAGGTGCACTCCTCCCACTCCTTCCGGCTCGCCCCCGCGCGGCGAACCTCGACACAAGCCGGGAGGGATGCAGGATTCTGTCACCAATGCGACCCAAGTTGACGGAATCGCGCTAATTGCCACCCACTCCGCACGTGATCCTGCACAGGCCCAGGCGGACATAGCCGGGCAACGCAGGATCATCTGACGGGCCCGGAGGATCCAGCGCCCGAACCACTCCTGGGACATCCCGAGCGGCGGCGAATGAGACTTCTCGCACTGAATACGGTTTCGAGCTGGCGCCGCGCCATTGGCGCCCTGAGGGACGCGCAGAGAGCCCGGCTGCTCGATGTCGCCACCTGCGCCCTCGCCTGCGGTCTGTCCCTGCTCGCTCTGGACAATGCGCATGCCAGCGGACTGACCCCCGCGTACTGGAGCTCCGTCCTGGTGACCGCCATGGCGGCCACCGTGCTCCTCATCCGCAGGACATCGCCGCACCTGACCGTGGCGGTGGCGCTCCTGAGCACGCTCGCTTCTGATGACCTGACTCTTCTGCTCTTCGCCTCCTACGCTCTGGGGGCGTACGGAGGACGGTTTCGCTGGGGCGCGATCACGGTCGCGGGGCTGCTGTACATCTCCACGCGAGCGTGGGTGGGAACCGTGCTGCCGGACCTGTCGTCGGTGGCGTACTACACCGTGACCGAGGTCTGGTTCCCCGCGGCGGCGGGCGCTCTGATGCGCAGACGGCGCCAGGTCACCGGGCTGCTTCGCCAGCGCCTCGTGGCGGTCGAGCGCGCCGTCGACCAGGCGGCCGACATGGCCGTACTGGAAGAGCGGACGAGGCTGGCCTTCGACATTCACGACAGCCTCGGGTACCACGCCACGGTGCTCACGCTCCAGGCGTCCGCTCTGCGCACCTGCCCGGACCTGCCGAGGGAGGCGGAACAGCGGGTGACGATCATGGAGGAAGCCGCGCGTGGGGTCGTACGGGATCTTCGCGAGACCCTCGACGTGCTGCGGGGGCTGTCCGAGCACTCAAGGAAGGACGGCCCCTCGTACGCGCAGTTCGCCGCGGCTCTCGTGGCGAATCTGAACGCCGCCGGTGTCGACGTCTCCTTCCACCTGAGTGGCCGGGCCCGGCCCCTGCCCCACAGCGTCGACGAGGCGCTGCGGCACTGCGGCCGGGAGTCGCTGACCAACGCGGTGAAGCACGGCGGCGGCGCTCCCATCCGTCTCCACCTCCGGTTCATGGCGGACGAGGTACAGCTGGAAGTCCGCAACGGAGTCAGCCCCGTCACGTCGATGGCTTCGGGGGGCGGAGGCATCGGGCTCACCAGTCTGCGAGCACGCGCGGTCGACGTGGGCGGGCGGCTGGAGACAGGCCTCACGCCGGAGGGAACCTTTCGGGTGGCCGTGGTGGTGCCCATTCCCGCCGAGGCATCGCCCCCCTGACCGGTGTCAGACGTATCGCCCTTCGACGGGCCGAGCCGGGGCTGGAGGGACGCGAACCGAATACGGCGGCTCAGTCACCCGGCAATGGCATACGAGCGCTCAGCAAGAAGCCTCCCGGCGCGAGGCCACCGCCCCCAACGACATCTGGCAGGCCGACCACACCCAGCTGGACCTCTGGGTGATCGACGCCTTGGAGAAACCCGCCCGGCCCTGGCTCACTGTGATCGAGGACGACCACTCCCGCGCGGTGGCCGGCTACGCGGTGAACTTGGAGGCCCCCTCCGCGCTGACTACCGCGCTGGCGTTCCGGCACGCGATCTGGCGCAAGACCGGGCCCGCCTGGCACATCCGCGGCATCCCCTGCGCGTTCCATCTCGACCACGGGGCCGACTTCACCTCCGCGCACCTGGCGCAGGTGATGGCCGACCCGAAAGTGCGGCCGGTGTTCGCCAAGAAGGGCCAGCCGCACGGCCACGGCAAGATCGAGCGCCTGATCGGCACCGTCACCCACATGTGCCTGCCCCACCTGCCCGGCCACGCGCCCCGCGGCACCCCCGACCGGGCCGGACAAGCCCAGCTGACCCTGCCCGAACTCGACGCCGCGATCGGCCGCTTCATCCGCGAGGTCTACAACCACCGCCCGGGCCAAAGCCCAGCCAGTCCGAACTCCCTCGCGTCGATGAACCGGAGAAGCCGAAGGACCGCGTTGGAGGGGAAGAGCTGAAGGACCGCGGCGGACCGGAGGAGCAGCCACCGGTCTCCCCCCAGCGCGAAGAGCCGCAGGTCGCCGCGGAGCCGACGGACGAACCAGGTCGGCATCCCGGGCCGTTCCCCGGTATCGAGGCCCACCGGTTGCCCGCGTCACCACCGCTGCCGCCGGAGGTCTCCGGTGACGTCCCTTCGGAACAGGCCGGGTTGACAGGTCGCGAGCTGACCACGGCGG
>NZ_JASITA010000070.1 GCF_030063415.1 Streptomyces sp. H27-C3 | reverse complement strand
TGCACCGTCCCTCGCTCCACAGCACGATTCACCACCCCCGCAGACGTGGCCGCCTACCTCGATGCCTACGGCACCGAACCCCCGGACAACATCAAACACGCATGTTGAATCTCTGCGAGCCCTAAGGCGTGCCGCCCCAGACCGACCCCATCCTCTCGCACATACGTACGAGCGATGCGGTCGCCCAAGCATGCTAGTTCAGACCCCTGGGGGATACGCGAGTTGGCGGATCGCAGTCCCACCAGGAAGGGCCGAAAGTCGCCGCCCAGGGTTCGCGTCACGCCCTGGCCGCCCCGGGGGCCCGGTCGGTCCGTGCCGACTCCGCGTCGGGCACGGTCTGGCATGAGTAGCCGAACGACGGGAGGACGCTGGAAGTCACCGCCTGCAACTGGCAGCACACCTATCCGATTTCTCCGAAGACGCCCGTCCGGCGCTCAAAGGACATCAGTTTTCGGCTATCGAATGTCCGTATCAGGAGGGTGAGCCAACAGCGTCATCTGTAGCCCAACTGCCAGGCCCTATGGGCCGATCCAGCGCGGGTAACCTCAGTCACTGGCGCGCTGAGCGACCGTCATATCACCCGCGTGGCAGATGAAAGGGAACCATGTCCCAGGATCAGGACCAGACAGTGGAGCGCACGCTTGTGCTGCTCAAGCCCGACGCGCTCGTTCGCGGCTTCGGCGGGAAGGTCATCACCCGCTTCGAGGAAGCGGCACTGAAGATCGTTGGGGTGAAGATGAAGCAGATGGACGCCGAGTTCACCCGGCGCCACTACTTCGACCTCGAAGAGCGCCTGGGCAAGGAGGTCTACGACGTCACCTCCGCGTTCATGCAGCAGGGGCCGGTCATCGCCCTGGTACTCGAAGGCTTCGACGCCATCGCCACGGTGCGCAAGCTCGTGGGCAGCACGTACCCGAACGAGGCTCCGGCCGGGACGATCCGGGGCGACTTCTCGCACTACGGCAAGGCCGCCAGTGTGGCCTCCGGCAAGGCCGTGGCGAACCTCGTGCACGCCAGCGGCAACAAGGAGGAGGCCAAGCAGGAGGTGGAGCTGTGGTTCGACAAGGACGAGCTGCACGACTACCGCACGCTCGCCGAGATCTTCGCCAGCTGAGGCTGACGACGTCACCACGGGGGCGCCGAAGCGTTGAGCACCACTGGGGTACACCGTTAACCGAAAGGGCACCATGACCAACCAGACACGCGTCGCGTCAGTCCAGGAACTGGAGTCGGTTTTCCAGCAAGAGCTGGCGACCGACCGATGGGCCGCGGCGGAGACGGCCTACGCGTTGGCCGTCCGGCACCGCGACGCCGACGACTGGGAGAAGTCCCGCGAGTGGGTGAAGCAGACCCTCCAGCTCCTTGAAGGCTTTCCCGCCGAGACCGAGGAGCAGGTCGCCACGCAGCGCACCTCCGTCGGAGGCGTTGACCTGCCGAACTACCTGCACGAAGGCGTCGTACGCAGCCGCTTCGGCGACCTCGGCTGACGCCCACGCGCCCTGATACGGCGGTGCGGATCACGTCCGCACGCTGACCGCACCGCCGCTGGCCACAGCTGCATACCGCCCACCAACCGGACCAGCCAGGCCCCCGCCTGAGCGGGTTCGGACGGACCACCCATGCCCGAAGAAGGGACCAAGCCGTTGCCCATCGAGATCGAGATGCGCGCCCGGTACGACAAAGAGACCCACGACCGGCTCACCGCCCGCCTGGAGGGCGAAGCCACTGACCTGGGCCGCGACGACAAGCACATCTACTTCTATGTTCTGCCCGACAGGCTGCTCAAGGTCACCGACAACACCACCGCCGGGACGGCCAAGATCACCCTCAAGCACAGCAAGATCGGCCAGGGCGCGGCCTTCCCGGAGACAGAGTTCCCCATCGCCCGCGAGGACGTCCCCGCGGCTGTGGCCGTCTTCAACGCCCTCGGCTTCGAGCCACACATGCACCAGGCGGACAATCAGCGGCACAACTACCGCTTCCGAGGCGTAGAGATCGCCGTGAAGTGGAGCGAGGCGTGGGGCCACCACACCGAGTTCGAAGTGCTGCTGGACGACGAGGCCAGCGACACGGCACGCGAAGAGGCCGTAGCCCGCATCACCACCGCAGCCCAGGACCTGGGCGTGACGCTGATGACCGAGCAGGAGCTGGCCGACTTCACCTCGGCGTTCGAGTCTGCCGAGCAGGCCCGCAAGGATCAACTGTCGTTTGAGGAGATCGAGCCGCAGACCTAATCGGCATCCGCCGTTCCGACCCACCGAGGGGGTAGGCCCGATGAGTACCACCCCGCCGGCCGACAGCTTGGTCGAGCTGGCTGCACGCAAGCAGCTTCCGCACCACCAGTTCACCGACCATGCCACCGTGCGATGGATCGAGGCCAACCGGCCTGACTTTCCTCACGCGGTGACTCCGGCGCTTCGGGCCACCTCCCAGCGGCTGGTCTACCGCTCGGCCATCCCCACCGCCTGGATGGCGAACTCCCAGCTTGCCGACTCGCTGCACGGCGTTCGCCACGCCATGCGCACCGCCACCCTGGCCGCGCTTCTCGCAGATGCCGACGATCTGACCGAGGACGACACGGCGACGCTCGTGATGGCCGCAGCAGTCCACGACTGCCGCCGCGTCCACGACAAGGACGACCGCGGGCATGGGGCACGCGCCGCGATCTGGCTGACGAACAACGCCGACACGGTCTGGGCGCACTTCCACATGGCGCCCACCCCGCAGCGCATCGTCTCGGTGGCGACGGCCGTCCGGCTGCACGACGTGCCCTACGACGTCTTCGCCCCGGACGACCTCACCGACTACGCCCGAGCCCGGCACATCACCGACCTGCTCAAGGCCGCCGACGCCCTGGACCGCTACCGCCTCCCGAAACTCTCCTGGTGGCCGGACCCCGCCCGCGTACGGGCCGCCGAGTTCGCTTCCTTGCGTCCCACAGCGTTCGAACTCGTGGTGGCCTCCGAAGCCGCTCACCTCGCGGGCATCGACAGCGCGGACTCCGTGCTCAAAGCTCTGGAGCAGCGGGGGTTAATCACCTGATGGACACCCGCGACGCGTATCACCTGTGGGCCGATGCCCACGCCTTCTACGACACCCCGCTGTTACCCGACACCCGCGACCAGGCGGGGCCCCTCGCCGAGCAGTCCGCCCGGTGGGAGCACCGGCTGGCGAACGAGACCCCCCACGGCGCGCTCCTGCGGACAAACGCCCTCTTCGACACTCTCAACGGGGTCGGGCCGATGCACCTGCTGCACGTCACCCACGCCCTGGAAGAGATCAGCCAGAACGGCTTCCTGTACCCGTCGGGCGGGTGCCTGGTCGGCAGCATTTACTGCGCACCGCTGACTGTGCACGGCAGCGGGTTCCGGATGCACAACCTCGCCGAGTACGTCCTGAACAAGGAAGCCCCGGCGTTCGTGGCCAAGGGCGGCGAAGGCCGCACGCCGACCCCGCTGATCTTCGAGATCACCCGGCCCCGTCGTGCGTACCGCGGCCTGGCGGGCGTGGACTACCTGCGCCTGGGCGCGATCCACCTCAGCATCTACAGCGACCTCGAATATCTACTGTCCAACGCCGAGCGGTCCGCACTGCGCGAGACGATTGTCAGCCGCATCAAGAACAGCACCGCCTTCCTCGCCCTCGCGGCAGCCATCGTCTACGAAGGCGCGGACGTCGCCGCCCCGTCCTTCCTTGAACTGCTGGACGAGACGATCCCGCGCCTGCCGATCCTCGGATACCTGTACTTCGAGGCCCTGGCCGAGTACCTGATGCTCCACTCCACCAGTGACCACACCCAGCAGCTCGCCGAGCGCGGCGAGTTCAACAACTGGCTCTACAAAGAGATGCTGTTCGCCACGTTCCCCGATATGGCCGGCAGGTTCGACCTCGCGAAGTTCCGCCCTGCCCCTGGCAAGTTCGACGTTCTCCTGGCCAGCGTTGACACCACCGTGGATCCCGTGCACGCCCGCGCCTACCTCCGCGACCGGATCAGTTACCTCGTCGCCGCGCGCCTCTTCACCCCCGGCCAGATACCGGAAGGCTGGCGCCATACCCGTTGGGAGTTCGACAGCCTCGCCACCCAGATGGGGCCGCTGCTCGGCCACCTCATCCACCGGGAGCTGCGGACCTTCGGTCGATACCCCGACTTCTATTTCTACTTCGACCAGCACAAGGCGCTCCAGGCGTGGAACTACTGGAACCACATGGACATCATCGCGCCCTTCAACGGCACGATGCCCAAGGGGGAGGTCGGCATCAACCCGGCATACCCCGACCTGGAGTACAGCATCTATCGGGCAGTCCGGGACGAGGCCGGCCGCGTGCACCCCGTCGAGAAGCTGGACCTGACCATCGCGCCCCGGCTCGTGGACATCAAGTACACGCTGATGCGCAACAACAAATGGGCAGTCCCCGAACCCTCACCGAACTGATCCGCCCCGTCAGGAGACGACATGTCCGTGCACCCCGCTGCGCCCTCGCTCGACCTCCTCCGCGAACCGATCGCTGCCCTTCTGCGGGACCCCGCGACCGGCCACGGGCTCGCCCGGACCCTGCGGGCCACAGCCAAGGAGATCGAGACCAGCCGCTACCACCAGGCCAGCAGCCGGGCCTGGCCGAACAGCCGCATCGCTACGACGCCCGAGAGGGTGCAGATCGGCGGTGGCGCCCACCGGATCGACGGCTTCTTCAACATCGACGCCGTCCCGCCCGCCGACCTCCTGTGGGACATCCGGGAAGGGATCCCCCTGCACGATGCCAGCGTGCAGCTCATGTTCTCCGAGCACTTCCTGGAGCACATCGACTATCCCCGCTCCGTCAAGCACTACGCCCGCGAAGCGCACCGTGTACTCACGGACGGCGGGCAGCTGGTCACGGGCGTTCCCGACGCCGCGTTCCTCCTGAGGCACTACCCCGCCAACCCCGAGCTGGCCGCCGAGATGGTGGAACGGTGGTACTCGAAGCGGGACTGCCTCGGCGACATCAACACCTTCCTCGATCTGATCAACTACACCTTCCGCGACCAGGACGACACCCCCAACTACACCCCCCACCTGTGGGCTTACGACGAGGAGAGACTGATACATCTCTTCACCGAGGCCGGGTTCCGGACTGTGGAACCGTGGGACTTCGACGCCACGATGGCCAATCCGAAGCGACAGTGGGGCAGCGTGTACGTGGTCGCCAAGAAATAGCCCCAGCACGAGCGCCCCCGAGGGAGCGGGTTCGGCCGGAAGCGACGTGCCCGGCCTAAGGGGAGCTACATCTGTGCGGCGTTTGCCGGGCTACCGTTCATCTCGAGCACCATGGCGACCGAGGAGACCTGTGACATGACCAAGACCGACGGCCCCCGCGTTCTCCCTGGTCCCGCCAGTGCGATCCAGCTGACCTATACCCAGCAGGAGTGCTGGTTCGAAAGCGGCGAGGACGAGCCCGTCATCTGGAACGTCTCGGCGGACCTGTTCGACCACGAGCGCGACGAAATCGTCGAGCACATCGGCGCCTTCGAGTTCTTCCGCGCCGATCCATTCGAGACCCGGGACCTCTTCGGGGTGCTCGACGGTCACGACGGGGATGTCGGCCTCATCGCCGAGACGATCCTGGACGTCAGCTCCGGGCAGTTCCACGATGACCTGGACGACTTCACCGAGCCGATCTACCCCGGCATGCTCATCCTCAACAGCGCCAAGCTCGTCAGGAAGTGGCGTGGGTTCGGGGTCGGCGCTGCCCTCGTTGGGCGGGCCATCAACAGGCTCAGCGCCGGCTGCCGTGGGGCGGCCTGCTACCCGGCCCCGCTCGACGGCCCGGACGAAGACCGGGAAACCGCAGTCGCCTCGCTGCAGAAGACCTGGCAGCAACTGGGCTTCAAGCACTACCGCGACGGCGTCTTCCTCCTCAACCTCGGCACCGTCACCCTCGGCGAAGCCCTGCCCGGCCTCATCAAGCGCGTCGACGCCCTGCCGCAGCCCGACGTGGACGACTGCCGATACGGAGCGGAGGACTGATGGCCACCATCGAACAGCGGGTGGACGCCGTTCACCTCGTGGACGTCACCTCGGACGCTCAGGCCAGGACGATCACCTGGGGCCACGTGGCGACGGTCCCGCTCGGCGGCGGCAGCTGAGGATCGCCGCTCGTTCCGCCGCGCGTGAGCGAACCTGCCTGACGGCGACGTCGCCGCGCGCCTCCCACCGCCGGACCTCATCGTGCGGGCCGCCCGAGCCTGCCCACCAGGTAACGCGAGCGGTGAGATCGCGGGCGCGGCGGTGACAAGATCCAGCACCTTGCCCGATTCGCTGCACTCATCTCGCTGGGTGCGCTCCGCGCAATCTGGATTCAACGCTCCTGTGGGCGGGCTCCGTTCAGGTCCTCCACGGCTGGCAGCCGGGCGTCCCTGGGGACGACCACGACCTCGCTGCCACTGGACAGCCGCCAGTCGAGAGGCGCCCCAGCGGCTTTCCGCGCCCGACGGTACGTGAGGGCCCAGCCCATTTCCCGCTCGGCTTTCCCGTCCGGTCCCATCCGGGTACGCCACCATAGCCAGCCGATCCAGGACTCCCGCTCCTTAAGGAGAGGCGCCGCGAAGGCATAGGCAGTGGTCGTCATCTGCGCCAACGCGCCAGCGAGTTCCTGCATGCCGCCCAGCGACACCAGGTCCTGCCTGATCGAGACCCGGGCCGCCCGTACGGCTCCGCGTAGGACGGCCGCGATGAAGATGGCGACGATTAGCCCGAGCAGGGCCCAGACCACGATCATCGTGAGGCCCTATGGTTGCGCGGCTTGCTTCGGTCGTGTCCGCCAGCGTGGTGTGGACTTGAAGTGCCGGGCGAGCGAGTGCGAGCTGCGTCACCACATTCGTGCGGCGTACGTAGCCGGGATCGGTCCCGACGACAACAGCGCCGCCCTCACCGGCCATCGCTCTCCGCCCGCGTCGGATCAGGCCAACTTGTAGCGCGCGAAGAACTCTGTCTCGGCTTCCGAGATGCGTCGCGGCGCCCCCGTCTCCAGGTTGTAGGCGGCCATCTTCGTCGTTGCCTCGGCGTATGTGTTCTCCGCGTCCCGGATGGTGTAACCCAGTTCGAGTCGCGCACCTCGGCAGGCGACGACCCAGACGTCCACGCTGACAGGCTCGTTGCGGTAGTCCAGCGGCGCCTTGTAGTCGACGACGGACTGCTGGACCACGAAGGCGTGCCGTCGGCGCTCGGCCTCGTCCGCCGGCAGCATCTCCTGGACCATCCTCGTGCGTGCCTCTTCGAGGTAGGTCAGGTATCGGGAGTTGTTGACGTGCCCGTAGCTGTCTGCATCGGCCCAGCGCAGCGGGAGCGGATAGGTGTATTTGGGCATGGGAGATCTTTCTGTGCGAAGGGCTGGGTGCGATGGCGATCGCACCTGCTGAGTGAGCGGTTCGGCTACGGCGGCGGGGTCGGTGACCTAGGGACCCGGCTGGCCTCCCGGGCATCGGGTACATCGGTATCGCTCGCCTGAATCGCGTGCAGGACCTCGCGGAGCACGCTCTGCTCGGTGTCGCGCTCGTCGAGAAGCTGGCCGATGCGGACGGTTGCCGCGGTGGTGTCGGCTGGCAGCGCGGTGCGGACAAGCTGGTGCATCTCGGCGAGGCACGTGCCCTTCAGAGCGCTCCTTGGCATGCGGGCGATCACCGTGGCGGGTGAGACGTGCGTGACGGACCAGCACCCGACCGCCTCCTCCACAGCCCACACCACGGTGCGCTTGTCGGGGGCGAGCGTCAGCTGGGCGTCTGGTCCCAGAACCTTGCTGATGGCCGGCAGCGGCATGCCGCCCTTCCCGGCATGGGCAGCCGCTTCCCCGGCGGTGGCCACGATTGCCCGGGAGGCGAGGGACGCTGCTTCGCGCCGCCAGCGGGTGGCGGCATCCTCGGCCGCACGGTTCTGTGCGTGTCGCTGCGCGGCGGCCACGTCGATATCGTCCGCATTCGCTGTGGCCCAAGCATTGCGCGGGCCCCCAAGCGCGTCGCGCTCCTCGTCTCCGTCCTGGACCCAGGTGATCACGACGAAGCGACAGTCGGGCATCGACGCGGGGAAGAGGACGTGGCTGACGACCTCAACGGTCTCCCACCCCAAGGCCGGCACGTTCATACGGAAAACGTGGCCGTCGCGCGTCTCGCCCATTTCGTGCTCGGTCTCCCAGACGCGCCGGGCGTCGGGGTCCCGCTTGACCTTGTCGATCAGCTCACGCAAGGCGGCCAGCTCGCGCGGCGAGACGTCATCCGGTTTCGTGGCCTCGGCGAACTTGAGCATCTTCACGTAGGCCGAAGCGTGCTTGTCCCAGTCCTGGTACTGGGCGCGAGCCTCCGGATCCGTCAGCGCCCACAGGATGAGGTTTGCACCCGGCTCCATGACCCAGGTCCACCATTCGGCCATCGCCGTGTTGTACGCGAGGATGTTCCAGTGCTTGTCGCACAGGTACGCGGGACTGGGCATCTGCCGGTCTAGGAGCAGGCGCAGCGCCAGCTGAAGCTCCGGCTGGCCGGTGCCGTTCGACAGGATCTGGTGCGGACCGATGTTGTGCAGGGCGAGCGCGTGACGCGCGTCGCGGTCAAGGCCGAGCAGATTCGCAAGGGCCTCGCACTGCTCCCGGCTCCATCGTGGCGGGATCGCACCCTGCTCGATGTTGCGGTACGTCCGCTCGCTCACATCCAGAACCCTGAACACGCTCTTCTGGCTCATGCGCGCGGTCTTGCGCCACCCGCGCAGCATCGCTCCGAATCCCATGAACCGGCCGGCCGCCGGCTGTCCGCCGCCGTTCTCCGAGCCGCTCTCACCCGCAGGGGTAGTGCTCTGCCCCAACGCCTGCTCGTTCGCAGCCTCGTCGCTGCCAAGACGCTTTGTGCCCACAAGAAACCTGCCTTTACATCTGTGCAGGGGAATCCCAAAATCCGGGCACGCAAAAGGGTTCGGCGCATGCACCGAACCCCCCGCACCCGACTATTCCCCGGAAGAACCCTACGCAACTTTTGCGCACCCGTAAGCACATGTGGCATGGCACACAAAGGGCACCCCTTACATGATGTTAAAAATCGAACCACCTACATCCGACATCACGTCACGTTCGTGCCCGAAGCGGACGATCACCATGATCGATAAGCGACCGGGCTGGAGAAACCGGCAAAAGGTTGCCGGTTTTCGTCACCGGGCGAGTTCTCCGGTCTAGACCACCTATCTAACGCCTTTTCAGTTCCCCTCAGGGAATGCCATTCCCCCTATTTCGTAAGCGACTTACGGGACCGTAGGTCCTTGACTGGGTACGTGTCACCTCGGCGACGTATCCATCTAAAGTGGACAAAAGATCACCGTTGACTGTCATGGTGAAGGTTGGCTTAAATCGCTCTGGCCAGGAGGTTCAACAAATCGTTGTGGCGCAAGCCGTGTGGGGGGGCACTGTGAAGCTCAGCTCCGAGACCCGGAGCGAGCAGCCTGCTGCCCCGCCCCCGTCGAGCGACTACGCCCCTGGGGCTCGTGGAGCGCCTCGGGGAAACGCGGTAGGCGCTCATTGGCGGACCAGGCCGGCACCCTCGAGGGGCTACCAAGACGCCCTACGGCCTCACTCTCTGCGACTAGTACAGAGATTAAGAACCAACTCTGGATCTTGACACGGGTCTCTGCGTATGTTCGTCGTCCCCCGGGCAACCTGCCCGGCACTGCGAATGCGAGGAGCGAGCACATACGGACCGGACCACATGGGTCCGAAAACAGCGGCGGCGCCCGAGAGCTGTGAACTCCCGGACGCCGAACACCAAACGGCATAACCGCCCCGGCAAGGGCGGCGATTGCCCACCATCACCACGCTGATCCCTTCCACGGGACGTCTCAGCGTGGCAACACTGCAAAGGGGATTCTTGCATGCCTCCTGCCCTGCGCAAAAGGCCCATCCACATGGCCTGCGCCGCACTGAGCCGTCGGCCCCGCCTCGCGAGCGGGAGTGGCCGATGAGCATCGAGACCCGCGAGTGGGTGTGGAAGTACAGCTCCAGCCGGGGCACCGCGCGACTGGTCCTGCTGTCGATCGCCGACCGGGTGCCCGACAAGCAGTGCGTCGCCTGGGCCTCGATGACGAGCCTGGTCGAGCGAACGAACGCATCGCTGACCGCCGTACGCACGGCTCTCCGGGCCCTCGCCGACGGCGACGAGCTGGAGCTGATCGACGGCTACCAGGGCCCGCTTCGCACGACGGTCTACCGTCTGCCCCGCGCCGCTGCCTACCAGGCCAAGGTCGACAAGGCCAGGGAGGAAGACCCGGACGCGGAGGTCGAGCCGTCCGACGCGGATCCGGTGCCCGAGCTGCAGCCGGAGAGGCTCCAGCGGCACGGGATCTGGCCCACGAAGGGGACTGATTCCGCACCCTCCCGACGGAATCCAACCGGTGCGAATTCCGCACCCTCGCGACGGAATCAGCACCCCCGACGGTCAGGAATCCGCACCCTCAACGGTACGGATTCCACACCCCAGAACCGTAGTGAACCGAAGGTGAACCGTAGGTACAGCAGTGGTGGCACCTCGCGCACCTCGGCAGCCGAATGGCAGGTCGACCCAGACACCCACGCCTGGACCCGCCAGCAAGGGCACCTCGACCGCCTCGGCGAGGAGGGCCTGCAGGAAGCCGACGCGAAGTGGCGCGCTCACCGCGCCGACTTCAAGCCGCGAGGTGCGGGGGCCTGGGCTGCCGACTGGCGCTCCTGGATCGCCCGAGAGCACGCTCCGGGCCGCCCGAATCTCTACGCCCTGCCCGGCAAGGGCCCGGCTGCACCGGGCGGCATGACCAGGGCACAGGCCCACACCGCAGCCCTCCTCGCCGCCCTCGACGAGCCGACCGGAACGGAGGGCTGACCATGGACCGCCGCGAAATCGCCGCCCTGCTGGCCTACATCGGCCGACTCGACCCCCGCACCATCCGCACCGACCAGGGCGAGGCCGGCGACCAGCTAGCCCAGTGGCACGAGCTGCTCGGCGACGTGCCGAAGGCCACCCCGCACGGCTGGGACGCCAGCGTCGCCGCCCGCAAGCACATCAGCCTCTCGCCGTACCCGATCCTGCCCGCGGACATCGCCCGCCCGTGGGAGAGCTACCGCCGCGACCGCCTGGGCCGGCACACCGACCCCACACCGTCCGTCGACCCGGACGACCAGGCCGCCTGGACCGCCGAGCTGGTCGGCGCCCGCCGCGCGGTAGCCACCGGCACCACCCAGCCCGCACAGGCCCGGGCGATCACCATGGGCCAGCTCGATCCGGACCTGAAAGCGCGGCTGCAAGAGATCGGGTCCTGCATACCGCCCGCAGCCCGAGCAGCGCTCGCGCCCTACCGGCCCGCCCGCGCGGCACGGGAGGCAGCCATCGCCCAGGGCCAACCCGACGCCCTCGCAGTGCGGTGCGACTGGTGCCAGGCGCAGGCCGGCGAACCGTGCCGTCGCCGAAGGATCGGCCCCGACGGCGGAGCACGCGGAACCGCCCCGCGTGCCACCCCCCACCCTGGCCGCCTCGACCTCGCCGCCGCCCGGCAGGCCCAGGAGTCCGCACCGGGCCAGCAGCCCGCGATGGCCTGACCGACCTCTCCGCCGGCGCATCCCGTCCGATGCACCGCCACAAAACACCGTCCCGTACCGGCTGCGGCACCGCCCTGTGCCGCAGCTGGCACCCGACGCCGCGTCCGTCCGCAACCGGCCCCCGACCGGCGACGCGGCAGCACATCGGAGACCACCTTGCGCCACATCACCACCCACGACGCCCCGGCCACCGGCCTGCGCGGCATCGGCGACACCAGCTGGCACACCCGCGGTACGTGCCACGGCATGGACCCCGAGGACGCCGACGCCGTGTTCTTCCCGCTGCCCCGGGACCACGAAGACATCGCCGAGGCGAAGGAGCTGTGCGGCTGGTGCCCGGTCCGCCGCGACTGCCTCAACTACGCCCTGGAGAACGTCCTCAAGGAGGGCATCTGGGGCGGGCTCACCGAAGCCGAGCGGCGCCCCTGGCACGACGGACTGCCCCAACGCCTCGACTACACCCGCGTGAGCGCGTTCTTCACCGGACGCGACGTGCACCTGACCGAGGCCGAACGCCAGATCGTCATCGACCACGCCTACGTCCGGGGCTGGCGCACCGACCGGCTCGCCGGAGCCCTGCAGATCAGCCACAAGCACGCCCGTGACCTGCTGCGGCAGGCCGCCCTCAAGGTCTTCGACAGGGACCGCACCTACGGCGTACCCAGGCCCAAAAAGAAGCGCGCGAAAGGCACCCCACCCAAGGGCACCCCCGCGCCCACCAAACCCGGTACGAGCCAGCCGGTGTCCCGTCCGGCGACCTCGATCTCGGCGCACGCCCCTCTCGGAAAGGCCGCATGACCCACCTCGCCCTGTCCCTCGGCACCGCACCGAACCTGCCTCTCCTCCTGACGGTCGGCGGGTCCATCGCCGCCCTCGCCCTGGTGCTGACCGGCTGGGTGGCCCGGCGCCGGGGCGCGCGTCCGCAGAAACGTCTTGGCAGCCCGGCAGTCAAGGTCGCCGCGCTCGCCGCACTCGGCTGCACCGCCTACAGCGCCGACACGTCGTGGCGCTTCGCCACCGACTACCTCGACATGGCCGGCACCGCAGAACGTGCAGGCATGTTCGCCGCGGCCGAGCTCGCACTCTTCGCGACCGCCCTGATGGCCCGGCAGAACCTGGCCACTCAGGGAGCACCCGGCCTGCCGGGCACCCTGGTCTGGGTCATCACCGGCGTACAAGTGATCCCCGCCTTCGCCGAGAGCGGCCCTGTCGGCGGCACAGTCCGCGCCTTCGTCGGCCCGATCATGGCGGCGATGCTGTGGCACCTCGCCATGGGCATCGAGCTGCGCCTCCACACCCCGGGTGCCGCGTCCCACGGACTGATCGCCACCCTGGGGCGGGAGGCACGAGAGCGGCTGCTGTCCCGCCTCGGCATCGCCGCCCGAGACCGCGACGCCGCGCAGATCACCCGTGACCGAGCAACCGCCCGCGCGGTCACCCTGGCCGCCCGACTCGCAGAGCGCACGCCTGAGCAACGACAGAGCTGGCGCGGCCGACGGCTCACCCGGCGGCTGTCGAAGGCAGTCGGCCGGGCCTCGGTCGGCACCGACCCGCTCCAGCGCGTGCAGCTGCTCGACCAGCTCGCCGCCCGCCGGCACGCACTCGCGCTCGCCACGGTCTCGCTGCCCTCTCCCTGGTCCCCGCACGACGGCAGCATGACGACCTTCTCGATCCCCTCGCAGAAGGCCCAGAGCGAGCCGGTCCCCAAGGACGGTCCCCACCGTGCCGTCGACATGACCGGGGACCGGGGACCGGGCAAGGAGAAGGGACCGGTCCCCGGAATCGGGGACAACGACGCGGGGACCGAGGACCGTGTCCCGGGGACCGAGCCCGTCAATCCGGAGCCCAACCAGGGTCCCAGCGGTAGCGCGGGGACCGGCCGCCGTGTGGTCGAAGTGCCTGCTCAGGCCCAGGGTCCGCGCCGGGGACCGACCGACTCCGAAACGGGGACCGAGCCCACCGGGGACCGGGGACCGACCGCCTCCGAAACGGGGACCGAGCCCACCGGGGACCGGGGACACAAGGTCCCCCTCCGGCGGAAGCCGACCACAACGAAGGGCAAGGGCAAGCGCAACGGCCGGTCCCGCAGCCCGCAGCCACAACGCCCGCCGCGCGAGTCGGAGCAGTCCGTGGACCAGCTCACCCAGCAGGTCCGCCCGCACGTCCCGGCTCTGCTCGCACGTGACGGCAACGAAGCAATCACCCGGGTCCAGCTGCGGGAGATCCTCCGGCGCGAGGGCCTCAAGGGCGGCCGGAACGAACGGCTGAGTCTCGTCCTCCAGCAGCTGCGAGAGGGCAGCGACACAACGACAAGGAGCACCACCCGATGAAGACCTGCCACCAGTTCAAGACCGTCCGTGCCGAGTACGAGCGGGAGATCGGCTTCATGACCGCCCACTCCGAACGGCACGCGGGCAGGCCGGCGGCGAAGTCCAGCGCGAAGCAGGCCGCCTCGACGAAGGCACGGATGGCCCGGGCACTCAGCAGCCACGTCGGGCGCTGCCCCGAGTGCGGCTGAACCGGCAAAGCAGCAGCTCAATGCCCCTATCCGCAACAGGTAGTTCGGCTCCGTGCCGGGCCACCGCCCGATTCCAGGAGGCCGCCGTGTTCCCGCGCCCCATTCGCTCGTCCGATCCCACGGCCGCCGAGGCGGGCGCTTGGGCGGACGTCCTGGTCCGCCGCGGGCTCCTGCACGCCGCCATCCTCACCCCGACCGGCCAATGGCTCGTCCAGCACCAGCCCGACGGCCCCGTCCGCGTTCTCTCGGGGCCGGCAGACGTCGTCGAACTGGCCGCCACCATCCAGCACCGCATCCGCTCAACGAGGACCGACTCCCGATGACGAACCCGCCCCAGAACGGCACCACCCCCGAGCCTGATCGCGACATCAACTCGGTGTCAGGGGGGTCGGGTAGCCGGAGCGCATCACTGCGCCCCGGCCCCCTCAGAACCGGACGTGCGACTTTCACCGCATCCGGCTCAAGCAAGCCGCTTGGGCTTCGTGGGACGTGAACTTACGGTCCGATTTCCGTCGTTTGCATGATGCTGACGATGGCAATCGGCATGCACAAGGCGGAGGTTGGCTCGTACGTCTGTACCGCCGTCTCTCCGGTAAACGAGGTGGTGCTTGTTGAGCAGCTTCCTCGACGCCGAGAACCAGGCAATCCACTCACGCATATTGTCCGGTTCGTATTCGGCTCCTTCGATCAACGCCTCACGACAGAGCGGACACACGCCCTTCTGCCGCGCCGCCAGGAGAAGACTCGTTTTCCCCATCGGCGGCGGCGCTTTGATGCGGCGACGCGCCCGCCAATAGCCCTTCAGGGCCGGGTCGTCCGGAGACGCCGCCCCCTTCACTGGGACATGGCGGGCATAAGCAGTCCATGCGAACTTCTGGAGATAGGCGCCACTGGATTTGTCGCCGAACACCCAGTTGTCCCGCCTGGACTTGTTGAACCGGCCGAAATAGTGGCGCTTAATCCACAGCCCCGAACGATTCGAGTGACTATGTTTCGCCCACTTATAGAGCAACGTGAACATGTAGTAGTCCATCGAGCAGAAGGCCCGATAGGACGCCACACTCCGGTAGTACGCACTCCACCCCTTCGCTACCGGGTTGAACGTGCGAATAACGGCCTTGGCCGGACCGCCACGCAGAGCGCGAGCGTCCGTTCTCAGCCGTTTCCGGAGTTTATTACACGCTGCCATGCTCGGCCTGATGACCAGCTTGTCCCCGTGTCGCTTCACGGTGAACCCCAGGAAGTCGAACCCCTCATCGAGGTGGACCACATGCGTCTTGGCCTCGTTGAAGCGCAGACCCCTGGGCGCAAGCCAGGCCGTCAAATCCTCCTTGACCCGATATGCCTCCTGCTTGCTGTGGCACAACACCACGAAGTCATCGGCATACCTCACCAACACGGGTACTCCCGGCGCGGTGTTGGTCTCCCGCCCCTTGCGGTTCTCATAGCGGAATCCCGCGGCCTCTTCCATCCCATGCAGGGCGATGTTCAGCAGCAAAGGGCTCACGACTCCTCCCACACAGGAGATAACCCGACGTCGGATCGGATCTGGGGACGGGAACTGAGTGCCGAATGGTGATGGTGTCTCGGCCGATACGGATTTCGCGGACCAGGAGGCGTAGTACCCGCTGTCGCTCGGTGACCTCCGCGGTGGTGGTCTTGTCGCGCAGGCGGGTGAGGAAGCTGTCGAGGTTCTCGGCGAGCTGGAGGTAGGTCTCTCGGTCAGCCTGCTGAGCTGCGAGGGCTTCGAGTTGGGTACGTTGGACGGCCTCCCGGGCGCGCAGGGCGGGGACGCGGGAGCGGAGCTCGCCGAGGGTGATCAGGTGTTCCTGGTATGCCTCGATGAGCCGGGTGATCGAGGCGCTGGTCCTGGCCGCGGCGCGTTCCAGGCGAGCGCGTTGAGCGGTGGCGGGGTCGGTCGCCTGCAGTTGGGCCAGGCGCCGGTCGAGTTCGTCGCGGACCAGGTCCGGTTTGGTGATCAGGCGTGTGACCTGGCACCAGACGAGCTTGTCGAGGTAGTCCGCGCGAATCGGGGTGTTGGAGCACACCTTGCCGTGCTCGTAACGCCAGCCGTCGGAGCCCAGGCACCGGTAGTAGTAGAGCTTCTTGGCGCTGGTGCGAGTCGAGGTGCGGTAGTACGCGTAGCCGCAGGACGCGCAGACCAGCAGGCTCTGCAGCAGGGAGGGGACCTTGGTGTTGCGGGAGGAGAAGCGTTTGTTGTCCGCCAGGCGGCGCTGGGCCAAGGCGAAGGTCTCCTCGCTGACCAGGGGCGGGACGGGGATCTCGATCCACTGCTCGCGGGGCCGGTCGCGGTCGACGGTGGGCCGCTTGGGCGAGGTGCGACCGGCCAGACGGGCCCGGCGGTTCAGCGCGGTCGGGGCCTCGATGCGCATGGTCTTGGCGAACGCGGCGCGGCCGGCGTAGGCGGGGTTGCGGAGCATGCCCCAGATCACCGAGCGGTCCCAGCGTTGCTTTCCGGTGCGGGTGAGGGTGTCGGAGTCGGTGAGCCACCGGGTCAGATCGCCGATCGAATCGTCGTCTTCGACGTAGCGGCGGAACAGTTCGGCCACCACGACGGCCTCGTGCTCGACGATCTTGTAGCAGGCGTCGGCGTGCTCGGTGCGACGCCGGTAGCGGTAGCCGTAGGGGGCGCCGGAGAGCACGTTGACCGTGCCCGAGCGGGCACGGTGAGCCTTGCCCCGGCGGGTGCGTTCGGCGATCTGGGCCCGCTCGTACTCGGCGATCATGCCTTGGAACTGGACCAGCAGCACATCCTCCGGGCTGTCCGTGCGCGGGGTCTTGACGAAGACCACCTCGGTGCCGCAGCGGGTCAACTCCTCGACCAGCAGGGCCTGGTGGGCGTACTTGCGGGCCAGCCGGTCCGGCGCGTGACACACCACCATGTCAACCGGCACCCGCGCGACCAGATCCCTCAGCCGTTCCAGACCCGGCCGTACCAAGGTCGCCCCCGAGACGCCGTCGTCGGTGAAGATCCATTCGTCGGGAACGTCGAGCCCGAGCTGTTCCGCGTGGGCGCGGACCGACGCGAGCTGGGAGGCAATCGTCTCCTGTTCCTTCTGCTTCGCCGAGGAGACCCGGGCATACAGGGCTGCAGTGGTCATGGCCGTCCCCTTCCAGGACGTTGCGAAGCGTGGTGCGACCCCGCCGCTCGGGCACCAAGAGGCGGTAGACGGCAGCCAGTTCGGCCGCACCGAAACGGTCGAAGACGTACTCGAACTCGACACTGCGACCAGTCATCGCCGTACCCGCCCAGCAACCACGCGGCCCCGCTCGGCGACCCGGGCCTCACCCAGGTGAACAGCCGTACTTCGAACGTAGCGCGGGACATCTCAGCCGTCCCCCGCCCCATGAGGCTTCTCCACCCGCCGACGCAACCTCAAGACAACCTCGAACTCAAAGTTGCCCATTGCGTAGGAGGAGTCACGACGCCGCCCTGAGGAGTGCCCTCCTCGGTCGGCGCCCAACGGCCGTTCTCCATCACGCCGGCCCGCAGCCAGCTCCGGAGCAGATTCCTGGCGGGAAACTGCCCGATCATGGCCATCAGGTGATCGTGACTGATGCGGTCGAAGGCCCCTTCCAGATCCGCGTCCAGCGCCCAACGGCGCTTCGCCTTGGGGCCCCGCGTGGAGGCCCGGATGGCACAGATCGCGTCCTGGCAGCCGCGTCCGGGGCGGAATCCATAGGATCTCGCCTCGAACCTGGCCTCCCACTCGGGCTCCAGCGCGTTCTTCACGCGAGCCTGGAGCACCCGGTCACGGATGACCGGGACGGAGGCGGCATACAGCCACTTCTCCCAGTCAGCACTCGGGATTGTTGAAGGTGACGCACCCCTTCCACCCTCTCGGCGGCCGCAGTGTCGAGGTTCTGTATTCGATGAAGCGGGGCGGCAAGCGGATGTTCGTGGTCGACACCGGGACCGGGGCGAGTATGACGTTGCCGGTCGAGTGGACCGACCGCGGACCGGCGGCCCAGGATGCGCGGGTCTCGCAAGAGGGGCTCGTTGAACTGCGCGCACTCCTGGATGCGTTGGCCATACGTTGCGCTGACCAGGCGGAAGGCGGAGAGTCCTGATGGGATGCCAACGCGAGGTGGGCGACCGTCAGCAGCCGGGAGCGAGGCCCGATGAGTATCGAGGGCTGGCACCGTGCGGATGCCGTGATGACGGTCGCGAACATGATCGAGGCGTCACTGCGGGCGGGAGGTGGCCGGCGTGAACGGCGAGGGGAAGGTAACCGCCTCGCACCGCTCCCGGCTGGCCATCATCTACCTGCGACAGTCGACGATGCTGCAGGTCCGCGATCACACGGAGTCGACCACGCGCCAGTACGCGCTGGTGGACCTGGCGGCTGAGCTGGGCTGGACACCGGAGAACATCCTGGTCATCGACAAGGACCTGGGCATCTCGGGCCGGTTCGGCACCGAACGCGGGGGCTTCCACGACGTTGTCGCGAAGGTGTGCCTAGCCGAGGCCGGGGCCGTGTTCGGCCTGGAGGTCTCGCGCCTGGCCCGATCGTCGGCGGACATCGCCCGGCTGCTGGAACTCGCGCGCCTGACCGACACCCTCGTCGTCGACAGCGACGCCGTCTACGACCTGGCGGACTTCAACGACCGGTTGCTGCTCGGTCTCAAGGGCAGCATGTCGGAGGCCGAGACCCACCTGCTCAACGGCCGCCTCCAGGGCGCCAAACTGACCGCCGCGGCCCGTGGTGACCTGCGGGTTCCGCTGCCCGTCGGGCTGGAGTACGACGAGGACGGGCTTGTTGTACTCGACGCGGACGAGGAGGTCCGGGCTGCGGTCGGCGACGTGTTTGCCGAGTTCGCCCGCACCGGTTCCGCCTACGGCACGGTCGCCGCGTTCGTCGGCCGCACCTTCCCGCTGCGCGCGTACGGGGGCGTCTGGGACGGGCAGTTGCGGTGGGGAAAGCTTAC
>NZ_JASITA010000006.1 GCF_030063415.1 Streptomyces sp. H27-C3 | reverse complement strand
CCCACCCCGCGCCACCCCCGCCGCAGCGGAGTCTGACAACGTTCTCCTGGCTGCGATGAGGGCCCGCCCGGCGGAGGAGTCCCACTACCCCGTCACCCTGCTGCTGTCCCGGCACCAGACCGCCGTGTCCGCGTACGCGTCCTTCTGGGCCGCGTCGCCGCACACCGCTTCCCTGCTGACCACAGCCGCCTTCACCAAGGTGCTCGAGGCCGGGCCGCGATCCGACGGCGCCATCGCCCTGCGACCGCAACTGCTGTCCATGGTCCGCCGTATCGCCGCTTCCTGGTACGTCGACCCGCGCGTCCCGCTACTGCTGCCCGATCTCCGCAAACCGGCCGACGGCCGGATCATGCGCGCGGGGAAGGTCGTGCCGCCGCAGAACCGACGGCTCGCTTTCCGCGCCTTCCAGGAATTACCCGGCTCCGCCCAATGCCTCCTGTGGCACACGGAGGCCGAAGCCGAGGACATATCCGCGCCCGCCGCGCTGCTCGCCCTCGATGCCGGCACGGCACAAGCTCAGGTCGAACACGCGCGCGAGCTTTTTCGGCAGGGTCTGCTGCGAGGTCATATCGAACTCGCCCAGGAAAAGGAATGCCGCCACTACAACCGGCTGCTCGACGTTTCCATGCGCCGGGGCGGGATCCTCATCCCGGATGTCGAGCAGCATCTGTCGCGATGCCGGCACTGCCGGTTCGCCGCCGAGCAGTTGGGGCTGTTCCGCGGAAAGCTGCCCACGCTCCTGGCCGAGGGACTGCTCGGCCGCAGCGCCCGGCGCTATCTCGACTCCCGGCCGGGACGCCGCACCACCCTGCCGCAGGGCGGAGCCTCTGCGCGCCGCACCGGGCGGCACTCGGGAGCGGCGCGCCGACACCTGCTGACACGCATCGTCCCGGCGGACCGGCCGCGCGTACGGACAGGGGTCGCCGCGACGGGCCTGGCCGTGATCGTCGCCGGGGTGCTGGTCGTCAACCTCGCGTCGGGCCTCCGGAGCGACGGCAGCGACTACAAGAGCAGCAGCCACGAGAGCACCACCGTCCCGAGCAGCCCGCCCGCGGGCTCACCCTCTCCCACCTTCCCCAGCGCATCGGCGACCCCGCCCAACTCCGCCGCCCAACCGTCGGGAACGGTGCACACGGCCCTGCGCAACGCCGCCACCGGTCTGTGCCTCGACATCCCCGACGGCAAAACGAAGAGCGGCACCCCAGTGACGACGGCGGCGTGCACGAACGCGGAGGCGCAGCTGTGGCTCTATGAGGACGACGGGCTGCTGCGCAGCTTCCCCGAGCCCCAGATGTGCCTGAACTCCCGGGCGAACGACGGCACGGCTGTGCTGGGCGACTGCACGAAGCCGACGGCGAAGGACGCCCCGAACACGCGGTACGACCTGACCGTCCGGGGCCAGCTGATCCCGCGCTGGACCGAGCGGCTGGCGCTCGTCCCGCTCACCGCGGATCCGAAAGCCACCGTGGTGGTCAAGCTCCGGGACGCGTCCCCCGAGCAGCGGTGGCTGACCGACATCCGGCCGGAGGCCGCGGACTCGGGTGGGTCGGCGAAATCCTCGGTGGGAATCACCACCGGGCCCCCACCGGCCCCGTCCGCGCCGCCCACCCGTGAGTCCGCCAAGGAGAGCCCCGGAAAGAAGAACGACGAGACGAAGAACGGGGAGACGAAAAAAGGCGGGGCGAAGAACGACGACGGGAAATCGGCCAGGGACAGCGGCGGGAAAAAGGGCACACCCCTCAAGTCGGTGCCGCAGAAACCACAGGACCCGCCGAAGACGTACTGGGTACGGGAGGGCCAGCACGACAGCGGCTCGAACAGGCATCACCCGTGGTGGTGGTCGGGCACCCGCTGGAGCAGCCAGCCGAAGTCGCCCAACCCGTTCTTCGCCGTGAGCTCCGCCGACTCGCCCGCCGCCGACAGGGCACGGACGTACGCCACCGGGTCGCTGGAGGCCAGGGAGAGGGACGGACGGTCGCCCGAGACACCGAGGTTCCGCAGCGCGTCCCGCTGACTGAGCAGCTCCGCACCCGGCAGCGCACAGGCATCCAGCGCCACATGAGCGGTGATGTCGCACGTCCCGTCCGGCACCGGCCGGACCTCGCGGCCCGCGCGGAAGCCGACCAGCGTGCCGAAGGGGGGCCGGTCCACGCGCCCGTGGGCGTAGTCGACGGCCACCGCGAGGCCCGCGTCGAGCGTCGCGACGGCGCGGGCCCACGCCTCGTCCCGGGGGCGGCCGATCTCGCCGCGCAGGCCCGGCTCGGCGCCGAGCGGCCACCAGCGCGCGAGCCACGCGGCGTCCGCTCCGGTCACGGGTCCGCCGAGCCTCTCCTCGCCGTCCGCACGGACCAGGACGTGACGGGGTACCCCGTCCGGGTCGACCTCTGCCACGTTCACCGGCACGTTGTCGAGCCATTCATTGGCGAAGAGCAGCCCGGTGACACCGGCGGGCGGCTCGGCGACCCACTCGATCCGGGGGTCGAGCCCGGCGGGCCGCGCCGCGCGTTCCACGGCGTACGCCCGGACCTTCAGGCCGTCGGAAAGCGCGGCCAGCACTCCGGTCAGCAGCTCGCCACGCCCGGCGCCGACGTCCACGAGAGCCAGGTCGTCCGGCCGTCCGAGCGCGTCGGCGGTCTCGGTGAGCAGCCGGGCCACCGCGGCGGCGAAGAGCGGGGAGGCGTGCACGGACGTACGGAAATGGCCGGCGGGGCCTTCCGGGCGCAGATAGAAACCGCCGGGCCCGTACAGCGCCCGCTCGGTCGCCTCACGCCACCCCTGCCACTCGCCGGACGCGTCCGACTCAGCTGTCTCGCCCGTCTCGTCCGGCTCATGCACCTCATGCGGCTTGCCCAGGGCATCTATCACGACCCCAGTCTCTCCCGGAGGCCGCGCGCCGGGCCGGCGAGCCCTACCTCTCCCTGACTGTCGATAAAGTCCGGTATCGCCCTGTGTGGCAAGTGGCCTCCACCTTGGGGAGTACACACCGGCTACACGGATCGCCCCTTCGGTTGACCCCCGCACCTATTCGGTTTCCCTACGCTGGGTTACGTGCAACGCCTCTACGACTTCATCCGCAGGCACCCGACGAGTGTCGACAGCTTCTGGGCTGTGATGCTCTTCGGGTTCTCGATGCTGTGGGCGGTCCAAATCCCGGCCGGAACCTGGCCCCGCATCACCGCCATGGCTGTCATGACGCTGCTCTGCGTCGTGGTGGCGCTGCGCCGCCGCGCGCCGGAAAAGATGCTGGTGCTGACCATCGCGCTGGGCATCGTCCAGCTCGCCCTCGACGTAGAGGTCAATCCGGCCGACTGGGCCATGCTCGTCATCGTCTACACCATCGCCGCGAGCGACGGGCCACGCTGGGTCTCCCGCCTCGCCCTGTTCAGCGGCCTGAGCGCGGCCACCCTGGCGCAGCTGCGCTGGCCCGCGGACAAGGACGGCACGATCGTCCCGGCGATCTTCTTCGCCGTCGTACTGACCCTGCCGTTCGCCCTCGCCTGGGTCCTCGGTGACTCGATGCGCACCCGGCGGGCGTACTTCGCCGAGCTGGAGGAGCGCGCCGCGCGCCTGGAGAAGGAGCGCGAAGCCCAGTCGAAGGTCGCGGTCGCCGCCGAGCGGGCCCGTATCGCCCGCGAACTGCACGACGTCGTCGCGCACAACGTGTCGGTGATGGTGGTGCAGGCGGACGGCGCGGCCTACGTCATGGATGCCTCCCCCGCCCAGGCCAAACAGGCGCTGGAGACCATCTCGACGACCGGCAGGCAGGCGCTGGCGGAGATGCGCCGACTGCTGGGCGTGCTGCGGACCGGCGAGAAGCAGGAGAGCGGCGAGTACGTGCCGCAGCCCGACGTCGAGCAGATCGAGGATCTCGTCGAGCAGGTGCGCAGCGCGGGCCTCACCGTGGACTTCAAGGTTGAGGGGACCCCCAGGCCACTGCCCAGCGGGGTGGAACTCACGGCGTACCGCATCGTGCAGGAGGCCCTCACCAACGCGCGCAAGCACGGCGGCCCCGATGTCGGCGCGAGCGTCCGGCTGGTCTACTTCGACGACGGCCTCGGCCTGCTCGTCGAGGACGACGGGCGGGGCGCGGCGCACGAGCTGTACGAGGACGGCGGCGCGGACGGCCGGGGGCACGGGCTCATCGGTATGCGGGAGCGCGTCGGTATGGTCGGCGGCACGCTGGATGCCGGGCCCCGGTCCGGCGGTGGTTTCCGGATCAGCGCGCTGCTGCCCCTCAAGCCCGCCCATTGACCGCTTTGTTTGACCTTTACGAGAGGCCCCCTCCCATGTCCATCCGCGTGATGCTCGTCGACGATCAGGTGCTGCTGCGCACCGGCTTCCGGATGGTCCTGGCCGCCCAGCCCGACATGGAGGTCGTCGCGGAGGCGGGCAACGGCGAAGAGGCCGTCGAGGTCCTGCGCACCGCGGAGGTGGACGTGGTGCTGATGGACGTACGCATGCCGAAGCTGGACGGGGTCGAGGCGACGCGGCGCATCTGCGCGCAGCCCGACGCGCCCAAGGTCCTCATCCTGACCACCTTCGACCTCGACGAGTACGCCTTCTCGGGGCTGAAGGCGGGGGCCAGCGGCTTCATGCTGAAAGATGTGCCGCCGGCCGAACTGCTGGGCGCGATCAGGTCGGTTCACAGCGGCGACGCGGTCGTGGCTCCCTCGACGACGCGGCGTCTGCTCGACCGCTTCTCGCCGATGCTGCCGAGCACGGGCACGGAGCCGCGGCAGAAGGAGCTGGAGCGACTGACCGAGCGGGAGCGCGAGGTGATGCTGCTCGTCGCCCAGGGCCTTTCGAACGGCGAGATCGCGGCGCGGCTGGTCCTGTCGGAGGCCACGGTCAAGACACACGTGGGCCGCATCCTGACCAAGCTGGGCCTGCGCGACCGCGTCCAGGTCGTGGTCCTGGCGTACGAGACGGGCCTGGTCCGCGCGGGCGGCGGCTCGGGGCCGTCCTAGGGGGCCTGGGGGCCTGGGGACCTGGGGACCTGGGGCGAAGTCGGCCCCGTCCTGGAGAGCAATGAGGACCCGGCGCGAGTTCGGCCCCGTCGTAGGGGGCACGGCGACTTGGGGCGAGCTCGGCCCCGTCCTCGGGAGCATGGCGGCCTGGTGCTGGCTCGGCCCCGTCCTGAAGGCCTGTGCTTCGACGTCACCCGTCGACCGGGCTGGACCGTCCAGCCCGGCTCGTCCGGCGTTCGAGGACACCTTCGGGCCGGGCCGTGATCCCGGTGAACCTGCTCCCCGCAACCCCGCTAGGAGATCGCGCTGCGGAGCTCCGCCACGTCCAGCTGCTCCGTCTCGTCGTGCGCCGTCAGGTCGATGACCTGGCCCACCGCCCTGCTCGTCCCCGCGACCTTCCGGGCCGCCTCCAGCGCCTCCTCACCCACCACATCCGCGAGGTCGACGTTCCGGACGGCTTCGATGGCCGCCACCACGGGCTTCTGCGTACCGAAGAAGTCGAATCCGCCCTCCAGCCGCGAGGAGGGGCGGCGCAGCGAGGCGTACGGGACGACCGCCGAGGCGGCGTCGGGGCGCGGGACGATGGCGGACGACGGGCGCGAGTGCTCCGGTGAGGGCACGGCGCTTCCCGCGGCCGCCTTGTGCTTACCCTCCGGCTCCTCCGCCTTCCGGGCATCCGGGGACTGCGGCGCATCCCGCGGCCCTCGCGAACCTGCCGCGCCCTGCGCACCCCGCGCACTCGGTGCCTTCCACGCGTCCCGCGGACCCCGAGGCCCCTGCGGACCCCTTGAACCCTGAGGGCCCCGCACGTCCGGCGCCTTCCGCGCATCCCGCGACCTGTCCGGGCCCTGCGAACCCGGCGCGTCCTGGGGACTTCGCGCGTCCTGCCCGTCCCGGACGTCCTCCGAGCCTTGCCTGTCCCGCACGTTCTGCGGACCCCGCCCGTTCCGCGGACCTCGCCCGTCCCGCACCTCGCGCCCGACCTGCGGACCCCGCCCGTCCCGCGGACCTTGCGCATCGCGCATGTCGCGCGAATTCCGTGATTCCTGCTCCGCCGCGTTGCGCGTCAGGTGATCCAGCGCCATCGACGCCCGCAGATACGCGGACGGCGTCGGCGTGCTGCTCGCCGCGGGCAGGGCCTTCGCCGGGGCGGCCGCCGCCATCGCGAGCAGCCGGCGGCTCTCCAGCACGCCGGCCCGCTCGGTCTCCGCGGTCGCGTACCGCCGCAGCAGCGCGGCGTGCTCGCCCCGCAGCGCTGCCAGTTCGACCCGCTTGGTGCGCAGCTTCTCGTCCAGCTTTGCGCGCAGGGCGCGCGACTCGTCGAGGTCGGCCTCGATGTCGGCTATGCGCTCTTCGGTCTTCCACTCGTCGCCCGCGCGGGCGCGCGTCAGCTCCGCGACACGTCTGCCCGCCGCACGGTCCCAACTGCGCATGAGGACCGCGCCGGTGACCGCCGCCGCGGCAGCGGCGGCGACCAGGACGCGGAGCACCACCGGTTCCGCGAACAGCCAGGCGCCGGCGGCGCAGAGAGCTGACGCGCCGGCGACCGCCAAGGGCGGCAGGATCCTGTGCAGGGGTGGGGAATGACGGTGGCGTCCACGTGGCATGGCCTGAAATTTACCGTGCGTAGGCGACTGATGGGGCCCACCCCGGCAATCTGTTCTCAGCCAATTACTTCTGCCCCTACTTCTTGATCAGCCCCTTGGACTCCAGGTACTCCTTCGCCGCGTCCGCGGGCTTCGCCCGGTCCGCGTCGATCTTGCGGTTCAGCTCGACCAGATCATCCGTCGTCAGCACGTCGGTGAGCTTGCCGAGGGCGTCCGCTATCTCCTGGGATCCGGCGTCCTTCGCATTGACCACCGGCAGCACGTTGTCCGCGTTCTGGAGATTCTTGTCGTCCTCCAGGAGTACGAGCCCGAAGCTCTCCAGCGTCGCATCGGTCGTGGTGGTCAGCACCAGTTGGTCCGCGCCGTCCTTGACCGCCTGCTTGGCCTGCGGGGTGCCCACGCCCTTGGGGTCGACGCCGGTCACGTCGATGCCGTACGTCGTCTTCAGCCCGGGTGCGCAGAACGGCCGCACCGTACATTCGTCGCCCGCCGCGATCTTCACCTTGAGCTTGGACTTCCCAAGGTCGGAGAGGGTCTTGAGCTTGTTCTTCTCGGCGTATTCCTTGGTCACCGCGAAAGCGTTCTGGTCGACGGCCTCGCCGGGCTTCAGCGCCTTCAGCCCACGCGGCCCCGCGAGCTTTTCCAGCGCCTTGTGCGTAGCGGTGACATCACTGGAAGCGACCGGCTTCTCCTCGGGTGCCTTGGGCCCGTTCGCCTTCGCGTTGAGGAATTCGGCGAGCGTGGCCGCGTATTCCGGGACGACGTCGATCTCGCCCTTCTCCAGGGCGGGTTCGTACAGCTCGCGGTTCTCGACGGTCTTGACGGAGGTGCCGTATCCGGCATCGTCGAGGAGCTGCACATACAGCTCGGCCAGCACCTTGGACTCGGTGAAACCGGCCGAACCGATCACCAGCGAGGCCTTCTTGCCGCCGTCACCGGCCGCGGTCGAGCCGCCGTCCTTGTCCTTCTCGAGGCTGTCACCGCCACAGGCCGCCAGCCCACCGGCCAGCGCCACTACGGCCACTACCGCACCTGCGGTGCGCGAGATCCTGCTCATGAGGTTCACCATCCAAGAGAAGAGACACAAGAAAAAGAAGCACGGAGAAGAGAGGAAGATTCGGAGGCCGTCACACGATTTCTTGCGGGACGACACGACGCCGCATGGGGTCGAGCATCCGGTGCGCCGCCACCAGCGCACCCTCGACCAGCAGCGCGAGCACGGCGACGAGCAGCGCGCCCGCCACCACTTGCGGGGTGTTGTACGTGTTGAACCCGGCCGTGATGATCCGGCCGAGGCCGCCCTCGCCCGCCATCGCGGCGAGCGTCGCCGTGGCGACCACCTGGACCGCGGCCGACCTGAGCCCCGTCATGATCAGCGGATACGCGAGGGGCAGCTCGACCCGGACGAACAGCTGGCGCCCCGACATGCCCATCCCCCGCGCGGCCTCCACCACCGCCCGGTCCACCTCCCGCATGCCGATGTAGGCATTGGTCAGCAGCGGCGGTACGGCGAAGAGCACCAGCGCGATGATCGTCGGCAGGTCGCCCTGCCTGCCCAGCGGAGTGAGCGTGAGCAGGATCAGCACCGCGAGGGTGGGGATCGCCCGCCCCACGTTGGAAAGATTGATGGCGAGCGCGCCGCCCCGGCCCAGATGCCCGAGCCACAGCGCGAGCGGCAGCGCGATCAGGCAGGACAGCAGCAGGCACACGCCGCTGAAGTAGAGGTGCTCGCCCAGCCGGTTCCAGATGCCGCTCTCGCCCTGCCAGTTGGCGTTGGTCGTCAGCCAGCTGAAGGCGTCCCCGATGGATCCCATGAATCAGCCGACCTTCGCCACATCGGCCGCACGGGCCGCACGGATGCGCAGCGCACGCCCGCTGCCGGGTGTACGTATTCGGGTCCAGGGCGTCAGCATCCGCTGCAGCCCGAGGAGCAGCAGGTCGGCCACCACCGCGAGCAGCACACAGATCACCGAGGCGGTGAGCACCTGCGCCTTGAAGATGGAGTCGAGCCCGTCGACGATCAGCGTGCCGAGACCGCCGTATCCGACGATCGCGCCGATCGTCGTCATGGCGACCGTCGACACCGTCGCGATCCGCACCCCGGCCAGCAGCGCGGGCAGGGCGAGCGGCAGCTCGACCTCCCACAGCAGCCGCCCCGGCCCGTACCCCATGCCCTGCGCGGCCTCGCGCGCCTCGGCGGGCACCGCTTCGAGCCCGGCCAGGATGTTCCGTACGAGCACGGTCAGCGAATAGAGCACCAGACCGGTGATCACCACGGCCGGCGAAAGGCCGAACAGCGGCAGCAGCAGCGAGAACATCGCCAGCGACGGGATCGTGTAGAGCAGGGTCGTCAGGCCCAGGACCGGGCCCGCGAACCTGCGGCGGCCCCGCGCGAGCAGCGCCAGCGGAAAGGCGATCAGCAGCCCGATCACCACCGAGATCACCGTGATCCACACGTGCTGCACCGTCGCGTCGATCAACTCCTGGCTGCGGGAGCGGACATACTCGCCGCAAATCCAGTCGTTCGCCGCAAGACAGTTCTGCGCGCCACTCATGCCGCCCCACCTCCCCCGACAACCCGAACTTATGTCTGGCGACCCTATCCTCGGCCACTGACAATCGCTCTGGCCGTCACATTGCAGCAACATGGGGCGGGGGTTCGGGGGTCGCCCCCCAGGAAATGTCACAGCACAGGGCACCGGCCACAATGGGGAATCATGATCCGATTCGAGAACGTCACCAAGCGGTACGCCGACGGCACCACTGCCGTCGACGACCTCTCCTTCGAAGTCGCCGAGGGGGAACTGGTCACGCTCGTCGGGCCTTCCGGCTGCGGCAAGACCACCACCATGAAGATGGTGAACCGGCTGATCGAGCCGTCCGAAGGCCGGATATTCCTTGACGGAGAAGACATATCCACCGTCGACCCCGTACAGCTGCGCCGGCGTATCGGCTATGTCATCCAGCAGGTCGGTCTCTTTCCGCACAAGACGGTCCTGGAGAACACCGCGACCGTCCCTCACCTCCTGGGCGTCAAGCGCGCCAAGGCCCACGCGCGCGCGGCCGAGCTGCTCGACCTGGTCGGCCTCGACCCGAAGGTGCACGGGGACCGCTATCCCGACCAGCTATCCGGCGGTCAGCGCCAGCGCGTCGGCGTGGCACGGGCGTTGGCGGCCGACCCGCCCGTTCTGCTGATGGACGAGCCCTTCGGGGCGGTCGACCCGGTCGTACGCGAACACCTTCAGAACGAATTCCTCAAGCTCCAGTCGCAGATGCGCAAGACTGTGCTCTTCGTCACGCACGACATCGAGGAGGCCGTCCGCCTCGGCGACCGCATCGCGGTCTACGGGCACGGCACGATCGAGCAGTTCGACCCTCCGGCCGCCGTCCTCGGGATGCCCGCCACCCCGTACGTCGCGGACTTCGTCGGCGCCGACCGCGGTCTCAAGCGGCTCTCCGTCACCCCCATCGAGCCCGGTGACCTGGAGCAGCCGCCCGTCGTGCACCTCGACGACCCGCTGAAGAAGGCGGCGGACACGCTCGCCGCGGAGGGCGCCCGCTGGGCCGTCGTCCTGGACAGCAAGGACGATCTGCACGGCTGGATCTCGGCCGACCGCGCGAACGCCGCGAGCGGGACCGTACGCGAGCACGCCCGCCGCATGGAGGCCTGGCTGCCCGTCGGCGCCTCGCTCAAGCAGGCGTTCGCCACGATGCTCCAGCACGACGCGGGCTGGATCGCGGTCATCGACGAGGGGAGCGCCGGACACTTCCTCGGCGTCCTCACCCCGGCCAAGTTGCACGAGGCGCTGCGCAGGTCCATCGACGCGGACGCGCACTCCGTTCCCCGTACCGAGGTGGAAGTGGAATCGATCAGCCTGCCTTAATCCTGAAGAGCCCGCCGGTCGGCCCCTCAGCCCCTCAGCCTGCCGCTGATCCAGGCCAGCGCGGGCGGGATCTCGCGCCGCCAGGTGTTGAAGTTGTGGCCGCCGCTGTCGAGGGTGATCGACGAGACGCGGGCGGGCGCGGGGACCCTGTTGATGAACTTCAGGGTGTTCCTGAGATTCCCCTCGCCCGACTTGGAGCTGGTCACCAGGAACGAGGAGCGCGCCAGCGCGCCCGGCTTCGCGTGGTCCAGGCTCCACAGCAGGTCGGACCGGTGCCGCAGCGCCTTGCTGCCGCCGAAGAGGTCACCGGTCGTCGCGTCGTCGGCGGCCCTGTAGTACGCCGAGAGACCCGCGCTCGCGGCGAAGGTGTCCGGGTGGTGCATGGCGATCTTGAGCGCGCAGTAACCGCCGGTCGAGTTCCCCATGAAGCCCCAGTTCCGCGGCTGGGTGCCGACCCGGTAGGACCCCGATATCGCCCTGGGCAGGTCCTCGGCGAAGAAGGTCTCGGTCTGCGGGCCGCCGGGTACGTCCGCGCACTCGGTGTCCCGCGGGGGCGCCACCGTCGGCCGCATCATCACCAGGATCATCGGCTGCATCTTGCCGGTCTTGACCTGCGTGTACGCCGTCTTCGGGTAACGCAGGCCCTCGAGCAGGTTCTCCGCGGTGCCCGGGTAGCCGGTGAGCACCACGGACGCCGGGAAGGTCTTCTTCGCGTACTTCGGCTGGAAGTACTCGGGCGGCAGATAGACATACCCGGGGCTGTCCATCATCGACTTCCGCCCCGCCACGACGATCTTCTGTATCTGGCCGCCCACCCGGGGCGTCGAGCCGCCCGGCACGTCCACGGCCTGCGTACCGAGGACCTTGATGTCCTTGCCGCCGGCCGAGTGGTCCACGACCACCCCCATCTCCGTCTCCTGGCCGAAGAGGTCGCCCCAGGAGCCGTAGAAGAGAAACGATTTGTTGGCGGCGAAACCGACCGAGGCGAAAAGCAGCACCTGGGTCACCAGCAGCAGCCCGACGCGGCCCAGCACCGAACGCCAGCCGCGACCGGCCAGCCGCGGCCAGAGCCAGATCGTGGCCACGAACAGCGCCACTGCCAGAAGTACGGCGAGCGCCAGAACCTTGTTGCTGGTGAGACCCATGATGAAGAGACAGCTTTCTGCCTGAGAATTTCCTGAGCGTGAGTGAACCCGCTCCCCTGCTGCGCCGTCCTAGAGGGCGCAAAATGTCCGGCTGCTTCGGCCCACGGACAGAAAATCTTTCGCGTGAACCATGGGAAGCGATGTCCAGCAAAATAGATGGGGATAAATCACGGATGGTTCCGAATTGGATTCGGCGGACCCTGAGCGGACCGCGCCCCGAATCGGTGCCCTCCCTGGTCGGTACGGCCTGCGCCGTCGTGGGCCTCCTGGACATCGCGGCGGGCGTCTTCCCGCGCTTCAGAAACAGCCGGATGCACACCTTCGCCGAGGTGTTGCCGGGCGCACTCGGACCGTTCGCAGCCGCCCTCGCCATCAGCGCCGGCGTCCTGCTGCTGCTCCTCTCGCACGGCCTCAAGCGCCACAAGCGCCGCGCCTGGCGCGCCGCCGTGGTGCTGCTGCCCGCCGGGGCCGTGGCCCAGTTCACGTACCGGCACTCGGTCATCGGCGTACTGATCTCGCTGGCGCTGCTCGCCCTGCTGCTGCGCCACCGCAAGGAATTCGCCGCGCTGCCCGACCCGAGCAGCCGCTGGAGGGCACTGGCGAACTTCGTCCTCCTCGGTGCCGGGTCCCTGGGCCTTGGCCTGGTCATCGTCAGCTCACACCCGGCGAAGGTGGTCGGCAACCCGAGCGTGGCCGACCGGCTGGAGCACGTCCTGTACGGGCTCTTCGGGCTTGAGGGTCCTGTCGACTACGCGGGCCGGGTCTCCTGGACCGTCGGCTACTCCCTGGGCGCCCTCGGCCTGCTCACCGCCATCACCACCATCTACCTGGCCCTGCGCCCCGAGCACCCGGCCGCCCGCCTCACCGCGGACGACGAGCAGCGGCTGCGCGAGCTGCTCGCCAAGCACGGCGGCCGCGACTCGCTGGGCCACTTCGCGCTCCGCCACGACAAGGGCGTCGTCTTCTCCCCCAGCGGCAAGGCCGCCGTCTGCTATCGGGTGATCTCCGGCGTGATGCTCGCCAGCGGCGACCCGATCGGTGACGTCGAGGCCTGGCCGGGCGCCATCGAGCGCTTCATGGACGAGGCCAAGGCGCACTCCTGGACCCCGGCCGTCATGGGGTGCAGCGAGACCGGCGGCGAGGTGTGGACCCGCGAGACGGGGCTCGACGCGCTGGAGCTCGGGGACGAAGCGGTGGTGGACGTGCCGGATTTCTCCCTCGGCGGGCGCGCCATGCGCAACGTGCGCCAGATGGTCAAGCGCATCGAGCGGGGTGGCTACGAGACCCGGGTGCGGCGGGTCCGTGACGTCGGCGAGGCCGAGCTGGAGAGGATCGGACTGGCCGCCGCCGACTGGCGCGGCACCGACAACGAGCGCGGCTTCTCGATGGCACTCGGCCGCATCGGCGAGCCGGGCGACGGGGACTGCGTGATCGCCACCGCGCACAACGCCGCCGACGAGACCTCCGCGTACGGCGACCTGAAGGCCGTCCTGCACTTCGTCCCGTGGGGTACGGACGGCATGTCCCTGGACCTGATGCGCCGCGACCGCTCCGCGGATCCCGGCATGAACGAGCTGCTGATCGTCGCCTCCCTGCGGGCCGCCCCCCAGCTGGGTGTGGCCCGTGTCTCGCTGAACTTCGCGATGTTCCGCTCGGCGCTCGCCCGCGGCGAGAAGATCGGTGCGGGGCCGGTACTGCGGCTCTGGCGCGGCCTGCTGGTCTTTCTCTCCCGCTGGTTCCAGATCGAGTCGCTGTACAAGTTCAACGCCAAGTTCCGGCCGCGTTGGGAGCCGCGCTTCGTGGTCTTCCGCAGCACCCGCGACCTGCCGCGCATCGGCTTCGCGGCGATGCAGGCGGAGGGATTCGTCACGCTGGCGCTGCCCCGCCCGTTCGCCCGCCGGGCCGCCCGCAAGCCGCGCCGCCCCTGCGCGCACCTCGACCGGCCCCGAAGCCTGGACGCCGGGCGGTCCGCCGCCTGACCGCCTGCCCGGGGCCTGCGACCGGGTCCCGGGGCCGGGTCCCGGGGGCGGCTCCGTACGCGGCCGGGTACGCGAGGTCCGGGTATCCCGTGCTGACGCCTACGCTGGTCGTATGAGTACGTTGCGCGCGCGTGGGCGAATCGAGGGTCTGCCGGAGTGGGACCGCTGTGCGGTGATGGGTGTCGTCAATGTGACGCCCGATTCCTTCTCCGACGGCGGTCGCTGGTTCGATACCACCGCCGCGATCAAGCGCGGTCTCGACCTCGTCGCGGAGGGCGCCGACATGGTGGACGTCGGCGGCGAGTCGACGCGCCCCGGTGCGCCCCGCGTCGACGCGGACGAAGAGCTGAGGCGAGTGATCCCGGTGGTGCGCGGCCTCGCGTCCGAGGGCATCGTCGTGTCCGTCGACACCATGCGCGCGGCGGTCGCCGAGCAGGCGGTCGCGGCCGGTGCGGTCCTGGTCAACGACGTCAGTGGCGGTCTCGCCGACGCCGCCATGATCCCGGCGGTCGCGGCGGCCGGAGTCCCGTTCGTCGTCATGCACTGGCGGGGCTTCAGCAAGGACATGAACAACCGCGCGGTGTACGCCGACGTGGTCGCCGAGGTCGTCTCCGAGCTCCACGCGCGCGTGGCCGCCGTCGTCGACGGCGGCATCGCCCCCGAGCGGATCGTGATCGACCCGGGTCTGGGCTTCGCCAAGCAGGCCGAGCACGACCTGGCCCTGGTCGCCCACCTCTCCGAACTGCGCGCCCTGGGCCGCCCGCTGCTGATCGCCGCCTCCCGCAAGAGGTTCCTCGGCCGGGTGCTGGCCGGCGCGGGGGCGGCCCCGCCGCCGCCCGCCCGCGAAAGGGACGCGGCCACGGCCGCGGTCTCCGCGATCGTCGCCCACGAGGGCGCCTGGGCGGTGCGCGTCCACGAGGTACGGGCGACCGCCGACGCCGTACGGGTCGCCAGGGCCGTCGAGGGAGCCCTGTGAGCTCCGCGCACGATGACTCCACGCACGGCGACGCCGAGCTGGTCGAGCTGGCCAACACCGCGTTCTACGAGGCAGTGGAGCAGGGCGACTTCGAGGAGTTGTCGTCGCTCTGGCTGGAGGACGAGATCTCCTGCGTCCACCCGGGCTGGCCGGTGCTCTCGGGCCGCGGCGAGGTGTTGCGCTCGTACGCGCTGATCATGGCGAACACCGAGTACATCCAGTTCTTCCTCACCGATGTGAAGGTCACGGTGCTGGGCGAGACCGCCCTGGTGAACTGCACCGAGAACACCCTGAGCGGCGGCCCCTCCGAGGAGGCCGGCGAGCTGGGGCCCCTGGTGGGCCAGCTGATCGTCGCCACCAATGTGTTCCGCCGCACGCCCGAGGGCTGGAAGCTCTGGTCGCACCACGGTTCACCCGTGCTGACCGAATCCGACGAGGACGAGGACGACGAGTCACCCGCCTGAGTGGGTATGCGCCCGTCGGAGCTCCCACAGCGGCCCGCCGAGGTTGGGCGGCGAGCCCCATGGGTATGGGCGGCTACCAGCCCCGCAGGGTTCTGTCCATGGCCCCCGTGGGCGAGCACTGTCGGTGCTCGCAGGTAGATTCGAGTGAGGGTGACATGCCGACCGCACTCGGCAGTAGCCCTTCTTCACTACGAAAAGCAGGAGTGATTCGCGTGGATCGTGTCGCGCTGCGCGGCCTCAAGGCCCGTGGGCACCACGGCGTGTTCCCCCGGGAGCGCGAGGAAGGCCAGACCTTCATCGTGGACCTGGTGCTCGGCCTCGACACCCGCCCCGCCGCGGCCACCGACGACCTGGCGAAGACCGTGCACTACGGCGTCGTGGCGGAAGAGGTCGTGCATGTCGTACAGGGAGAACCGGTCGACCTGATCGAGACGCTCGCGGAGCGGATCGCCCAGCAGTGCCTCAAGCACGACGGGGTCGAGGAGGTCGAGGTCTGCGTCCACAAGCCGGACGCCCCGATCACCGTGCCCTTCGACGACGTGACGATCACCATCACCCGGAGCCGAGTATGACTGTGTTTTCTTCGAACGGGGCGACGCAGAGCGACCCGACCGTGCAGCCGGTACCCACCTCCGTGGTCGAGCAGGTGGACGCCGCCGACAGCACCCTGTCCAACCCGAAACGCGCGGTGATCTCGCTCGGCAGCAACCTGGGCAACCGCCTGGAGACCCTCCAGGGTGCGATCGACGCCCTGGAGGACACCCCCGGCCTGCGGGTCAAGGCGGTCTCCCCGGTGTACGAGACCGAGCCGTGGGGCGTCGACCCCGGCTCCCAGCCCTCGTACTTCAACGCGGTGATCGTCGTGAAGACCACGCTGCCGCCGTCCTCGCTGCTGGAGCGCGGCCAGGCCATCGAGGAAGCCTTCGACCGGGTCCGCGAGGAGCGCTGGGGGCCGCGCACGATCGACGTCGACATCGTGGCGTACGCCGATGTCGTCTCGGACGACCCCGCCCTCACCCTGCCCCACCCGCGGGCCCACGAGCGGGCCTTCGTCTTGGCCCCGTGGCACGACGTGGAGCCGGAGGCCCAGTTGCCCGGCCGCGGCCCGGTGGCTGACCTGCTGGCCGGCGCGGGCCACACGGGTGTACTTCCGCGCGCCGATCTGGAACTCCGCCTGCCCGAGTAATCGTTAGGCTGTGGGACCGGTGTCGACCCGACCCCGATCCGACTCGACCCGATGCGACCTGATGTGAGGGGCTCTCCCGGTGAAGCAACTGCGGCTCGGTGTACTGGCCGGCCTGTTCGCCGTGGCCGGAGTCCTGTCCTGGGGCGGCGCCCGGCTCTGGGACACCGTCGACACGCTGCCGAGCGTGCCGCTCGCGGCGCCCATCGTGCTGGCCCTGATCGCGACGGTCCTCACCGCGACCGCGCTCTCGCTGCGCTCCCGGCTGCGCGCCCAGCGGGAGCGCCGCCCCGGCGCCAAGGGCGTCGAGCCGATGATGGCGGCCCGCGCGGTGGTCTTCGGCCAGGCGAGTGCGCTGGTCGCCTCGCTGGTCTCCGGGATGTACGGCGGCACCGGCGTGTACCTGCTGATGAACAGCCTGGACATCCCCGCCCGCCAGGACCAGGCCATCTACGCGGGCTCGGCCGTCCTGGCGGGCGCTGCGGTGGTCGCGGCGGCGATCTTTCTGGAGCGGGTCTGCCGGCTCCCGGACGACGAGGAGCAGGGCACGGCCCCGGCCGCGTAGGGCGCGTCCGTTACGGCCGACGGCCCTCTGGCTTCCCGGGACCCGCAGGCTTCTCCCACGGGCCTGGCCGCGCAGGGCGACGTACGACCCTCAAGGCTCCCGGGGCCCGTCGGCCCGTGCTGGCGCCGCGCCAGGCAACATCTGCCCCGTCGCGACGCCCGGCACGCGCCCCCGATTTCTCGGCTTCGCTCGAACAGGGAGGGACCCCCTTCGCCGCACCGGACGAAAGCCCAAGTACCTCCAGTACGAGGACTTCCGGCCGGCACGCCGAGAGCACGCACCGGACGCCGCTCCTTGACGGGCAAACGTCACCTGCCGCGGCACTAGCGCGCCATGATCAGGCTCATGGCCTCGTTGCGGGTCGCCGCGTCCCGCAGCTGACCCCGGACCGCCGACGTGATCGTCTTGGCCCCCGGCTTGCGGATACCGCGCATCGACATGCACATGTGCTCGCACTGGATGACGACGATCACGCCGCGCGGCTCCAGGATTTCCATCAGCGAGTCGGCTATCTGGGTGGTGAGTCGTTCCTGCACCTGCGGGCGGCGGGCATAGACGTCGACGAGCCGGGCCAGCTTGGAAAGCCCCGTGATCTTGCCGCTGGTCGCCGGGATGTATCCGACGTGCGCCACCCCGCGGAAGGGGACCAGGTGGTGTTCGCAGGTCGAGAAGACCTCGATGTCCTTCACCAGGACCATCTCGTCGTGGCCCAGGTCGAACGTGGTCGTCAGGACCTCCTCGGGGGTCTGCCGCAGACCGCCGAAGATCTCCTTGTACGCCCTCGCCACGCGCCCCGGTGTCTCCCGCAGGCCCTCCCGGTCCGGGTCCTCCCCGACGGCGATGAGCAGCTCACGTACGGCGTTCTCGGCCCGCTTCTCGTCGAACTCGCCTATGGAGCCCTCGCCGTCCAGCGTCACCGGGTCGGTCATCTGTGCCTCGTTCCTGTGCTTTCGCATGCCCACACGAGCGGGCACAAAAGAATGCCGCGCCCCCCAAGGCTAAAACCTGGGGGACGCGGCATCCATTCCGGGCCCGGTGGGACCCGAGGGGTCAGCTCTCGGGACGCTCCTCGGGGACCGCCTCGGTCGCCGGAGCGGCCGTGGTGTCCGGGCCTGCCGTCACTGCGGGAACCGCACCGTTGGTGAGGGCTCCGTTGGTGAGGGACAGTTCCTTCGGGGAGAGCACCGGCGGCCGGGTGGACGGCGTACGGCGGGAGGATCCGGTCCACGCGGGGCGGGCCGGGCGCTTCACGATCGGAGTGAAGATCTCGGCGATCTGCTCCTTGTTCAGCGTTTCCTTCTCCAGCAGCGCGAGGACCAGGTTGTCGAGAACGTCGCGGTTCTCGACGAGAATCTCCCATGCCTCGTTGTGCGCGGTCTCGATGAGCTTCTTGACCTCTTCGTCGACCAGCGCCGCAACTTCTTCCGAGTAGTCCCGCTGGTGACCCATGTCGCGGCCGAGGAACGGCTCGGAGCCGTCCTGACCGAACTTGATCGCGCCGAGACGCTCGGTCATGCCGTACTGCGTCACCATCGCGCGGGCCGTGGTGGTGGCCTTCTCGATGTCGTTCGAAGCGCCCGTGGTCGGGTCGTGGAACACCAGTTCCTCGGCCGCACGGCCGCCCATCATGTAGGCGAGCTGGTCCAGCATCTCGTTGCGCGTGGTCGAGTACTTGTCCTCGTCCGGGAGCACCATCGTGTAACCGAGGGCACGCCCGCGGGCCAGGATGGTGACCTTGTGCACCGGGTCGCTGTTCGGAGAGGCCGCCGCGACCAGGGCGTGGCCGCCCTCGTGGTACGCGGTGATCTTCTTTTCCTTCTCGCTCATGATCCGGGTCCGCTTCTGCGGTCCGGCCACGACACGGTCGATCGCCTCGTCCAAGGAGTGGTTGTCCACCAGCTTCTTGTCCATACGGGCGGTCAGCAGCGCGGCTTCGTTCAGCACGTTCGCCAGGTCGGCGCCGGTGAAGCCGGGCGTACGACGGGCGACGGCCCGAAGGTCGACCTCCGGCGTGACCGGCTTGCCCTTGGCGTGCACCTTGAGGATCTCGAGACGGCCCAGCAGGTCCGGACGGTCGACCGCGATCTGCCGGTCGAAACGGCCGGGACGCAGCAGCGCCGGGTCGAGGATGTCCGGCCGGTTCGTGGCGGCGATGAGGATGACGCCACCCTTCACGTCGAAGCCGTCCATCTCGACGAGCAGCTGGTTGAGCGTCTGCTCGCGCTCGTCGTGACCGCCGCCCATGCCGGCACCGCGGTGCCGGCCCACGGCGTCGATCTCGTCGACGAAGACGATCGCCGGAGCGTTCGCCTTGGCCTGCTCGAAGAGGTCGCGGACACGCGAGGCACCGACACCGACGAACATCTCGACGAAGTCGGAACCGGAGATGGAGTAGAACGGCACGCCGGCCTCGCCTGCGACGGCGCGCGCGAGCAGCGTCTTTCCCGTACCGGGCGGGCCGTACAGCAGCACACCCTTGGGGATCTTGGCGCCGACGGCCTGGAACTTCGCCGGCTCCTGCAGGAACTCCTTGATCTCGTGGAGCTCCTCCACCGCCTCGTCGGCGCCCGCCACGTCGGCGAACGTCGTCTTGGGGGTGTCCTTGGTGATCAGCTTGGCCTTGGACTTCCCGAACTGCATGACACGGGAGCCACCGCCCTGCATCTGGTTCATCAGGAACAGGAAGACGACCACGATGAGAACGAAGGGGAGCAGGGAAAGCAGGATCCCGACGAACGGGTTCTGCTTGGAGGGGGAGACCGTGTAGCCCTTTTCGATGTCCCCGTTGTCGAACTTCGACTGCAGCTTGTTGGCAAGCGCGACGCCCTGGTCGCCGATGTAGCTCGCCTGAATCTTGCTGCTGTCCTTGACCTTCTGGCCAGACTTGAGCTCGACCTTGATGACTGCTTCGTCACCGGTCGTCAGTTTGGCCTGCTTGACCTGGTTCTTGTCGATCGACTGGACGACCTCGGCAGTGTCCACCGTCTTATAGCCGCCGGACGAGCCGACAACCTGCATCAGCACGACCACGGCGAGGACGGCCAGTACGATCCACATGACCGGCCCACGGAAGTATCGCTTCACGTCCATCCATACGGGGCGGTACTCGCCCCGTCCCTCCTGCCTAGGTAAATGCTGCTGTTTAAAAGACTGTTCTTCGGACGGTACCCCAGCATTGTCACCCGCGACCGCAGGGGACGGCTGACGAATCCGTCTTCCCATGCTTCAACGGCGGGAAGCGGATAAGGGTTCCCGCCGGATCATCATCGGATCCTCGTCCGATACGGGACGACTCAGCCGCCGTACACGTGCGGGGCGAGCGTGCCGACAAACGGGAGATTCCGGTACTTCTCGGCGTAATCCAGCCCATAGCCGATGACAAACTCATTGGGAATGTCGAAGCCGACCCATTTGACGTCGAGAGTGACCTTGGCCGCTTCGGGCTTGCGCAGGAGCGTGCATACATTCAGGGACGCCGGCTCACGCGAACCGAGGTTCGACAGCAGCCACGAGAGCGTCAGGCCCGAGTCGATGATGTCCTCGACGATCAGGACGTGCTTGCCCTTGATGTCGGTGTCGAGGTCCTTGAGGATCCGGACCACGCCGGAGGACTGGGTGCCCGCGCCGTACGACGACACCGCCATCCAGTCCATCGTGACGGGGGTGGACAGAGCGCGTGCCAGGTCCGCCATCACCATCACAGCGCCCTTGAGGACGCCGACGATGAGCAGGTCCTTGCCCTCGTACTCCGCATCGATCTTGGCTGCCAGCTCGGCCAGCTTCGCGTCGATTTCTTCCTTGGTGATGAGCACCGACTTGAGGTCGGTGCCCATGTCGTTCGAGTCCACCCGCATCACTTTCGTAGTACTTCGGCTCAGCCCTGCCGAATGACCAGTCTGCCACCCTGGCGTCGCGCCTCCACCCGGCCGGGCAGGTTGATGCCTCCCTGCCCGCGCCAGCCGGTGATCAGCCGGTCGACCTCTTCGACGTGCCGCGCGAAGAGGGACCCGGCCGGAGCGCCCGCCGCGAGGACCGCGCGGCGCAGCACCCGGCGGCGCACGGCCGACGGCAGGACATGGAGCTTGGCGCACTCCAGCTGGCCGATCTCGTCCCGTACGGAGGCGTCCGCCTGGGCGGCCCAGGCGTCCAGGGCGTCGGCGTCGTCCCGGGACAGCTGCGCCGTGCGGGCCAGCGCCTCCACGACGCCCTTGCCGAGCGCCTTCTCCAGCGCCGGCAGCCCGTCGTGGCGCAGCCGCGAGCGGGTGTACGCGGGATCGGTGTTGTGCGGGTCGTCCCAGACGGGGAGCGACTGGACCAGGCAGGCCTTGCGGGCGGTCTGCCGGTCGATCTGGAGGAAGGGCCTCCGGTAACGGCCGGCCGCCCCCGAGACGGCCGCCATTCCGGAGAGCGAGCGGATGCCGGAGCCGCGGGCGAGGCCGAGCAGGACCGTCTCGGCCTGATCGTCGCGGGTATGGCCGAGGAGGACCGCGGCGGCGCCGTGTCGCTCGGCGGCGGCGTCCAGCGCGGTGTAGCGCGCGTCGCGGGCCGCGGCTTCGGGTCCGCCGTTGTGGCCGACGGTCACGGCGACGGCTTCGACGGGGTCGAGCCCCAGCGCGTCGAGCCGGCCGACGACCTCGGCGGCCCGTAGGTCCGAGCCGCCCTGCAGGCCATGGTCGACGGTGATGCCGCCGGCCCGGACATCGAGCTTGGGCGCCTCGAAGGCGAGGGCGGAGGCGAGCGCCATGGAGTCGGCGCCGCCGGAGCAGGCGACCAGCACGAGCGGCGTCGGCGGCGGCTCGTGCGCGCCGCCGGGCGAGGCGGCCAACGCGTGTGCGGGGATGTCTTTCAGTACGTCGTGAAGTACGCGGCGGACCGCCAGGCGTATCGCTGCGACCGCAGGATGGGGACCCATATCCGGTGCCCTTCGGTGAAGTGGGAGGGTGCCTCGGGAGGAGAAGCCAGTCACTCAGAGTGCGTTGATGGTGACAGAGCCGAGCCAATACCCGAGCATTGCACGCCTACCAGGCCCTCACGGTCCCTCGGATGGGTGATTCAAGGGGCGTTCTCCTGCCGTCGGCCGCATCGGATTTACGACTCTGCCTTACGGTGCACCCGCGCGACCCAGTCCGCCGGTTTGGCGATCTCCGACTTGATGGGAAGGGTGTTCGGCGAGGTCCAGATCCGGTTGAAACCATCCATTCCGACCTCTTCGACCACGGCTCGAACAAAGCGCTCGCCGTCGCGGTACTGGCGCAGCTTGGCGTCCAGGCCGAGCAGCTTGCGCAGCGCCTGGTCGAGGCGGCCCGCACCCTTGGCCCTGCGCTGCTGGAACTTCTCGCGGATCTCGGCGACGGACGGCACCACATCGGGGCCGACGCCGTCCATCACGAAGTCGGCGTGACCTTCGAGCAGCGACATGACGGCGGTCAGCCGGCCCAGGATCTCGCGCTGCGCCGGGGTCTGGACGATCTCGACGAGGCTGCGGCCCTCGTCCTCGCCCTCCTCGCCCTCGGGACGGCCGCCGGCCAGCGACTGGGCCGCTTCGCGCAGCCGCTCCAGAACGGTCATCGGGTCGACCTCGGTCTCGGCGAGGAACGCCTGGATCTCGCCCTCCAGGTGGTCGCGCAGCCAGGGCACGGCCGTGAACTGGGTGCGGTGGGTCTCCTCGTGCAGGCAGACCCAGAGCCTGAAGTCGTGCGGGTCCACCTCGAGCTCGCGCTCGACGTGCACGATGTTGGGGGCGACGAGCAGCAGTCGGCCGCCGCCGTTGGCCCCGGCCGGGAACTCACGGCTGGCGGGGGCGAAGGTCTCGTACTGGCCGAGGACGCGCGAGGCGAGGAACGACAGCAGCATGCCGACCTCGACGCCGGCCACCTTGCCGCCGACCGCGCCGAGCACGGCTCCGCCGGGGCCGCCGCTCCTGCGTTCCTGCATCTTGTCGAGGAGGGGCTTCAGGAGCTCCCTGAACCCGGCGACGTTCGCCTTGATCCAGCCGGCCCGGTCGACGACCAGGACCGGGGTGTCCTCCGGTTCGTGTCCCTCGGGGATCATGCGCGTGAAGGCGCGCACATGCTCCTCCGCGGCCTTGGCATGCCGACGCAGCTCCGCGACGACGGCCCGTGCCTCGTCACGACTCACGTCGGGGCCGGGCCTAACCAGCCGGGTCGCGGTCGCCACCGCGAGATTCCAGTCGACCATCTCCGCACCACCGATGCTCGTCATGCGTCAACCGTACGTGGTCGAACGCACCGGCGGTGAGGGGTTGCCCACCACCCGCGACCCTGAACTTCCTCGGGGTTCACTTGCGGCCCGGCCGTCCCTCGGAGGGGGCGCAGCCGCAGTTGGCGACGGTGGAGGCCAGTCGGTCCAGGGCGGACTGGGCCGCGTCGGGCGTTGTGGCGCCCGAGGAGAGGAAGGCGAAGGAGAGGAGCCGGCCGTCCGCGTCGACGACGGTGCCGGCCAGGGTGTTGACGCCGGTGAGGGTGCCGGTCTTGGCGCGGACCATGCCCGTACCCGGCGATTCCTTGCGGTAGCGGCCCTTGAGGGTGCCGCTGAATCCGGCCACCGGAAGGCCCGTCAGGACGGGTCGCAGGCCCGGGCGGGCCGGGTCGGCCGCGCGGGTGAGCAGCTGGGCCAGGAGCGCCGCGGAGACGCGGCCGGCCCGGTCGAGGCCGCTGCCGTCCGCGAAGCGGGCTCCGGACAGCGGCAGTTCCAGCTTCTTCAGCCGGGACCTGACCGCCTTGCCCGCTCCTTCGAAGCTCGCGGGCTGTCCGGACGAGAGGGCCGTCTGACGGGCCAGGGCCTCGGCGATGTCGTTGTCACTGTGGGTCAGGGAGCGCTCCACCAGGGCGGAGAGGGGCTCGGAGAGGGTCTTGGCGACCGGCTCGGCGCCCTTCGGAGTCTTCCCCCTGGCCGGGTCACCCTTGGCCTTGATGCCGCGCTCGCGCAGCAGCTCGGCGAAGGCACGGGCGGCGTCGCCCGCGGGGTCGCCGGTGCGCGGGGCGGGGCCGCTGCGGGAGCCGTCGAGCCGGCCCTCGTCGAGCATGAGCGCGCTGACGGGGCTGATGTTCTCGTTGGGACCGATGGGGTGAAGCTCGGGTCCCGAGTAGAGCGTCGTGTCGTACGAGATCTCCGCCTCGCCGACGCCACGGTCCTTCAGCACCCGGGCCGTGTCGTCGGCGAGGGCGCGCAGTCCGGCCCGGCCGAGCGTCGGGTCGCCGCCGCCGACCAGCGTGACCCGTTTGCCGTCGGGGACGGCGGTGACGGTGGTGGCGATGCGGTGGTCGGGGCCGAGCGCGGAGAGCGCGGCGAGCGTCGTGGCGATCTTGACGGTGGAGGCGGGGGTCATCGGGTCCCTGGCCCCTCTCCCGTACACCTGGGTGCCCGTCGCGGTGTCGATCACCGAGGCGGTGCGGACCGTGCCCAGCGTGGGGTCGTCGCGCAGCAGCGGCCCGAGCGCGTCGGCGAGGCCGCTCCTGGCGGGCGGCGGTACGGGGGCGCCCAGCGCGGCGAGTACGCCGGCGGCGCTGGGGGCGGGCGCGGGGGTGTCGTGATGTGCGCCACCCATATGGTCCTGGGCGGCAGCCCACTCCCGCTCGGCCTTACGCTGACCGGAGTCCCAGGGGCCTGCCGCGGCCACCGTCCCGGCAGACAGGGCGAGACCGACCACGGCGGCGCCCGTCGCGAGCTGCCACATTTTCCACTCCGGCACCGCGGACCAGCCCCTTTCGCAACCACACACCTGCGTGAGGGACACTTAACCACCCGAAGTATGTGCTGATCATGGAGGAGCCACCCGTGGAGTTCGACGTCACCATCGAGATCCCGAAGGGTTCGCGGAACAAGTACGAGGTGGACCACGAAACCGGTCGGATCCGCCTTGACCGTCGACTCTTCACCTCGACCAGTTACCCGGCGGACTACGGCTTCGTCGAGAACACCCTCGGCGAGGACGGCGACCCGCTGGACGCCCTGGTCATCCTGGAGGAGCCGACCTTCCCGGGCTGTGTCATCAAGTGCCGCGCGATCGGCATGTTCCGGATGACGGACGAGGCCGGTGGCGACGACAAGCTGCTCTGTGTCCCGGCATCGGACCCGCGCGTCGAGCACCTGCGCGACATTCACCATGTCTCGGAGTTCGACCGCCTGGAAATCCAGCACTTCTTCGAGGTCTACAAGGACCTGGAGCCCGGCAAGTCGGTGGAAGGCGCCGACTGGGTCGGGCGCACCGAGGCCGAGGCCGAGGTCGAAGCCTCGTACAAGCGCCTGCAGGCGCAGGGCGGCCAGCACTGACAGGGTTCGAACCGACGAGCCCAGGCTCGTCCGGCTGCGCGGCGGGCGGTGCACCCCAACGGGGGTGCGCCGCCCGCCGCGTGTTGGGTCCTGCGTGACCTGAAGGCCCGCGTCCGCATACTGGGCCTGCGGGCGAGCGAGACGATCACGGCGTACGCGCACGAACGCGCGGCGCACGAGCACCGACACAAGCACGACGGCAAGAACGAGCAGGGCAAGGAGCGGGGCAAGTGGTGGCTGAGCCGAAGCGCGGCGGTCATGGGACCGATGACAACGGGCCCGAGGACCGCAAGCCGCAGTCGGACGAGGCGCGCAGCGCCTTCACGCCGCCGTCGGGCGGACGGCAGCCCGAGCCGGCCGAGGAGGAACACCCGACCTCCGAGTTCGCGCTGCCGCAGGGGCTCACCACCGAACTGCCCGCCCCTCCCGAGGCGTCGGCGTTCGACACGCCGAGCACGTACAGCGCCCGCAACGCGCCCGCCTTCACTCCGGCCCACGGCATCCCCATGATCCGGCCGACCAAGGAGGCGCCCTGGCAGGACCGGATGCGGACCCTGCTGCGCATGCCGGTCGGCGACCGGCCCGTGACGGAGCCGGTGCAGCGGCACGACGACGCCGGGCCCGCCGTGCCGCGCGTGCTCGACCTGACGCTGCGTATCGGTGAGCTGCTGCTCGCGGGCGGCGAGGGCGCCGAGGACGTCGAGGCCGCGATGTTCGGGGTCAGCCGGGCGTACGGGCTCGACCGCTGCGAGCCGAACGTCACCTTCACCCTGCTGTCGATCTCCTACCAGCCGTCGCTGGTCGACGACCCGGTGACGGCGAGCAGGACCGTGCGCAGGCGGGGCACCGACTACACGCGGCTGGCGGCCGTCTACCACCTCATCGACGACATCACGTCGCCGGACACCGACGTCACGCTGGAAGAGGCGTACCGCACGCTGGCGGAGATCCGCCGTAACCGTCACCCGTACCCGGGCTGGGCCCTGACGGGGGCCAGCGGGCTGCTGGCCGGCGCGGCCTCCGTGCTGGTAGGCGGTGGTCCGGTGGTCTTCCTGGCGGCGATGGTCGGCGCGATGCTCGGCGACCGCCTCGCGTGGGTGCTCGCGGGGCGCGGGATCCCGGAGTTCTACCAGTTCGTGGTCGCCGCGATGCCGCCAGCCGCGATAGGGGTCGCGCTCACGCTGGCGCCTTCGACCTCCCTGTTCGACACCCAGCCGTCCGCCGTCATCACCGGTGGGCTCTTCGCGCTGCTGCCGGGGCGGGCCCTGGTGGCGGGCGTGCAGGACGGTCTGACCGGCTACTACATCACCGCGTCCGCGCGACTGCTGGAAGTCATGTACTTCTTCATCGCGATTGTCATGGGCGTGCTGATCGTGCTCTATCTCGGCCTGCAGCTGCACGCCGAGCTGCACCCGGCCACGGCCCTGCAGGGCACCGAGCGTCCGGTGACCCAGATCCTCGCGTCGATGTTGCTGTCGTTCGCCTTCGCGATCCTGCTCCAGCAGGAGCGCAACACCGTGCTGATGGTGACCCTGAACGGTGGGGTGGCCTGGCTCATCTACGGTGCGATGAACAACGTCGGCGGGATCTCACCGGTCGCCGCGACCGCTGTCGCCGCCGGTCTGGTGGGCCTCTTCGGCCAGCTGTTCTCGCGCTACCAGTACGCCTCCGCACTGCCGTACGTCACAGCGGCGATCGGTCCGCTGCTGCCGGGCTCCGCGACGTACTTCGGTCTGCTCGGCATCGCACAGAACGACCTGAACGCCGGGATGGCCTCGCTGTCGAAGGCGGCCGCGCTGGCGCTGGCGATCGCGATCGGGGTGAATCTGGGCGGCGAGATCTCCCGGCTGTTCCTCAAGACTCCGGGGGCCGGCCGGGGGGCCAGCCGCCGCGCGGCCAAGCGGACGCGCGGCTTCTGATCTCCTACCGGCTCAGCGCTTGGCGTGGCGGCCGCGCGAGGTCGGCGGCAGCCCGTCCTGGCCGTCGGCCGCGGCTGCCGCCGCCTTCTTGTTCTTGCCGCGGGCGCGAAGGAACTCGATGGCGATCGGCAGCACCGAGATCAGCACGATGCCGATCAGGATCGCCTCGATGTTCTCGTGGACGAACTTCACATTGCCCAGGGCGGCGCCGAGCAGCGTCACGCCGGCGCCCCAGAGCACACCGCCGATGATGTTGAACGTGATGAACGAGCGGTAGTTCATCTTGCTGACGCCGGCGATGATCGGCGTGAACGTACGCACGACGGGCACGAAGCGGGCCAGGATCAGGGACTTGGGGCCGTACTTCTCGAAGAACTCGTGCGCCTTCTGGACGTTCTCCTGCTTGAAGAGCTTGGAGTCGGGCCGGTTGAAGAGCGACGGGCCGACCTTGCGGCCGAAGAGATAGCCGACCTGGTCACCGATGACCGCCGACAGGACGACCAGCACACAGACCAGCCACAGCGGGGTGTCGAGCACGCCCGTGGTCACCAGGATGCCGGTGGTGAACAGAAGCGAGTCGCCCGGCAGGAAGAAGCCGATGAGCAGCCCGGACTCGGCGAAGACGATGAGCAGCAGACCGGCCAACCCGAACTGCTCAAGGAGGTAGTTCGGCTCAAGCCAGCTCGGTCCGAGCGACAGCGTATTCACGGGTACCGGGCTCCAGGGGGGGGGGATCGTCAGCGGCGGGCTTGCTGCCAAAGCTACAACGTGGCCGGGTCCCGCCTGGTTCCAGTGTTCCCCAGGCAATCCCCGGGCCCCGGCCCGGGGCGGAGCGCCCTACGGGCCCGCGTACCTGCCGCCCCCAAGTCTCCTCAGCTGTCACCTCACCTGTCACCTCACATGGCGGATGGCGTTCGCCAGCATCGCCTCCCGCTGGAAGGCCGCCAGACCTGGCTTGATCCGGTCGATGTTCCGCGTGAAACGTTCGTCGGCCATGTACATCTCTGCCAGCCCGACGTGCATCTCGTAGCTGCACGCGTAGTGATTTCCGCTGATCCAGCCGCGGTGCGCCTCGGCGACGTCCATCGCCGCCGGGGACTCGGGCTCGGCGCCGGATTCCATCAGGGCGACAAAACGGCGGGTGATGTCGTCGGCCTCGGCCTGTATCCGCTGCCAGTCCTCCTTGGTGTACGAAGCGGTACGCCGCCGGGACTCGCGGTACGCGTCGGAGCCGCCCCAGCGCTCCTCGACCTCCTGCGCGTACGCGTCCGGGTCGTGGTCCCCGAAGACCTCGAACTTCTCCTCGGGCGTGAGATTGATGCCCATCTTCCTTGCCTCCATGGCTGTTTCGACGGCGACGGCCATCTCCTGCAACTTGGTGATCCGGGCGGACAGCAGCGTGTGCTGACGCCGCAGGTGGTCCCGCGGATCCGCGGCGGGGTCGTCCAGGAGGACCGCCACCTCGTCGAGCGGAAAGCCGAGCTCCCGGTAGAACAGGATCTGCTGCAGCCGGTCGAGGTCGGCGTCGTCATAACGCCGGTGGCCCGCGTGGCTGCGGCCGCCCGGGGAGAACAGTGCGATCTCGTCATAGTGGTGCAGGGTGCGCACCGTCACTCCGGCGAACCCTGCGACCTGCCCCACGGAGTAGCTCACGTCTCCCGCTCCTTCGTCTCGCGTGTACGTGTTTCGTGTGTGCGTGCGTCTCGCGTGGACGTGCCGCGCTTCACACACCTCAGCCTGGGTCCTCACGTCACGTGAGGCGCAAGCCCTCACGCCGCACGATTATGCGGCTTATGTCCCGTTATGGTGAACGCATGGCACTTCACCAGGGCGGTCCGGAGCACCCGAACGGCAAGGCAGAGGGCGCCGAGGAAACCAGCGAGGAGTACCGCAGGCTTTCCCTCAACCCCTTCTACGGCGCGGCCGACCCGATCGGCGCCATGGAGTCCGCGCCACCCACGCACCGCCTCCCCGACGGCCCCATGGCGCCCTCGACCGCGTACCAACTCGTCCACGACGAGCTGATGCTCGACGGCAACTCCCGGCTCAACCTCGCCACCTTCGTCACCACCTGGATGGAACCCCAGGCGGACGTCCTGATGAGCGAGTGCCGGGACAAGAACATGATCGACAAGGACGAGTACCCGCGTACCGCGGCGCTGGAGCAGCGCTGCGTCGCCATGCTCGCCGACCTGTGGAACGCACCGGACCCGGCGACCGCCGTCGGCTGCTCGACGACCGGGTCGAGCGAGGCCTGCATGCTCGCCGGGATGGCGCTCAAGCGGCGCTGGGCCAACCGGAACGCGGACCGCTATCCGGGCAGCGCCAGGCCGAATCTGGTGATGGGCGTCAACGTCCAGGTCTGCTGGGAGAAGTTCTGCAACTTCTGGGAGGTCGAGGCGCGGCAAGTCCCCATGGAGGGCGACCGCTTCCACCTCGACCCGCAGGCCGCGGCCGACCTCTGCGACGAGAACACGATCGGCGTGGTGGCCGTGCTCGGCTCCACCTTCGACGGCAGTTACGAACCGGTCGCCGAGATCTGCGCCACGCTCGACGCGCTTCAGGAGCGCACGGGGCTCGATGTGCCGGTGCATGTCGACGGGGCGTCGGGCGCGATGGTCGCGCCGTTCGTCGACGAGGACCTGGTGTGGGACTTCCGGCTGCCGAGGGTGGCGTCCATCAACACCTCGGGGCACAAGTACGGCCTGGTCTACCCCGGGGTCGGCTGGGCGCTGTGGCGCTCCCCCGCCGAGCTGCCCGAGGAACTGGTCTTCAGGGTCAACTACCTCGGCGGCGACATGCCGACCTTCGCCCTCAACTTCTCCCGTCCCGGCGCGCAGGTGGTCGCGCAGTACTACACGTTCCTGCGGCTCGGCCGGGACGGCTTCCGGGCCGTGCAGCAGACGACGCGGGACGTGGCCAGGGGGCTCGCGGAACGGATCGAGGCGCTGGGCGACTTCCGGCTGCTCACGCGGGGCGACGAGCTGCCCGTGTTCGCGTTCACCACGGCGCCGGAGGTACGTAATTACGACGTCTTCGACGTGTCGCGGCGGCTGCGGGAGCGGGGGTGGCTGGTGCCGGCGTACACCTTCCCGGCGAACCGGCAGGACCTGTCCGTCCTGCGGATCGTGTGCCGCAACGGCTTCTCGGCGGACCTCGCGGAGCTGCTGCTCGAAGCGCTCCGGGACGCGCTGCCGGAGCTGCGGGGGCGGGCGGAGCCGGTGGGGGCGGTGGGGGGCGCGAAGTCTTCGTTCCATCACTGAGGTGGGGTGGGTGGAGTGGAGTGGGGGTCGATGCGGGCCGCGCGGGCGTGCGGGTGCGAGTGTGGGGCCGTGCGGGTGCGGGTGCCTGCGGGGTCGGCTGAGTGCGGCGCATTCCCCTACCCGCCCTTCCCGTAACTGGGGCTCCGCCCCAGACCCCGGCCCTCAAACGCCGGACGGCTGAAATGGGCGGGGTGGGGGACGGCACAGGGCCGCAAGGCTGAAGGTCCGCTGCTCGCCGTAAGCACAGCCGCAGGAAATCCAGCCCGTCCGGCGTTTGAGGGCGCGCCCGCAGGGCGTCCGGGGTCCGGCCTGCCCCCGCCACGCGGCGGTAGCGGCGAAAAGTCACAGCGGGAAGGGGCGAGGGGGGACAAGCCCCGCGCAGCGGCCCGCCCGCACGCACCCCACCCCCGGCCCCCTCAGTGGCTCAGGCGCCCAAACCTTCGTACCGCCAGCGGGAAGAACACGGCCAGCAGCAGCACCGGCCACCCCACCGCCAGCAGCCCCGCGTGCTCCGCCGCCCAGGACTCGCCCGCGCTCCCCGGGTATCCGAACAGATCACGCGTCGCCGTTGCCGTCGCCGACATCGGGTTCCACTCGACTACCGCGCCCAGCCAGCCCGGCATCGACCCGGGCGTCGCGAACGCGTTGGAGAGGAAACCGATGGGCCAGATCAAGATCTGGACCGCCTGCACCAGCTCCGGCTTCCCCGCCACCATTGCCAAGTAGATCCCGATCCACAGCATCGCGAACCGCAGTAGAAGCAACAGCCCCAGCGCCCCCAGCGCGGCCGTCGCCCCGTCGTGCCAACGCCACCCGATCGCGTAGCCGACCCCCACCAGGACCAGCAGTCCGAGCGCCGACTGGAGCATGTCCGCTACGCTCCGGCCCACCAGCACCGCCGACGTCGACATCGGCATGGCCCTGAACCGGTCGATGACGCCCTTGCCGAGGTCCTGGGTGACGGCGATCATCGTCGCCTCCAGGCCGAAGGCCATGGTCAGGGCGAACATGCCCGGCACCAGGTAGTCGATGTAGTCGCCCTCGACGCCCCTGCCGCCGCCCATCAGATAGCCGAACATCATCAGCAACATCACCGGAAAGATCAGCCCGACGACGATCTGCACCGGCTGCCGTGCCCAGTGGGCGAGTTCGCGCCTGGTCATGGTCCAGGAATCGGTGACCACCCATGCGGCGCTCATACGGCCACCTCCTTGCTCTCGGCCTGGTTCTCGGCCTTCTCGGCACCCCTGCCGGTGAGTTGGAGGAAGACCTCGTCGAGTGTCGGCCTGCGCAGCGCGATGTCCTCCGCCTCGATGCCGGCCGCCTCCAGCTCCCGTACGACCCTGGCGAGCGCCTTCATCCGGTCCGCCACCGGCGCACTGACCTGCCGCCGGTACTCGTCCGTCTCGGCCCCCGGCCCCATCAGCACGGCCACCGCTCCCAGTTGGCGCACATCGTGCGGCACCACGTCGATGCGGTCCCCGCCGACCTTCGCCTTGAGCTGGTCCGGTGTGCCGTCCGCGATGTTCCTGCCCTGATCGATCACCGAGATCCGGTCGGCCAACTGGTCGGCCTCCTCCAGGTACTGGGTCGTGAGCAGGACCGTCGTCCCCCCGCCGACCAGCGAGCGCACCGCGCCCCAGACCTCCGTACGACCGCGCGGGTCGAGCCCGGTCGTCGGCTCGTCCAGGAACAGCACCTGCGGCTCGGTGATCAGCGAGGCCGCGAGATCGAGCCGCCGCCGCATGCCGCCGCTGTACTGCTTGACCGCCTTGCGTCCGGTGTCCTCAAGCCCGAACCGCTCCAGCAGTTCGTCGGCCCGCGCACCCGCCCTGCGCGCACCCAGGTGGTAAAGCCGTCCGAACATCTCCAGGTTCTGCCTGCCGCCGAGCTCCTCGTCGAGCGCCGCGTGCTGCCCCAGCAGCCCGATCCGCCGCCGGATCTCGGCCGCCTGCGACCGTACGTCGTACCCGGCCACCTCCGCCCGGCCCTCGTCGTGCCGCAGCAACGTGGCCAGGATGCGCACGATGGTGGTCTTGCCTGCACCGTTGGGCCCGAGCACGCCGTGCACCGTGCCGCGCTCCACCACCAGGTCGAGCCCGCCCAGGGCTCGCTTCTCCCCGTACCGCTTGTGTACTCCCTCGACGGCGATCACCGCGTCGGTGTGACTCAATGCCATCTCCTCCAGAGAACATAGTCAAACTTGACTACTCCTCCACGATAAACCCGCGACCGACATTCGTCAAACTTGATTAGCGAAGATCTCCCTCATGGGGCACGCCCGTCGCGTACGGGTTCTCCTCACCCTCCATGAGCACACCCAGCACCGACTCCCCCTCCCCCGCGAAGGTGTACGCCCCGCCCTCGATCCGCTCGATCAGGCCGCGCGTCCACTCCGCCCCCGCCTCCGCCGAGTGCACCCACATGTGCGTGATCTCGCCGATGTGACCGAGCGATTCGGGGCCGTCGTCGGGTGTGTAGTAGCCCGTCACCGAGGACCGCCACTCCTCAAGACCGCGCACCCGCCGCTTGAGCAGTTCGATCACCTCGGCCCGCCCCAGGTCGACGATGAATCCCACGCCGGCCGACAGCACGTCCATTTTCTGGTCGTACGCCGTCAGAGCCTCGCGGAGCAGCGCGAAGAACTCCTCGGTGCCCTTGTCCGTGAGCTCGTACTCGGTGCGCGGCGGACCGCCGACCGCGCTCGGGGCGATCTCGTGGGCGTGCAGCATCTCCTGCTTCGCCAGTTGCTTCAGGGCGTGATAGATCGACCCGGGTTTGGCGTTGGACCACTCGTGGGCGCCCCAGAACTCCAGGTCGTTGCGTACCTGGTAGCCGTGCGCCCGCCCGTGCTGACGGACGGCGCCGAGGACCAGCAGGCGGATCGCTGACATCGCCGCACCTCCTCGTTCTCTGCTCCACGCCCTCTTGGGCTACTCAATTTTGACTAGCCTATCGGTAATGTTGGCTGCGGGCGGGCGCCTGCCTCGGGCTGTCCCCCCACCCGCCCCTTCCCGCTGTGACATTGTGCGGCTACCGCCGCGTGGCGGGGCAAGCCCCCAGGCGGACGCCCTTCGGGCGTGCCCTCAAACGCCGGACGGGCTGACAGTGGCAGCATCCGGACCCGCGCAGCGGCTACCCCCAGCCGTCGCCGCCGCCCTGCTCCTCCGCCACCAGTTCGAACGCGCCCTTGCCGTCCAGCGATTCGCGGACGATGTCCGCGTGGCCCGCGTGGCGGCCCGTCTCCTCCACCATGTGCAGCAGCAGCCAGCGCATCGAGACCTCCGCGCCCTTGGGGAACCAGGGCGCCTCGGGCAGCGGGAAGGTGTCGTTCAGGCTCGGGACCTCGTGGATGAAGCGCTCCGTCTCCGCCGCCACCCCGGCCCAGAACTCCAGCAGGCCGGCCACCGTCTCGTCGCCGACCAGGCGGAAGCTGTCGCCCCAGGTCGCCTCCGTGCGCTCCACCTCGCTCGGGCGCCGCTGCGCCATCCGCAGCCAGTTGAGTTCCGTCTCGGCGACGTGCTTGAGCAGCCCGGAGAGCGAGAGCTCACTCGCGCTGGGGCGGGTCGCCGCCTGCTCGTCGGTGAGACCGAGCACGGAGCGGCGAACCGCCCCGCGCTGCGCCTCGACGAAGGACAGGAGCGCGCCGCGCTCGTCACCGGGTGCCTCTGCGGGAACGTGAGTGACCATGGTGTCCGCCTTGTTCGTGTGGAGTGATGCCTCCACGCTACGAAACCTTGCGGTCAGGTTCTGTCCGCAATCGGCGCGCTCGGCGTACTCAACGCGCTCAGAACGGGAACCTCGACCGGCCGTGCTGCACCGAGATCCACTTCTGAGTGGTGAACGCCTCGACCATCGACTCACCGTTCAGCCGGCCGGACCCCGAGTGCTTCTCGCCGCCGAACGGGACGATCGGCTCGTCGTGGACCGTGCCGTCATTGATGTGGATCATGCCGGTGTTGATGCGCTTGGCCAGCTGCACACCACGCTCGACGTTCCCGGTGTGCACCGCGCCACTCAGGCCGTACGGGGTGTCGTTGGCGATCCGGACCGCCTCTTCCTCACCGTCGAACGGGACGATGAGCGCGACCGGACCGAAGATCTCCTGCGACAGGACCGGCGAACCGGGCGCGATGTCCGTCAGCACGGACGGCGCCACGAGGTTGCCCACGGTCTGCCCCTGCAGCAGCGCCGTCGCGCCCGCCTCGACCGTCTGGACGACCAGCGCCGAAACTGCCTCGGCCTGCGAGGAGTTGATGAGCGGGCCGATGTGGGTCCGCGGGTCCGCGGGGTCGCCGACCTTGAGCGTGCCGACCTTGGCGACGAACTTCTCGGTGAACTCCTTCTCCACCTTGCGGTCCACCAGGATGCGGTTGGCGGCCATGCAGACTTGTCCCTGGTGCACGAACCGGCTGAAGACCGCCGCGTCCACGGCGTAATCAACATCGGCGTCGTCCAGCACGATGAGCGCGCTGTTCCCGCCGAGTTCGAGGATGGCCCGCTTGAAGTTCGCCGCGCACACGGTGGCGACGTGCTTGCCGACCTTGTCCGAGCCGGTGAAGGAGATGACGGACGGCACCGGGTGCTCGATCAGCGCGTCGCCGATCTCCGCTATGTCGGTGATCACGACATTCAGCAGCCCGGCGGGCAGGCCCGCCTCCTCGAAGACCTTGGCGACCAGGGAGCCGCCGCAGATCGGCGTGTTCTGGTGCGGCTTGAGCACCACGGCGTTGCCCAGTGCCAGAGCCGGCGCGACGGACTTGATCGACAGGAGGAAGGGGAAGTTGAAGGGGCTGATGACACCCACGACGCCGACCGGGAGGCGGTAGACCCGGTTCTCCTTGCCGTCGGTCGGCGACGGCAGGATGCGGCCCTCGGGGCGCAGCGCCAGCTGGACCGCCTCGCGCAGGAACTCCTTGGCGAGGTGCAGCTCGAAGGCCGCCTTGAGCCGGGTGCCGCCGAGCTCCTCGACGATGGCCTCGGCTATCTCTTCCTCGCGGTCCTCGACGACCCGCAGGGCGCGCTCGAAGACCAGCCGCCTGCTGTACGGGTTGGTGTCGCCCCAGGCCACTTGCGCGCGCTCGGCAGCGCGGTAGGCCTGGTCCACCTCGACGGCTGTCGCCACGGCTATGGAGGCCAGCTTCTCCCCGTTGTACGGGTTGAAGTCGATGATGTCCCAGGAGCCGCTGCCCGCCCTCCACTCACCGTCGATGTACTGACTGGCCAGCTCGGTGAAGAAGGACATGACACCCCTTGGTCGCAGGACTCACGCATGACGTGGCGTCATCGTACGTGTGTTTCAAAGGAGTTGGAGTAGACCACGGAGGACGTCACGGCTCTCCGCGGGACCCGGACTGTCGGCTTTCAGCCGCCCCATCACCCGTTCGTACTGGGCGACCTCTTCATGCTTGTCCAGATACAGCGCACTGGTCAGCTGCTCCAGGTAGACGAGGTCGGAGAGATCGGACTCCGGGAAGCGCAGCATCGTGAAGGCGCCGCTCTCGCCCGCGTGCCCACCGAAGCTGAACGGCATGATCTGGAGCGTGACGTTCGGGTGCTCCGAGACCTCGATCAGGTGCCTCAACTGCCCCTGCATCACCGAGCGGTCCCCGTAGGGCCTGCGCAGCGCCGCCTCGTCCAGAATGGCGTGAAAGCGCGGCTGCCGCTCGGAGACGAGCACCTTCTGGCGCTCCAGTCTCAGTGCGACCCGCCGGTCGATCTCGGCGCGCGGCGCGTCGGGGATCCCCCGAGTGACGACCGCGTGTGCGTACGGCTCCGTCTGCAAGAGGCCGTGCACGAACTGGACTTCGTAGATCCGGATCTTCGAGGCGGCGGCCTCCAGGCCGACATACGTCTGGAACCAGCCGGGCAGCACATCGCCGTAACTGTGCCACCAGCCCGCCACGTTGGCCTCGCGGGCGAGGCCGAGCAGTGATTCGCGCTCCGTGCCGTCGCTCACGCCGTAGAGGGTGAGCAGATCCTCGACATCCCTGGCCTTGAAGCTCACCCGTCCCAACTCCATGCGACTGATCTTGGATTCGGACGCACGGATCGAGTAGCCGGCCGCCTCGCGCGTGATGCCGCGCGACTCGCGCAGCCGCCTCAGCTGAGACCCCAGCAGGATGCGCCGCACCACGGAGCCGCTCGACTCTCCTGCGGTCACTTCTCCAACCCTCCACAGTCCGACGGTTCAAAAACGGAGCACCACCCCCCGGTGCCCCGAGTGCCGCAGTCTGCCATCAAAACCCTTCAGCCTGTACTCATTCGGTTACGGAAATGGCAAGCGGTCCGCAAGACAACGAAAGAGATCGTAGGGAGAAATGAGCAAGAACCGGCACGGGGGTGGACAGGTCCGGCGCCTGCACGTGCATCTGCCCTTGCATCTGCCCTACTCATTCGGAACCATGGTCCGCGCGCACCTGCATGCTCTTTCGTACGCGAATCCTGGGAGTGCCTCGCATGGGGACGAATGGATCGACCATGCTCGAGCCGTTGAGGCAGGGGCTTCCCCCCATCGACCCCGCAGCCGTGTCCAGCTCGGCATCGTGTGCACTGCCCGCGAGATACGAAGCGGTGCGGGGGGCCAGACAGTTCACCAAGTCGACGCTCTGCCAGTGGAACCTCGCCGAGCGCTTCGACGATGTCGCCCTGGTCGTCTCCGAGCTCGTCACCAACGCCCTGCGACACGCCGTGCCCGCCGACACCCCGCGTGAGCGCGAGCAGGAGCCGCCCGTACGGCTGCACCTGATGCACTGGACCTCGCGTCTGGTGTGCGCCGTGCGCGACCCCAGCCAGGAGAGCCCGGTCACGCGCGAGAGCGACGACTTCTCGGCCGAATCGGGCCGCGGTCTGTTCCTGGTGGATTCCTTCAGCGACAGCTGGGGCTGGCACCCGCTCGCCGGGACACTGCACGGCAAGGTCGTCTGGGCACTGTTCCGGCTGCCGGGCGGACAGGTGTAGGCAACCGGCTGCCGGGCGGACAGCCGCAAGGAACCGGCCGCCGGTAGCGGGGTGCGGCCAGAAAGCGCCTTCCGCCAGGACGGTCAGAGAGACCGGTGCGGCCGGTGCGGCCGAATATCGACGGTCAGCCGCCGACTATCAGATGGTCGAACTCGCCGGCTTTGGCGCCGATCAGCATCGCCTCAATTTCGGCAGGCGTGTAGACCAGGGCGGGTCCGTCCGGATGGCGCGAATTGCGCATCGCGACATTCCCGCCCGGCAGTTTCGCGAACTCCACGCACGAGCCCTGCGAGTTGCTGTGCCTGCTCTTCTGCCAGACGGCCCCGTGAAGCTCTGTGGCCGCCATGCCGTTGTACGCGTGGTGCACAGGTCGCTCCCGGAAGCGCAGATGTCAACTGCCCCGGATCATAGCTTCGTTCACTTGCCGATGCATGGGCAGATGCACGTGCACGCGCGGTGTCCCCCCGATTACAGAAATCCGGTCGGCCGGGGCAAGCACGGCAGCGGGGCCGTCTTTCGCTCATTCACGATCGCACGGGAGCGCTGAAAGTGCCGTCGTACGGAGACCCTTGTCACACAACAGGAACGGATCTTTCCGCGATACGAAATGCGATACCGGCCGTCACACCTCCAGCAGGGAATCAAAAGCGGGCGGCAAGCGCTTCCACGCCTCGCGCCCTCCGGCGTACTCCGCGTCCGTCAGCAGGCAGGACTCCAGCAGCCCTTCGAGCCCGTCGCGGTCCAGGCCGGGCGAGGTGAAGACCAGGTGCTGGCAGCAGTCCCCGTGCTCGGGATGCCAGTCCATCGCCGCCGCCGCCCTGCGCACCGGCGGCACCATCTCCCAGGCGGCGTCCGGCAGTGCGGCCAGCCACGGTCCCGCGCTCTCCACGCACAGCGCACCGCCCGCCGCGTCCCACGCCAGCAGCGTGTCGGGCCGGTCGGCGAGCCAGAAACGGCCGCGGCTTCGGGCCGCCGCACACGTCAGGCCCTCCAGGGCCTCGTACAGCCGCCCGGGATGGAAGGGCCTGAGCCGGTGCCACACCAGCGTCCCGACTCCGGACTCGTCCGCCTCCTGCGGCAGCAGCGCACAGGCCGGGTGCTGGCGATCGGCGGCGGCCCGCACGTCGAAGCCCGCGAAGGCCGCCGCCGCCAGCTCGCCCGAGGCGGCCTTCACCCGGTGGGCCGTCGGGTGCAGTTGGGCGAGCAGCGCCTCGTCCGTGTCGTCGACCTCCTCGCTCTCCACCACGGCCAGCACCGGCGCGTACTCCAGCTGACGCGCCCAGGTGTCCGCGACCGTGCGCTGGTCCGAGGCCGCGGCGGCGAGCCCGGCGTCGGCCAGGTCGTCGCCGCAGCCGAGATAGGGCAGCAGCAGCGCGGGGTCGACGGCCGTCATCACGCCGGTCAGATCGAGCACGTCCCCGCCGTGCTCGACGACGACCTCGGCCATCCCCTTGGGCTCCACGGAGTCCCACAGCTCGACGATCGCGAGCCGGGTGCGTCCGTCGCCGGCCAGCACCTCCAGCTCGGGCACCAGGTCCTCGCGCAGCGCGCAGCAGGCGCAGTCGTTGACCAGCGGCGCCTCCCCGGAGGTGCGCTCGCCGAGGCTGTCGCGGACGCTGCGGCGCACCGTCCCCTCGGCCGCGGTGGAGAGGTCGTGGTGCAGTGCGACGCTGCCGGGCACGGTGCGCAGCAGCCGCTCCACGACGTCCTTGCGCGCGTCGGAGTGCAGCCCGCCGACGATCACGACGGGCAGCTTCGCCCCCTTCCCCTTCATCACCTGCTCATCCCGAAGCGGCGCTCGAAGCGCTCGACGCGTCCTGCGGTGTCCAGCACGCGCGCGGTCCCCGTATAGAAAGGATGGCTCTGCGAGGAGATCTCGACGTCGACGACCGGGTACGTACGGCCGTCCTCCCACTCCACCGTCCTGTCACTGACGGCGGTGGAACGGGTGAGGAAGGCGAAGCCGCCGGCCTTGTCGCGGAAGACGACGGGGCCGTAGGGCGGGTGGATGCCGTTCTGCATGGCGTGTGCCTCTTTCTTGTGCGCCGGCTCTCTTGCACGTCGGCTCTCTTGTGGGTCGGCCGGGCCGGGGTCCGGTTCCGGGTCGATCCCGGCCTGGGGTCAGCGCTCTTCGCGGTAGTCGACGTGTCGGCGGACGACGGGGTCGAACTTGCGGAGCGTCATGCGGTCGGGGTCGTTCCGGCGGTTCTTGCGAGTGACGTACGTGTGGCCGGTCCCCGCGGTGGACCTGAGTTTGATGATCGGGCGGACTTCGGTGCGTGCCATGTGGTTAGTATATGGAAATGGTTACCATTATCAAGAGGAGCGATTCGCCTTGTCCGCGCACTGCCAGCTGACCGGCGCCAAGCCGGGCTTCGGCCACCACATCTCCCACTCCCATCGGCGCACTCCGCGGCGCTTCGACCCGAACATCCAGCGCAAGCGCTACTGGCTGGCGAGCGAGGGCCGCCATGTCCGCCTCACCCTCAGCGCCAGGGCGATCAAGGCCATCGACTCGATCGGCATCGAGGCCGCCGTCGCCCGGATCCGCGCGCGAGGGATGAAGGTCTGATGGCCAAGAAAAGCAAGATCGCGCAGAACGAGAAGCGCAAGGCGATCGTCGAGCGCCACGCGGTACGCCGGGCCCAGCTCAAGGAGCTGCTCCGAAGCCCGGCCACGGGCGAGGCCGAACGAGTGGCGGCGCTGCGCGAACTGCGGCGTCAGCCGCGCGACGCGAGTGCCACACGGGTGCGCAACCGCGACAGCGTGGACGGCCGACCCCGGGGACACCTGCGGAAGTTCGGACTTTCCAGGGTCCGGACGCGCGAACAGGCACACGCCGGGTTCCTCCCCGGAGTGCGCAAATCCTCCTGGTAGCTTGGCGCGTTCGGATCTGACGAAACTGGGGAGACCGGAGTGCGCAAGCACGTACGTACCACTGCCGCCACCGTGGCCCTCGTGGCCGCCCTCGCACTGACCGGCTGCAGCAGCGACAGCAAGGGCGGTTCGGACGCCGACGCGAAGGACAAGGGCAAGGGCGGGAGCACCGGGCAGAGCAGCCCGCCGCCCGCCGGTGGTGCCGGCGCGGGCGCCAAGGACGTGGCCGGGACCTGGACCGCGATGTCCGACGGCAAGGTCCTCGGCCTGGTCATCCAGGGCAAGGACGCCGCCGTCGCGGGCGCCGAACGGGTCTGCTCGGGCACCGTGGCTGAGGACGGCGGCGTATCGCTGTCGCTCAAGTGCCCCGACGGCAACACCGACCGCGCCAAGGGGGCGGTCACGCCGTCCGCCGACGGCAGGACGCTCACGGTGAAGTGGGAGGGCAGCGGGATCACGGACTCCTTCAAGAAGTCCACCGCGGGCGACAAGCTGCCCGAAGGTGTCCCCACGGACATGCCGAAGCTGCCGGGTTCCTGACCCAAGCGCTCCCTACGGAGTGCTCCCTACCGAGTGCTCCCTAGGTACGGGCCGCGGCCCCCTCACCGGGTCGTGGCCCGTCGTCGTCAAGGGCCCCGGTCAGGTCCTCCAGAGTGTCGAGGAGCAGGCCCGCGCCGCACAGGACGCGGTCGGGCACGCCCTCGCCGTCCCAGGCGGCCAGTGCCGCGCGGACCGCGTCCCACGTCGGGGGCGACGCTCACGGATCGCCTTCGCGCCCTCCCACGTGGCGTCGCGCAGCGCCTGGGCGAGGGCGTTCGCCGCCGGGCCGCCGGACGGGCTGGAGGGTGCCGCGAGGGGGCTCCGTCCCGGACCCCGGTCTTCAAGCGCCGGACGGCTGAAATGGAGCGGGGTGCGTCAGGACGGGGCCGGGGTACGCCGGATCGGCCGAACACGCCGGACGAGCCCGGAACAGCCAGGAGGCAGACACCGCCCTCCCGGCCCCACCGGGGGCGGGCATGCGCCGTGACGGCCAGAGGAGCGTATGCGCCGGGCCGACCCGGCCATCGGGGCCGAGGGTGCGTCCTCCCGGCCCCGGCGGCCGCCAGTAGTGGGCCCCAGCGGGGCAGAAGCTTCCGGAACGGTGCTCGAAATGGGGGCGATTTCCCGTTGAGGTCCAAGTGGCGTAGAGTTGGGTTTAACGACGCGGGGTGGAGCAGTTCGGTAGCTCGCTGGGCTCATAATCCAGAGGTCGCAGGTTCAAATCCTGTCCCCGCTACTGTGAAAACAGGTCCGATGCTCAGGCATCGGGCCTGTTTTTGTTTGCCGTGACGGCCCCCCATGAGCCATCGAGCCCCGAGCCCTTGACCTCAAGTGCGGTTGAGTTTCTAACGTGCTGCTCATGACAGATGAAGCCGCACCTACTGGAAACACCGACACCCTCTCGGCCGTGACCGTGCTCGGCCTCGGAGAGATGGGCACCGCGCTCGCCGACGCCTTTCTGGACGGCGGGCATCCGACCACCGTGTGGAACCGTACGCCGGAGAAGGCCGACGCCCTGGTCGCCAAGGGGGCGCAGCGGGCCGCGAGTGTTCGGGACGCCGTCGCCGCGGGCTCACTCGTGGTCGTCAGCGTCAAGGGCAACGAGAACGCCCGCACGCTGCTGGAATCGGCAGGCGACGCGTTGGACGGTCGCGCCGTGGTCAATCTGACCGACGGAACGTCCGCCGAGGCGAAGGCAGTTGCCGAGTGGGCCGGGGGCCGGGGCGTGGCGTATCTGCACGGGCAGATCATGACGATCGCGCCCGGCGTCGGAAGCCCGGAAACGGTGGTCTTCTACGGCGGCGACAGCGCGGTGTACGACCGGAACCGCTCGGCGCTCGGTCTCCTCGGCGGACGTGGAAGTCTGATCGGGTCCGACGCGGGCGTACCGGCCCTGTACGGAATGGCCGTGCACGGGACCATGTGGGGCGCGCTCAACGGCTTCCTGCACGCCGCGGCCCTGCTGTCGAGCGAGGGCATCGAGGTCGAGCAGTTCCTGGAGCAGGCCGGCGCGTCCGTCTCCGCGCTCCTCGGGTACCTCCCGGTGATCGCCGACGAGGTCGACCGCGGTGAGTACGCGACGCCGTACGGGGCACTCCAGCATCACCTGCCGTCGGCCGAGGACCTGGTCCGGGAGAGCCGGGCGCGCGGCATCAACGCGGAATTCCCCGCTTACACCGTGGGCCTGGTGAGCAGGGCGCTTGAGGAGGGGCACGGCGAGGACAGCTACGCGCGGCTGATCGAGCACTTCAGGAGGCCGTGAGACCCCGGCCCCCGACCAGCCCCGGCGCGGATCGGCCGGTGCGCCCCCGCTCAGTCCCGGGACGGATCGGCCGGTAGGCCCCGCTCAGTCACGGATCGGCCGGTGCGTTTCCGGGCGGTGCGACTTCGGTAGGTGGGCGCGGTCGGCCGCGGCCGTGCCGTGCTCCCAGCCCTCGTAGTCGGTGACGCCGCGCACGCGGGTCGCCGTCGTTTCCGGGAACATCCGGTCCGTGCGGTCCTCGACCGCCACGTCCCGCGCCGCGAGCACCGGCAGCAGCGAGCCGCCGGCCTCCTCGGTGACATGCTCGGTCGCCTCGTGCAGCCTGTCCCCCACCCGGCTCGCGTACGCCGTCAGGAACGACTGCCTGAACGCCTTGGTGCGCTTGCGGCCACCCGCCCGCTGGGCCGCCTCCGCGCGGGTCATCGCCGCGGTGCCCTGCACCAGCAGCGACGTATGCAGCAACTCGACGGATTCCAGGTCGGTTTCGAAGCCGACGACCGTGGAGAAGCCGAGGTCGCCGTTCCACACGGCGCGGCAACGGTTCGCGTCGGCGACGGCGTTGAGCAGGATCGCCTTGGCCGTCTCGTAGGGGGCGTCGACGCCGATCCGGCAGGCGGCGGGCGTATCGCCGGCGTGTCCCTGGGCGGCCAGCAGCGCCTCGTCGATGCTGTGGCGCGCCATCAGCTCCTGCGCCTTGCCGGTGAGCGCCTCCGCCTCCTGGGGAAAGTCGGTGGCCTCGGCCTTGGCGAGCAGGGCGCGGACGCGGGTGAGCATGCGGGGCTCGCTGCCGTGCCGCGGCGGTACGTGGACGGGCGCGCCCGGCGCCGCCCCCACCGGCTCGATCGCGGGCAGGCGCAGCAGCACGCGCAGCAGTTCCAGCACGGCGGTCGCGTACGAGAACCGGTCCGCCCGCCACTCCCGCACATCCAGCTCGGCGAGCTGTGCGTCCCAGCGCGGCGGCAGCTGCCCGTACCCACGGACCTCGCCCGCGATCAGCTCGCCCACGAGCCGCACATGGTGTTCCGCCAGATCCCGCCGGACGATCCGCTCGACGTCGGCCGGCTGCCAGCCGCGCTGCCAGGCCCGCGTGACGAACTCCTCGCCGCGACGGCGTAGTTCGGCATCGACGTTCCGGTCGGCGGCCAGCAGCGAAGCCCCGATGTCGAGACCCGTGTCGCCGTCCGTGTAGAGCGCGGCGGCGAACGCCTTGTCGACGGCTTCGATCGATCCCTCAGGCACGGACATCCCGCTGCTGCACTTCCTTGAGCACTTCGCCCACCGCGGCGAAGTCGTTGTCGGCATGGAGTTTGTCGGCGTGGAGTTTGTCGGCACGACGCCCGGTGTACTTCTCCGCGAGCTGATCGCGGCGGGACGGGCCGGTGGCCGAGTACGGGAATCAGAATACGTCGCCGCCCACCTGCACTCCTCGCCGAGCGAGGTAGGGCCAGGCATACCCCCAAGACTCCGTCCAGCGGTCGTGATCGGCGGGGCCGCGGGCGGAAGTCTGCGAACATGACCACAACCGCCGTACGACTCACCGCGCTCCGCAAGACATACCGCGAGGTCAGCGCCCTCGACGCGGTCGATCTCGACTTCGGCTCCGGTACCTTCACCGCCGTCATGGGGCCTTCCGGATCCGGCAAGTCCACGCTGCTCCAGTGCGCCGCCGGGCTCGACCGGCCGACCTCGGGGGCGGTGGCCGTCGGCGGTACCGAGCTGGGCGGGCTGAGCGAGCGGCAGCTGACGCTGCTGCGGCGGGACCGGATCGGCTTCGTCTTCCAGGCGTTCAATCTGCTGCCCTCGCTGACCGCCGCACAGAACGTCTCGCTGCCGCTGCGGCTGGCGGGGCGCCGGCCCTCCCGCGCCGAGGTGGCGGCGGCGCTCGGGCGAGTGGGGCTCGGCGGGCGGGCCCGGCACCGGCCCGGCGAGATGTCGGGCGGACAACAGCAGCGGGTGGCGATCGCGCGGGCGCTGATCACCCGTCCCGCGGTGCTCTTCGCGGACGAGCCGACCGGGGCACTGGACATCACAACCAGCCGCGAAGTGCTGCTGATGCTCCGGGAGTTGGTGGATCTGGAGGGGCAGACGATCGTGATGGTCACCCACGATCCGGTGGCCGCCGCGCACGCGGACCGCGTCGTCTTCCTGGTCGACGGGCGCGTCGCGGACGAGCTGGCCTCCCCCACCGCCGAGCGGATCGCCGCCCACATGACCGGCCTGGAGCGTGTGGCGTGCTGACCGTCGCGCTGAGCGCGCTGCGAACCCGCTGGGCCACCTTCGTCGGCAGCTTCGTGGCGCTGGCGATCGGGGTCGGGCTGATGACGACCATGACCCTCGGCATCGCCGCGAGCCTCGACCCGCCGACGCGCACCCCGCAGCGGTTCGCTTCGTCGCCGGTCGTGGTGAGGGGTACGGACACGCTGACCGTGGAGATGCGGCGGGGGCCGAACACCGCTCGGGTGTCGAAGAAACTCGCTCATCCACACCCTGTGGACGCGGATCTGCTGCGCGACCTGCGCGCACTGGGCCGGGTCGAGCGCAACGGCAACAGGAGCGACGCCGTTGGCGTGGACACTCCCGTCAGCGCCGTTGGCGTGGACGCTCCCGTCGGCGCCGTACGGAGAGCCGTCGGCGACCGGGCCCAAGTGCTCACCGGTGACGACCGGGCACTCGCCGATCCCGGGGCGGAGGAGGACGCCGAGGCCCTGGTGACCGTGAACGCCGTGCTCGGCACCGCCGGTGGCGTCACCACCTTCGTCTCGGTCTTCGTCGTCGCTTCGACTTTCGCCTTCGCGGTGGCAGTGCGCAGGCGCGAGTTCGGGCTGCTGCGGACGGCCGGGGCGACGCCGGGACAGATACGACGGCTGCTGCTGAGCGAGGCCGCTGCGGTGGGTGTCCTCGCTTCGGCGGTGGGCTGCCTGGCCGGGCAGCGGGGCCCGGGTGCGGCTCGTCGGTCTCCGTGGACCGCAGGACCTCGGGTCCACCGAACTCGTTGAAAACGATCGCTCGCATCTGAGTCTCCTCCTCGGTGGGCACCGGCTGTCCTTCCTGATGGACACCGGCTCTCCTGCCTCCCCAACGTCGATCCTGCCGCGCCCCGCACCGGCCCGCCTTTCGGCCCGCCCCACCTGGCCGAAAGACCGGCGGCCCGGCCCGGCCGCAGTCGTAAGCCGCATGTCATGGAGCCCACGAACCGCGCCCTCGGCGGAGCCACCGCGCACGCACTGGCCGCCGATGTGGCGCACGCCACTGTCACTGCCGCGTGACGCGTCCCCCGGCGACTGTCAGTGCCGGGTGCCAGACTCGCACCCATGAACGATCGGTGGGCCGTCGCCGCGACGGACGCGGGTGGGGCGCTGCTCGTGCCGCTGGGGCGGGACGGGCGGCCCGCCGGTGATGTGCGCGAGGAGCCGGACCTCGCGCAGGCGATCCGGTCCAGGCCCGAGGTCGGGCGCTGGGTGTGGCGCTCGACCGTCGAGATCTACCCACGGCTGCTCGCCGCCGGGGTGCGGGTCGAGCGGTGTTACGACGTCGAGGACGCGGAGGCGCTGCTCCTCGGGCACGAGGGGCGGCACGGCGAGCCGCACTCGGCGGCGGCGGCCTGGGCCCGGCTGCACGACCGGGCCGTGCCGCCGGATCCGCCGCAGCGCGCCGCCGAGCCAGGCTCGCAGTCCTCGCTCTTCGAGCCGCAGCCGGTGCGGGTGCCGTTCGACGACCTCCTTGAGGTGTACGCCGACCAGTGCCGCAGACACGCGGCGGCCGAGCACCCCCACCGAATGCGGCTGCTGACCGCCGCCGAGTCGGCGGGGATGCTGGTGGCCGCCGAGATGAACGGGGCCGGGCTGCCGTGGCGGGCCGATGTGCACCGGGAGTTGCTCGACGAGCTGCTGGGCGAGCGGTACGCGGGCGGCGGGGAGCCGCGCCGGCTCGCGGAGTTGACGGACAAGGTGTCGGCGGCGTTCGGGCGGCGGGTGCGGCCGGAGCTGCCCGCGGACGTGATCAAGGCGTTCGGGCAGGCCGGAATCAAGATCAAGTCGACGCGGCGATGGGAGATCGAGGGCCTCGGCCACCCGGCGGTGGAGCCGCTCATCACGCACAAGAAGCTGTACCGGATCTATACGGCGCACGGCTGGGGCTGGCTCCAGGACTGGGTGCGCGACGGCCGCTTCAGACCCCAGTACCTGCCGGGCGGGACGATCACGGGCCGATGGGTGACCAACGGCGGCGGCGCCCTCCAGATCCCCAAGGTGATCCGCCGGGCGGTGATCGCGGATCCCGGATGGCGTCTGGTGGTCGCCGACGCCGACCAGATGGAGCCGCGCGTGCTGGCGGCGATCTCGCGCGACCCGGGGCTGATGGAGGTGGCGGGCCAGCCCGGCGACCTGTACAAGGCGGTGTCGGACCGGGCGTTCGCCGGTGACCGCGACATGGCGAAGCTCGCTGTGCTGGGCGCGGTGTACGGGCAGACGTCGGGCGACGGCCTGAAGAACCTGGCAGCGCTGCGAAGACGCTTCCCGCGCGCCGTCGCGTATGTGGACGACGCGGCGCGCGCGGGTGAGGAGCAGCGGCTCGTACGGACCTGGCTGGGCCGGACCTGTCCGCCCGCGGCGGGGTCGGGGGACGGCGAGGAGGCGGGCATCCCGCAGGAGGCGGCGACCCAGGAGCCGGGCCGAGACCCCGCCGCGGGCGGGGAGTTCACCCCGGGATACGCGTCGACGAACGCCCGCGCGCGGGGCCGCTTCACCCGGAACTTCGTGGTGCAGGGCAGTGCGGCGGACTGGGCGCTGCTGATGATGGCGGCGCTGCGCCAGTCACTGACGACGGCGGGGCTCCGCGCCGAGCTGGTCTTCTTCCAGCACGACGAGGTGATCGTGCACTGCCCGGCCGACGAGGCGGACACGGTCGCGGGAGCGATCCGCGCGGCCGGGGATCTGGCCGGACGAGTCGCCTTCGGCGAGACACCGGTGCGGTTCCCCTTCACAACGGCGATCGTGGAGTGCTACGCCGACGCGAAGTGACGGGCTGGGGCGGGCCGCACGCCACGGCCGGGCAACGCGGGCGCGGCCGGGACGCACGCCACCGGCCGCACCCAGCGCGCTCGACGCCTCAGCCGCGGGGGGCAGGGTTTCCTGGACCGTGGACCGGAACTTCCACGGCAGCGAAGTCCCGGTCCGCGAAGTGGTCGAACTCGCCTGCCTGGACGCCGAGTACGAATGCGTCCCACTTCTGCTGGGTTGTCGTGACGACGTTGTCGGGGTCGCTGGTCTCGCGGAGGTAGACCAGGTCCTCCGGGCCGAAGGCGACCTCGATCCAGGGGCCGGGGCCCTCCTCGCCTTCGGGGGCGGCGCGGATCCAGTTGAGGTCGGTGGGGATGTCAGGCATGAGGTGCGTCCTGCTTGACCGTGCGGAGGAAGGCGGCCCAGGTGGCGGGCGTGGCTTGGAGTATCGCCCCGGTGGCATCGCTGCTTTCGGTGAGTTTGACCGTGTCACCTGATGCGGCCACGTGTACGCAGGAGTCGCCCTGGGCGCGGTACGAGGACTTCTGCCAGTCGTGCGTGCGCATGTGAGTTCCCTTCACAGGTTCCGGCTGATGCTGTGGATGACGTCCCGGCTCTCCGTCGGCGAGTGCGCCACGACTTCGATTCTGCCGAAAAGGGTCCGTTACTTGGCCAGTTGGGCCTCCGCGTCGAGGAACGCCAGGCCGTGGGACTGGTCCAGGTGCACGGTGTCCAGCCGCGGGACCGGGCCGTGCGCGTAGGCTCACCGACACCGCCGGGCTGCTGGCCGGCGAGCTGGTCACCAACGCGCACCTGTACTCCGAGGGCCCATACACACTCCGCATCCTCGCGGCCGGGCCGCGGGGCACCAAATCCTCGGCCAGGTGTGTGTCCCCGCTGGTCAGCAGGCACGCCGACCGGAGGAGATGAGTCGTGCGGCCTGCCGCGAACTCCCGGAACGCCGTGTCCGTGCGCACCTGTCCCATGTGCCCCCCGTCCGTCCGGGTACGTTCCCGGGCCGCTCCCTACCCCCATCGACGCGATGGCACGGGAGGAATTTTTCATCCGACGGTTCGCGTCGTACGCGCCCGATCACCCCGGGCGAGATCCCGTCAGCCGCCGTGCCGGGCGAGGAACGGCAGCACCGCCGCCAGGAACGCCGCCGGGTTCGCCGCGAACGCCACGCGCCCCGCGTCCAGCAGCACCAGCCGCGCTCCCGGCACCGCCCGCGCCGCCCGCCACGCGTCCCGGGCGCCGGCGATCCTGTCCCGGCGCCCCCAGGCGAGCAGCGTCGGCGCCCGGATCGCGGCGGCCCGCTCGCGCAGATCGGTGTCCGGACGGGCGAGGCTGCGCCGGACGGCGGACTGGACGGCGACCGCGGCCGGGTCGGTGAGCGCGGCGGCGTACCGGCCGAGCAGGTCGGTCACGTACGCGTTGGGCCGTGGATTGCCGAACCGCGCCGTCGGCAGGGACAGCAGCCGGGTCGCGGTCGGTGTGCCGTGCAGTCGGCCCAGGGTCCTGGTCGCCGCGTTGGCCCGTCCGAAGCCCGCACTGTTGACCAGGACCAGGGCGCTCACCCGCGTCGGCGCCTCGATGGCCAGGCACGCCGCGGCGTACCCGCCGACCGCGTTCCCGATGTAGGAGGCCCGGTCGAGCCCCAGCACGTCGACGAGGTCACGCAGCGCCCCCGCGAGGTCGGGGGCCGTCGTCCGGCGCGGCTCTTCGGGGGCGGGTGAGGCGCCGTACGCGGGCCAGTCGACGGCGATCACCCGGTGGTGAGCGGCCAGCCGCGGCAGGACCGCCTCGTAGTCGCGGTGATCACCCGGACTGCCGTGCAGCAGCACGACGGGCGCCCCGGCGCCGCTCACATGGACGGCGACGCGGCCGTGGCGGGTGTCGATCTGCCGCATCCCCTCGATATCGGCCATACGGAATTGACGGTCCTGGGGCGGCCCCACGTCAACAGACAGTGATGCACGAGCGCCTACGAATGCCGACGGATGACGTAGGAGCGAGGGCGCGGGCTGCGCGGGTGCGTCGCGAGGGGCCGACCGGGGGGCCAAATGATGCGTCGCGCGGGGCGCTGTGCGTAGCTGGACAGGATCTGACGGCACCGAAGGAGCCAGCGCATGAGCCAGCCAGACCACCCGGACGCCACGCCCCCGCACGCCCCCGGCGGGGCCGCCGCCCCGGCGACGCCCGCGCACACGACGGGCGAGTCGGGTCTCGTGGTCCCGTACGGCCCGGCGGACGACGGTGTACCGGCCCTGGCGCTGTACGAGGACCTGCGCTGCCCGTACTGCGCGGCGATGGAGCGCTCGTCGGGCGCCACGATTCGGGCCTTCGCGGACGCCGGCCGGCTACGCCTGGAGTACCACTTCGCGACCTTCCTCGACGGGATGCTGGGCGGCCGGGGCTCCAGGACGGCGCTGGGCGCGCTGGGGGCCGCGGTCAACGAGGGGCAGGCCGAGTTCAAGGCTCTGCACGAGGCGCTCTACGCGAACCAGCCCGAGGAGCGCGACGACGCTTACGGCGACCCGGCCGGCCTGCTGGCCGTCGCCCGGTCGGTCCACACCGGTACCGGCGCGGGCGGCCTCGGCTCGGACGCCTTCCGGCAGGCCGTCCAGGACGGCGGCTACCTCCCGTGGGCGGGCGCCGTGGCGGAGGCCTTCGAGCGCAGCGGCATCCGCGGCACCCCCGCCCTGCGCCTGGGCGAGCAGGACGTGCACGCGTTCAGCCGGGACGGGAAGCCGCTGTCCGGCCAGGAGGTCGCCCCGCAGATCGAGGCGGCCCTCTCCGCCCACGCCTCGGGGTGAGTGGCCCCCGGCACCCGATACGCACCGCGCGCCGTTCCCCCAACAGCACCGCACTGCCACGATGTCCGCATGACAGAGGTGTTCTTACGTCGACTGAGCCGTTGGCAGGCCGATCAACAACGGGAGGCCATCGCGGACCTGTACGTCGCGGCGTACCGCGGCGCGTCGGGCGAGGAGTTCCACGACCGGCGGGTCTTCCTGAAACGATTCGCCGCCGATGTGCAGCGCCCCGGCTTCGACATGCTCGTCGCCAGCGAGACCAGCCTCGCCGGCTGCGTCTACGGCTATCCGCCGCACCGCTCGGGCGGCTGGTGGCAGGGGCTGCGCGGCGGCGTGCCGCAGGAGATCGAGGAACTCACCGCTTCCGGGAACGTCTTCGCCGTCGCCGAGCTGATGGTGCACCCGTCCCACCGCCGCCACCACATCGCCAGCCACCTCCAGGAGCGCCTGCTCGCCCGGGTCGAGGCCGAGCTCGTCACGACGTTCGTCGACGCGACGAACACGGCGGCCACCGCCGCTTACCGGTCCTGGGGCTGGTCGATGACCGGCCGCATCACCGCCACCGAGGACCGGCCCGAACTGGAGGTGTGGAGCCGCGAGCCACTGCGGGGGACGGGGGCGGGACCGGGAAGGGGCTGAGGCGGCACAGTCGAAGCGCAACGCCCGGGTGACACGTCCGTAGGCGCAAACCCCGAAGGGCAGTCGCGTCCTGCGACTGCCCTTGCCGGGTGGGGCATCCACCGCCGTCAAAGGGAGGGCGCCACGATCGCGGTGGTCGCGCCCGCCGTCATGTCGGTCAGCATCCACCACAGGTCCCGCCAGGTCGCCGGGTCCTTCAGCATCAACGCGCACCGCTCGACCTGGCCGGTGACCCCGGACCGCAGGTCGGCGGGAAAGGAGCGGTACGGCACCTGGACGCGTATCCCGGCCCGCTGCGCACAGGGGTCTGGCCGGAGATGCGCGCGGCGCTCGGCGCGGTCGGCTGGCACAACTGCTCGCTCCATGTGTGCCAGGACGGCCTGCTCGTCGGCTACGTGGAAACCGACGACTTCGCGGGGGCGCAGGCCGCGATGGCGGCCACCGGGGTCAACGCCCGCTGGCAGGCGGAGGTGGCGGAGTACTGCGAGGATCTGGACGGGCGGGGGCCGACGAGGCGATGACACCGCTCACGAGATCTTCCAGCTGGCGTGACGGTTCGGCTCGCCCCGCCCATTCCCGCACCGCGGGTCCGAGCGGGGCTTCGGTGCCCGGGGTCGGTCTCAGTCGAGCGGGACCGACTGGTGGGCCTGGACGATCGCGTCGATGCGGGCCGCCAGGGCGAAGTCCGCCGCCGTCAGCTCGTCGCCGGCCTCGTGGGTCGTGATGCCGAAACGGACATGGTCGATCCGCAGGTCGATGTCCGCGTGGTGGCAGACCCGACGCTCATGGTCCGCCACCTGCACGATCAGCCCGACAGCCGCGTGATAGTCGAGGCCGTAGGTGCGGGTGATCTCGTGCCCCAGCTGCTCCCAGCCCGGTAGACCCTCCAACTGCTCGGCGATCTCCTGGTCGGTCAGCGGTACTGGTCCCTGTGCCACGTCATCCCCTCTCGGTCCCATCGCCGGCACCCGTCGCGGACCCGGCCCTCGCGTCGTCGGCACCCCGGCCAGGTCCGGCCGGTCGCGTCGCGTCATCCTTCCACGGCCGCATCGCGCGCTCCAGCGCCCCAACTCCCGCCGCACACCGCCTGAGCACGCCTCGGCTGCGGTGGTCGGCGGGGGTCATGCGAGACTCGGCAGTGGTTTGTGGGGGGAGTAAGGGGGACAAACGTGGGGTCGTCGGAGCTGCTCATCGCCCTGGACCGGGACAGTGCCACGCCCTTGCAGCAGCAAGTGTGCGACCAGGTCACCCTGTTGGTGCGGTCGGGGCAGCTGCGGCCCGGTGACGCCGTGCCCGCCTCCCGTGAACTCGCCCTCCAGCTCGACGTCTCCCGGACCGTCATCACCCGGGCCTACGAACTGCTGCGCGCCCACGGCATCCTCACCGCCCGACGCGGCTCCGGCACCCGGGTCGCCGGACTCGCCGGCGGCGTACCGTCCGGCGCCCGCCGGTCGGCGCCCGCGGCCCTCGCCCCGCAGCCGCCCAGATCCACCGACGACGGCAACTCCCTCTGGCAGCCCTGGGAGCCGGCGCCCACCCATCACCCCGGCACCGGGCTCGACTTCCGGCACGGCACGCCCGCGCTCGCCAACTTCCCGGTGGCACGCTGGTTGCAGTCCCTCCAGGAGGCGTACGGCCGGGCCGATGCCGCCGCGCTCGGATACGGGCCGGCCGAGGGCTCCCCCACGCTGCGCACGGAGATCGCCACGCTGGTGCGGCAGAGTCGCGCCCTGGACGCGTCCGCCGACCGGATCATGGTTACCGGTGGCGCCACCCAGGCCATGGACATCCTGGTCCGGCTGCTGGTGCGGCCGGGGGACGTGGTGGTCATCGAGGACCCCAGCCACACCGTGCTGCGCCAGGTCTTCGGCTGCTCCGAGGCGACCGTGGTGCCCGTACCGGTGGACGAGGAAGGGCTGCGGGTCGGCGACATCGACGCCTGCGTGCGGGCGCAGGGGCACGATCCGGCGCGGGTCAAGCTGGTGTACGTGACCCCCTCGCACCAGTTCCCGACGGGTTTCATCATGTCCGAGGGCCGGCGGCTCGCCCTGCTGGACTGGGCGTACAAGCGCGGCGCGACCGTCCTGGAGGACGACTACCACAACGAGTTCACCTTCACCGCGGAGCGCCTGCCCGCCCTGGCCGCCGCCCGGCACCGGGACACCGTCGTCTACGTCGGCAGCTTCAGCAAGACGCTCTTCCCGGCCCTGCGGATCGGTTACGCGATCCTCCCGCCGCATCTCGTGCAGCCCTTCCTCGGCATCAAGTGGATCACCGACCGGCTGACGCCCACCGTCGACCAGGAAGCGCTCGCCCACTTCATCGCGACCGGCGCGTACACCCGTCACATCAGCCGGATGATCCGCCTGTACCGGCAGCGCAGAAGCCGCCTCATCGAGGCCCTGCTTGAACACTTCGGCTCCGAGGTGCGCATCTCCGGCGAAGCGGCAGGCCTGCACGTCCTGGTCACGCTCACCGGGACACGCGGCGCCACGGAGGCCGGGATCGCCCGGCTGGCGGCCGACCGCGGGGTGCGGATCTACCCCGCGTCCGGCTACTTCGTACAGGACCTGCCGACCGAACCGACCTTCCTGATGGGGTACGCGGCCCTGACCACGGCCCGTATCACCGAGGGCATCGCGCTGCTGGCCGCCGTCGTGCGTGAGGTCAAGTCCTGTCCGGAGTAGAAGGCGTGCGCGAGGTCACGTCCCGTCCGGAGTAAAAGGATTGACCGGGGTGAAGCGCGGCCGGTGGAAGCGGGACAGCTGCGCGTACGGCACGGTGCAGTCGAAGACCACCTTGGCCGTGCGGCCGTCCGCCGACAGGCTCGCCGAGTAGCCGGTGGACTGCGTCGGGTCCAGCGGGAACCCCTCCCTGTCCGGCAGCACCACCACATCGCGGTCCGCCTGCATCCGGGTGGTCATCGCCCACCACAGGTCCTCGTCGGACTCCAGGTCCACGTCCTCGTCCACCGAGACGACCATCTTCGCCATCCGGAATTCCTCAAGCACCGACTCCGAAGCCTTGCGCACCAGTTCGTCGTCGGCCGCCGAGCGCTTGGCGAGCCACTGGAGCACCACCATGAGCTGACCGCCGCCCGCCGTGTGGCAGAGCACCGACTTGACCGGGGCATCCCACTCCCGCAGTCGGCCGAGCACCGCGGCCTCCATCCCGAAACCCAGCAGCACCGACTGTTCATGGCCGGGGCCCGAAACGGCCTGCAGGATCGCGCCTTCGCGTGCGGTGATCCCGGTGATCCGGACGGTCGGCAACGAAGGATGCGCCCGGCCCTGGTAGCCGAGGAACTCCGGTGTGGCCGCAGGCCCTTGTGCGTTCTCCGGCGCCAGATCGGGCAGCAGCTCACCCTCAAGCACGTACTCGGCGTCCGCTATGCACTCCGCGTCCACCGTGCGACACGGCGCCAGCTCCACCGGCGCCCCGCCCAGCGCACCCGCCACCGCGAGTTCGTCGAGCCCCGTGGGAACGAGGGAGGTCGGACAGCAGGAGGAGAGCAGTACGGCGGGCCCGAGCCCCAGATGGATCGCGACGGGCAGCGGGCGGCCCGCGCGCAGCGCCGAACGGTACGCGGCCTCCAGGTCCCGGCCCGGCACCATCCAGATGGACAGCAGATCAGGGCCCTGCACGCACATCCGGTGGATGGAGAGGTTCCGTACACCGGTCTCCGGATCGGTGGCCAGGACCGCCCCGAGCGTGAGATACGGGCCCGCGTCCTCGTCGGTGAGGACCGGCACCGGCAGCGCGGTCAGGTCCGGCGCGAGCGTTACCCGGGCCGGCGCCCCGCCCTCCCTGACCCGCACCGGCGGCACGGGCGCGGCGACCGCGTCGAGCAGCCGGTGCGGCAACAGAGCCGGGGTCGTACCCAGCAGGGCGGCGGCCCGGCGCCGGGTGCCGTACAGCCCCATGAGCACGGCCCGTGCCTCGGCGGTCGCGCTGCTGGGCGTGACCCGCTCGAAGAGGACCGCGGGGCCGGGGCCCGTCGGCGGCGGGGCCGGGGTGCCTGCCCACTTCGCGTAGTGCGACGAGACCCCGAACCGGGCCGGGACCTCCTCCCGTACCCGGACCAGCTCGCCGGGCATCAGGTCGAGGCCGGCCAGCGCGGTGCGCAGATCGGCAAGGCGGCGGCGCGTCATACCTCGGCCTCCCCGGCTACGGGTGCGGGTGCGGACGCGGACGCGGACGCGGGTGCGGGTGCGGACGCGGGTGCGGGTGCGGACGCGGGTGCGGACGCGGGTGCGGACGCGGGTGCGGACGCGGGTGCGGACGCGGGTGCGGACGCCGCGGCCACCCGCCGCTCGGCGAGCCGACGCATCTGGAGATCCGTCAGCTCGGCGATGAGCGTGCGGTAGGTGGCCTCGGCGATGGCCGGGGGCATGCCCTCCTCCTCGGCGAGGCGGCGCACCTTGCTGATGACCTGCTCCACCCGGCCGGGCGAGCGCACGGTCTCCTCGTCACGCTTGAACTCGGTCAACTCCCGTACGACTGCCGTGCGTTCCGCGAGCAGCCGGACAATCTGCCGGTCGAGTACGTCGATGGACCCGCGCAGCTCGTCGATCCGCGCGGGACCGCCATCGAACCGCGCCGTGCCGGTTGCCCCCGTCATGCCTCGGGCACCTGGTCGACGACGTACACGATGGTCGGCTCGCTATCGGATCCCTGCGAGCGGTGCCGCTCGTCACCGGGGATCACAAAGCCCATCCCAGGACGGCAGGGCACCGAGCGGTTGTCGAAGTGGATGGTGAACTCGCCCTGGAGCACATAGCCCTGGTGGCCGCGCTCGCACCAGTGCTCCTCGTTGAAGCCCGCGGGCAGCTCCATCAGCCGTACGCGCAGACCACCGGTGTACGCGATCTTCACCCGCCCGTCGGCACCGGGCTTGTGCCACTTCTCCCAGGGGATGGCGTCGAAGTCGATTCCGACGAGGGCGGGGGTCGTGGTGGCGGTCATGAGCAGAGCTCTCCTTTGACGGATGTCAGTGATAGATGTCGGATCTGACTGGACCGGTCCGGGCTGGTCCGGTCCGGTCCGGGCTGGTCAGCTAGGTCTCAAGTCAGGTAGCTCTCAAGTCATCGAATGGGCCCGTGCGACCCGCTCGTTGCGGTCGTCCGGCAGCAGCACCGGCTCCCCGGTCGCCGCCTGGTGCCTGCGCAGCAGCAGTGTCATGTCGATCATCCGATGCGTCATCCGCTCCAGGGCGTCCAGGCCCTCGACGTCGGTCAGGCCCGGCTCCTTGGCGGAGTTGCGCAGCAGGGCGGGAAATCCGCTGCCGACCAGGATCATCCGGTTGAGCAACAGGTTGTCGACGAGCTGGTTGTGCACGGAGGCGTCGCTGTAGCGTCGGCTGGTGACGATGATCCCGCCGACCTTATTGGCCAGCGGACGGTCGAAGCGCAGAAAGCCCACGCCCGCCCGCTCGATGAAGATCTGCATGAGGTGGGCCAGGCCGAAGCCGTGCACCGGCACGGCGTAGATGATGCCGTCGGCGCGCTTCATCTCCTCGACGATGGCGGGCATGTCGTCCTTCAGCTCGCACGGACTGGTCCGCGCGTTGCAGTCGCCGCACGGGCTGCACGGCGAGATGCGGTGGTCGCGCAGATGGATCGTGCGGAACACGGCCCCCCGCTCCCGCACCAGGTCGCCCGCGTGGTCCAGTGCGAGATCCGTGTTGCCGCCGGCTCTCTCCGACCCCGATATGCCGAGGATGACCGGCCGTACTCCTTGCGTGTCCTGCATGAACTTCCCCCAAAGTCAATATCGTTCAGGGGCGGGCCCCCACGGCCCGCCCCTCCCCCCGTACCGCTCAGTCCTTGAGCTTCCCTGCGAAGTAGTCGATGTACGCCTGCATGTCGAAGTGGCCGTGCCCGGAGAGCGAGAACACGATGCTCTTCGCCTCGCCGGACTCCTTGCAGGCCAGCGCCTCGTCGATGGCGACGCGCACCGCGTGCGTCGACTCCGGCGCCGGCACGATGCCCTCGTGGCGGGCGAAGGTCACTCCGGCCTCGAAGCACGCGGTCTGCGGTACGGCGCGGGCCTCCAGGTAGTCGAGGTCCTTCAGCGCGCTGATGATCGGCGACATGCCGTGGTAACGCAGCCCGCCCGCGTGGATGCTCGGCGGTACGAAGTCGTGGCCGAGGGTGTGCATCTTGGTGAGCGGGGTCAGGCCCGCGGTGTCACCGAAGTCATACTCGAACTTGCCCTCGGTCAGCGTCGGGCAGGACGCGGGCTCGACGGCGATGGCACGGACCTTGCGTCCGCCGCGCAGCTGCTCGCCCAGGAAGGGCAGGGCGAGCCCGCCGAAGTTGGAGCCGCCACCGGCGGCGCCGATCAGGATGTCCGGGTAGTCCTCGGCCAACTCCATTTGGAGCTGGGCCTCCTGGCCAATGATGGTCTGGTGCATCAGCACATGGTTGAGGACCGAGCCGAGCGCGTACTTGGCGGTGCCGTTGCTGCTCACCGCCGCCTCCACCGCCTCGGAGATGGCCAGGCCCAGGCTGCCGGGCGAGTTCGGGTCGGCGGCGAGCGCGGCCCGGCCGGCGGCGGTGAGTTCGCTGGGGCTGGCGGTGACGCTCGCCCCGAAGGTCTCCATGAGGCCCCGGCGGTAGGGCTTTTGCTGGTAGCTCACCTTGACCATGTAGACCTCGCAGACGAGGCCGAAGTACTGGCAGGCCAGCGCGAGGGAGCTGCCCCACTGGCCCGCGCCGGTCTCGGTGGTGAGCCGCTCCACACCAGCCTGCTTGTTGTAATACGCCTGCGGGATGGCCGTGTTGGGCTTGTGGCTGCCGGCCGGGCTGACGCCCTCATTCTTGAAGTAGATACGGGCCGGAGTGTCCAGGGCCTTCTCCAGGCGGCGGGCCCGGACCAGCGGGCTCGGGCGCCACTGCTTGTACACGTCGAGTACGGCGCCGGGAATGTCCACGGTCGCGGCGGTGGAGAACTCCTGGGCTATCAGCTCCGGCGGGAACAGCGGCTCCAGGTCCGCCGGGGTGATCGGGTCGCGGGTGCCGGGGTGCAGCATCGGCTCCAGCGGCTTGGGCAGGTCCGCGACCACGTTGTACCAGGTGGTGGGGAGGCGGTCTTCGGACAGCAGGAACTTCGTCTGGGACATGAGCGCTCTCTGTGGTGGGTGCGGTGCGGTGAACGTGCGGACAGAAGTGGCCAGTTGGTTGTGAGGGCGGAAGTGGCTAGTTGGTCTGGCGGACGGCATCGGCCGCCGGGACGGTGACGTCCGGGGGCTCCGCTGCGGGTGTGGCGGCCGACGGCTTGATGCGCAGCAGCGCGAACGCGGCCATGCCGACCAGCGGAGCGGCGAGAAGCGTGAGGAAGACGGGCTCGTGGCCGTGGGCCGTCCAGATGACGCCGAGCCCGACGGGCACGACGAGCCGGGCGAGGCCGAGGACAAAGCCGTTGAGTGCCATGAAGCTGCCGACGCGGCGCTCGTCGACATGGTCGGCGATGTACGTGGGCACGACGACGGACACGATGATCTCGCCGAGCGTCCATACGACGGTGGACAGCAGGATGGCGGGCAGCGAGAAGGCGAAGGCGATCACGGCCAGGCCCAGCGCCCACAGCAGACCGGCGACCAGCAGCAGCATCTTGGTCCCGTACGCCCTGATGTGCTTCTCCAGGAGCAGTCCCAGGCTGACCACGACGATGCTGTTGATCGTGTAGACGGCGCCGACCAGGCCCGCGGACTCGCCGAGCACCGTCGTGACCGCCAGCGGCAGCGCGTACTCAAGGCCGATCAGCGGGGCGACGTAGAAGAAGGAGACCAGGACGATCAGCAGCACATGACCGTGGCCCAGGGATCCCGTGCGGCCCTTGTCCTTGCGCCCGCCCGCGCCGCCGCGCCGGTCGCGCGGCACCCAGATCACGATCATCGCCGCGCAGGCCAGCCCAGCGAGGATGTTCCCCGCGAACATGACCTGGTACGAGTACGCCGCCGCGACGCCGCCGAGCAGCGGGCCGACGCCCATGCCCAGGTTGTTGCCGACGTAGCTGATCGTGTACGCGAAGGGGCGCTGTTCGGGGGTGGTCAGGTCGGCGACCAGGGTGTTGGACGCGGGGCTGAACATGCCCATGCCGACCAGCGCGATGAACAGCAGTCCCGCGTACGTCCACGGCGGCCCGTCGAAGACCGCGAGTCCCAGATAGCCCGCGGCGTTCAGCAGGAGCGCCGTCAGCAGCGCGGTGCGTCGGCCGCGCAGGTCGCAGAGCGGGCCGCTGAGCAGGCTGCCGACGAGCAGGCCCGTACTGCCGACGGAGATCAGCAGTCCGGCCTCACCTGGCGTGAGGCCCTCGCCGCGCACCAAGTACACGGCGAGCAGCGGGAAGACGAACATGCCCGCACGGTTGACGAACGACGCGAGGAAGAGCACGCGCAGCGCAAGCGGCAGTTCTTTGAACCGGGTCAGCCACATGGCTCGGCCCCCTCTCTGAGAGATCGTCAGACCTGTTCGGTCTCGACACGGAACGCGTCCCGTACGGTCTTGAAGCGGGCCCGGACATCCTCGAAGTCGGTGCCCTCGCACACGTACCAGCCGAGGACGTCGTTGGACGCGGTCGGCGGGGCCAGCACATCGCCCACGCCCTTCCACACATCGGCGTCCAGCACCGTGTCGAGGGCGGTCAGCTCCTCGGGCGTGGTGATGGCGGTGATGCGCCCGTACTTCGCTGAGCTCAGGTACTCGGTGCCGATCTCCGGACCGAGCCTGGCGTCCGGCCGGTGGTCCTGGTCGAGTTCGAGGCGGCACCACTCGCCCGCGAGGTTGATGCCGCGCCCCGCCTCGACCGCCGGGACGATCGAACCGCCGCCCGCCCGCGCGCCCGCCTCGCCGAAGACGACGTCGCCGCCGTCCTCGGGCAGGAAGAACTCCGCGTGGACCACACCGGTGCTCAGCCCGAACCCGCGCAGAACCAAGGCGTTCAGGTCGAGGATCCGCTGCTCGCGGGGGGTCAGGTTGTGCTTGCGGGAGATGGTGCCACCCGGCTCGTCGAGGTATTCCAGGACGGAGTACGTGTACTGGGACAGCTGCTCGAAGACGACCTCGCCGTTCTGGAACAGCGAGTCGACATGGAACTCGGTGCCGCGGATGAACTCCTCGACCCGGTACTCGTGCCGGTCGTCGCCCATCGCTCCCCAGACCCGGTTCAGGTCCTCGCGACTGTCCACCCGGTAGGTGTCGCCGCAGGCCCAGCCCGCGTACGGCTTGATCACGACCGGGTACCCGGCCTCCTCGGCGAACTCCGCGACCGCGGTCACCGTGTCGGGCCGGCAGGATCGGGCCACCCGCACGCCCAGCTCCTCGGCCCTGCGGTGCATCACGTTCTTGTCGCGGAAGTTGAGCGCCTGGTCCGGGGTGAGACCCGGGATCCCGTGGTCCCTGCGGCTGCGGCTGGCCGGCAGGACGTCGCCCTCGAAGAGCGGGAAGATCCGCTCGATGCGGTGCTCGGCGCAGATGCCGTCGACAGCGGCCCGTACGGCCGCCGTGTCGTCCAGATCGGCGTGGTAGAGCGGCAGCCCCTCGGCCTCGGGCGCCTCCCAGCCGGTGGGCAGCAGCACCACGGGCCGGACACCGAGACCGGTGGCGGCCTCGACGACACTGCGGAACTGCGCCGTGTAGCGGCCGGCGGCGGGCCGGTACACCACCAGGATCGAACGGTTCATGCGGGTCTCCTCGTGCGAGTGGGGGTGCGGGCTCAGCGGACCGTCGCGGACGACGGGGCGCCGAACAGCTCCCCGGACGGCGTGGACCGGTCGAGCACCAGCGGTCGCCCGAACTCGCCGGTGAGACCGGCGAGCGCGTCCGCGACCCGGCCGAGCGCCTCGTCGACGTCGTCCCTGCCGCCCTCGTGCGCCGCCTCGACGGTGATCAGGAGCCTGCGGCGGCCGAGGTCGGTCTTGACCACGTCGCCCTGCCGCCAGTTCCAGCGCCGCGAGTGCGCCCGGCCTCGGCCGTCGGCGTACACGACCTCGCCCGGCTCGGGGTGCTCCGGTGCGTCGGGTGCGCCGAGCGGCAGGTAGGTCTCGCTGCCGTCGGCGAGCCGTACGGACAGCTCCCCCTCAATGGCGCCCACATCGCAGGAGGCGACCGGCAGCCGGCTGCCGAGCGACACCGCGTTGCACAGGTCCACCAGGGAGTTGATCCGCGGCAGCCTGTCCCCCTTGGCCACCCGGCGCAGCACCGATTCGGCGGCGCAGGGAAAGCGGTTGGGGTTAACGTCGACAGCCCGGTAGGCGTCCCGCCAGGCGGCGATCGTGGGCAGCGCGGAGACGTCCGCCTTGCTGAGCCGCCTGCTGTGCAGCGCGTCCTCGGCAGCCGTGAGCAGTGCGCCCACGGCCGCCGCGACCCGGACGACCTCGATGTCCGGTACGGCGATCAGGCCGAGCACATAGCCGGGAACGCGCTCCGACAACCGCTCGTCGACCGTGACCGTCAGGGCGCCTGCGCCGGGGGTGGTGCTGTCCATGGAGGGGGTCCTTCTTGTCCGTGGGTCCGTGGGTCCGTGGGTCCGTGGGTCCGTGGGTCGGTGGGTCCGTGATCTGCGATCCGGGATCCGCGGCCCTGATCCGAGGACCGTGATCCGAGGCCCCTGACCCCTGGGACCGTGATCCGAAGGCCGCGATCCGAGCACCGCTGATGACGTGTCTGACAGTAGGGAGACGGCGGGTCCCCGGCTGTGGCCAATTCCCGGCAATTCCGGGAGGCCACTTGGCGTGTGCCGGGTGGCCGATCCCGCCCGTACCCGACCGCTGTCCGGTCAGCCCGCCTACCCGTGCAGCCCCGCCCGCCCGTCCGGCCGGCCCCGCCCGGTCGGACTCACCGCCCGGTCAGCCCCGCTTGCCCGCCGGTTCGGCGGACGCTCCACCCGGCCCGGGCGCCGGTCCAGCCGCCGATCCGGCGTCGGCTTCGATCCCCCGGTCGCGTGGTTTCACCCGTACGCCGATGAGCGCCGTCACCAGGGCCAGGGCCGCGAGGCCCGCGCCCAGTGGGCCCAGCAGGTCGACTTCGCCCGCGCCGCCGTCGCCGATCACCCGGCCGCCGATGAAGCCGCCGAGCGAGATCCCGGCGAAGGTGGCCGAGGAGTTCAGCGAGAGGAGCAGCGGCCCCGAGGTGGGTGCGATCGCGAACAGACGGTACTGCTGCGGGGTTTGGGTCGCCATCGCGGTGATGCCCCAGGCCGCCATCGCCACGGCCGCGGTCAGCGTCCGGTCGCGGGTCAGCGGCAGCGTCACGAGGACGGCGGCGAGCCCCGCGACCGACGCGAGCAGGACGGGCGTCGCGCCCCAGCGGTCGGTGGCCCTGCCTCCGAGGAGCGTGCCGGCGACGGCCAGCACGCCGAATACCAGGAGCAGCAGGGCCAGTTCGCTGCCGTCGCCGCCGGTCACCGGGGCGAGGACCGCGCCGATGTAGGTGAGGGCGAGGTAGCCGCCCGTCATGAACAGCAGCGTGGTGAGCACGGTGAACAGGACCCGCAGGTCCCGCACCGGAGCCAGCCTCGCGGCCAGTCCGGGCGCGGCCGGCAGCCGTACCTGGGGCAGCCCCCCGGCCACGGCGGCGACGCACAGCACACCGAGCCCGGTGAGCAGCCAGAAGGTGGCCCGCCAGCCCAGGTCCGCGGCCATCCAGGTACCGAACGGCACTCCCACGACCGTCGCGGCGGAGAGCCCGCCGAGGACCACGGCCATGGCCCGGCCGCGCCGTTCGGGCGCCGACAGGGCGGCGGCGGACGCGGAGGCCGCGGGGATGTAGAGGGCGGCGCCCGCCGCGGTCGCGACCCGGGCGGCGAGCAGCTCGCCGAGGCCGGGGGCGAGGGCGGACGCGGCGTTGCCCAGGGCGAAGACCAGCAGGGAGATCACCAGGACGGTTCGGCGCTCCAGACGTCCGGTGAGCGCGCCGAGCACGGGAGCGAGGACGGCGTAGGTGAGCGCGAAGAGGGTGCTCACCCAGCCGACGTCGGCGAGGCTCGCCGACAGGTCGCCGGCCACCTCGGGCAGCACCCCGGCCACCACGAAGGTGTCGGTGCCGATGGCGAAGGCGCCGATCGCGAGGACCGGAAGGACGGGCAGGGCGGGTTTCGTACGGGTCATCACGCGGCTCCTGCCGTGACACGGGGAAGGTAGGGCCCGGTGCTGCCCGCGACGGTCGCGCCGCCGAGCAGCACCAGTTCGATGGCGCCGGGGCGGCTGAGCACCGAGATGTCCTCGGCGGGGTCGCCGTCGGTCACCACGAGGTCGGCGAGCCGCCCCGGCTGTACGGTCCCGGCCTCGTCCCCGCGCCCCGCGAGCCGCGCGCCGTTGGCGGTGGCCCAGGTCAGGACGGTCGGGGCGGGGATTCCCGCCATGGTCACGTAGAGCTCAAGCTCCTTGGCGTACGTGCCGTGCGGGGTCCAGGCGAAGCCGAAGTCGTCCCCGGCCACGACCGGGATGCCCAGCTCCACCATGAGCGGCAGGATCCGCAGCGTGTTCGCGACCTCCGCCTCGAACTCCAGCGTCTCCAGGTACTCCGGGGTCTTGCCGTGCTCGCCGCCGGTGGTCAGCAGCATGTGCGGTTGGTAGAGGCTCGGTACGACGAAGATCCCGCGTTCGGCGATGGCGTCGAGCGCCGCGTCGTCGGCGTAGGTGGCGTGGTCGATGACGTCGACTCCTGCGGCGATGGCGTTGCGGATCCCGGCGAGGCCGCGCGAGTGGGCCCGTACCCGGGCGCCGTGCTCGTGCGCCGTCCGGGTGGCGATCACCAACTCCTTTGCGGTGAAGAGCAGTTCGTGGGAGCGGCCGTTGGGGAAGGTGTCGTCGCCGGAGGAGAAGACCTTGACGATCTCCGCGCCCTGGGCGATCTCCCCGGCGACGTACGCGGCCATCTCCTCGGGGGTGTCGGCCAGCCGCATCAGGTCCGTGGGGATGCGCTTCTTGACCTCCGGGTTACGCCGCTCGGGCGGCCCGGACACCATCAGGTCCCGGCTGCACGGGGTGATCCGGGGGCCGAGCAGCCGTCCGGAGTCGACGGCGCGGCGCAGGGCCATGTCGATGCCCGCGACCGAGCCCGCGCCGACGAAGCCGGTGTAGCCGAGGCCGAGGAGGTTGGTGGTGTTCTCGGCGGCGGCGAGCGTCACCTCCGGGATGGAGTACTTGAACAGCATTTCCCGGCCGTCGAGGACGTTGAGGTAGGCGATGTGGGTGTGCCCGAGCGTCATGCCGGGCATGACGGTGCGGCCCGCCAGGTCGAGGACGTCGACATCGGGCGCGTGCACCGGGGCCAGGTCGTCGGGCATGACCGCCTCGACGCGGTCGCCGTCGATCAGCACGCTGTGGCGCGGCAGGGACGCCTTGCCCAGGCCCTCCTGGACCGTGGCGCGGTGGAGCAGGGTTCTGCGGGACACGTCGGAAATCTCCAGTGCTGGACGGCCGGATGCGGACGTTGGACGGCCGGATACGGGCGGGAGTGGTCAGGCAGGGATGGGCAGTTCGGCGGCCTCCGCGTGCCCGAACAGGGTCCAGAGGATCTCCGCGCCCGGCCGGGTGGCCACCCAGCGCAGACCGTGGAGCCGTACCCCGGGGGCATTGGTGACCGCGAGTTCGGCGCCGCCCGCGGCCACGATCTCGGCGGCGTGCTGCGTGGATGCCGCGTCGACCCACCGCACCTCGCGGTCGCGCAGTGCGGCGGGCACCACCTCGGCGTAGATCCTGCGGACCTCCCACATGGCAGCGACCGTGACCGGCCCATTGCTCGCCGACCCATCGCCCGTTCCCGCTTCGGCTGCCGCTGCGGCCGGGGCGGCGATCCCGTACTCCGGGGTGGCCTGCGGGAAGAATGCCCGGAGCCGCAGGTCGCGGTGCCAGTGGAAGCGGGTCAGCCCCTGGTAGGCACTCGGCACCAGCGCGAAGTCGACTTTCCGGCCCACAAGTTGGGCCAACACTTCATCGAAGGTGTCGAAAAGCTCGACGGACAGACCGTGTTGCCGTGCGAGAAAGCGGGCGGCCAGCTGGCTGGATGTGCCGTCCGGCCCGAGTGTGCCCAGGGTGGTGCCTGGCTGCTCGGCCCAGCGCCCGGTCAGATCGCTCCAGCGCGCGGTGTACTCCTCGGCGAGCGGCCCCGGCAGGGCAGCGATGTCAGCGCTCATAGCCACGGTTCGCCGCCATCTTCCGGGCCACTTCGGTCTCGTGGTCGGGTGTGCCGCGCCGGTCCACGATGCGAGCCGCCTTCCAGCTGACGAAGGCGCCGGTGCTGACGATGGGGTCGAGCCCGTCACTGAGCTCGACGGCGACGGACACCCCGAGCGCATCGGCGGCCCTCGCCCGTACGGCATCGGCGAGTGCGGCGGAGTCCTCGACCAGCCCCTTGAGCAGTTCGAGGCGGACGGTGAGGCGGTCCTGCCCCGCGTCGTCGTGCTCGATCACCACCTGGTACCCGGCGGATCCCGTGACCCCGGTCATGACGGCGGTCTCGATCTGCCCGGCGGTGAACCGCTGCCCGCCGAGTTCCAGCCGGTCCAGGGTGCGCCCGACGATCCGTACGAGATCACCCGGCATCTCGCAGTCGCAGTCCGACGCCTCGATCACCACGGCGTCGCCGGTGCGGTAGCGGATCAGCGGCTTCACACCGTCGACCAGCATGGTCACGGTCAACTCGCCGCTGCCGCGCGGTCCGTGGGACTCGCCGGTCTCCGGGTCCACCACCTCGATGAGGTAGTTGGTCTGCGACAGGTGCATGCGCTTGTTGCGGCAGGCCGTCGCCACGACGAAGGCCTCCTGCGATCCGTACAGGATGTTGTAGACGTCCGCGCCCCAGACCGTCTCCAGGTTGTGCGCCAGCGCCGGGGTGCACATCTCGCCGGTGACCAGCAGTAGCTTGACGGAGAAGTCACGGCGCAGGTCGTACCCGTGGTGTTCGGCGGCCTTGGCGAGAGTGAGAGCAACGCCAGGGGTGCAGCAGATCACCTCCAGCTCCAACTCCTTCATCAGCTGCAGGGCCTTGCCGAAGCCGATGACCGGGGAGTAGGGCCAGATCTTGGCGTTGAGCGACCCGACGTTGCGGGCGATGTCCCCGAGCGTGTCGCCGAACGAGTGCACCTCCGTGGGGCCCATCAGGCCGATGCGCGGGGCGTGTTCGCCGAAGTGGTGGCGGAAGATGGACGACCAGGACTCGGTGATGTGGGCGTTGCTCGCGACGATCTCGCGTCCGTCGCGGGGGCACGGCGTCGCCGCGCCGGTGGTGCCGGTGGTCTCGTAGAAGAACAGCGCATCGGTGAGCGGCCGGCTGAGGACGTCGAGCATTTCCTCGCGCAGCTGGGCCTTGGTGGTGAAGGGCAGCGCCTCAAGGCCGTCCGGGGTCACCGCGCCCAGGTCAACGTCCTTCAAGTGCCGGGCGTAGAAGGGCGAACCGGTTCGGACCTGGTCGAGCACGGTACGCAGCTGACTGGCTCGCCAGTCGTCCAGCGCCTGCTCGGTCAGCGTGCGGTCGTAGAAGGCCTGGTGCAGTTCGAGATACCGCGCGGCGAAGTCGGCCGCGGGGCCGTGCGTGGGCAGCCACATGGGCGAAAGGTCCTCTCGGGGTGGAAAGCGCGCAGGGCGGGACGGCACGAGGGCGCTCCGGGCAGGGGAAGTCGTTGGGTGGTGGATGGCTGATCGGGCCGGTATGCCGGTCGGCTGTACGTCGTCGCACCGTGACGCCGTGACGCCCGTTACGCGGTGATGCTCGACCCCGTGCCGAGACGCCTGTGTCAGCACAGGCGGCCGTCCGGTCACGCCTGGGTCAGCACAGGCGGCCGTCCGGTCACGCCTGGGTCAGTGCAGGCCGCCGTTGACGTCGAGCACGCTCGCGGTGACATAGCTCGCGCCGGGTCCCGCGAGGTAGCACACGGCGGAGGCCACCTCGGCGGCCTCGCCGAACCGTGCCTGCGGGATCTGTTCGCGGTAGTCGGCCGCCCGGTCGGCGGGGATACGTGCGGCCATCGGGGTGTCGATCAGGCCGGGAGCGACGGCGTTGACCCGGATCCGGTGCGGTGCGAGGGACCGCCCCAGGGATCGGGTCAGCGCGATCACGGCGCCCTTGGACGCCCCGTACGCGGCGTCCGGACTGCCGCTCTGGCCGCTGATGGAGGCGATGTTGACGACGCTGCCGGGCCGCCCGGCGGCGATGAGACGGCGGGCCAGCGTCTGCGTACAGAAGAAGGCGGCCCCTGCGTTGATGTCGAAGACCCGGCGGTAGCTCTCCGCGTCGTAGTCCAGGAAGTCCCTGGCCTCGTAGATCCCGGCGTTGTTGACCAGGACCGACGGCAGCCCGTACCGCTCCTCGATCAGCTGGAACAGCTCATCGGCGGCGGCCGGTACCCCGAGGTCGGCGGTGAGCGCGGCGTGCGCGGCCGGGTCGGCGTCGTCCTTGACGTCGACGGCCAGTACGCGGTGTCCGGCGTGGGCGAGCTCCGCCGTGACGGCGCGGCCGATGCCGCCGGCGGCGCCGGTCACCACAGCCAACGGCATCTCGTTTTCCTGCATTTGATCCCCCCGAATCCATACCTGACCTGCGTCCCCTTACCCGTACCGTCCGCGTCCCCCGCGGCCGCTCAGTGAGCGGGCACGGGCGCTCCCACCGTGGGGCGCGCATCGCGAACCCCCGCCAGGAAGTTCCCGAAGAGCCGCAGCCCGTCGTCGGTGGTCACACTCTCCGGATGGAACTGCACCCCCTCGACGGCGAGCGTCCGGTGCCGCAGCCCCATCACATAGCCGTCGTCGAGCGAGGTCGCCGTCACCGCGAGCCCCGTCGGCGCCCCGGTGACGATCAGCGAGTGGTAGCGGGTGACGGTCAGCGGCGTCGCGGCGCCCACGAACACCCCCTGCCCGTCGTGCTCGACCGGACTCGTCTTGCCGTGCATCAGATGCTTGGCGACGGCGACCTCCGCCCCGTACGCGAGGCCGATCGCCTGATGCCCGAGGCAGACTCCGAGCAGCGGCACCCGCCCGGCGAAGGCGTGCACCAGCTCGACGTGCCCCGAGTCGGCCGGGTGTCCGGGGCCGGGGCCCAGGACCACGGCGTCGGGCGCCGAGTCCACCAGCTGCTCCACCGTGCGGGTGCGCGAGCGCACCACCTCGGTCTCGGCACCCAGGGTGAGCAGGTACTGGTCGATGATGTGGCTGAAGCTGTCGTACGCGTCGACGAGCAGGACCTTCACTTCAACAGCTCCTCGCCGGTCAGTGCCCAGTACGTGGCGCTCATCTTGGCCAGCGTCTCGCGCCACTCGTCGGCGGGCACCGAGTCGGCGACCACCCCTGCCGATGCCTGCGTGCTGTACCGCTGCCCGTCGTGGACGGCGGTACGGATGCACAGGGCGAGCACGGTGAACCCGCGTACGTCGATCAGTCCCAGCGCCCCGGCGTAGATGCCCCGGGGGCTGTCCTCGATCTCGCTGATGATCTCCATCGCGCGCAGCTTCGGCGCGCCGGTCATGGTCCCGGCGGGGAAGGTCGCACAGATCGACGCCCAGACGTCCGTACCGTCCCTGACCCGGCCCGACACGGTCGAGACGAGGTGGTGGACGTAGGCGAAGGGTTCGACCTCCATCATCGAGTCGACGCTCAGGGTGCCGGGTACGCAGACCCGCCCGATGTCGTTGCGGCACAGGTCGACGAGCATCACGTGCTCGGCCTGCTCCTTGGCGCTCTCCCGCAGCCCGGCCACCAGGCGGGCGTCGTCGGCCGGATCGGCGGCGCGCGGCGCGGTGCCCGCGATGGGCCGCATGGAGATATTGCCGTCCTGGATCCGCACGAACAGCTCGGGGCTGGCGCCGATCACCGTCCGGCCGGCCCACGGGACCAGATACATATAGGGTGACGGGTTGCGGTGGCGCAGCCGCTGGTAGACCTGGAGCGGTGTCAACTCCGTCTCGACGTCGATCCGGTGGCCGATCTGAATCTGGTAGCTGTCGCCCACTCCGATATGTCCCAGGCACCGCTCGGCGCGGGCGACGAACGTCTCCCGGTCCACGTTGTCCCGCACGGACAGTGGCACGGGCGCCTCGGGCACCACCGCGGCCGCGTCCGCCTGCCCCCGGCCCTTCATCTCGTCCAGGATCTCCCACAAGGGCTGCCCGCTCTCCGGGGGCAACTGGTCGCCGTGCGCCGAGAGATGCTGAACTCCGCCCTCGCGTACGTCGTACCAAACGGTGTCCCGGAACAGGGTCAGCGTGCAGCGCGGCTGCTCCGACTCCACGTGCTGCTCGGGGAGTTCCTCCATGATCCAGGCTGCTTCGTAGGACAACGTGGTGAGGAACCCGAAGGCGAAGGTGGACGTGGGCACTTCGGTGTCCAGCACGAAGGCGGCCTGCGTCGCGCGCAGCATGCGCCAGACGCCCCCGGAATCGCGGGCGGCCCACTGGCGTACGTCCCCCCGCTCACTGCGCGCGGCGCCGACGGCCGCCGAGAGCGCCGCGGTCAGCGACACACCCAGTTCCCCGGCCGCCACCAGCTCGACCCGGTCGGCGAAGACGCGCAGCTCGGCCAGCCGCCCATATCCCACGGCGGCGTAGTGCCGGTCCTGATCGGGCCCGTCCAGGCTCTCGAAGAGATAGACATCGTCCTGCTCCCGCGTACGGACCAGGGCTTCGTACAGCTGGAGCGGATCGGTGGGCGGCAGCTCGGTGGAGACCACCCGGACCCGTATGCCCCCCGCCGGCGCGACTTCCCCGACCTGCCGCTCCGGACCCGGCACGCCGGATCCGGGCATGGTCAATTCTGACAACAAAGACACAGCAAGAGCCTTTCTGGTCCAACAGACCATTGGGGCTCGGAGGATTGGACGAACACGTCCGCGGCGAGCCATGGGCTCGACATCGCATGTCACGCATGACCGGCTTTCACCGGCCCCTTCCCCCCGTGCCACCCCCGGCCACCCCAGTTCCCCCCGGGGCGGCAAATGTGTGTGCGAAACGACTTCATCAGATGTCAGAATGCCTGGCCATACCACTTCGACAGTCAGAGAGAAGACCACTTGTCGTGGCAGCTCGCCCTCACCGTGGACCGCGACTCAAGGCTCCCGCTGGCTGTACAAGTACGTAACTCGCTGCGCCGATTGGTCGAGAACGGCTCCCTGCGTCCGGGCACCCGCATCCCCTCCACCCGTCAACTGGCACACGACCTCGGGGTGTCCCGCAGCGTCGTCGTCGAGGCGTACGAACAGCTCGCCGCCGAGGGGTACTTACTCACGAAGCACGGCTCGGGCACCACGATCTCGGAGCCGCCCACCTCGCAGGCGGTCCCCACCCTGGTGTCCCCGGACCGCGACCGCGAGTCCACCGAGGCGATGTGGGACCTGCGTACCGGCACCTCGGACATCGCGGCCTTCCCCCGCCAGGAATGGATCCGCTGCGTCACCGCCGTGGTCAATGACGCGGGCCGCCAGGAGCTGAGCTACGCCCCGCCCTCCGGCGTCCCCCTGGCCCGGCACGTACTGACCGGATACCTCGGGCGGGTCCGTGGCGTACGGACCCGCCCCGAGGACCTCATGCTCACCGCCGGCTTCGCCCAGGGCCTGGCCCTGATCTGCAAGGTCCTCAGCGACCGGGGCCACCGGTCCCTGGCCGTGGAGGACCCGGGCCACCCGGGCGAACGCGAGTTCATCACCAGCTCGGGTCTGCACCCGGTGGGCGTACCGGTCGACCAGGACGGGCTGCGCGTGGACGTCCTGGAGCGCAGCGGCGTACGCGCCGTACTCATGACCCCCGGCAACCACTTCCCGACCGGCTCCCGCCTCAGCCGGGCCCGCCGCGAGCGCCTCATCGCCTGGGCACGCACGGTGGACGGCTATGTCCTGGAGGACGACTTCGACAGCGCCTTCCTGCACCGCTCCGACCGCGTACCCGCCCTCCAGAGCCTGGCCCCCGACCGGGTGGTCTACGCCGGCAGCGCGAGCAAGATCCTCGCCCCCGCCCTGCGCCTGGGCTGGCTGGCCGCGCCCTCGGAGCTGATGGCATCGATCGAGCATGTGCGGGCGGGCTGGGACATCGGCTGCTCGGGCATCGAACAGCTGGCCCTGGCCCGCTTCATAGACACCGGCGCCCTCGACCGCCACCAGCGCAAGATGCGCACGGAATTCCACAAACGCCGAGGAGTGATCCGCCGCCAGTCCGCCAACCACCTCCCCGGCACCCGCCTCCTGGGCCGCGACAGCGGCCTCCAGGCCTACCTCCAACTCCCGCCCCACATGGACGAACAGGCCCTGGTCCGCGCGGCCCGCACCCGCTCGGTACTGGTCCGAGGCGGCCGCTTCTACACCCTGGCGGACACGACCCGCCCCCCGGCCCTGGTGGTCAGCTACGCAGCGGTGAACTGCACAGATTTGGGCCGCAGCCTGGAGGCGCTGGGGGAAGCTTTTCGGGAGGTGGGGGGATGAGGGGCGGGGGCGAGAGACTTACGGGGCGGCCGGCGACGAAAGCACGAACCCAAGCCGCTAAGTAACAATAGTTTTGTTGAACGACGGCCATGGCCACCCCTCCGTCTCCCGCCGCTGTCCCCTCTCCCCCCTCCCGGCGAAGGCCCGGTCCGGCCGGTATCCGTCTCGCTCCACGAGGGCACCATCGCGGCTCTCAAGGCGCGCACCGGCAAGCGAGGCATGTCCGCCTATGTCGAAGCCCTCATCCAGCGCCAACTGGAGCGGGATCGGCTGCGCGAACTCATCGAGGACGCGGAAGCCAAAAACGGCCGCGTCGACCAGGCAGCGGTCGACGCCAAGCGAGCGATCCTTCGCGGCAACGCGGCCGACTCGGCGAACGCCGCGTGAGTGGCACGCTCGTCCTGGACTGCGAGGGATTGTCGCAACTCGTCAGGCGCAGGCCCGAACTCATCGAGTGGCTGGCCGCAGCCGAGGCCGAAGACATCCGCTTGGTCACCAGCTCCGTCACGCTCGTCGAAGCACGCGACCCCAGGACCAACCAGGCCCGCTTCGACTACGCCGCCTCGCGCGTGGACATCGTCCCACCCACCGAAGCCATCGCCCGCCACGCGAGCAAGCTCCTCGCCTCGGCCGGGCTGCTCGGCCACGAGTACGCCCTGGACGCAATCGTCGCCGCCACCGCACTCGCCTCGGCAGCCCCAGCAACTGTCCTGACCGCGGACCCCGAAGACCTCCTGACGCTGTGCGGCCCCGGCGCGCAAGTGGTCAAGCTCTGACGCCCACGGCCGGCCACAACGAGACGGCACCCCTATGGCGTTCCGTCTCCGCAAGGTCCCGGCAAGATCTCGACAAGGTACCGGGCACAAGAAAAAACCCCAGGTCACGGCGAGTGAGTCCTGGGGTTCTTCCGGAGCCGCCTTCGGGATTCGAACCCGAGACCTACGCATTACGAGACCATGGACACGGCATGAGCCACTGCCGCCGCCGGGGGCAGTCGAAGGCCCACCTGCAGCACGTGTTCACGGCCATCGCCGTGAACATTGAGCGCCTCAGCGGTCGGCCGCCGACCGGTGAGGCACCTCCGCGCCGGCGGCCGACCCGCCTTCCAGGACTTCCTGGACCAGCACGGGATCCATCGACTGAAGTCTTGGCGAGCCGTCAGCGGCTGGCCTCGACCACTACAAGATCCCCGACGGAGTCGCATGACTCCGGGAGCCCGCGCGCCATTGCCCCCGAGGTCGTTAGATCCAGCTGCGTTGGGCGGCTTTCAGGCCGGCTTCGAAGCGGCTGGCGGCGCCTAGGCGTTCCATGATGGAGGCCATTTGGCGGCGGACCGTGCGGACCGAGACGCCGAGGCGGTTGCTCGCGGCTTCGTCGGTCAGGCCGGAGCCCAGGAGGCGGAGGAGTTCGCGTTCGGCGGGGCTCAGGCCGGTGTCGGGGTCTCGGGTGTGGGTCGAGCCGAGGGGGACCGCGATGACCCAGGCCTGTTCGAACAGGTCGATCAGCGAGATCACTATGCCGGGTTCGGTGACGTACAGGGCGCCCTTGCGGCTGTCCGAGGGGTGCAGGGGGACCAGGGCGCGGCTGCGGTCCGTGATGACCACGCGCTGCGGGACCACCGGTGCCGTGCGGACCTCGCCGCCCCGCTCCAGCAGCCAGTTGGCGTGGTCCACGGTAGGGCCGTCGTTGCGCACGCAGTCCTGGTAGAGGGTCCGGAATGTCACGCCCCGGTGCAGCGCCTCGGAGTTCAGCGGGCGACTGGCCATCAGATCCTCGGACCGCTGTGCGCGGCCGGGGTGTACACCCATGCACTCGGTGGTCATGGTCCGGCCCATGAATTCGAGGCGGCTCTGGATCGCGTCCAGGCCCAGGAGGCGTTCCCCGTGGATTCCGTCGGACTGCGCGTCGTCGGCGTGGTCGGCGAAGAGCTGGGTGACGGCAGCTCGGGAAGCGGCGACTTGAGCCTGCCGTTGGGCAAGTTCCGCTTCCTGCTGCCGAAGTATGTCGGCGAGGCCCACCTGGGGGCTCACGGCGCAGAGGGCGCCGCACGGGGGCCGAGGCGATCCACCCCGGGTACGGTTTCCTCGCGGAGAACAGCGCCTTCGCACAGGCCTGCGCTGACGCCGGACTCGCTTTCATCGGGCCGCCGGCCTCGGCGATCTCCCTGATGGGTGACAAGATCCGGGCCAAGGCGACCGTGCAGGCGGCCGGGATCCCGGTCGTGCCGGGCTCCTCCGGCAGCGGGCTGACCGACTCCGAACTGGTCGCGGCCGCCGCGGAGATCGGCATGCCGGTGTTGCTGAAGCCCTCGGCGGGCGGTGGCGGCAAGGGCATGCGGCTGGTGCGGGATGCGGGGCTGCTGGGCGAGGAGATCGCCGAGGCCCGCCGCGAGGCCCGCTCCTCCTTCGGGGATGACACGCTGCTGGTGGAGCGGTGGATCGACCGGCCCCGGCACATCGAGTTCCAGGTGCTGGCGGACTCGTACGGCAACGTGGTGCACCTGGGTGAGCGCGAGTGCTCGCTCCAGCGGCGGCACCAGGAGGTGATCGAGGAAGCGCCGTCGGTCCTGCTGGACGAGAAGACCCGCGCGGCCATGGGCGCGGCAGCGGTGGAAGCGGCCCGCTCGTGCGGGTATGTCGGCGCGGGCACCGTCGAGTTCATCGTCCCGGGGGGGCAACCCGTCCTCGTACTACTTCATGGAGATGAACACCCGCCTCCAGGTCGAACACCCGGTCACCGAGCTGATCACCGGCCTGGACCTGGTGGAGCAGCAGCTGCGGGTCGCGGCCGGGGCGAAGCTCGGCTTCGGCCAGTCCGATGTCACCCTCACCGGTCACGCCATCGAGGCCCGTGTCTGCGCCGAGGACCCGGCGCGGGGGTTCCTGCCCTCCGGGGGCACCGTCCTCGCCCTGTCGGAACCCTCGGGCGGGTCCGTCCGCACCGACTCGGGCCTGGGTCGCCGGAGTGGACACCGGCTCGACGTACGACCCGATGCTGTCGAAGGTCATCGCGTACGGGCCGGACCGGGCCGCTGCACTTCGTGTTCTGCGGGGGGGGGGGCGCTGGCGGACACCGTCATCCTGGGCGTCCAGACCAACACGGGTTTCCTGCGGCGGCTGTTGGCGCACCCGGACGTGGTGTCCGGGGACCTGGACACGGGCCTGGTCGAGCGCGACCTGGCCGAACTCCTGCCGAAGGGTGTCCCGCCGGAGGTGTATGCGGCAGCTGCGCTTCTGTCGGCCCAGGCTTCTCTCCCCCACCGCGCCCCTTTCCGGCTCGATACATATGCGGCTCCGCCGCGGAGGGCTCTGCCCGGACCCGCACCTCGAACTCCCCCGGCTACCGCTGGGAGCGGCCCCCAGGCGAGGCTGGATAGTACGGCCGGGCTGGGTACAGCGGCCCAGCCCGGTGGATCGGCAAGGCCGGTGTGGCCGGGTGGGGCGGCGAGGCATGGCGGGCCCGCGGCGCTGAGCGGTGGGCTCCAAGCGCCGAACGAGTGGGTCGACCCGTTCGGGATCCCGAACGGCTGGCGCCTGGGCGGTACCCCGGCCTGGACCGTCCACCACTTCCGCCTCCCGGGCCAGGACCCGGTCACCGTCCGCACCCGCCCGCACGGCGCGGAGCCGGAGCTCCTCATCGGCAACCCCGCTGGCGACAACCCAGCCCCGCCGGTGTTTGAGGCGTTGCGGGTACCCCCAATGGTAGCTGGGGGAGGGTCCGGGGGCGGAGCCCCCGGTACTCAGCCCGCACCCGGCAGCTCGGCGGCGTCACATGGGCAGAGCCCCGGCACTCAGCCCGCACCTAGCAGCGGTGCCGCCCCACATCAAGCCCCGTCGGCGTTTGAGGCGCGGGGTCTGGGGCAGAGCCCCAGCGCACCGGCCCGCGGCCGGATCGTCAGCCGCACCCCCCACCACGTCACGGTCGAACTCGACGGCGTCACCCACACCTTCAGCCACGCCCCCTCCCCGGAGGGAACCTGGCTCGGCCGTGATGGGGACTCCTGGCACCTCAAGGACCACGACCCAGTCGCCGCTTCCCTCCAAGGCGCGGACAGCGCAGGCGCCGACACCCTCGCCGCCCCCATGCCCGGCACCGTCACCGTCGTCAAGGTGGTCCTCGGCGACCATGTCACTGCCGGGCAGAGCCTCCTCGTCGTCGAGGCCATGAAGATGGAGCACGTCATCTCCGCCCCCCACGCCGGCACCGTCACCGAGCTCGACGTCTCACCCGGTACCACCGTCGCCATGGACCAGATCCTGGCCGTCGTCACCCCGGGCGGCGAGGAAATGTGATCTCGACCGAGAACGGGAAAAGTCCGCCCGAACCATCCCCGGTTGCGCTCGGATAGTGTTGTTGGCTTTCGTGACCGTCCTTCCGTTCACCCGTCCAGGTGACCGACAAGGGCCGCACGTTACTCATTTCGCTGAAAGGCTTCATGTCTGTTCCTTCGTTGGATCAGTCCGAATCCGCCATCGTCGCCCGGCTCCGCGCCGCGGGTTGCGTCTTCGCCGAGGAGGAGGCGCAGATGATCATGTCCGCGGCGGGCAGCCCCGCCGATCTTGAGGACATGGTCGAGCGCCGCGCGGTCGGTCTGCCGCTCGAACACGTCGTCGGCTACGCCGAGTTCTGCGGGCTGCGGATCGAGGTCGACGCCGAGGTCTTCGTGCCCCGTCGGCGTACCGAGGCCCTCGTCCAGCAGGCCGCCGCGCTCGCCCCGTCGCGTGCGGTCGTCGTCGACCTGTGCTGCGGCTCGGGCGCACTGGGCGTCGCCCTGGCCGCCGCCCTCGACGAGGTCGAGCTGCACGCCGCGGACGTCGACCCCGCCGCCGTGCGCTGTGCCCGGCGCAATGTCATCCCGGCCGGGGGCGAGGTCTACGAAGGCGACCTCTTCGAGCCCCTGCCCGTCGGGCTGAAGGGCCGCGTGGACGTACTGCTGTCCAACGTGCCGTACGTGCCCACGGTGGAGATCGAGCTGCTTCCGGCCGAGGCCCGCGAGTACGAGGCGCGGGTGGCTCTCGACGGTGGCGTGGACGGCCTGGAGGTGCTGCGGCGCGTGGTCGCCGAGGCCTCGCAGTGGCTGGCGCCGGGCGGCATCCTGCTCTTCGAGACGAGTGAGCGACAGGCCGACCAGGCCATCGCGGCGGTCACCGGCGCCGGGCTGCCCGCCAGGGTGGTCACCGACGACGAGCTGGACGCCACCGTGATCGTAGCGACCCGCTCCGGCGCCGAGGCAGCAGAGGCTGACGAGGCCCGCTAGGGGCGGAGGCAGGCGCGTAGACCGGTACGGCCGGCAGCGATGGAGTCCGCTGCTGGCCGATACCGCTCAGGCCAGCCGGGCGAACTGCTCCGCTTCCTCGTGGGCGCGGGCGCGCGACGCCTCGGCCTGGGGGCGGAGCGGGGCCATGGCCGGGTTGCGGTGGGCCATGGTCAGCTCGGGGGTGATGATGTCCAGGTTCAGGCCCAGGGAGCCGGCCATCACGCTGCGGAGGTAAGGGATCACGTGGTCCATGCCCTCGCGCGGGGTGCCGGGGCCGTATCCGCCGCCGCGGCTCGTGACGACCACGGCGCGGCGGCCGCGGGTGGGGACCTGGTCGGGGGCGGGGAAGAGGGTTCGCCCGTTGACGAAGACCTGGTCGATCCACGCCTTGAAGCCCGAGGGGATCGAGTGGTTGTACATCGGCACGGTGAACAGGTAGGCGCCGGCTCCGAGGAACTCCTCGATGAGGGTGTCCTGGAGGGCGATCGCGGCCGCTTGGCCCTCGGTGCGGTCGGCGGGGCTGGTGAAGCGCCCGGTTATCGCGGCGGGGGTCAGGTGCGGCAGCGGGTCCGCGGCGAGGTCGCGGTAGACCACGGTGTCATCGGGGTGCTCCTTCTGCCACGCGGTCTGGAAGGTGGCGCCGACCTCCCGGGAAACCGATCCGGTGAGGAGGGATGAGGAGTCGATGTGAAGCAGGTAGGTCATCTTCGCTTTTCAGTAAGGGGGAGGGGGAACAGCCCAATGATCACCCCATGTGATGACGCGCTGCCACCTCTGCGGGAGGGAACCGCATCCCCCATGTTGACGGTTTGACTCAAAGAGACTTCTGGCGGGCGGTAGGGGCGGCCGACGCCTCCGGGGCCACCCGCCGCCCCCGGCTCGTTTTCCGCGCCCGCGATCGCTCAGGGCGCCACCACATGTTCAGGGAAAGCAGGGAATCCATGGAAATCAACTCTCCTTCGCCCCTACCGATTTCAGGAAGCACGCGGCTCTACGCCGTTCTCGGCGACCCCGTCGCCCAAGTGCGCGCACCGTCTCTCCTCAACCCGCTCTTCGCACACCTCGGCATCAACGCGGTGCTGCTCCCCGTACATGTTCGACCGGATTCTTTCGCCGACGTTTTCCGCGGTCTTCGGAGAATGGAGAATCTGGACGGGATACTCATCACCATTCCGCACAAGGCGGCAGCCCTGCACCTCGCGGACGAGGTGAGCCCGGCAGCCGAGGCGGCCGGCGCCGTCAACGCGCTGCGCCGTGAACCGGACGGCCGCTGGACCGGTGAGAACTTCGACGGGATCGGTTTCGTCAGCGGACTGGTCGCGGCCGGCCACCTCCCCAAGGGGAAGCACGTCGCCCTCATGGGCGCCGGCGGGGCCGGCAGCGCGATCGCGGCGGCCCTGCTGGCCGCGGGCGCGGCACGGCTGTCCCTCTGCGATCCGGACGCGGACAAGTTGGAGGCCCTGGTCGCGCGGCTGGAGCGGCACTGGCCCGGCCGCACGACCGGCGCGGCGAAGCCCGTACTCGACGACGCGGACATCGTGGTCAACGCGACCCCGCTGGGCATGCGCGCGGACGATCCCCTGCCGTTCTCCCCGCAGGCCCTGCGCCCGCACTGCGTGGTGGCCGATGTGATCATGAAGCCGAGAGAGACCGCCCTGCTGAAGGCCGCTGCCGCGCTGGGCCACCCGATCCTCCACGGCGCCCATATGCTCGATCACCAACTCGGCCTCTACCGGACCTTTTTCCGGCTCGACAAGTCTTCGAGAGGGGCCCGCGACCGTGAATGAGAGCGTGCCCGTCAGGAGTCAGACGCACCGGATGAATGAGCGGATGAACGAGTTGGATCAGCCGAACCGGCAGAGCGAGCCGAATCTGTTCGCCATCAGCGACCTCCATATCGCCCACCCGGAGAACAGAAAGATCGTCGAAGGGCTCCGTCCCGCGTCGGACGGCGACTGGCTGATCGTGGCCGGTGACGTGGGGGAGCTGACCGAGGACATCACCTGGGCCCTGCGGACGCTGCGCGACCGGTTCGCCAAGGTGATCTGGAGCCCGGGCAACCACGAACTGTGGACTCCGAGGCCAGACCCGGTCCAGCTGCGCGGCGTTGAGCGGTACCAGCACCTGGTCGACATCTGCCGCGACCTCGACGTCCTCACCCCCGAGGACCCCTACGCACTGTGGGAGGGCGCAGGCGGCCCGGTGCGCATCGCGCCCCTGTTCACGCTGTACGACTACACCTTCCGCACCCCCACGGCCGCCACCAAGGAGGAGTCGATCGCCCAGGCGTACGAGGCGGGCGTGGTGTGCACCGACGAGTTCTTCCTGCACCCCGACCCGTACGCCACCCGCGAGGAGTGGTGCCACGCACGCGTGGCCTACACAGAGGAACGCCTCGCCGCCTGCGACCCCGACATGCCGCTGGTGCTGGTCAACCACTACCCCCTGGTCCGGGAACCCACGAGGATCCTGCGGCACCAGGAGTTCGCCCAGTGGTGCGGCACGGAACGCACCGCCGACTGGCACCTCCGCTTCAACACCAGCGTGGTCGTCTACGGCCACCTCCACATCCCCCGTACCACCTGGCACGACGGTGTGCGCTTCGAGGAGGTGTCGGTCGGCTACCCCAGGGAGTGGCGCCGTCCTGGCCACCCCCGCAACGTGCCGCGCCGGGTCCTCACTGCGGCGAGCGCCCCGTGATAGAGCAGATCCTCCCGCCCGACGTCGCCGTCTCCGAGGCATTCGACGACCTCGCCGACGCCCCTCTCTTCCCCGAGGAGGCGGCGGTCGTCCGCAACGCCGTCGACTCCAGGAAACGCGAGTTCGCCACCGCCCGGATGTGCGCCCGCCGGGCGCTCGCCGACATGGGCCTGCCCGCCGTCCCCGTACTGCCGGGCGAGGGCGGAGCGCCCCACTGGCCGGAAACCGTCGTCGGCAGCCTCACGCACACCCGCGGCTACCGGGCCGCGGTACTGGGCAGACGTACGCACTTCGCGACGCTCGGCATCGACGCCGAACCCCACGCGCCGCTGCCCGACGGGGTCATCGACGTCACCGCCCTGCCAGCGGAGCGCGACCATCTGCTCAGCAGTGCCCAAGCCCGTAGCGGCCACTCCCGGAATCCCTACACCAGGTACCCCACCTTGGCCGTGAAGCCTGCAACCGAAGCCTCCCAGTGAGTTGCGGGCGGATCGTACCCGCTAGCCGCGACAGGTTGACCCAGCGGATCACGCTGGTTACCCACCTCCGGCGTACCGCGTTCGGCTTCCTCTGCGCCCGTCCGCTCACGCATGGCTCACGCAGGCACTTCCAGGGCACCCCGCCGCGCGGCTCGTCGCACCCCAGGCATGAAAAAACCCCAGGTCACGGCGAGTGAGTCCTGGGGTTAATCCGAGCCGCCTTCGGGATTCGAACCCGAGACCTACGCATTACGAGTGCGTTGCTCTGGCCAGCTGAGCTAAGGCGGCGCGCTGCATGAACCATGATGCGATCAGCAGCCCGACCAAGTCTACACAGTTTCGAAGGGTGCTCCGCACGCCCCCTCAGCCGCCCGCTTCGCGCAGGTCAGAGGGGGCGTTGGTCGGTCAGGTGCACTGCTTGGCGTCCTTCGGGGGCGTGCCCTCCAGGAGGTAGATGTTGATCGCCGTGTCGATGCAGTCGCTGCCGCGGCCGTACGCCGTGTGGCCGTCGCCTTCGTAGGTGAGCAGGGTGCCGGAGTCCAGCTGGTCCGCGAGGAGTTGGGCCCACTTGTACGGGGTCGCCGGGTCGCGGGTGGTGCCGACCACGACGATCGGGGCCGCACCCTTCGCCTTGATGCGGTGCGGGGTGCCGGTGGGCTTGACCGGCCAGTAGCCGCAGTTCAGGGAGGCCCAGGCGAGGCCCTCGCCGAAGACCGGGGAGGTCTTCTCGAAGGAGGGGAGGCCGGCGCGTACCTCGTCGGGGCCGGTGAAGGCCGGAGGAAGGTCCAGGCAGTTCACGGCGGCGTTGGCGAACATCAGGTTCGCGTAGCTGCCATCGTCGGAGCGCTCGTAGTACGTGTCGGCCAGCGCCAGCAGGCCCGCTCCGTCGCCGCCCATCGCGGTGGTCAGGCCGTCGCGCAGCTGGGACCAGGCGGACTCGTCGTACATCGCCGCGATCACGCCGGTGGTGGCGAGCGCCTCACCGAGGGGGCGGCTCTGGCCGGTGGGGGCGGGCTTGGCGTCGAGCTCGTCGAAGAACGCCTTGAGGCGCTTGCCCGCCTCGTCGGCCGTCCCCGTGCCCAGCGGGCAGACCTTGCGCTTGACACAGTCCGCGGCGAAGGACTGGAAAGCGAGCTCGAAGCCGCCGGTCTGGTCGCGGTTCATGTCGCGCGCGGGCAGCGACGGGTCCATCGCACCGTCCAGCACGAGGCGGCCGGCGCGGGACGGGAAGAGCTCGGCGTACGTGGCGCCGAGGAAGGTCCCGTACGAGGCTCCGACGAAGTTCAGCTTCTTGTCGTCCAGGACCCCGCGCAGGATGTCCATGTCCCGGGCCGATTCGACTGTGGAGACATGCGGGAGGATCTTGGCCGAGCGCTTGTCGCAGCCCGCGGCGAAGTCCTTGTACGCCGTGACCAGTTCGCCGGTCTCCGACTGGTCGTCGGGGGTCTGGTCGATCTGGGTGTACGCGTCCATCTCCTTGCCCGTCAGACACTCGACGGGCTCGCTGCGCGCCACGCCGCGCGGGTCGACGGCCACCATGTCGTACCGCGCGCGGACCGGCTCCGGGTAGCCGATGGCCGCGTACGCCTGGAGGTAGCCGATCGCGGAACCGCCGGGGCCGCCCGGGTTGACCAGGAGCGAGCCGATCCGCTTGCCGGGGCCCGTGGCCTTCTTGCGCGACACCGCCAGCTTGATGTCCCCGGCGGCGGGCTTCGCGTAGTCGAGCGGGGCCTTCATCGTGGCGCACTGGAAACCGGCCACACCGCAGTCGCGCCAGCTCAGCTTCTGCGCGTAGTACCCCTTGAGCTCGGCCGGAACCGCCTTCTGCGGCACCGACGCCGAGGCATTCGGCGACGAAGTCCCCGACGAGCAGCCGGAGATGAGCAGGCCCGCAGTGGCGAGCGCGGTGGCGGAGTAACGGAGCAGGCGCCTGGTGTCCATCCTCGGAGCGTAGTCCGGTGATGACCAAATGTGCCGAGGGCTGCTCGTACGAGTGAGCCGGTGAACCCATGGTCAACGCCGCCGCCCGGCACTGGTGGCCGACACTTCCGCCCGGCGCCGGTGGCCGATTGGCGGGCCCGCGTGGTATTGCCCGTCTTGGCCCGCGCCATGCGGAGTCCCGCCGCGCAGAACCCCGCCGCGCAGAACCCGCGCCGCCGCCCGCGGCCACGCGCCGGCCCGTACGCCCGCGTCGTACCGCCCCCGCCCCCGTCCTCACCCCGCCCGCAACGCCACCGTCATCGCTTCCACCGCGAGCAGCGGCGCGACGTTGCGGTCCAGCGCCTGGCGGCAGGCGATGATCGCCTCGATTCGGCGCAGTGTGCGCTCGGGGGTCGAGCCCTGCGCGATGCGGTCCAGGGAGTCCCGTACGTCCTCATTGGCGAGGGCGACCCGCGAGCCGAGCTGGAGCGCCAGCACGTCGCGGTAGAAACCGGTCAGGTCCGTCAGGGCGAGATCGAGCGTGTCGCGCTGCGTACGGGTCGAGCGGCGCTTCTGGCGGTCGGCCAACTCCTTCATCGCGCCTGCCGTGCCGCGCGGCATCCGGCCGCCCGCCGACGCGCCCAGCGCCGCCTTCAGTCCCTCGGTCTCCTTGACATCCACATCCTCGGCGACCTGCTTGGCGTCCTCCCCAGCCGCGTCGACCAGCTCCTGAGCCGCTTTCAGGCAGCCACCGATGTCGGCGATCCGCATCGGCAGCTTGAGGACGACGGCGCGGCGGGCCCGCGCACGCTCGTCGGTGGCCAGGCGGCGTGCTCGGCCGATGTGGCCCTGGGTGGCGCGGGCGGCCGTCGCCGCGGCCTCGGGGTCGATGCCGTCACGCCTGATCAGCACATCGGTGACGGCCGCGACGGAGGGCGTGCTGAGCGTGAGATGGCGGCAGCGCGAACGGATCGTGGGGAGCACGTCCTCCAGGGACGGCGCGCACAGCAGCCAGACCGTGCGGGGAGCGGGCTCCTCGATCGCTTTCAGCAGCACATTGCCCGCGCCCTCCGTGAGGCGGTCCGCGTCCTCCAGGAGGATGACCTGCCAGCGGCCGACCGCCGGGGAGAGCTGAGCGCGCCGAACCAGGTCACGGGTCTCCTTCACACCGATGGAGAGCAGGTCGGTGCGGACGATCTCGGCATCGGAGTGGGTGCCGATGAGCGTCGTATGACAGCCGTCGCAGAATCCGCAGCCCGGCGCGGCGCCCAGTGCTCGGTCCGGGCTCACGCACTGGAGGGCGGCGGCGAAGGCGCGGGCGGCGGTGGAGCGCCCGGAGCCCGGTGGACCGGTGAACAGCCAGGCGTGCGTCATCTTCGACGCGAGCGGGGCCTTGAGGACCCCCGTCCGGTCCTGCACCGAGGTCACGAGCGCGTCGGCGTCCCGGGCGGCGGCGGCAAGCTGCGTCTGGACACGCTCCTGCCCGACCAGGTCGTCCCATACCGTCATCGTGCTGCCGCCCTCGCCCCGCGCCGGTGCGCGCTCGCCTTGTGGTGTCCTGTGATGCCGCCCGTTCCCGTGGGCGGCTCCGATTTTCGGATTCCATTGCCGGCTTCCATTGCCGGCTTCCGTTGTCGGCTTCCGTTGTCGGTTCCCATTGTGGGCGACGGGACTGACAGTCGTCGCCCACGGCAGTCGCCGCGACGTACGGACGGCTCACGCTGGACGCACAAAAGCGCCGGGCGGGCCTGAGAAAGTAAGCCCGCCCGGCGCTACCTACCGGGTTCCTGGAACCCCTATCAGCGGCCCTTGCCCTTGCCGCGCCTGCCGTCGCCCTCATCGTCACTGTCGTGATCGCCGAGCAACTCGTCCGCCAGGGACGGAAGATCGTCGAGCGGAGTCTCCTCCGCCCAGTCCGAGCGCCGACGCGTACGAGGAGTGGGGCCGGGCGCCGGGCGCCCGCCCTCCGGGTCGAACTGCGGCAGTTCACGCGTGCGGTCGTTGCCCTCCTGGGCGGCGCCCGGCGCGTCCTGCTCGTCCCGGAAGAAGCCCCGCGGCACCCGGTCCGACGGCTCGTCGGTGGGCCGAGTCTCCCGTACGGGCGGCAGCACCGTGGTCTCGTCGGCCGACCCGGACGACCCGGACGATCGGGGAGCCCCGTCCCGTACGGGCGGCAGCACAGCCGTCTCGTCCATCGCGCCCGGCGCACCAGCCGCACCCGAAACATCCGGGACCCGCGGCAGCACTGTGGTCTCGTCGTTCCCGAACGGCGCCGCAGCGACCGACGTCTTGTTGGGGCGCGTCCTCCCTGCGGGAGCCTTGCCGGACGGCGCCTTGCCCGAGCGCCCTCGGTCGGCCGGTGCGTTCTCCGCATGCGTACTCTCCGCCGACGCGCGCCCCTCCGGCGCCTTGCCCGCAGGTGTCCTGTCGGCCGGTGCCCCGTCCACAGGCGCCCTGTCAGCCGGTGTCGCGTCCGTCGATGTCCCGCCCGCCGGCGCCGCATCCTGCTTGCTCAGATCGAGCTGCGGGGTCGGAACCGTCAGCGTCATGTCGTCGGCCCGGACGGCCGGCATCGGGACGACCGGCGTCGTCAGCGTCGTCTCGCTGTCGCTGAGATCCGGAGCCTGAGCCTGAGTCGGAGCCGGAGCCGGTCGCGGAGCCGGTGCCGGAGCCGGAGCCGGAGTCGGTCGCGGGGCCGGTGCCTTCGCGGCCTCGGCTGCGGCCGAAGCCGTCGCCGCTGCCGCGGATGCCGCCGCAGCCGCCTCCGCGAGGCGACGAGCCTCCTCCGCCCGCAGCAGCGCCTCTTCCGCCCTGCGCTGCTTCTCGCGGCGGCGCTCCTCCGCCTCGGCCCGCAGCCTGGCCTCTTCCTCGGCCTGCTTGCGCAGCCTGTCCTGCTCGGCGGCCCGCGCCTTCGCCTCGGCCTCGCGGCGCAGCCGCTCCTCCTCCGCGAGTCGGCGGGCCTCCTCGGCGCGCAGCCTGTCTTCCTCCGCCTGCCGTTCGATCTCGCGCTGCCGCGCCTCTTCGATCTCGCGGCGCTTGCGCGCCTCCTCCTCGGCACGGAGCTTGGCGAGCTGCTCCTGGCGCTCGCGCTCCAGTCGCTCCTCCTCCGCCTTGCGCGCGGCCTCTTCCTCGGCCTTGCGGCGCGCCTCTTCCTCGGCGGCCTTGCGCGCCTCTTCCTGGGCCTTCACCTCGGCCTCGGAGAGCGGCAGCAGCTGGTCGAGACGGTGACGTACGACCGTGCTGACCGATTCCGGCTCCTGGCCGGCGTCCACCACCAGGTAGCGCGCCGGGGCGGCCGCGGCCAGCGTCAGGAAACCGTGCCGTACGCGCGCGTGGAACTCCGGCGGCTCCGACTCCAGTCGGTCCGGCGCCTCCGTGAAGCGCTCCCGCGCGGTCTCGGGGGACACATCGAGCAGCACCGTCAGATGCGGTACGAGTCCGTCGGTCGCCCAGCGTGAGATACGGGCGATCTCGGTCGGCGACAGGTCACGGCCCGCGCCCTGGTAGGCCACGGACGAGTCGACGTAGCGGTCGGTGATCACGATGGCGCCGCGTTCCAGCGCGGGGCGCACGACGGAATCGACGTGCTCGGCACGGTCGGCGGCGTACAGCAGTGCCTCGGCCCGGTTCGACAGACCGGCGCTCGACACGTCGAGCAGAATCGAACGCAGCCGCTTGCCGATGGGCGTCGCGCCGGGTTCGCGTGTGACGACCACCTCGTGGCCCTTGTTGCGGATCCACTCGGCGAGCACCTCGACCTGGGTGGACTTTCCGGCCCCGTCACCGCCCTCCATGGCGATGAAGAAACCGGTGGCGGCGGGCGCCTGGTCCGGGTCGCCGCCGCGCAGTGCCTCGCGCAGATCGCGGCGCAGGGTCACGCCCTGCCGGTCGTCCGTCTTGGCGAGGACGATGGCCGCGACGGGCAGCAGCAGCGCGCCGATGAGCATCAGGGTGAAGGCCGCGCCGCCGTGCGCGAAGACGAATTCGCCGCTCGCCAGGCGCTGCGGCCCGATGGCGGCGGCCAGCAGCGGGGCCGCGACCGCACCGAGGGCCATGGAGACACCCACGACGGCCTGCAGGTGCTCGGTCGTACGGGCCCGCCGGAAGTCCTCGGTCTCCTGGTCTATCAGCGTGTGCCCGGTGTTCGCGGCGACTCCGGCCGAGAAACCGGCGAGCACGCTGATGAAGAGCACGGTCGACGTGTCGGGCACCAGGCCCATGGCGAGCAGCGCGACGCCGGTGACGGCGATCGCGAGGGACAACAGCCTGCGCCGCGACAGCGTGGGCAGCACCTTCTCGGCCTTGCGGATCCCGATGACCGTGCCGCCCGTCAGGGCGAGGAAGAGCAGGGCGAAGGCGACAGGGCCACCGCCCAGGTCGATGGCGTGCAGTACGGCGACAGCAGCAGCGGCGGCGACGGCCCCGGCGACAGCGGCGCAGGCCAGGACGGTGAGCGGGATCGCGCCCGTGCGCCCCCGGTCGATTCCGGTGCCGGTCTTGGGACGGCGCAGACCCTCCAGGGGGGAGCGCGCGCGCGGCGTCTGCACGCCGGGCAGTTCAAGGAAGTACAGCGTCGAAACGGACGCCCCGAAGAGACCCGCGGCGACGTACGAGCCAAGGGCTGCCTGGTGCAGGGAGAACCAGTCGATGCCGGTCCCCAGCAGATTGCCGATCAGCGTCGCCAGCAGAAGCACGGCGCCGGCGGCGGGCAGGGCGACAAAGCCGGTGCGGAGGGAAAGTCGGCGCAGCGCGTCGAGGTGGTCGGGCAACGGCCGTATGGCCGCGCCCTCCGCGGGCGGGCCGGGCACCAGTGCGGGGGCCGCGCCCTCCTTGCAGACGGTCCAGAAGCGCTCGGCGACACCGGCGACGAAAACGGTGATCAGGAGGAGGGCCTGGGCCCTGTCCGGGGTCCAGTCGATCCACAACGGTGCGACGACGAACAGGGCGAGCCGCAGCCCGTCCGCACCGATCATGGTCCAGCGTCGGTCGAGCGGTCCCGAGGGCGCGGTCAGTGAGGAGACCGGGCCCAGGAGTACCGCTCCGAAAAGGAATGTGGCAAGGATCCGAGCCCCGAACACCGCGGCGACCGCAAACGCCGCACCGCGGTAACCACCGCCGAACGACCCTTCCGAGATCGCCACCTGAAGCGACAGCAGCAGAAGCACGAGGAGGGCGAGGGCATCGCCGATATTGCCGACGAGCTGCGCGCTCCACAACCGCCGGAGCGGTGGGATACGCAACAGGGCTCGTACGGCTCGCTCGCGTGAGTCTGCGGCTAGTGCGTCGGAGGTGGGGCTCACGACCGTTGGCTGCTCGGCTCGCGTCATCCGCCCAGCCTATCCGGAGCCCACCGGTCCCCGGAGGCCGCGCCCGAACATACGTCTCCACGCACGGTCGTACGGGCCGGGCACGGGAGGACATACGGGTCGGTCCCCGACACCACGAGGGTATCGGGGACCGACCCGAACGAGTCCGCGGAGAGCCGGCTCACTCGTCGGAGGAAGCCTCCGACGCCGCCGACTTCGCTGCCGTCGCCTTCTTGGCCGGGGCCTTCTTCGCGGTGGTCGTCTTCGCCGCCGTCTTCTTGGCCGCCGTCTTCTTCGCCGCGGTCGCCGTGGTCGCCTTCTTCGCGGCGGCCTTCTTGGCCGGGGCCTTCTTCACGGCCTTCTTCACGGCCTTCTTCTTCGACGGGCCCTTGGCGCGCTTCTCGGCGAGGAGCTCATAGCCCCGCTCGGGGGTGATCTCCTCCACGCTGTCGTCGGTCCGCAGCGTCGCGTTGGTCTCGCCGTCCGTGACGTACGCACCGAAGCGGCCGTCCTTGACCACCACCGGGCGCTCGCTGACCGGGTCGGTGCCCAGTTCCCGCAGGGGCGGCTTGGCAGCTGCCCGGCCCCGCTGCTTGGGCTGGGCGTAGATCGCCAGCGCCTCGTCCAGCGTGATCGAGAAGAGCTGGTCCTCGGTCTCCAGGGAGCGCGAGTCGGTGCCCTTCTTCAGGTACGGGCCGTACCTGCCGTTCTGCGCGGTGATCTCGACACCCTCGGCGTCCACGCCGACCACGCGCGGCAGCGACATCAGCTTGAGCGCGTCCGCCAGCGTCACCGTGTCCAGGGACATCGACTTGAACAGCGATGCCGTGCGCGGCTTGATCGCGTTCTTGCCGGTCTTGGGGGTCCCCTCGGGCAGGATCTCCGTGACGTACGGGCCGTAGCGCCCGTCCTTCGCCACGATCTGACGGCCCGTCTCCGGGTCGGCGCCCAGCTCGAAGTCGCCGCTCGGCTTGGCCAGCAGCTCCTCCGCGTACTCCACGGTCAGCTCGTCGGGCGCCAGGTCTTCCTGCACATCGGCGCGCTGGTGGTCCTCCGCGCCCTTCTCGCCGCGCTCCACGTACGGGCCGTAGCGGCCGACGCGCAGCACGATGCCGTCGCCCACGGGGAACGAGGAGATCTCGCGGGCGTCGATCGCGCCGAGGTCGGTGACGAGCGCCTTGAGACCGGCGAGGTGGTCACCCGCGCCGTTGACAGCGGCGGTCTCGGTGGTGGCGGCGCCGCCTCCGGCGCCCACGCCGACACCGACACCGGCGCCCGCGTTCGTACCGTCGCCCTCACCGAAGTAGAAGCGCCTCAGCCACGGAACGGACTGGGCCTCACCGCGTGCGATGCGGTCGAGGTCGTCCTCCATCCGGGCCGTGAAGTCGTAGTCGACGAGCCGGCCGAAGTGCGTCTCCAGGAGGTTGACCACGGCGAACGACAGGAAGGACGGCACGAGGGCCGTGCCCTTCTTGAAGACATAGCCGCGGTCGAGGATCGTGCCGAGAATCGACGCGTACGTCGACGGGCGGCCGATCTCGCGCTCTTCCAGCTCCTTGACCAGCGAGGCCTCGGTGTAGCGGGCCGGGGGCTTGGTGGCGTGCCCGTCGACCGAGATCTCCTCGGAGGTGAGCGCGTCGCCCTGCTCGACCTGCGGCAGCCTGCGCTCGCGGTCGTCCAGCTCCGCGTTCGGGTCGTCGGCGCCTTCCACGTAGGCCTTCATGAAGCCGTGGAAAGTGATCGTCTTGCCGGAGGCGGAGAACTCGGCGTTGCGGCCGTCGGAGGCCTGGCCGCCGATCTTCACCGTCACGCTGTTTCCGACGGCGTCCTTCATCTGCGAGGCGACGGTGCGCTTCCAGATCAGCTCGTAGAGCCGGAACTGGTCGCCGCTGAGGCCGGCCTCGGCAGGCGTGCGGAAACGATCACCCGAAGGACGGATCGCCTCGTGCGCCTCCTGCGCGTTCTTGACCTTCTTGGCATACGTGCGCGGCTTCTCCGGCAGGTAGTCGGCGCCATACAGCTGCGTCACCTGGGCGCGGGCCGCCGAGATCGCGGTGTCGGAGAGCGTGGTGGAGTCCGTACGCATGTAGGTGATGAAGCCGTTCTCGTACAGCTTCTGCGCGACCTGCATGGTGGCCTTGGCCCCGAAGCCCAGCTTGCGGGAGGCCTCCTGCTGGAGGGTCGTCGTACGGAACGGGGCGTACGGCGAGCGGCGGTACGGCTTCGACTCGACGGAGCGCACGGCGAACGACGTCTCGGCGAGGGCGGCGGCCAGCGCTCGCGCGTTGGTCTCGTCGAGGTGCAGGACCTCGCTCTTGAGCTTGCCCACGGAGCTGAAGTCACGGCCCTGGGCGATACGCCTGCCGTCGACCGTCGTCAGGCGGGCGACCAGAGTGGACGGATCGGAGGCGTCACCGATGCGTCCCGTGGAGAACGTGCCGGTCAGGTCCCAGTACTCAGCAGAACGAAAAGCGATGCGCTCGCGTTCCCGCTCGACGACGAGACGGGTGGCGACCGACTGGACACGGCCGGCCGAAAGCTTCGGCATGACCTTCTTCCACAGGACCGGCGAGACCTCGTAGCCGTAGAGACGGTCGAGGATCCTGCGGGTTTCCTGGGCGTCGACCATGCGCTTGTTGAGCTCGCGCGGGTTGGCGACGGCGGCCTTGATCGCGTCCTTGGTGATCTCGTGGAAGACCATCCGGTGGACCGGGACCTTGGGCTTCAGGACCTCTTGGAGGTGCCACGCGATGGCTTCGCCCTCGCGGTCCTCATCGGTGGCGAGGAAGAGTTCGTCGGACTCCGCGAGGAGTTCCTTGAGCTTCCTGACCTGGGCCTTCTTATCGGCATTGACGACGTAGATGGGCTGGAAGTCATTGTCGACATCCACGCCCAGGCGGCGTACCTCGCCGGTGTACTTGTCGGGCACCTCGGCGGCGCCGTTCGGGAGGTCGCGGATGTGCCCGACGCTCGCCTCGACGATATAACCGGGGCCGAGGTAGCCCTTGATCGTCTTCGCCTTGGCGGGCGACTCGACGATGACGAGTCGGCGGCCGCCGTGTGCGGTCTCGCTGGTCGGGGACAACTTGGCTCTTCTCTCCGGTCGACACTCGGTGGTCCGTACGTGACGCTGCGGAGTGTGACGGTACAACCCGCCCACGTGTCAAACGGTAAAAGCCCGCAACGGCCACTCGAACGGTAACCCGACTCCCGGCATTCCTGCCGCCCGGACCGGCCGACCGGTTCTGCGGCGCCCCCTCGGAGAGCCTGTGGAGAGCTTGTGTGGACCTCTTCCGATCAGATCCGGCCGAAACACCACACACCGAGACCGACGAAAACCACTCCGAACAGGGTCGCGAGCGCGTAGGAGGCCGCAGGGCTCACTCCGTACGCGACCGGCGCACGATGCAGCGCACGCGCCCCCGTCCACCACAGCAGACCGGCCCCGAACAGGGCAAACGCCGTACCCGCGAAAATCGCCGGCCCATCCTCCATCCCCGCGCCCCTCACCGCTCAGCTCTTCTGCTTCCCGAACGGTGAGGCTGGCACTCCGGGACCACCGCCCGGCGTCGTGGGAGCGAAATGCCGGTGAACGGCGCGAGGGCGGCGCGAGGGAGCACGAAAGAGCACAGCGTTGGACAGGGGAACGGGAGTGGACGCGGCGGACGGAAGTGGACGGGTGGACGGGGTGGACAGGAGGAGGGCGGAGCCGGAGAGCGGCCGACAAGGACGGCCCTGGGCCGCGGAGGGGCCTGCCCCGCCCCCTGTCCCTACGCCCCGCGCCCGACTATCCCCCGGGCCGAACCTGCCCGACCTGACCTCAGGTCCTTCCCAGCGGGTCGAGGAAGCCTTGCTCGACCAGCAGCCTGATCGCGTCCGGCGTACGGTCACGCAGCAGCACCGGGTCCTCGCCGAGGAGTTGGCCGATGGCGTCGAGGATGCGGCCGGCGCTCAGCGACCCGTCGGAGACCCCCGCGAAGCCCGCGCCGACCGTGTCCACCTTCGTCGCGCGTCGCATACCGCGATTCTGACGCAGCACCACGTACTCCGGGTCCTCTGCGCCCGGCAGCCCGATCTGCTCCTGGACGACCTCGTCCGCGAGCTTGAAGTGGTCGGCGAGCAGGGCCGCGTCGTCGTGCGCGCGCAGATAGTCCTGGCGCTCGAAGTGCGCCCGCACGACCGGGCCGAGCGGCTGCTCGACGGGGTGCGGCCACTCCTCGATCGTGATCGACGGGACCTCGGCACCGGACTTGCGCAGCGCGATCCAGCCGAAGCCGACACTCTTGGTCTTGCGGGCCTCGAACTCGTCGAGCCAGGCCTCGTAACGCGCCGCGTACTGGGCAGGGTCGGTGCGGTGGTCGCCGCCGTCGCGCAGCCACAGCTCGGCATACTGCGTGATGTCCTGCACATCGCGCTGCACGATCCACGCGTCGCACCCGCGCGGCACCCAGGACCGCAACCGCTCCTGCCAGTCCTCGCCGTCCACATGCTGCCAGTTGGCGAGGAACTGCGCGTATCCCCCCTCGTTCAGCCGCTCCCCCGCCTGCTGAACGAGCGTGCGGCACAGATCGTCCCCGCCCATCCCGCCGTCGCGGTACGTCAGCCGGGCGCCCGGCGAGATCACGAAGGGCGGGTTGGACACGATCAGGTCGTACGTGTCCTCCCCCACCGGGTCGTACAGCGAGCCCTCGCGCAGATCGGCCCCGGGCGCGCCGGAGAGCGCGAGCGTGAGCCGCGTGAAGTGCAGGGCGCGCGGGTTGAGGTCGGTGGCGGTGACCCGGATGGCGTGCTGCGCGGCGTGCAGCGCCTGGATACCGGATCCCGTGCCGAGGTCCAGGGCGCTGGAGACGGGCGTACGGACGGTGATTCCGGCCAGCGTGGTGGACGCGCCGCCGACCCCCAGGACAACACCTTCGTCACGGGTCCCGGCGCCGCCGGCGCCGCCGACCGCGCGGCCCAGGTCGGAGACGATGAACCAGTCCTGGCCCTCGTCCCCGCCGTACGGCCGCACGTCCACGGTGGCCAGTACGCCGTCCTGCGCGCCGCCGTCCTCGCGCACCAGCCAGCCGTCGGCCAGGCACTGCTCCAGGGGCAGCGCGGCGGCGGCCAGGGCGGGCGGCACCGGCTGCTGGAGCAGGAAGAGCCTAACGAGCGTCTCGAGCGGGCTGTCACCGCGGGTGGCCCGCAGCGCGGGCACGGTCTCGCTGCGCGCCAGGGCGGCGTACGCGGGCGCACCGAGCAGGTCGAGGAGCCCGTCGGCGGTGAAGGAGGCGGCGATGAGCGCCTCTCGGAGGCGGGCGGAGCTTTCGGGCGCGGGAAGGCTGGGCGTACTCACCCGCCCATTGTCACCGCTCGCACCGACAAAAGCCGCGTGGCCCGGCACCCTCGCGGGATACCGGGCCACGCGGCCACTTTGTGCACATGCCGTAAAGCACGCCGTAGTGCGCGCCGTCATGGCTTCCGGCGCACGCCGTCATGGCACGCGCCGTACGACTCCGCGGCTACGCCTTGGCGGGCTGCGAGGACGCGCCGGCCTTCTGGCAACCGGGCTGCTTCGACATCGCCGTGCCGACTTCGCCGGACTGGAGCTTCTGCAGTGCGTCGTCGCCACTCTTGCTGATCTTGTTCAGCTCGTCCGCGATGCCCTTGAGGCCGTCCGCGAACTTCGCCTGGTCCTTGGTGTCGAGCGCGTCGACCTTCTTCTTCAGACCGGCGTAGGCCGCCGAGGAGGCCTTGAGCTCCTTGGCCGCCTCCTGCTGCGTCTTGTCGCCCCCGTCGACGGGCGGGGCGCCCGCCTTGTCCACGGCGCCGCCCATCGCCTTGTAGGCGTCCGAAATCTGCTGGAAGGCGGCGGAGTCCGTCTTCTGGACGTCCGCAGGCTTGCTGTTGTCCGCGGTCTGCTTCTGGATCGAGGTGTTCGCGTCCGAGATCTTCTTCAACTGGGGCTGTACCTGGTCGCAGACCGACTTCGCCCAGTCGTTCACCTTGTCGTCACTGTCGTCACTGCTGCAGCCGGACAGTGCCATTGTCAGTACCGCACCGCCGGACAGCGCGGCCGCAAGCTTCTTGTTCACCGGATGGGTCCCTTCCAAGGCTCTCGGCCCCGGAACATACACGCCGAACGGGCTACAACCGCATGCCGTACGTCCGTTCCATCACGTATTGAAGCCATTTGCACCAAGGGAGAGACAACTCACGACGCCACTCGGCGGCGACTCCCGGCGCGGAAATGGGCGGGCGCCACGCCAAAGCGCGTCGCCCGCCCACTTTTTGAGCAGGTGTTACCGGTGTGGTCGCCGTTGTTACGAGACCGCCCTGGAGGAAGCCACCGGGGGGTCCGCGGGCTTGGGCACCCGCCCCGATCCACTGCCGGAGTTGTCGTCGTCACCCACGGCGATCCCGCGCCGCTTGGAGACGTACACCGCACCGACGATGACGACGATGGCGACGGTCGCCACCAGCGCCCGCAGCACGGCACTGGAGTCGTCGCCGTAACTGAACTGGACGACCGCGGGGGCGATGAGCAGCGCCACCAGGTTCATCACCTTCAGCAGCGGGTTGATCGCCGGACCCGCGGTGTCCTTGAACGGGTCGCCGACCGTGTCGCCGATGACGGTCGCGGCATGGGCGTCGCTGCCCTTGCCGCCGTGATGGCCGTCCTCGACGAGTTTCTTGGCGTTGTCCCACGCCCCACCGGAGTTGGCGAGGAAGACAGCCATCAGCGTGCCGGTGCCGATGGCGCCCGCGAGGAACGAACCCAGCGCGCCGACCCCGAGCGAGAAACCGACCGCGATCGGCGTCAGCACGGCGAGCAGACCCGGTGTGGTCAGCTCGCGCAGCGCGTCCTTGGTGCAGATGTCGACGACGCGGCCGTACTCGGGTTTCTCCGTGTAGTCCATGATCCCTGGGTGCTCGCGGAACTGCCGCCGCACCTCGTAGACCACCGCGCCCGCCGACCGGGACACCGCGCTGATCGCCAGCCCCGAGAAGAGGAAGACCACCGCGGCGCCCAGCATCAGCCCGACGAGGTTGTTGGGCTGCGAGATGTCCATCTGAAGGCCCAGCTCGCTTGCTCTGGCGCCGACCTCGTCGCGCGCCGTCGCGATGGCGTCCTTGTACGAGCCGAAGAGCGCCGCCGCCGCCAGCACGGCGGTGGCGATGGCGATGCCCTTGGTGATGGCCTTGGTGGTGTTGCCGACCGCGTCCAGGTCGGTGAGCACCTGCGCGCCCGCGCCCGTGACGTCCCCGGACATCTCCGCGATGCCCTGGGCGTTGTCGGAGACCGGCCCGAAGGTGTCCATGGCGACGATGACACCGACGGTGGTGAGCAGCCCGGTGCCGGCCAGGGCCACCGCGAAGAGGGCGAGCATGACCGACGTACCGCCGAGCAGGAACGCGCCGTACACGCCCAGGCCGATCAACAGCGCGGTGTAGACGGCGGATTCCAGCCCGATGGCGATACCGGCGAGTACGACGGTGGCCGGGCCGGTGAGCGACGATTTACCGATGTCCCGGACGGGGCGCCGGGTTGTCTCGGTGAAGTATCCCGTGAGCTGCTGGATCAGAGCGGCCAGCACGATGCCGATGGCGACGGCGACGAGTGCGAGCACCCGAGGGTCGCCGCTGTGCCCCTGGACGACGGCGTCGGTGACGCCGTCCAGCTCGGCGTACGAGGACGGCAGGTAGACGAAGACGGCCACCGCCACCAGGACCAGGGAGATCGCCGCGGAGATGAAGAACCCGCGGTTGATCGCGGTCATGCCGCTGCGGTCGCTGCGGCGCGGGGCGACCGCGAAGATGCCGATCATCGCCGTGACCACGCCGATCGCCGGAACGATCAGCGGGAACGCAAGTCCGGCGTCCCCGAAGGCGACCTTGCCCAGGATGAGCGCGGCGACGAGCGTCACGGCGTACGACTCGAACAGGTCGGCCGCCATGCCCGCGCAGTCGCCGACGTTGTCGCCCACATTGTCGGCGATGGTCGCGGCATTGCGCGGATCGTCCTCCGGAATGCCCTGTTCGACCTTGCCGACCAGATCGGCGCCGACGTCGGCGGCCTTGGTGAAGATGCCGCCGCCGACCCTCATGAACATCGCGATGAGCGCGGCGCCGAGTCCAAAGCCCTCCAGCACCTTGGGTGCGTCGGCCGCGTAGACGAGGACCACGCTGGAGGCACCGAGCAGGCCGAGGCCCACCGTGAACATGCCGACCACGCCGCCCGTACGAAAAGCGATCTTCATCGCTTTGTGCGAAACCGCCGTCAGATCCTTTTCCGGCTCACCCTCCGCCGGGGTGGCTTCACGCGCGGCGGCTGCCACACGCACATTGCTTCGTACGGCGAGACGCATGCCGATGTAACCGGTCGCCGCCGAGAAACCGGCACCGACCAGGAAGAACACCGAACGTCCGGCACGCTGCGACCAGTTGTCGGCCGGGAGCAGAAAGAGCAGAAAGAACACCGCGACGGCGAAAATACCGAGGGTGCGCAACTGCCGGGCAAGATAGGCGTTCGCTCCCTCCTGCACGGCTGCCGCGATTTCCTTCATCTTTTCGGTGCCTTCGCCGGCCGCCAGCACCTGACGTGTCAGCACCTGGGCCACGACCAGTGCCGCCAGGGCCACCACGGCGATGACGATCACGATGATCCGGTTCCCGTCGGTCAGCACCGCTGCCGCGAGAGTTGAGGGGTGATCTAGCTGATGTGAGGTGAAGAGCCCCGCCATTCGTCCTCCTTGACGCTCAGAGCTCAAGATGTGGACGGATTGTAGGTAGCGGAACCTGATCAAAACAGGGTGCCGCAATCAGAATTGGCCTTCAGTTGCACATCCGCAAATGATCGTCTTCCCGAAAACCCCCCCGAGGGCGGTAATGGGGCGAACGCATTCACGATTCCCGGATGATCCACCCGCGAAGATCCAAAAAGGCCGGCGAAGATCCAGAAAAAGAAAAAAGGCCCCGCTCAGCAGGGCCTCACAGAAAAGAAAAACGGAATGGATCAAGCGCGGTGGAGAGGCGAGATCAGGGAAGTACGACCGCCGGTGTCTTCGGCCACGTCATGCGGATGACCCCACCGGACTCGTCCGAGGTGACCTCCACATCGTCGACGAGTCCACTGATGACCGCCAACCCCATCTCGTCCTCACCGTCGGATTCGACGGCGGAACCCTCCGGGCCGGCGACGCCACGTGCCCCGGGAACCGCCCCGGAAGCACCACTGCCGCCCGAAGCGGGCACCTCGTCCCCGACCTCGATGGAGAATGCCTTCTCCTCCTCGGTCAGCACGACCCGGACCGGAGCCGAGATGCCATTGCTGCGATGGAGTCCCACCGCACGGGAGCACGCTTCGCCGACCGCGAGGCGGACTTCGTCCAGTACCGCCTCATCCACCCCGGCCCTGCGCGCCACAGCAGCCGCCACGAGGCGTGCCGTCCTGACGTGCTCGGGCTGGGCGCTGAAGCGGAGTTCAACGGTGGCCATGCGATCCCCCTCGGACGTACGAGCGTGCTTCGCAAGGGCCCGGGCCATCAGCCCGGTACCCCTGCCTATTCTTCCGCGTCCTGCCTGAAGCCGTCAGTCTGTAGCTGCGACGGCTTCGTCGACCGAGGTGTGGATGGGGAACACCTTGGTCAGACCGGTGATGCGGAAGATCTTCAAAATGCGCTCCTGGTTGCAGACCAGGCGCAGCGAGCCCTCATGGGCACGCACTCGCTTCAAGCCACCCACGAGCACGCCGAGCCCGGTGGAGTCGAGGAAGTCCACGCCCTCCATGTCGACAACCAGGTGATAACTGCCGTCGTTCACCAACTCGACCAACTGCTCGCGCAGCTTGGGCGCGGTATACACATCAATCTCGCCACCGACCTCGACGACCGTACGGTCGCCACCAGGTCCGGAAACATTGCGAGTCGACAGGGACAGGTCCACGGATCCTCCAGCACCTTGCTATCGAGCGGCCGCCCCCCTGAGGTCTCCCCGGCGGAGCCAGAGGACGGAACGCCAGCCGCGAAGGCATTCAATCACTTACCAGCAGGCATGCACGACGCCTTGGGACCATTGTCCCGTCATGCCGGTGACACACTCGGGTCCGATGGCCAAGAAACACCACCCCAGTCGACCTCCGGAGAGCGCGGGCCCGCGCCCCTCTCCCGGTACGGTCCTCGACCGGCTCGCCGCAGGCGGGAGCCGGGCCACGCGCATCACTCATACGGAGCACTTGCCCCCGAGAGCGGGTCGTCATGCAGTCTGGCCCGACCGCATCCGTGCGGAAGTTGTCGCGGCCATCCAGTCCGCCGGGATCGAACACCCCTGGACACACCAGGCCGACGCCGCCGAGCACGCCCTGGACGGCGAATCCGTCGTCATCGCCACCGGGACCGCGTCGGGCAAGTCCTTGGCCTACCTGGCCCCCGTCCTGTCCACCCTCCTCGACGGCTCCGAGGCCCCCAACGGGCGCGGCACGACCGCCCTGTACCTCGCCCCGACCAAAGCCCTCGCCGCAGACCAGCGCCGCGCCGTGAAGGCCCTCGCGGCCCCCCTGGGCAACGCCGTACGCCCCGCGGTCTACGACGGCGACACCCCGGTCGAAGAGCGCGAATGGGTACGTCAGTACGCCAACTACGTCCTGACCAACCCAGACATGCTGCACCGCGGGATACTCCCCTCCCACCCCCGCTGGGCCTCCTTCCTGCGCGCCTTGCGCTTCGTCGTCATCGACGAGTGCCACACCTACCGCGGCGTCTTCGGATCGCACGTCGCCCAGGTCCTGCGCCGGCTGCGCCGCCTGTGCGCCCGCTACGGCGCGGATCCCGTCTTCCTCCTCGCCTCGGCCACCTCCGCGGAACCCGCCGTCTCCGCGGGCCGCCTGACCGGCCTCCCCGTCCAGGAGGTCTCCGACGACGCATCCCCGAGGGGCGAGCTGGTCTTCGCCCTCTGGGAGCCGCCACTTACCGAGCTGCACGGCGAGAAGGGCGCGCCCGTGCGACGCACCGCCACGGCGGAGACCGCGGACCTGCTCACCGACCTGACCGTGCAGGGCGTGAGATCCGTGGCTTTCGTCCGCTCCCGGCGCGGCGCCGAGCTCGTCGCCCTCATCGCCCAGGAACGCCTGGCCGCGGTGGACCGCTCGCTCCCCCAGCGCGTCGCCGCCTACCGCGGCGGCTACCTCCCCGAGGAACGCCGCGCCCTGGAACGCGCCCTGCACTCCGGAGACCTCCTCGGCCTCGCCGCGACCACCGCCCTCGAACTCGGCATCGACGTCTCGGGCCTGGACGCCGTGATCATCGCCGGATACCCCGGCACCCGCGCCTCGCTCTGGCAGCAGGCGGGGCGGGCCGGGCGGTCGGGCGAGGGCGCCCTGGCGATCCTCGTCGCCCGTGACGACCCCCTGGACACCTACCTCGTCCACCACCCCGAGGCGCTGTTCCGGCAGCCGGTGGAATCCACCGTCCTCGACCCGGACAACCCCTACGTCCTCGCCCCGCACCTGTGCGCCGCCGCCTCCGAGCTCCCGCTCACCGAGGCCGACCTGGACCTCTTCGGCCCGGCCACCGCCGAGCTCATGCCGCAGCTGGAGGCAGCCGCTCTGCTGCGCCGCCGCGGCAAGTCCTGGTACTGGACCCGCCGCGAACGGGCCGTCGACCTCGCCGACATCCGGGGCGAGGGCGGCCGTCCCGTCCAGATCGTCGAGGCGGTCACCGGCCGGCTGCTCGGCACGGTCGACGCGTCCGCCGCGCACACCTCCGTCCACGACGGCGCCATCCACCTCCACCAGGGCCGCACCTACCTGGTGAAGCACCTGGACCTGGAAGACCCCCACGGCGCCGTCGCCCTGGTCGAGGAGGCCAACCCGCCGTACTCCACGACCGCCCGCGACACCACCGCCATCTCCGTCCTGGAGACCGACACCGAGATCCCCTGGGGAGCGGGACGGCTCTGCTACGGCTCCGTCGAAGTCACCAACCAGGTCGTTTCCTTCCTGCGCCGCAAACTCATCACCGGCGAAGTGCTCGGTGAGACCAAGCTCGACCTCCCTCCCCGCACCCTGCGCACCCGTGCGGTGTGGTGGACGGTCACCCAGGACCAGCTCGACGCCGCCCGCGTAAATCCGGAGCACCTGGGCGGAGCACTGCACGCCGCCGAGCACGCCTCCATCGGGATGCTCCCGCTCTTCGCCACCTGCGACCGCTGGGACATTGGCGGCGTCTCCGTCCCGCTCCACCCGGACACTCTGCTGCCGACGGTCTTCGTGTACGACGGCCACCCCGGCGGCGCGGGCTTCGCCGAGCGTGCCTTCCACACCGCCCGGGAGTGGCTGACCGCCACCCGCGAAGCCATCGCCTCCTGCGAGTGCGAAGCGGGCTGCCCCTCCTGCATCCAGTCCCCGAAGTGCGGCAACGGCAACGAACCCCTGAACAAGCGCGCGGCCGTCCGCCTGCTCACCACCCTCATCGCGGGCGCCCCGGAGGGGGCGGGTGCGCTGGAGGGGGCGGGTGCGCTGGAGGGGGCGGGTGCCTCGGAAGCGCGGGAATCGGCCGAGGCACCGGGGTTGTCCGAAGTCCGGGACCCGGCACGGGCACCGGACGCGCAGGACTCGGCCGGGGTTCCGAAGCGGCGACGGGGTGCCGCAATCGCTCCGGAGCCACCGCAGGCCCCTGAGGCGCCTCCGGAGCGAGCCCGGCGGCCACGGGGCCCGCGGGACCCGCGCGGGCTCTGACCGCCACGCTGTACGGCCCCATGCCCGCCTCCGCCGTGACGTCGGAGATCTCCCCGCTCACCACACACCTCACCAAGCGGGCTTCCTGAGCGGCTGCCACGCCCGCCGCCTCGCCGCAGGCCGCGGTCTGCCCATGTATCCACTGCCCGGCCGCCGCCAAAGCCGCCAGGTCTGCGGCGCCACCCGCCCGGTGGCGGGCCAGCGTCGCCTGCCCCATGGCCAGCACCCCCGCGAAGACCACCCCGAGCACGGCAACGGCCACCACCGCCCACACCGTGGCCGACCCCCGGTCGCCCTCGTCCCGTATCCGGCTGCCGACCCCGGCGCCCCCTTGGCCATCGGGGGCACGCCCGGGCGTGCCCCCGGCCAGATCCCCGCCCGGCGCCCCGCACCTCCCGCCGCCCCCTCCGGAGCTCCTCATGCCGCCACCCCCACGGTCTCCTCGGCCAGCGCGACCGCCTCCGCACGCAGCCTCAGCGACAGCCCGCCGAGACCCGGTGCGGGGGCTTCCACCGCCACCCGCACCTGATCGCCCTCCCTGCCGATCATGACGACCGCCCCGCGCGGTGCCGCCTGCCTGGCCGCCGCCACCGACGCGCCCTGCGGCTCCTGCCGGGCGACCGCCCGTGCCCCGGCCCTCGCCGCGTCCACGCACTGGATCTGCGCGGAGGTCGCCATCAGCGCCCAGACCAGCGCCATGGTGAACAGCACCAGCGTCGGCACCACCACGGCCGCCTCGGCCGTCACATAGCCACCGTCCGCCCGCGCGTGCCCGCCCCGGCCGGCCCTTGCACCGGTCTCAGAACGGCACATTGAGCGCCCTCCCGACCACCGACTCCAGGGCCGCCTTCACCACATCGCTCGTGACCACTTTGTAGAGCACCGCCGCGAAGGCACAGGCCGCGATCGTCCCCATCGCGTACTCGGAGGTCGTCATCCCCGCGTCCGCACTTCCGGCCCTGATCGCCGCCGTGCGCACCCGCACCCGCACCAAGGTCCGCACCCAGATACGCGCCATCCCCGTCATCTCAACCCCCAGGTCATTTCCACTGTCGCGATTCATTTCGGTCGCCTCCCGATCGCCTCTCGGCCGCCTTCTCGGCGCTCGGAGCGCTCATCGACAGGAGCGCTCATTTCAGTTGCCGTTCATCAGGCCGCCCGCCAGTCCGATCACCACCGGCACCACCCCTGTGACCAGGAACGCCGGCAGGAAGCAAAGCCCCACGGGACCGACCATCAGCACCCCCGCCCGCCCCGCCCGAGCCGCCGCCTCCCGCGCCCTCTCGGCACGAAGGCCGTCGGCCAGCCGGGACACCGGCTCAGCCGCCGGAGCCCCGGTGGCACCCGCCCGCTCCAGGCAGCGGGCCAACCCCGCGGCGCCCGGTATCGCACCCAGCCGCCCCCACGCGGCCGCCGGTTCACCCCCGAGCCTCAGCTCCGCCGCGGTCCGCGCCAGCCGGTCACCGACAGGGCCGCCGAGCGACTCCCCGACCGCCTCCGCCGCCTCGCGCGGACCGGCGCCGGCCGAGATGCAGGCCGCCAGGAGATCGGCGGCAAGGGGCAGTTGACGCGCGTCGACTGCCGGCCCATCACCGCCGGATGGCCTGCGTCTGCGCTGCCACCGCACTACGCCATACGCCGCAGCCACCCCGATCCCGGTGCCGACCACGCCACCGACCAGCACGAAGCCGGTGACCACGGCGCCCAATAGCGGCGCCCAGCACTTCACCCACCCGACGAACTCCGGACGTCTCCACCACAGTTGCCGCCCTAGTGCGGACCCGCCCGCCCACACTGCCAGCAGCGACGCGAGTCGCCTGCGCGACCGCCGCTCCCGTCTCCACCCCGCCCACCCGAATACCAGCCAGGCCCCGGCGGCCACAACCGACACAGCCACCCCCAGCCTGTGGACAACTTCCGCGTTCACGCGCCCTCCCCCTGTCGCACGATGCGCCCGGCCCACCACAGCCCCGCAGCCTCCAACAGCCCGCCGACCAGCAGGCACCCGAGCCCGGCCGGGGTGTGCAACAGCACCCTCAGTGGCTGCGCCCCCAACGCGCTGCCGATCAGCAGCCCCGCCACCGGAAGCAGCGCAAGGAGCGCCACCGTCGCCCACGCCCCGGCCAACTGGGCGCGCAGATCGGCCCGCTGATCCCGCTCCGCCCGCAAGGCGCTCTCCAGCCGGTCCAGCCCGGCCGCGAGGCCGGCCCCGCCGTCCACCGCCACCCGCCAGCAGGCGGCGATCCCCACGAGCCCGTCGGCGCCCGGCTCCCGGGACGCCTTCCGCAGCGCCTCCGGCACGTCCCCGCCGAACCGCGCCGCCGCCATCACCTCGGCCTCCGCCGCACCCAGGCCGCCCGTGCCCGTCGCGGCGAACAGGGCCTGCCCCGGCTGCCGCCCCGCCCGCAGCTCGCCCGCCACCGCCCCGCACAGGGCGATGACTTCACCGGCCCGCCGCTCGCGCTCCCGCCGCCGTGCCCCGGCCCGCAGCCGGCGCCCCACCAGAGGCACCGCCACCGCACCCGCGACCAGCGGCAGCAACGACTCGGCCAGTACAGCGACCAGCACCGCCACCGGCACACACAGCCACTCCCGCCGCCCCCGCCTCCGCACGAGCGCCGACAACCTCTCCCACCACGCCGAGGCGTCCCCTTCGCCATCCCCGGAATCCACCGCGCCGCCCGCGAACATCAGCCGGGCACGCCGCTGGTTCTGCTCCCGCCCAGCCATCAGCCAGGCCAACGCCGCACACACCGCGGCCGCGTACACCGGACCCGCTCCGGACCCCGTCACAGCGCATCCCCCAGCAGCGCGCGCAGCCGTCCCCAGCCGCGCTCGCGGGCGAAGGCGTCAGCGCGCCACCGCAGCGCGGGCACCGTCACCACAAGGCCCGCCGCGTCCCGCTCCAGTACATGCACCTCGGCGACCCGCCGCAGCCCGTCCCGGTCCCGCACGAGATGGACCACCACCGCCAGCGCCGCCCCCAACTGGCTGTGGAGCGCCGCCCGGTCGAGCCCCGCCGTGGCACCGAGCGCCTCCAGCCGCGCCGGAACGTCCGCAGCCGCGTTGGCGTGCACCGTCCCGCAACCGCCCTCGTGCCCGGTGTTGAGCGCGGCCAGGAGCTCGGTCACTTCTGGCCCACGCACCTCACCGACCACCAGCCGGTCCGGCCGCATCCGCAGCGCCTGGCGCACCAGGTCCTGCAGGGTGACCTGTCCGGCGCCCTCCTGGTTCGCGGGCCGGGACTCCAGGCGCACCACGTGTGGATGGTCGGGCTTCAACTCCGCCGAGTCCTCGGCCAGGACGATCCGCTCGCGCTCCCCCACAAGCCCCAGCAGGGTCGAGAGCAGCGTCGTCTTCCCGAACCCCAGACAGAAGCACCTCTAAGGGTTCACACTCGGGACATGAAGACGGTGAACACCCCAAGCGGCCGGCGCACACACGCTGTTATCTACGTCCGCATCAGCCAGGACCGCTCCGGCGCCCACCTCGGTGTCGACCGCCAGCGCGAAGACTGCGAAGCCCTCGCGGAACGCAACGGCTGGGACGTCGTCGAGGTGTACGTCGACAACGACCTCTCCGCGTACAGCGGCAAGCCGCGCCCCGGATACCGCCGCATGCTTGCCGACCTGGCCGACGGCACCGCCACCGTCGTCGTCGCCTGGCACACCGACCGGCTGCACCGCTCCCCCACCGAGCTGGAGGAGTACATCGACCTCTCCGAGCGGCGGGGCATCAACACTCACACCTGCCAGGCCGGACCGATCGACCTGTCCACCCCGTCCGGGCGGATGACCGCGCGGATCCTCGGCGCGGTCGCCCGGCACGAATCCGAGCACAAGGGCGAGCGTGTCGCCCGCGCGCGCCAGCAGAAGGCGAAGGCCGGAATCTGGGGCGGCGGCATTCGCCCATTCGGGTGGGGCGTGCCCACTGGCGAGCTGCGCAAGAAGGCCGACAAGGAGACGGGTGAAGAGATCGAGGTCCCCGTCCTCGACATGAACCGGCTGCAGCCGGAAGAGGCCGCGGCCATCGAGGCCGGCACGGACATGCTGCTCTCCAGCGGATCCGTGCGGGGGTGGGTGAAGTGGCTGCGCGACAAGGGATTCACGACGACTCGCGGTAACCAGATCTCCCACGTCGAGGCGCGGGACATGCTGCTCCGAGCGAGGAACGCCGGCATCGCCATCTACAAGGGCGAGGAGGTCGGCAGGGGGGCGTGGGAGCCCATCATCGACGAGCCCCGGTTCCGCGCCGTGGCGGCACTCCTCACGGACCCGACCCGCCGGACGTCACCCGGCAGCACACCGAAGTGGTTCGGATCGGTGATCTACAAGTGCGGCATCAACGGCTGCACGCAGCGCTTGGTGTGCACCAAGTCCGGCGGCGCAAATCGGCCCAGTTACCGCTGCCCCACCCAGCACGGCGGCGGCCGGCGCGCCGACAAGGTGGACGAGCACGTCATGGACCTGATCGTCGAGCGGCTGTCGAGGCCGGATGCCGCCGATCTATTGCAGCCCGCACCGGACGGCGTGCACGTCGGCGAGCTACAGGCGGAGAGCGAGCAGATCCGCAGGCGCCTGACCGACACGGCCGCGCTCTTCGGCTCCGGGCAGATCAGCATGGCCGAGTTCACCGAGGCATCGGATGTGGCGCGAAAGCAGCTTGAGGGTGTGACCAGGCAGCTGGCCCGAGCCGCCACGAAAGATCCACTCGTCGGATTGGTCGGCGCGGCGGACGTGAGCGTGGCGTGGAAGGCTCTCGACCTTGAGCGGCGGCGCGCAGTGCTGCGGTCCCTGCTCGACGTGACGATCCTCCCGGCGCGTCAGGGCCGGATGCCCGATGGCGGGTACTTCGACTACTCCGCCATTGCGTTCGAGTGGAAGCGGGCTAGCGGCCTTACCGGGTAGACACACGAGGCCGCCACGTCGTATCAGGAAGCTATGGCCTGGCGGCCTTTAGCACACGCCGCACCATGCACTCACCGGCAGCATTATCGGCCACACCTATCCTGAGCATTCATTTACCCATTGGAATCTTTCCGCTTCTTCCGGACTCTAATTGCGCGCTTAGGCTTACCCTCCCTCGCCGTGGCGTCAGCTTTGTCGACGATGTCCTCGAACATCCCGTTCGCCTCTTGCACCAGCTCATCCATGCGGCGCTCGAAATCACGCTGCGCCTCACGCAGCAAGTCTCCCGCGCCCGCCTTGGCCAACGCCGTGAGCAGGGCTCGCGTGTAGGCCTGTTTGGCCACGTCATCCATGGTTTCTTGCCATGCGTGCCTCTGGTCGTCCTCGCTCACCGCAGAGCCAGAGACCACCGGGACGCCTTTTTCGTAATTGAAGTGACTTAGCTCGTGAGCGGGTTCGTACGCGGCAGCCAGGTACTTCTGAAAGAGGACTTCCATGCGCTCTGCGAAACCGCCCATGGGCCACTGGGTCACGGCCAACATGCGAAGAAAAGAGTCGAAGCGGTAGGTGACAACCTCAGACACGTCCTCTTCGGGCACCGCATCGTCCGTGAGTCGAAGTTCGAAGTCCTTCGGCGCGTCATCTGGCGCCAGGAAGAAGTACGCAGGCGGGACGTCGAGCGCCAGAGACAGAGCGACGATCTCGTTCGCGTCAAAGCGGCGCGTGCGCCCGCCTTTCCAGGCGCGTTCCGCTGCACTGACGCTCGCGTTTGACCACGGCCTGCCCGTGATCTCTTCCATGCGCTGCGCCAGGTCGGATTGCGTGAGTCCGAACGACTTCCGGGCGCGCGCCAGGTTGTGAGAGACGAGCTGGTTCGGGGTGAGCGGGCCAGCCGCAGGGGAGGGCTTCTCCAGCGGGAGCGTGGACGTCGTCATGGCGCCAACTGTAGAGCAGGAGTCAACGCCAGGCGAGAGATCGGCGCTTTGATCTCGGAGATATTGAACCGGACCGTTGACTTATGAACCACACGGTTGACTCAGGCACAGCAAACCTCTACCGTCTCAGCCATGGCCACAGATTCAACGCCGAGGTTGAGTTCTCACCCGCTGCGTGCAATTCGAGCAGCTCGCGGTCTACCACTGCGCACAGTCGCCTCGCGCGCCAACATCGACCCCGGCCACCTGTCCAAGGTCGAGCGCGGCCAGAGCCAGCTGTCGTTGGAGTCCCTGTACCGACTCGCCGTAGTGCTGGAGCTCCGCGAGCTCACCAGTCTGCTCAGGCCGTACCTACACAGCACCGACGTGGTGCGGACAGTAACGCCTCCACGTCAGCCGCAAACGACAACAGCGCCCGGGGTGCAACCCAGGCGCTGTCAGTCGAGCAATTCGAATCCGCCTACCAGCAGAACGGAACGCTCATGACAACCATCATCGCAGAGCCCACTGACAACGCACAGCCGACCGTCGGCCACCCCGTCTCGGCCATCGCCGAAACCGTCGAGGCGATCACCGGCCGCATCCGCGTCGAGGTCCCCACCCTGGCCGCGAAGATGACCCCGGCGCAGCTCCACAGTGTCATCGCCGAATCCGTCAGCAAGCTCCTCGCCGCGCAGCTGCCCGGATGCCCCACCTGGTGCGTCACGAAGCACGACGACGACGTGCTCGGCGACCCGGGATGGCACGAAGGCCCGAAGGTCGAGGCACTCGCCCCCATCCCGTTCGCCGACGCCCACACCGACGACGGCGCCAGCATCGTCCTCGCCGCCCGTGTCGTGCAGGTCAACCAGGACTCGCGGATCTTCGGAGTCACCACCGAGGTCTGGGTGGACGTCGACACGGAGACACTCGAACTCAACGTCGAGCAGACGGGCCAGCTCATCGGCCGCCTGGAGGACTTCCTCCCCAAGCTCCGCGCCGTGCGCGACCAGCTCGCGGCGGCCAGCGTTGGCGACTACCCCGAGGACGAGGTCGCCGTCGCGAAGTGGCGGGCCCAGTCCGCCGAAGAGGTCCGGCTCCGCCGCGTCGAGCTCGGCGAGCTGCCCGCAGAGGCCCAGCGATGACGGCCGGGGGTACTCCCTCCGGCCGCCCGGTGCGGGACCCGGACCCCGCGCGGAACGCGGCGTACTGGCAGCGCATCCAACGGCTCGTCGACGCCGCGCCCCCGCTGTCTGACCGCCAGCGGGCTGCAATTCGTGTGGCCTTCCACCAGACAAACGACCGTAGAGAGCAGGCGGCATGAGCGAGCACCGTAAGGGCGCCTGGCCCATCGAGCACCCGGTCGACATCGTCGCCCTGCCCGCGCCCGCCGCCCTCTCCGCCCCGTCGGCGCCTGTACCCCTGGCGCAAGACGTCAGGCTCGTCCTCACCGTCGACCTCACCGGCGCGTACCGCACTGCCCGCGAAGTCTCGGAGCACCTCCGGGACCAGACCCACCGCAACGTCGACTGCCACACCGCCATCGTCCGGCTCGGCGCCGACGCTGTACGCCACCACATCGAGCTCGGCCGCACCATCGCCGCCACCTTCTTCCTCGCCGCCGAGCGCATCGAGATCCACGCCCCCGCAGGCAACGTCATGGGCGCGCTGATCCACGACGAGGTTGCTCGCTACGCACGGCTCTACCGGGCTGATCACGAACAGTTCATCGCGCCTCCCGCCGCCTCTGGGTAACGGACAGCGCGCGACTCAGGCCCGGGCCTCACTCAGGCCCGGGCCGACCGCGCATCACGAACACCCCCATCGGCGCGAGAGAAAGCCACGTTCGTGAACAGCACCGCCACCGGCCCCACGGCCACCCTCTTCGGCGAGGCCCCCGCGCCCACCGCGCCGCAGCCGGGTCTCGTTCCAGCGACGGCTCGGCTCGTCACCACCCACAGCACAGACATGGCCGACCCCGAGCTGCGGGACCTACTGCTCCTCGTCGTGCTCTGCCCGTACTGCGACCAGCAGCACGTCCATCCCGCTGGCCACACCGGCGCCTTCACGTTCGGGGTACGCCGCTCCCGCTGCGTCGGTCGACAAGGCGGCAGCTACTACTTCCCCGGGCTGGTGCACCAGTGATCGACACGCAACCACCACCTGCCCTGGGGAGCCCCCTCGACGGCGCCCTGTGGCTGGTGCGACGCGGCTTCGCGGTCTTCCCCGCAGACCACCCCGGGGGCGACCAGTGCACCGGCATCGGACGCGGCCACGACCCGGCCACCTGCGCCGACCGGGGCAAGCACCCGAGCGTCGCCTTCACAACCGTGCACACTCGCGACGAGGACCGGGTACACCGTGAAATCGGCGGCCAGCTGCAAAACGTCGGCGTGTCCGTCGGCGCGTGCACCGGCCCGGCCGGGCAGCAGCTCATCGTCCTCGACTCCGACCGGCCCGGCGCAATCGAAGACGCTACAGCCGCGTTCGGTCAGCAACACGAGCCGACCATGCGCGTGCTCACCGCGAAGGGCTACCACGACTACTACTGGGCGCCCGCCGAAGCGAAGTTGGGCAACCGACTCGGCGCCCTGAAGGGCAAGTTCGACGGGGACGTACGGGCAGGCAACGCGTACGTCATCGGGCCCGGCTCGGTGCATCAGACGGGCGTCGTCTACACCCTCGAAGACCCGGACGTGCCGCCGGCCGCCGCCCCGGACTGGCTGCTCGACGCGTTGCAAGCACGCCCCGCGCCGACCGCCCCGGCCACCAACATCGTCATCCCTGCGGACCGGCACGACCTGTACACCCGCAAGGTCGTGCAGGCCGAGTGCGACTCAATCACCGAAGCACCGGAAGGGGACCAGAACAACACGATCAACACCGCCGCCTTCAACCTCGGCACCCTCGTCGGCGCGGGAGCACTGAGCGAGAACGAGGCGCGCGAGGATCTCCTCACCGCTGCGCGCGCGGGCAACCACCCGGAAGGGCGGGCGCTGGCCACCATCACGTCCGGACTGCGCGCAGGCATGGCGCAGCCCCGGCGCCCGTGGCCGCCAGTCGCACGCGCGGACGCTTGGGCCCGCCGCATCGACTTCTCCGACCTGATCCCACCGCACGACCCTGACGACTGGACCGAGGAGGCGCCGCCCGCCGAGGAGAGCGCGCCGGAGCACAGCGTGCTCGGCCTCCTGCCAGAGTCGTTCTACGCCGCCCGACCCGAGTTGCAGCACATCCGGCAGGCCGGCCACTCGCGCAACCGGTCAGGTGACGTCGCGTTCCTGGCGACCCTGACACGGCTGTCAGGCATGGTCTCCCACCGCATCCGCGCCGACACCGGAGTAGCCGGGTTCGCATCGCTCAACCTGTTCGGCGGCATCGTCGGCCCCTCGGGCATCGGGAAGTCCTCCGGGGTGGAGGTGTCGGACCGCCTCATGCCCCCGCCGGCGAACCTCGACTTCCGCGACGGGCTCCCCATCGGCTCGGGGGAAGGCGTCGCCGAAATCTTCATGGACACAGTCGAGGAGGAGACCGGCGAGGTCAGCAGGGGACGAGGCGGGACTGCGACGCCCGTAACGAGAAAGGTCCGCAAGCAGGTCCGGCACAACGCGTTCTTCTATGTCGACGAGGGCGCCACCATCACGCGCCTGATGAAGGAGCGGTCAGGGTCGACGCTCGGCGAGACCCTCCGCAGCGCGGCCGTCGGCCAGACCCTCGGCCAGACCAACGCCAGCAAGGAGACCAGCCGGTACATCCCCAGCGGCTCGTACAGCATGGGCATGCTGGTCGGCTTCCAGCCCGAGACCGCAGCACCGCTGTTCGAAGAAGTGGCTGAGGGAACACCCCAACGGTTCCTGTGGGTCCAGGTCGTTGACCCCTCCATTCCAGACGAGCAGCCCGCTTGGCCGGGCGAGCTCCTCGACTGGCGTCCGGCAGCCGTGGCTGCCGCCGGTGGGGAACGCGACGGGCTGATCCTCGTCAGCTTCGACCAGGGCATCAAGGACGAGTTGCGCCGCGCCGACCTGGCCAAGGCCCGCGGGGAGACCTCCGTCGGCGAGATGAATCCGCTCGACTCGCACGCTCCCCTCATGCGCGTCAAGGTCGCGTCTCTCTTGGCCATCCTCGCTGGCCGCCGCCACGTCAATGCTGAGGACTGGGAGTTGGCCCGTGTGGTGTGGCAGTCGTCGTGTGCGACCCGCGACGCCGTGTTGCGGTACAGCGAAGGGCTGCGCAGGCGCGAGCAGGAGCAGCGCACGCAGGCGCGGATCGTCGAGGAGGTTCGCGTCGAGCAGGCCAAGGTCTCGGCCGAGGACGCGCGGGCGGAGAAGGCGGTCGACCGCATCGCGCTGCGCGTCGCCGTGCGGGTGAGGGACAACGGGCCTCTCACTCGGAAGGAAGTCAGGGCCAAGTGCGCGGGCCGCGACAAGCGGTACGTCAACGACGCCATCGCCTACGCAGAGCTCCGGGAGTGGGTGGCGGACGCGGGCGGCAAGCTCGGGCCAGGCCCCGTCCCCCCGTCCTGAAGGGGGGACACGAGGGGGGGACGGGGGACGCGTCCCGTCCCCCCTCTCTCGCTGGAACCGCCGAAAGCCATTCGTCAGCCTAAAGGTCTCATCTTCAACCAGCTCGCTGGCCAGCGCTTATAAGAAGGGGAGGGGATTACCTATCTGACTCGCGTACCGCGCGAGAGGGGGAGGGACAAACAGCGTCCCCCCTGTCCCCCCTTGTCCCCCCGGTAGCTACGCCGGGCAGCCATTCAAGATCAAGGAGACAGAGATGCTCAACTCCGCAGAATCACCGACCGGCTTCCACGCCCTCTACTGGACCCACGACGACTTCATGGCGAGCAAGCCCGCCTTCAAGACCCCCGTGGTCGATTGGGACGAGGAGGGGGAACCCCGCGTCCTCGACGACCACGGGCGGCGCGTTATCGCCGCCTCACTGCCCGACTTCCACAGCGTCACGCAGACACTGCGCATCGTCGCGGCGCTGCCCGGCGGCGGCTGGAGTGTCGTGTGGCGCATGCTCCCCGAGGACGACCAGGAGATCGGCGCACCCGTCATCTCCTGGGTCGTCTACAGCAACGGCGAGCTCCGCCCGGTGGCCGACGTGATCGGCGGCGGACACCTCCAGCCGCTCGACCTCACCGACGGCGACATCAAGTTGATCCCTCCGACCGGCGACGGCAGCGCTGACCCCACCATCCGTCCGAATGACGGAACCGCCAACCCGCCGAAGGAGGACCGCTGATGTCCGGAGAGACCGTCATCACGATCGTCGGCAACCTGGTCGACGACCCCGAGCTCCGCTTCACCCCGGCCGGCGCCGCCGTGTGCAAGTTCCGTGTCGCTTCCACCCCCCGGATCTTCGACAAGACCACCAACGAGTGGAAGGACGGCGACGGCCTGTTCCTCACCTGCTCCGTGTGGCGCCAGGCCGCCGAGAACGCCGCCGAGACCCTGGCCCGCGGCATGCGCGTCATCGTCCAAGGCCGCCTCAAGCAGCGGTCCTACGAGGACCGCGAGCAGGTCAAGCGCACGGTGTATGAGCTCGACGTCGAGGAGGTCGGCGCCAGCCTGGCCCGGGCCTCGGCCAAGGTCACCAAGAACGTGCCCGGCGGCGCCGGTCAGGGTCAGGGCGCCCGCCCGGCCGCCGCAGCCCGGCCGGCGGCTGAAGACCCGTGGGCCACGTCGACGACCGCGGGCGCACAGGCTCCTTCGGCTGCCCCGGCTGGCGGCGGCTACTCGGACGAGCCGCCCTTCTGACCCAGCACCACCGGCAAGGCCGCCCCGCTCGTACCGGGGCGGCCCTCCTTGACCACACGCCACGACGGAGGACCGATCCGTGACCACCTGCCTGCTGTGTGAGCGCCCGTCCGAGGACGGCTACCTCTGCCTCTTGTGCACGAAGGATCTTCGCGTGCGGCTGGAGTCCCTGCCCGGCCTGTACGCCGGGCTGTTGCCCTTCCTCACCCCGGCGGCGACCGGTGGTCAGGGCCGCGGGTCCAAGCCCGTGTACGCGCCACTCCCGGTGGCGGAGGACGTTCTCGACCTGCGCGGGCCGGGCGGGTTGGTGGGCGTGGCCGAGCGGTGGCTGGTCATCGTCCGGGAGGAGCGTGGGGTGGCGAAGCAGGATGGGCACCCGATGGGCACCATCGAGGGCCGGTTGCACTGTGCGACGCACGCCTTGGTCGGACACCTGCCCTGGGTCGCGGTGAGCTGGCCGGACGCAGGCGTGTTCGCCGAGGACATTCGTGCGGTGACCGAGTCGGTCCGCTCCATCGTCGACCCGCGCGAGGCGGTCGAGCGAGGCACACGCCTCGGGAGCTGTGCGGCCCTGCTCGGTGACGGCACGTCGTGCGGTGCTGTGCTGCGGCTGATGCCTGACGAGAAGGCCGCGCGGTGCTTGTGGTGCGCCACGATCTGGCCGCCGTGCACGTGGCTGCAGTTGAAGGCGTGGCAGGACGAGGACACGAAGGTGCGCGATGTGGCGTGACACCTTGCCTGCAACCCCGGGTTGTAGTAGCGTTCCGTCTGTGCCCAACAGCTCATGGCGCAAGAGAGTCGCTGATGAAAAAAGGCGGCAGAGGGACCTGCAAGACGAGCTGCGGGCCAGCGCCATCCGGAGAGCACACGCCCTCCTGGACGGCGTGGCCGAGCTGGGAAGCCAGGCTGCTGTCGCCCGAGAGATTGGGGTCAGCACCACCGCAGTACAGAACGCGATCAAGGACTACGGAACGGCGACTGCACCGCCGCCCGAGCCCACAACTGAAGATCAAAACAAGTAGGCCCCCCGGCTAAGGCGACTGCACCGCCGGCCGGAGGGCGACTACCCGGCACCCGGAAGGCGCGTCAACGCCAGACCGGGAGCTCACCCAGCCACATCCTGATAACAGCAGGAGGACTCGGCTATGGCCGATCATGCCCGCGTTGTGTCGGCCGACACAACTCCGCCAAACCCCGCTCGGCGCCTCGTGGCCGTCGGCACCATCCGCCGCCACGACGGCCGCACCACCACCGTGCGCGCCACCGAGACCGGCGTCACCGGCAGCATCCGCCCCACCGGCGGTGCACGGTGAGCACCCCCGAGATCGTCCTGAGCGACGACACCCGCACCCTCCTCGGCCTCCTCGCCGACAAGCTCGACAGCCACCGGCCCACCGCCGTGATGCACAACGCCACCCGCCTCGCGCTGGCCCTCGTCTTCGCCGAACAGCTCCACGGCCCCAGCGAGAAGGCGTTCACCGCCGAGCAGGACCTCCTCGCCGCCGCGCCGCCCGTCCGACCCGAGCAGACCCGCGGCGAGTACGCCACGCTCCTCCGCCTCCTCGCCCAGGGGGTGAGCGCACGATGACCGCGCTCCCCAAGCCCGTGCGTGAACTCCTCCAGGCCGTCGTTGACGCAGTCGACCTGCCCCTGCCCGACATCACCGAGCAGGACGATCGGGAGCGCACCCTGCTCCTGGACCGTCGTGCGGCCCACGTCGCGATCATCCTCGGCTTGGTGCTGAGGGACGGCGGAACGACGATCGCTGACCTCACCGCCGACGCCGCGCACCTCCGCAAGTACACCGCCGGCCCCCTCACCTACACCCCGTGGCAGGCACCGCGGGACAGGGGCACGTCGTGACCGCCCCGCGCACCGTCACGGTGCCGACCCTCGACCACGGGCCCATCACCATCCCCGAACCGGCCTGGTGCCTCGGCCACGAAGGCCACCAGCCCGAGTACCGCGTCGACATCACCCACACCGGCTCCGAGCACTCCTTCACCTTCAACGGCCACCCCCTGCTCGTCACGATGCTCACCCAGGCGCCATGCGCGACCATCGGCACCCGCGACACGGGGCTGCACGTCGAGCAGACCGGATACGCGAGGACCCTCGACCCGACGGCGCTCGGCCAACTCGCCGCAGCCCTCGTAGAGCACGCCGCCACACTGCGCGCCCAAGCCCGAGCCCTCTCCGCCCTCCTCGCACAGGAGGGCAAGTGAAGAGCATCGACGCCGCCCGGGCCCTGGCCATCGGCGCCGGGGTTGTGATCATCGGCCTGACCGCCACCGCGTTCTGGCTGTCCTACGCCCACCTCGCCGAGGTGGCCCTGGCACACGGCCTGGGCAAAGCCACCGAGCGCGCCTGGGCATGGCCCGCATGCCTGGACCTGTTCATCATCGCGGGCGAGATCATGTGGCTACGCGCCGCTCTCGCCCACAACGTCGACCCGTGGGCCATCGCCCTGACGGTCATCGGCTCGGCCGGCTCCATCGCCCTCAACGTCGCCGGAGTGACCGGCAACCGAGACCCGAGCGCCGTGCCGCTCCTCGACTACGTGGTCGCCGCCGTCCCGCCCACCGCCGCACTGCTCGCCTTCGGCGCCCTCATGCGGCAGGTACACCAGGTACTCGCCGGTCACGTCGAGCAGCCTGCGGCGAACGCTGAAGTGACCATCGAGCGGGCCGACGACGACCAGCCCCTTGCCCCCAACGAGGCACCGCCCATGGCGCTCAAGGCGGTCACCACCCCGGTCATCGAGCTGCCCGCAGCGACCCCGATGTGGGACGCCTACGGGACAAGCAAGGTGACCAACTCCGTACCGGCTGAGACCACCCGGCAAGTGGTCACCGAGCAGATCGTCCTTACCCCCCGTGAGCTGCTGAGGAAGGCCCGCAAGCTGCACTGGATGGCGGTCACTACGGGCGGGCGCGGCATGACCATCGACATGCTGCGCCGCGAGTTCGGTCTCTCTCGCCGCGAGGCGACCGACCTGCGCCGGAAGATCTTGGAGGACCGGTCATGACGGACCCCCGCATCATCCCGCCGCCGCCCAACTACCCGCCCGCCGCCGGGGCGAACAGGCCCACCATCGAGGCCCACGTCATCGTGGCCACGGCCTACGTCGTCGCGATCCGGAGCCGGTGACCCATGAACATCCCTGTGCACAACATCGTTTCCCTCGGCGGCGTCACCATCGGCCTGTCCATCCTCGGCTGGAACATCGCCCGCTGGTGGGTCGGCCACAAGAAGCGCAACATCAAGGCCTTGCTCGACCTGGTCCCGTTCACCCTCTGCGCCCTGTATGGGATGCTCCTGATCCTCTCCGCAGGCGGGCTCCTCGGCGGCGGCGCCGACTGGACCCTGTGGGGCACCAGCGCGATCGGTGACGCCGCTCTGGAGTACGGCGTCGGCGGCGGCACACCGAACGTGACCCGTACCTCGAACCTCATCCTGACCGACGGCGGACACGCGGTCGTCATCATCAGCACCGTCATCCTGATCGCTGTCTGGACCTTCAGGCGCGGGTTCCGCTGGGACCTGTTCTTCGGCGTCCTGTGCGGCATCTCGCTCGGCTTGTCGTCCGGTGCGGCCGGCGCCGCGGGCTACGTCCTGTCGCCCGTCGTATCGACGGCCGGCGACTACGTGGTCGGGCTCCTGTGAGCGGCGAGTTGAAGGCCGCGGCACAGCAGGCAGCCGACCGGGGGCGGGCTGCATGGGAGCGCCTCACCCTCGGCTCCGGGCTGCTCCTCCACGGGCTCGGCGGGTGGCTCTCGCCCGGCGGCTGCGGGCCTCTCCTGGCGCGCAGCGCGGGGGCTGCCGCGGCCCTCGCGTTCGGCGGGGCGCTGCTCCAGCGGGCGCCGCATCTGGCGTACGCCGTGCCCATTGCGTGGGCACTCGCCGCATGGCATCTGTCCGATTCGTCCGCCACTCCCCCACCAGAAGGGGTTGCCCCCTCTGCGGGCGTTTCCGCTGGTGAGGCCGCTAGGGCGGCGAGAGCGGTCATGGACCCGAACGGGGTTATGTGCATCACGCACGTACCTAGAGACGAGGTGAGCACCGACCAGACCTAAGCTCCACCGACCCCCGCTCCACCCACCGCCGAGAGGACCCGAAATGGACCGCTGCGAAGACTGCGCCAGCTCCAACTGCCCGGACTGCGGCACCCACTACTGCTGCGAGCCGTGCCCCTGCACCCGCTCCCACAACTGCGACTGCGAGTGCTCCGCGTACGACCGGCGCATGACCGACGCCGACTGACCAGCACCCGTCCGACTAGCCCCGGGGCGGTCGCCCTGCTTGCCGGCCGACGACCGCCCCGGTCCCATCCCGAACACGCGAGACAGGACCCGATCATGGCACTCCGCAAGACGATGCCCACGCGCGACCCGAAGCAGGCCGTCCCCGAGAACCCCCACAGCCACGCCTACTCAGGGCGCGACGGCGGGCACGTCCCGGCCGGACCGAAGCCCGTCCCTGGAACCCCCAAGAAGGGCTGAAGCCCGCCCACAGCCACTGACGGCCCTGCCCGGACCTGACACCCTGCACCCACAATCTCGGAGGACCTCATGAGCGACACCCGCCAGTACGCCTACCTGATCGAGCGCACCGACGAGGACGACCCGAATCTCCCGCCCGTCGAATGGAACCGGCGCTGCCTCAGCCGCGGCACCCGCACGGTCATCCCCACCGAGCCCGACAGCCCCGCCACTACGCGGGACCTGGCCGACGAGCTGGTGCGCCAAAACCGCGTGGACCACTCGTACTACACCGGGCCGCTGCGCTGCTCGATCTGGCACCGCTCGCCCGGCGACCGGCTCCCGGACACCGCGCCCGAGGTTACGGAGCGCTTCGACTACTGATCGCACCGCCGTTGTCAGTCCCCACCCGTACCGTGCGAAGTCCAAGCTGCTGGCGCTACTTGGACCCGCCGCCGCCCCCTGCACCCGCAGGGGGCGGGGCCGTTCTGCGCCGGCGAACGGCGATACCGCACCATGGGGACATGGAACCCGTCCTCCTCGACGCCTACGCCGCCCAGGCCGCTACCGGCGTCAAGCCGGGCACCATCCGCCAGTGGCTACGCCGAGGCCGTCTCATCCACCACGGATACGACCGACAGGGCCGCGCGTTGATAGACCTCCGCGAGCTACGGGCCCGCTCCGCCCAACGCCCCTCGGCGCTGCCCCTGACCGAGGCCAAGCGGCCCCGCGTCGACCCCATGGACTAGAACGTAAGTTCTATTGCATGATCATTGGTCACGGCAACGACTCGCTCACCACTCACCGTGGCGTACGCGACCTGCCACCTGGAGGCACCAATGACCGACTGGGCCCTGCACACCGGAGACGCGCTGACGATCCTGCCCACACTCAACACCCCAGTCGACGCCGTCATCTGCGACCCGCCCTACAACAGCGGCGGCCGCACCATGACGGAGCGCACCACCCGCACCGCCCGCGAGAAGTACCTCACCGAAGGCGGCCGGCACGTTGCCCCCGACCTCGCTGACTTCACCGGCGAGAACCGCGACCAGCGCTCCTACCTCGCCTGGCTCTCCCAGATCCTCGCCCACTGCCACCGCCTGACCCGGCCTGGCGGCGCCGCCCTCGTCTTCACCGACTGGCGGCAACTCCCCACCACCACCGACGCCCTCCAGGCCGCGGGCTACACCTGGCGCGGGATCGCCGCCTGGCACAAGCCCATCGCCCGGCCTCAACCTGGCCGCCTGCGCCAGGAATGCGAGTTCATCGTCTGGGGCAGCAACGGCGCAATGATCCCCGGCAATGATCCGGTGTATCTGCCGGGGCACTTCACCGGCAGCCAGCCCCGCGGCAAGGACCGCCAGCACATCACTCAGAAGCCCCTCGACGTCATGCGCCAGCTGGTGCGCATCGTCCCCGTAGGCGGCACGGTTCTCGATCCGTTCGCCGGTTCCGGCACCACCGGAGCGGCCGCGCTCGCCGAGCAGCGACGCTTCATCGGCATCGAGCAGTCCGCCCACTACACCGCTGTGGCCCGCGACCGCCTCGATGCCTTCGACACTGCGGCGTAGCAGCTTGACCAGCTAGATCACACGGTGTAACACTCGGGGCACGTCCAGCGTGCCCATACACCGCTGACCACGACTCTTGAAGGCCCCGACCACATCCCCCCGGTCGGGGCCTTCGCGATGCGCACGGAGAGGCGCCCGTGCCCAGCAACCCGCGCAACGGGCGCCCGTACCGCCGCCTGGTCGCCGCAGTGAAAGCCCTCGGCCACCCGTGCTGGATCTGCGGCCACAACATCCCCGCCAGCCTTGACGCCCGGCACCGCATGTCGTTCACCCTCGACCACCTCGTACCGCTCAGCCGCGGCGGCAGCCTCCTCGACCCCGCCAACGCCCGCAGCGCACACCGCAAGTGCAATTCGAAGCGCGGGAATCGCCTCGCAACCGCACAGTCCCGCGCATCCAGACGCTGGTAACCCATAAGCAGCCGCCACTGATCACGGCGGACAGAACGGCCCGACACCGCTCCCGTGGTGCCGGGCCGTTCGCATTCCACGGGAGAGCTCATGCAGACCAAGTACGACCTGGCGCGCACCCGCATCGCTACTGGCGCTTGGTGTGTCGATACGGCGACCGGACACGTCGTCGGAGGGCGTGGCGCTCCCGTCGGCTACGTCATGTCGACGGGCTACGTCCACATCGCCATCAAGGAACAGAAGCGAGTCCGGCGTCTCTATGCGCACCGCGTCATCTGGGAGTCGGTGCACGGACCGATCCCCGACACGATGCAGGTCAACCACATCAATGGCGTCAAGAGCGACAACCGCATTGCCAACCTGGAACTGGTCACGCCCGCAGGCAACGCGCGCCACGCCTACGACACCGGACTAAGTACGCCGATGCGGGGCTCACGAAATGGCAACGCCAAGCTGACGCCCCAACAAGTCTCCGAGATCCGCGCGCGCCACGCTGCTGGCGAGCTGCAGCGGACCCTCGGTAAGGAATACGGCGTCAGCAGAGGTCAGGTGTCACGCATCGTTCTCGGCCGCCGATGGGCAGTCGCCCCGTGCTGTTCGTGATCACCGGCCCTCCCGCGGCCGGCAAGACCAGCTGGATCCAGTCGCACGCCAAGGCCGCGGACATCGTCATCGACCTGGACCGCATCACCGTGGCCCTCACCGGCCCGGGCGCACCGCAGTGGAACCACGACCCGCTCACGCAGCGTGTGGCCCAGCGCGCCCGGTACGCAGCCATCGACGAGGCCACCCAGCACCTCGACAAGCTCGACTGCTACCTGATCCACACGATGCCCAACGCGAAGGCGCGAGCGAAGTACAAGCGTCTGGCCGCGCGGATCATCGTGGTCGACCCGGGCCGCGACATCGTGATGCAGCGCATCGACGCCATGCGCGCACCGGAGATGAAGCGCGTCGCGACCCGCTGGTACAACTCCCGCCGGGGCCAGTCACGGACAGCGATGCCCCAGGCATCCCGCCCGTGGTGACACACAGCCACACACGCTGAGCGTCACCGACCCGGGGCCGGCAGGGCTCCCGATGGGCTGATCAGCGGCCCGAATGAAGATCAACGCCGGTCGGGTTCCCGTTCTTTCCGCTGCGGACCGGGCGACCCAAACGCCCTTGTCGCCCGGTTTTTTGCGCGGCCAAATCCAAAGCTGATCTTGCTCTGAACTCCAACGTCAGCTAAATCGATCCGTCACCCTGCGTGACATCACTGTGGGTGACGGGAGCCGGTCATGATCGCGGACGACGTTGCCTCCGAGTTGGAACTACTGGGTGTGACCAGCGTGTCTCCCGGTATGTCCGCCGTAGCGATCAAGCTCGCGCGGGCTCTGGACGCGATCGAATCCGGTGACGCTCCGACATCTCAGGCCGTCGTGGCGGACAAGCTGACCGCGATCATGACCAAGCTTCGCGGCCTCGCGCAGCCCGCTACGGAGGGGGATGGCGTCGATGACATTGCTGAGCAGCGAGAAAAGCGCAGGTCAGAGGCCCGAAAGCGAGCCGCCGGCGGCTGACGATCGTGTGTACGGCTGGCAGACACCGCCGATCGAGACCACCCCGCCGGCCGTGTCGACCGCGGGCCAGGAGGCCATTGACCTCGCGGCCAAGGCGGGCCTGTACCTGGACCCGTGGCAGCAGCACATCCTGAGGGTCGCGATGGGCGAGAAGCCCAATGGCGACTGGGCCGCGCCCGAGGTCTGCGTGAACGTCCCCCGCCAGAACGGCAAGGGCGGGGTGATCGAAGCCCGGGTGTTGTGGGGGCTGTTCATCGGCGGCGAGCAGGGCATCCTGGTCAGCGCTCACGAGTTCAAGACCACGATGAACACGATGAAGCGCATCGAGCGCCTCATCCGTGGCTGCCCCGACATGCACAAGCGTGTGAAGGCGTACCACAAGACCGTGGGCCGCGAGGGCATCGAGCTGCACGACGGGCGGATGCTTCAGTACGTGGCCCGGTCGCGTGGCTCGGGGCGCGGGTTCACCGCGGCGCTCGTCATCTTCGACGAGTGCATGATCCTCGGCGACGACGCGATGGGCGCGCTGGCGCCGACGACGGACGCTGTCGACAACTGCCAGCTCTGGTACCTGGGAAGCGCCGGGATCGGTCACCCGTCGCAGCAGTTGGGGCGCCTGCGCAGGCGTGCTCTGGCGGCCCTCGCATCCGATGAGCCGGATCCGGTCCTGGCGTACATGGAGTGGTCGATCGACGCGCACCTCGACGAGTGCCCGCCTGGGTGTACGGAGCATGACGAGCTCGGCTCGGTCGAGTCGCTCCTGAAGTCGAACCCGGCTGTCGGCTACCGCCTGCAGGTCGAGAAGAGCATGCACCGGAGGCTGACGATGGGCGATGCCCTGTACGCCCGTGAGCGGCTCGGGGTGGGCGAGTACCCAGCGGACGGCACGGACACGTGGCAGGTCATCGGAGAGGACGCCTGGCGGGCCCTGGCGGACGCCGACTCCAAGCCGGACGGGCCGGTCGTGTTCTCCATCGACATGACACCGGAGCGCTCGCACGCGGCGATAGCCGTAGCGGGGCCGTGGCGGGGCGGCACGCACCTGGAGGTCATCGAGCACCGGCCCGGTACCGGCTGGATCCTGGACCGTGCCGAGCAGCTGCACACGCGGTGGAAGCCGCGAATCTGGGTGGTGGATGCGGGCGGACCGGCCGGGTCGCTGATCGCCGATCTGCAAGAGCGGCTCGGCATCGAGGTGGTCAGCCCGAAAGCCCGCGAAGTGGCCGCAGCCTGCGGGCAGCTGTACGACGCGGTGACCGAACAGACCGTCTCCCACCTCGACCAGGCGCCGCTAGCCGCGGCCCTGGCGGGCGCCCAGCAACGGCCTCTCGGTGACGCCTGGGCGTGGGCCCGGCGCGGCGTGAACACGGACATCAGCCCGCTGGTCGCGGCGACGCTCGCCAAGTGGGGCCTGGGCGCGCCCGTCGATGAGGACGTCGACCCGCTGGACAACATCTTCTGAGAGGGGCCCGCATGGACAGGGCAAAGGCAGCGGTCGCCCTGGCCGGGGCCGCTGGGTGGATCGTCGCGAGGCTGCCCGGTGTGGCCGGGGCCGTTCTTGTGTCGGCGGCCGGCTGGATGGTGTTCGAGCCTGCGGGGCTGTTCCTCGCTGGGGCGTTCTGCCTGGCGGCGGATTGGCGGGGGGCTCGATGAGTCTGTTCTTCGCGGGCCGTGAGAAGCGGGCGGTGTTCACCGAGCCGGAGATTCCCCGCCCGTCCGCGGCCAGGTCCACGTTCGCGCGTATCAACCTCGCGCGCGCCGAGTCGAGTTTGCAGAAGGTCGCGGTGTGGGCCGCTGTCGACGTCATCGCCAGCCTGGTGTCCACCCTGCCCCTGGACGTGTACCGGGGGGTCGGCAAGGCCCGCAAGGAGCTGGACAAGCCCAAGGTCATGGTCGACCCGGCAGGGGACGGCTACGGCCTGGACGACTGGGTGTATCAGTACATGCTGTCGCTGCTGCTGCGCGGCAACACCTACGGCACGGTCGGCGACCGAGACCGGCTCGGCAACCCGAAACAGGTCGTGCTGTACCACCCCGACGAAGTGCAGGGCTGGCGCGACCCGAAGAGCGGCGAGCCGCAGTGGCGGGCCGGCGGCAAGAAGGTGCCCGCCGATGAGATGTGGCACCGGCGGGCGTATCCGGTACCGGGCCGCCTGCTGGGCCTGTCACCGGTTGAGCACCACGCCATGACGATCGGGCTGGGCCTGGCCGCCTCGCGCTTCGGCATGCAGTGGTTCGAGGACGGGGCGCACCCCTCGGGGATGCTCACCAACGACGCGGCCCTGGACGCGGGGCAGGCGAGGACCGCGAAGGAGCGGTTCATGGCGTCGCTGCGCGGCTCGCGTGAGCCGGTGGTGCTGGGCCAGGGATGGAAGTGGGCGCCGATCTCGGTGTCCGCGAACGAGTCGCAGTTCCTGGAGACGCAGCGCTACACCTCGGCGGAGTGCGCCCGCATCTACGGGCCCGGCATGCCGGAGATCCTCGGCTACGACACCGGCGGATCGATGACCTACGCCAACGTCGAGCAGCGCTCCCTGGACCTGCTGACGTACGCGCTGGACCGGTGGCTGGTGCGCACCGAGCGGATGTTCACCGGCATGCTGCCCGAGGGCCAGTACGCGAAGTACAACCGCTCGGCGCTGGCCCGTACCGACCTGCTGACCCGCTTCCGGGCGCACGCCATCGCGCTGCAAAACCGGTGGGAGGTCGTCAACGAGGTCCGCGACCTGGAGGACATGGCACCCGTGGACTGGGGCGACAAGCCGAACGAGCTGCCCGCACCGACCATCAAGATCAGTGACTAGAAGGGGGCGCGATGAGCGTCAAGAGCGACCGGGCCAAGGCGTCCGGGACCGTGCGGCGCGCGTTCCCGGTCCGCCTGGAGGTCCGCGCCAAGGCCGGCACGTCTGGGGTGTCCACGGTCGAGGGGTACGCCTCGGTGACCGAGGCCCCGTTCGAGATGTGGGACTGGCTCGGCCCGTACTCCGAAGTGGTCCGCACCGGCGCCTTCGGCAAGACCCTGGCGGAGAACCCGCAGGTGCAGCTGCTGCTGAACCATTCCGGGCTCGCCATGGCGTACACCAAGGCCGGGTCCCTGCGCCTGTCGGAGGACTCCACGGGCCTGCACATGGAAGCTGATGTCAACTCCAAGCGCTCGGACGTCTCCGACATGCTCGCCGCCCTGGACGAGCAGAGCGTGGACGAGATGAGCTTCGCGTTCAGGGTGACGCGCCAGCAGTGGTCACCGGACTACGACCAGCGCGACATCCTCGAAGTCGACCTGCACCGCGGCGACGTCTCGGTGGTCAACTTCGGGGCCAACCCCGCCACCACGGTCGGCGCGATGCGCGCGGCCGACTTCGACCACCTCGACGAGGCCGACGCCCGGGCGCTGTACGAGCGCCTGCAACGCCGCCTGGAGCCCGCGCCCGTCGAGGCCGGGCACCCGCTGGCCCTCTACCTGGCGCAGGCCGAAGCACTCAGCCTGTAGCCGCACCCGCCTGCACCACCTGACGCGCCGGAGTCCACGCCGGAGCGCTGTTCGCCACGCCCGCGCAGCGCCACCACCTGGACCACCACCCGGACGGATCCGCAGGCGCGACCCCACCCACACCCAAATGAAGGGAGCGAGCCATGCTCGCCTACCTGCGCAAGCAGATGACCGCCGCGCTCGAAGCCCGGGCCGCGCTGAAGACCGAGATGGACTCCGTCCTCACCGCGCCCACGGCCGAGAAGCGCAACCCCACCGACGCCGAGGCCACCCAGTTCGCGGAGAAGCGCGACGCGGTCAAGGCCAAGGACGCCGAGATCGAAGAGTTCGCCACCAAGATCAAGGACCTGGAGGAGGACGAGCAGCGCGAGCAGCGCGCCGCGCAGATCCTCGCCGAGCACCTCCAGACCGGAGAGCGCCGCGAGCGCGTGCAGGTCACCAGCGAGCCGGAGACCTACCGCAAGGGCGGGGCCACCTCCTACTTCCGCGACCTGTACCGGGCCACGGAAAAGGGTGACCGTGGCGCCATCGAGCGCCTTGAGCGCAACGACCGCGAGGTCCAGGAGAAGCGCGCCGTCACCACCACCGACGGATCCATGGGCGAGTTCGTGCCCCCGCTGTGGATGGTCAGCGACTACGTGGCCCTGGCCCGCGCGGGCAGGGTCGCAGCCGACCGGGTGCGCCACCAGCCGCTGCCGGCGGGCACCGACTCCATCAGCCTGCCCAAGGTCGCCACCGGCACCGCGACCGCCGAGCAGACGGCGCAGAACACAGCGGTGCAGAACACCGACGCCACCCTGACGAGCGTGACCGCGGCCGTCGCCACGATCGCCGGTCAGCAGGTCGTCCCCCAGCAGCTGCTCGACCAGTCGCCCATCAACGTCGACGACATCCTGCTCGCCGACCTGGCGGCCGACTACGCGGTCAAGCTCGACACGTTCGTCCTCAACAACAACGTGGCGAACAAGCGCGGCCTGCTCAACGTGACGGGCATCAACGCCATCACCTACACCGACGCCACCCCCACCGTGGGCGAGCTGTACCCCAAGGTCGCCGACGGCATCCAGCTCGTGCACACCAACCGGTTCATGCCGGCGGACACGATCCTGATGCACCCGCGCCGCTGGGCCTGGTTCACCGCGCAGGTCGACACCGCGGGCCGTCCGCTGGTCGTGCCGGTGGCGAACATGCCGCAGAACGCGCTGGCCGCCATGGACGGCGTCAACTCCGAGGGGTTCGTGGGCACGTTGCAGGGCCTGCCGGTCTACGTCGACCCGAACATCCCGACCAACCTCGGGGTGGGCACGAACGAGGACCGCGTGATCATCCTGCGGGCCGACGACGTGATCCTCTTCGAGGGATCCCCGCGGGCCGAAGTGTTCCGCGAGACGAAGGCCGACCAGCTCTCCATCCTGCTGCGGTTCTACAACTACGCGGCGATCCACAGCGAGCGCTACCCGAAGTCCATCGCCGTGATCGCGGGCACCGGCCTCATCGCCCCGACGTTCTGACCGCCGTGGCCGCCGGGCCCACCCCGGCGGCCCCCGCCTGCCCCTGGAAGGACCAGCCGTGGCTGCACGCACGAGCACATCGACCGCCCCCGCCAAGCCGGACGACCAGCAACCGCCCCCCACTACCGAGCCCGACCCCGCGGCAACCCCCGCACCGCCGGCGCCCGATCCCGAGCCGGACGCGAAGGCGCCCACCACCAAGCGCGAGGCGAAGGCAGCGGACGAAGCACCGGCCAAGCGCGGCGCGGTGGATGACGCGTACATCGACGCCCTGTACCGCGAGCGCGAGGGCTACACCCGCTACGGCCGCAAGGACCGGGCATCTGAGGTCGCCGCCGAACTCAAGCGCCTCGGTGCCCCGCTCGAGCGCGCGGTCACCGCCCCGCCCGAGCGGGCCTGAGCCAAGGGAGCACCCGGTGCCACTGCTGACACTGGCCGACGCCAAGGCCCAGCTCGACATCGACAGCAGCAGCCACGACACCGAGCTGCTGGCGTACATCGAGGCCATCACCCCGGTCATCGAACGCCACACCGGGCCGGTGGAGAACCGGGAGGTGACCGAGATGCTCAACGCGTACGGCACCCGCCTTGCCCTGACCAAGGTCCCGGCCGTGTCACTGGCGTCCGTCACCCCGGTCCTCACCGGCGGCCTGGCCCTAGACGTCGCGGACCTGGCGCTGGACGGCGAGGCCGGGGTAGTGCGGCGCCTGGACGGCGGCACGTTCCACGGAGGCCCGTGGACCGTCGTCTACACCGCAGGCCGCGGTACGGTTCCCGCCACGATCAACCTCGCTGCCCGCATCCTGCTCCAGCACCTGTGGCGTACTCAGTACGGGGCGGCCCGCGGCGGCGGCGGAGCCGACGACTACAACTCCAACGACCCGGTGCCCGGCTTCGGGTACGCGATCCCCAACCGAGTCCTGGAACTGCTCGAAGGCTTCAAGGCCCCGCCCGGGATCGCCTGATGGCCACGACCTCACGCGTCCCCGCCGCCCTCAACGCGCTGCTGACGATCCTCCGCGCGGCCCCGGCCCTGGCAGCGACCCACATCGAGGACGGCCCGCCCGGGGTGAACCTCACCGACCGCCACCGCCTCTACATCGGCTGGTCTCCCTCGGGTGATCAGGCCGTCGATCTACAGCAGAGTTTCGCCAGCGCCGGAGCCCGCACCCGCGACGAGTCGTTCACGATCACCTGCTACGCGGAGTCGCGCGCGGGCGACAAGGACATGGCGCTGCGCCGCACGCAAGTCTTCGAGATCGTCGCGGCGGTGGAGGCCGCGTTGCGCGCCACCGACGCCTTCCCCGAGGCGCCGACGCTGCTCGGCGCGGTCCTGTGGTCCGAGCTGACCACCGGCTCCCTGACGCAGGAGCAAGGCTCCGACGGGGCTCTGGCGGGCCTGGTGTTTTCGGTGTCCTGCCGCGCCCGCATCTGATCACCCCACCCCCAGCGAGGAGTACAGCCATGGCGCGCGTGCGCTACATCGGCCCTGTCCCGGTCACCGTGCCGGAACTCGGCGGCAGGACCATCCACCCCGACGAGATCGCCGAGGTGCCCGACGACCGGTACGACGGCTACGTCTGCCAGAGCACCACCTGGGAGGCCGTCGAGGAGCCGAAGGACGAGCCCCCGGCCCCCAAGAAGTCCCCCGCGCTCAAGACCGTTTCGACCACGAAGGAGGCCTGACCATGGCGATCGGATCCGGGCTCGGCGCGCAAGTCGGCCTCGCAGCTGAGAGCGCCTACGGAACCTACGTGGCACCGACCAAGTTCGTGGAGTTCACCAAGGAGTCGCTGGCGCTCAAGAAGACCGTCGCGCAGAGCGCGGGCATCGCGGCGAACCGTCTGCTGCCGCTGTCCTCGCGGCGTGTGTTGACCCAGCGGGAGGCCGCCGGATCGCTGGAAATGGAGGTCACCAACACGGCCATGGGTGTGCTGTTGCAGTCGCTCATGGGGACCTCGGTCACCCCGGTGCAGCAGGCCGCGACCGCGGCGTACCTCCAGACGCATACCCTCGCGGACACCGTCGGCAAGAGCCTGACGATTCAGAAGGGCGTGCCGCTCACCACGGGCACGGTGACGCGCAAGAACTTCCTGGGCTGCAAGGTCATCAGCGCGGAGTTCTCGTGTGAGGTCGGCGGCATGCTGACCGTGTCCTTCGAGATCGACAGCAAGGACTGCGAGGAGACCAGCGTTCTCGCGGCCGCCACGTACCCGGCCATGAGCCCGTTCCACTTCGGGCAGATGAGCGCGAAGACCGGCACGTTCGGTGCGGAGGTCGCGCGCGACGGCATCCGCAAGGTGTCCGTGAAGTTCGAGCGTCCTCAGGCCACTGACCGGTTCTACGCCGGACAGAGCGGGCTGAAGAAGGAACCCATCAGCAACGACCAGGTGAAGATCACCGGCTCGATGGAGATGGACTACGTCGACACGACCCTGGACGACCTGCACACCAGCGACGCCGCGACGTCGTTCCAGTGGGACTTCATCGGCCCGCTGATCGCAGTCACCCACTACGAGCGGTTCACGGTCAAGCTCCCGGCGATCAGGTTCGATGACGCGCCGCCGACCGTCGAGGGCTTCGACCTGGTCAAGCCCACCCTGCAGTTCACCGGGCTGTACGACGGGACGAACCAGCCGCTCATCGAGTACATGTCCCGCGACATCACGCTGTAGGAGGTGGCCCCGTGGCCGTTGGCTCCGTACAGATCCTCGGCACCGGACAACTGCTGGAATTGCAGCGGAAGCTGCGCGCGGCCGGGCAGGAGAACCTGCGCCGCAACATGCAGCGAAGGATCCGCCGCGCGGCTGAGCCGCTGCACGCCGACCTCGTGGCGACGGTGAGCGGTCTGCCGATCCGGTCGGCCGGCCGCTCGGCGGGGAAGCGTGGCGGGCCGTCGCCGACGACTCGGCCGCTGCGCGCGACGATCGCCGGGGCTATCCGGATCAGCGTCCGGACGTCTGGCGCACCGGGTGCGCGGGTGTGGGTCGACAAGTCGCGGCTGCCGCACGATCTCCGCAACATGGCGCAGACCCTCAACGACCCCAGCGGCAGGGTCAGGCACCCCGTGTTCGGCAACCGGCGGCGGTGGGCGAACCAGACCGTGTCCCCGTCGATGTGGTGGGAGAAGACGGTCGGCAAGCACAAGCCGCGTATGCAGTCCGAGGTCGCTCGCATCGTCGATGACGTGCGCAGTCAACTGAACTAGGAGCAGCAGTGATCATCATCTATACGCCCGAGGGCTGTGAGCCGGAGCAGTACGACGCCGGGGCGCTGAAGGTGAGCGAGGTGTCGATCGTCCAGCGGACCATCGACCAGACGTGGACCCAGATCAAGGCCGGTCTGCCGGAAGAGGACCTCGATGCGATGCGCGGCATCGCATGGGTCCTCAAGAAGCGCACCCATCCCTCGCTGCGGTGGGGGGACTTCGACCCGGGCGTCGACGAGATGACCACTCGTTTCGACAACAAAGAGGTCCGGGCCTACATCGAGAACGCATTGGCGATCCGGGCGACGGACCCGACCATCACGAACGAGGCGATGGCCGAGGCGCTGTCCGGATTCCCGGACGCTGCTGTGGATCCGGCGATGGCTGAGGCGCTGATCAAGGAACTGATCGCGGCGTCCCCAAAAGACCTGCCGCCGGAAGCCCCGGTGGACGAGGAGGGGACTACGAGCCCGAGCCCGACGTCGACGTCGCCCGAACCCAGTGGCTCGGACTCTTCGGCTTCTTCCTGAAGATGCCTCCCACAGTCGTCGACGAGCAACTGGTCGGCGACTTTTTCACGCTCATTCGCTGGATGGAAACCCACCAGCAGGCGCAGATGTCCGGAGGTGAGTGCGCGTGACTCGGATGACGTTCGTGCTCGACGGGCGCGACCAGCTCTCTCGCGTCTTCAACCGCGTCGGCGACAACGCGAACCAGCTGCACCGCCGGATCAGCGCGTCGATGACCAACTCGTCTTCGGCCGTCAACCGGTTCACGCGGGACACGGCGAACGGGATGGCAGGCATGCGCCGGGACACCGGCGCCGGTGCCAAGGCGATCGAGGGCCTCAAGAGCTCCGTCATCTCGCTCGCGCCGGCGGCGATCCCGGCGGTGTCCGCGATGGCACCGCTCGCCGCTGGCACCGGGGCTGTGGCTGTCGCCGCGCTGGCGTTCACCGCAGCCCTGGTACCGCAGATCGGCGCACTGTCGGAGGCGGCGGAGGCTGAGAAGGCGTATGACGACGCGGTCAAGAAGTCCGGCCGCACGTCCGAGGCTGCGATCACGGCGCAGGTCGAGTACCAGCGGACGATGGCGGAGCTCCCGCCGGAGACACGGCGCGCGGCTGCATCGCTCGGGATCCTGAAGGACGAGTACAAGGACTGGTCGAACTCGCTGGCCGCCGACACGATGGCGCCGGTCACCAAGGGGATCAGTCTCTTCAACGGGCTGCTGCCCAAGACGAGCGGGTTGGTCAAGGGCACCAGCCAAGAGCTTGACCGGATGGTCACCATCGCCGGTGGGGCGATGTCCACTCCCGGGTTCGACCGGGTGAACAGCAAGTTCACGGCTTTCGCGACCGGGACGCTGCGCAAGGTCACCGATGGTTTGGTTCACCTGATGCGTACCGGCGACGGCGGCAAGGTGGGCGGTGGCGCCAGCGAGTTCATGGACTTCGCCCGGGAGCAGGGCCCGGTGGTCGCGGACACTCTGCGCAACGTGGCCTCGGCGGTGCTGAACATCCTCCAAGCCGGGGCCGATACCGGCGTCGGAATGCTGCAGCTCGTGAACGCACTGTCCAGCATTGTGGCGGCTGTGCCTCCGGCTGCGCTGTCCGCCCTGCTACAGCTGGCCATTGCGATCAAGCTGGTCAAGGTCGCCGCGCTCGGCCTCGCTGCGGGGCGTGCGGCGATGGCCGCGTTCGGGGTGTCACTGGTCGCGATGCAGGTTGCGGCGGCCGGGGCACCGGGGCGGCTGGCCGCTGTCACAGCTGCGATCGGCACGCTGTCACGCGGGGCGAAAATCGCGCTGGCGGGTACGGCCATCGGTCTTGTCGTCATGGCGATCGCACAGCTTTCATCCATGGGTGATACGGCACCGCCCGACGTCGACAAGCTCACCACGGCTCTCGGCAAGCTGGGCCAGTCCGGGCAGGTGACCGGCGAGGCCGCCACCCAATTCGGGTCAAAGTTCGAGAAGCTCAAAGACCAGATCAACGAGATGACCAGCCCCAGCGTCGCGGAGTCCATCAACAACTGGGGCGCGGACATCAGCGGCGGAATGCTGGACGCCGGCGATGCCACCGAGAAGGCGACCGCCTCGATCAACTCGGTGGACGAGTCGCTGGCGAACCTGGTCCGGGGCGGTAAGGCGGACCTGGCCAAAGCCGCTTTGCAGAACATGCTCAGTCACATGGACCCGACTCAGGTCCAGAAAATGAAGGAGGGTCTCGACGGCTACGACTCGGCTTTGGCTGACGCCAAATTCGAGGCTGACCACGCGGCCCAGAGCATGGGCTTGTTCGGTGCGCAGGCGCAGGCTGTGCAGGCAAAGCTCGATGGCCAGAAGGCCAGCACGGACGGCCTTCGCCAGTCGATCATGGCGCTGAACGAGGTCAACCGCGCGGCGCTCGACGGGCGCGCGGGCATGGAAGCGTCGATCGACGCGGCGGCCAAGGCGACCAAGGGCCACGGCGACGCCCTGCGCATGAGCAACGGCGAGTTGAACCTCAACACCGAGAAGGCCCGTACCGCGCAGGCGGCCCTGACAGATCTGGCACGCAAGACCGAGGAGAACGTCTCCTCGGCGCGCAACAGCGGCAAGAGCTGGGACTACGCCAAGGGCCAGTACGACCGGGGCCGCGCGGCCATCATCCGCTCCGCCGATGCGATGGGTCTCAGCCGCAACCAGGCGGTACGCCTGGCCGATCAGATCATGCGGACGCCGAACAAGACCGCGTACTTGAAGGGCAACCTCAGCGACCTGCAGGCGAAGCTCGCGGCCGCGAAGGACCGGCTGGGGAAGGTCCCTGACTCGCGGAAGGCGCAGGTCCGGGCGGAAATCAGGCAGTTGAATGCTGCGGTCGCTCAGGCCAAGGCGCGGCTCGCGGAGATGGACGGCCGTACGGCCACCGCCACGGTCCGTACGAATTATGTGCAGACCTATCAGGCCCAGAAGAAACCGTTCTGGATGCTCGCGTCCGGCGGCCCGGTCCGGTTTGCGAGTGGCGGCCCGGTCGGCTACCCCGGCGGCGGATCCGTGCGAGGTGAGGGCACCGGCACGTCGGACAGCATCCTGGCGCGGCTGTCGAACAACGAGTATGTGATCAAGGCCCGGTCCGTGGCGAAGTACGGCGTCTCGTTCCTCAACGCTCTCAACGAGGGCCGCCTGTCCATGGCGTCCGCCCTCGGCTCGGGCGGCGGTGGAGCGATGGGCGGTGCCGGCCGCGAGGTCGGGCGCGGCCTGTCCTCTGGAATGGCAGCGAGCACGGCCGGGGTCGAGGGGGCGGCCCGTCAGATGGCGGGCGCGGTCCTCACCGGGATCCGTGCCGAGCTGCAGATCGCGAGCCCGTCGAAGAAGACCAGGGCCCTCGCCGCGGATGCGGGCAAGGGCATGCTCATCGGTCTCACGGGCAGCAAGGCCAAGATCTCAGCTGTCGCGAAAGACCTGGTCAAGGACATTTGGGCCGCGTGGAAGGGCACACGCAGTACCAAGGACAGCTCGTTGGTACGGATGGTCAACCGCGACACGAAGAAGCTCCAGACCCTCGCGAGCAAGCGGGACGCGATCGAGTCGAAGGTCGCCGCCGGGAAAAAGTTCGCCGCGGATGTGACGTCGAGCGCGCGCGAGGGCGCGTCCCTCGGCAACCTCGGCTTGGACGCCGAGGAGGTGACCGCGGGAAGCATCAAGGGCGGGCTCGCCGCGAAGCTGCAGAAGATGAAGACGTTCACGTCGTACATCAACACGCTGGGCAAGCGCGGGCTGTCCAAGACGTTGCTGCGGCAGATCCTCAACATGGGTCCCGAGGCCGGGTACGCCTACGCGTCCGCGCTGGCGGGTGCCAGCAACGACGTGATCAAGTCCGTCAACAGCACTCAGGCCGGGATCGATAAGGCCAGCACGACGTTGGGACGTGACGGCGCCGACCGGCTGTACGACTCCGGGAAGAACGCGGGCAAGGGCTTCTTGAAGGGGCTCATCTCGCAGGAGAAGGCGATCGAGGCGCAGATGCTGAAGATCGCGAAAGGCATGCAGCGCGCGATCAAGAAGGCCCTCGGCATCAAGTCGCCGTCGACCGTGATGGCAAAGCTCGGCCGGTACACGACCGAGGGCTTGGCCGCCGGGCTGACGCAGCCGATGCCGGCGATCGACCAGGCGCTCGCCGCGGTCACCAGCCGGGTGGCCAGCGCGCGGCCCGTCATGGGCGCAGCCGTCGCCGCCGACGGGCGCGGTGGGCGCGGTGGGCAGCCGGTCAACGTACAGATCGATATCCACAGTGCGCTCGACCCGGTCGCGGTCGGCCGCGAAGTCCAGCGCGTTCTGCTCAGCCTGAAGCGGACCCACGGTCTCAACATCAACTTGGGAGTGGGGTGATCCTGTGGCGCTGCTCGTCGAGGCCGGATGGGGCGGGCTGATCCAGTACCCGCAGACCATCACGTGGACGGACATCAGCCAGTACGTCGACATGGCGCAGGGCGTGAGCATCAACCGCGGGGCAGCGGACGAACTCTCGGAGTCGCAGCCCGGCACGCTGTCGTTCAGGCTCGACAACCAGGACGGGAGGTTCACCGCAGGCAGCCCGGGCAGCCCGTACTCCCCGTTCGTGCGCCGCAACGCCCCCATCCGCTGCGCCGTGACAACAGCCCCGGTACGCACGGGCGCCGCCCCGTGGCCGGCCGCCATGCTGGCCGACGACTTCGACGACGGCCGGATGGATCCCGTGCTGTGGCCCGCCAGTTACGGCGGTGCGAGCGAGACCGGCGGCAAGGCCCGCATCCCGATGGTCCCGGGAGGCTTCGCGGCGTACCAGAGTGCTCGGCAGTGGCTGCTTGTCGGCTCCCAGTTCATGGTGAAGTTCGCGGCGCTGCCCGCCGCGGGCGGCAGCTCGGCCGCGTCGGTGTCCGTCGTCGCGAACTCGACCACGGCCGGTACCCGGGTGGGGTTCACCTACAGCCCGGTCGCCGGAACGCTGCGCTGCGTCTCCGACGTCGGGTACTTCGACGGCAGTGCGATCAGCCTCACCTACAGCGGTATCGATCATGTGTGGCTGCGTATCCGCGAGGCGGCCGGGACCCTGTACTGGGAGACCAGCGGCGACGGCCACAACTGGGTGATCCGCCGCATGCTGGGGACCCCGGCCTGGGTGACCGTGCAGACCCTCGCCATCGAGCTGGCCACCAGCCGCACCGGCGGCACGGCCGACTACGTCGAGTTCGACCTGGCCGGGCACCGCGTTCACTCCCGCTTCTGGGGGACGCTGAACGACTTGCCGGTGGCCTGGGCGGGGCTGGAGTCGACGGTCACCTCCTCTGCCACCGACCTGTTCAAGCCGGTCAACCGGCTCCCCCCGCTCAGGTCATGTCTGGTCGAGGAGGTGCTGCTGTACGGGCCGTCCGCGTACTACCCGCTGACCGAACCGGCCGGGGTCACCTCGGCCGGGGACCTGTCCGGTACTACCACCGGGGCCCTGGCCCGCGTCCAGGTCGGCGCCGGGGGCAGCGCCGACTTCGGCGCGGAGGAGGGGCCGCCCGCCACGGGCGAGACGTGCCTGTCCCTCGTGCCTGCCTCGGCCAGCGCGGGCAAGTACTTCAGCGCGGACCTGGGCCCCACCTTCCAGTCGGGCAGCAGCCTGTACTGGAAGCTGATCGAAGTGTTCTTCAAGACGAGCACGGTGAGCCGGGCTCTGCTCGGCGTGTACTCACCCGACCTCGATCACGAACTCGTCTTCACCCTCAACGGCTCCGGCGTCCTGGCGATCGAGCACATCGAGGACGGGCCCGGCACGCGGGCCGTCACTACCACCGCGTCCGGGAACCTCGCCAACGGGGCGTGGCATCACGTCGTCTACGACGAGGCCGACGGCAGTGTGTACGTCGACGGCGCCCTGATCGGCACCGGCCTGCCGATCGTGGGCATGGGCAACCTGCGCACCCTGCACGTCGGCGGCTACCGCGGCGCCCGCCTGTGGGCAGGGCAGATCGGACACGTCGCGGTCTACCTCAACCCCTCCGCCCTGGGCGCGTTCCGCGCCGAGCACTACGCCGCGGGTATGACCGCCTTCGCGGGCGAGGCGGCGGACGCGCGGATCGCCCGCCTCGCCCGGTACGCGAAGATCGACAGCGTCACCGTGACCGGGTCGACCCATGACCCGGTCGCCGGGCAGGGAGAGGCCGGCACGTCAGCCATGGCCCGCATGCGCGAGGTCGAGACGACCGAGGCCGCGAAGCTCTTCGCCGAACGCGACTGGTTCGGGCTCGCCTACCAGTCCCGCGACGTGCGCTACAACCCGGACTCCTCGCTGGAAGTCTTCACGATCGCCTACGCGGATCTGGAGCCCGGCATCGAGCTGGTCGACGACGACCAGAAGCTGGTCAACTCCGTCGACGCGTCCCGGCCGGGCGGCGCCACCCAACGGGTGTCCGCAGGGGCGAGTGTGTTCGCCTTCGGCCTGTACGAGCAGTCGCTGAACCTGCTGAAGATGACCGACAACTCGGTCCTGGACGCGGCGTACTGGCTGGTGTCGCGGTATGCCGACCCCACCCCCGAGCTGCGCGAAGTCCCCATCGAGGCGTACACGATGGCCAACTACACCGACATCCTCGACGCCGACATCAGCTCGTACTTCTCCGTGACCGGCCTGCCCCCGCAGATCTCCGCCGCCTCGATGCGCGTCACCGTCGAGGGCTACACCGAGACCATCCGCAACGGATCCCACCTGATCCAGTTCCACACCAGCCGCAGCGCAACGGACTCCGTGTGGGTCCTCGACGACCCCGTCTACTCCGTGCTCGGCACCACCACCCGACTCGCCTACTGAGGAGCACGCATGCCGATCGCCGTCGTCAGAGCCGAGAAGTTCTACATGCCGCCTCCGCGCGAGCCGGCCAACTCCTGGGACCAGGTCCCGGCCGCCGAGCGGGTGTTCAAGTGGATCGAGTACCGGATGGAACGCCGCGTCCTGCCGCCAGCCGGATCCGTGGATCAGACGTACTTCGCGCGCATCAACCAGAACCGGTGGATCGCCGACTGCATCTGTGGATCTGCACAGGTCGTCTCACCGAGCGATCCGCGCTACGGCTGCACCGAATGCGGGTGGGGCTGGTGCGCGCTGATCTTCCCTGCCGACGCGGCAGCCGTCGAGGCGCCGCTGATGAGCCTGCCCCCGTACCTGCGGAACTGGTGGCACGCCGACGACCCGCGTAACCCTAACGCCCCGATTGTGGGGATCGTCAGGTGACGTTCAGCCCACGCACCTGGGTGGTCGGCGAGACCGTAAGCGCCGCGATCATGAACCAGGAGATCCGCGACCAGTTCAACAGCATGTTCGACGCGTGGACCGCGTACACACCGGTCTGGTCAGCCGTCACCACGGACCCCGTCCTGGGCAACGGGACCCTGGCCGGCCGCTACCTGAAGGTCGGCAAGACATGCAAGGTCAACCTGATCCTCACTCTCGGATCGACCAGCACCTTCGGCGCCGGTGACCTCCGCCTGTCCCTGCCGTTCACCGGCGCGAGCATCGCAGGCGGCTGCGGCGTCCTCACCTACCAGTACTCCCGCACCCCGTCGCCCAACTACGTCATGGGCTCCGGCCCGTTGTCGTCGTCGGCCACCACCACCGGCACGGTCTGGCTCGCCAACCCCGGGACCATCGGCGACTGGAACGCGTGGGCAAGCGGTAGCCCCTGGACCGGCGCGGCCGGCGACATTCTCCGCGCCTACGGCGAGTACCAGACCGCAGCCTGACCGCATCATCCCGAGCCCCGAGCCAGACGGCCGGGGCTTTCGTCATGCCTGGAGGCGACGATGGAACACGCACAGACCCCGCCGATCCTGCGGTACTTCGAGTTCGGCCACCTGCCCGAGCACCTCGCGAAGGTGTCCGCGCAGTTCGCCGCCTTGGCCAAGCAGGTCGTCGACCTCACCGCGCCCGGGCCCGAGCAGTCCGTCGCGCTGCGCAAGCTCCTCGAGTCCAAGGACGCCGCTGTCCGCGCTGCCCTCACCCGGGAGAGCTGACCTATGGCCTGGTACTCGGGCGCCGAGAAGATGGAGCTGCAACCGGAGTCGGACAGTCAACCGGCGATACGGCCCACGCAGCTCATAGTTCACTCGATCATCGCCCCGTGGACCGCGCGCCGCATGTATGAGTACTGGCGCGATAGCACGAATTTGGACAGCCATTTCGGCCTCGGGTACGACGGCGACCTGGGCCAGTACATCGGGACCGAGACCCGCGCCGACGCCAACTACCTGGCGAATCGACGCCCCGATGGCACGGGCGCGATCAGCATCGAGACCGCGTCGAACCTCCAGGGCACCGACCCGTGGACCGAGCCGCAGATTGAGGAGCTCATCGCCCTCGGCGTGTGGCTCCACAAGACGCACGACCTCCCGCTGCGCATCTGCCGCACCGCCGATGACCCGGGCTACGGCTACCACCGGCTCCACGCCGAGTGGGCGGTGTCCGGCACGGCGTGTCCTGGTGACGCGCGGGTGAAGCAGTTCAAGGAGCGCGTGTTCCCCGGGATTGTCGCGCGCGCCAACGGCCAGACAACCCCACCTCCGGAGGACGACGTGACGCCCGAGCAGGACAAGCGACTCAAGACCATCGAGCAGGAGCTCAAGGCCGTCAAGGCAGGCCAGGAGGCTGCGGCGTGGCGGTACAAGGGCTCCGCCGAACCGCGTGACGCGTACGACTACCTGCGCACCACCGCTCGACAGGTCGCCGCCCTGGCCAAGGCGGTCGACGCGCTGGAGCCGGTCGACCTGACTGATGCACAGCTGGCCGCGCTCGCCTCGAAGCTGGCCGCCCACCCCACCCTCGCCGAGCAGATCGCGGAGAAGGTCGCCGCGAAGCTCGCCGTCCGCCTCGCCGACTGATCACCAAGGAGAACACCATGGCTGCACCCGTAGAGAAGAAGGTCACGTTCGCGACCGTCGCGGCGTACCTCGGCAGCACCGGCCTGCTGGCCATCCTGACCGCGGTTCAGGGCGACGCCGGTCTCGTGGCCCCGCTGCCGGACCCGGCCGAGCCGTTCGTGCTCGCCCTCATCCCGGCCTCGATCACGTTCGTCGCCGGTTGGGCAGCGAAACACACCCACCGCGGGCCCGCCAGCATCTGACTGATCGGAGCGCGACATGGCTGATGAGCCGTCGATGTCGAACGGGGAGCTCGGGCGGCTCATCCAGTCCCTTCGTGAGGACATGCGTGAGGACCTGGGGCACCTCAACCTGCGCCTCGACAAGGTCGTCACTCAGGACGTCTACACGATCGAGAAGACGACGATCACCGAGCGCGTCACCGCGCTGGAGACGCAGCGCGAGAAGGACGCCGACCGCATCGTCGCCACCCGCAGATGGATGGTCGGCGTCGTCATCACCGTTGTCGTGGCCCTTCTCCCCTACCTGGTGGCGATCGTGACGGGGGCGAGAGCGTGAAACGGCACAAGGCGCCGGACGCCCACCGCTCACGCCGAGGCAACGTCCTGGCGATCCTCGGCGCACTGCTCGCCGGCGCGGCACTGTTCACCGTGCAGGACCTGGCCACGGACCTGCGGGACGCGAACCAGGCCAGGGATCAACTCGCCCTCCAGGTACAGCGCCTCGGGGGAAAGCCCGTCGCAGGGCCGCCCGGTAGCCGGGGCGAGCCCGGCCGTGGCCAGCCAGGGCCATCCGGCCCGCCGGGGCTGGACGGCGAGCCGGGGCCGGTGGGTCTGACCGGCCCGGTCGGACCCACCGGCCGGCCTGGAGACGATGGCAGCGACGGCAGTGACGGCGTCGGCGTGCCGGGTATCTCGGGCACTTCGGGTACGGACGGCGCTTCGGTGGTCGGCCCTCCCGGACCGGTCGGACCCCAGGGCGAGCCGGGCCCCGCGGGTGCAGCTGGCGAGCAGGGGCCGCCTGGTGAGCCGGGCCGTGACGGATCAGATGGCACGGACGGCCAGTCCTGCCCGGACGGCTACAGCCTTCAGCCGCCCGCCGATGATCCCGATGCCCTGGTCTGCCGCCGCGACGCCGCCCCTGACCCTGAGCCCCCGCAGGGTGGCCAGCCTCAGGGGCTCGATCCATCCCGCCGCCAGTACCCGTGAACGAACGCGCCCCCTCTCACCTTCGGGTGGGAGGGGGCGCGTTCGTGCGTCCGGGATCAGTCGTCCAGATCGATGACGAAGTCCACGATCGTCGTGTCACCGCGGCGGACGATCGGGTGAGCGACCTCGACGATGCGCCCGGTGGCCGCGATGTGCCGCCGGGTGTACCGCAGCACGGGGACACCGGCCCCGATGCGGAGCGTCGCCGCTTCCACCTCGGTCGGCATGGCCGAGGTGAACGACTCTGTGATCCGGGTGACCGTGATGCCCAGGCTGGCCATCTGTGCCCGAGTACCGCCCGGCCACGGCTCGTTGATCGGGTCGGCCACCGGCGTACCGGCCACGTCAGTCCACCGAACATAGCTGGTCGACATCTGTGTGGGCTGGTCGTTGTCGTAGAAAACGAAGTGGCGGGCGAGGAGTCGCTCGGCCACCTCGCACTCGAAGAGCGACGCCAGCGCAGCATCCGCTCGGACCTTCTCGAATCGCTTGTCGAGCCGGTACTCAGACCAGCCGATCCCCTGATCGCGGGTGTACGGCGTGGACTTCGCGCCCGGCGCGGTGCGATACCGGTCTGCGGCCATGCGGTGAACGGGCGGCTGGGGGCGCACGAGAGTGCCCGCGCGTGCACGGGTCTCAAGCAAGCCTTCGTTGCGGAGCAGAGTGACGGCGTTCCGGATCGTCGTCTCGGAGACCCGGTAGTGCTCGCACAGGGCCGGGAGGGTGGGGATCCTGTCGCCGGGCCCGAACTCGCCGGAGGAGATACGGCGTCGCAGGTCAGCGGCGATCCGCAGGTATTCGGGCTGCGCCACTCCCACACCACCGTTCCGAATGATCGCGTCAATCTGTGTACACATAATGTCCCCCGCTCACTTGACCAGTGCCAACTCCAGCGACAATCTGAGTACAGATAAAAACTATCCGTACTCAGATAACTACGGGATCCGGGGGACAGTCGTGTCCGAATCTGGGCATACCTGGCGCAAGGTCTTCATGGCCCTGCCGGTGGAAGCTGACCGAGTCCGCTCCTGGACGGCAGGCCACGTAGCTCACGAGGATGCCCCGCTCGTCGCGAACGAACTGTTCGTCGCCGTCCTCGGCAACCGCCCCGAATCCATCGAGATGACCATCTCCACGGCCGGCCCGCGGATGCGAATCACCGCCACCGGCCAAGCCCCCCTCCCCATCCTCCAAGTCCACGGCCCCGGCGCGCTCGTCATCAAAGGTCTCTCAAGGTCCTCCGGCATCACGACCTGCGTCTGCGGCCTATGGGCACAGCTCACCGCCCCGGAAGCCACCCATGAGTGAAATCTGTGCCGTGTGCGGCATCGACGCCGCAGAGACGGTCGCCGTCGGTCTGGAGCACGCCAACTCCGGGCCCGGCCGCATCCTCTACGCCTGCCTGGGCTGCCGTCAGAGCCGCAGGATCTTGCCGCTCGACCAGCACCCGGCAGACAGCTACGGGTTCCCGCGCTTCGACTACGCGATGACACCCCAGCCGCACCCCCACTGACCCCCGCCGTCCCCAGCACCCCATGCCCACGGGGGCGGCGGGCTGCAAGACCCGCCTCGGCCGATGCATCCGGCCAGGAAACCCCGGCCGAGGCGGACGGTCCATCCCATCCACAGAACGGGAGAACACCCTCATGAGTATGACCACCCAGGCATCCGTGACACGGGACGTCCGCGACCTGATCCACCCCGAGGACCTCGACGCCGTGACCGCCACCGTCCAGCGGAACAACCTCGGCATGGACAGCGCGCTCGCCGAACTGATCGTGCTGGAGGCCCTGAAGTTCGAAGCGGCCTGCGCCGCGCATCCTGATGCCCGCCTCAAGCCCTCCCGCGTGGTGGACGAGGGGTGGCACGCGCTGATCCTGCACACGCGCGTCAAAGCGAGCCTCGCCGGTCGGCTCGGCCTATTCGTGCACCACGTCCCTGAGGCCCCGGACACCGGACGCCACGACCCGGATGCACTGGCCCGCAGCCAGGCCGCAATCACGGCCGCCGGGTACGCCCCCGAGCCCACGATGTGGGTCGGGCCATCCGACACCAGCATCCCCGTGGCAGCGTCGTGTGAGCACTCCCCGCCTGGCCCGGAGGGGTCGTGTAGCGGTGACTGCTCCAATACGGGTGGGAACTGACCGAAGCTCTCGTCTCCGATCCGCAGCGGCCGTAGCGTCGGTGGGAAGCGAAGCCGAAGGAGGCCCATATGCGTGAGTGGATTGATCCGCGTTACGCCGAGGTGGTGGACAGGTACCGGGCGTCGAAGGTGACGGCAGGGCCGCCGTCGCAGAGGAATCGAGGCTGGGTCAGGACGTCCTATGGCGATCCGTTCGTGGTGTTCGTGCACCCGGCGAACCGAACCTCGTACACGCTCGGCCGCTGAAGCCGCCCCGGTCGTCCGCTTCCCCCGAGGCGGACGGCCGGGGCTTTTTCGTCCAACCTTCGATTCCAAGGAACCGGGGACGCGCTCCGGAATGGAGCCCAGGGTAGCCATAAAGCAGCAGGTCAGAGCCTCGCTCCGTCGTTTTCGCGGAGCCGCGAAAGTGATCACTCCTTAGAGGTGTCACAAAGCGCGATTCGGGTTCCCCGAGCCCGTGCCCCCGCTGATCAGATACGAGACGCGGGCATCGATCAGCGCCCGCAGCACCCGGTCACCGCCGGGCGGCACCGTGCCCGCCGCGACCAGCTCATCCAGCGAGAACGCCTTGAGCCTCACCACCCGAAGCGACAGGCACGTCGAGCCGACCGCCACCGGCGGCAGCACCGCATGCATCCGTGTCCCGTCCGGCAGTCGCGCGTCCACCCAGGGCCGCGCGTCGTCCAGCCGCCGCCCCGCCACCGCCGCGAGCCGCTGCGCCAGCCTGCGCACCGCCGCCGCGTCGGTGAAACGAACCCCGGTGAGCTCAAGACCGCCGCCCCGGTCCACCCACACCCGGTCCGGAGCGGACACCAGCACATCGGTCACCGACGGGTCGGCCAACAGCGGCTCCAGCACCCCCGTGCCCACCAGCTCGCAGCGCAACTCCTCAGCCGCACCCAGCACTTCCGCGTCGCCGAGCAGCCGCCCCTGCGCCCGGAGCGCGGCGGCCACCCTGGCGGGCGTCGGCTCGGCCCCGCTCTCCGCCAGCCGCTGCCGCACGGCGTCCAGCAGCTCGGCGCTCATGAGACACCGCCCCCGGCGAGGGCGCGGCCCCAGAACGCCGTACAAAACCGGGCCAGCGGCCCACGCGCGCTGGCGCCCGGCGGTGTCCCGCCCGTCTGCGCCTCCAGCAGCCCCGCCTCCACCGGCAGTTCACCGGCGAGCGGAAGCCCCAGCAGCCGTGCCACCTGCTCCTCGTCGAGTCCCGAGGCGTACGGCCCGCGCACCACTGCCCTGAGGTCCCGCAGCACCATGCCCACGGTCGACGCCACCCGGCTCGCCGCCGCCACGGCCCGCAGGTCCGCCGGCACCACCAGCAGCCCGAGGTCCAGCTGCGCCAGCGCCTCGGCGACGGCCTCGTCGACCCGGCGCGGCAGATCCACGACCACCACCCCGCCGCGCCGACGGGCCGCGGCCAGCACCGCCCGCATCGCCTCCGGAGGGATCACCACCCGGTCGCCCCGGTCCCAGCTCAGCACCCGCAGCGCATGCAGTTCGGGCAGCGAATCCTCCAGCGCCCCACTGCCGACCCGCCCCCGGGACTCGGCGAAATCCGGCCATCGCATGCCCTCCGCGGCCTCCCCGCCGAGCAGCACGTCGAGGCCGCCGCCGAGCGGGTCCCCGTCGATGAGCATCGTGCGCTGTCCGGTGCGGGCGGCGGCCACCGCCAGCGCGCACGCCAGCGTCGACGCCCCGGCCCCGCCCCGCCCGCCGATGACCCCCACGGTCAGCGCCTGGCGCCCCACGCCCTCGGCCACATCGGCGATCCGCTCGACGAGCCAGGATTCCGCGTCGGGCAGTCGCAGCACATGGTCGGCGCCGATCTCCACGGCCAGCCGCCAGACACTCGGATCGTCCTGATCCTTGCCCACGAGCATCACGCCGCGTCTGCGCGCGGTCCCGCTTCCGAGCACCGCGGCACGCACCCGCTCGGCCGCGTCGTCACCGACCAGGATCAGCGGCGCGCTCTCCCAGCTGCCGGTGCGCGCGGGCACCGCGTAGTGGACTTCCGGCTCGGCGCCGGCCGCGGCGCACAGCCGCAGCAAGTCGTCGAGCAGATCCACGTCCTCGGTGACGATCAACGGCCTGCCCTGCCGCCCTTCGGCAGTCGGCAACCGGTCGGATGTGATGGATCCAGCCACGATCTCCGCCCCCTCTCACAGCGATTCCTTGCGTCCAGGAACTTCGTGGACGGAATCACCGTGGAGGGATCTGGAAAATCGTGTGGATCTTGCTGAAAAACTGTGGACAACCGGCGCCTTGTGAATATCCCACTCACCTATTCCGGCGACTCCCGGAGAGCAGCGGAACCACTACGGAGCGTGACGAGTCTCAAGAGTGGAGGGCGGCGCCGTCGAGACCCTCGAAGAGGAGGAGCGATCAGAACCGGAGGACGAAAATACATCCGGACATGCGACGACCCCCGTCGGGGGGGAGAACGGGGGTCGTCTCCTCGGCCGACTCGGGGGGGGGAGGAGTCGGACCGGGGTAGCACGGTCGCGAACGATCCGTGACTTCCATGGTGTACCCGAGAGCCTTCTCAGGCAAACCCACGCGCCACAGCGTACGCCGAATGGTGGGCGCCTATGCTCGCCTCGTGGAAAACCACTCCTTGCCTCGAACAGCCGCCTTCTTCGACCTCGACAAGACGGTGATTGCGAAGTCGAGCACGCTGACCTTCAGCAAGTCCTTCTATCAAGGCGGACTGATCAACCGCCGGGATGTTCTGCGCACCGCCTACGTGCAGTTCGTCTTCCTGGCCGGCGGCGCCGACCACGACCAGATGGAGCGGATGCGCGAATATCTCTCCGCGCTCTGCAAGGGCTGGAACGTCCAGCAGGTCCGGGAGCTGGTCGCCGAGACCCTGCATGACCTGATCGACCCGATCATCTACGACGAGGCCGCCTCCCTCATCGAGGAACACCACACCGCGGGACGCGATGTGGTCATCGTCTCCACCTCGGGTGCGGAGGTCGTCGAGCCCATCGGCGAGCTCCTCGGCGCCGACCGCGTGGTGGCGACCCGGATGATCGTCGGCAGCGACGGCTGCTTCACGGGCGAGGTGGAGTACTACGCGTACGGCCCCACCAAGGCCGAGGCGATCAAGGAGCTGGCCAAGTCCGAGGGGTACGACCTGACGCGCTGTTTCGCCTACAGCGATTCGGCCACCGATATCCCGATGCTGGAGTCGGTCGGCCACCCCTACGCGGTCAATCCGGACCGGTCTCTGCGCCGTGAGGCGGTCGCCCGCGAATGGCCGATTCTCGTCTTCAACCGGCCGGTTCCCCTCAAGAAGCGGCTGCCCGCCTTCCCCATGCCGCCCCGCCCGGCGCTCCTCGCGGCAGCCGCCGTGGGTGCGGCCGCGGCCACGGCGGGCCTGGTCTGGTACGCCGGTCGGCGCGCCCGACGACAGCCCGGATCACCGTCCGGAGCTTTTGCCCGTATTTGAACCTAAAAGTAAAGAAGTGCAGCCAGGGGTTCCACTTGCCCCGCGACAGGAGTACAAAGGACTCAACGGCCCGCGAGACCAAGGATATCCGAGAGGATCACCTTTCACGCAGTTCGGCCCCACGGACCGCGCACAGAAGTTGAGCACCCACGCGACGTCGACCCGTCGATTACGGGCCAGCCGCACCAGGTAACGGGCCAAGTTCCCGACCTGATGGGCAAAAATACGAGGACGCTTGGTAACTCGACGGACGTGCCAGCGGCGGTACCAGGACTGGTACCGCCGCACCCCATGCGGCAAGCCTTCGCAGCGCGCCTGCACCTCGCCAGACCCAGTCAGCACGCCTGCGCCACTCCGCACCGCGGAACGCGCCTACGCCGCTCCGCGCTGAAGCGCCTCGCAGACGGCCGTCGATTCCCTGGCCCCCAGCTCCACGGCGCGCCCGCAGTGCGCGATCCACGCCGCCATTCCCGCGGGCGTCCCCGACACATAGCCGTCCAGCGCCGCGACATACGCCGCACGCCCCAGCTCCGCGTGGCCCACCTCCAGCGGGCAGACCGACTTCGGGTCGAGGCCGCTGCCGATCAGCACGATGCGTCCGGCGGTCCGCGCCACCAGCCCGTTGTGCGAGCCGAACGGGCGCAGCGCCAGCAGTTCGCCCTGCACCACGGCCGCCGTCACCAGAGCAGGCGCGGAGCCGCCCGCGACGACCAGCCCGGACAAGCCCTCGAGCCGTCCCGCCACCTCGTCCGCACCGGGCACCGCGAGCTCGACCAGCGGCTCATCGACCGGCTCACCCGCGAGCCGCGGACGGCCCACCAGTTCGTCGGACACGTCCGCACCACCGGCCGCGACCAGATGCAGCCTGGCCAGCACCCGCAGCGGCGACTGCCGCCAGACGGACAGCAGCTGACCGGCCTCGGCCGTCAGTCGAAGCGCCCCGCCGACCGTGCGCGACTCGGCATCCTGACTGAAGTCGGTGCGTCTGCGCACCTCCTCGAGCGCCCAGTCCGCGCCCGAGAGGGCCGCCGAGCCACGCGCCCCGCGCAGCGCCGCCTCCGCGGTGATCTCGTTGCTGCGGCGCCTCATGACCCGGTGCCCGTAGACCTGGTCCACGGCCTTGCGCACGGAGTCGACGGCCTCGGGCACACCGGGCAGCGAGCCCAGCGCCTCCAACGGATCAGCTTTCGTACTCATAAGTAAGGAGCCTACGCACACCCGGCACTCACCCCACCTTGGAGTGGTCTTCTTCACTCACAGTGCACACCAGGAGCAATCATGCGATTACCCTTGGTGAACATGAAGATCGCTTTCGTAGGGAAGGGTGGCAGCGGGAAGACCACGCTGTCCTCGCTGTTCATCCGTCACCTCACCGCCAATGAGGCCACGGTCGTCGCCGTGGATGCCGACATCAACCAGCACCTGGGCGCCGCGCTGGGGCTCGACGAGGCCCAGGCCGCCGCACTGCCCGCCATGGGGGCGCACCTCCCCCTCATCAAGGACTATCTGCGCGGCACCAACCCCCGCATCGCCTCCGCCGAGACGATGATCAAGACGACCCCGCCCGGCGAGGGTTCGAGGCTGCTTCGGGTGGCCGAGGACAATCCGGTGTACGACGCCTGCGCCCGCCCCGTCCAGCTGGACGACGGCGAGATCCGGCTGATGGCGACCGGGCCCTTCACCGAGTCCGACCTGGGCGTCGCCTGCTACCACTCCAAGGTCGGCGCGGTCGAGCTGTGCCTCAACCACCTCGTCGACGGTCCGGAGGAGTACGTCGTCGTGGACATGACGGCCGGCTCCGACTCCTTCGCGTCCGGCATGTTCACCCGCTTCGACATGACCTTCCTGGTGGCCGAGCCGACCCGCAAGGGTGTCTCCGTCTACCGGCAGTACAAGGAGTACGCCAGGGACTACGGCGTGGCCCTCAACGTCGTGGGCAACAAGGTGCAGGGCCAGGACGACATCGACTTCCTGCGTGAGGAGGTCGGCGACGACCTCCTGGTCACCGTCGGCGCCTCCGACTGGGTCCGCAGGATGGAGAAGGGCCGCCCGGCCGCCTTCGAGCTCCTGGAGGCGGACAACCGCCTCGCCCTCCAGGCCCTGCAGAACGCCGCGGAGGACTCGTACGCACAACGCGACTGGGAGCGCTACACGCGGCAGATGGTGCAGTTCCATCTGAAGAACGCGGAGAGCTGGGGAAACGCGAAGACGGGCGCCGACCTGGCTGCCCAGGTCGACCCCGCCTTCGTACTCGACGAGAGCTTCCCGGAGGTCGGTGCTCCTCAGCCGGCCTGAGCCGGCCTGACCGTGTCCCTCAGACGGACTGGCGGAGGGCCCGGGCTCCTCAGCCCGCAGCCTGACCGAGAAGCCCGTGGCTCTCGGCCGACTCGACCGAGACGTCAGCGCTTCTCCGCCGGCTTGACCGAGAAGTCAGCGGCCGTCCGCCGGCTTGGCCGGAGCTGCCGGCCTCGCCGGTGCGGCTGCCCCGGTGGGCGGGGCGGCCGCGGGCCGGGGGGCGAGGAAGGCGGGCCAGCCCTCCTTCGGCGCCTGGCCCACGTCGAGGGTGCCCATCTTTTCCAGCACCTTCGGGTCCTGCACGTCCAGCCAATCGGCCACCTGCTTAAAGGACACGCAGCGCACATCGCGCTGCACACAGACCGTCTTGATCGTCTCCTCGATGGCGCGCATGTACGTGCCGCCGTTCCAGGATTCGAAGTGGTTGCCGATGATCAGCGGGGCGCGGTTTCCGGTGTACGAGCGGCCGAAGGCCTTGAGCAGGCCGTCGCGCATCTGGTCACCCCAGTAGGCGTGCTGCGAGGGATCCCCCTTGACCGTTCCCGACTGGTTGACCATGAAGTTGTAGTCCATCGAGAGCGTTTCGAAGGCCCGTCCCGGCACCGGGACGAGCTGGAGCGGCATGTCCCACAGCCCCTCGGTCTTCTTCGGCCAGACCTGCTTGCCGACGCCGCTGGAGTCGTAGCGGAAGCCCAGCGCCTTTCCGGCCTTCATCATGTTCTTCTGCCCTTCCAGGCAGGGCGTGCGGGCGCCGACGAGCTCCTTGTCGTAGTCGAAGGGCAGCGGCTTGGCCTTCGACAGGCCCGAGTTGGTCTTCCAGCGCTTCACGAAGGCCTTGGCCTGCGAGATCTCGCTCTTCCACTCCTCGGTGGACCAGGTGCCGACGCCACCGTCCTTGCCGCAGAAGTGGCCGTTGAAGTGCGTGCCGATCTCGTTGCCGTCCAGCCAGGCGCCGCGGAGGTGTTCCACGGTGTCCTTGATGCCTTCGGCGTCGTTGAAGCCGATGTCGGACCGGCCCGCGGAGTGCTTCGGCGGATCGTAGAGGTGTCTCTTCTCCTCCGGGAGGAGATAGACGCCGCTGAGGAAGTACGTCATCGTCGCGTCGTACTTCTTGGCGACCTTGCGGAAGTGGGAGAAGAGCTGCTGGCTGTCCTCGCCCGCGCCGTCCCACGAGAAGACCACGAACTGCGGGGGCTTCTGCCCCGCCTTCAGCCGCTTCGGCTTGAGCAGATGGGGCTGGGCTCCGGTGAACGCGGTCGAGCCGTCCCCGATCAGACGCACCGCGCTCTTGGGCGCCGCCGCCGGAACGTTCTTCTTCGCTCCGTGGGCCCCCTCCTTGGCAGCGGGAGCACCGGACCCGGAACCGAAAACGGATCCCGAGCAGCCGGCCAGTGCCGCGGCCATGGTCATGGCGACGACGCCGACAGCGATCCTCTTCGTGGCGGCCATCATCCGCCCACCCTCTTCCTCAGGTCTCCTGCGTTGATGCGTTGATTTGCCGACACGGCGCGGAATTGCCGAGATGGCGCGGCAAACCTCGCATGCCTCAGCAAAGGGGAAGATGTGACAAGCCGCACAAAATGCCTATTCACTGGAACGGGTGAATGATTGACCTATTTGACCGGTAAATCACCCTTGGTCCTTTACCCTGCATTACGATTCGTTTACCGAGAGTTGAAAGATCCCGCCGCTGCACGCCGTGCCCCACGGCCGCGACCCCACGTCCCGCGACCGCGCCGCCCCGGAGAAGACGGGAACCTATGTCTGCCTGCGTCCCCACTCGCAACGACCACACATCTCGCGCCACGCGCACATCCCTCGTGTCCCGATTCCAGCGCCCGCACGGCCCGCCGTCCGCCGGCCGCCCGCCCGGTGGCCGCCGCTTCCGTATCGCCGGAGCGGATCTGTCCGCATCGGTCGCCGTCTTCCTGATCGCGCTGCCGCTCTCCCTGGGCATCGCCCTCGCCACCGGCGCACCGCTCCAGGCGGGCCTGGTCGCAGCCGCCGTCGGCGGCATCGTCGCCGGTCGGCTCGGCGGCTCCGCACTCCAGGTCAGCGGGCCCGCGGCCGGGCTCACGGTGGTCACAGCCGAGCTGATCCAGCGGTACGGATGGCGTACCACCTGCGCCATCACCGTGCTCGCCGGCGTCGCCCAACTCGCCCTGGCCACAGTGCGCGTGGCCCGATCCGCCCTCGCCGTCAGCCCGGCGATCGTGCACGGCATGCTGGCCGGCATCGGCGTCACCATCGCCCTCGCCCAGCTGCACATCGTCCTGGGCGGCACCCCGCAGAGCTCCGCGGTGGCCAATGTGCGCGGCCTGCCCGCCCAGTTGGCCGACCTGCATCCGGTCGCCCTGTCCGTGAGTGCCCTCACCGTCACGGTGCTGCTGCTCTGGCCGCGCATTCCAGGCCATACGGGCCGGATCGTGCGGAAGATCCCGGCCGCCCTCGCCGCGGTAGCCGCGGCCACCGCAGTCGCGGCGTTCGCCGGGCTGAGCCTGCCGCGCGTCGACCTGCCGTCCTGGCGCAGCCACGCCCTGCCCGAGCTGCCCGAGGGCCCGGTCCTCGGCATCCTGGCCGCCGTCCTCACCGTCACCCTGGTGGGCAGCGTCGAGTCGCTGCTGTCCGCCGTCGCCGTCGACAAGCTGGTTGCCGCCCGCAAGGAGCCGCGGATCAGGATCCCGCGGGCCAATCTCGACCGGGAGCTGGTCGGGCAGGGCGCGGCGAACATCGTCTCCGGTGCGCTCGGCGGACTGCCCATCACCGGAGTCGCCGTCCGCAGCGCCGCGAATGTGTCGGCGGGCGGGATCACCCGCAACTCGACGATGCTGCACGGCCTGTGGATCGTGCTCGCGGCCCTGCTCCTGGTACCCGTCCTCGATCTGATTCCGCTGGCCGCGCTCGCCGCACTGGTGATGTTCGTCGGCATCCAGATGGTGAACATCACCCACCTGCGCAGCGTGACGCGCCACCGGGAGATGCTCGTCTACGCGGTCACGATGGTCGCCGTGGTGCTCGACGGGGTGCTCGAAGGTGTGGTGATCGGCGTCGCGGTGGCGGTCGCCGTGGCACTGCACCGGCTGGCCAAGACCCGCATCACCGCCGAGATCTCGGCGGACGGCGTCCACCATGTGCGGGCGCGCGGGCAGTTGACGTTCCTCGCCGTGCCCAGGCTGAGCCGCACACTGAACCAGGTGCCCCAGGGGGCGCACGCGGTTGTCGAGCTGGACGGGGCGTTCATGGACCACGCGGCGTTCGAGGCCCTCCAGGACTGGCAGGACGCGCATGTCGCCCAGGGCGGCCGGGTCGAGGTCGCCGGGCGTTCGGACAACCGTTTCGCGGGCCCGGTCTCCGCCGCGCACACCTGCTGCCGGCCCTGGACGCCCTGGCGCAACCACCACTGCGACGACCACGGCACCGCGCCGGCCGACGGCTCCGGTAGGCCCGTGATCCAGTCACCCGCCGATTCCGCCCCCGATGCGGACCGGCACGACAGCCCCTCCCGGACCACTCAGGCCACTCGGGCCACCCAGTCCGACCACCCCATCCGCTCCGTCGCACCGAGACGGGCGAGCGGCGGTCAACTGGCCAGCGGGCTCAGCGCCTTCCAGCGCAATACGGCGCCGCTGGTTCGCGAGGAGCTGGCCCGGCTGGCGCGCGAGGGGCAGCGGCCCTCGCAGCTCTTCATCACCTGCGCCGACTCCCGCCTGGTCACCAGCATGATCACGTCCAGCGGCCCCGGCGACCTCTTCACCGTACGCAATGTGGGAAATCTGGTGCCCCCGCCGGGCGCGGTGGGTGCGGACGACTCGGTGGCCGCGGCCATCGAGTACGCCGTGGACGTGCTGAAGGTGGGGTCCATCACCATCTGCGGGCACTCCGGCTGCGGAGCGATGCAGGCCCTGATGAATACGCCGTCGGACGGCGCGCAGTCACCCCTGCGCCGCTGGCTGCGGCACGGGCTGCCCAGCCTGGAGCGGATGAAGAGCCGTCACCACTCCTGGGCGCGGATCTCCGGGAGGCTGCCGACCGACGCGATCGAGCAGCTCTGTCTGACCAATGTGGTCCAGCAGTTGGAGCATCTGCGCAGCCACGAGGCAGTGCAGCGGGGGCTCGCCGAAGGCGCGCTCGAACTGCACGGCATGTACTTCCATGTCGGCGAGGCCCAGGCGTATCTCCTGGAGGACGGCGCGCTGGTCGGCGAGAGCGCGGAGGTCTTCGACCGGATCGGCCCCTCGGCGTACGACGACGAAGGCATGCACCCGGGGAAACTCGAAGGGCCGCCCGACGGCTCACGCGAAGAGTCACGCGTCTGACGGCCGAGGTCCGGAAGGTCCCGGGGCTCCGGAGGCCCAGGACCTCGAAGGAGAGTCGCGCGTCCGAACCGCACCACCCTCCCGCCCGTAAGACCGGCCTGAACCGCACCACACTCGCGCCCCTGAGACCGGCCTGAACCGCACCACCCTCCCGTCCGTAAGACCGGGTCTGAACCGGACCGCCCTCCCGTCCGTGAGACCGTACGGCGCCTCCCCGCGCGACCCGCCGGGAGGCGCCGTACGCACTTCGTGAATCAGCCGCCGCACCGGCCCACCGCAGCTCACAGGTCTAAACCAATTCCGGGAAGCCTCTTGTCACCCGGGCACGGGACTGATGAGCTAGGGGACGGGACACATCGGACGCCCTGGGAAAGGGAGATGTCGTGAGCAACGAAAGCCTGGCCAACCTTCTGAAGGAGGAGCGCCGCTTCGCTCCGCCTGCTGAGCTGGCCGCGAACGCCAATGTGACGGCGGAGGCGTACGAACAGGCCGAGGCGGACAGGCTGGGCTTCTGGGCCGAGCAGGCCCGGCGGCTCACTTGGGCCACCGAGCCGACCGAGACCCTCGACTGGTCGAATCCGCCGTTCGCGAAGTGGTTCGCAGACGGCAAGCTCAACGTCGCGTACAACTGCGTGGACCGCCACGTCGAGGCGGGCAACGGCGACCGCGTCGCCATCCACTTCGAGGGCGAGCCCGGCGACAGCCGCGCGATCACCTACGCCGAGCTCAAGGACGAGGTATCGCGCGCCGCGAACGCCCTCTCCGAGCTGGGCGTGCGCAAGGGCGACCGCGTCGCCGTCTATCTGCCGATGATCCCCGAGGCAGCCGTGGCCATGCTGGCCTGCGCCCGGATCGGCGCCGCGCACTCGGTCGTCTTCGGCGGCTTCTCGGCCGAAGCCGTCGCGTCCCGCATCCAGGACGCCGACGCCAAGCTGGTCATCACCGCGGACGGCGGCTACCGGCGCGGCAAGCCCACCGCCCTCAAGCCCGCCATCGACGAGGCCGTCGCCAAGTGTCCGCAGGTCGAGCATGTGCTCGTCGTGCGGCGTACGGGCCAGGACACCGCGTGGGACACCGGCCGGGACGTGTGGTGGGACGAGATCGTCGCCCGCCAGTCCGCGGAGCACACCCCCGAGGCGTTCGACGCGGAGCACCCGCTCTTCATCCTCTACACCTCGGGGACGACGGGCAAGCCCAAGGGCATCCTGCACACCTCGGGTGGTTACCTCACCCAGGCCGCGTACACCCACAACGCCGTCTTCGACCTCAAGCCGGAGACCGACGTCTACTGGTGCACGGCCGACATCGGCTGGGTGACCGGGCATTCGTACATCGTGTACGGACCGCTGGCCAACGGCGCGACGCAGGTCATGTACGAGGGCACGCCCGACACCCCCCACCAGGGGCGCTTCTGGGAGATCATCCAGAAGTACGGCGTCACGATCCTCTACACGGCGCCGACCGCGATCCGCACGTTCATGAAGTGGGGAGACGACATCCCCGCCAAGTTCGACCTGTCCTCGCTGCGGGTGCTCGGCTCGGTGGGTGAGCCGATCAACCCCGAGGCGTGGATCTGGTACCGGGGGAACATCGGCGCCGGGACGTGCCCGGTCGTCGACACCTGGTGGCAGACGGAGACCGGCGCGATGATGATCTCGCCGCTGCCCGGTGTCACCTCGACCAAGCCAGGATCGGCGCAGCGCGGCCTGCCCGGCATCTCGGCCACCGTCGTCGACGACGACGGCAACGAGGTCCCGAACGGCGGCGGCGGATATCTGGTCCTGACCGAGCCGTGGCCCGCCATGCTCCGTACGATCTGGGGCGACGACCAGCGGTTCATCGACACGTACTGGTCGCGCTTCCAGGGCAAGTACTTCGCGGGCGACGGCGCCAAGAAGGACGACGACGGCGACATCTGGCTGCTCGGCCGGGTCGACGACGTGATGCTGGTGTCCGGCCACAACATCTCGACCACCGAGGTCGAGTCGGCGCTGGTCGCCCACCCGAAGGTCGCCGAGGCGGCCGTCGTGGGCGCGGCGGACGCGACCACCGGTCAGGCGATCGTCGCGTTCGTGATCCTGCGCGGTACGGCCAGCGTGGACGACGGTCTGGTCGCGGAGCTGCGCAATCACGTCGGCACCACGCTCGGCCCGATCGCCAAACCCAAGCGCGTCCTCCCGGTGGCCGAGCTGCCCAAGACCCGCTCCGGCAAGATCATGCGCAGGCTGCTCCGCGATGTCGCGGAGAACCGCCAGCTGGGCGACGTCACCACGCTCACCGACGCCTCGGTCATGGACCTGATCCAGACCCAGCTGCCGAGCGCCTCCAGCGAGGACTGACCCCGCAGGCACCTGAAGCAGTATGGAAAGGGCACCCGCCTCCGCGCGCCGGGTGCCCTTTCCACTCGTAAGGTGAAGATCACCGGATCCGCCCTCGCGCACCACGGTAGGGTGATGACCGCGTCACGGACGCGTCAAACTCCATAGGTGCGCCGGGAAGTCTGGTCGGCAATGTGCTTCATGCTGCCCACCGACCGGAGGTCTCCACTCGTGGCCGCGCCCAGCCCCACCCGCAAGTTCCTCGGACATCTCTCGCTCCCCGAGCGCACCTACGTCGCGAACGCGCTGCGCGCCGAGACCGTCGGCGGCGTCCTCCTGCTGATCGCCGCCATCACCGCTCTGATCTGGGCCAATACGCCGCTGAGCAGCAGTTACGAGTCCGTACGCGCCTTCCACATCGGCCCTTCGTCGCTGGGCCTGGACCTGTCCGTCCAGCACTGGGCCGCCGACGGCCTGCTCGCCGTCTTCTTCTTCGTCGCCGGCATCGAGCTCAAGCGCGAGCTCGTCGCGGGTGAACTGCGCGATCCGAAGGCCGCCGCGCTCCCCGTGATCGCCGCGCTCTGCGGCATGGCCGTGCCCGCCCTGGTCTACGTCGCGGTGAACACCATCGGCGGCGGCTCAATGAGCGGCTGGGCCGTCCCGACGGCCACCGACATCGCGTTCGCGCTCGCCGTCCTCGCGGTCATCGGCACCTCACTGCCGTCCGCGCTGCGCGCCTTCCTGCTCACCCTGGCCGTCGTCGACGATCTCTTCGCCATCCTGATCATCGCGGCCTTCTTCACCAGCGACATCGACTTCGCGGCGCTCGGCGGCGCGGTCGTCGGCCTCGCCGTCTTCTGGGTGCTGCTGCGCAAGAACGTGCACGGCTGGTACCTCTACGTCCCACTCGCCCTGGTGATCTGGGGGCTGATGTACAACAGCGGCGTGCACGCCACGATCGCCGGAGTCGCGATGGGTCTGATGCTCCGCTGCTCGCGCCGCGAGGATGAGGAGCACTCCCCCGGCGAGCACATCGAGCACCTCGTACGTCCCCTCTCCGCCGGTCTCGCCGTGCCGCTGTTCGCGCTCTTCTCCGCCGGGGTCACCCTTTCCGGCGGTGCGCTCGGCGATGTGTTCACCCGGCCCGAGACCCTCGGTGTGGTCCTGGGCCTGGTGGTGGGCAAGGCCGTCGGCATCTTCGGCGGCACCTGGCTGGCGGCCCGCTTCACCAGGGCCGAGCTCAACGACGACCTGGCCTGGCCCGATGTGTTCGCCGTCGCCACACTCGCCGGCATCGGCTTCACCGTCTCGCTGCTCATCGGCGAGCTCGCGTTCGGCGGGGACGCCGAGCTGACCGGGCAGGTCAAGGCGGCCGTACTCATCGGCTCGCTGATCGCCGCCGTTTTTTCCGCGATTCTGCTCAAGCTGCGGGTACGCAGGTACCGTGCGCTGTTCGACGAGGAGGAGCGCGACGACGACCAGGACGGCATTCCGGACATCTACGAGCAGGACCAGCCGGAGTACCACCTGCGGATGGCCGCGATCTACGAACGGAAGGCCGCAGCCCACCGCAAGCTCGCCGAAGACCCCGGGGCAGCGAGCAACGACAGCGGCAGTCCGGCATGATCTGAGGGGCTGAGGTCTGAGGGGCTGAGGTCCGACATCAGACGCGTAGACGTTGACGTGAAAAAGTCGAATAAGAAGAAGGAAGAGTGAGTGAGCGATGAGCGACCCCGTCCGCACCGCTGACAGCGCCGACCGGAGCCTCGGTCAACTGGTCGCCACGGCGACCGCCGAGATGTCCGCTCTGATGCACGACGAGATCGCGCTGGCCAAGGCCGAGCTGCGGCAGGATGCCAAGCGTGTCGGCATCGGTGGCGGCGCCATCGGCATCGCCGGGGTGTTCGCACTCTTTTCGCTGCCGGTGCTCAGCTTGGCGGCGGCGTACGGCATCCACAACCTGGGGCTGGGGCTCGCCTGGTCCTTCCTGATCGTGGGCGGAGCGTTTCTGCTGCTCGCGGGGTTGCTGGCGCTGCTGGCCGTCCGCAAGTTCAAGAAGGTCAAGCCGCCGGAGAAGACCATCGCCTCGGCCAAGCAGACGGCGGCCGTACTCCAGAGCGTCAAGCCTCACCCCCGCCAGGTCGGTGACAAGGCCGCGGTTGTGGCACGCTCGTCCACATGACGGCCCCTGAATCCGGATCCGCACCATCCCCCTCCGCCGTACGCATCGATGGCCCGTGGACCCACCGCGACGTGGCGGCCAATGGTGCGCGCTTCCACATCGCGGAGGTCGGCGACGGGCCGCTGGTGCTGCTGGTTCACGGCTTCCCACAGTTCTGGTGGACGTGGCGGCACCAGCTGACCGCGCTCGCCGACGCGGGCTTCCGGGCCGTCGCCATGGACCTGCGGGGCGTGGGCGGCAGCGACCGTACGCCGCGCGGGTACGACCCGGCGAACCTCGCGCTGGACATCACCGGTGTGGTGCGGTCGCTGGGCGAGCCGGACGCGGCGCTGGTCGGGCACGACCTGGGCGGCTATCTGGCGTGGACCGCAGCCGTGATGCGGCCCAAGCTGGTGCGCCGGCTCGTGGTCTCCTCGATGCCGCACCCGCGCCGCTGGCGCTCGGCGATGCTCTCCGACGTCTCGCAGTCGCGGGCCGGATCGTACGTATGGGGATCCCAGCGGCCGTGGGTGCCGGAGCGTCAGCTCATGGCGGACGACGCGGCGCTGGTGGGCCGGCTGATCCGCGACTGGTCGGGGCCGCGGCTGCCGGACGACGAGGACATCGACGTCTACCGGCGGGCCATGTCCATCCCGTCGACGGCGCACTGTGCGATCGAGCCGTACCGGTGGATGGTGCGGTCGATGGCGCGGCCCGACGGCATCCTCTTCAACCGCAGGATGAAGCGGCCTGTGCAGGTGCCGACGCTGCATCTGCACGGCTCACTGGACCCGGTGATGCGCACCCGCAGCGCGGCGGGCTCCGGGCAGTACGTCGAAGCTCCTTACCGCTGGCGGCTGTTCGACGGTCTGGGGCACTTCCCGCACGAGGAGGACCCGACGGCCTTCTCGGCGGAGCTGGTGAACTGGCTCAAGGACCCCGAGCCCGACCGGTGATCGTTCCCTGGTCGACTGCCGACCGGCCGTCGACCAGGGAACGATCACCGTGCGCGACTCCCGCTGCTGCACATATTTGAACACTTGCCCTACGAACAGCCAATTGCCCGGCGCATAGGCCAAATTGGTGCCCCTGAGGCGATTACCGACCTTGGGGCACGGGCAGACGTCGGGGTATGGGCTCGACGCACGACTACGGTGACGCAGCACGCAACCGCCGCTCGGCAATGACGCTGGGCGCCCACGGAAGGGGCGGTTCTCCGGATCAGAGCCATGATCTCCGTCTCGGAATTCCGCGCATCCTCCGCCGCCGGGCCCGCTGGGTCTCGGCGCGACTGCGCCATCCGCATCCCCGCGATTGACCTCCGCGGCGGAAGCCGTTCACGGCGGACCTACGGGCGTCACTTGAGGTAGTCAAGTCCGGGGTGCGCGCTCCGGTAGCCGTCGAGGAGCCTGCGCGCCACCCCGACCGAGTCGACGAGCGGGTGCAGGGCGAACGCCTTCACCGCCGCCCGCGCCGACCCGCTGCCGCCCGCCTCAAGCACGCACCGCTCCACCGCCTTGACGGCGGCCACCAGGCCCGCCTCGTGGCCGGTCAGCGGCGCGACGGGGAGGGGACGGGCGCCGGACGCGCCGACCAGGCACGGGACCTCGATGACGGCTGCCTCATCGAGCACGGCGAGCGTGGAGCCGTTGCGGACGTTCAGGATGAGCGTGGCGGCCTCGTCGCGGGCGATGGCCCGCATCAGGGCCAGCGCGACGTACTCGTACCCGCCGGACTCCAGGTCGTCGGCGGCCCGTTCGCCCGCGCCCGCCGCCTCCCTGTTCTCCGCCATGTACGTGGCTTCGCGCTCGGCGCGCGTACGGTCCCAGGCGGACCAGGCCGCCGGCGCGCCGCCCGCCATCTCGTCGTAGAAGCGCGCCTGCTGGTCGCGGAGGAACGCGCCGCGGGTCTGCTTCGCGTCGCGGTAGGCGGTGACCGCCTCGCGGTTGAAGTAGTAGTAGTGCAGATACTCGTTGGGTACGGACCCGAGCGAGCGGAGCCAGTCGGCGCCGAAGAGCCTGCCCTCCTCGAAGGAGGTCAGGACGGCGTCGTCGGCGAACAGCCGCGGCAGCAGGTTCACCTCGGGGGCGTCCTCCGCGTACACGCCGCGCAGCCAGCCCAGGTGGTTGAGCCCCACGTAGTCCAGCCGGGCCCGCGTCGGGTCGGCGCCGAGCACCCTGGCGACGCGGCGGCCCAGGCCCACGGGTGAGTCGCAGATCCCGATGACGCGCTCGCCGAGGTGGGCGGACATGGCCTCGGTGACCAGGCCCGCCGGGTTGGTGAAGTTGATGACCCAGGCGTCCGGGGCGAGCCGGGCGACCCGCCGCGCGATGTCGACGGCCACGGGGACGGTACGCAGTCCGTACGCGATCCCGCCCGCGCCCACCGTCTCCTGGCCCAGGACGCCCTCGGCCAGGGCGATGCGCTCGTCGGCCGCGCGGCCCTCCAGGCCGCCGACGCGGATCGCGGAGAAGACGAAGTCGGCGCCGCGCAGGGCCTCGTCGATGTCGGTGGTGACGGTCACGGCCGGCGCGTCGGCCACGCCGTCCGCCTGGTCGCGCAGGACCCGGGCGATGGCGGTCAGCCTGGCGGTGTCCAGGTCGTGGAGGGTGACGTGGGTGACGCGGCCCTCGGCGCGGTCGCGCAGGAGCGCCCCGTACACCAGTGGAACGCGGAATCCCCCGCCGCCCAGAATCGTCAGACGCATGTCGTTGTCCGGCCTCTCAGAGCGCGCATCCCTGGCTGTCGACCTGCTGGTTGGCGCCGAGGCCGGCGCGGACGTCCTCGCGGACCTCGTCGGCCGTCAGGGCGTAACCGGTTTCGGCGTCGTCGAGCGACTTGGCGAAGATCACGCCGGACACCTTGCCCTCGGGGGTGAGCAGCGGGCCGCCCGAGTTGCCCTGGCGGACCGTCGCGAAGAGCGAGTAGACGTCTCGGCGGACCGTGCCGCGGTGGTAGATGTCCGGCCCGTTGGCGTTGATCCGGCCGCGGACGCGGGCGGAGCGCACGTCGTATCCGCCGTTCTCCGGGAAGCCCGCAACGATCGCGCTGTCCCCACTGCGGGCGTCCGCCCCGGTGTCGGCGAATTCGAGCGCGGGGGCCTTGAGGTTCGGTACGTCAAGGACGGCGATGTCGCGCTCCCAGTCGTAGAGCACCACCTTCGCGTCGTACAACCGGCCCTCGCCGCCTATCTGGACGGTGGGCTCGTCCACCCCGCCGACCACATGGGCGTTGGTCATCACACGGCGGTTGGAGAAGACGAATCCGGTGCCTTCGAGGACCTTGCCGCAGCTCTGCGCGGTACCGACGACCTTGACGATGGACCGCTTGGCGCGGGCCGCGACCGGGCTGCCCGCGAGCGCCGGGTCCGGGGCCTCGACCTCGGTGATCGGCTCATTGGAGAAGGGGCTGAAGACCTGCGGGAAGCCGTTCTGCGCGAGAATGGAGCTGAAGTCCGTGAACCAGGTGCTCGCCTGGTCGGGCATCACCCGCGAGACCCCCAGGAGCACCTTGGAGCTGCGCACCTCCTTGCCGACCGTGGGCAGCGAGGTGCCCGCCAGCGCGGAGCCGATCAGCCAGGCGACCAGCAGCATCGCGACGACGTTGACCAGCGCGCCGCCGGTGGCGTCCAGGGCGCGCGCCGGTGACCAGGTGATGTGTCTGCGGAGCTTGTTGCCCAGGTGGGTCGTGAACGCCTGGCCCACCGAGGCGAACACGATCACGATCACGACCGCGACGACGGCGGCCGTGGAGCTGACCTCTGATCCGTCGGTCAACTGGTCCCACAGGAAGGGCAGCAGGTAGACCGCGACGACGCCGCCGCCGAGGAAGCCGATCACCGACAGAATGCCGACGACGAATCCCTGGCGGTAGCCGACGATCGCGAACCACACCGCGGCGACCAGCAGCAAGATGTCCATGACATTCACGTGGGCCACCCTGTCATGCGTGCCAGTCGAGCGGGACTTGCCTGGAGCGGTCCCAAGGACGCTCCCAGCCCGCGAAGTGAAGGATCTTGTCGATGACCCCCGCCGTGAATCCCCAGACCAGCGCGGATCCGACCGCGAAAGCGGGCCCAGTGTGTCCACGCGGGTGCACGCTCGTCACGCGGTTGCGCGGATCAGTGAGATGCGCCACGGGGACGGTGAAGACGCTGGCGGTCTCGGCGAGGTCGACGGCGCCGACCGGGCTCGGCTCGCGCCACCAGCCGAGGACGGGCGTCACGACGAAGCTGCTGACCGGGATGTAGAGCCGGGGCAGCACGCCGAAGATCTGGACGCCGGACGGATCGAGCCCGGTCTCCTCCTCGGCCTCGCGCAGCGCGGCCCGCAGCGGTCCCGTCGTCTCCGGGGCGCCGTCGGCCGGGTCGAGCGCGCCGCCCGGGAAGGACGGCTGCCCCGCGTGCGAACGCAGAGTGCCCGCACGCTCCATGAGCAGCAGCTCGGGCTCCCCGTCCGCGCCCTCGCCGAAGAGGACCAGCACGGCCGACTGGCGGCCACTGCCGCTCTCCGGCGGCAGGAACCGGCTGAGCTGCTCGGGCCGCACGTCCCTGGCGACCCGCGCCACCGGCTCCAGCCACTCGGGCAGCCCTCGGCTCGTCACCGTGATGTCGGGCAGTCCGGCACCTTCGGCCGGCCTGCCGTCGCAGGTCTCACTCGCACGCGTCATAGGCACCCCCGTCTCTCCCAACGCCCACCCGGGGCCCGATGGTTCCGCCCGGTCATGTGGTTCTGCCAGGTCACACCGTCCACCGGGGCACGCCCGGTGACGCCGTCACCCGCCGCACTGCCCGCTGCCGTCACCCGGCGGCGCCCAGCGCGGGCGCCGGCTTGCCGGGATAGTCCGGCGGGGGCCTCAGGCGCTGACCCGGGTGGCCCCCCATCTCGTACTTGAGGAGCTTCCGCGCCTTCTCGGGGTCCGTCTCACCCTCGCCGTACGAAGGGCACAGCGGCGCGATCGGGCAGGCGCCGCAGGCGGGCCTGCGGGAGTGGCAGATCCGGCGGCCGTGGAAGACGACGCGATGCGAGAGCATCGTCCACTCGCTCTTCGGGAAGATCGCGGCGACGTCGGCCTCGACCTTCTCCGGGTCCTCCTGATCGGTCCACTTCCAGCGGCGCACGAGTCGGCCGAAGTGGGTGTCGACGGTGATCCCGGGGATGCCGAAGGCATTGCCGAGCACCACGTTGGCCGTCTTGCGGCCGACGCCGGGGAGCGTGACCAGGTCCGCGAGGCGGCCGGGCACCTCGCCGCCGAAGTTGTCCCTCAGGGCGGCGGACAGGCCGAGCAGGGAGCGGGCCTTGGCGCGGAAGAAACCCGCCGGCCTGATGATCGCCTCCAGCTCCTCCGGAGCCGCTGCGGCCAGGTCCTCCGGCGTCGGATACCTGGCGAAGAGCGCGGGCGTGGTCTGGTTGACCCTCAGGTCGGTCGTCTGGGCGGAGAGGACCGTGGCGACGAGCAGCTCGAAGGAATTCTCGAAGTCGAGCTCGGGGTGCGCGTACGGATAGATCTCGGCCAGCTCGCGATTGATCCGGCGGGCCCGGCGGACCATGGCGAGACGCGACTCGGGCTTGGTAGTCTTGACACCCTTGGGCGATTTGGGGGTTTTAGAAGGATTTTTGGGCGAGGCCGGAGGCTGTTCGCCCACAGCGGAATTATTGCTTGCGGTCACCTGTCCAGCCCCCTTGGCCTGCGCTCTCACCGGCGTTTTGGACACCCGGCCAGCCTAAAGCCCCACACTGACATCCGACCCGGTCACCGCCAATTGCCAACCCAATCGGCCCCCTGCCGCACGGTCACGGACGCATGTACGTCAAGCTTGTGACTGATCGCACTGTTTTACCGTCCGGCATCATGGAGACCACCGGTCCCCTGAGCAGGTCGACAAGGAGAGAACTCGTGGACGACGTTCTGCGGCGCGCCCCGCTCTTCGCGGCGCTCGATGACGAGCAGGCCGCGGAGCTCCGCGCCTCAATGAGTGAGGTGACGCTCGCTCGCGGCGACGCCCTCTTTCACGAGGGCGACCCCGGCGACCGCCTGTACGTGGTGACCGAAGGAAAGGTGAAGCTCCACCGCACCTCCCCGGACGGCCGCGAGAACATGCTGGCCGTCCTCGGACCCGGCGAGTTGATCGGCGAGCTGTCGCTCTTCGACCCGGGCCCGCGCACCGCCACCGCCAGCGCACTGACCGAGGTCAAGCTCCTCGGCCTCGGCCACGGCGACCTCCAGCCCTGGCTGAACGCCCGCCCCGAGGTGGCCACGGCGCTGCTCCGCGCGGTCGCCCGTCGGCTGCGCAAGACCAACGACCAGATGTCCGACCTGGTCTTCTCCGACGTGCCCGGCCGCGTGGCCCGTGCGCTCCTCGACCTGTCGCGCCGCTTCGGCGTCCAGTCGGAGGAGGGCATCCACGTGGTGCACGACTTGACGCAGGAGGAGCTCGCCCAGTTGGTCGGCGCCTCCCGCGAGACGGTCAACAAGGCGCTCGCGGACTTCGCGGGCCGCGGCTGGCTGCGCCTGGAGGCGCGCGCCGTGATCCTGCTGGACGTCGAGCGACTGGCCAAGCGCTCGCGCTGAAGCCTGCCCTACGCGGCTGTGTGAGGGGGCCCCGCCGAGCGGGGCCCCCTCCGCGTCCGTCCCGGCGGGCCTTCTCCCACCCCGGCCTCAGATCAGGCCGTGTTCCCGCAGGTATTCCAGCTGCGCCCGCGTCGAGAGCTCGGCCGCGGGCCACAGCGAGCGGTCCACGTCCGCGTACACGTGCGCCACCACGTCGGGCGCGCTGACGTACCCGTTCTCGACGGCGGTCTCGACCTGCGCGAGGCGGCTCGCGCGGTGCGCCAGGTAGAACTCGACCGCCCCCTGCGCGTCTTCGAGCACCGGCCCATGCCCTGGCAGCACGATGTGCACCCCGTCGTCGACCGCCAGCGAGCGCAGCCGCCGCAGCGAGTCGAGGTAGTCTCCGAGCCGCCCGTCCGGGTGCGCCACCAGCGTCGTACCGCGCCCGAGGATCGTGTCGCCCGTCAGCACCGCCCGGTCGGCCGGCAGGTGGAAGCAGAGCGAGTCGGCGGTATGGCCCGGCGTCGGTACGACGCGCAGCTCCAGGCCGCCGGTGGTGATGACGTCGCCCGCCCCGAGCCCCTCGTCGCCGAGCCGCAGCGCGGGATCCAGGGCCCGTACGGACGAGCCCGTCAGCTCGGCGAAGCGGGCCGCGCCCTCCGCGTGGTCCGGGTGCCCGTGCGTGAGGAGGGTCAGCGCGACGCGCTTGCCCGCCCGCTCCGCCATGGCGACCACGGCCCGCAGGTGTACGTCGTCCAGCGGGCCCGGGTCGACGACGACCGCCAGGTCGGAGCCCGGCTCCGAGACGATCCAGGTGTTGGTGCCGTCCAGCGTCATCGCGGAGGGGTTGGGGGCCAGGACGTTGACCGCCCGGTCGGTGGCGGGCCCGGAGAGCACCACGCCGCGCGGCTGACCGGGCAGGGCCGCTGCTTCCGTCATGAGTCACCGCCCGCCGGGATGAACTTGGTGAACTCGTCGTGGCCGGGCCAGCTGAGAACCACCTGGTGGCCCTCCAGGCGCGCCCGCGCGAGCACCGGCGTCATGTCCTGGTCCGAGGCGCCCGCGAGCGCCTCGGCGGCCGTACGGTACGGCTGGAGCCGCCGCAGCGTCGCGACCGTCGGCGGCATCATCAGCAAATCGCCCCGGTCGTAGCCCGCAGCGGCGTCGGCCGGAAGGGTCCACACCGTGCGGTCGGCCTCCGTCGAGGCGTTACGGGTCCGCTGCCCGGCCGGCAGCGCGGCCACGAAGAACCACGTGTCGTACCGCTTCGGCTCGAACTCCGGGGTGATCCAGCGCGCCCACGCACCCAGCAGGTCCGAGCGCAGCACCAGCGAGCGGCGCTGCAGGAAGTCGGCGAAGGACAGCTCGCGGGCCACCAGGGCCCGGCGGTCCGCCTCCCACTCCTCACCCGTGGTGTCGTCGACGACCGTGTCCGCCGTCGGGCCGGCGAGCAGCACGCCCGCCTCCTCGTACGTCTCCCGCACCGCCGCGCACACGATGGCCTGCGCGGACGCGGAATCCACCCCGAGCCGCAGCGCCCAGTCCTCCAGCGAAGGACCGGCCCAGCCCACCTGGTGATCGTCGTCGCGCGGGTCCACACCGCCCCCCGGATACGCGTACGCGCCTCCGGCGAAAGCCATGGAGGCGCGTCTGCGCAGCATGTGTACGGCGGGTCCCGACGCGCCGTCCCGCAGCAGGATCACGGTCGCGGCCCGCCTGGGGGTCGCAGCCGTGAGCTCACCGTTCGCCAGGGCGCGGATACGGTCGGGCCATTCGGGTGGATACCACTGACCATTGGACATGGCCGGATGCTACGACCAACCCCGACGATGTTCGAGAGTCACCCGGGCGGAACGGACGACGATGTTCGAGAGCCCCCGGGCGGACCAACGCGGCAGCGGGACCAGTCCTGAACGGGCTCGCCCCGGGATCAGTCCTGAACGAGCTCGACCTGGATCTCGACCTCGACCGGAGCGTCCAGCGGAAGCACGGCCACGCCGACCGCGCTGCGCGCGTGGACGCCCTTGACGCCGAGCACCTCGCCCAGCAGCTCACTCGCGCCATTGAGGACGGCGGGCTGGCCGGTGAAGTCCGCGGCCGACGCGATGAAGCCCACGACCTTCACGACGCGCGCGATGCGGTCCAGGTCACCGACGACCGACTTGACGGCCGCCAGTGCGTTCAGCGCGCAGATCCGCGCCAGGTCCTTGGCCTCCTCGGGGGTCACTTCCGCGCCGACCTTGCCGGTGCACGGGAGCTTGCCCCCCACCATCGGGAGCTGGCCCGAGGTGTAGACGTACACGCCGGAGCGCACCGCCGGCTGGTACGTGGCCAGCGGCGGCACGACCTCGGGAAGCGTCAGGCCGAGCTCGGCGAGCCTCGCCTCGACCGTTCCGGCGGCGGCGCCGCTCATGCGTGCTTCTCCCGCTTCAGGTAGGCCACCAGCTGCTCGGGGTTGTTGGGCCCGGGAACGACCTGGACGAGCTCCCAGCCGTCCTCGCCCCAGGTGTCCAGAATCTGCTTCGTCGCATGCACGAGAAGAGGCACAGTCGCGTATTCCCACTTGGTCATATGCCGACTGTAGTACCTGCCACAGGCAGTCCCCTGCGTAGCCCGCGCCCCGACTGGTTAGGCTCAAAGACGTGAGCAGGCTCCAGGTCGTCAGCGGCAAGGGCGGTACCGGAAAGACCACGGTGGCCGCCGCACTCGCGCTCGCCCTCGCGACGGAGGGCAAACGCACTCTTCTGGTGGAGGTCGAAGGCAGACAGGGCATCGCGCAGCTCTTCGAGACGGAAGCGCTCCCCTACGAGGAGCGGAAGATCGCGGTCGCACCGGGCGGCGGGGAGGTGTACGCCCTGGCGATAGACGCCGAACGCGCGCTCCTCGACTACCTCCAGATGTTCTACAAGCTGGGCGGAGCGGGCCGGGCACTCAAGAAGCTCGGCGCGATCGACTTCGCGACCACCATCGCCCCGGGTGTCAGGGACGTCCTGCTGACCGGCAAGGCGTGCGAGGCGGTCCGGCGCCGGGACAAGAAGAACCAGTACGCGTACGACCACGTCGTGATGGACGCGCCGCCGACGGGCCGCATCACGCGCTTCCTGAACGTGAACGACGAGGTGGCCGGCCTCGCCAAGTTCGGCCCGATACACAATCAGGCGCAGGCGGTGATGCGCGTCCTGAAGTCACCGGAGACACAGGTCCACCTGGTGACCCTCCTGGAGGAGATGCCGGTCCAGGAGACCGTGGACGGCATCAGGGAGCTGCGCGCCGCCGAGCTGCCCCTGGGCAACGTCATCGTGAACATGGTCCGCCCGCACCTCCTCGACGAGGAGGCCCTGCGTTCGGCGGCGGGCGAGCAGCGCACCGCGGTCGCCAGGGCGCTCTCGGAGGCCGGTTTGGGCAGCGCGCGCCGCGGCGGCCTCGCCGAGCGCCTGGTCGACCCGCTCCTCGAACAGGCCGCGGAGCACGCACAGCGCGTCGAGCTGGAGCGCGAGCAGCGCGCGGTACTGGCCGGGCTGGATCTGACGACGTACGAACTGCCGCTCATCGGGGCGGGTTTGGACCTCGCCGGGATCTACCGGCTGTCGAAGGAACTGCGCGCCCACCTGGCTGGGACGCATCCGTCCGGGAGCGATCCGTCGGCTACGGATCCGTCCGCGACCCGCCTGTCCGCGACCGACCTGTCCGGGATCCATCAGTCTGGGGGGACTTCATGACCGTGGACACCACCATGGACCCGGCGCCCGTGCTGGGCGTCGACGCACTGCTCGACGACCCGACGACCCGCATCATCGTGTGCTGCGGCTCCGGTGGCGTCGGCAAGACCACGACCGCGGCGGCCCTGGGGGTACGGGCTGCCGAGCGCGGCCGGAAAGTCGTGGTCCTCACCATCGACCCGGCCCGCCGCCTCGCCCAGTCCATGGGCATCGACGCGCTCGACAACACCCCGCGCCGGGTGAAGGGCGTGGACGAGTCGGCCGGGGGTGAACTCTGCGCCATGATGCTCGACATGAAGCGGACCTTCGACGAGATCGTCGAGGCGCACGCGGACGGCGACCGGGCCCGCGCGATCCTGGAGAACCCCTTCTACCAGTCCCTGTCGGCCGGATTCACGGGCACGCAGGAGTACATGGCGATGGAGAAGCTGGGTCAGCTGCGCGCCCGCGACGAGTGGGACCTGATCATCGTCGACACCCCGCCGAGCCGCTCCGCGCTGGACTTCCTGGACGCGCCCAAGCGGCTCGGGTCGTTCCTGGACGGCAAGTTCATCCGGATCCTGATGGCGCCCGCGAAGGTGGGCGGCCGGGCCGGGATGAAGTTCCTCAATGTCGGCATGTCGATGATGACCGGGACGCTCAGCAAGGTGATGGGGGGTCAACTACTGCGCGACGTACAGACTTTCGTGGCCGCCATGGACACCATGTTCGGCGGCTTCCGCACCCGTGCGGACGCGACGTACCAGCTGCTCCAGGCGCCCGGCACGGCCTTCCTCGTGGTCGCCGCCCCGGAACGGGACGCGCTGCGCGAGGCGGCCTACTTCGTCGAGCGGCTGTCGGCGGACAAGATGCCGTTCGCCGGGCTCGTACTCAACCGGGTCCACGGCAGCGGCGCCCCTCAGCTCTCGGCCGAGCGGGCACTTGCCGCCGCGGAAAATCTTGACGAGGGCCGCATTGTGGATCAGAGGGCCGGGAATGCTGGAGTTCGTGACTCCTCGGCCGCCTCTCCCACGGCCGGGGCCGCATCGGGCGCACCGACTCCGGATCCCTCACCGGAGAGCCCCCAGCAAGGCAGCCACACCCCGCAGGACGCCACCGCGCAGGATCACGACGTCGACAACACGCAGGCCGACGCCCAGGTCGGCACTCAGTCGGCCACGGGGGCCACTCAGCCGGCCGTTGAGACCCTTGAAGGCACTCGCCCGGCCGTCGAGGCTCAGCGGGTCCACAGCATTGAGCAGTTGACCGCGGGCCTGCTGCATCTGCATGCCGAGCGGATGCAGGTGCTCGCGCGCGAACAGCGGATGCGCGACCGCTTCACCGCGCTCCACCCCGAGGTGGCGGTGGCCGAAGTGCCCGCGCTGCCGGGCGATGTGCACGACCTCGCGGGATTGCGGGACATCGGCGACCGGCTCGCCGCCGGCCCCGATCGTCCTGCCTCTACGGCCTAGCGCTCCCAGGCCGGGTTCCACTTGGTGCGATCCACTTGGTGCAATCCGTCCAGTCCGCCTATCCCACCGCTGCGTACGCCATGTACGCCCCGTCCACATCGTCCTCGGGCAAAATGCCCGTGCTTCGCTCGTACTCGGTACGCGCCGTCTCCAGCAATCGGCGCCAGGAGGTGACTGTGGGACGCCTGCGCAGCAATGCGCGGCGCTCCCGCTCGGTCATTCCCCCCCACACGCCGAACTCGACGCGGTTGTCCAGCGCGTCGGCCAGGCACTCGGTCCGCACCGGACATCCGGTGCACACCGCCTTGGCCCTGTTCTGCGCTGCACCTTGTACGAACAGTTCATCCGGATCGGTAGTGCGGCAGGCTGCCTGCGCACTCCAGTCGGTTACCCAGCCCATCCCGGCGCCGTCCTCTCCCGAATCGAGGCTCCCCCACGGCGGCAGCGGCATATTCACCGCTGCCAGTTGAGGACGTTACGGAAGGTGGGCACAGCGCAACACCCCCTTCGGGCCCAATCTTGAATGGCCCGAACGGACTATGCGTAAGCGGCAGATCACCCGACGGAGTGAGTGAAGGGCATACGCGACCTACCCGGCAAACCGGGGTGGATAGGCTGGACCACAACGGGCGCCCGGTGACGCATGAGGCGGATTCGGACAGAGATCCGGCAGATTCGGGGCTGACGGATTCGCTGTCCGGGGCTTGATGCCAAACCGCACTGTTGTGACAGTTGAGAGCAGCTTAGGGCAGAGCCTTCATGTGTGTCCGGCGAATGAGAACGTAGGCTGCGCTCATGCCAATGAAGCGCTCGGGCGGAGGTCTCACCGGGACCCAGCAGGCCGCCAAATTCCTCGGTGTCGCCGTGCTCTCCGGAGCTGTGCTGGCGGGCATCGCCCTGCCGGCGGCCGGTGCGCTGGGCCTGGCGGCCAAGGGCACGGTCGAGGGATTCGACGAGATCCCCGCCAATCTCAAGACACCGCCGCTCAGCCAGCGCACCAGCATCCTCGATGTGCGGGGCGATCCGATCGCGACGGTCTACTCGCGCGACCGCACCGTGGTCGACCTCAAGGACATCTCCCCGTACATGCAGAAGGCCGTCGTCGCGATCGAGGACGCACGGTTCTACGAGCACGGGGCGATCGACCTGAAGGGTGTGCTGCGCGCGGCCAACCGCAACGCGCAGTCGGGCGGCGTCTCGCAGGGTGCGTCGACCCTCACGCAGCAGTATGTGAAGAACGTCTTCGTCGAGGAGGCCGGTGACGACCCCAACAAGGTCGCCGAGGCCACCCAGCAGACGCTCGGCCGCAAGGTCCGCGAGCTCAAGTACGCGATCCAGGTCGAGGAAGAGCTGGGCAAGAAGAAGATCCTTGAGAACTACCTCAACATCACTTTCTTCGGGCAGCAGGCGTACGGCGTCGAGTCGGCGTCCAAGCGCTACTTCAGCAAGTCCGCCAAGGACCTCAAGCTGGAGGAGGCCGCGCTGCTGGCCGGCATCGTCCAGTCGCCGAGCCGCTACGACCCGGTCAATGACACCGAGGAAGCGACGAAGCGGCGTAACACCGTGCTCCAGCGCATGGCCGACGTCCGCGACGTACCGCAGGCCGAGGCCGACCGCGCGAAGTCGGCCCCGCTGAAGCTGAAGGTCAGCAAGCCCAAGAACGGCTGCATCACGGCCGTCAGCGGCGCGGGCTTCTTCTGTGACTACGTGCGCGAGGTCTTCCACTCCGACCCGGCCTTCGGAAAGACGAAGGAGGAGCGGGCCAAGATCTGGAACAAGGGCGGCCTGAAGATCCGCACGACGCTCGACCCGCAGGCGCAGCAGTCGGTGCAGGCCTCGATAAAGGATCACGTCTACCAGTCGGACAAGGTCGCGACGGCGGTCACGCTGGTCGAGCCGGGCAGCGGCAAGGTCCTCGGGATGGGGCAGTCCAGGCCGTACGGCTTCGGCAGCACCGAGACCACGATCAACTTCTCCGCGAACAAGAACATGGGCGGGTCGGCCTACGGCTTCCCGACCGGTTCGACGTTCAAGCCGTTCGTGGCCGCGGCGGCCATAGAGCAGGGCATCCCGGCGAACAAGTCGTACTCGGCGCCGTACGAGATGGACTATCCGACGGTGAAGACCTGCAGCAACAAGCCCTGGGTGAACCTCGGCGGCGAGCGGGTGCCCAACGAGTCCGAGTCCGAGGTGGGCCCGTACCCCCTGAAGGAGGCAATGGCCCTCTCGGTCAACACCTACTTCATCCAGATGATCGAGGACATCGGCATCTGCCCGGTCACGAAGATGGCCGCCAAGCTCGGCGTGGTCCAGGCCGACGGCAAGAACCTCAAGGAGGTGCCCGCGATCTCGCTGGGCACCGAGGGCATGTCGCCGCTGACCATGGCCGGCGCGTACGCGACCTTCGCCAACCGGGGCACGTACTGCACGCCGATCTTCATCGAGGAGATCAACACGGCGGACGGCAAGAAGCTGCCGGTGCCGAAGACGAAGTGCAGCCGGGCGATGTCCGAGAAGACCGCGGACACCATCAACACCCTGCTCAAGGGCGTGGTCGACTCCGGTACGGGCCAGCAGGCCGGGCTCACCAACCGTGACAACGCGGGCAAGACGGGTACGACCGACGGCCGACACAACGCCTGGTTCGTCGGCTACACGCCGAACCTGGCCGGCGCGGTCTGGGTCGGCGCGGCCGGCGCCAGTCAGGTCCCGATGGAGAACATCACCATCGGCGGCGTTTACCACGACAAGGTGTACGGCGGTCAGGTCCCGGGACCGATCTGGAAGGACACCATGAGCGGCGCCCTGGACGGCAAGCCCGCCCCCGGCTTCAACTCGGTCAGCATCCCCAGGCCCGAGGGCGACCAGAGGGACAAGAGTGATGACGACAGTGACGACGGCGGCGATCAGGACGACGGCAAGCCCGGCGACAACGGCGGGGGCGGCGACGGCGGCGACGCGGGCGGCGACAACCCCTGGCCGGACATCTCCCTCCCGCCGGGCCTGATCGGCGGCGGCGACGGGGGTCGCGGGGGCGGCGGGAATGGCGGGAATGGCGGCGGCGGGAACTGGCCGTAGGGACGGCCATCGGTCGACGTAGAGCTGTGTAAATGGGGACGCACCCACCGATCCGGTGGGTGCGTCCCCATTTACAGCTTCCGGTTCCTCAGCTTGCTCAGCTTGCTCAGCTTGCTCAGCTTGCTCAGCTTGCGAGGAGCTTCTTCACGACGACAGCTACTCGACCACCCTCGGCGCGGCCTGCCACCTTCGGGTTCACGATCTTCATGACCGCGCCCATCGCGCGCGGGCCCTCGGCGCCGGCCGCCTTCGCCTCTTCGACGGCCTGTCCGACGATCGTGGTCAGCTCGTCGTCGCTCAGTTGCTGCGGCAGATAGGCATCAAGGAACTGGCCCTCGGCCTTCTCCCGCTCGGCCGACTCGGTCCGGCCGCCCTGGGCGAAGGCTTCGGCCGCCTCGCGGCGCTTCTTCGCCTCCCTGGCGATGACCTTCTGCACCTCGTCGTCGGAGAGCTCGCGCGATGTCTTGCCGCTGACCTCTTCCTTGGTGATCGCGGTGAGGGTCAACCGGAGCGTCGACGAGGCCAGCTCGTCACGCGCCTTCATGGCGGTGATGAGGTCTTCATGCAGCTTGGACTTGAGCGTCATGGGGGCCAGTGTGGCAGGTACGTACACGTGCACGCCCGCCGATTTCCTGTTACCGGCCGGTCTGCGACGATGGGCGCATGCGCGCTCGTTACGGAGTTCCCCTAAAGGTCACCGCAGGAATCACGGCCGTTGGCGCGGTGGGTCTCGCCTACGCCGCCGGCTTCGAGGCCCGTTCGTTCCGGCTCCGCCGGGTCAGTATTCCCGTACTGCCACCGGGGGCCCGGCCGCTGCGCGTGCTCCAGGTCTCCGACATCCACATGGTGAGCGGCCAGCGCAAGAAGCAGCGCTGGCTCCAGTCGCTGGCCGGGCTGCGCCCCGACTTCGTCGTGAACACCGGCGACAACCTGTCCGACCCGCAGGGCGTGCCCGAGGTCATGGACGCGCTGGGCCCGCTGATGGAGTACCCGGGCGTCTACGTCTTCGGCTCGAACGACTACTACGGGCCCAAGCCCCGCAACCCCGCGCGCTACCTCGTCGAGAAGACCCGCGGCCGGCACGGCCTGAACGGCAACCCGCCCGCAGTCGGCGTGGCGCACAACCCGTGGGAGGACCTGCGCGACGGCTTCGACGCGGCGGGCTGGCTGAACCTCACGAACACCCGGGGCCGGCTCAAGCTCGACGGCATGGAGATCGCCTTCACAGGCGTCGACGACCCGCACATCAAGCGGGACCGCTACGCGAAGGTGGCGGGCGGCCCGGAGGCCGGGGCGGACGTATCGATCGGCGTCGTGCACGCCCCGTACCTGCGCAGCCTGGACGCGTTCACGGCCGACGGCTACCCCCTGATCCTGGCGGGCCACACCCACGGCGGCCAGCTGTGCATCCCTTTCTACGGGGCGCTGGTCACCAACTGCGACCTGGACACGGACCGGGTCAAGGGCCTGTCCGCACACGAGGCGGACGGCAGGCGCTCGTACCTCCACGTCTCAGCGGGCTGCGGCACTAACCGCTACACCCCGGTCCGCTTCGCCTGCCCGCCTGAGGCGACGCTGCTGACCTTGACTGCGCGGGACGAGCACGCTTGAGGGGAGGAGGGGCGTCTGCCCAGCCCCCGGAAACCGGATTTCGCCTCCGGCGTCGCGTCCGCTAAAGTAATCGATGTCGCCGCGACGCGCGCGACAATCGGGGTGTAGCGCAGCTTGGCAGCGCGCTTCGTTCGGGACGAAGAGGTCGTGGGTTCAAATCCCGCCACCCCGACAGCTAAAACACCAGGTCAGGCCCGGTACTGAGAAATCAGTACCGGGCCTGACTTGTTTTTCCCAGGGCCTGGGGAGTGGCTGGGGAGTGGATCAAGGAAATCTCAATCCCAGAGCGTGTCGGAGGAATCCCGATGTGGGCAGCACAGACGCGCCCGTAGCCACCGTGCCCGGTCCCATCTACACGCCCCACACAGAACTGCAGCAGTGAGCGGCACGCGCCGGACAGTCTCGGGGCACGTCCCCTGCACGTGTCCGGCAGTCGCGTACAGGCCCACATGCACGCGCCGCGCCGTTCGGCGCCGGTCCCTCCCCTGTGAGGACCGGCGCCGAACGGCGCGGACGGTGTCGATCCGTGCTGTGTCGGCGTATCAGCGCGGATCGAGGTAATACCGGATCCGCGTCGAGACACAGAACGGTCCGGATGTGATCGGCTCCACCGGGCTGCTGGAGTTCAGGCGCCGAGACCGTCACCAGCGTTTCGCAACTGCAGCGGAAACCAGCCGAGTAAGTGCAGCGTCGTAGAGGCACTCCTCCGAGCGTCGAGCTGATGGCCTGACGCTGCGCGGTTGGTTTACCGCTACAACCTGATCCTGCCAGTTGCAGCTCCCGCCGAGGAGGTCCCGTCATCGTCCGGACGACTTAACCGCAGGTCAGACATATAAAGTGAGTTTTCCGGTCCGGATATCCATGTGCGTCGGAAGTAAGGGGTGGAGGCCTTGAGTTCCGACTCAGAGGCACGCACAGCGTTCGCGGAACGTCTCGCGCTGCTGTACAAGGAAGCCGGTAATCCCCCTCTCCAGCGCGTGGCCGAGGCGGTCGTCCGACTTCAGCGGGTCGACGAACGAGGTCGTCCTGTACGGGTGTCCGCCCAGCGGATCAGCGACTGGCGACGGGCCAGGAACGTACCTGCCCAGTTCGGCGCCCTCGCAGCAGTGCTGCACGTCCTGATCCCCGAAGCACGGCGCGACCAGCCCGCGCCGGTGTCCACGGGCCTGTACGACATGGCCCAGTGGCACCTTCTGTGGGAGCGCGCGGTGGCCGACCCGGTCGGTAGCCGCGCCGCAGCGGCATCCGCGGAAGACGAGGAACGGCATCAGGCTGAAGCCCCGAACGTCGCCGGTGTGTGCCCGTACCGGGGGCTGGCTTCCTATCGAGAGGTAGATGCCCGGTGGTTCTTCGGCCGGGAGCGGAGCACGGATGCCCTCGTTGCTCAGCTCCGCGCAGCGGAGAAGACGGGTGGCTTGGTCATGCTCGTGGGCGCCTCGGGAGCCGGGAAATCCTCCCTTCTGAATGCCGGCCTGGTGCCCACCCTGCAGAACGGCGCACTGAGCGACGAGAACAGCCAGTCGGGCCTGGTACTGCAGCTAATGCCGGGAGGCGATCCTCTCGCGGCGCTGACCCGCCACATACCTGAGCTCGGGCACGCCGTTTCTGCCGCGGAGGAACCGGCGGAGGAGGAGCCTCGTAATGCGCAATTCGCGCACGCGGTGAGGGAAGCCGTCACAGCATGGGCGAAACACGCGACGCCCTCCGTCGCCCGTCCGGTCGTCATCGTGGACCAGTTCGAAGAGGCGTTCACCCTCTGCTCCGACGAGACGGCCAGGCGCACGTTCATCCAGCTCCTCCACGCCGCGTGCTCGCCCACCGACGCCGCCGGCACCGCTCCCGCGCTCGTAGTCCTCGGCGTACGCGCCGACTTCTACGAGCAGTGCCTCCGGCACCCCGAACTGGCCGATGCGCTGCAACACCGGCACATGGTGCTCGGGCCGCTGACCAACTCGGAGTTGCGCGACGCGGTGACCGGCCCGGCCAAGGCCGTGGGGCTGGAACTCGAACCGGGTCTTGTGGAGCTGATCGTCCAAGAAGTGAGCACGGACAGTCCCCACGGGGCACACGACGCGGGAGTGTTGCCGCTCCTCTCCCACGCCCTGCTGGCCACCTGGCAGCGGCGGAAAACGGGACGGCTGACGCTGTCCGGCTACCGCGCGGCGGGAGGAATCCAGGGAGCGGTGGCGGCGACCGCCGAGCGCGCCTGGTCCGGCCTCGACGTGGCAGCACGCACGGCCGCGAGACTGCTCCTCCTCAGGCTGGTCCGGCTGGGCGAAGACACTCAAGCCACCCGTAGGCGGGGGACGCGGCGCCAACTGACGGAGGAGTCGACGGACCCGGACAAGACAGAGGAATCGCTCGAAGCACTGGTCCGTGCCCGCCTGGTGACACTCGACGCAGAGACCGTGGAGATCACGCACGAAGCGCTGCTCCACGCCTGGCCACGTCTCCGCGACTGGATCGACGAGGACAGGAACGACCACCTGCTGCGCCAGCGTCTTGAGGAAGACGGCAAGGCGTGGGAGGAGTCCGACCGCGATACGGCACTGCTCTACCGAGGTTCCCGTCTTGAGCAAGCCCATGCGTGGGCAAAGTCTGCTGGTGACACCCTTCTGACCCGGGGCGCGGTGACGTTCCTGGCTGCTTCGGCCAGGCTGCGCAGGCGTACGGTCTGGATCGCCCGCGGTGCGGTGGCGATTCTGGTCGTCCTGGCGGTGGTGGCTGTCGTCTCGGCGGGGGTCGCGTGGAAGCAGCGAGACGATGCGGTGTTCCAGCAGGTGGTCGCCGAGGCCGACCGCGCACAGTACACAGATCCGTCGCTGTCCGCTCAACTCGACCTAGTGGCGCACCGCTTGCGGCCGGACGACGAAGCGGCGAAGAACCGGTTGATCTCCATCGTGAACGCGCCGCTGGCCACACCGCTTCTTGGCCACACCGGTGCCGTCTACCTCACCTCCTTCAGCCCGAGCGGACGGCTCCTGGCCACAGCCAGCTACGACCGGACCGTGCGGCTGTGGGACGTGGCAGGTCCGTCTCACCCCAAACAGCTGGGCAAACCCCTGACCGGTCACAAGAGTTGGGTGAGCAGCGCGGTCTTTAGTCCGGACGGCAGCACCCTCGCCAGTGCTTCGGACGACGGCACGATCAGGCTGTGGAACGTTCGGGATCCGCGCCACCCTCGCCCGCTGGGTGGACCTCTGACCGGCCGCGGCGGCACGATCTATCTGGTCGCCTTCAGCCCGGACGGACGCACCCTGGCCACGGCCAACGACGACCACAAGGTCCGCCTGTGGAACGTGGAGGACCCGGGCCGGCCGAAGGCGCTCAGCGCGTTGCCCGGACACACTGCCGCTGTGCGCTCCGTGGCCTTCAGCCCCGACGGGCTGACACTGGCGGCCGGTGGTGACGACGGCACGATCAGACTGTGGGACATGGCCGACCGACGGCGCCCGAAACCGCTGGACAAGGTACTGACCGGCCATACCGCCACCGTGCACTCCGTGGCTTTCAACCCCGATGGCCGGACTCTCGCCAGTGGCAGCGCGGACGACACCATCCGGCTCTGGAACGTGACCGACACCCGTCACGCGGAACCGCTCGGCGCGCCGCTCACCAGCCATACCGGCCCCCTCTGGTCCGTGGCCTTCAGCCCCGACGGGACCACGCTCGCGGCCGCCAGCGCGGACAGCACCGCAAGTCTGTGGAACGTCAGCGACCCGGCCCACCCGTCACAGGTCGGCGAGTCCCTCGCGGGCAGCAGCGGGGAGATCTACGCCCTCGGCTTCAGCCCCGACGGGAAGACACTCGCCACCGGGAGTGGTGACAACAAGATCCGCCTGTGGTCGATACCGACGTCGGACATGCTCGGCCGTATCGGAGCGTTCCGCCCTGACGGGAAGGTGCTCGCCACGGCCGCGCGCGACGACAAGGTCCGGCTGTGGAACGTGGAGAGCCCGAACCGGCCCGCGTCACTGAGCAAACCCTTCAGGCCTGCGGAGGGGGATGTACGTTCGCTGGTGTTCTCCCCCGACGGCCACACGCTCGCAGTGCTGACGGGAAGCCGCGCATTGCAGCTGTGGAACGTCACCGACCCGGCTCGGCCTGTCCCATACGGGCCGCCCGTCGCACTGGAGACAAGATTCGCGGGCTCCCACACCCTGGCCTTCAGCCCGGACGGGCGCACGCTGGCAACCGCTCGCGACGACCGCACCATCCAGCTGTGGAACGTCGCCGACCCGGCCCACCTCCGTCCGCTCGGCCCGCCGCTCACCGGTCACACGGGCTACGTCAACTCCCTCGTCTTCAGCAGGGACGGACGGGCTCTCGCCAGTGGCAGCGCGGACGGCACCATCCAGCTGTGGAACGTGACCGACCCCCGTCGTGCCGCCCGAATCGGCACTCCTCTCGCGGGGCACCTGGGCCCCATCAACACCCTCGCCTACAGCCCGGACAGCCGTGCCCTGGCCAGCGGCAGCGATGACGGCACGGTCCAGCTCTGGAACATCACCGACCCCCTCAAGACCGACGGGCCGGACTCCTCCCTCACAGGCCACACCGACGCCATTGTGTCGCTGACCTTCAGTCAGGACGGTCGCACCCTGGCGAGTGGCGGCAACGACAACAACGTGCGCCTCTGGGATGTCACCCGCCCCTCCAATGCCTCTCCCATCGGTCAGTCGATGAGCCCCAACGCCAAGACGGGCGGTTTCTTGTCGTTCAGCCCGCAAGGCCGCATGCTCGGCGTTTCGAGCGGCACCGATACCGTCCGGCTGTGGAACTTGGACACCGACGAGGCGATTCGCCGTATCTGCTCCACCACTCGGAGCGTTCTGACACGGGAAAAATGGCAAGATTATCTGCCTCGTCTTTCTTACGCGCCGCCCTGCGACGAGTAACGGTTCACTGCCGCTGAACTGCGGATCACGTTACGTGATCTTGCTCACAACTCCTCATTCCAGCAGGTTCGTTGCCTATCCCTACACAAGCAGCCTTGTTACGGTTGGATACAGCCCGGTCGCTGGTGCATCCCCCGTCTCCAGCGACCGGGCACTCTCATGAGCTCACCCTGCGGTCGCTACCGCGAGCTCATCATGTACAGGGCATCAGGTTGCGCGATGCTCTTTGGTACAGCGGGGTAGGAAGCTCCAATTAAGGCAAGAGCTCTTCCTTCTCCCCGGCAGTCAGCCAACTATCTCCGACTCATCTCAGTGGCGGGGCCACGCTTCGTGACGGTGAGCCTCGTATATCGCAGATCAGGCCCCACTCGCTTGTTACCAAACCGGGCCTGATTGCTGCTCACGACGACCTTTCTGTTGAGCAGCCGTAGATCCCGCCAACCCGACAGATAAGTAGCAGGCCAGGGCCGGCACTCCGCGAAGAGTGCCGGCCCTGATTCGTTCACGGCGCCTTTTGGCGAGTGGCTTGAAAGTGGTTCACGGGAATGGACTCCCCGATGCCCTTACTGACGCGCCTTCAGCAGCTCGTCGAGACGGCCACGGGTGACCCGGGTGACATCGCCAAGCGTGCGTCCAGGGATTTTTCCCATGTCTCGGTCAGGGCCTGCAGGAGCCTCCTCCGCATCTCCGTTGTGATGTGGGAGTAGCGGGCCTGTACTGAGCCGTCCTCGTGGCCCAGGCGCTCGTCCATCAGCTTTGACGGTGTGCCCCGCTCATCCATGAACGTCTTGTGAGTGTGCCGCAGCCCGTGGGGAGTGAGACCCCGGGCAATCGGCAGCCAGCACGCCTCAGCCCTCCCGGAGGCGTTCCAGCCGCGTGCTGGCACGCCCGGCCAAGGGTGAGCCAGCACGGGCACCGGGTGCGCTTCGTTCGGGGCCCGTTTCGGATACCAACCCGTCGTGGCCGGCTGGAACAGGGTTGGCGGCGTTCTCGCTCATGCGGCCCTCCGGGCAACGGTGCGGGGGCGCTTGGCGCCGACGACGTAGCCACCGCCCGCTCGGCTATCGATCTTCCAGCCCAGTTTGCCCGCGGTGTTGCGAAGCTCTACGTCGTTCGGGGCGACGAAGTACAGGTGCCTGCCACCGGACGTTATCGATGGTTCGTCTCGCTAGCCTGGCATTCGTCCCAGTTCAGGCTGCTGATGCGATCGATGGAACGTTGTTGTCGGTGCGGGATGTCGGCATCGGGTGATAGGTATTCGCCGTGGCGAAGTTCATGGTGGCTGTCGACAGTGGCGCGAGCGGATGGCGGGTCGACCTGGAGGCGCTGACGGCAGCGATTCGGGCGAGATGGGCAGGCGTCGAGATCGACTCGATGCATCACAGCGAGGCACGAAGCTTCTGCTGGGCCTTCGAGACCGAGAATGGTCCGGGCGAGGCGTATCTGCATGAGGACGGCACCTGCCTTTATCTGGATCTTTGGCAGGATGACGCCGCGTGGTTGGCGGTCGTGTTCCGCTGGCTCGCTCCTGCGGGCCTTGACCTCGTCTTTTGCGACGAGGGATACAACTTCGATGTCCGGCTCCGGTCCGGTGTCAGCGACGACGAGCTGATAGAGCTGATGACCGAGGCCTGATTTCAGCAGGGTCCGCTGGATCGACCGCCGCGGTCCAGTTCGCGGCGGAGGTCGAGGTTCTCGCCGTGGGCCTGCTCCAGCGCATCTCGCAGGGCCTGTACTTCTTCTCGGTGCTGCTTCTTCAGGCGGGTGATCTGACTGGTCAGCGCGAGGACGAGGGTGCTCTGCTCGTCGGCCGGAGGCGTTGGCGCGGGAACCTGCTGGGCTTGGGCACGGAGTCGTTCGATGCGTCCTCGCAGGTCGGGGTGGTTATAGAGGAACGCGTGAGAGACGGCGGCCTCGCGCTGGACGGCCTGGAAGGTGATCGGCTCACCGCGTTTGACCAGGGTGCGGATCGCCTTCTCGGCCGCGGCGGTCTTGGCCTGGGACTTGGCCTTCGCGGCGGTGGCAAGTGTCTGGGTGCGCTTGGTGCGAGCGTCGTCGGTCATGGCCGAGTCCTTCGGTGACGGTCGAGGTCGAGGGTGAGGGGGACAGGGCCGGTGGGGGCAGCGCTGCAGCCAGCGCCCTGGACGGCGCGTCCGGGCTTGGAACGGAGGGTGTCCAGGAGCTTGGTGAGGGCCGCGTGTTCGGCCCGCCGTTGCAACATCCAGACGTTGTCCTCGGGCATCGGGCGGCCATGCCGTTCCTGGAACGCGGTGGTGCTGCGGTTGATCAGGGCCTCGGTCTCGGCCAACTGTCGTTCCAGAGAGCTTTGATGAGAAGCGTCGGTGACGAAGACCGAGCAGGTCAGGCAGGCGTTTCCCTTGTCGCACTTCTGCAGGGGCGGCAGCATGCACCAGCCGTGGGGCAGGAACCGGTCAGCGCGGTTGAACAGGTGGAGGCTGTCGTGATCGTTGTGGGAGAAGACGACGTGGGTGCCATCCGCCTTCAGTTTGGCTGTGGCCAGGAACGCCTGCTCAGCGTGCTCCTGGCGAGCGGCGATGTAGTGCATCGACATCGACGGAGTGGCATGCCCGGCATAGCGCATCAGGACGTGAACGGGCAGGCCGAGCTCGGCGAGCCGGGTCAGCTTGGTGTGCCGGAACCGGTGCGTGTGACTGAGTTTCACCGGCCTGCCCTTGCCGTCCCGGATCTGGACGATGTCGCTGAAGTTGCGCAGGGCCCGGCCGTAGGTGCCCGACGAGTAGGGCTTGGTGCCGGCGAGGTTGCTGATGCGCTGGGTGAACAGGAACCGGGGCTCGATGTTCGGGAACTGCTCGCGTACCCACTGTTGCTGTTCCTCGATGACCGCGGCGACTTCGTGGTCGATGAGGATGGTGTCGGGCGCGATATCGATCTTGCTTTGGGCATAGCGGAAGCGGACGACCTCGCCGTCAGCGTCAGCTGGCTTGTCGGCTGGCGAGAGGCAGCCGAACTCGCAGATACGGACTTCGCTGGCCCGTCGGCCGGTGAGAATCTGGAGAAGGATCATGCGCATGGCCTGCGGATCGCCGAACCCCTCGGCGGGGACTTGGGTGCCGTCGTTGCGGGTGACGGTCATGTGCTGCCCGCGTGGCAGTCCGATCAGGGGCAGCGCGGCTGTGATCTGCGCGAGGGCGTGATCATCGACGTAGTGCTCGTCGTTGAGATCGTGCTGCCGTGGCGTGCGCAGGGATGCCTGGTGAAACCAGCTGGCCGCGTGTGCTTCGGTGACATGCCGCCAAGGCGAGGGCCCGAGAATCGAGCGGGCTTCAGCGGAATTCTCTGCCATGAACGCGAACAGTTCGCCGACTGCTTGCAGGTCATTGTTGATGAGGCGGGGGTGCACCACGCCCTTCTGTGACCGGTCTCGGGGACGCTGCCAGCGGTTGGCCGGGTCCGCGATCCATTGTCGGAACGCGGCCGCGTGGGCGGGCGCCGACGCCGGGTCACCGAGGACGTCCGTGGCGTCGTCGAAGGTGACGGCAAGCCACCGGTCGAATCGCACCAGGAGCCGGGCTTGGCTGATGGTGGACCAGCGCAGGGTGCCGGCCTCCAGGCTGGTGCCCAGGTGCCACTTGACGGCGGCGCGAAGCCAGCTGTGGCTGATTCTGCCGGGGGTGACACGGTTGCTGTTCGGTTCACGTGGGGAGATGGGAATCCTCGGATCGCAGCGGGGATGCCATACGTCCAGCTCCCACCAGTGCCCGTCGTGACTGCGGGCGATCATGGCCAGTCGGGCGAGCCGGAACAGGGCCCGCAGGCGGCTGCGGCAGCTTTCTGGAGGCAGCCGCTTCCAGCGGGTCGCGTAGAACCAGCCGAGCAGTGCCTCTGCCGTCTCCCAGCTCATCTCCCGGACCGAGGCCGGGAAGGGTTTGTTCTCCTTCATCGCCCGAAGCAGGGCGAGCGCGAACTGGTTGATCGGCTGGACCGAGGCTGGTGTGCCGTCCACGTTTTCCTGCCAGTGCGCCATCCAGGCCAGCTCGACTTGGAAGGTCTCGGGCAGCCCGGTCAGTCTGATGTTGTCCTTGTGGGCGCCGGGGGCAGTGTGCCAGCCAGGGACGTCGGGGCCGATGACCGGGCCTCGCCAGGCGTCGGGCAGATCAAGGCGGAGGCGCTCGACCGGGTCGACCTGACCGGCCACGCGCAGTCGACGAAGATCTTTACTCACTGCCGGCCACCTGCCATCCGCTTGTGTACGACTTCCAGTTCGCTGCGGCCCGCAGTGCCTCGTCCTCCCGGACCCAGCCGTATAGGTCGAGCGTGGTCTGCACGTGTGCGTGCCCGAGGCGCCGGGAGACCACCCACTCGGGCGTGCCGGCCAGCAGAAGCGCGGTGGCGTGGCTGTGGCGGAACCAGTGCGGTGTCCACAATGTCGGCCCGATCTTCTTCTTGCGCAGGGCGGCGGTCTTGTCCCGCACTGTCCCTTCCTGCAGGGCGGCCAGCAGCGGGGGCCTGTCCAGGTTCACCAGCAGTGGCGAGTCCGTACCGATCTCCATACCGAACTCCCCTGCCCGGCAGGCGAGATGGGAAAGGTAGTCGGCGAACAGCCGCTCCAGATCAGTGCCGACGTAGACCCGTCTCGGGCGCATCATTTTCACCCTCGCCCCGTTCGGGTTGCCCTCGCGCGGGACGATCTCGACGTAGGGCGTGCCGCCGCGGCCCATGATGAAGTCGCAGATCCGCAGGCCGAGAGCTTCACCCAGGCGCATCCCGGTCTCTGCCAGCAGGGCGAACAGCAGCCGATCGCGCAGGTTCCCGGCCCACTCGCCGCCGAACGCGTCCGGTCTCGCGCAGCCGTCCAGGATCGCCTGGATCTCGGGCGGCAGCAGAAGCGGCGGGCGCCCGTGATGACGCTGGCGCCGGACGCGGACCAGCGAGGACGGGCCCGGCGCGGTTCGGGCGTCCAGGTGCGCGAGCAGTCCGCGGGCCGGAGTCCGGCGCGGTGTTCCGCGCATCAGCCGGCCCGCGACCGGCACCGCGAAGACCGCTTCCTGCCAGCGGTAGAAGGAGATCAGCGCGGCCAGTCTCGCCTCCAGCGTCTCCAGCGACGGGGCGTCCTCGGGCTCGACCAGGACGTGCTCGACCGTGCGGCCGTTGCGTAGCCAGGACAGGAACCCGGCGACCGCTGGAACTCCGAGATCGCGCCACTTCGCGGTCTCGTCTCGTTGTTCGAGGAACGTCCACCACTGGGCCAGCGAGGTGGCATAGCCGCGGACAGTGTTGGGAGACCAGAGGTGTCGGTGTGCCTCCAGCCACGCCTCGACCGGGGCGACCGTCCGGTATTTCTCATCGATCACGGTCCACGTCCGCTGACCGCCGGATGGGCGGACCGCCAAGCTGTGTGCCACTGGTGCTGTTCCGTCTCGTTGAAGAACTCCCGTTGATAGCAATGCTTCAACGACGCAGAACCCTCACAGTGACGCTCGTAGCAGACATAGAAGAGAGGGGCTCAGCCCCCGGTGATAACGCTCGCAGTCCGGACAGTGAAGGTCTCGCCGGGGCAGGACTGACCATGCTGTTCGGCGAGCATCGCGAGCATGTCCGCACCATCGGTCACGCCCGAGGGCGTGCACATGGGCGGGAAGTCCTGATCGTGCTTGGGCACGTCCAGGTCGATGACCACGAGCCGGGAGGGTCCGGTTGCGATGCCCAAGTTATACGTCCCTGCTCTCCAGCAGCGGGCGACGACCTCAGCATCGGTCGTAGCGCGCGGCTCCCAGGAACGGACGGCCGGGCTCTTGGCGCCGGGGACGAGAGGGGCGACGTGCCAGCCACGCTCAGCCGCTTCGCGAGCGGCGTCGGCCAGCGGGAGAGGGGTGTTGTGGTGCATCCTGGTAGCACCTCCTGTTGCTTGGATGGGATGGGAGTACCGGGGCAGCGGGTGTTCGTTGACCCGTCGGCCGCTGCCCCGGGTACAAGTCAGGAGCCCTGTGTGAGGCTCTCTGGTGACACCGTCAAGACGGCGATGAGTTGAAGGTTCGTTGGCGTCCTCCTCGGTCCCCGGGGCTTCGGCCCAGTCCCAGAGTTCGCCGAGGTGACCCCTGGACGGGGTGTAGCCGAGTGAGCTGAGGGCACCGATGCGAGCCGTGACGGTGGGGATGCCCTTACCTGCGGGAAGCAGAGCCTCAGGCCACCGGATCGCGCCGTAGATGACGACGTAAACCCTCCAGTGAGCACCGTCCCGCGTACGGGACATCTGCGCGGTGAACTCGCTGCGCTCCGTGCTCACTGAGACCTCCGGGCTATCACGCAGGTGATCTGCGGCCATGAACTTGAGGCCTGTGTGCGTTGGACCCATGGCCAGCTCCTCAGGTGCGAAGGTCGGCGATGGTCTGGGCGATTGACGTGGTGATGTCGGTGATGGGGCCGGCAGCGCCGGTCCCGGCGACGAAGAAACCGAAGAAGAACAGCACGAGGGCTCCGCCTGCTCCGACGGACTTGGACTTGAGGAGGAAGAACGTGATGGCGCCGAGTAGCACGACGGCGGAGATAGTCACGGCCATAGCAGGGAACTCCGATCGCAGGGCAGACAAGGGCGGAGCGCGGTCAGCGGGTGCCGTTGCGGTAGGTGCGGGCCCACAGGTTCCACAGGTGGCGCCCACGCCGTATGCGAATGCCGTGGCCGTCGCAGCGGCGGCAATGCTTGCCGCGCCTGGGTTTGCCACTGCGGGTGTGCTTGAGCTTGAAGCCGAGGCCGTCGCACTTGTAGCAGCGGCCGAACGGATTCGCGGCACAGACAGCGGCATAACAGATTGTGAAGAGCAGCAGGAGGGCGCTAGCGAGCAACGGAAGGGTCACGAGGGGCCTCCAGGGCTGGTTTCCGGGGTATGAGCACATCAATCGATAGACGCTAGTGACCAGTTCAGGCACGGTTCTGGTTGCTAGCGAGGTTGCTAGGTCTAGCGAGGAGAGTCGCTAGACCCAGCAACGTTTCGGGCTACTTGGCCGCCCGCTTCTTGTCACGTTGACTGATTGCTTCGATGATGTGCTGGCGGTCGATACCGCGCCGGTTGGCGCCCTTGCCCGCGTCGGTCTTGCCCCAGACCTGTTCGGTCTTGATGCCGTAGGACTTCAACGCGGCGGCCAACTGGTCAGCCTTGGCTCGGCCTTCCAGCTCGGCCCATGCGCCGTAGGCATCGGGGTTGAGCTGGGCTAGGCGGTCCACAACGGTCTCGGACCACACCTTGTCTTCCTTGCGTCCGAGCACCGCGCCGATGTCGTCCAGGATCGCGTCGGCGCCGCGGGAGGAGATGACCTGGCCGGCCGCGTCACCCGACAGCGTGCCTTCGTCCTCCCGCAGGGCGCGAGCGCGGACGAGGATCGCGTCCGCGTCGCGTCCGTCGGCGAGGTAGGTGCGCACGATGCCGGACTCGTCCGTCATCCCCTTGAGCAGACCCACGCCCTTGTGGGACTTCAGCAGCCGGGAGGCATCCAGGCCTTCGCTGTAGGATCCGGCGCCCAGGACCACGTCCGAGACCTGCCAGGATCCGGCGCGCAACGAGAACCGGGCCTGGTGCTGGTCACGCAGCACCGACGGGCAGGCGGTGTCGTCCGGCTTCTGCGTGCTGTTCATGACCGACACCCCCACTGCGGGAGCGACCCGAGCGAGGTAGACCAGCAGTTCCAGAATGGTCTTGCCGTGGATGGGGTGGGTCAGGTACTCCTGCACCTCATCGGCGGGGCACCGCACCGACCAGCAGCGACAGCCATAGCAAGGTGGCCATGACCGGGTTGCCACGCTCGTCCACGCCCCAGGGGAAGGGCTTCCAGAAATCTACCCGGGTGGCACCGAGCAGCGGGGTACGACCGGCTGGAACGGCGAGCGGGTCGCGGTCAGCGATCCACAGCGACACCCGGCGCTCCGACGACAGGTCCGGATCCAGGAAGATCTGCGTCGGGGCGATGTCGATACCCGAAGCCAGCGCCCGGCGCTTGGCCAGCGCATCGTTGAAGCCCTTGCCGTACGGGAGATCGACCACGACGCGCCAACCGTCCCCGTCCCGGCCGATCGGCCGAGGAAACGCGATTCCCTGGTCCTTGGTCGTCAGCCCGGCCGCAGTGAAGGCACGAGTGATGACATCCGACGACAGCTTGCGCTTGCGGAAGGCCACCCTCGCCCGGTCAATCAGCGGCCGGTCAGCCGGCGTCCCCGCCACACCAAGAGCGGTGGTCATGGTGGCAATCGCGAGCGTGAGCAGCCAAGAGGCCGCCATCACGTACACGGTCAGCGCAGCCGCCAGTCCGACGAAGCCGGAAAGCGTGGCGATGATGCTGCGCAACTTCACCCGCGCGTCCCGCTGCCGCGACAGCTTCAGGTACTCGCGCGCATCCTCCGAAGCCACCGCAGCCAACCGCAGCGCCTTGCCCTCGGCGTCAGACACCCATCGGCCGACCGCGGCCGACCAGCGCCACGCGCCGCGCGGGGAGTAGACCAGCAGCTTGGGTACGTAGACGCACGGCAGGCGAACCGCGTGGTAGCCGACCATGGTGGAGTAGTGCCGCATGGCCCACTTCCGCACGGCTTTGCGCTGGTCGGGCAGCTTCACCCAGTCCGGCAACACCGGCTGGCGTGCCTTGTCGTGGGCCGCCATCCACTCAGCAACCGATGGCGGGTAGACCGCGCGCGGCGCGTCGACCGGTGCCCCTTCCTCGAGGTCCGCCGTTTCCGGGTTGTCGGCGTCCGGGAGCTCTGCTTCCCACTCCCCGGGCTTGACCTCCTCTTCCTTCTTTGCCGGGAACTGCAGGACCGACGCCGACACGGTGTTCTCAGCACCGCCCACCATCGCGTCGTCCGGCTCTTCTTCAGGCTCGTCAAAGACGTGGATCTCAGACACGGTAGGTCTGCTCCTTGTGTGGAGTGGAAGGGACTCGGACGGCGCTTTGGTCGGCCGATCGTCCGGGCCTCGCTTGGCGAATCTGAATGCCGTCAGAGCTGGTCGAGGTCGCTTTCTCCCCGGCCGTTCACCAAAGTGAGTTGGCCGGAGACCGGCCGAGGGCCGCGGTCGACGTCGAGCTTCACGAACACGCTGTGCACGTAGCTGGGAGCACGCGTGGCGCGTCTCGCGGTCTCCCGGACGCTGATCCCTTGGGACCAGCCCTCCTCGATGACGGCCTGGGCCTCCGTGGTGCCCAGCTTCTGCGGCTGCGCGTCTTCCTTCGGTGCCACCTCATGGGGCGAGGGATGTTCAGAGGGGTGTTCAGGTGAACGCGCTTCCGCGTTCACCTCGTGAACTGGTCGGACATCGGGAAAAAGCACCTGCGGGTAGCTGCGACGAATGCCGTCGGTGGCCTGCCTCATCTGGTCACGTACCTGGGCAGACAGCGCGGACGCCGCAGGGTCTACGAGGCGCACCTCCCATGGGGAGGGCAGTTCAACAGTCGCCAGGGCCACTGCATGCCGTCGCACCGCGAGCTGATCAAGGAGCGTGCGGCGTTGTTCAGGGTCCGTACCTACCGAGGCACGAGCCACTGCAACCGATAGCCGCCGAACAGTCCGGCGCTCACGCCATCCGCCGCGCTTCCTCGGCGGCCTCTCCGCGAGCCGCGCGGCCAGGGCCACCGCTTGTACGGTGGCGCGGTCCTTGGTGATCTGAGCTGCGCTTCTGTCGCGCTCGGCGATCCCGAGCCGGGAGAGGAATCGCTCCCGCAATTCCCGGCTCAACAGCGCGGCGAGACCATTTGATTCAGCATCCGGCTTCCGGTGCCGAAGCTCGATGCCCATGGCGAGATGCCACAGCATCGCGGCCATGACCGGTCCGACGAATGCCCGAACCGTTCCACCGACGAGCCCCGACTCGGAGTACGCCGGAATGATCTGAACTCCAGTGATCACCCACACCAGAACGCCCGGCGCGCCTGGCGCGGCGTTGGGGCCGTTGAGGTTCTGCCGAGCCATGAGCGCGGTGGCAAACAGAGCCAACTCGGCCGCTCCGAACATGGCCGCGCGTTCAATCGAGCTACCCATGTCCAAGTAATGAGCGGCGAACCGCCAGGACGTATCAGCGCTGTAGGCGGTACACCCTGCCGCAGCAACAGCCGCGACCCGAACTGCGGGTGTTCCCCTGCGCTCATTTCCACGCATCCTGCGCAGGATGCGCCACGTCAACCACAAGACCACAAGAGCAGCAGCGGCATAGAGGGCGACGGCGCTCCAGGGGCGGAAGGTAGGCACTGTCATGCCGCTTCCTTCGCCCAATCCGCCGGCTTCGAACTGGTCTTGTTCCTCAGCAACACCGTGCTGCTGAGCTGCTTCGCGTAGAGGGCGTTCAGCCAGGCAATCTCATCGGTCTCGCCCAGCTCCTGCAGCTCGATCAGCACCTCACGGGCCACCTCCAGTCGAGCCGCACGCTGCTCGGCGGATTCTCCGGCCTGGCCGAGGAACAGCTCCCGGAAGTCCTGCGGTTCCCAGTCCTCGAAGCCGTAAGCCAGCTCCTCGACCTCGAAGGCATTCAGGGCCTCCTGGTCGCCTACGTACGTACGCATTAGGTCTCTCCTAAGTCCTGGATGGGATGGGAGAGCCGGTGACAGCGGGCTTTCTTGACCCGTCGGCCGCTGTCACCAGCCGAGGGAGTACTCAGACGTGAAAAGCCCGGGGGCCGGTCAGGCGCAGGCACCACTGATAGGCGGTCATGACCGCCGAATAGGAGCCGAGGCCCGCCAGGAACATCAGCAGCCAGCCACCGCCCAGCTCCTGCGCGGCCCGGAAGCCGCAGATCGCGGCGAGAACGGCGAGGGCGAGTACACAGCGAGTCGCGAGGAGTCGGTCAGTCGCCATCAGCCTGGAGCACCGAGCCACAACATCCAGGAACTCGGGCTCCGCGAGGTGAACCGCCCCTCCCGAGAGCCGAAGCGCCACCAGGATCTCGCCGTCGTCCTGGGCTGCGTGCCCGGCCACGGTGCCGATCGCCATAGTGCTGCGATCGCGGACTACATCACCAATTGCGATCTTCATTGGGAATCCCCCCTGGGATTTGGAGTAGCGGCAGGACGCTGGAGACGGGCACAATCCCAACTCCTAAGGACCTCCTGTCCTCAAGATCTCTTTAGGACTTGCGATGACTATGGCGTAGCTCCCCCACTCGTCAAGACCTCTTGAGGACTTGTATGCTGCGAGTCGCAGAAGATCAGGACGGTGAGCACCAATGGCAAAGGCATACGAGCGAATCGCGGATGACCTCCGCCAGCTCATCCGCACAGGTCAGCTCAATCCTGGCGACCGTCTCCCCTCGGAAACGACGCTGGTCGAGCAGTACGGGAAGAGCCTCCCGACCCTCCGGCAGGCGCTCAGCCTCCTGCAGGCCGAAGGGCTGGTCGAGAAGAAACACGGCCGCGGCAACTTCGTGCGCCGCCCTCGCACGATGGTGGAGCGCACCAACGGCCGGCACCAGTGGGAGAAGGACCGCGCCCGTGCACCGGAACTCGCACGCGCGCAGACGGGCGCCACCGAGCACGACACCGGCCTAGAGCTGAACGACTTGGTTTTCCACGCGGCATACCGCGAGATCAAGGCGGATAAGCAGCTCGCGGACTCCTTCGGCGTTCCCGAAGGGACTGCCCTCATCGAGCGCATGTACCGGACGCGTTACCGCGCCGAGGGCGCACCATTCAACCTGGTGTGCTCCCACCTCGTCCGCGACCTCGTTGCGGAGAACCCCGATCTCCTGGACGCGACGAAGGAACCTTGGCCGGGAGGCACCCAGAACCAGCTCTACACCGTGGGTATCGAGCTGGACCGCATCGAGGAGCGCATCACCGCTCGCCCCCCGACGGCGGAAGAGGCGGAGGAACTCGACCTGCCCCCGGGGACTGCAGTCCTGGTTCTGCGAAAGACGTCGATCGACACCGACGATCGCGCCGTGGAGATCTCCGACGTCATCTTGCCCGGCGACCGTACGGAAATGCTGTTCACCACCCAACTGGAAAGGTGGTGACCGCCGTGCGTCGGCGCATCATCATCATCACTGCCGTTCATGAGCCCTCAGCCAAGTTCCTGCCGGACGCGTACAAGTCCCTGCTTGGACAGGAACTCCCTGAGGGGTGGGACTGGCATTGGGTCATCCAAGAGGACGGCCAGGGCAACGCTGTCGCACCTCACGTGCCCGACGACTCGCGAGTGACCTTCCGGCAAGGCCGGCCAGGCGGCCCGGGAGTCACCCGCATGATGGCCATGGCCCACGCCGATGGCGAGTACGTCAAGGTTCTGGACGCCGACGACCAGTTGACGCCCGGTTCCCTGGCTCGCGACCTGGCCGTGCTCGAAGGCGACCCCAGCATCGGATGGGCGACCTCGCGCGTCCTGGACTTCCTGCCCGACGGCTCCACCCTCGGGTTCGACCAGGACCCGGACGACGGCCCCATCGAGCGGGAAGCGGTACTGGATCATTGGAAGGCGAACGGCTTTCGCGCGCAGGTCCACCCGGCGACACTCTTCATTCGCCGCGACCTGATGCTTGCCCTCGGTGGATGGATGGCTCTGCCGGCATCCGAGGACACTGGGCTGCTGCTCGCACTGAACGCCGTCGCCCGCGGCTGGTTCACTCGCGAGGCCGGACTGCTCTACCGCAAGTGGGAGGGACAGGCGACCAACCAGGCCTCCCACACTGATACCGCCGAGCGCGATGCGCGCATGGCGGTTGTGGAGGCGAGGGCCCGATCCCTGGCGTACTTGCAGTGGCGCTACCCCGTCAAGGGCTAGTCGCTGCCTCGTAGACGATCTCGCACAGGGCTGCGGGGACGACGATGTCCGCCGTCTCTACCGCTCGGCCATCGTCGCTGTAGTAGGTCCGCCGAATATGCGTGACCAGTACGGCCTGCGGTACGCCGAGGAGGCCTGCCTCCTCGGCGGTCGCCTTTCGCGGCTCCGGCTGTTCCACCACACGGTCAACGGTGATCCCGATCTCCGCCATGCGGCGAACCACACCGATTCCGGCATGAGGACCGCCCTCCGGCAGCACCACGAACGTTCCGGCCGTGATGCTGTACGGCTCCCAACTCGTCGACAGATAGACGGGCTTGTTGTCCGTCAGGAACTCGTACGCCGTCCGCACGCAGAGGTCCCCCTCGGTGATTCCGAGGCGCCTGGCAATGTCTGCGGGAGCCGGAATCTTGGCCTCGGTGCGTGTCTCCCACGATCCCCACTTGCCGAGCGCGGACATGTCCGCACGGAACGGCGGTCCTCCGGTCAGCTCCCGATGCAGTGCCCGGACCATCCGCGCACGCGTCCGCGGCTCGGCGACGTAGGTCCCTGACCCCGTACGACCTTCGAGAACTCCTTGCGAGATCAGCAGTTCTTGCGCGCGGCGAACGACGTTGTCACCCACACCGCATTCCTGGGCAAGTTGGGCACGGGACGGTAGCCGGTCTCCTGGCACCCATTCCTGACTCGCGATGCGCTCAGCGAGCTCTTCAGCGATCCGAAGGTAGGGCGGTTGCTCACGCATATAGAAAAATCTAGTCCACTACCTGTAAGGTAGTTAACCACCTTAACCATGAGTGATCTCACGGCTATGGAGGAACGCCTTGTGCCCTCACCTGAAGTTCGTGCCGACACGATCTTCGAACGACTGGCCGCCGCTGGACTCATCCCGCAGGTGACGGACTACTCCGATCACACACACATCGAGGCGGAAGTACCCGAATCACTCTCCGCCGAGTCGTGGCGAGAGGTATTGGCGCTGCTGGCGACAGCCGACTGGTCCGGCCAAGTCGACAGCAGCGCGAGCGGCCTCTCCGTATGGGCCGCTGTTCGCAAGGACACCACCGCGACAGTCGGCATTTTCCGAGGGCGAAGCCATCAGCCATAGGGAGCTGACCAGCATGTTCGCCCAAATCCGCCGATCTGCAGCACCGGTCATGCAGCACCTCACCGCCAAACGGAAATGGTGATCCACAGCTATGGCTGTCCGCTACCAGCACATCGCAGACGATCTCCGGAACCTCATCACGACCGGCGCACTTGCAGCGGGGCAGCAACTACCCCCGGAGGAGGAACTCGCCTCCCGGTACAAGGTCAGCAAGCCGACTCTGCGGTACGCATTGGAGCTGCTCCAGGGCGAGGGCCTGGTGGAGAAGTTCCACGGCCGCGGAAACTTCGTCCGTCGGCCGACCCAACGCATCACGTACGTCAACGACCGCCGCGCGGCAGATCAACAGGTTGCAGCCCCGACCGAGCTTCATGTCAGCGTCAGCACAAACGAACTGGACGCACCCGCCGACCTGTCCGCGCTCCTGCAGGTGCCACTGGGCTCCCAGTTGACCGAGTACATCTACCTGAGTCATCAGGGAGTTTCAGCGCTCAGCCTGGCCCGCGTCTACGTCCCCCGCTCTGTGGCGACCTTCAACATGCCCGAGACGAGCCGGTCACCTTGGGGCTGCGACGTCCGGGACCACCTTGCCGCAGCTGGCATCCAGTTCGCAGCGGTGGTCGAACGGGTGACCGCCCGGCCGCCGACCCTGGCAGAGGCCCAGACGCTAGGCATCACCACGAGGGCCGCCGTGCTCGCAGTCGAGCGCACGTGGACGGATACCACCGGGCGCGTCGTCGAAGTGGCGTTCCTCGTCCTCCTTGGCGACCGCACCGAGGCCGTCTTCATTACGTCAGAACACGACCAGGAGCTGGAGACATCCCAGTGACGTACAACCCGAACAAAGAACTGCCCCCGTCTCCTGAGCAACAGACCGATTCTCGTCTCCGACTACTTCCATGGGCCAGCCCTGAGGGGAATCCGTGCTACTTAAGCTCGGACGGCTCCGAAAGCCTCGTGTCGCGGATCGCCGATGAAGTAGAAGCGGAACAACTGACGTACGGGTATACGGCGTTGACATCTGTCCAAGGCGTTGTGGCGGCCCGGGATGCGGACCCACAGGACCTTCGTCTCGCTCTTACCTTCGTGACCGATGCTCTCGGCGCCGCGCTGCGGATCGCGACGAGCAGAGGTGCGCGCCTGCCCGCAGCGAACTACGACGAGCCCGCCGACAGCAACGATGGCGATGAGCCTGACTTCGAGTCCGAGGCGTTTCGGTGAGCCGCGCTGCGGTCCGCTACGTGCGACACACGCTCCGACATGCGCCCGAGGGCGGTATCACCGCCGAAGCGTTCTGCGTCAACGACCGGTGCAGGGCTACCTCCGGACCGATGAACGACGCGGACAGCGCCCAGATGTGGTGCCTGACTCACACGGGCCGGACTGGACATGAGCTGTTTCGGCGGGTGTTCACTGACCTTGCCCGGGTATCCCGAGAGGAGGACGAGTCATGACGCTTGCCGATTGCGACGCTTGCGCATGGTGACACCGGGAAGACAAAGCCTCAGCGGCACTTCCGTTCTTCCCGTCCGGCTGTGGCCCGGCTTCCCTTTCCAAGGGGAGCCGGGCAGTTTTATGGAAGCGTCTCGGCCTCGACCCGCGAAAAGATCAAATCACTCTCGTCCACGACAGGCCCCCGCCATCGAACCGGCACGGAGGAGGCGCCACGTATCGCCGCTGGATAGGTCTCCGGGGCGTACTCGTTGGCGAGGCGGTAGGCGTGGAAACCATGGTCACGCATCGTCTCCATCAGCTCTGCGACAGAGTCCCCGAGCTGAGCCATCCGCTCAGGCGTGACCTCGACAGTGATCTCGGCATCCGGGCGGAGCTGGTCGAGCAGGGAAGCCATGCCTTGCACTACGCCCCCCTCTGCGCCCTCTACATCAATCTTGATCACTCGGGCACTTGCGATCTCTGCCGCGCTGAGCATCGCCGTCAGCGGGTGCGCCTCGATCTCGAACGTAGATTCCGCGGGGCCGTCGTAAGGAACGATGCTGTTCGCGCCCATGTTGTGCGAGCTGGCGAGCGTGAAAGTCAGCAGCCGCTTGCTGTCGGAGGCAGCAGCGTTGACCGCGCGAATGTTACGACAGGCGTTGAGTTGAGCATTCCGCAGAACGGCATCATGAAAGGCCGGTGATGCCTCGATCGCCACTACCTGGCCCTCATCCCCGACCAGGCGCGAGGCAAGGAGGCTGAAATAGCCGATGTTGGCCCCGACATCCACGAACGTATCGCCGGGCCGAAGCCGGTGCTTGAGCCACTGCGTCATGCGCGGCTCCCACACCCCGAACAGGTACATGTAGCGCTGGATGAGGTCCTGGGTATCGACAGCGAATTCGGCGCCGAACTCAGTACGGGTGAGGCGCCGGCGCGGGTACTCCCGCAACCGTGGATTCAGGTATGTCGCGGCCATCGGCGCCTTGCCGATCGAGCCTGGAGCATGGCGCACGTACCAGCGACCCAAGGTGACCAGGGCCTCTGACGTCTGCTTGCTCATTCGATTGCCTCTCCGCAGAGTGCCACCCCAACCGTAGTGCTGAGGGAAAGTGCGCCCTCAGCACCCACCGTCGTGGCCGGCGCCCCAGCTCAGGCAGTTACAGCAGCCGCCCGGTCCCGATCGAAGGACAGGTCCAGCATACGGATGGCGTTGCCTCGCAGCAGCTTGTACACCACGTCCTCCGGAAGGCCTGCCATATGGTCAGCAGCCACCTGCTTCGTGTGCGGCCAGGTGGAGTCGACGTGCGGGTAGTCGGTCTCGAAGGTGGCGTTGTTGACGCCGACGGCGTCGATTGCGGCGATGCCGTGCTTGTCGCGGAAGAAGCAGCAGAAGATCTGCCGGTAGTAGTACGTGGACGGCGGCTCGGGGATTAGATCTTTGACCCCACCCCAGGCACGGTGCTCCTCCCACACTGTGTCGGCACGCTCCAGTGCGTAGGGAATCCAGCCCATCTGCCCCTCGCTGTAGGCCAGCTTGAGGCGTGGGAACTTCACCAGGACACCGCTGAAGAGGAAGTCCATCATGGACGCCATGGCGTTGTTGAAGCTCAAGGCCGCCTGGACGGCGGGCGGTGCGTCCGGCGAAGCAGCCGGCATCTGTGACGAAGATCCGATGTGCATGTTCACGACGGTGCCGGTCTCCTCGCACACTGCGAAGAATGGATCCCAGTAACCCGAGTGAATCGACGGCAGCCCGAGGTACGTCGGGATTTCGCTGAAGGTCACCGCACGGACGCCGCGCGCGGCGTTCCTCCTGATCTCGGCTACCGCAAGGTCGATGTCCCACAGCGGGATGAGACACAGCGGGATCAGCCGGCCGCCGCTGTCACCGCACCACTCCTCCACCATCCAGTCGTTGTACGCGCGCACGCAGGCGAGACCCACCTCCTTGTCCTGCGCCTCGGCAAACGTTTGCCCACAGAAACGCGGGAAGGTGGGGAAGCAGAGCGATGCCTCCACGTGGTTGACGTCCATGTCCGCCAGGCGGGCCTTCGGGTCCCAGCAGCCTCGCCTCATCTGCTCCCGTGTGATGCCGTCAAGCGTCATCTCGTCCCGGGAGAAGCCAACCGCAGCAATGATCCTCTTGTACGGGAAGACCAGCCCCTCGTACCTCCACCAGTCGGTGAGCTGGCCGGCCGGATCCGTGGTGAATCGGTACTTCCCACCGATGTACTGCAGCTCGCCGATACCCGCAGTGAAGGGCTGCGGCCCCTTGTCGCGGTACTTGGCCGGAAGCCAGGTATCGAAGAGGTGAGCGGGCTCAATCACATGGTCGTCCACGCTGATGATCCTGGGCAGATCCGTGGCGTCACTCGCATCGCTGGTCACGTCGGTTGCCTCCTGCTGCTCGCCGGTTCCGCCCGGCCCATATCTGACTACTCGTCAGATTTAGGTTATGGGCTCACCTGATCAACAGCAAGCAGATGGAAAGAACTTCACCCCTTGCGAGATCGATCCGCATCAGCTGAACTGACGCATCGTCAGTTCAGCGCGCAGAGAGGGGTACACGATGCAGTCGATCTGGTTCAGCGGGGCCGAGTGGCTGGCCGTACTTCGAATCGGTCTCGGCCTGTGGTGGTTGGAGAGCTGGCGCCACAAGGACAAGTCAACATGGTTCGGCGGCGGGGGCATTACCTGGGCCGCGGGCATCGCCGACAAACATCGCTGGCCCTTCGTGCGCTATGGTTTCAACCGGTTTGCGAAGCCGTACCCGCGCCTGATGGCGTACATCGTCGCCTACGCGGAGTTGGCTCTCGGCCTCGGCCTCATCGCAGGCTTCCTGACGCCCATCGCGCTCGTCTGCGGGCTCGTGCTCAACCTGATCTATTTCATTCTGATGATTCACGACTGGGGCGAGCAGGGGCAGAACCTGATGATGGCGCTGATCTCCGTCGTCGCGCTGTTCGCCATGAGCTGGCAGAACTGGTCAATCGACAACGTTCTTGGCTTGTTCCTGTAGTTGAGCGCTCTCAACTCGGCATGGCCTGCCGGAGCAAGCAGCTGAAACAGGGGGAGTGTCACAGCTGTCACAGCGTCACTCCAAGTGGCTCGACCTGCCCGGATGACCAAAACCGGGGCAGGGACACCTCCTGTTTCAGTGCCTTGTAGCTTCTCGTAGCTCCGACGAGCGGCGGATGGTCAGCCGCAGGGCCTGGGCACAGCGGCATGGCTCTTGGGGGGACGCGTCTCGCGTCTCACTCCTAAGATCCTCTAGACATCTTTAAGTCTCATGTCTGGGGGACCAGTTGGTGGCCGTTGAGCAGCTCGTAACGATTGCAGCCGTGCTGCTGGGCGCGCTCACGACGCACCTGGCGACTTACGCCATGGAGCGGAGCCGCAACCGGTATGTGCTGCTAACGCGGTGGGACGACAGGAAGATCGACGCGTACGGAGGTTACGTCGACAGGGTGCGAGCGAGCATCTTCCTGGCTGTACAGCTCTACGAGCACAAGGAAGGTATCCGTCCGAGCGGGAAGCCCGAGGCCGATTTGCTTGAGGAGCTGAGGGAAGCTTCTCGCATGCGAGGGCGGGTATTCGAGCAAGTCATGCTGCTCGGCGGTGATGCCGTCGTAGAGGCCGGCCACCAGCTGAACGCCGCAGCTCTGCAGCTCGATTGGCAGGCCGAAGGCAAGATCACCGGAACTTTGGACGACTGGCGTGCACGGAGCCGTGCGGCATTCCGAGAGATCAACGAGTTTCACGAAGCTGCGCGAATAGACCTCGGCGTCCAGGGCCGCGTCACCGGCGAGCAGCACCCCGAACGGGATCTCCTCCTACCCCCAGCCCGCCGAAACGACGACACAAGCTGATTGCATCAGAGCAGGGCCGGGGGCGGACTCGGTGGCTGACGCTCCGTTTCCAGTTCCGACCCTGCCCAGAGCGGCGCCAGGAATCGTAGGTCCGCACTCACGTACGGCACCCAGTCACCCCCCAGCCCAGCGGTTGAGGACAAGCCTGAACCATCAGCCGGACGCCGAACTGGACCATAAGCCGTCCGGGGTCAAGCCGAGGAGGTCGATCGCGTTGCCGCGGACGATGCGCTCCACCACCGCAGGCGCCAGGTGGCCCATCTGAGACTCGCCTACCTCCTTGGACTTCGGCCACGTCGAGTCGCTGTGCGGGTAGTCCGTCTCGTACAAGACGTTCGGGACACCGATCGAGTCGAGGTTCTTCAGGCCGAACGCATCGTCGAAAAAGCATCCGTAGACGTGCTCACGGAATAGCTCCGACGGCGGACGAAATACCTTGTCGGCCACGCCACCCCAGCCGCGGTTCTCCTCCCAGACCACGTCCGCGCGCTCCAGTACGTACGGGATCCACCCGATCTGACTCTCGGCATACATGATCTTGAGGTTCGGGAAGCGGTCGAACTTGCCGCTCATCAGCCAGTCGACCATCGAGAAACAGCAGTTGGCGAACGTGATCGTGGACCCGACGGCCGCCGGTGCATCCGCAGACGTGGACGGCATGCGCGAGGACGAACCGATGTGCATGGCAACTACCGTGCCGGTCTCGTCGCAGGCCTGCAGGAAGGGGTCCCAGTAGTCCGTGTGGATGGACGGCAGCCCCAGGTGCGGAGGGATCTCCGAGAAGCAGACGGCCCGGACGCCACGCGCAGCATTCCTGCGTACCTCGGCGGCAGCCAGCTCCGCGTCCCAAAGCGGCACCAGCGTGAGCGGTATCAGCCGGCCCTGCGCCAGCGGACCGCACCACTCCTCGACCATCCAGTCGTTGTACGCCCGCACCCCGAGCAGGCCCAGCTCACGGTCCTTCGCCTCGGTGAAAGTCTGGCCGCAGAAACGCGGGAACGTCGGGAAGCAGAGGGCCGACTGGACGTGGTTGATGTCCATGTCGGCGAGGCGTTCGGGGACGGAGAACGACCCCGGGCGCATCTGCTCGTAGGTGATGCCTTCGAGCTTGATCTCGTCGCGGCTGTAGCCGACGGACGTGTCCAGGCGAGTGAGGGGGCGATGCAGGTCCTCGTAGATCCACCAGTCTGCGACGGGGCCGTCGTCACCGGGTGCGCCCATGAGGGGGGCGAACTTGCCGCCGATGAAGGTCAGCTGCTTCACCGGCCCGCGGACGATGCGAGGACCGATGTCGCGGTACTTGGACGGGAGTCGGTCCCGCCAGACGTTGGGAGGCTCGACGGTGTGGTCATCCACCGAGATGATCTTGGGGAATGTCTCCATGGGCGCAACGGTAGCGTCGATCTGACGATCCGTCAGCTATCAAGCCTGTCGCGGACGTGACGGGAATGGTGACCGCGAAGAAGGCTTGGACCTCAAGAAGTCCGTGCACTTGAGCACCGCTCTGGTCTATTCATGCCCGATGTGCCACCCTGCTGGACGCCTGTTGCCTGCCCCTGTCCGGTGCAGCGTCCGAGGCCGACGGCGGGCGCTTGATTCAAACAGCACCATCGCCGTGGCAGACGAGGAGATGGCAATGAGCGAACACAACGATGATGAGCGACTGGTCACCTCGAAGGACCAAGTCCCCGAGCATCCGGAGGCGGCGGAGGCCACCCCCGAGGAGGCGTTCAGGGAGAGTCACGCTGCGCGTGCTCAGAGCGCCGCTTCCCGGGCCGCGGCCACCTGCCACTACATCGAGCAACGCGGCCTCGGGGAGAACCATGAAGACGGGCCGGCGGAAAAAGAGATCGTGTGGAAGGCCACCCGTGGCGCCCGCGTGTCCGCCCAGGCCGTCGCCCTGATCTCCGAGAGCGCCCTTGACCCTGCGGCTGACTCCCGCTGCGCGAGGAACGCCTCCGCCTCCGCCTGCCAAACCGCAGAGATGGGCCAACTCCACGACGGCAAAAGTGACCTCGCTGTCGCTGCCTATCGCGCTGCGCTCAAGGCATCAATGGCTGCTGCGGAAGCAGCGTTGGCGGGAAATCTGGGCAGGGACATGGCCTTGAATGCCGCAGCGGATGCGGCTGAGACGACCGCCGTCGCCGCCGCGGAAGAGGCTGGGTGGATGGAACCAGGTCAGCACGTTCCCCAGGTATCTCTCGGCGTGCGGAGCCCTGAGATGATGGCGATGATGCATCTGTGACATGCCCACCCGGTTCCACCGTCGGGAGTGCCGGGAGTGGACGGGGAGTGGATCATGGAAGGCATGCCTTCCGGCACCTTGCGAGACCAACGCGGACCACGCCTCTGACCTGCATCGACACCAAGAGATACAGGTCAGAGATCTCCCTGTTCCTCATCCGGGACGAAGAGGTCGTGGGTTCAAATCCCGCCACCCCGACAGCTGAAATACCTGGTCAGGGCCCTCTCGGGAGCGAGCGGGGAGTGGATCAATGAATCTTGGCGCACCGCGCCCCCGAGGGTGACGGCGCTGCACGGGCCGCGCCGCCGACGTCGCCTGCGGAACTCCGAACTTCTTCACCGGCCCGGCCAACGCCCACACCTGGGTTGAGCGGCAGCCGCAACTCGGCAGCCGCAACGGATCTTGGACTGGGCCAGGCCGGCACGCTCGGCGACCTGGGCCTACGTCTGGCCGAGCGCGATGGCGTAGCCGGCCTCGATGTACTCGGACGACGGCTCGACCTGCTCGCCGGTGAGTTGCCGCGTACGCGTCGTTCCCCACCGAACGTCGGTCATGAGGACTCCAAATCGTCGGGCAGCAACCGGAACGCGGCGTGACCGGTCAGCGGTTGGATCATCCGGAAGTCCTTGTCGGACGTGAACAGCGCATTCGTCTCGTATGCCTTGGCGAGCGCGACGTTCATAGCGTCCGTGATGCCGATGCCCTCGCCGCTGCGCGCGTCCTTGTACGCTTCGGCAACCGCAACGGCTGTGCCCAGGTGAGGGCCCACGTCAGGAATGACGAATCGGTTCAGTGCGTGCTGGTTGGTCAGGAACGCCATCGCTTGAAGCGCGTACTTGGATGACTTGGCGCGAGCGGTGATCAGGTAGTCCAGCTCGGCGAGAACCATCGGCGAGACGATGAACTGCCGGACGAACGGAAGCGCGGCCTTATGACGCGCGTGTTCCGACTGCTTGGGGCGCAGCAGGTTGTACAACGCGTTCGTGTCAGCGATGGCGATGGGAACGCTCACGCGCCGCCCATTCCGCGCAGGGTGTCGTTCATGTCCTCGACCCTGAGGTCGTCGTCGTCAAAGTCGAGGTCGGGCAGCTCGATGTCACCGATAGGTGTCGCAGGGTAGGCGGGGACGTAGCTGCGCACAGGCACGATGCGAGCGACGGCCTGACCGTTGCGCGTTACGGTGACTTCCTCGCCGCGCGCCACTTCGTCGAGCAGCCTTGACGAGTGCTGGTTGAGTTCGCGTGCGGTAGCTTCCATGTAGTACAGCGTACTACCCCTGTAGGGCTGGGCCAGTACGCACCGGTGTGACGGCTAGAAGGAGCAGGCCCGGCGGGGCGCAGACCCCTCCAAAAGAGCCACACCCCGTCTGTGACTGCACTCGCGGTGCCCCACAGCTTTGTCCCCCTGGGAGTCACCTGGGAGCCGACTGTCTCCCGAAGCCCCCGCGACACCACCCAAGACCAACTCAACCCAACACCTTGACCAGCACAAACACCCTCGGCCGCAGGTAGAGATCTTGACCGAGCCTCATTCGGCACGAAGAGGTCGTGGGTTCAAATCCCGCCACCCCGACAGCTGTAAGACCAGGTCAGGGGCCTGATCCGCATCGCGGGTCGGGCCCTTCCCGCTTCCCTGGTGATCGTTTGGGAAAAATCTGGGAGAAGATCCTGGTCGTGGTCTCCCAGCGGCAGACCACGACGTAGGAACCGACCAAGTGGACCCGCTCGACGTCTCGAACGCGGCCAATGGGTCTGCCCGTTGTGCCGTCACGCGATGAACCCTGCCGTCGAGTGGCCAGACCTCTGGTCCTTCACCCTTGACGCGCTTGCGCGTGCCAGCAGTGACGTGGGGGCGTAGCGCGCTGAGGCCGAGCCGTCGATGTGGCCCGTGCGCTCGTCCATGAGCACTTCGCCGTGCCCGACCGCACGCGACGTGAAAGAAGCCCCCTGGAATTCACCGACGCCCGGGGGCTCAAGCACACACCTCTCAACCGCCGTCCCTGGCGATCAACCCCTAAGAAATTGACAGGGTGGTTGGCGATATGCCCCTGCGACTCGCTGAAAGCAGCAGTTATTCACGGGCCCTAGAAATTGACAGGGGAGGCGGCAATATGCCCCTGCGACTCGCTACCACCAGCGGTTTACACGGGCTCTCGGCAATTGACAGGGGGGTGGCGACATGCCCCCGGCTTTTCGCTGAAAGCAGCAATTTTTTTGGGCAATTGAGAATTGACAGAGGCGTGGCGATTGCCTACGGTCCCATCGTCAGGCTTTTACCGGTCGCACCCAAGGGTATTTATGAACACGCCCCCAACGATGCCGAATTTGAAGCAGCAGTTGATTCTTGCCGTTCTCATGTTGTGCTCGCTGCTGATCTGGCTGGACAACACGATCCTGAGTACCACCTTGGAGACTCTCGCAGATCCGGTCCGTGGACTGGATGCCAGTCCGGCCGAGCTCCAATGGGCCACAGGCTCGTACACGCTGGCCTTCGCCACCTTGATGTTCACCGCAGGAGCACTGGGTGATCGCTTCGGTCACCGGACTGTGCTCGTAACCGGCTTGGTGGTCTTCGCAGGGTCCTCGGTGTGGGCGGCGTACGCAGGTGACGCAGGCCAGCTGATTGCCGCTCGAGCCGCAATGGGCGTAGGCAGCGCGCTGATCATGCCCGCCAACCTGGCCATCCTTATGTGGACCTTCACCGGCCCCGCGCGGACAACCGCGATCAGCGTTTCGTCGACGTCCGCCGGTGTCGGAATGGCCGCAGGCCCGATGTTGGCAGGGTTGCTTCTCGACCATTTCTGGTGGGGCTCGGTCTTTCTGGTCAATGTCCCGGTCGTGGCGCTGGCGCTGATCGGGATCGTCGTGCTGGTCCCGAATTTCCGCAGCCCCACCCCGCGTCCACTGGACCCGGCTGGGATGTTGCTGTCGATCACCGGGCTCGCGGCATTGGCCTACGGGCTGATCCGGGCGGGGCAGGTGGCCGAATGGAGCCGCACGGATGTCTGGGCGCCGATCGCCATCGGACTGGTCCTGCTGGCCGCTTTCGCACTCGTCGAACTGCGGATCAAGATGCCCAGCTTCGATCCCCGACTGCTCGCGGAACGTGCATTCGGTGGCGGCAACGCGGCGCTCGGATTGCTCCTCTTCGCCGTGACCGCCGTCACCTTCTATAACGCGTTCTACATGCAGGGCGCACGCGGCTATTCGCCGATGGAAGCGGGCTTGGCCGGCCTCCCGACCGCGCTCGGTGCGATCCTGGGGGCGCCCCTTGGCGCGCGTCTGGTTCGCCGCCGGCCGCTACGTCTTGTCACCCCGCCGGCGCTCACCGTGGCGGCGCTGACCATGGGCGCGTACGGGTTCTTCGGACTGCACACCTCACTCGTCTGGATCGAGATCCTGCTGTTGGTCCAGGGCCTCACCATCGGCATGGTGATCGGCCCAGTGACGGCAGCTTTGATCAGCTCCCTGCCGTTGGAACGGGCCGGTGCCGGGTCGGCCGTCACCAACACCGTGCGACAGACCGGCAGCGTGATCGGGATCGCGGTTGGCGGCACGATCATGTCGATCGTGTACCGGCGCGCGCTCGAACCCTCGCTGAGCGCTGTACCCGGGTCGGTGCAGGACCGGGCGCGGCTTTCCGCCGAACAGGCCCGGCATGTCGCCACCGAGATCCAACGGCCCGCTCTTGCGCACGCTGCCGATGATGCGTTCATTCACGCTATGCACGTCGGCGCGGTCTGGATCATGCTCATCGCACTCTTCGGAGCAGCTGTGCTGGCATTTTCCTTGCGCCCTGTCGGAAAGCGCACGGAACTGGTGCAGGAGCCGGACCACGATCGAGGAGGCAGCCCCTCCGTGACCGGGGCGCCCCCGTTCCGGGGCCGATAACCAACCCGCATATAGGGGCGACGACGTGGGCAGTTACTGATTGATGGCCTGGAGACGTCGTACCTGGTCGTCATCCGGCAGACTCCGCCGAGCCTCGAGCAGCAGATCGAGTTCGCCGGGGAGATCGGGCAGTCGGTCCCGTTCAACATCAGCAGGTATCGCCACCCGGACTACCCGGATCTGATGATCTCGTCGAACGTGGTCAAGGACGGCAAGCCCATCGGCGTCGCGCGCGTCGGAAACTTCTGGCACCAGGACTCGACCTACCTTCCCGATCCGCCGGAGTACACCCTCCTGCAGGGAGTCCAGGTGCCCGACGGCCACGGCGACACCCTGTTCGCCAGCGCGATCAAGGTGCTGGAAGCACTGCCGGCAGACCTGCGCGAGAAGGCCGGGGCGGCTACCGCGACGCACCTCCACAGCGTCGTTTCCGGATGCGCCCCGGGCATGTCGGGCTGTCCCTGCCGGAGTTCCGCGCCGCCGTCGACAAGGAGTATCCGCCCGCGGTTCATCCGCTCACGCCGGTCGACGAGCCGACCGGGAAGCCTTACGCGTACGGGTCGTACGGCTACACCGAGGCGGTCGACCAGTTCGACGCGAACGACGACAGGCTCTGGTTCGATGCGATTGAGGAGTTCGTGAGCAATCCCGAGAACATCTATCGCCACAAGTGGACGGAGGGCGACCTTGTGATGTGGAAGACCAGGGTCGCGTTCCACTCCGCTACCGAACTGAGCTGCTGCCGTGGCCGAATCGGGCGTGGCAGGGGCAGGTTTCGTCGACCGGGTTCGAGCAGCTGCGCCAGCTTCTCGCCCGGCAAGCAGAACGAGCTCAAGGAGCGGCAGAGCTCGCTGCTCATGAAGGACGACACGGAGGGCGGCGCCCCGCCGAACCGGACCGTCGTCGACCTCGTGGGCGGAACTGCAAGGGTGCGACTTCCTTCGGATGGGCATTCCGAGTCTGCACCCGGGCACTGACAATCCGCCCGAGCTTGTCAGTGGGACGGCGCAGAATGGGGGCATGACTGAGAACACTGGGCCTGCGCAGGCCGCCGCCGCATCCGTGCCCGACTGGGAGCAGCGGTTCCGGGCCCCTCGCGTTTCGCTGCCCGACTGGGCCGAAGACGCGCCCGACCGTGCGCTGTTCGTTTCCAATGCGACCGGGACGTACGAGCTGTACGCGTGGGATCGCGCCACCGGCGCGCAACGCCAGGTCACCGACCGGCCGAACGGAACCACCGACGGGGTGCTGACGCCCGACGGGGAAGCGATCTGGTGGTTCAGCGATACCGACGGGGACGAGTTCGGGGTGTGGATGCGCCAGCCCTTCGGTGGTGGCGCCGACGAGCCCGCGACCGCGGGGCTCGAAGCGTCGTACTCCGGTGGGCTCGCGCTCGGGCGGGACGGGACCTCTGTCGTGGGGCGGTCCACCGATGAGGACGGGTCGACCATCTACGTCGTGCCGGCCGGAGCCGGGGCCGCGCCCGTCGAGATCTATCGGCATCGGGAGTCCGCCGGTGTCGGGGATCTGTCGCACGACGGGACGCTGATCGCCATCGAGCACACCGAGCACGGGGACGCCATGCACTCCGCGCTACGGGTCGTGCGGACGGACGGGACCGCGGTGTCCGAGCTGGACGACACCAAGGGCGGCGAGGTCGAACTCGGCCTCGAAGTGCTCGGGTTCGCGCCCGTCGACGGCGACACCCGGCTCCTCGTGGGGCACCAGCGGCGCGGTCGCTGGGAGCCCATGGTGTGGGACATCGCCACGGGCGAGCAGAGCGAGCTGGGGATCGAGCTGCCCGGCGACGTATCGGCCGAGTGGTATCCGGACGGGTCGGCGCTGCTCATCGCGCACAGCTTCGAGGCCCGTAGTGAGCTGCGGCGCTACGACCTCTCCACGCGTCAGCTCGTGGAGGTCGACACCCCTGCCGGGACCGTGTCGGGTGCCACTGCCCGGCCCGACGGGTCCGTTGAATACCTGTGGTCCTCCGCGGCGCTGCCGCCTGTCGTGCGGTCGACCTCCGGGGGCGTCGTGCTCGATCCGCCGGGGACGAAGGCGCCGGCGTCCGTGCCGGTCGAGGATGCCTGGGTGGAGGGGCCCGGCGGGCGGATTCATGCGCTCGTGCAGAAGCCTGCCACCGGCTCCGGGCCGTTCCCGACCGTCTTCGAGATCCACGGCGGGCCGACCTGGCACGACAGCGACGCGTTCGCGAGTGGGCCCGCGGCCTGGGTCGACCACGGGTACGCGGTCGTACGGGTCAACTACCGGGGTTCGACCGGGTACGGGCGCGACTGGACCGACGCGCTCAAGCACCGGGTCGGCCTGATCGAGCTTGAGGACATCGACGCCGTGCGTGAATGGGCCGTGTCGTCCGGGCTGGCGGACCCGGAGAAGCTGGTGCTGGCCGGTGGCTCGTGGGGCGGGTATCTGACCCTGCTCGGGCTGGGCACGCAGCCGGACGCCTGGGCGGTGGGGCTGGCCGCGGTGCCGGTCGCCGACTACGTCACTGCGTACCACGACGAGATGGAAGCCCTGAAGTCGATGGACCGCACGCTGCTCGGCGGGACACCGGAAGAGGTGCCCGAGCGGTTCGAGGCGTCGTCCCCGCTGACGTACGTCGATGCGGTGCGGGCGCCGGTCTACATCTCGGCGGGCGTCAACGATCCGCGCTGCCCCATCCAGCAGGTCGAGAACTACGTCGACCGGCTCGCGGAGCGGGGCGCGACACACGAGGTGTACCGGTACGACGCCGGGCACGGGTCGCTCGTGGTCGAGGAGCGGATCAAGCAGGTCCGGCTGGAGCTGGACTTCGCGAAGCGCCACCTGGGGTGAGGGTGCGATGAGCAAGTGAGTGGGTGAGCGGTCAGGTGCGGTGAATGGGTGAGCTGCGGGTCCTGCGCGGCTCACCTCTACCCGCCCCTTCCCGAAACCGGGGCTCCGCCCCAGACCCAGGTCCTCAAACGCCGGACGGGCTGAGGGGGTGGGGTGGGAACGCGTACCGGTACGAGAGTCACCGCAGCCCGTGCGCAGGGCCCCAGACCCGGTGCGAAGGGCCCCGCCCCGTCTCCACCCGGAGGGGCAGGACGGGCCCAGACCCGTACCCGCCAAGCGGGCTCAGCCCCGGCCCTGCGCCGTGATCAGCGTCCTTCCCACGCGCCTCTCAACTCCGTATCACCGATGCCCATCAGGGCCGTATCGAGCAGACCGCCAGTAGGCAGAAATTCACTCCCTGCGTATTGCTCGGGCCCGATGAATCCGGTGCTCCGCCCACCGTGCAGCGGGCCAGCAGGCAGAAATTCATGCCCTGTGTGTCGCGCAGCGACCCCATCCTGTTCGTGCCTGCGGGCACCTCGCTCGCTCGAGCCGAATTCGTCGCCTCACCTGCACGGGAAGCCGAACTGTGGGTCGGCGTACCGGACGCCGTGGCCGTCGGTACGGCCGATATGAACAGGGTTCCGACTATTGCGGCGGCGGTACCCCAGCGTGTAACAGATACAGGAATTTTCACGCGTTCTCCAAGTCTTGTGGAAACGTTCACGGAAAGCACTGCGGAATGATGTTGAGAAAGCTGGCGAGCGGCTGGTGGAAGGCTTACGGAAAGCCTCGTCGCGCTGGTCGTGACATTGGTCGTGACATTGATCGTGCCCCTGCCACCAGTCGCAGGGCATTCGGCGCCGGAGACGGGGCGGCTTGGCCTGGGGGCGGGTTGTGTCCTGTGTCACATGGGCAATCCGCTGCCCATGTGACTCCGAACCCCTTGTGGACAGCGCAGGAAGCGATGTCGACATCGGAGGCTTGACGGTGGATCAGTACGCCAGCGGAAGTTCGGCGAGGTGCGGCGAGGTTCACGGACACGCATGGAATTGGCCTTCCGATGGGGTCTGGAATCGGCCCCGCCGGGCGCTGACCGTGATCTGACGCCGTAATTCCAGACCGATCCGGTTCGACAGTTTCGGACGGGCGCGCCGATCGCGTACTCGCCAGTTACTCGCCGAATACTCGTCGGCATTTTCTTTCCGGCACGCGGCCGTTCGACCCCCATCCCGACGCGAGGCCGCCGACGCCGCGCCCCGGCGCAGAGGTGAAATACACGTGACCGACGCCCAGCCCCACTCCGGCACTCCGCACACCTATCCTCTGACGGCCGCTCAGCGGGGAATCTGGTTCGCCCAGAAAATCGATCCCGCCGATCCTTCGTTCAACATTGCCGAATACGCGGATGTGCACGGCGAGTTGGAGCATTCCGTGCTTCTCGAAGCCGTTGAGCACGTCGGTGCGGAGATGGAAGCGCTGCGCGTCACATTCGGTGAGCGGGACGGAATTCCGTTCCAGCGGGTCCATGACCAGGCGCGCATCGGTCTGCCGCTCGTCGATCTGTCCGGGCACGCTGATCCCCACGGCGAGGCGCTGCGGCGGATGGACGCCCGGTTGGCGCGGCCCGCCGATACCGCCGCCGGGCCGCTCGTCGCGATGACGCTGTACCGGCTGGCCGCCGACCGGCATCTCTTCCACCAGCAGGTGCACCACCTCGCCATCGACGGGTACGGCGCGGTGCTCGCGCTCGCCCGGATAGCCGACGTCTATGCGCAGTTGGTCACCGACCCGGCGGGCGACGTCGTACGCCGCCCCGCTCCCCTCGCGCCACTGCTCGACGAAGAGCGCGCTTATCAGGCGTCCAAGCAGTACGCCTCCGACCAGGCCTTCTGGTCCGACCACCTCGGCGCCTCACCCCCCGTTACCCCGTTGAGCGACGCCGCGACGCAGGCTCCCGGGTACGGATTCCATTCGGCCCGCCGGGAGTTCGACGCGGCGCAGACCGCGCGGCTGCGTGGCGCGGCCAAGGCCGCCGGGGTTGCCTGGCCCACCTTCTTCATGGCCGCCATGGCCGTCTATCTGCATCGCAGCCGTGGCGTCGGCGAGGTCGTGCTGGGGCTACCGGTCACCGGCCGCCGCACCCCGCTCGCCCGTTCCACGCCCGGGATGCTGTCCAACATCCTGCCGATGCGGCTGGAGCTTTCGCCGTCCGATCGGGTCGCCGATGTAGCGAAGCGCGCGTCGGCGCAGGCCCGGAAGGTGCTGCGGCACCAGCGTTACCCGTCGGAGAGCCTGCGCCGCGACCGTGGGCTCTCCGGGGTGCGCGACGCGCTGGCCGGGCCGTCCGTCAATGTGCTGGCCTTCGACGACTCACTGAGCTTCGGGCCGCACGCCGCGACGCTGCACAATCTGTCGGTCGGGCCGGTCGACGACCTCGCCGTCGCCGTGCACGCGTCGTACGCGGACGGCGGGCTGAGCATCGATCTGCTCGGCAATCCCGCCCGGTACACCCCTGACGAACTGGCCGCCCACCACGAGCGGTTCTGCCGCCTGGTCGAGGCCTTCGCCGCCGATCCGACCGGTCGCATCGGTTCCCTGCGGCTCGTCCCCGACGAGGAGCACCGGCGGCTCATCGGGCTCGGCTCCGGGGATCCCGCCCACGCGGACCCCGCCGCGGCACCGGGCAGCACGCTGCCCGAGCAGCTGACCCTGCAGGCCCGCCGCACGCCGGACGAGGCCGCCGTGGTGTCCGGGGACACCCGGCTGACGTTCGCGCGGCTCGACGAGCGGGTCACCGCGCTCGCCGCCGAACTGGCCCTGCACGGCGCCCGGCCCGGCGCCCGTGTCGCCGTCGGCCTGCCGCGCTCCACCGATCTCGTGGTCGCGATGCTCGCGGTCATGCGGACCGGCGCCGCGTATGTGCCGGTCGACCCGTCGTACCCCGTCGACCGCATCGCGTACATGATCGAGGACTCCCGGCCCGCCGTCCTCGTCGCGACCGCCGACACCGCCGCGCGCATGTCCGCCGGGACGGAACTACCGCTGGTGGACCCGTCTGCCGTACGGACCACGGACGTGACGGACCCCTCTGCCGTACGGACCACGGACGTGACGGACCCCTCTGCCGTACGCACGACGGAAACCTCCCCCGCCCCCCACGACGCCGCCTATGTCATCTACACCTCGGGCTCCACCGGCCGGCCCAAGGGCGTCGTCGTCGAGCACCGGTCGCTCAGCAACCTCCTTGAGCACCACCGCCGCGAGACCCACGCACAGGCCGAGAAGTCGCTGGGGCGCAGGCTGCGCGTCGCGCTCACCGCCGCGACCTCCTTCGACGCCTCCTGGGACCCGGTGCTGTGGATGGTCGCCGGGCACGAGCTGCACGTCGTCGGCGACGACACCCGCCGTGACCCGCAGGCGCTCGTCGAGTACCTGGTGGACGCGCGCATCGACGCGATCGAGACCACGCCCACCTATCTGCGGCAGATGCTGACCGCCGGGCTGCTCAGCGCCCCCGGTCACCGGCCGCGCGTGATCGCGCTCGGCGGGGAGCCGGTCGATGAGGCGCTGTGGAACGAACTCGCGGCGTTCCCGAACCTGTTGGTGTTCAACTTCTACGGGCCCACCGAGACCACCGTCGACGCGGTGACCACCCGGATCAGCGGCTCGACGCCCGTCATCGGGCGTCCCGTCGCCGGTGCGCAGGCGTACGTACTCGATCCCGCTCTGCACCCGTTGCCGCAGGGTGCGACGGGTGAGCTCTACCTCTCCGGTGAGGGCGTCGCCCGTGGGTACGCGGGGCGGGCGGGGCTCACGGCCGAGCGGTTCCTGCCGGACCCGTTCGGGCCGCCCGGCACCCGGATGTACCGCACCGGGGACCTGGCGCGGTGGAGCGCCGCCGGGTCGCTGGAGTTCTTCGGCCGCAGCGACCGGCAGATCAAGGTGCGCGGTTTCCGCGTGGAGACCGCCGAGATCGAGTCCGCGTTGCGCGCCCTGCCGGGCATCGACGGGGCGGCCGTCGCCCTGTCGCCCGCGCACGACGGGGTGGAGCGGCTCGCCGCCTACCTGGTGGCCGACCCGGCGGGCGCGGCGCCCGACCCGGCGCGGGTGCGCGACGCGCTGGCCGAGTCGCTGCCCGAGCACATGGTGCCGGCGGCGTACGCGACCGTGCGGAGCTTGCCGCTGACCCCGAACGGCAAGCTGGACACCGACCGGCTGCCGCGTGCCGAGCCGCTCGCCGCTTCGGTCGGGGCCGAGCCGCGTACGCCCGAAGAGGCCCTGATGTGCACGGTGTTCGCCGAGTGCCTCGGCCTGCCGCGTGTCGGCCGTGACGACAGCTTCTTCGCGCTCGGCGGGCATTCGCTGCTCGCGACCCGGCTGGTCAGCCGGATCCGCGACCGCTTCGGCGCCGAAATCCCGATCCGGGCGCTGTTCGAGACGCCGACCCCGGCCGCGCTGGCCGGGCTGCTCGACGCGGCGGCTCCTGCCAGGGCCGGAGTCACCGCTGTTGTTCCGCGTCCTGGGCGCGTGCCGCTGTCGTTCGCGCAGCAACGGCTGTGGCTGCTCGACAAGATGGGGGACGCGGGTGCTTCGTACCAGTTGCCGATCGCCCTGCGGCTGTCCGGGGCGCTCGACCGGGTCGCCCTCGCGCACGCGCTGCGTGACCTCGTGGGGCGGCACGAGAGCCTGCGGACCGTGTTCGCCGAGGACGAGGACGGGCCGTATCAGCGGGTCGTCCCGGCCGTAGCCGCCGAGCCCGTGCTGGTCGTGAAGGAGCCGGGTGCCGCCGTGCGTCCGGACGTCACGGGCTTCGCCCTGGATCGCGATCTTCCGCTGCGGGCCGCGCTGTTCCCTGTCGACCCCGATACCCACGTCCTTCTGCTGACGTTGCATCACATCGCGGCCGACGGTTGGTCGATGGGTCCGCTCATGCGCGACCTGTCCGACGCGTACGCTGCCCGCCGTCACGGTGGCGCGCCTGCCTGGGAGCCGCTGCCGGTGCAGTACGCCGACTACGCGCTGTGGCAGCGCGCCCTGCTGGGCGACCCGCGCGAGGAGGGCAGCCTCGCCCGGGGGCAGCTCGCCCACTGGTCCGCCACCCTCGACGGGCTCCCGCCCGAGTCGGCGTTCCCCGCCGACCGACCGCGCCCCGCCCGCCCGTCCGGCCGGGGAGGGACCGTACCGCTGCACATCGACGCACCCGCTCACCGGGCACTCGTACGGCTGGCCGCCGCGTCCGGCGCGAGCAGCTTCATGGTGCTGCACGCGGCGCTGACCGCCCTGATGGCGCGGCTCGGCGCGGGTGACGACATCGCGGTCGGCACCCCGGTCGCGGGCCGCACCGACGAGAAGCTCGCCGACATGGTCGGGTTCTTCGTGAACACGCTCGTGCTGCGCGTGGACGCGTCCGGCGCCCCCACCTTCAGCGAGCTGGTGCGCCGGGCCCGGCGTGCGGATCTCGCGGCGTACGCGCACCAGGAGGTGCCCTTCGACCGGATCGTGGAGGAGCTCGGCCCGTCCCGCTCGATGTCCAGGCACCCACTTTTCCAGGTGATGCTGAGCCTGAACAACAACAGCGTGCCGCACGCCTCGCTCGACGGACTCAGCGTCCGCCACGACCCCTCCGTGGGCCGCACCGGCGCCAAGTTCGACCTGACCTGGGACCTCGTGGAGCACCACGACGGCGCGGGCGCGCCCACCGGCATCGGCGGGGAGCTGGAGTTCAGTGAGGACCTGTTCGACCGCAGGACCGCCGGGCGCTTCGCCGAACACTTCGGCCGGCTGCTGACCGCCCTCCTGGAACAGCCCGAACTGCCCTTCGCCGACGCCGGGTTCCTCAGCGCCGAGCAGCGCCGTGCCGCACTCGACGAGCTCCCCCGGGCGTCGCTCGTGCCGTCGTCGGAGGCCGGGCTCGTCCCCGCGACCGCCGACGGGCCCGACTGGACCCTCACCGATGTCTTCACCACCCGCGCCGTCGTCACCCCGGGCCGCACCGCCGTGGTGGCCTCCGACGGCCGTCTGACCTTCGGGGATCTGCTGGAGCGCAGCGAGCAACTGGCCTCCCTGCTGGCCGAGTCCGGCGTCTCACGCGGCGACCGGGTCGCGGTCGCGCTGCCCAGGACCTCGCTGCACATCGTCGCGGTGCTCGGGGTGCTGCGCGCCGGAGCGGTGTACGTGCCGCTCGACCCGTCCCACCCCCGTGGCCGCAACCAGCTGATCCTGGACAGCGCGGCCCCGCGACTCGTGCTGACCACCGAGGCGGCGCGGGACGCGCTGCCGCCCCTGAACGACGTACTGCCGCTGGACGTCGACGGGCGGCTCCCGTCGGCCGTCGACGCACCGCGCGCGCCCCTGCCGGGGCCGCGTCCCCGTGACGCCGCGTATGTGCTCTACACCTCCGGGTCCACCGGCCGCCCGAAGGGCGTTGTCGTTGAACACCGGTCGCTGGCCAATCTGTTCAGCAGCCATCAGGAGCGGCTGATGGCGCCCGCCGAGGCGGAGAACAACGGGCTGCCGCTGCGCGTGGCCCTCACCGCAGCCGCGACCTTCGACGCCTCGTGGGACCCGCTGCTGTGGATGATCGCGGGCCACGAGCTGCACCTGGTCGACCACGAGACGCGCCGCGACCCGGAGGCGCTGACCGCGTTCCTGCACCGGCGCGCGATCGACGTCGTCGAGACCACCCCGTCCTTCGTCGAACAGCTCAGGGCCTGCGGCCTGTTCGCACCCGGCCGCCCGCGCCCGCGGGTCCTCGCCCTCGGCGGTGAAGCCGTCAACGAGTCACTGTGGAACGAGCTGGGCGCGCTGCGCGACGTCGCAGTGTGGAATCTGTACGGGCCCACCGAGGCCACCGTCGACAGCGTCATGGGCCGGATCACCTCGGGCACCCGCCCGCACCTGGGCCACCCCGTGTCGCACACCCGCGCCCGCGTCCTCGACGCGCGCCTGGGCCCCGTCGCCCCCGGCACCACCGGTGAGCTCTACCTCTCGGGCGCCGGTCTGGCCCGTGGCTACGAGGGCAGCGCGCCCGGCACCGCCGCGCGCTTCCTACCCGACCCGTACGGCCCGACGGGCTCCCGGATGTACCGCACGGGTGACCTCGTCCGGCTGCGCGAGGGGCGGCTCGAATACGTGGGGCGCGCCGACGGGCAGATCAAGGTCCGGGGCTTCCGGGTGGAGACCGGCGAGGTCGAGGCCGAGCTGATCCGGCACGCCGATGTGGCGCAGGCTGCCGTGGCCGTACGGCCCGACGCGTCCGGCGCCGGAAGGCTCGTCGCGTGGGCCGTGGCCTGCGACGGGCAGGAGCTGTCGGCCCGTGCCCTTCGCGCCTTCGCCGCCGACCGGCTGCCCGAGTACATGGTGCCGTCCGTAGTCGTCCCGGTGGCGGAGCTGCCGCTGACCGTGCACGGCAAGGTGGACTTCGACGCGCTGCCGCTGACCACCGGACCCGAGCGGGTCGTCGTCGATCCCCCGCACTCCGCACAGGAGGAGATCCTGTGCGCGCTGTTCGCGGAGAGCCTCGGGCACGAACACGTGGCCAGGAGCGACGACTTCTTCGAGCTCGGCGGGCACTCGCTGCTCGCCACCCGGCTGATCGGCCGCGTCAGGGCGGCGTTCGGGGTGGAGCTGCCGGTCCGCGCCCTGTTCGAGTCGACGACGCCCGCGGCCCTCGCCGAGCGCCTCGGCGAGGCGGGCGCGGCCAGGCCCGCGCTGCGGCGCACCACCCGCCCGGAGCGCCCGCCGCTGTCGGCCGCCCAGCGCCGGCTGTGGTTTCTGCACCGCATGGACCCGGACGACGCGGCGTACCACATCCCCATCGCCGTCGAACTGACCGGCGGCCTGGACCGCGACGCGCTGCACTGCGCGCTCGCCGATGTGGTGGCCAGGCACGAGAGCCTGCGCACCCTGATCCAGGAGAGCGGCGAGGAGCCGTACCAGGCGGTGCTCGACCCGGGGGACGCACGCCCCGGGCTGCCGCTCACCCGGGTCTCCGACGCCTCACTGCCCGAGGCGCTGCGCGAGGCGGCGACGCGACCCTTCGACCTGGCGGGTGAAATACCCCTGCGTGCCGAGCTGTTCGCGCTCGCCGACGACCGGCACGTGCTGCTCCTCACCGTGCATCACATCGCTGCGGACGGGTGGTCCATGGGGCCGCTGGCGCAGGATCTGGCCGGGGCGTACTCCGCACGGACCGCGGGCCGGGCGCCCAACTGGGCTCCGCTGCCCGTCCAGTACGCCGACTACGCGCTGTGGCAACGCGCGCTGCTGAGCCACCCCGACGACACCGGTCATGTCGACGGCCGCGACTCGCTGGCCGACCGCCAACTCGCCTACTGGGCGACACAGATGGCGGGCGCACCCGCAGAGGCGCCGCTGCCTGCCGACCGGCCCAGGCCCACCAAGGCCACCGCGTCCACCGGCCGGGGCGGCACGGTCCCCCTGACCCTCCCCACGGACGTCACCGAGGCCGTGTCCCGGCTGGCCAAGGAGTCCGCGACCAGCACCTTCATGGTGCTGCACGCCGCCCTGGCCGTGCTCCTGGAGCGGGTCGGGGCCGGGGACGACATCACCATCGGCACGCCGGTCGCCGGGCGCACCGATGAAGCGCTCGACGGGCTCGTCGGGTTCTTCGTCAACACCCTCGCCCTGCGCGTCAGTACAGCGGGTGGGCCGACATTCCGGGAGCTGCTGGCCCGGGTGCGGGAGACCGACCTCGCCGCCTACGCCCACCAGGAGCTGCCCTTCGAGCGGCTCGTGGAGGAGCTCCAGCCCGCCCGCTCCCTCACCCGCCACCCCCTCTTCCAGGTCATGCTCACCCTGAACAACACGCAGGCTCCGCGCCTCGATCTGCCGGGGCTGCACGCGCGGCTCGACGGGGTGGACACCGGGGGCGCGAAGTTCGACCTGTCCTTCAGCTTCACCGAGCGCACCGGCGGCGCGGGCGCGGGCCGGGTCCTGGAAGGGACCCTGGAGTTCAGCCGCGACCTGTTCGACACGGGCACCGCGCAGCGCATCGCGGACTGGTTCGGCCGCCTCGCCGGACAGGCCGTCACCGACCCGGACGCCCCGGTGCGCGCCCTGGCCCTGCTCGACGAGGGCGAGGAGGCCGCCCTGGTGGCGCTCGGCGACGGCGGTCCCGGCTCCGGCGCCCCGGCGACCGTCCTCGACCGGTTCAGCGAGACGGTCGCCGAGGCCCGCAGCGGTGACATCGCGGTCACCGCCCCGGACGGCCGGCTGTCCTTCCCCGACCTGGACGTACGGTCCGACCGCATCGCCGCTCTCCTCGCGGCCTCGGCCGTCGGCCGCGGCGACCGGGTCGCGGTCCTGCTGCCCCGCTCCACCGACTCGATCGCGGCCCTGCTCGGCGTACTCAAGGCGGGTGCGGTCTACGCCCCGGTGGACGCGAGCCTCCCGGCGGGCCGGATCGGGGCCGTCCTCGACGACGCCCGCCCCACGCTGGTCCTGGCCACCCGCGCGACCGCGCCCGACGGGCATCCCCAACTCCTGCTGGACGAAGCCGAAACCGCGCGCTCCCTCGACCTCCCGGCCGTCGCGCCGCCGCGCCCGGCGCCCGGGGACGCCGCGTACCTCATCCACACCTCGGGCTCCACGGGCCGCCCCAAGGGCGTCCTGGTCGGCCACGGTTCGCTGGCCCGGCTGCTCGCGCACCACCGCCGCCATGTCTTCGCACACGCCGTCCGCGACACCGGCAGGGCGCGGCTCTCGGTCGCGCTGACCGCGGCGCTCTCCTTCGACGCGGCCTGGGACCCCGTGCTGTGGATGATCGACGGCCACCAGCTGCACCTCGTGGACGACCTGACCCGGCGCGATCCCGAGGCCCTGGTCGAGAGCGTGCGCACCCGGCGACTCGATGTTGTGGAGACAACGCCGACCCACGCCGGGCAGCTGCTCGCCACCGGTCTGCTCGCCACCGGCTCGCACCGCCCGGCCGTCCTGATCCTCGGCGGCGAGGCCGTACCGCCTGCCCTGTGGACGGAGCTGAACTCCACGCCCGGCGTGCGCTGCTGGAACTTCTACGGGCCCACCGAGGCCACCGTCGACACCCTGACGGCGCCCCTCGCCGCCACCACCGGCCCGGTCATCGGCGACCCGGTGTTGGGCACCCGCACGTACCTCCTCGACGGGCGGCTGCGGCCCACCCCGCCCGGCGTCACCGGCGACCTGTACCTGGCCGGCGACAGCCTCGCCTTCGGCTACCTGGGCAGACCGGGCGAGACGGCCGACGTCTTCCTGCCCGACCCCCACGGACCCGCGGGCTCGCGGATGTACCGGACCGGCGACCGCGCCCGCCGCACGGCCGACGGCGCCCTGCACTTCGCGGGCCGCTCCGACGGCCAGCTCAAGATCCGCGGCTTCCGCGTCGAACCCGACGAGATCGCCGCGGTGCTCCGGACCCACCCCCTGATCGCCGAGGCCGCCGTGACAGCGCACGAGGGCGCCATGGGCCCCGAGCTCGCCGCCTACGTCGTACCCGCCGAGGGATTTCCGCCGGACGGGCTCGACTCCGTACGCGAGCACACCGCGCGCCAACTGCCCGCCTACATGGTCCCGTCGGGCTGGGTGACGCTGGAGCGGATCCCGCTGACACCCAGCGGCAAGCTCGACCGGGCCGCGCTGCCCGCACCGGCGCCGCGCTCGGCGGGGGATGCGACGGGGCGCGCCCCGCGCAATCCGCGCGAGGACGTCCTGTGCACGCTCTTCGCCGAGATCCTGGGCCTGGAGCGGGTCTCCGTCGACGGCGACTTCTTCGCACTCGGCGGACACTCCATGCTCGCGACCCGGCTCATCGGCCGGGTACGCGCCGCCCTGGGCGTGGAGGTCAGCATCCGGGCCCTCTTCGAGGCGCCGACCGTCGCCGCCCTCGCGGAGCGCCTCGCCAACGGCGGCGAGGACAACGCCCTCGCCACACTCCTGCCGCTGCGCACGGCCGGCGCCAACCCGCCGCTGTTCTGCATCCACCCGGCGGGCGGGCTCGCCTGGTCGTACGCCGGTCTGCTGCCGCACCTCGGCGAGAACCAGCCGCTGTACGGCCTCCAGACCCCGAACCTGGACGGCACGGCGGACTTCCCCGACCGCATCGAGTCGATGGCCGCGATCTACGTGACCGAGCTGCGCACGGTCCAACCGCACGGCCCGTACCACCTGTTCGGCTGGTCCTTCGGCGGCAACCTCGTCCAGGAGATGGCCGTGCAGCTCCAGGAGGCCGGCGAGGAGGTCGCGCTGCTCACCATTGTCGACGCGTTCCCGCTGGCCCCCCTCGACGACCTGGACAGCGCCCCGCGCGACACGGTCTTCCGGGCCCTGCTGTCCAACCTGGGTGTCGACGGGGCAGCCCTGGACGGCGACGCGAGCGTCGACGCGGCCTCCGTGCGCGACGAGTTCCGTCGGATCGGCTCGCCGCTCGGCTCGCTCGAACCGGCCACGATCGACGCGATGGTGGACAACTTCGCCGGTCAGGCCCGGCTCATGCGGGCTTACACCCCACGGACGTTCCACGGACCGGTGCTCTTCTTCACCGCCACCGAGGGCCGTCCCGACGACACCTTCGGACTCGGCCTGTGGGCGCCGTACATCTCGGGGCCCATCGAGAACCACGACGTGGCGTGCACGCACGCCCAGATGATGCAGCCGACCGCGCGCGAGCAGATCGGCACCACCGTGGCCGCGTCCCTGCTCGCCATCCACCGCACCGCACGAGGAGAACTGTCATGACGAACCCCTTCGACGACCCGCGCACCGAGCACCGCGTCGTCGTCAACTCCGAGGAACAGCACGCCCTTTGGCCCTCGTTCGCCGACATACCCGCGGGCTGGGACCAGGTCTTCGGGCCGGCCGATCAGAGTGCCTGCCTGGAATACGTGGAACGCAACTGGACGGACATCACGCCCAGGAGCGCGCGCGTGCACGTCGGATGAGCGGGCGAAGGCGTGCGTCCGACCGGCGCGAGACGGGGACGACGGCCCGACCGGGCTCCCCCGCCATCCGCGCCGAAGGGCTCACCAAGAGGTTCGGCGACAAACAGGCCCTGGACGGGGTGGACCTGGAGGCACCGCCCGGCACCGTGCTGGGCGTCCTGGGGCCCAACGGGGCCGGCAAGACGACCACCGTGCGCATCCTGTCGACCCTGCTGCGACCGGACGCCGGCCAGGCCTGGGTGGCCGGGTTCGACGTCCTGCGCGACCCCGAGGGGGTACGCGGCAGGCTCGGTCTGTCCGGGCAGTACGCGGCGGTCGACGAAAAACTCACCGGGCGGGAGAACCTCTACCTCGTCGCCCGCCTGTACGGCATGGGGCGCTCGGCCGCCCGGCGCAGGGCCGACGAACTCCTCGCCAGGTTCAGCCTGGAGGAGGCCGCCCACCGACCCAGCGGTACGTTCTCGGGCGGCATGCGGCGCCGGCTCGACCTGGCCGGGGCCCTGGTCGCCCGTCCCGCGGTCGTCGTACTGGACGAGCCCACCACGGGCCTCGACCCGCGGGGCAGAGCCGACACCTGGAGCTGCATCCAGGAACTGGTGGCGGAGGGCACGACCGTCCTGCTCACCACGCAATACCTCGAGGAAGCCGACCAGTTGGCGGACAGCATCAGCGTCATCGACCGGGGCAGGGTCATCGCCCACGGCACCTCCGCGCAGCTGAAGGCGCGGGTGGGCGGCGAGCGGCTCAGCCTCACCGTGCCCGACCCGGCCGCCCGGACGACGGCGTACGAGATCATGGGCGCGCTCGGCCCGCACACCCCCGAGCTGGACCCGCGCACCGGACGCCTCTCGGTCACCACGGAGCACGGCGCGCGGACCCTCGAATACGCGCTGGGCTTCCTGCGTCAGGCCGAGATCGCGGTGCACGACGTGGAGCTGGCACCGCCCACCCTCGACGACGCGTTCCTCGCGCTGACGGGGCAGGTCGCGAAGGGGGAGGTCGCGAAGGGGGAGGTGACGCCCGAGACTGCGGTGCCGGAACGGGCCGTGTCCGGCCAGACTGTGCCGGAACGGGCCGCGCCGCCCGCGCCGACTGTGCCCGGCCCGGCGGCGGGACACCCGGCGGCGGGACAGTCCGTGGCAGGACCACCCGTGACGGGACAGTCCGTGGCAGGACAGCCCGTGGCGGACGTTGAAGCCACCGCGCAGTTGCGGATCACCGCACCCGCACCGCCCGCACCGCCACCTTCCGCACCCGCGACGCCCGCACCGTCCGCGCCTTCCCCCGTGGAGGCGTCGTGACGTCCGTGAAGCGGGTCGCGCGGGACTCCACGATCATCGCGTGGCGCAATCTGCTGAATCTGCGCCGCACCCCCGGGTCGGTGATCGCCGCGCTCGTCCAGCCCGTGATGTTCGTCCTGCTGCTCGCCTATGTCTTCGGCGGCAGCCTGGGCGGCGCCGACTACCGCACGTTCCTGATGGGCGGCATCTTCGCGCAGGCCGTCACCTTCAACGCCGCCTTCACGGCGCTGGGGCTCGCCCACGACATGGACAAGGGCATCGTGGACCGGTTCCGTTCGCTGCCCATGCCGCGCATGGCGGTGATCCTCGGGCGGACCCTGTCGGACCTGATGATGAGCGTGGTCACCCTGACCGTGACGTCCCTGTGCGGACTCCTCGTCGGGTGGCGCATCGGTACGTCCTTCGGCGAGGCGGCGGCCGGCTATCTGCTCATCCTGCTCTTCGCGTTCGCCATGTCGTGGGTCGGAGCCACCATCGGCCTGATGGCCCGCAGCGTCGAGGTGGCCCAGAGCGCCGGGCTGATCTGGCTCTTCCCGGTCACGTTCATCTCGTCCGCGTTCGTCTCGACCGCCTCCATGCCGGGCCCGCTGCGTACCGTCGCCGAGTGGAACCCGGTCTCGGCCACGGCGTCGGCGGTGCGCCAACTGTTCGGCAACCCGCCGCCCGGCGGCATCGCGGTCGGTGACGCGTGGCCCGTCGTGCACGCCATCCCGTACGCGCTGCTGTGCGCGTGCGTGATCATCGGCGGGTTCATGCTGCTGGCCCTGCGGAGGTTCCGGCAGATCACCCTCGGATGAGCACGACCCCGGCGGGCCGGTGGCAGAGGCGGGGACCGTACCTTGGAGGGGTGTACCGGTTCCTGCTGACGCCCCGCTGGTGGGGGCTCCACCTCTTCGTCGTGCTGGCCATCCCCTTCTGTGTCCTGATGGGGTCCTGGCAGCTCGGCCGGTTCGAAGACCGCGTCGAGTCCCACCAGGCCGAGGAGGCGAAGCCGGATCCGGGCAAGCAGAGCGCCGTACCGCTCGACGATCTGCTGCCCGTCGACACCGAGACCTCAGGGCGGCACGCGACGGCGACCGGGCGGTACGCGGAGCAGTTCGTCGTGCCCGGCCGGAAGCTGGACGACAAGCTCGGCTCCTACGTACTGACGCTGCTGCGCACCGACGACGGCAAGGCACTGCCCGTCGTACGCGGCTGGCTGCCCCCCGGCGCCAAGGCCCCCGCCGCGCCCCCGGGCGAAGTCTCCGTGACCGGCGCGCTCCAGGCCTCCGAGAACGCGAGCACCGACGGGGTCAACGCGGAGGGCGGCCTGCCCAAGGGCCAGTTGGGGATGATCAGCGCGGCATCGCTGGTGAACCTCGTGCCGTACGACATGTACGACGCCTGGGTCACCCTCAGCGAGGGCGACGCAGGTCTGCGGCCCGTCCCCGCGGTGGCCCCACAGGGCAGCGGCCTGGACCTCAAGGCCTTCCAGAACCTGGGCTACACCGGCGAGTGGTTCGTCTTCGCGGGCTTCGTGGTCTTCATGTGGTTCCGGCTGGTCCGCCGCGAGGCGGAAGCCGTACGGGACCTCGCACTCGGCGTCCTGCCCGAGGAGCCGCTCGGACCGGCGGGCGCGGACGAGGCCCCCGAGGCCGGCACGGAATACGCGAAGCCGGCCGACGGGGAAGCCAAGAAGGCAGCCAGGAAGGAAATCGCCGGTAGCGGCAGCGGCGGCAAGAGCGCCTGAGGCTCGGGCACCTCCAGGTACCTCCGGGCACCCGGTCCTTCCGAGAACCAGGGGTCTCCGAGCCCCCCGGCCCGTCCCTCAGGGAACGGCGAGCGGGGCGGGCGCCGTCTCCGGCCGCACCCGCCCCGGCGCCCCCTCCGGGTCCGTGTCCCGCTACAACGCTTCCAGCACGCCCGTGCGATAGATCGTGCCCGCGCACGCGTTCGGGATGTTCGCCGCGGCTCCCGGCGCACCCGACTCCGGCGTGTGGGTCACCGCGATACTGCCGTCCTCCGTGGTCCCTTCGCCCTCGCCGAGCTGCGTCTCCGTGCCCGTCTGCCCCGAGTCGCCACTGCCGCCGCCGGCACCGCCGTTGCCCGTGCCTTCGGTCGTTCCGGCGCTGTTTTCCGTGGGTGAGGGGTCGGGCGAGGGGTTGGTCGTCGGACAGCTGCCCGTCGGAACCCAGGCGAACTTCACCTCGTACGCCATGTCCGGCGCGAGCACCAGGCCCGTCGCCTCCTGCGAGGGGTCGGGCAGCCCTGCCGCCGCGTCGCCCGAGGTGTGCTCGACCACGTCGATCCGGCCGGAGTCGGCCGCGCCCAGCGCCTGGAAGTTCACTGACCCGGTGCCCGCGACCGTGCAGTCCTGGCCCGACACATTGGCGATCCGGAAGGTCCCGTAGACCTTGCCGTCGGCGTCCGGGGCGCCCGTGCCCGCGGAGACGCCCAACTGGCTCGGCTCGCAGGTCGGCGACGACACGGGCACCGCCCCGGAGGCGCCGACGTCACCCGCGCCACCGGCGCTCGTGTCGCCGCCGGGTGGGTTCCTGTCCGGGTCCTTGCCCTTGTCGGGCTTCTGCGACTTGTCCTTGGAGGTCGGCTTGTCCGAGGGCTTGCTCTCCCCCTTCTTGCTGTCCGGCGTGCGTGTCTCGCCGCCCGTGCCGCCCTGGATGTCCTGCCCGCGGCCCGCCACGGCGGGGCGCTCGTCGGCCGCTCCGTCGGACTTCGCCACATGGACGAAGGCCGGGATCGCCGTGCCGACGAAGAGGGCCGCTGCGGCCATCCCGACGATGGCCTGGCGCCGCCGGACGCGCCGGGCCGGAACGGCCTTGCGCAGGTGCTCCAGGGCGCGTTCGGAGGGCTCCAGCTCCTGCAACTCCTGTACGGCGCGGCGCATCATCCGGCGCAGGGCGAGCTCGTCCGCGCCGTGCGTGTCGGCATCGGCTTCCGCGCCGCGTACGGGAGTGCCGGCGCCATGTGCGTGGTCGTCCGTGCCGGGGGTGCCCGGCCCGTTGTTCAGCATCGCGTTCCCAGTCAGGTCTCTCAGCAGCCTGTCCGGCCAGTCAGTCTCATCCGGGCCCGCGGACTCCGAACCGGTCGCTTCCCGGTCGGCCGCATCGGCGCCGGTCGGCTCAGCGGCCGTCGCATCGGGGCCGGCCGCCTCAGCAGCCACCGACTCAGCGCTCGCCGACTCCGCGCCCACCGGCTCCGCGCACGCAGGCTCCGCGTCCGTCAACTCCCGGTCCGCCGAATCCACGTGGGCAGGTCCATCAGGTCCGTCCGGGCCGTCGGGTCCGTCGGGTCCGTCGGGTCCGTGCGGGCCGTCCGGTCCACGCTGCCCGGATCGTTTCTGCTCGCTCATGCCATGGCCTCCATGACGACGCGCAACGCCGCGATACCCCGCGAGCCGTACGCCTTCACCGAGCCCAGCGATATGCCCAGCGTCTCGGCGACCTGAGCCTCGGTCATGTCCGCGAAGTACCGCAGCGACAGCACTTCCCGCTGGCGGCGCTGGAGGCCGCGCATCGCCTTGATCAGCGCGTCGCGCTCCAGCTGGTCGTACGCCCCCTCCTCCGCGCTCGCCATGTCCGGCATCGGCTTGGAGAGCAGCTTCAGGCCGAGTATGCGGCGGCGCAGTGCGGAGCGGGACAGGTTGACCACGGTCTGGCGCAGGTAGGCCAGGGTCTTCTCGGGGTCACGCACCCGGTTGCGCGCCGAGTGCACGCGGATGAACGCCTCCTGGACGACGTCCTCGCAGGACGCGATGTCGTCGAGGAGCAGGGCCGCGAGGCCCAGCAGGGACCGGTAGTGCGCGCGGTAGGTCTCGGTGAGGTGATCGACTGTTGTGCCCGCTGCCATGACGTCTTCAGCGCCCTCGCGCGTGGACGCGATGGGCAACGGGCGAGTGACCGGCATGGGTGCGATCACCGGCATGCCGCCGGGCGCACGGAGCCTCCGGAGCGGCAGCACTGTTGCGCCACGTCCCGGGACTGCTGTGATGTCGAGTACCTCTGCCACGCCTGTTGGACACGCTTCCCCCCGACAGGGTTGTACGCGAGAGACACCGCATTTGATGGTGAGGCAAATGCCCGCATGCGTACCAACCCTTCCTGAATGCCCCATTTATTGCGCCGTTCCGCGGGGCGATCACGAAGACGCTCTCCTCTCAACTGCCGGTTGCAGTAAGGCGGAGAGCGAATAATCGAACAGAACAACATCCCAGTTCAAGTGGTACAGACCTGCGACTTGATCACAAAGCATTCACAGGTCGCACAACTCCCTCCGCTTACGCCGCGGCTCAGGCCACCTACGAAGCGGGAAACTCGGCGGCGACCAGCTCGGCGATCTGGGCCGTGTTCAGCGCGGCACCCTTGCGCAGATTGTCCCCGCACACAAAGAGTTCGAGTGCCATGGGGTCGTCCAGCGACCGCCGCACGCGCCCCACCCAGGTCGGGTCCGTGCCCACGACATCGGCCGGTGTGGGGAACTCCCCCGCCGCCGGATTGTCGAACAGGACCACGCCCGGCGCCGCCGCCAGGATCTCGTGCGCCCGCTCGACGGTGACCTCGCGCTCGAAGCGCGCGTGCACCGCAAGCGAGTGCGTCGTGATCACCGGCACCCGCACGCAGGTGACGGACACCCGCAGACCGGGCCGGTCCAGGATCTTGCGCGACTCGGCGCGGACCTTGAGCTCCTCCGAGGACCAGCCGTCCTCCGCCAGCACCCCGGCCCACGGCACCACGTTGAGTGCCATCGGCGCCGGGAAGGGCCCGGTGTCGTCGCCCACCGCCCGGCGTACGTCGCCGGGCCTGGTGCCCAGCTCTGTGCCCGCGACGAGCGAAAGCTGCGTACGCAACGCGTCGACGCCTCCGCGGCCGGCGCCGCTCACCGCCTGGTACGACGACACGACCAGCTCGGTCAGCGCGAACTCGGCGTGCAGCGCGCCCATCGCCACGATCATCGACAGCGTCGTGCAGTTGGGGCTCGCGATGATGCCGCGCGAGCGGGCCCGTACGGCGTGCGGATTGACTTCGGGGACGACCAGCGGCACTTCCGGGTCCATCCGGAACGCGGCGGAGTTGTCCACCACGACGGCGCCCTTCGCGGCGGCGATCGGCGCCCACCGCAGGGCCACTTCGTCGGGTACGTCGAACATCGCGACGTCGACGCCCTCCAGGGCTTCCTCGGAGAGCGCCATGACCTCGGCCTGCACCCCGCGCACGACCAGCTTGCGGCCGGCCGAGCGGGGGGAGGCGAAGAGTCTGATCTCGCCCCAGACATCCGCGTGCTGGGACAGGATTTCGAGCATGACGGCGCCGACGGCCCCGGTCGCTCCGACGACCGCGAGTGTCGGCTTACCGGTCACCTGCCGGAGCCCCCGTAGACGACTGCCTCGTCGGACTCGCTGTCCAGGCCGAAGGCGGTGTGCACGGCGCGCACGGCCTCATTCACGTCCTCACCACGGGTGACCACCGAGATGCGGATCTCGGAGGTCGAGATCAGCTCGATGTTCACACCGGCTGCGGAGAGCGCCTCGAAGAAGCCCGCCGTGACGCCCGGGTTGGTCTTCATACCCGCGCCGACCAGCGAGATCTTGCCGATCTGGTCGTCGTAACGCAGCGACTCGAACCCGATGACCGTCTTCGCCTTCTCCAGGGCGTCGATGGCCTTGCGGCCCTCGGTCTTGGGGAGGGTGAAGGAAATGTCGGTCAGCCCGGTCGTCGCGGCGGACACGTTCTGCACGACCATGTCGATGTTGATCTCGGCGTTCGCGATGGCGCGGAAGATCGCCGCGGCCTCGCCCGGCTTGTCCGGGACCCCGACGACCGTGACCTTGGCCTCGGAGACATCGTGGGCGACTCCGGAGATGATGGCCTGCTCCACCTGCTGGTCCCCTTGCGGCTCGTTGCTTACCCAGGTCCCGCGCAGCCCCGAGAAGGACGACCGCACGTGAATCGGGATGTTGTATCGGCGTGCGTACTCGACGCATCGGTGCAGCAGCACCTTGGAGCCGGAGGCGGCAAGCTCCAGCATGTCCTCGGAGGAGATCCACTCGATCTTCCGGGCCTTCTTCACGACCCGGGGGTCGGCGGTGAAGACGCCGTCGACGTCGGTGTAGATCTCACAGACCTCGGCGTTGAGCGCAGCGGCCAGTGCCACGGCGGTCGTGTCCGAGCCGCCCCGGCCGAGGGTCGTGATGTCCTTCTTGTCCTGGGATACACCCTGGAACCCGGCGACGATGGCGATGTTGCCCTCGTCGAGGGCGGTGCGGATACGGCCCGGCGTGACATCGATGATGCGCGCTTTGTTGTGGACCGAGTCGGTGATGACACCCGCCTGGCTGCCGGTGAACGACTGGGCCTCGTGGCCCAGGCTCCGGATCGCCATCGCCAGCAGCGACATCGAAATCCGCTCACCCGCGGTCAGCAACATGTCGAATTCACGCCCGGCAGGGATCGGAGATACCTGCTCGGCGAGATCGATCAACTCGTCCGTCGTGTCGCCCATCGCCGAAACCACGACAACGACCTGGTGGCCGTTCTTCTTGGCATCGACGATTCGCTTGGCGACGCGCTTGATGCCTTCGGCATCGGCAACGGAGGAGCCTCCGTACTTCTGCACGACAAGGCCCACGTGCGCTCCTCGTTAGTCATTACTGCGGTCGGGTCAGTTTACCGAGCGGACCGGGACCGCCCCTGCCATATCGCATCCTGAGACATACCGCTCACCATGCGACCGGGGGGACCACCCGTGCCCGCTCGGTGGGGATGCCTGCCCCGGAGCACGCGGGGTACGCGGAACGTGTGATGGGTCACAGGGTGGGCGCGGTCCGCCTCAGCCCGCGTAGTCCTTTAGCTTCTCGGTCTCCAGCGTGATCCCGACCGGGTCCGGGAGCTCGACGACCGCGCCGAAGGGCCGGGTCGTCGTACTGCGGTACGCGCCCTTCTCGGGCTCCGCGTGGACGGTGACCGAGCAGGCTTCGCGGTCGATGAGGAGGTAGACGGGGATGCCTGCTTCCGCGTAGCCCACGGGCTTCTCGACCCGGTCGCGGCGGTTGGTGTCCATGTCGTTCGAGGTGACCTCGACCACCATCAGGATGCCCTCGGGCTCGGCCCACTCCCCCTGCCCGACGAAATGCTCGTCGGGGGCGAGCGCACCGTCCGGACGTGCCCTTCCCTTCCGGTACGTCTGGACCTTCAGCCCCTGCTCGGGGTAGAGAAACAGCTCCGGGCGATGTTGCATGCACTGCTTGAGCAGCCAAGCGACGATCGCGCCGTGATTGCCATCGGGCACCGGCTTGACCTGGACCTTCCCATTCACGAACTCCAGCCGCACCGTCTCCGGCGCTCGACCGGCAAGTTCCTCGAAATCCTTGATCGACATCTGGGGCCGGTCACTGGTCATGGGGGTCATGGCGTCGCCTCCTCCCCTCCATGGTGCCCCGGCCCTGGTCTCCCGCACGCTCATTCCGCCTCCCTGAGCAGCTTCGCCTCACCGACGTCCGCCGCCAGCCAGTGAGCCAGCTCGCCGTGCGTGGGGCGCGGGATGATGCGCGGCTTGAGGCCCCCCGCCGCACGCGCTTCGGCCGCTCGCCGGGCCACGTCGACCTGCGCGGGGGCGGCGCGGAAGGTGTCCGGGACGGCCTCGACGACCACCCGCGCCTCCTCCGCCGCGTCGTACGCGATCATCTCCTCGCGGCACTCGGCGCAGATTCCCCCGGTCAGCGTCACCACCGTCTCGGGCTCGTCGCAGCCCATGCAGACGATCACGGCGCGGGCGATGCGGGCCGGTGCGGCGCTCTCACCGGTGGAACCGGTGGATTCCTCGGACGGCATCTTCTTCTCCAATCGGCTACGAGCGATCGCGCCCGGGCTGTGCATGGGGTTCGGCAGTCCGTCGGTCAGGGCGTGCGTGAGCTGGTCCGTCGTCACACCCCGCGCCAGCCAGCCCGCCGCGAGGCCTTCCAGCGCGGCGCACTCGGCGGCGGCCAGGGTCATACGCGGGTTGGTGCGGCCGAGATGGGCGAGCGTGCGGTACGCGACGGACCTTTCCGCCGGGGCGGGTTGCGGGGCGGGCTGCCCGGCACCCTCCTGGCCGCCGGCCCGCCTCTCCAGCTCCGTCAGGTCAATCCCGCGCAGGCCGCCCACGAACGACTTCCACCAGTCGTCGTCCCTCGCCGTCCGCGAGAAGTACGTCCGCGTCACCCAGCGGAAGCTGCTGTCCTCCAGCTCCAGGTGTTCCTTCACCCGGCGCAGATGCCCGGCGTCGGAAAGGAAGTTCAGCGCCTTGCCGCAGGCCTGCTGGCCGAAGTCGGCGATGTTCGCGGCGAGGGGCTTGTACCCGATCGCGGCGCCGTCGGGCAGCCGGTCGATGTACGCCGCGACCGCCGCCTCTCGCGGGCGCAGGTGTACGAAGTCCGCCTCGCCGCGCGGTTTCTGGTCGTGAGCGCTCCGCTTTCCGTAGCCGGTCTTGGCCAGGGGGTGTGCGGGCGCGGGCAGGGCAGCACTAAAGTTGGCAGCAGCCACGATCGAGGCCTCATTCGATCCGTAGGTCAGGCCCCGGTTCGGTGTTGGTGCACCGGCCGGGGCTGTTTATTGCTGCGAACCTAGACCGCCGCCACGCTGCGGCGCAACCCGATCACGGAAAGTCATCTCGGCTTGTCAGCGCGAGACTTGAGGGGTGGGGGGAGGGTGGGTGGTTTCCACTGGACCGCCCATTCCTTTGGGAAGGGCTCGGACCCCGAGGCCCGGAACCCGAAGCCCGGAACCCGAGGCTTGAGCTCCGGGCCGACCTGCGGCTTCAGCCGCGCACGGCGTACGTGACGAACGCGGCCCAGGACGCGGCGGGGAGCGTCAACTCCGGGCCGGCGGTCAGCTTGGAGTCGCGGACGTGGATGGCGGCGGGGCAGGAAGTGGACACCTCTACGCAGGCGCCGCCCTCGTCATCGCTGTACGTGGACTTACGCCATTCCAGCGCGACTTCGATGCAGTTGGCGCCCTCGTCGTCGCTGTAGCTGGATTTGAACCACTGAAGTTGTCCGGTCATAGCTCATCCACCATTTTCTCGATGAAGCTGGCCGAGTCGGCGGGGCCGAGGGCCACTGCGCGAATCATGCTAAGTCGTTCCGTGTGCGCGCTGACCACTTCCGGATCGGAAGTCAACTGACTCACCGACTGGCCGTCGGACAGGGCGTAGCGCTCATGGTCGCGCGTTTCGAGGAGCAGCATCGGCCCATTGAGGGCGCTAGTAATGGCACGAGCGAAGGGCAGCACTTGGATCGAGATATTGGCCCGGTCCCCCATCTCCAAGAGGTGCAAAGCCTGCCCCTTGTCCACTCCCGGGCCACGCAGAGCCGCTTCGTACACCACATAGCTGAGCGGAACCGTCGGTCTACCGTCAAAGAACGACTGACGGTCCAACCTGGCCGCGATCCGGCCCTCGGCCGTCTCCTTGTCATACGGAGGGTGGCGATTGCCGATCAGCCGCCGCACATACCTCTCGGTCTGCAACAGCCCTGGGATCAACGCGACTTCGTACGACCACACACTGATCGCCTCAAGCTCGTGCAGCATGAAGCTCTGCGCCCGCACCGGGAACTTCTCCCGTTTCAGGTACTCCTTCGCCGCACTCAACTTGCCGTTCGCGCTGAACAGCGCGTCCGCCGTGTCGAGCAGCCGGGGTGTGGGCATGCGTACGCCCTGCTCCATGGACTTCACCGTCGCCGACGAGTAATTCGCCGCCGCGCCCAGTTCCTCGCGGGTCACGCCCGACTGCGTACGCCAGCGCAGCACTTGGTTTCCGCAGTAGCGCCACGTGCCCGGCGGCTGGGAGTCCTGGAGAGACACAGCTCGTACCTCCTACCGATACACCACACCATGTATCCACTCGGTCACTCCCGAGCGTAACCACCTGACCACCACGCTGTAACCATGAACGACACAATGCCCACCACCGGGAAGCGGTTCGCCCGTGCCACCGTCTCCGTGCCCGCCGCCCGCGCCTTCGCGCGCGAGGTTCTCGGCGAGGCGTGCGGCCGGGGCCTGGACGACGTACTTCTGTGCGTCTCGGAGCTCGCGACCAACGCCGTCCGGCACGGGGTTCCCGTGGGCGGGGCGTTCCTGCTCGAGGTCGGTGCGGACGAGCGGTGCGTGCGCGTCGAATGCCACGATGCGGGCCGCCGGCTCCCCCGCGTCCGGCATCCCGACCACGACGAGCAGGGCGGACGCGGGCTGCTGCTGGTCGACGCGGTCGCGTCGCGGTGGGGCGTCGGGGAGCGGCCGTTCGGCAAGTTCGTGTGGTTCGAGCTGGACAACGAATAAGGCGCTTCATGTACACCTGCTACATTCATTACATGAGTGAGCCTGTAGTCGAATCCATGGCCGAGGTCCGGAGCCACCTCGCGGACGCCATCGACCGCGCGCGACGCGACGCCACCCCTACCGTCATCACCCGTCGAGGCAAAGAGGAAGCCGTACTGGTCGACATCGACGAGTACCGGCGACTGCGGCACCTCGCGGAGCTGAGCGAAGACGCCTGGCTCAACCAGCTGGCCGACGAGGCCGAGGCCGAGGGGACGGACGACTCGGTCTCCCTTGAGCAGATGGCCGCGCAACTGCGTTCGCACCACGGCTGATTCTCATGGGATTCGTCACGAGGTTCACCCCGCACGCCCAGCGGGACATGCTCAAGATCCCGCGCCCCGACGCCCTGCGCATCCTCCACCGCCTCGCTGAACTCCAGGCGGCAATGGATCAGGGAGACACCGCGGCTTTCGATATCAAAGCCCTCCAGGGCCACAGCGCCCGTTGGCGTCTGCGAGTGGGCGACTATCGCGCCGTGTACACCGTCGAGGACGGCGAACTCATCCTGTGGGTACTGACAGTCGCGAATCGCCGCGACGTCTACCGCGCCATGTGAACCAGCCGTGCCAGACCGGCCCGGCATCCGGTGGGCGCCGCCCGTGGAGGGCGGCGCCTGCCGTAGACCATGGCTGCTCAGGTCGCCGTGCTGCTCGTGCGCAGGCCCAGCGGGCCCGCGATCTCCTCCAGCATGACCTTGCCCGCTTCCTCCGCGAGGTCGCTCTCCGCGATGGCCTCGTCCGTGTCCAGGCCGTCCAGCTCCTGGAGCGGCTGGTCGAGGCGGACGTGGGCGAGCAGGGACTGGAGGGCGCGCAGGGTCGCCGAGGCGGTGGATCCCCAGTTGGAGAAGTACGAGAACTGCCACCACCACAGGGCCTCGCTCGTGCGGCCCGCCCGGTAGTGCGCGAGGCCGTGGCGGAGGTCGGTGACGATGTCCGCGAGGTCGTCGGAGATGCGGCAGGCCACGGGGGGCTTGCGCGGCTCGTACGGGTCGAAGACCTCGTTGTAGACGTCGATCGGGTCGAGCATGACGGCGAACCGCTCGCGCAGGTCGTCCACGTCCGGCTCCGGGCCGAGGTCCGGCTCGTACCGCTCGTCGGGGACGATGTCTTCGTGCGCGCCCAACCGGCCGCCCGCGAGGAGGAGTTGGGATACCTCCAGCAGGAGGAACGGGACAGCGCTGTTCGGCTCGTCGCCCTTTGCCACTTCCGTGACAACGACGATGAAGCTCTCGATCTGGTCGGCGATCTGGACGGCGAAATTGTCCGGATCCTGTGTGACCGCGTGCAGCGTGGCGTCAGACATCGAGCAATCGTCTCCCCTCGAAGGCACGGCCCAGCGTGACCTCGTCGGCGTACTCAAGATCTCCCCCGACGGGGAGTCCACTGGCGAGCCGGGTCACGCGCAGACCCATCGGCTTGATCATCCGTGCCAGGTAGGTGGCCGTGGCCTCCCCCTCCAGGTTCGGATCGGTGGCCAGGATCAGTTCGGTGACCGCACCGTCCGCGAGGCGCGTCAGCAGCTCGCGGATCCGCAGGTCGTCGGGGCCCACGCCCTCGATGGGGCTGATGGCGCCGCCGAGCACGTGGTACTTCCCGCGGAATTCCCGTGTCCGCTCGACCGCGACCACGTCCTTGGGCTCCTCGACGACACAGATGACCGACGGGTCACGGCGCGGGTCGCGACAGATGCCGCACCGCTCCTCCTGTGCCACGTTCCCGCACACCGCGCAGAAGCGGACCTTGTCCTTGACCTCAAGGAGGGCATGGGCAAGGCGGCGGACATCGGTCGGCTCGGCCTGCAGGATGTGGAAGGCGATCCGCTGCGCGCTCTTGGGACCGACGCCGGGCAGCCTGCCCAACTCGTCGATGAGGTCCTGGACCACGCCTTCGTACAACGGATTGCCTTCCTAGTCCTGCTGGTCGCGCACGTCCTGCTTGCTTCGTACGGTAGTTGCCGCGGGGCCGTCTCAGAAGGGCAGGCCCGGCATGCCGTCCAGCCCCTGGGCCAGCGGGCCGAGCTTCTGCTGCTGGAGGTCCTGCGCGTTCTCGTTCGCGGCCTGGACCGCGGCGACGATCAGATCCGCGAGCGTTTCGGTGTCATCGGGGTCGACCGCCTTCGGGTCGATCAGCAGGCCACGCAGCTCACCGGAGCCGTTGACGGTGGCCTTGACGAGTCCACCGCCCGCCTGTCCTTCGACCTCGGTGCGCGCGAGCTCCTCCTGCGCCACCGCGAGGTCCTGCTGCATCTTCTGGGCCTGCTGGAGGAGCTGCTGCATATCGGGCTGGCCACCACCGGGAATCAAGGTCACTCCTGGCATTTCGACGACGACATTTCGGTAGGGCGAGCCTACGTGTTCGACGGGCACCGTGCCCCATGCCGTACGAGGCGACTCTTTCGGGTGAGACGCGAAAACCGGCATCGAGCTCCTCTACCTGATCACGCCGTGTTTCCCGGCGGACATCCCTGGATCCCGTCCCTACCGCCCACCATTCGGCGGTAGGAAGTGGAGGAGCATGCGCATCAGTGCGCATCAGTGCGCCCAGCGCGCCTTGCGCGTCCAGTGCGCCCCGTGTGCCTTCGGTACACACGCGAGCACCGCACGTCACGTAACGCAGTGTCGGGAACAGCCAGAGCGCAGAGGAGTACCCGGTGAGCCAGCCGGAGATGCAGCCCGAGGGGCCGGCCCGGAAGGAGGCCTGGGAAGCCGAGCGGCCGTACGACGAGGACGATCTGACCGGGAGGCCCTTCCCCCTCGGCGACTGGGGTGAGCCGGCGGAACGACTCGACGAGCTCTACCGGTGGGTCGAGCAGGGCGCGCTGCGCACCGCCGACTGGTACCTGGCCGACCGCGCGTGGAAGCGGCGCGGGGCCAGGGTGCTGCGGGCCGGGACGGCCATCGGCGTGATCACCGGCGCGGCGCTGCCGCTGCTCGACGTGACCGGGGCGCTGAACGGGGTCGCCGGGTGGGGCTATGTGTCGCTGCTCCTCGGAGCGGCCTGCACGGCCTGCGACCGGTACTTCGGGCTGACGTCGGGATGGATGCGGGACGTGGCCACGGCGCAGGCCGTGCAGCGGCGCCTTCAGGCGCTCCAGTTCGACTGGGCCTCGGAGAGTGTGCGCGAGGTGCTCGGGCCCACGGACGGGACGGCGAGCGAGGCGGCGGAGCGGTGCCTCGCGGTGCTGCGGCTGTTCTCCGACGACGTGACGGAGCTGGTGCGCTCGGAGACGGCGGACTGGATGGTGGAGTTCCGGTCCGGGCCCTCGCCGCTGGCGGTGCAGTCGCTGGGCGCGGCCGGCGGTACGGGGGGCGGCGGGCGCCCGGAGGGGCCGGTGCTGCCGGGCCGCTACGCGCTGCCGCCCGGGACCCGGCCGAACATGCCGCGCCAGCGGCCACCGGAGACGCCGCGCTGAGTCCCCTCGGGGGGCGCGGTACGGACGCCCCCGGCCCCCCGGGGGCGTGCGGGCGCAGTGCGGAGACTCCCGGCCCCCCCGGGGGGGCGTGCGGGCGGGAGTCCCCTCGGGGGGCGGTGTGGACCTCCCCGGCCCTCGCAGGGCGTGGGGGCGTGCGCGAGGGCGGGCGTGGGGCGTGCGAGGCGCCACGCGCCCCCGTGCGGCGATCTGCGCGCCGGGGGCGGCTGGGTGGTGGAGTGAGCCGGTCCGGGATCGCGCGGCCCCCGGCCGGCGTCGGCTCAGCTGAAGATGATCATTGACCCCTGGCCGAGGCTTCTGGTGGCCGCCGCGTGCAGGCCCAGCCAAACATGACGCTCCCGGGCGAAGGGGTTGTCGTCGGGCGGCTGCGGGCCCGCCGGCTCCTCCAGCGTGGTGGGGCGCTCGGGCGGGCGCGGTGGCGACGGCGGGTTCGCCGGGTCTATGCCGATCGACCTGGCCACCACCTCCAGCTCGCGCAGCAGACCCTGGGTGGAGCCCAGGGGGCCGCCGCCCGCCAGCAGCTCCTCGTTGGACAGCGGCGCGGTGTAGTCCACCGGGACATAGGCGCCCGCGTGGTCGTAGTGCCAGACCAGGTGCGACTGCTGGGCCGTCGACTCGAACATCTCCAGGAGCTGCTCGTAGTCACCGCCCAGCGCGTCGACCGGGCTCACCTCCAGGCCGCAGAGCTGCAGGAGGTACGCGCGGCGCAGGAAGTGCAGGGCGTCGTAGTCGAAGCCCGCCACCGGGGCGACATCGCCCGAGAGGCCCGGCATGTAGGCGAAGACGGGAACGGTCGGCAGGCCCACTTCGGTGAGGGCCTTGTCGTACGTAGCGATCTCTTCGGCGAAAGGATTGTCGGGGCTGTGGCACAGCACATCGACGAGGGGGACCAGCCACAGGTCACAGGCCACGTACGGCTCGCTCTCCACTGGATTCGTGCGACGGTCAGGGCAGCGTAGTGCTCCGCACACGCTGCGCACAGTTCGCGGGTCAACTGCGCCCGCGCACCTCCCATACCCAGACGCCGCCCACGGGCTTCCCGTCGCGCCCCAGCAACTTCGTCACGGCGGTGTACAGCGCCTCCGCGTTGTCCTGCGGGGCGAGCACCACGATGCCCGCCCGCCAGTACTCCAGGTCGGCCCGCGCCTGCGCCTGCCAATTGGGGCCGATGGGCGGGATCTTGGCACCGTAACGGATGTCGCGCAGCAGGCGTGAGGTGTGGCGCGGGGGCGCGCCGTATATGCCGATGCGCTCCTCGCCCCACGGCCCGTTGAAGTAACCGCCGGGCACCGGGAAATCGCGGCCGGTCGTCGCGGACTGCCAGCGCAGGGCCTCCGCGTTGCCGGGGTCAGGGAGCGGAACGGGGACCAGGGATTCACCCTCGCCCAGGTACGACTTCCACCTGCCGTCGGCGATGAACGGCGGTATCTCGGGCCGGTCCCGCGTCGGCATCGTCGTCGGCACGATGGGCAGCAGCGCGAGCGCCACCGCGACCAGACCGAGGGTGCGGCTCAGGTCGGGCACTCGGTCGCCCGCGGCGCCCACGTTCCGCGCACGGCCGGCACCAACTCCCGTTCTCCGCACACGGTCCGGCGCGTCCCGGTCAACGTCAACGTCTACATCTATATCCACATCGCCATCGACGGCCCGGGTCGCCCACAGCTGATCCACCGCGAGGGCGATCAGGATGCCCAGCGCCGGGGCACAGATCATCGCGACCCGCGACTCGATCACCGACTCGAAGAGAGGCTGATGGGCCAGCACCCGCCACGGCCCCGGCAGCACCACATCGGTGTACGGGATACGGAACTTGGGGCCGAGGGAGAGCAGCGCCGCCGCGAGCGCGGTGAAGGTGAGCGCCTTGACCAGGGCCAGGCGCCACAGGCTCAGCACGATCGCGAGGACCAGACCGGCCAGCGGCCAGCCGTAGAACGCGTTCTGCTCGGTGCGGTTCATGGCGAGCGGGTCGGCCCGCGCCTCGTCACCGGCCAGCGCGCGCCCGGAGAACTCCAGGAAGGCGAGCGGGCTGTTGCCGGCGTTGTCGCCGTGCAGCACGCTGTGATAGCTCTGCGGGCCGAAGAACTGCCAGTACAGCGGCACCGCGACCAACGGCAGACACACCGCGGCTGCGATCCCGAGCCCCTTCAGCAAAGGCCGCCGGGCCGCCCGCGCGACGTCGGGGCGTGCGAGCCCGTACGACAGCGCGAAGAGCAGCATCCCCATCGCGGCGAGCAGCAGCGGCTCCTCGCCGAGGAAGATCTGGTACGTCGCGAAGAGGCCGAGGAGGACCCCGTCGCGTACGACCCTCTTGCCCTCGCAGAGCCGCAACGCGCGGTCCACGATCACCGGGATCATGAACAGCACGGCGAAGTTGGGGTGGGCGTTGGCGTGCGAGATCATCGGCGGCGCGAAGGCGCACAGCCCGGCGCCGACCGCCGCCGCCCACCGGTTGCGGACGAGCCGCTTCGCGATCAGCCAGTACCAGGCGACCGCGGTCCCGGCCAGCCCCAGGCTCAGTACGAGCGCCCAGGTCACGGTCGGCCCGAAGAGCAGGGTCACGGGGGCGAGCGGGACGGACAGGCCGAGCATGACGGTGTTGGCCATCAGGTTCACACCGTCGGGGAAGTTCTGCACGGTCGTGAAGAGCGGGTTGCGCAGATGCGCGACATTGTCGGCGGTGACCGCGAAGAACCACTCCCACTGGTTCTGGTCCTGCCCCGAGTCGGCGAGATAGCGGTGGTCGAGGTCGGCCCACAACCCCTTGTAGAGGAGGACGGACCCGAGTAGGAAGAGACCGGCGACGGCAAGATCAACTCGCCTCACCCGTACCCTCCGTGCGGCGCGTGCCTTGAGCCGTACGAGCTCGAACAGCACCTTGCCGTAGTCACCGGGCCGGACCTTGGACCCCTCCTGATGCGACCACCGCACCGGAACCTCGGCCACCGGCCACCCCTCCCGCCGGAAGAACTGCAGGATCTCCACGTCGATGCCCCATCCGTCGAGGCGGGCATCGGCGAACGCGGTCCGCGCCTTGTCCCCGTCGAACAGCTTGAAGCCGCACTGCGTGTCCTTGATGCCGGGCACGGCGACGGCCCGTATGAGCCGGTTGCCGAGACGCCCGAGCCGCTCCCGTACGCGCCGCTGATGCACCTCTATGGCCGAGTCGGGGTGCGCGCGCGAACCGATCGCGGCGGTCAGCGACTCGTCCGCCAGCTGCTTGTCGAGCCGGTCCAGTTCCTCGATGGGGGTCGCCAGGTCGGCATCGGTGACGAGCACCCGGGCGCCGCACGAGGCGAGGACACCGAGCCGCAGGGCGTGCCCCTTGCCGCGGTTGGCGTCACCCGCGACGAGGTGGATGCGCGGCTCGTCGGCCGCGGCGGCGAGGACGGCGTCGGCGGTGCCGTCGGCCGAGCCGTCGTCGACGACGATCAGCTCCCAGGTGCCCCAACGGCCCGGATCCGCGCCCAGATGCGCGCAGATCGCGTCCAGTGTGGGGCCCAGCCGCTGTTCCTCGTTGTACGCGGGGACGACGACGGTCAGATCAACACTCACCGCGACGGACGCTCCAGGTCTGCGGGGCTCCCGGGCCGCGCCGGGTCTCCCAGGCACTCCAGGTGTTCCGCCCAGGCCAGGGCGGAAGCGTGGTACGCGCCGATCACACCGAGCACCTCGTCGGAGTCCCCCCGGGTGACCGCTTCCACGACCTCCGGGTAGCCGCTCCACAGCCGCTCCCCTGCCTTCGGGTCGACGCGCAGATACGGCACGGAGAAGACCCAGCAGCGGACGCGCAGTTGGTGCAGGAACTCCGAGATGAAGGGGTTGCCGATGAGCGTCCCCAGCTCCCGCCAGAACCGCAGGTCGTACCCGATGAGGATGTCCAGATCGCCGGCCCGCGCCGCCCGCGCGGCCTCGTCGGCCCGCCGCCGGACCGACATCAGCACCTCGACGCGCGCCCGGCCGAGGGCGCTCGCGGCGAGCTTGCGGAAGATGCCGTCGATGATCAGGGAGCGCGCCTCGACCATGCCGCGGAAGTCGTCGACGGAGATCTCACAGACGCGGAAACCGCGGTGCTGATCGGAGTCGAGCAGACTCTGCGCGGCGAGATCGACCAGCGCCTCTCTGACGGGCGTCGCGGAGACGCCGTACTGCTCGGCGATCTGCTTGACGGTGAATTCCTGCCCCGGCCGCAAGCGCCCCGCAAGCACCTCGTCACGCAGCGCGTCGGCTATCTGCTGCCGCAGGGTGTTGCGGGTCACAGGTCCGCTCGCGGGCATGGCGTATTTCCCCTTCGTCTGACTTCGGACACCTTAGGCGCTGTCCGAACCGACCCGGAGAGCCTACGGCGCGCGAGGGGCGCACGTGGGGCGCAAAAGGGGGCGCGGGGTGAGGGTGGGGGTTAGCAGGCGCCGGGGCCGCCCCGCCTGCTCGCCGGTCCGCTCGCCGGCGCGACGAGGGTGACAGCGCACGCGCGGCGGCGCCCCCTCCACACGGAAGTGTGTGACAGGGGGCGCCCCGGCGTCTGTGTCCGCTGTGGCGTCGGCGTCGGCGTCGGCCAGGGCATCCGCGTCGGCGGGGGCCCTGGCGTCGCGGGTGGCCGGTGGTAAAGGGCCTGGCCTTAAGCGGGGTACGGTGGCTACGCACCAGAGGTTCTCTCTCCGGTGTCACGCCCCCGGGTCGTCGCACACCGCGGGGGCATTTTCATGCCCTGACGCCGGCCGGTGCGCGCTACACCGTGTGCTCGTCCGCCACCGAGAGCGCCGCGTCCAGGGCCGACAGGCCCTCCTTCGCCTCCGCCTCCGTGACGTTGCAGGGCGGGACCACGTGGGTGCGGTTCATGTTGATGAAGGGCCACAGGCCGTTCTTCTTGCAGGCCGCGCCGAAGGCCGCCATCGGGGCGTTCGCCGCGCCCGTCGCGTTGTACGGGACCAGCGGCTCTCGGGTCTCCCTGTCGCGTACGAGCTCCAGCGCCCAGAACATGCCCGTGCCGCGGATCTCGCCGATGCTCGGGTGGCGCTCCGCGAGGTCGCGCAGGCCCGGGGCGATCACCGTGTCACCGATGTGCGCGGCGTTCTCGACGATGCGCTCCTCGTCCATCGCCCGGATCGTCGCGACGGCCGCCGCGCAGGCCAGCGGGTGGCCCGAGTAGGTGAGCCCGCCGGGGTAGGGGCGGGTCGAGAAGGTCTCGGCGATCTCGGCCGAGATCGCCACGCCGCCCAGCGGCACGTAACCCGAGTTCACGCCCTTCGCGAAGGTCATCAGGTCGGGCACGACGTCGTAGTGCTCGGCGGCGAACCACTTGCCCGTGCGGCCGAAGCCCGCCATGACCTCGTCGAGGACGAAGACGATGCCGTGCCGGTCGCAGAGCTCGCGGACACCCGCGAGGTAGCCGGGCGGCGGGGTCATGATGCCGGCCGTGCCGGGGATCGTTTCGAGCACGATCGCCGCGACGGACTGCGGGCCCTCGAAGGCGATGGTGTCTTCCAGGTGCTGGAGCGCGCGGGCGCACTCCTCGGCCTCGGTCTGCGCGTAGAACGACGAGCGGTAGAGGTACGGCGCCCAGAAGTGGACGGTGCCCGACGTGCCGTTGTCGGACGGCCAGCGGCGCGGGTCGCCGGTGAGGTTGATCGCGGTGGAGGTGCCGCCGTGGTACGAGCGGTACGCGGCCAGCACCTTGTTGCGGCCCGTGTGCAGACGGGCCATGCGGACGGCGTTCTCGATGGCCTCGGCGCCGCCGTTGGTGAAGAAGATCTTGTCGAGGTCGCCGGGGGTCCGCTCGGCGATGAGGCGTGCGGCCTCGGAGCGGGACTCGACGGCGAAGGCGGGCGCGAAGGTGGTGAGCTTCCCCGCCTGCTCCTGGATCGCGGCGACGACCTTCGGGTGCTGGTAGCCGATGTTGGTGAAGACCAGGCCACTGGTGAAGTCGAGGTACCGGTTGCCCTCGTAGTCCCAGAAGTACGAACCCTCGGCGCCGGCGACGGCGAGCGGATCGATCAGGCCCTGGGCGGACCAGGAGTGGAACACGTGCGCGCGGTCCGCGGCCTTCACGGCCGCGCCGGCAGTGGGGCCTCCCCTGCTCGAACGGATTTGAGAGCTTGGGGAAGGGTCGACATGAGGGGTCATGGGCCAAGGGTAGATACGGCCCGGCGGGAGGCGACATGGCCACCTTGTATGGACTGCGCCACTTTCGTCGGCAGGGTGTCGAGGAGAGGCGGGCGCATTCATTGACAGAGTGCTGTCGATTTGACAGTATGTTGTCAACGAACTTCGGAACGCACTTGCGAACGCACTTCGAAACGAGGAGCTCCCCATGGCCGGCAAGACCGTGTACCTCGCCGTGTACAACACCTTCGCCGACTGGGAGACGGGCCACACCACGGCCCATCTCACCCAGCACGGCTACACCGTCAAGACCGTCGGCGCGACCACCGAGCCCGTCACCACCATGGGCGGCCTGCGCATCCAGCCCGACCTCGCGCTCCACGACGTACGGGCCGGGGACGACGACACCGCCCTGCTGATCCTCACCGGCGCCCAGCTCTGGGACACCGGCGACGAGCTCGCCCCCTTCGCCCGCGCCGCGCGCACCTTCCTCGACGCGGGGGTGCCGGTCGCCGCGATCTGCGGGGCGACGGCCGGGCTGGCGCGCGAGGGGCTGCTGGACAACCGGACGCACACCAGCGCCGTCTCCTTCTATCTCGACGCCACCGGCTACAAGGGCGGCGAGCACTACCGCGAGTCCGACGCCGTCACCGACCACGACCTGATCACGGCGGGGCCGACCGAGCCCGTGGCGTTCGCCCGCGAGGTCTTCGCGCGGCTCGGGGTGTACGAGGGCGAGAAGCTCGACGCGTGGTACCGGCTGTTCCACGACTCGGACGCCTCCGCCTACGAAGTGCTGGAGTCGTGAGCGACGAGCAGGAGGAGCGGGTGGAGCAGGACATGCTCACCCGTACCGCGCTCGGCGTCTTCCGGCTCAATGGCCAATTCCTCGGCGTGTCCGAGCAGTTGGCCAAGCCGGGCGGTCTCACAGCCGCCCGCTGGCAGGTCCTCGGCGCCGTACTGCGCGAGCCGATGCCCGTCGCCGGGATCGCCCGCGCCATGGGCATCACCCGCCAGAGCGTGCAGCGGATCGCCGATCTGCTGGTCGCCACCGGGCTCGCCGAGTACGCACCCAACCCGGCCCACCGCCGCGCCAAACTGCTGCGCCCCACCGAGGCCGGAGCGGACGCGGTGCGGAAGATCGGTCCCGGCCATGCGGAGCTGGCGGCGCGGCTCGGCGCGGAGCTGGGCGCGGAGGCGTTCGCGGAAACGGTGCGGGTGCTGGAGCGGCTGTCCAAAGCACTGGACGCGGTCGCGGAACTGCCGGAGCCCACGCAGGCGTCGGACAGTACAGAAGCACAGGACCTTGGTCACCGTCCGGAGTTTCCGTCCGGACCGTGAAATGTCCTACCAGCGCACTATCCTTCGGTCCGTTGGGGGACTCGTCGGGGGAGGGACAGCGCTGCCATGGAAATACTGGGGCCGGAAGATCCACAACAGATCGGTGCCTACCGGCTGCTGGCGCGGCTCGGCGCGGGCGGTATGGGCCAGGTCTTCCTGGCCCGCTCCGGCCGGGGCCGTACCGTCGCCGTCAAGCTGGTGCGCCAGGAGCTCGCCGAGCAGGAGGAGTTCCGCAGCCGCTTCCGCCAAGAGGTGGCCGCGGCCAGGCGCGTCGGCGGCCGATGGACCGCGCCGGTCCTCGACGCCGACACCGAGGCCACGATCCCGTGGGTCGCCACGGGTTACGTCGCCGGGCCCAGCCTCCAGTCGGTCGTGTCGGCCGGATCCGGCTCGGCGGCCGGAGGCGGGGCCGCCGCGGGGCACGGGCCGCTGCCCGAGCGCTCCGTCCACATCCTGGGGGCCGGTCTCGCGCACGCGCTCAAGGACATCCACGGCGCCGGCCTCATCCACCGCGACCTCAAGCCGTCCAACGTCCTGATCACCATCGACGGGCCCCGCGTCATCGACTTCGGCATCGCGCGGGCACTGGAGACGGTCACGGACGCCGGGCTGACCAGAGCCGGCGCCCTGGTCGGCTCCCCCGGCTTCATGGCCCCCGAGCAGGTGCGCGGCGAGCCGATCACGCCCGCGTGCGACATCTTCTGCCTGGGCTCGGTGCTGGCGTACGCGTCGACGGGCCGGCTGCCGTTCGGCACGGCCGACAGCGGTGTGCACGCGCTGATGTTCCGGATCGCGACCCAGCCCCCGGAGCTCGGCGACGTACCGGAGGGGCTGCGGGACCTGATCGGGGACTGCCTGCTCCAGGACCCGACGGCGCGCCCCACCCCGGAGCAGATCCTGGAGCGCACCCGCGGAGCGGACGGTGAGCCCTGGCTGCCGGGCGCGCTGGTGGCCCAGCTCGGCAACCACGCGATCCAGTTGCTGGAGCTGGAGTCGGAGGGCCCGGCCCCGGGCAGCGAGAACGGCGCGGCGCCGGCCGCCCCGCCCGGTGGCGGTGTGCACGCCCTGCCGACGATCATCACGGCGCCGACCCCGCCCCCGACAGCGGGCCCGAACGCGAGCGGCCCTCCGGCGCCTCCGGCCCTGGCCCCGACACCGCCGTACGCCTCGTACAGCTACCCACAGCCCCAGCAGCCCCACCCGCACCACACCCCGCCCAGCGGGTACGGCCCCCACGGGCCGCTGTACGCCTACCAGCCGACCACGCCCGAGCCCGCGCCCCGCACCGGCCGCTCCACCGCCGCGCTGATCACGGTGGCGCTGCTGGTCGCGCTCGGCGCGGGCGGGTCCGTGTACGCCTTCATGAACACCGGTGAGGACGAGCAGCACTCCGGCCCGGTCAACACGCTGCCGACCGTGTCCGCGAACGGCCCCACGGACGACGGCAAGAACACGGCGCCGCCCCCGTCGCCCAACGGCTCGCCCACGCAGGCCACCAAGGGGGGCTCCATACCCGAGGAGTACCTCGGCGCCTGGAGCGGCACCATCGGCGACACGGGCCAGGACACCCGCCGTATCGTCCTCCAGCAGGGCGAGATCGGCGACACGGTTCTCTCGCTCACCGCCGACGGACCGCTCGCGGTCGGCACGTACCACTGCGTGTTCCAGGCGGAGTTGACCGCGCCCCCGAGCGGCGGCGCTCCCCTGAAGATCGGCCCGTCCCGGGTCACGGCCGGCGAGCCCATGGCATCCTGCGAGCCCGGCAAACCGACCGAGCTGACCCTGGAGCCGGACGGGACGCTGCGCCGGACGACCACCGCCACCGGGGAGTCGGTCACCTACACCAAGTCGGGCTGACCCGGCACGGCCGTGCGCGACCGGAACAAGCGAAGGGGCCACGGCGCGCATGCGCGCCGTGGCCCCTTCGCTTGTTCACTCGCTCAACTTGTTCACTTGCCCACTGCTAGATGAACGAGTTGATCTGGATCGTCTCGGTGCGGCCGGGGCCGACACCGATCGCCGAGATCGGCGCGCCGGACATGTCCTCCAGCGCCTTCACGTAGTCCTGCGCGTTCTTCGGCAGGTCGTCGAAGGTCTTCGCCTTGGTGATGTCCTCGGACCAGCCGGGCAGGTTCTCATAGATCGGCTTCGCGTGGTGGAAGTCGGTCTGGTTGTACGGGAGTTCCTCGACGCGCTTGCCGTCGATCTCGTACGCCACACACACCGGGATCTCGTCCCAGCCGGTCAGCACGTCCAGCTTCGTGAGGAAGAAGTCCGTGAGGCCGTTGACCCGCGTCGCGTAACGCGCGATCGGAGCGTCGAACCAGCCGCAGCGACGGTCGCGGCCGGTGGTCACGCCGCGCTCGCCACCGATGCGGCGCAGCGCCTCACCGTCCGCGTCGAAGAGCTCGGTCGGGAACGGACCGGCGCCCACACGCGTCGTATAGGCCTTGAGGATGCCGATGACGCGGCTGATCTTCGTCGGGCCCACGCCCGTACCCGTGCAGGCGCCGCCCGCGGTCGGGTTCGACGACGTCACGAAGGGGTACGTGCCGTGATCGACATCCAGCAGCGTGCCCTGGCCCCCCTCGAAGAGGACGACTTTGTCCTCGTCGAGCGCGTTGTTGAGGAGCAGCGTGGTGTCGGCGACGTAACCCTTGATCTGCTCGCCGTAGCCGAGAAGCTCCTCGACGATCTGGGCGGCGTCGATCGCACGACGGTTGTACAGCTTCGCCAGGATCTGGTTCTTGCCGTCGAGCGCGGCCTCCACCTTCTGCTGGAGGATCGACTCGTCGTAGAGGTCCTGGACGCGGATCCCGACGCGGTTGATCTTGTCGGCGTAGGCCGGACCGATTCCGCGGCCCGTCGTGCCGATCTTCCGCTTGCCGAGGAAGCGTTCCGTCACCTTGTCCACAGTCGTGTGGTACGACGTGATCAAATGCGCGTTTCCGCTGATCAGCAGCTTGGACGTGTCGACACCACGCGCGTTCAGGCCGCTCAGCTCGGAGAGCAGGACCGCCGGGTCGATGACGACACCGTTACCAATGACCGGCGTGCATTCCGGCGTGAGGATTCCGGAAGGGAGGAGATGCAGCGCATACTTCTGGTCGCCGACGACGACCGTGTGGCCGGCGTTGTTGCCGCCCTGATAGCGCACTACATAGTCCACGGATCCACCGAGCAGGTCGGTGGCCTTTCCCTTGCCTTCGTCACCCCACTGAGCACCGAGCAGCACAAGTGCGGGCACAGGCGTACACCCCTTCCGGGCGGGGCATGTCCAAGGTCAGGGGGCGTACGTACGGCGTACGCCTGATACTGAGCCGTTGGACCGGGTGCCCCGGAATAGACCAAGCCCCTGGCGCAATAGCGCAAGGGGCTCTTGCACAAAGATGCTACCCGAGGAAGGACCGAGGTGTCGGCTCCAGAGCCCACCGCGAACACCGCGCATCCGCTGCTGGTGCTCATCGACCCGGTCGCCCGGCGTACGGACGGCGAGTCCGTACGTATCGCCAAGGACGTGCTGAGCGCCGGAGCGTCCGCCAAAATCTGCCTCCCCGAGGGGCCTGAGGAGTTCGCGCGGGCCCTTGCCCGCCGGGGCAGTAGGCGGCCCGTGGTGGTCGGCGACGACCGGGCGCTGCTGCGTACGGTGGCCCTGCTGCACCGGGAGAGAGGGCTCGGCGCCCGGGAACTCTCGCTGGTGCCGGTGGGGGCGGGGCTCGATCTCGCCCGGTCGCTCGGCGTGCCGACGAGTGCGGTGGCGGCGGCCCGCGCGGTCCTGGAAGGGGCCGCGCACCGGCTCGATCTGCTGGTCGACGAGAGCGACGGGGTGGTCCTCGGCGATCTACGCATCCCCGCGCCGATGCCCGTGACGCCACCCGTGCCCTCGGTGTGGCACGCCTGCCGCTCGCTGGTGCGGACCCTGGTCGGGCCCGCGCCGCCCGCCCCGCTGTCCGTCATGCGGGCCTACCGTCTGCGGGTGGAGGCGGACGGGGTCCTGCTGAACGATCTGGACCGGCCGGTCGAAGGGATCTCGGTGTTCTCCCGCGCGGGCCGGGCGCAGGTGGTGATCCGGCCGCAGGGCGGTGAGCCGGTACGGGTGGACGCGCTGACGGTGACCGTGTCCGGCCCGGACTTCCGCTACCGGGCGGACGCGCTGGTGACGGGCCCGGTGCGGACCCGGACGTGGACGGTACGGCCGGGGGCGTGGTCGCTGACCCTGCCGTTGCCCTTGCCCCTGCCTGCGGTCTGAGCGGCACGGACACGGGAAGGAGCCCGGCCCGATCGTGGGTGCCTCGCTGGCCCAACTCCCCGCGATCTGGCTGCTCGGCGGCCTGGCGGTGCTGCTGTACGGAGTCGTCCCGAGGGCGGCGGTGGCGGCCTGGGCGGTGGCGGGGCCGACGCTCGCGCTGGGCTGGATCGGCCCGGCGCTGGAGATCCCGCAGTCGGTGCTGAACCTGTCCCCCTTCGGGCACCTGCCGAAGCTGCCGGGCACCGAGATGGCGTGGACGCCGGTGGTGGTGCTGACGCTGATCGCGGCGGGGCTGGTGGGG